>NZ_JAQMYP010000030.1 GCF_028369295.1 Streptomyces sp. HD
AACCGCGGCGGCCACCTCGGGGTCGAGCTCGTGCAGGGGCTGGTCGAACAGGGTCATCGGCGGTCTCCTCGGGTGTGGGCGCAGTGGGCGGCGTAGGCGTCGGCGGACAGCGCGCCGGCGATGTTCTCGACCCGCAGCCTGAACAGCCAGCCGCTGGTGTAGGGGGCGGAGTTGACGACGCCGGGGTCGTCGTCCAGCGCGGTGTTGACTTCCAGGACCCGGCCCGAGGCGGGGGCGTACAGGCCGCTGACGGCGGTGAGTGACTCGATGCGCCCGCAGCTCTCCCCCGCCTCGACCCACGTGCCGACCTGGGGCAGGCGGAGATGGACGACATCGCCGAGCGCCTGTGCCGCGAACGCGGTGATGCCGACCGTGGCGTTGCCCTCGTCCACGACCAGCCACTCGTGGTCCCAGGTGTAACGCAGGTGCCGCGGAATGCTCGTGGCGGTCTTCTGCGCGGATGCCAGGGTGGGCTGAGGCGCGGAGCTCATGAGACGACGGCCGCGGCGGCGGGGACGAGGGTGCGGCGGAGCCGGTTGAAGAACTTCGGCTGGTTGAGGGAGAGCACGGCGACGGGGGTGCCCTCGCGTCGGTAGAGGGCCGTGAAGGTGCGGCTGTCGATGTCGCCCTCGACGACCATGGGCTCGGCACCTGGGGCGACGTACCCGGCGACCTGGATGCGCGACTGGTACTGGTCGGACCAGAAGTACGGCGCGGTGAGCGGGGCGGCGGCCGGCACACCGGTCAGCAGGGTGCGAGCGGCGGTCTTCGCCTGCTCGGTGGCGCTGCTCCAGTGCTCGATGCGAGCGTGCCGTCCGGTGAACGGGTTGGGGCAGCGGGCGACGTCACCGACGGCGACCACGCCCGGGACGCCGGTCGAGCAGCCGGCGTCGCACACCACGCCGTCGTCCAGCTGCACACCGGAGCCGGCGAGCCAGTCGGTGTTGGGGCGGACGCCCACGCCGACCACGACGATGTCGGCGGGCAGCACCCGCCCGTCCGCGAGCCGTACGCCCGTGACCCGGTCTTCGCCGATCAGTTCCGCCACGCCGGTTCCGCACAGCAGCTGGACCCCGTGATCGCTGTGGAGCGAGGAGACCACCAGCCCCATCTCGCGCCCGAGCTGGCGTTCCAGGGGCACGGGGAGCGCCTCGACGACGGTGACGTGGAGTCCGAGCCGGTGCGCGGTGGACGCCACTTCGGCGCCGATGAACCCGGCGCCGATCACGACGACCCGGGGCAGCCCGTCGAGCAGTTCGGTACGCAGGGCCTGGGCGTCGTCCAGGGTGCGCAGGGTGTGGACGCCCGCCAGCCCGTCCGCGCCGGGGAGGGTGCGGGCACTGGCGCCGGTCGCGACGACGACGCCGTCCGTGCGCACATGCCGTCCGCCGGCCAGGGTGACGGTGCGGGCGACCGGGTCGAGCCGCACGGCGCGCTCGCCGAGCAGCCAGTGCGCGTCCAGGACCTCGTACTCGTCGGCGTCGCCGAGCGCGAGCCCCTCGGCGTCGATGTCGCCCTTGAGGAAGTCCTTGGACAGCGGGGGCCGGTCGTAGGGGGTGTGGCGCTCCTCCCCCACGACGACGATCTCGCCGTCATAGCCCTCTGCGCGCAGCGCGCGGACCGTGCTCAGGCCTGCCAGCGACGCTCCGACGACGGTGATGCTCCTCATGCCGGCTCCAGACGAGAGGGTGTCTCACATAACACAACGACATTCGCTATACGCAACATGCTTTCCGCGTGGCGCGGGCGTTGTCAAGGGAGTCGGCCTAGATCAATTTCTAATGATGCTCGGCGTTGCGCATTTCGCAACCGACGTCCGCGGGAGGCCAGGCCTGCTCACGACTACGGCGTCGGCTCGGCCCACTGGTCCAGGAGCAGGTCACCCATGGCTTCGTCGAACCCGGCCGCGGCGGCGTCCAGGGCCTGTTCGCTCCAGATGACCTTGCCGCGATCGGTGTACCGGGTGCCCCGGCGCCGGGCGAACCGGGCGACGAGGAACAGCCCCCGGCCGCCCTCGTCGGTGGTTGCGGCGCGACGCAGATGCGGCTACGTGCCGCCCGGGGTCGAGCCGTCCGGTGCGGGCGACCAGGAGGGCGATCACGAGGGCCGTCGCCGCTGAGGTGCTCCCGGTCCTGTCCGATCTCCACAGGACGGTCCCCATGGCCCGTCCACCTGCCGGAGGGGCCGCAACAGCAGGTGGACGGGCGGTTCCGGGGGCGGGATCAGCGCGTGGGCCGCGCCTCCAGCTTGTTCTGCAGCCAGGTGTGGAACGCGCCGATGTGGTGCTCGCTCGGCACCAGGACGCCGCCCTTGGCGTACGCCTTCGAGCTCATCGCGGGCTGGGTGCGCTCGCAGGCGTCGAAGTCCTGCTGGTTGACGCGGTGGAAGAGTTCCACCGAACGCTCCACGTCCTTGCCGCTCTCCACGACGTGCGGCAGGTACAGCCAGTCGCACTCGACGATCGTGCGGTCGGGTGCCATCGGGTACATCCGGTGGAAGATCACGTGGTCGGGCACGAGGTTGATGAAGACCTGCGGCCGGACGGTGATCGCGTAGTAGCGGCGGTCCTGGTCCTCGGCCACCCCTGGTATCCGGTCCAGTCCCGCGGACCCGTCGACCGTGAAGCCCTGGACCTCCTCGCCGAACTCGGCGCCATGACCGACGTAGTACTGCGCGGCATAGCCGTCCGCGAACTCCGGGAGCACCTCCGTGAGTTCGGGGTGGATCGTGGCGCAGTGGTAGCACTCCATGAAGTTCTCGATGATGAGCTTCCAGTTGGCCCGCACGTCGTAGGTGATACGGCGGCCCACCCGGAGGCTGTCGATGGCGTAGCGCTCGATCGACTCGACGTCGCCGAGCCGCTCGACGATCGCGCCCAGCACCTCGGCCTCGAAGGAGGGCGGTTCGTCGGCGAGGCACACCCACACATAGCCGAGCCACTCCCGCACATGGACGTTGATCAGGCCGTACTCCCTGCGGTCGATGTCGGGCATCGACGTCAGGTTGGGCGCGGCGACCAGCTTGCCGTCCAGGCCGTAGGTCCAGGCGTGGTACGGGCATTGGAAGGCCCGCTTGACCTCGCCGGACTCCTCAAGGCACAGCTTGGCGCCGCGATGCCGGCAGATGTTGAGGAACGCCTTGACCGAGCCGTCCCGCGAGCGGGAGACGAGCACGCTCTCACGGCCCACCTGGTAGGTGCGGAAGGCGCCGGGCCCGGCCAGGTCGGCGGCGCGGGCGACGCAGAACCACATGGCCTCGAAGACCCGCTCCTGCTCCTGGGCGAAGACCTCGGGGTCGGTGTAGTAGTCGCCGGACAGCGTGGGGATCAGGCTGGGCGGCAGGTTCGTGATGGTCATCGTGTCACCTTCGGAGAATGTCGGACACGCACGCGGCGGGCGCCGAACAGGGCTGTGGGTGGTCGGTGATGCCTTCGGTCGGGGGGCCGGCTGGTACGCGCGATGGGGGCGCCGATCGTGCAGCAGCAGGCTGCGCTGGTCACGTGGCCGACGGGGTGTCCGTCCACTGCGGGAGCACCGCCGAGCGCAGGACATCGCCGTGTCGCATCCTGGCGAAGGCGGTCTCCACGTCGTCCGGGCCGATCGTCTCGCTGACGAAGTCGCCCAGGTCGAAGCGGCCCTGGAGATAGAGGTCGATCAGGGCGGGGAAGTCCCGGGAGGGCAGACAGTCGCCGTACCAGGAGGACTTCAGGGCCCCGCCGCGGCCGAAGACGTCCAGCAGGGGCAGGTCGAGGGTGAGTTCCGGGGTGGGGACGCCGACCAGGACGGCGGTGCCGGCCAGGTCGCGGGCGTAGAAGGCCTGTTTGAAGGTCTCGGGGCGGCCGACCGCGTCCACGACGACGTCGGCACCGAAGCCGCCGGTGAGTGCACGGATCGCCTCGACGGCGTCGGTGCGTGAGGAGTCGACGGTGTCGGTGGCGCCGAACTGCTCGGCCCACTTCAGTTTCCGCTCGTCGACGTCCACGGCGATGATGCGGGAGGCTCCCGCCACCTTGGCGCCGGCGATCGCGGCCATGCCCACGCCGCCGCAGCCGATCACCGCGATCGAGTCGCCGCGGCGGACGCCGCCGGTGTGGACGGCGGCACCGAACCCGGCCATCACACCGCAGCCGAGGAGCCCGGCCGCGGCGGGCGAGGCGGTCGGGTCGACCTTGGTGCACTGTCCGGCGGCGACCAGGGTCTTCTCGGCGAAGGCACCGATGCCGAGGGCCGGGGACAGCGGGGTGCCGTCGGCCAGGGTCATCGACTGTGCGGCGTTGCGGGTGGCGAGGCAGTACCAGGGCCTGCCCCTGCCGCAGGCCCGGCAAGTTCCGCAGACGGCACGCCAGTCGAGGACGACGAAATCGCCGGGGGCGACGTCGGTGACGCCCTCGCCGACCGATTCGACGACACCGGCCGCCTCATGGCCGAGCAGGAACGGGAACGCGTCGTCGTTGATCCCGCCCTCCCGATAGTGCAGGTCGGTGTGGCAGACGCCGCAGGCCCGCACCCGCACCAGCGCCTCACCGGGGCCGGGGTCCGGCACCAGGACGGTCTCCACGGAGACCGGTGCGCCCTTCTGGCGGGCGACGACGCCGCGTACCTCGTGTGTCACGGTCGATCTCCTCGTCGAGGGGACGGCCGAATGCGATCTTCGGGATCTTCGGCCTGATGTTCTGGATGGCGGGGAGCCGTCGATTGCTTGCTCCTCCAGGCCGAGCCGACCTTGAGTTGCGTATTACACAACTCTCTTCGCTATAAGCAACGACTGGCCAAAACTGTCTCCTTGCGGACACCGACTGTCAAGGGGGTGGTCGAGCGAACTTGAACGGGAACCGCGCCATGACCTTCCGCCGACCGGGCGGGGCGTGCGACCATGCGGGCGGCCGGATCCGACCCCTCTGGACCCTTCGGCGCCCGTACGTATAGTTGCGCTATGAGCAACTACACCGCAGAGAGCGAAACAACTGGTCCCGCGGTGAGCGGAGTGCAGTCCGTCGACCGCGCCGTCAGCGTCCTGGAGATCCTCGCCCAGCGGGGCGAGGCGGGCGTCAGCGAGGTGGCCGCCGAGATCGACGTCCACAAGTCGACCGCGTTCCGTCTGCTCGGGGCACTGGAATCGCGCGGCCTGGTCGAGCAGACGGCCGAGCGGGGCAAGTACCGGCTGGGCTTCGGGATCGTGCGGCTGGCCGGCGCGGTCACGGGCCGCCTCGACATCACCCAGCAGGGCCGGCCGGTGTGCGAGCGGCTCAGCGAGGAGATCGGCGAGACGGTCAACATCGCGGTCCTGCAGGAGCACTACGCGGTCAACCTCTACCAGGTACGGGGGCCAGGCGCGGTCGGCACACACAACTGGGTCGGGCAACTGACCCCGGTGTACGCCACGTCGAGCGGCAAGATCCTGCTGGCCCACCTGTCGGAGGAGGAGCGCACCGCCGTCCTCGCGACGTCCGGGGTGCGGAAGCTGACGGCGCACACTCTGACGGCCAGGGCGAAGCTGGAGAAGGACCTCGCCGAGGCGCGGGAGCGCGGGTACGCGATGACGCTGGAGGAGATGGAGATCGGACTGCACGCCGTCGCGGCCCCGATCCGGTCCCGCGACGGCGAGGTCATCGCCGCACTCAGCGCCTCCGGCCCCGCGTACCGCTTCACCGAGGAACGCATCCACGAGCTCGCACCCGCGCTCATCGGCGGTGCGGAGGAGATCAGCCGCCGGATGGGCCATCCGGGCTGAGGCTCCACCGACGGGAGCTCCACAGGGGCGCTCAGCGCGGCGGCGACCCCGCCGCCTCAACGCCCCAGCGGGCCGTCACCCGTACCGCGTCGGCCGTCGAAGCGACGTCGTGCACCCGCAGACACCAGGCGCCGTGCGCCGCGGCAAGCACGGACACCGCGGTCGTCGCGGCGTCACACTGCCGTGCCGGGCGCGGCTGTTGCGTCACCGGCGAGGCCCCCCCCGAGACGTCGTTCGGCCAGCTGCGCCCCCGCGTCCAGCGCACGGGCTGCGACCTCGGCCCGCATGGTGTCGACACTCACGACCGCGCCCGGGTTTCGGTGCGTACGACGAAACTTGCGGCACGGAGCCCGCTCAGATGTACTCCGTCGCCGCGTCGAGCAACCAGTCCGCCAGATAGCCGGCGAACGTCGAGCGGACCAGGACCCAGAACCCGGCCCTGGGTTCGTCCCGGGCGACCAGGACGACCTGAGTGCGGCCCAGTGTCGTCTGGGCGCACCGTCCGGGGCCGAAGACCCGTGGGTGCAGGTCCAGCGAGCAGCCGTGGGCCAGCAGGTCGTGGGCGTGGGGGCCGGTGACCAGGAGCGTGGTGCGCTGTGCGGAGACGTCGATGACGGCGACGGGCTCGTCTCCCGCGGCCTGCCTGACCCGGCTCTCCAGGTCTCGCTCACTGCCCGGCGGTCCCACCAGCAGCCACTCGTCCGGACCGAGCCACAGCGCGGTCAGCTCCCCCGCGCGGACGACGGTGTTCGGCTGGAGTGGCAGCTGGAGGTCGAGTGCGAGCCCGACGGCTTCCGCCGCCGGTCCCTTGGCGTCGAGGCGCACGTTGACCTGGGCCAGGAAGGGCAGCTCGGCCAGCCGGATGGCGCCCCCGGAGGTGCGGGTGGCGGCGGCCAGGCGGTCGGCGTCATGCGACAGGGGGCTGCGGAGCGGGGTGATAAGGGGGGTGTCAGCCATCGCGGCGGGCTCCCTCGGGGTCGTAGAGGACGGGGCTTGCGACGGTGACCGGGACCAGCCGGTCGCCCACGGGTGCGTACAGCCGCTCACCGATGCGGTCCCGGCCGCCCTTGATCAGGGCGAGTGCGAAGGTCCTGCCCAGGGCCGTGCTGCGGTAGCTGGACGTGACATGGCCGAGCATGGGGACCGGCGGGGTCAGCAGCACACCGTCGGCGATCAGGTGGGTGCCCTCCGGGAGGAAGGTGGCCGGGTCCTCGGGGAGGAGGCCGACCAGGTGCTTGCGGTCGGGACGGACGGTGTCCGCGCGGGCGTGGGACCGCTTGCCGATGAAGTCCGGCTTCTTCTTCGACACCACCCAGCTCATGCCGAGGTCCTGGGGCGTGACCGTGCCGTCGGTGTCCTGGCCGATGATCGGGTAGCCCTTCTCGGCGCGCAGGACGTGCATGGTCTCGGTGCCGTACGGGGTGATGCCGTACTGGGCGCCGGCCTCGTACACGGCCTCCCACAGGGCGAGGCCCTGCCACGGTGACACGTTGATCTCGTAGGCGAGTTCACCGGAGAAGCTGATCCGGCAGACGCGGGCCGCGATGCCTGCGACCGTCGTCTCACGCCAGGCCATGAACGGGAAGTCGTCGTTGCCGACGGCCAGTTGGGGTGCGAGTGAGGCGAGTACCTCGCGGGACTTCGGGCCGACCAGGGCGACCGTGGCCCACTGCTCGGTCACGGAGGTGCAGTGGACCTTCAACTCGGGCCACTCGGTCTGGAGCCACTCCTCCATCCAGTCGAGTACGGCGGCCGCGTTGCCCGTCGTCGTGGTGGCCAGGAAGCGGTCCTGGGCGACGCGGATGACCGTGCCGTCGTCGAAGACCATGCCGTCCGGGCGGCACATGACGCCGTAGCGGATCATGCCGACCTTCAGGGTGCTCATCATGTTGGTGTAGAGCCGGTCGAGGAAGACGCCCGCGTCCGGGCCCTGCACATCGATCTTGCCGAGGGTGGAGGCGTCCATGAAGCCGACGCTCTCGCGGGTCGCCCGGCATTCGCGCAGCACGGCGGCTTCCATGTCCTCGCCGTCCTGCGGGTAGTACCAGGGGCGCTTCCACTGGCCGACGTTCTCGAACAGGGCGCCGTGCGCGACATGCCACTCGTGGACGGCGGTCGTGCGGACCGGGTCGCTCAGCGCGCCCCGGTCGCGGCCGGCCAGGGCGGCGAAGGAGACCGGCGTGTACGGCGGGCGGAACGTGGTCGTGCCGAGCGCGGAGATGTCCACGCCGAGCAGTTCGGCGACCACGCCGCTGGCCAGGACGCCGGCGGTCTTGCCCTGGTCATTGGCGGTACCGGCCGTGGTGTAGCGCTTGGTGTGCTCGACCGAGCGCAGGCCGGCGCCGGTCGCGCGGGCCAGGTCGTCGACGGTGACGTCGCGTTGGAGGTCGACGAAGCGGGGGGCGTCGTCGGTGCCGCCCGGCACGACGTACACGTGCATGGGGGGCGTCTGCCGCGGCTGTGCGGCCACCTGCGGAAGGCGGGGCGTCCCGGGCGGGTGGCCCTCGGCCGCCACGGCTCGGGCACCGGCGGCCGCGCCCTGTGCCAGGACGGCGGCCGGGTCGAGGACGCCGCCGGCGCTGCCCGCGACCTCGACCGCCTGACGGCAGGTGTCGGGGACGAAGGAGCCCAGTGCCTCGTCGTGGCGGAGCCTGCCGCCGGACTGGCTGAACAGGTGCGCCACCGGGTTCCAGCCGCCGGAGACCAGCAGCAGGTCGGCGGCGAACTGCCGCTGCCCCGCCGACTCCCCGTACGGGGCGACGGTGACGGCGGTCAGGCGGGCCTCGCCCTCCGTGCCGGTGACGGCATGCCCGGCCAGCACCTCGATGCCGGCCGCCCTCGCGCGCTCGGCCCACTCCCCCGGTTCGGGGCGGGTGTCGACGATCGCCGTGATGTCCACGCCGGCCGCGGCGAGGTCCAGCGCCGCCGCGTACGCGCTGTCGTTGGTCGTGAAGACGACCGCGTGGCGGCCCGGGAGGGCGCCGTGGCGGTTGACGTGGGTGCGGGCCGAGGAGGCCAGCATCACGCCGGGGCGGTCGTTGTCCGCGAAGGCGAGTGAGCGTTCGTGGGCGCCGGTGGCGAGGACGACTCGGCGGGCGCGGATGCGCCAGACGCGTTCGCGGGAGACGTTGTCGGGGGCGTCGGTGCCGAGGTGGTTGGTGCGGCGCTCGACGGCGAGGAGGTGGTTGTCGTCGTAGTAGCCGAAGACGGTGGTGCGGGGCAGGACGCGTACCTCGGGGGCGGTGGCCAGCTGTGCGGTGACCTCCTGTACCCAGTCGAGGTGTTCGGCCGTGCCCAGGAGGCTGCCGCCGAGTTCCGGCTGGTCGTCGGCGAGGATGACGCGGGCGCCGGTCCTGGCTGCCGTCGCCGCTGCCGCGAGGCCGGCCGGGCCCGCGCCGACGATCAGCAGGTCGCAGTGGGCGTGTACGGCGTCGTAGCGGGCGGGGTCGGGGGCTGTCGCGAGGCGGCCCTGGCCGGGGAGGCTGCTCGCCACGAGGCCGTCGTAGAGCTCGACGGTCGTCGCGGGGAGCATGGGCTCGGGGAAGGGTTCCTCGATCTGGACGACCGCGTTGGGCTCTTCTACGCCGGCCGAGAAGATGCCTCGGGGGCGGCCGAGCTTGATGCTGGTGCCGGCCTGGATGACGCCGTTGGCGAGGAGGGCGGAGGCGAGGGTGTCGCCTCGGAAGCCGCGGTATTCGGTGCCGTCGAAGGTGAAGGTGAGGGGGATGTCGCGGTCGATTCGGCCGCGGGTGGGGTGGCGGAACGGATTTGTCTCGCCCCCGCCGCCCCTACCCGTCCCGTCCTGTAGGGGCTCCGCCCCTTCCACCCCGCCAGGGGGCTCTGCCCCCTGGACCCCCGTCGGCCCTGACAGGGCCTCGTCCTCAAACGCCGGACGGGCTGGTACAGCCGAGCTGGGCTGAGACGCGGCCGGGCGCGGCTCCCCCGTCGCCGGGCGTTCCTCTCCCGACCGGTACACCGCCAGGACCTCGTTCGTCGACGTGTCCCGTACCGCGTTGAACCAGCGGCGGCAGCCTGCCGCGTGGGTCCAGCGCTCGGCGAAGGGGCCCTTGGGGTTGTCGCGGAAGAACAGGTAGCGGGCCCACTCCTGGTCGGTGAGGGATGCCGGGTCCTGCGGATACGGCACGTGGGCCTGGCCGCCGTAGTGGAACTCGGCCTCGTCGCGGGGCCCGCACCACGGGCAGGGGATGAGCAGCATGGGTTCGGCTCCCTAGTGGGCCACCGCGGCCGCGCCGTGCTCGTCGACGAGCGCGCCGGTGGTGAAACGGTCGAGCGAGAAGGGGGCGTTGAGGGCGTGCGGGGTGTCGTTGGCGATGGTGTGGGCGTAGACCCAGCCGACGCCCGGAGTGGCCTTGAAACCGCCCGTTCCCCAGCCGCAGTTGAGGTAGAGGTTGTCGACGGGGCTGAGCCCGATGATCGGTGAGGCGTCGGGGCTGACGTCGACGATGCCGCCCCAGGTGCGCAGGACGTGGGCGCGGGCGAAGACCGGGAAGAGCTCCAGGGCCGCCGACATCTGCTCCTCGATGATGTGGAAGGCGCCGCGCTGCGTGTAGGAGTTGTACGCGTCGATGCCCGCGCCCATCACCAGCTCGCCCTTGTGGGCCTGGCTGACGTACACGTGGACCGCGTTGGACATCACGACCGTCGGGTGGACCGGCTCCAGTAGCTCCGACACCAGGGCCTGCAACGGGTGGCTCTGGACGGGGAGTTCGATGCCCGCCATCGCGGCGAGGACCGAGGTGTGGCCCGCGGAGCACAGGGCCACCTTGCCCGCCGCTATGGGGCCCAGGTTCGTCTGGACGCCCACTACCCGGCCGCCGACCACGTCCAGGCCGGTGACCTCGCAGTTCTGGATGATGTCGATGCCCGCGGCGTCCGCCGAGCGGGCCAGGCCCCAGGCCACGTAGTCGTGCTTGGCGATGCCGGCGCGCGGCTGGTATGTGGCGCCCAGGACCGGGTAGCGCACGTCCGGGGAGGTGTTGACGATCGGGCAGACTTCCTTGACGCCGTCCGCGTCGAGCCACTCCGCGTCCACGCCGTTGAGACGGTTCGCCTCGACGCGGCGCACGCTGTCGCGGACGTCCTGCAGGCTGTGCGCCAGGTTCAGCACACCGCGCTGGGAGAAGAGGATCGGGTAGTCCAGATCCTCCGCCAGGCCCTCCCACAGCTTGAGCGCGTGCTCGTAGATGCCGGCGCTCTCGTCCCACAGGTAGTTGGAGCGGATGATCGTGGTGTTGCGGGCCATGTTGCCGCCCGCGAGCCACCCCTTCTCCAGCACGGCGACGTTGGTGATGCCGTGGTTCTTCGCCAGGTAGTGGGCGGTGGCGAGGCCGTGTCCGCCGCCGCCGACGATCACCACGTCGTACGACCGCTTGGGATCGGGCGTACGCCACAGGAAGTCGGGGTGGTCGGGCAGGTCGGCGCCGGGGGTGCGGGGGCTCATCGGACGTCTCCGTTCGCGTTCCTCTCGGCGGCCTCGACCACGTTGGCCAGCAACATCGCTCGGGTCATGGGGCCCACTCCGCCGGGCATCGGCGCGACCCAGCCGGCGACCTGGGCGGCGTCCGGGTGGATGTCGCCGACCAGGCCCTCGTCGGTGCGGGTGATACCGACGTCCAGGACGGCCGCGCCGGGGCGCAGCATGTCCTTGGTGACCAGGCCGGGCGAGCCGGCGGCCGCGATGACGATGTCCGCCTCACGTACATGCCAGGCGAGGCCCTTGGTGCCGGTGTGGCACAAGGTCACGGTGGCGTTCTCGGAGCGTCGGGTGAGGAGCAGGCCGATCGGGCGTCCTACCGTGATGCCCCGGCCGATCACACACACCCGGGCACCCGCGAGTGGCACCTCGTGGCGGCGGAGCAGTTCGACGATGCCGCGTGGCGTGCACGGCAGCGGGGCCTCGACGCCCAGGGTGAGCCGGCCGAGGTTGACGGGGTGCAGTCCGTCGGCGTCCTTGGCCGGGTCCATGCGTTCCAGTACGGCGCCCGCGTCCAGGGGGCGCGGCAGCGGGAGCTGGACGATGTAGCCGGTGCAGTCCGGGTCGGCGTTCAGCTCGTCGATGGTGTCCTCGACCTGCTGCTGTGAGGCGTCGGCGGGCAGGTCCCGGCGGATCGACGCGATGCCCACCTGGGCGCAGTCGCGGTGTTTGCCTGCGACGTAGGCACGGCTGCCGGGGTCGTCGCCGACCAGGACGGTGCCAAGGCCCGGCGGGCGGCCGGTGGTGGCGGTCAACTTGGCGACGCGTTCAGCGAGTTCGCGACGGATTTCGGCGGCGGTCGCCTTGCCGTCAAGAGTTTGTGCGGTCACCGACGGTGCTCCTTCCATGATCCTCGGCTGCGACGCCCTCCAGGGGCGCGGGGAACTGCGCGACCAGCCACGACGCACGCGCGGCCGGCCGGCCGAGCTCAGCCACGAAGGCGGGTCATCGTCGGGTCGAACAACGGCTCCTCCGCGACGACCGCCTCGACGCGCCGGTCGAAGTAGCCGATGTGCACAGTCCTGCCGGGGACGGCAAGTTCCGTCGGCAGCCACGCGTAGGCGATCCCCTTGCCGATCGTGTAGCCGTACGCCGCGCTCGTGACGTACCCGACCGCCCGCTCGCCGTCGTACACCGGCTCCTTGCCCAGGACGACCGAGTGCGGGTCGTCGATGGTGAGGCAGGTCAGCTTCCGTCGGACGTCCGACTTGCGGCGCTCCAGGGCCGCCTTGCCGATGAAGTCGTCCTTGTCGAGCTTGACGGCGAAGCCGACGCCGGCCTCGTAGGGGTCGTGCTCGTAGGTCAAGTCGGTGCCGAAGGAGCGGTAACCCTTCTCCAGGCGGAGGCTGTTGAAGGCGCCGCGGCCGGCGATGACGCCGCCGAGAGGCCTGGCCGCCTGCCAGAGGGTGTCCCAGAGCTTGAGGCCCTGGTCGGCGGTGGTGTACAGCTCCCAGCCGAGTTCACCGACGTAACTCAGCCGCATCGCCGTCACCGGGACGCTGCCGATGTAGGCGCGCTTGGCGCGGAAGTACTTCAGGCCGTTGCCCGAGAAGTCCTCGTCGGTGAGCGGCTGCAGGACCTTGCGGGCCAGCGGGCCCCACAGGCCGATGCAGCAGGTGCCCGGGGTGATGTCGCGGACCTGGACCGTGCCGTCGGCAGGAAGGTGGCGGGTGAACCAGTCGAGGTCCAGGTTGCCGTTGGCGCCCACCTGGAAGAGGTCGCGGGCCAGCCGGGCGACGGTGATGTCGCTGCGGATGCCGCCGTCGTGGTCGAGGAGCAGGGTGTACGTGACCGAGCCGACGGACTTGGCGACCTTGCCGGTGCACAGGCGCTCCAGGAACTCGGCGGAGCCGGGGCCGCTCACCTCCAGGCGCTTGAGGGCCGTCATGTCGTACATCGCGACGGTCTCGCGGGTGGCCTGCGCCTCGGCGCCGACGATGGGCGACCAGAACTGGGCGGCCCAGTCGTTGGGGGTGGGGATGCTGCGGCCCTCGACCAGCTTGGCGTTGGCCTCGTACCACTGCGGGCGCTCCCAGCCGTTCGCCTCCAGGAAGAAGGCGCCGTGCTCCTGCTGGCGGGGGTGGAAGGGGCTGGTGCGGATCGGGCGCGGGTCGCCGGAGGGCTGGAGGGGGTGGAGGATGTCGTAGACCTCGACGAAGTTCTGGCAGTCGCGGGCCAGGACGTACTCCGGGGACAGCTGGTGCGGCTCGAAGCGGTTGACGTCGCACTCGTGCAGGTCGAAGGACGAGCAGTGGCCGTCGACCAGCCACTCGGCCATGGCCCGGCCGACGCCCGCGGAGTGGGTGACCCAGACGGCCTCGGCGACCCAGAAGCCCTTGACGTCCGTGGACTCGCCGAGGAGCGGGAAGTTGTCGGTGGTGAAGGAGAACAGGCCGTTGATGCCCTCCTCGACCTTGGCCTCCCGCGTCGCGGGCAGCAGGGACTGGGTCTCGGCCCAGGCCGGCTCGAAGTCCTCCTCGGTGAACTTCAGGACGGACGGCATGTCGGCGGCCTCGTCGACGGAGAGGATCTCGTCGGCGGTGATGGGCATCGGGCGGTGGCCGTAGTAGCCGATGCCGATGCCGTCGAAGCGGTCGCGGTAGTAGAGGTCGGCGTCCTGGTGGCGCAGGATCGGGCGGACCGCCTCCTCGCTCTGGCCGGCGAGGGCCGGGACGGGGCCGGTCCAGGCGAGCTGGTGGGCGAGCGGGGTCAGCGGCAGGTTCATGCCGACCATGCGGGCGATCTTCGGGCCCCAGATGCCGGCGCAGCACACGACGATGTCGGCTTCCAGATCGCCCTGGTCGGTGCGGACGCCGGTCACCTCGCCGTCGGCGCGCAGCACGTCGAGGACCTCGTGGCGGGCCAGGAAGCGGACGCCGCGCTCGGTGGCCCGGCGGATCTGTGCCTCGACGGCGAGGACGGCCTTGGCGAGGCCGTCGGTGGGGACGAGGAGGCCGCCGAGGACCTTGTCCCGGTTGACCAGCGGGTGCTGTTCGACGCACTCGTCGGCGGTCAGGAGCCGTGACTCGATGCCCCACGCGGTGATCCAGCCGTGGCGGCGGTGCAGTTCGGCGAGGCGCTCCGGCGTGGTCGCCACCTCCAGCCCGCCGACCTGGAGGAAGCAGGGCT
The DNA here is from genome assembly GCF_028369295.1 of Streptomyces sp. HD. Classification (GTDB taxonomy): domain Bacteria; phylum Actinomycetota; class Actinomycetes; order Streptomycetales; family Streptomycetaceae; genus Streptomyces. The sequence continues at coordinate 14,354 of NZ_JAQMYP010000030.1, forward strand.
TGCCGTCCACGTCGAGGGAGCAGAACTTCTCGACGGTGTAGCGGGCCAGTTCGGTCATGGTCTTGGAGGAGTTCGTCTGGAAGACCAGGCCCGGGGCGTGTGAGGTCGAACCCCCGGTGGCCGGGAGCGGGCCCTGGTCGACCACGGTCACTTCGGTCCATCCGCGCGCGGAGATCTCGTCCGCGAGCGCCGCACCGACGACTCCCGCTCCGATGATGACCACTCGGGGTCCCGCCATCGCCGCACCTCCGGTTGAGTTGCTTTCTGCGCAACGTGATTCAGGTTGCGCAACTCAATGTGCCTGTCGTGCAGGTGGGTGTCAAGGGTTGCGAGACCTCGGAAAACACGCCGGAATCCGGGCCCGGACACGGACCGGGAAAGGGGCCCGGAAAGGGTCCCGGACACGGCGATGCCCGGCGGGCGGTGCGCAGGGGATGCGCACCGCCCGCCGGGCATGTTCCGACCGGTTTCCGACTCTCCGTTCCGGGCGCTACTTGATCCAGGCCTCCACCTTGTCGCGGTTGGCCTCGACCCACTTCTTGGCCGCGGCCTCGGGGGTCATCTTGTCCACCGCGATGTACTTGGCCACGGCGTTCTGGTCGTCGTTGGTCCAGGTGAAGTTCTTCACCAGGTCATAGGCGGGGCTGCCCGACTTGGCGAACTTCGCGCTGACGATCTTGTCCAGCTTGTACACGGGGTAGTCGCAGTTCACCTTCTCCGCGTCGGCGTCGCAGCCCGCCTTGTACTCGGGCAGCTTGACCTTCTTCAGCTGCACCTCGGACATGAACCACTGCGGCTCGTAGAAGTAGCCGATCACCCATTCCTTGTCCTTCTCCGCCTTGCGGAAGGCCTGGATGAGAGCGGTCTCGCTGCCCGCGTACACCACCTTGAAGTCCAGCTTCAGGTTCTTCGCCAGGGCCTCGTCGTTGGTGACGAACGACGGGTCGCCGTCGAGGAGCTGGCCCTTGCCGCCGGACTCGGACGTCTTGAACTCGGCCGCGTACTTGTTGAGGTTGTTCCAGTCGAGGATGTCCGGGTGCGCCTTGGCCAGCCACGGCGGCACGTACCAGCCGATGAGTCCCTCGTTGCCGGTCGCCCCGGCTTCGACGGCGGTCTTCTGGTCGGTGATGTACTTCTTCTTCAGGTCGTCGTGACCCCAGTTCTCCACGACGGCGTCGACCTCGCCCGTCCCGAAGCCCTGCCAGGCGATCTCCTCCTTGAGGTCCTTCTTGGTGACCTTGCAGCCGAGGTCCTGCTCCGCGACGTACGCGATGACCGCCGCGTTGGCCTCGTAGCCCACCCACGGGTTGACCGCGAGGTTGAAGGTGCCGCACTTGCCGGAGCTGCCCGATCCGCCGGCGTCCGAGGAGCTGTCACCGACCTTCGCACCGCCGCAGGCGGAGAGGGTCAGTCCGATAACAGCTACGCCCGCTATGCCGGCCGCGCCGACTCTCCACTGTCTTGCTTGCCTTGCCATGGTCAGTTGCTCCTTACGCGCTGGTACGTCGCGCCGCTGCTTGAGTGATCCGGTCGAACATGACTCCGAGAAGGACGATGGCGAGCCCTGCGGCCAGCCCCTTCCCGAACAGCTGTCCCTGCGAGAAGCCGGCCACGACGTCGTAGCCGAGGGCGCCCGCTCCCACGAGGCCGCCCACCACAACCATCGACAGCACATAGATCAGGCCCTGGTTGGTCGCGAGAGTCAGGGCGCCGCGTGCCATCGGCAGTTGGACCTTGGTGATGATCTGCCAGGTGTTGCACCCGGCGGAGGTGGCCGCCTCCACGGTCGTCGCGGGCACGTTCCGTACGCCGTCCGCGATGATCTTCATGGCGACGGGAGCCGCGTAGACGACGGCGGCGACGATCGCTGTGAAGCGGGTCGCGCCGAACAGTGCGAGGAACGGCACGAGGTAGACGAACGGTGGCATGACCTGGGCCGCGTCCAGGGTGGGCCTGATCAGCCGGTCCACCATCGCGCTGCGTCCCATCCAGACGCCGAAGACGACGCCGAGCAGCATCACGAGCACCGTGGCGACGAGGGTGGACGCCAGCGTCGTCATGGCGTCCGACCACACCCCGGTGCCGACCAGCAGACCCACGCAGACAGCCGTGGTGACACCGGCGCGCCAGCCGCCGAGGACGACGGCGAGCGCGATCAGTGCCGCGCCGACGAGCCACCAGGGGGAGTCCGTGAGCAGCGCCTGGAACGGGTTGAGCAGACTGTTGGTGAGGGCGTCCCGGAAGGCGTTGGTGACGCCCGAGAGGTTGTCCTGCACCCAGATGGTCACGCTGTCCACCGTGCTCCTGATGGTGCTGCCGGTGCTCCCCTCGCCGGGGAACTCCGCGGCCCACAGATAGGTGTGGGACAGATAGGCCAGGACCGCCGTGACCGCCGCACCTGCCGCCAGCAGCGGGCGTCGCCAGGTGATGAAGCGGTTCTTCGAGAGGCGGGCGGTCTCCTCGCGTGCGCTCGCCGCGGTGGTGACCCGGTCCAGCACGATGGCCATGACGACGATGGCCAGCCCCGCGTTGAAGGCCGTGCCGACGTCGAGCGTCTGGAGCGCCTGGACGACGGTCTTGCCGAGGCCGGGCGCGTCGATCAGGGCGGCGATGGTCACCATGGCCAGGGCGGCCATGATGGTCTGGTTGACGCCCATCACCACGGTCCGCTTGGACATCGGCAGCAGGACCTTCATGAGGGACTGCCGTCGCGTGGCACCCAGCGAGTCGGCCGCCTCCACCGTCGTCTCCGGGACGGAGCGGATGGCGTGCGCGGTGATGCGGATCGTCGGCGGCGCCGCGTAGATCAGGGTGGCGATCGTGGCGGAGGCCGGGCCGATCTGGAAGAACAGCGTCAGTGGGGCCAGGTAGACGAAGGCCGGCATGGTCTGCATGAGGTCCAGGAAGGGCGTCACGAACCGGTTGAACCGGTCGGACAGCCCCGCCCACACACCCAGCGGGATCGCGAACACCAGCGCCACGAAGACGGCGGAGACGGTGAGCGCCAGGGTGTCCATGCTCTCCTGCCACAGGCCCTGCAGGCCGAGGAAGGTGAAGCCGGCCACTGTCAGCAGAGCGACCCGCCAGTTGCCCACGGCCCAGGAGACATAGCCGGCGATGCCGACGACACCGAGCCAGCCGATCTGCGGGACGGGCCGGCCGACGGACGGCTGTGAGATCAGCTCCTGGACGAAGGTCACCAGGGGGTCGATGACCAGGCGGATCTCGTTGAAGAAGTACAGGAACAGCGGGTTGGAGTTGCGGTTCGCGCCGATCGAGTCGTTGACGTCGTTGAACCACCGGTGCAGGTCGGTCAGGTCGGCCGCCGCCAGGGCGAGGGTCTGCTTGCCGCGCAGGACGACGAACAGCACCAGCCAGACGACCAGGATCGCGCCGACGACCATGGACCGGCTGACCTTGCGCACGCTCCTGGCGGGAGCGGGCGGCTCGACGGCCCCGGTCTTCTGCGGTTTCTCGGTCTTCTCCACGGCGACGGTCATCACGCGCCGCCTTCCTGCCCGGCGACCACCGCGAGGATCTCCTCGTCGCCGACTATGCCGAGCAGCTTTCCGTTCTCGACGACCTTGACCGGCTTGTCGGCGGCGAGCACCGCCCGGGTGGCCTCCTTCACCACGACGTCCGGGCCCAGCTCGGGACCGTCCAGGGCGTCGCCGTCCTCCGGTGCCCGCATGATCCAGCGCAGGGTGAGCACATCGCCGCGCGGCACGTCCTTGACGAACTCGCGGACGTAGTCGTCCGCCGGGGCCCCTACGAGTTCGTCGCCGGTGCCGCACTGGACCATCTTGCCGTCGCGCATGATCAGGATGCGGTCGCCCAGTTTGAGGGCCTCGGAGAGGTCGTGGGTGATGAACACCATGGTCTTGCCGACCTCGTGGTGCAGCCGGATGACCTCGTTCTGCATGTCCCGGCGGATCAGCGGGTCGAGCGCGGAGAACGGCTCGTCGAAGAAGAGCACGTCGGGGTCGCCGGCCAGCGCACGGGCGAGGCCGACGCGCTGCTGCATACCGCCGGACAGCTGGTCGGGGTAGGAGTTCTCGTAGCCCGCGAGGCCGACCAGCTCGACGACCTCCTGGGCCCGCCGGACGCGCTCGGCCCGGCCCATGCCGCGGATCTCCAGCCCGAACGCCACGTTGTCGACGACGCGACGGTGGGGCAGCAGACCGAAGTGCTGGAAGACCATGGAGAACTTGCGGCGCCGCAGATCACGCAGCCGCTTGTCGTCGGCCTGGCGGATGTCCTCGCCCTCGAAGACGATCTCACCGGCGGTGGGTTCGATCAGCCGGGTCAGACAGCGCACCAGCGTGGACTTGCCGGATCCCGACAGGCCCATGACGACGAAGACCTCGCCCGGCGAGACGTCGAAGTGGACGTCGCGTACGGCGGCGGTGCATCCGGTGCGGTCCATCAGCTCGCGGCGGGTGAGCCCGCACAACTCCTCGGAGTCCGGCACCTGGTCGGCCTTCGGCCCGAACACCTTCCACAGCCTGCGCACGGAGATGACCGGGGTGGAGCCCGAGTCCTGGGGCGTGCCGCGCCGCTGCGGCACCTCGGTCTGTGTGGTCACGTTCGACCTTCTTTCGGCGTTCAGCCGCGGAACCAGTGCTGCGGCCGGGGTTGGATGTTCTGCCAGATGTGCTTGGTCTCTCGGTACTCGTTCAGACCGGTCGGTCCCAGCTCCCGTCCCACGCCCGAGTGCCCGAAGCCACCCCATTCCGCCTGCGGCACATAGGGGTGGTAGTCGTTGATCCACACCGTGCCGTGCCGCAGCCGCCGGGCAACGCGCTGGGCCTTGCCGCCGTCCTGCGTCCAGACGGCTCCGGCGAGTCCGTACTCGGTGTCGTTGGCGATGCGTACGGCGTCGTCCTCGTCGGTGAAACGCTCCACGGTGAGCACGGGCCCGAAGGACTCCTCGTGCACCACGCGCATGTCCTGCGTGCACTCGTCGAGCACGGTCGGCGGATAGTAGTGGCCGTTCGCGAGCGCGGGGTCGTCGGGCCGCTGCCCGCCGCAGCGCAGTACGGCGCCCTCTTCCAGCCCTGCCGCGACGTAGGCCTCGACCTTCGCCAGGTGCTGGGCGGAGATCAGCGCGCCGGTCTCGGCCTCGGCGTCGAAGGGGCCGCCGAGGCGGATCCGCCGGGCGCGGCGGACGATCTCGTCGACGAAGCGGTCGTGCAGGGAGTCCTCGACGATCAGCCGGGCGCCGGCCGAGCAGACCTGTCCGGAGTGCAGGAAGACGGCGGTGAGGGCGAAGTCGACGGCGGCCTCGAAGTCGGCGTCGGCGAAGACCACGTTGGGGTTCTTGCCGCCGAGTTCCAGCGCGACCTTCTTCACGGTCGCGGCGGCGGTGGCCATGATCCGCTTGCCGGTCTCCAGGCCTCCGGTGAAGGAGACCATGTCGACGGCCGGGTCCTCGGAGAGCGGTGCGCCCACCTCGGGCCCGGTGCCCAGGACCAGGTTGGCGACGCCGGGCGGGAGCCCGGCCTCCTCCAGTGCCTTCATCAGCAGGATCGAGCTGGAGGGCGTGAGCTCGCTGGGCTTGAGGACGATCGTGTTGCCGGCCAGGAGCGCCGGGGCGACCTTCCAACTGGCTTGCAGCAGCGGGTAGTTCCAGGGGGTGATGAGACCGCACACGCCGACCGGCTCATGGACGACCCGGCTCACGGCGTCGTCGCGGCCGGTGTCGATCACCCGGCCGGCGTCGGTGCCCGCGAGGCCGCCGTAGTAGCGGAAACAAGCCACGACATCGGCGATGTCGTACTCGCTCTCCACCAGCCGCTTGCCGGTGTCCAGGGACTCGGCGCGGGCGAACGCCTTGGCGTCGCGCTCCATGATGTCGGCGGTGCGCAGCAGCAGCGCGCCGCGCTCCCGCTCGGGGGCGTTCGGCCAGTGCCCCGCGTCGAAGGCCCGGCGGGCCGCCGCGATCGCGGCCTCCGTGTCGGGGCGGGTCGCTTCCGAGACGGTCGCCGCGAGCGTGCCGTCAGCGGGACATCGGATGTCCCGCTGCCCGCCGGCGACGGGATCCCGCCATTCGCCATCCACGTACAGGTCTGCCACGCGCCGAGCCTTTCGATGGAAATTCGTTGCGCATCGTGCACCCGATTGCTTGTGGTGGAACACAGTGGCGAATAGGCAGACGGGCGTCAAGGGGTTGCAGATGACGATTTCACCATGCGGTCCATTACCCGCCCACCCTTGACCACAGGCGACACCGGGCTGACCATGTTGCGTATCGCTCACCATGTTGTGCAATACGCACCGACGGAGGCCGCGCATGTCCCCTCGCCCACAACCCGGCCGTGAGTACGTCCTGACCCTCTCCTGTCCGGACAGCGCCGGGCTGGTTCACGCCGTGAGCGGCTTTCTCGTCAGGAACTCCGGCAACATCCTGGAAAGCCAGCAGTTCGACGACCGACTTCAGAGCCGCTTCTTCATGAGGGTGCACTTCGACGTCGCCGATCCGGAGGTCCGGCTGGAGACGCTGCGCTACCGGTTCGGCCCCGTGGCCGAGGCCCACAGCATCTCCTGGGCCCTGACCGAGGCGGCCACGCCGACCAGGACGCTGATCATGGTGTCGAAGTTCGGCCACTGCCTGAACGACCTGCTGTTCCGCCGGCGCACCGGCGCCCTCAACATCGAGATCCCCGCGATCGTCTCCAACCACCGGGACTTCGAGGGGCTCGCCGAGACGTACGGCATCCCCTTCCACCACGTCCCGGTGACCAGGGACACCAAGCCCGAGGCCGAGGCACGGCTGCTGGAGCTGATGCGTGAGCTGGACATAGACCTGGTGGTGCTGGCCCGCTACATGCAGATCCTCTCCGACGACCTGTGCAAGGAGCTGGAGGGCCGCGCCATCAACATCCACCACTCCTTCCTCCCCAGTTTCAAGGGCGCCCGCCCCTACGACCAGGCCTACCAGCGCGGGGTGAAGCTGGTCGGCGCGACGGCGCACTACGTCACGTCCGACCTGGACGAGGGGCAGATCATCGAGCAGGACGTGGTCCGGGTGGACCACTCGCTCGACCCCGGCGACCTGGTAACGGTCGGACGGGACGTGGAGGCGCAGGTGCTCGCGCACGCGGTGAAGTGGCACAGCGAGAGCCGCGTCATGGTGGACGGCAACCGCACGGTCGTCTTCCGCTGAGCCGCACCGACAGGGGGCGGGACCGGGTTCCGGTCCCGCCCCCTGTCGTATACGACCCCCTGCGCGCCGCCCCACCGTCAGTGCGGCTGCCGCTGCAGGAAGGCGATGAGCGCCGCCGTGAGCTGGGCGGGGGCGTCCTCCTGGACGAGGTGGCCGGCACCGGCGATCGGTTCAAACCGCGCGCCGGGCACGAGGGAGGCGAGCTCGCGCCCCTTCGCCACCGGGATCCAGGTGTCGTCCTCGCCCCAGCAGACGAGCGTGGGGATGCCGATGTCGGCGTAGCGGCCCTGGATCTCGTCGGTGTAGCGCTGGTCGGCCTGGGCGATCTGCCGGTAGAAGGCCGCTTGGCCGGTGCCGTCCAGCCAGGGCTCGACGAGCCGGTCGAGGACCGCGGGATGCAGTCCGGGACTGCTGGCGGACGTGACGTACTCGCGCACCAGGGCACCGTGCAGTGCGGGCGGCAACCGCTCGAACACGTCGGCGTGCTCGCCGACGAGCCGGAAGAACGGGGAGCCCCACGGGGCCAGGGCGACCGGGTCCACCAGGGCGAGGGCCCGGTAGCGGGCACCGTGCAGCAGGTGTGCCCGCAGGGCGACGGCGCCGCCGAAGTCATGGGCGGCCACGAGCGGCTCCTGAAGGCCCCAGTGGCCGAGGAGGTCGGTGAAGACACGGCCCTGGGCGGCCAGGGACACATCCTGTCCCGTCGCCTTCTCGGAGGTCCCGTAGCCGGGCATGTCCCAGACGTACACCTCGTGGTCGCGGGCCAGCGAGCAGGCGACGGCACGCCAGACGTACGACGAGAAGGGCGTGCCGTGCAGCAGGACGACCGGCGGCCGGCCGGGCTCCCCCAGCCGGTCCCAGCGGACGTCACCGGATGTACTGGTGAAGGTTCGGGTCAGCTTCCAGCCGGCGTCAGCTGCGGGCTCGGCGTAGATGTGGGTCTCGGCGTCGATGTCGGTTTCGGCGTCGGTTGGCATCCTTCTCCCGGTTCAGCCGCCCAGCCGGTCCAGCAGCGCGCGGCGCCACCGCTCCGTCTCGGCGATCTGGTTGAACGTGAACAGGTGCAGACCGGCCACGCCCGCCGAGGGTGCGGTGAGGGCGTCCTGCGCGCGGATCAGCAGCCGCTCGGGTGCATACCCGCCGGGGGCCGCGAAACGCACGAACCACGAGGCGTGCTTCGTCAGGAAGCGCGTCGACTCCCCCACCCCGATCTTCGTGGCCATCGCCAGCAGCTTCGCCCGCTGTACGGGGCCCGCGACACCCACATGGACCGGCAGGGTGACGTCCCGGCGCCGTATCCGGGTGATCCACTCCCCCAGCACCCGCGGGTCGAAGCACAGGTTGCTCACGATGTACGTGGCGTGCTCGCGCTTGTCCCACATGGCCTGGATGGTGACGTCGTCGTGGATGAGGGGATGGCTCTCGGGGTAGCCGGTGACGCCGACACGGGCGAAGGGGCTGCCCAGCTCCCCGAGCCTGCGCAGCACCGGCAGGGCACCGTCGTAGACCCCGGCCGGCGGGTCGGAGTCGCCGGCCGGGACGAAGACGTCGTCCACGCCCGCCTCGCCGAGCCGGTCCGCGACCTCCTTCAGGTGCAGGTCGTCCCGCAGCAGCCGGGCCGGCACGTGCGGGACGACCCGGTAGCCGTGCGCCGCGAGCCGTTCGGTGAGGCCGAGGGTCGGTTCCAGTCCCTTGACCGGCGACGCCGTCACGGTGACGACGACGTCGCGCGGGACATGGGCGAGGACCTTGTCCTCGGTCGCCTTCGCGGGCAGCACCTCGTAGCGGACGCTGTTCAGCAGTGCCCGGAGCCCTGTAGCGGCCAACTCCTACTCCGCCTGCTTCTGGGCGTCACGGTGCCGGTAGTACGCGGCCTTCGACGGGGCCTGCGGTTGTTTGCCGAGGATCAGGTCGGCGGCCTTTTCGGCGATCATCATCACGGGAGCATAGATGTTGCCGTTGGTGACGTAGGGCATCACCGACGCGTCCACCACCCGCAGACCCTCCACGCCGTGCACCCGCATGCTGGTGGGGTCGACGACCGCCATCTCGTCGGTGCCCATCTTGCAGGTGCAGGACGGGTGCAGCGCGGTCTCGCCCTCCTCGGCGACCCAGGCCAGGATCTCCTCGTCGGTCTCCACCTTCGGCCCGGGCGAGACCTCGCCGCCGTTGTAGGGGGCGAGGGCGGGCTGGTTGAGGAGCTTGCGGGCCACCCGGATCGCCTCGACCCATTCGCGGCGGTCCTGCTCGGTGGAGAGGTAGTTGAAGCGCAGCGCCGGGTGTTCGCGCGGGTCCTTGCTCTTGATCTTCACCGAGCCGATGGCGTCCGAGTACATGGGTCCGACGTGCACCTGGTAGCCGTGGTCGCCGGCGGGCGAGGAGCCGTCGTAGCGGACCGCGACCGGCAGGAAGTGGAACATCAGGTTGGGGTACTCGACGTCCTCGTTGCTGCGGGCGAACCCGCCGGCCTCGAAGTGGTTGGTGGCGGCCGGGCCCTTGCGGAAGAGCCACTGGAGCCCGATGAAGGGAGCGCGCCACTTCGCCATGTACGGCTGCATGGAGACGGGCTTCGTGCAGGCGTACTGGACGTAGACCTCCAGATGGTCCTGCATGTTCTCGCCGACGCCGGGGAGGTCGTGGACGACGTCGATGCCGAGGGCGCGCAGTTCCGCGGCGTTGCCGATGCCGGAGAGCTGGAGCAGTTGCGGGGAGTTGATGGCGCCGCCGCACAGGATGACCTCGCGGGCGCGGACCTGCTGGACGGCGCCCCGGCCGCGCTGGTACTCGACGCCGACGGCGCGCTTGCCCTCGAAGAGGACGCGGGTGACGAGGGCCCGGGTCCTGACGGTGAGGTTCGGGCGCTTCATCGCGGGCTTGAGGTACGCCTTCGAGGCCGACAGCCGGCGGCCGCGGTGGACATTGCGGTCGAACTTGGCGAACCCTTCCTGCCGGTAGCCGTTGACATCGTCCGTGGGCGCGTAGCCCGCCTCCTGGGTGGCCTTGAGGAAGGCGCCGAACAGGGGGCTGGTCGCCGGCCCGCGCTCCAGGACGAGGGGGCCGTCGTGGCCGCGGAACTCGTCGTCCGGGTCGGCCGCCAGACAGTTCTCCATGCGGCGGAAGTACGGCAGACAGTGGGCGTAGTCCCAGGTCTCCATGCCCGGGTCGGCCGCCCAGCGCTCGTAGTCCATGGGGTTGCCACGCTGGAAGATCATGCCGTTGATGCTGCTGGAACCGCCGAGCACCTTGCCGCGGGCGTGGTAGACGCGCCGGCCGCCCATGTGGGGCTCGGGCTCGGACTCGTACTTCCAGTCGTAGAACCGGCTGCCGATGGGGTAGGTCAGCGCCGCGGGCATGTGGATGAAGACATCCCACGGGTAGTCCGACCGTCCGGCCTCCAGGACCAGCACCCGGTTGGCCGGGTCCGCCGAGAGCCGGTTCGCCAGTGCACTGCCGGCCGAACCGCCGCCGACGATGACGAAGTCGTACTGCACAGGAGCCATGGTGCCTCGTCTCGCTCGCGCCGTAGATATGCGAGGCATGCTAGACCGGTCGCGCTATACGCACCAGGTTGCGAACAGCGCAACTTCAGAATCTTGATTGCGAACGCGTTACTTGTAGGAGTGTTGTTTACTACGCGTATAGTTTCACTGTGAGCAACTACAGCCCTGACACAGAAACGTCGAATTCGCACTCCGGCGGCGTGCAGTCCGTGGACCGCGCCATCAGCGTTCTGGAGATCCTCGCTCAGCGTGGCGAAGCAGGCGTCAGCGAGGTGGCGGGCGAGATCGATGTCCACAAGTCCACCGCCTTCCGCCTGCTCGGCGCCCTGGAGGCGCGTGGCCTGGTGGAGCAGGCCGGAGAGCGCGGCAAGTACCGGCTCGGCTTCGGCATCGTGCGTCTGGCCGGCGCGGTAACGGGCCGTATCGACATCACCCAGCAGGGCCGTCCGGTCTGCGAACGACTCGCCGAGGAGCTCGGCGAGACCGTCAACATCGCGGTCATGCAGGAGCACTACGCGATCAACCTGTACCAGGTGCGCGGTCCGGGAGCCATCACCGCACACAACTGGGTCGGCCAGCTGACCCCCCTGCACGCGACCTCCAGCGGCAAGATCCTGCTGGCGTACATGCCCTCCAAGGAGCGCGCCTCGCTGCTGTCCGAGGCCGGCATGCAGAAGGTCACCCCGCGCACCATCACCGCGAAGACCAAGCTGGAGAAGAACCTCGCCGAGGCTCGGGAGCGGGGCTACTCCTTCACCCTGGAGGAGTTGGAGGTGGGCCTGCACGCGATGGCCGCCCCGGTGCGCAACCGGGACGGCGAGGTCATCGCGGCACTCAGCGCCTCCGGGCCCGGGTACCGCCTGACCGAGGAGCGCCTGCACGAGCTCTCCCCGGTGCTGCTCAAGGGCGCCCAGGAGATCAGCCACCGGATGGGCTACCTGGGCTGAGTCACGCCTGAGGGGTACCCAGGCGCTCGTTCACCCAGTCGTGGAACGCGCCGATGTGGTGCTCGCTCGGCACCAGCACACCGCCCTTGGCGTACATACGGGAGCTCATGCCGGGCTGCGTGCGCTCGCAGGCGTCGAAGTCCTGCTGGTTGACGCGGTGGAAGAGTTCCACGGACCGGCTGACGTCCTTGCCGCTCTCGACGACGTGCGGGAGATAGAGCCAGTCGCACTCGACGATCGTGCGGTCCACGGACACCGGGTACATCCGGTGGAAGATCACATGGTCGGGCACGAGGTTGATGAAGACCTGCGGCCGGACGGTGATCGCGTAGTAGCGGCGGTCCTGGTCCTCGGCCACCCCGGGTATCCGGTCCAGTCCCGCGGACCCGTCGACCGTGAAGCCCTGGACCTCCTCGCCGAACTCGGCGCCATGACCGACGTAGTACTGCGCGGCATAGCCGTCCGCGAACTCCGGGAGCACCTCCGTGAGTTCGGGGTGGATCGTGGCGCAGTGGTAGCACTCCATGAAGTTCTCGATGATGAGCTTCCAGTTGGCCCGCACGTCATAGACGATCCGCTTGCCGACGGAGAGGTTCTCGATGCCGTAGTGCTCGATCGACTCGACGTCGCCGAGGCGGTCGACGATCTCGCCCATGACCTGCTCCTCGAAAGAGGGCGGGTGCTCCGCTAGACAGACCCAGACATAGCCGAGCCATTCCCGCACCGCCACGCTCACCAGGCCGTATTCGCTACGGCCCACGTCGGGCATCTTGGTGAGGTTGGGCGCCGCGACGAGCTTGCCGTCCAGGCCGTAGGTCCAGGCGTGGTACGGGCACTGGAAGGCCCGCTTGACCTCACCGGTCTCCTCCGTGCAGAGCTTGGCGCCGCGATGCCGGCACACATTGAAGTACGCGCGGACGGAGTTGTCCCGGGCCCGGGTGACGAGGATGCTCTCGCGGCCCACGTCAACGGTGCGGAAGGCGCCGGGCTTCGCCAGCTCGGAGGCGCGGGCGACGCAGAACCACATGGTCTCGAATATGCGCTCCTGCTCCTGGGCGAAGATCCCCGGGTCCGTGTAGGAGGAGCCGGGAAGAGTGGCGATCAGGCTGTCCGGCAGGCTGGTCGAGGTCACGGTGCACTCCTCGGGAGAACGTCGTGGAGAGGGCATTCACGCGCCGGGAAGAGCGACTCCGGACGGCGTTGTGTATGAAGCAACGTTGCGTGCGATGTGCAACCGCAGCATGAGATGCGTCTGGGGCGGTGTCAAGATGCGGGCTACGCCCGGATGCGGGCGACGTCAGGATGCGGTGGCGGCCAGTTGCTTGCGCCAGCGCGTGAACAGCCGGGGCTGGTTCATCCCGAGGACGGCGACCGGGTTCCCGGCCAGCCGGTAGACGGCGAGGACATCGCGGTCGTCCGCGGCGCCCGCCTCGATGGTGACGCTGTCCGCGCCGGCCGCATGACCGGCGAACTGGATCTTCACACCGTACTGGTCGGACCAGAAGTACGGCGGCCGGGGTACGCCCGGTTCCACCGCGCCGCCCGCCAGCAGGGTGGCGACCGCGGCGTCGGGACGCTCGCGTGCGCCGGTCCAGTGCTCGACGCGGCGGTGGTAACCCGCGCGCGGGTCGTACCAGTTGGCGCAGTCGCCGACCGCGACCACGCCGGCGAGGCTGGTGCGGCCGTCGGCGCCGCACTTGACGCCGTCGTCCAGGGCGATGCCGGAGCCTTCCAGCCACTCGACGCACGGGCGGGCGCCCACACCGACGACGACGATGTCGGCGGGGACGGTCCGCCCGTCCTCCAGCAGGACGGCGTCGACGCGGGTCTCCCCGCTCAGCCCCTTGACGCCCACGCCGCACTCCAGTCGTACGCCGTGGTCGGCATGGAGGGCGGAGACGATGGCACCCATGGTCTCGCCGAGCGGTCCGGCCAGCGGGGTCGGGGCCGCCTCCACGACGGTCACGTCGAGCCCGAGGGCGTACGCGGTGGAGGCGACCTCGGCTCCGATGAAGCCGCCGCCGATCACCACCAGCCGCCCGCCGCGGGCCAGTTCGTCCCGCAGGGCCCGGGCGTCGTCCAGGGTGCGCAGGGTGTGCACTCCGGCGAGCCCTTCGGAGCCGGGGAGGGTGCGTGCCACGGCGCCGGTCGCGATGACGACGCCGTCCGCCCGCACCTCCTGTCCGTCGGCGAGCCGGACGACGCGCCTCGCGTGGTCGAGGCCGGCGGCCCGGACGCCGAGCAGCCACTCCGCCCCGAGGTCCTCGTCGTCCGCCTCCAGGGCGAGTTCGGCCTCGCCGAGTGTGCCGGCCAGGAACTCCTTGGACAGCGGGGGCCGGTCGTACGGGCGGTGGAGCTCGTCCCCGATGACGACCAGCCTGCCGTCGTAGCCCTGCTTCCGCAGTGAGCGCGCAGCCGACAGACCGGCCAGCGAGGCGCCGACGACGGCGACCGACCTCACGCGAGACCTCCGGCGAGCCGGGCTGCGATGCAGGGCGGCAGGTTGGGCGCGTCCGTGGACAGCCGGACGTAGATCATGTCGTCCTCGACCAGGACCTCGTGCGTCCGGACCGGGAGCTTGGCCGGCGGGGCGTCGACCGCGCCGGTCCTCAGGTCGAACTTGGAAGCATGCAGCGGGCATTCCACCTCGCGACCCTCCAGCCAGCCGTCGGCGAGCGACGCGTCCTGGTGGGTGCACGTGTCGTCGAGGGCGAAGAGTTCGCCGTCGTCTGTGTGGAACACCGAGACCGGCGGATCGATGTCGAGCCGGTGGGCCTCGCCTCGCGGAAGGTCCGAGAGACGGCACGCGGGAATCATCATGACACCTCGGGTGCGTATAACGAAACGGATTGCGGTAAGCGCAACATCAGTCTGGGGTCGCCCCGAACCGCTGTCAAGGCATTCAGAGGGCGCTCTGCGGCAGTTTTTCTCGTTGCGCCATGGAGAACCTGATTCACATGGAACAACAACAGCCCGCCGTATCGACTCGCGGTCATCGCGAGTCGACACGGCGGGCGTGAGGGGCGCCGGCGGGCGTCAGAAGCCGCGGTCCAGCCACTCCTGGAGGTGCGGGGCCTCGGCGGCGACGGTGGTCGTGTCCCCGTGTCCGGTGTGCACGACGGTGTCCCCGGGCAGCGTCAGCAGCCGCTCCCGGATCGACTCGACGATGGTCGGGAAATGACTGTACGACCGCCCTGTCGCCCCAGGTCCGCCCGCGAACAGGGTGTCGCCGCTGAAGAGGGCCGTCAGGGCCGGGGCATACAGACAGACCGCGCCCGGAGCGTGGCCGGGCGTGTGCAGCACGGTCAGCTCGACACCGGCCACCGAGATGGTCTGGCCGTCGGCCAGTTCGGCATCCGGGGCCCGGTCGGGGTGGGTCTGTTTCCACAGCGGCAGGTCGTCCGGGTGGAGGAGGACCGGGGCCCCGGTGCGCTCGGCGAGTTCGGGTGCGGCGTCGATGTGGTCGTTGTGCGCGTGGGTGCACACGATGGCCCGCAGGGTGCGTCCGCCGACGGCCGCGGCGATGGCGTCGGCGTCATGGGCGGCGTCGATGACGATCACCTCGTGGTCGTCGCCGACGATCCAGACGTTGTTGTCGACGTCCCAGGTGCCGCCGTCCAGCGAGAAGGTCCCCGAAGTGACGAGGTGCTCGATGCGGGCGGCCATCAGAGGACCACCACCGAGCGCAGCACGTCGCCGTGGTGCATCCGCTCGAAGGCCTTCTCGACCTCGTCGAGCGAGATGGTCTCGGTGACGAAGGCGTCCAGGTCCAGGCGGCCCTGGAGATAGAGGTCGATGAGCATCGGGAAGTCCCTGCTCGGCAGACAGTCGCCGTACCAGCTCGACTTCAGCGCGCCGCCCCGGCCGAAGACGTCCAGCAGCGGCAGTTCCAGCTTCATCTCGGGCGTCGGTACGCCGACCAGGACGACGGTGCCGGCGAGGTCGCGGGCGTAGAAGGCCTGCTTGTACGTCTCCGGGCGGCCGACCGCCTCGATGACGACGTCGGCGCCGAAGCCGCCGGTCAGCTCGCGGATCGCCTCGACCGCGTCGGCGTCCTTGGAGTTGACGGTGTGGGTCGCGCCCAGCTTCCTGGCCGTGTCCAGCTTGCGGTCGTCGATGTCGACCGCGATGATCTTCGCCGCGCCCGCCAGGTTCGCCCCGGCGATCGCCGCGGCCCCGACACCGCCGCAGCCGATGACGGCGACCGAGTCGCCGCGGCCGACGTTCCCGGTGTTGATGGCCGCGCCGATGCCCGCCATCACACCGCACCCCAGCAGGCCGGCGGCGGCCGCCGAGGCGGTCGGGTCGACCTTGGTGCACTGCCCGGCCGCGACCAGCGTCTTCTCCGCGAAGGCGCCGATGCCGAGCGCCGGCGAGAGCTCGGTGCCGTCGAGCAAGGTCATCTTCTGCTTGGCGTTGTGGGTGTTGAAGCAGTACCAAGACTCGCCGCGCCGGCAGGCCCGGCACTGACCGCACACCGCACGCCAGTTGAGGATCACGAAGTCACCGGGGGCGACGTCGGTGACGCCCTCCCCCACCGACTCCACGACGCCCGCGGCCTCATGACCCAGCAGGAACGGGAAGTCGTCGTTGATGCCGCCCTCGCGATAGTGCAGATCGGTGTGGCAGACCCCGCAGGCCTCGATCTTCACCAGCGCCTCACCCGGACCCGGGTCGGGCACGATGATCGTTTCCAGGCTGACGGGGGCGCCCTTGCCCCGCGCGACGACAGCACGGACCTGGTGCGTCATGGCCACTCCTCGGCTGGTTCGAGACTTGAAGCAGATGTTGCTTATTACGGGACACATCTCATGTGTCGCAACACAGCATCCTTGAGCACCGACCGGCGGTCAAGGAGCGCGACGGGTGTTCAGCGAGCGGATGGGGACGGAGCGGGCGACGGCGATGCGGACTGTTCGGCATCCGCGTCGTCGGCGCACGCGGCGGGGCCGATGCGGAGCTCGAAGTCGCCGTCGTACATCTGGTGGCCGGCGATGACTGCCGTCTCGATGGCCTCCTTGCCCTTGCGGCCGCGGACGATGAGGGGGTCCTGGCTCAGATCGCGGGTGAGCGCGACGCACAGGCCGACCATCACCAGGGTGAAGGGGGCCGCCGCGAGGATGGTGAGGTTCTGCAGGCCGGTCAGCGCATCGCCCTTGCCGCCGCCGATGAGCAGCATGATCGCGGCGACCGCGCCGGTCAGCACGCCCCAGAACACCACGACGCCCCGGGTCGGTTCGAGGGAGCCGCGCCGCGAGAGCGTACCCATCACGATCGAGGCGGCGTCCGCGCCGGAGACGAAGAAGATCCCGACGAGGATCATCACGACCACGCTGGTCACCGTGGCGATCGGGTACTGCTGGAGCACGTCGAAGAGCTGCCCTTGTGCGGTGGAGGCGTCACTGAGGCGCTGCTCGTCCTGCAGGTGCATCGCCGAGCCGCCGAAGATCGCGAACCACAGCAGACTGACGGTACTGGGCACCAGGATGACGCCGCCCACGAACTGCCGGATGGTCCGGCCCCGGCTGATGCGCGCGATGAACATGCCGACGAACGGCGTCCAGGAGATCCACCAGGCCCAGTAGAAGACCGTCCAGCCGGCCAGCCAGTCGCCGACGCCTTCACCGCTCGACGCCTGGGTACGTCCGGCCATCTGGGTCAGGTCGCCGAGGAAGGCGCCGATGGAGGTGGGCAGCAGGTCGAGGATGAAGATGCTGGGCCCGACCAGGAACACGAAGACCGCCAGGCTCACCGCCAGCATCATGTTGATGTTGGACAGCCACTGGATGCCCTTGGCGATACCGGACACCGCCGAGGCGACGAACGCCACGGTCAGCACCGCGATCACGGCGACCAGCAGTCCGGTGCCGACCGATCCCATCCAGCCGAGTCCGGTGAAGCCGCTGCCGATCTGCAGGGCGCCGAGCCCCAGGGAGGCCGCGGAGCCGAAGAGGGTGGCGAAGATGGCGAGGATGTCGATGACCCGGCCGCCCCAGCCGTTCGCCCGTCTCTCGCCGATCAGCGGGGTGAACACGGCGCTGATCAACAACCATGTGAAGCCCGGTAAGGGCTGTCAAGGGGTCGCGCACGGAGAGCGGGGTCAGGCCGGTTCCAGCCGGACGACGACGGACTTCGACGTCGGGGTGTTGCTGACGGCGGCCGTGGAGTCCAGCGGCACGAGGACGTTGGTCTCGGGGAAGTAGGCGGCGCAGCAGCCCTTCGGCGTCGGGTACGGCACGACCCGGAAGGCCGGCGCCCGGCGCTCCACGCCGTCCTCGTACTCGCTGACGATGTCGACCATGTCCCCGTCGGCGAGGCCGCGCTCGGCCAGGTCGTCGGGGTGCAGGAAGAGGACCCTGCGGCCCTGGTGGATGCCGCGGTAGCGGTCGTCCAGGCCGTAGACGGTGGTGTTGTACTGGTCGTGCGAGCGCAGCGTCTGCAGCAACAGCCGGCCCGGCGGGACCTTGGGGCTCTCCAGCGCGTTGGCGGTGAAGTTGGCCAGCCCGGTGGCGGTCGTGAACCGGCGTTCGTCACGGGGCGGATGGGGCAGCGCGAAGCCGCCCGGCCGGCGTACGCGGGCGTTGAAGTCCTCGAAGCCGGGGATGACGCGTTCGATACGGTCGCGCACGCGGTCGTAGTCCGACTCGAACTCCTCCCACGGCACTCGCGGGCCGGCTTCCCCGAGGGTGGCCCGTGCCGTCCGGCAGATGATCGCGGGCTCGCTCAGCAGGTGCTCGGACGCGGGCGCGAGGCGTCCGCGCGAGAGGTGCACCATGCCCATGGAGTCCTCCACCGTGACCAGTTGAGGCCCGCTCGGCCGCAGGTCGGCCTCGGTGCGGCCGAGGCACGGGAGGATCAGGGCCTGCTCGCCGGCGATGACGTGCGAGCGGTTGAGCTTGGTCGAGATCTGCACGGTGAGCCGGCACCGGCGCAACGCCTGTTCGGTCAGCTCGGTGTCGGGGGCGGCGGCGACGAAGTTGCCGCCCAGCGCGACGAAGACCCGCACATCACCGTCGCGCATGGCGCGGATGCTGTCGACGGCGTCGTGGCCGTGGTGGCGCGGGGGCGTGAAGGCGAACTCGGCGCCGAGCCGGTCCAGGAACGCGCCGTCGGGCTTCTCGTAGATGCCCATCGTGCGGTCGCCCTGCACGTTGGAGTGGCCGCGCACCGGGCAGAGGCCGGCGCCGGGGCGGCCGATGTTGCCGCGCAGCAGAAGGAAGTTGACGACGTCGCGGATGGTGGGCACGGAGTGCTTGTGCTGGGTGAGTCCCATCGCCCAGCAGACGACGATCTTCCCGGCGCCCAGCACCTGGTCGAACGCTTGCCGGATCTCCGCCTCGGGCAGTCCGGTGGCCCGGAGGATCTCGTCCCACGACGCCTTGCGGGCGTGCTCGGCGAACTCCTCGAAGCCGTGGGTGTGCCGTTCGATGAAGGCGGTGTCCAGACAGGTGCCGGGGGCCTCGTCCTCCGCCTCCAGCAGCATGCGGTTGAAGGCCTGGAACAGCGCCTGGTCCCCGCCCAGCCTGATCTGCAGGAACTGGTCCGCCAGCCTGGTGCCGCCGCCGATCACTCCGGAGGGCTTCTGCGGGTTCTTGAACCGGAGCAGCCCCGCCTCGGGCAGCGGGTTGACCGCGATGACGCGCGCCCCCTGCTGCTTGGCCCTCTCCAGCGCGGAGAGCATGCGGGGGTGGTTGGTGCCGGGGTTCTGGCCGACCACGAGGATGAGGTCGGCCTCGTAGAGGTCCTCCAGGCTGACGCTGCCCTTGCCGATCCCGATGGTCTCCACCAGGGCCGAGCCGCTGGACTCGTGGCACATGTTGGAGCAGTCGGGAAGGTTGTTGGTGCCGAAAGCGCGGACGAAGAGCTGGTAGAGGAACGCGGCCTCGTTGCTCGCCCGTCCGGAGGTGTAGAAGGCGGCCTGGTCCGGGTGGTCCAGGGAGCGCAGTTCGCGGGCGATCACGGCGAACGCGTCGTCCCAGGAGATCGGCCGGTAGCGGTCGGCCCCGGCCGGGCGGTACATGGGGTGGGTCAGACGCCCCTGCTGCCCGAGCCAGTAGTCGCTGCGCGGGAGCAGATCCTCCAGAGTGTGCTCGGCGAAGAACTCCGGGGTGACCCTTCGTACCGTGGCCTCCTCGGCGACGGCCTTGGCGCCGTTCTCGCAGAACTCCGCCCTGTGCCGGTGGTCGGGCTCGGGCCAGGCACAGCCGGGACAGTCGAAGCCCTCCTTCTGATTGACCCGGAGCAGTGTGAGCAGGCTGCGGCGGGCCCCCATCTGTTCGCCGGCGTGCCGCAGCGAGGACGTGACCGCGGGGAGGCCGGCGGCGTACTCCTTCGGCGGGCCGACCCGCAGTCGGGCGTCGCCGGGGTCCTCAGCAGGTGGCTTGCGAGTCATCTGTGGCGCTACTCCGCGGTGTAGGGACGAAGCCGTGCGTTGCGCAGTACACAAATAGTGCCGCAATATGCAACATCACTAAGGAAGCCCGACGGACGAACCCCTGTCAAGACCCGCACCGGGCCCCGGCCGCCGCCACGACCGCCCCGTCCCCTCCCGTCCACAGGGGAATCACCCCACCCCGCCCGCTGTTGTCGGCAGTACCAGCCCCTGCCCGAACCCCAAGGAGGCCGAGCGTGTACGGCGACCCGGCGACAGTCCGCAAGATCCTCACCGAGCTCGGCGACACCTGGGCCATCGTGGGCCTGTCCACGAACCGGCGGCGTGCGGCGTACGGGGTCGCCGAGGTCCTCCAGCGCTACGGAAAGCGCATCGTGCCGGTCCATCCGAAGGCGGAGACGGTCCACGGCGAGCCCGGCTACGCATCCCTGGCGGACATCCCGTTCGACGTGGACGTGGTCGACGTGTTCGTGAACAGCGACCTCGCGGGGCCGGTCGCCGACGAGGCGGTCGCCAAGGGGGCCAGGGCGGTCTGGTTCCAGCTGGACGTCATCGACGAGGCGGCGTACGACCGCACCCGCGCCGCCGGTCTCGACATGGTCATGGACCGCTGCCCGGCGATCGAGATCCCGCGCCTGGGCTAGGGCCCGTCCGGAGCCCTCCCCTCCCCACCTCGGCCATCCCATAATGCTCGGGTGACCTCCACCTCCCCCCACCCCGACTCCGGCACCCCGCAGCGCTTCCCGGTCGTCATCGTGGGCGCCGGACCGGCCGGGCTCACCGTCGGCAACATCCTGCGGGCGGCGTCCGTCGACTGTCTGGTCCTGGAGACCGAGACCCGGCCGTTCATCGAGCAGCGGCCACGGGCCGGGGTCATCGAGGAGTGGGCCGTACGCGGACTCCAGCGGCGGGGCCTCGCGGACCGGCTGCTG
Source organism: Streptomyces sp. HD (assembly GCF_028369295.1). GTDB lineage: Bacteria > Actinomycetota > Actinomycetes > Streptomycetales > Streptomycetaceae > Streptomyces. Next base: position 35,290 of record NZ_JAQMYP010000030.1, read on the forward strand.
GAGCGGGCGCAGCGGCACACCGAGTGCGAGTTCCGGTTCGCCGGGGAGCGTTACCGGTTCGAGTACGCGCAGCTGACGGGAGTTCACCACTGGATCTATCCACAGCAGTTGCTGGTGACGGACCTGGTGCGGGAGTACGCGGACGTGCGGGGCGGAGCCGTCCGCTTCGGCGTGCGGGACGTGGAGCTGCACGACGTCGACACCGACGACCCCTCGGTGTCGTACACCGACCCGGAGACCGGCCGGCGCGAGGTCGTGCGGTGCGAGTTCGTCGCCGGCTGCGACGGAGCGCGCGGGGTGACGCGCAACGCCGTGCCCGCCGGCCGTGCCCACATCTCCCGCAGCGACTACGGCATCGGCTGGCTGGCGCTGCTCGCTCAGGCACCGCCGTCCTCCGACTGCGTCCTGTTCGGCATGCATCCGCGCGGGTTCGCCGGCCACATGCCGCGCAGCGCCGACGTGACCCGCTACTACCTTGAGTGCCCGCCCGGCGACGACCCGGAGAACTGGTCGCACGACAGGGTCTGGACGGAACTGCAGCAGCGGCTCGGTGCGACCGGCGCGCTGCCGCTGACGGAGGGCCGGCTGATCGAGAAGCGCGTCCTCGACATGCACAATTACGTGGTCGAACCCATGGTGTTCGGCCGCCTCTTCCTGGCCGGCGACGCCGCCCACCTCACCGCCCCCATCGCCGCCAAGGGCATGAACCTCGCCCTGCACGACGCGTTCCTGCTGGCCGACGCCCTCATCGCCTACCTCACGAAGGCCGACACCACGGGCCTCGACGGCTACTCAGCGGCCTGCCTCGGCCGAGTCTGGGACTACCAGGAGTTCTCCCACTGGCTCTCCGAGGTCTACCACGGCACCTCCTCCGGCGACCCCTACCGAGCGGGCACCACCCTCGCCCGCCTCCGCCGCATCTTCGGCTCCCCGACGGCGGCACTGGCGTTCGCGGAGCAGTACCTGGGCAAGAACGCCGAGTACTGAGTCAGTCGTGCGGTGGCCGGTCGCTGAGCCGGTGGTCCGCCACGCTCAGCGCCTCGTCGACGAGGCGGCGCAGATGGCCGTCGCGCAGGGAGTAGATCACCCGGCGGCCCTCCTTGCGGGTGTCCACCAGGCCCGCGAGGCGCAGCCGGGCCAGATGCTGGCTGACGGCGGGGCGGGCCGCGCCGCACGTCTCGGTCAGGGTTGTCACGTCGGCCTCCCCCGCCCCGAGGGCGTGCAGCAGTGTGAGGCGGGTGCGGTCGCCGAGCAGGGCCAGGAGTTCGGCGGCGAGCGTGAAGTGTTCCTCGCCCGGGGTGCGCGGATGCGCATCGTGTGCAGGTGACAGGTGCATGCGTGCGCTCATACGCACATAATGGCCTCGTGGGCTGCTTCGCGTCCACTCCCGCGCACCGGAAGGGGAAGCCGTGAGCGACCGGCACCACCACCAGCACCATGGGCACGAGCACCGGCACGCCCACGGACACGGCCATGGGCGCGGCGAGCATCAGCACGAGCACCCCCACCCTCGCGCCCACTCCCCCGCCGGCCTCCGTCACCGCGTCGCCCACCTCCTCAAACCCCACTCCCACGAAACCGCCGACAAGCTCGACTCCGCCCTGGAGTCCTCCGCGCGTGGCATGCGTGCGCTGTGGGTCTCGTTGGCCGTGCTCGGGGTGACGGCGCTGGCCCAGGCGGTCGTGGTGGTCGTGTCCGGGTCGGTGGCGTTGCTCGGGGACACGGTGCACAACACCGCGGACGCGCTGACGGCCGTACCGCTGGGGATCGCCTTCGTGCTGGGCCGGCGTGCGGCCACGCGGCGCTTCACCTACGGGTACGGGCGGGCCGAGGATCTCGCGGGCATCGTCATCCTGCTCACCATCGCGGCGTCCGCGGCGTTCGCGGCGTGGACCGCCGTCGGCCGGCTTCTCGACCCGCGCCCGGTGGAGCAGATCCCGGCCGTCGCCGTGGCGGCGCTCGTCGGGTTCGCCGGCAATGAATGGGTGGCGCGGTATCGGACCCGGGTCGGTCGGGCCATCGGCTCGGCCGCACTCGTCGCGGACGGGCTGCACGCCCGTACCGACGGATTCACCTCACTGGCCGTCCTGTTGAGTGCCGGGGGTGCGGCGCTGGGCTGGCAACTCGCCGACCCGATCGTGGGGTTGGCGATCACGGCCGCGATCACGCTGGTGCTGCGGGACGCCGCGCGCGAGGTGTTCCGGCGGGTGATGGACGCAGTGGACCCGGACCTGGTGGACCGGGCCGAGCGGGCGCTGCGGGACGTGGCGGGCGTGCGCGACGTGGGTGAGCTGCGGCTGCGCTGGATCGGGCACCGGCTGCGCGCCGAGGTGGCGGTCGTCGTGGACGGCGAGGTGTCGGTGCGTCAGGCGCACGCCATCGCCGTCGACGCCGAACACGCCCTGCTGCATGCCGTGCCCCGGCTCACCGCGGCCCTCGTGCACGCCGACCCGGCACCGGTGCCCGGCGAGGCGGACCCGCACCTGCCCCTCGCCCACCACACGGCGGCCTGACCTCGGCTCAGGCGACGCCGAGCCCCTCCAGCACGACCGCCCCCGGCAGCTCCGCGAACGCCTTCCCCGGCACCAGCAGCTTGCCGCGCCGGCGCCCGCTGCCGACCAGCACGTACGGCAGGTCGACGACGGCCGAGTCCACCAGCACCGGCCAGCTCCCGGGCAGTCCGAGCGGGGTGATGCCGCCGTACTCCATGCCGGTCTCGCCGGTCGCCGTGTCCATCGAGGCGAACGACGCCTTGCGGGCGCCGAGTTGGCGGCGTACGACACCGTTGACGTCGACCCGGGTGGCGGAGAGCACCACGCACGCGGCCAGCGTGGTCTCGCCGCCGCGCTTGCCCGCCACGACCACGCAGTTCGCCGACTGTTCGAGCAGCTCCCGGCCGTAGTGCTCCACGAAGACGGCGGTGTCGGCCCACTCCGGGTCGGTCTCGACGTAGACGATCTGGTCGGCGGGGACGCTGCCGCGCCAGTGGCGTACGGCGTCGGCGACCGGGCGGGTGAGTTCGTCGAGGCAGTCGGGGGCGGGGGTGGCGTGGTCGAAGCGTCCGATGGGTGCGTCCATGAGCGCACGCTAACAGGCGCGTGGGGCGCCCTCGGAGCGGTGCCTCAACGGGCGGGCGGGACCGAGACGGCCAGCATCCACTCGGCGGGGACGTCGCCCTGATTGCCGTAGGTATGCGGGGAGTCGGCCTCGAAGGTGGCGCTCGCCCCGGCCGGGATCCGGTAGTCCGTGCCGTCGACAGTGAGGGTCAGTTCGCCCGCGGTGACATGGACGATCTCGACGGTGCCGACGGGGTGCGGGTCGGAGCTGCTGCTCTCGCCCGGCATCACCCGCCAGTGCCACATCTCCAGCGGTCCGGGTGCCTCGGTCCCGGCGAGGAGCCGGCTGTGGCTGCCGGCGTCGGTGTGCCACAGCCGCACGACCTGTTCGGCCGGGACGACCCGCACCCTCGGTCCCTGTTCGTAGTCGAGCAGCGTGGTGATGCTGACCCCGAGCGCGTCCCCGATCTTGACCACCGTGCCGAGGCTGGGGTTGGTGCGCGCCTGCTCGATCTGGATGAGCATGCCGCGACTGACGCCCGCCCGGGCGGCCAGCACGTCCAGCGTGAAGCCGCGCACCGCGCGCCAGTGCTTGACGTTGCGCGACAGGGACTGGGTCAACAGGTCGAGGTCCGACACATTCCGTCCAAGTTCCGGAGTTCAATATTCTAGATGACAGGGTCCAATGTGCTGCACTACCGTGGGGTGCACCCGATCGTGCACCGAACTGTACTGCGAGGCCCTCGTGACAGCATTCTTCGCCCTGGCCACCAGCCTGCTGTGGGGGCTGGCCGACTTCGGCGGCGGACTGCTCACCCGGCGCACCCCGGCGCTCACGGTGGTCGTCGTCTCGCAGGCGATCGCGGCCGTCGTGCTCGGTGTGATCGTGGTCGCCACCGGTGGCTGGAGCGAGGCCGGATCCCAGCTGTGGTTCGCGGTCGCCGCCGGCCTGGTAGGCCCGGTCGCCCTGCTCTGCTTCTACAAGGCGCTCGCGCTGGGCCCGATGGGCGTGGTCTCCCCGCTCGGCACCGTGGGCGTGGCGGTCCCCGTCGGGGTGGGCCTCTTTCTCGGCGAGCGGCCCGGACTGGTGCAGATCGCGGGGATCGCGGTCGCCGTGCTGGGCGTCGTCCTCGCGGGCGGACCGCAGCTGCGGGGCGCGTCCGTGCAGCGGCAGGCCATCCTGCTCACCCTGGTCGCGGCGTTCGGCTTCGGCACGGTGTTCGCGCTGATCGCGGAGGCGTCGACCACCGTCACCGGTCTGTTCCTCGGGCTCTTCGTGCAGCGCGTGGTCAATGTCCTGGCGGGCGGCCTCGCGTTGTACGTCTCCGTGCGGCGGGGCGCGAGCGCCCTCCCGGACGGTGGCATCCCGGTGCGCGCACTGCCCGCGTTCGCCTTCGTCGGCCTCGCCGATGTCGCGGCGAACGGCACCTATGTGATCGCCGCCCACCACGGCCCGGTCACCGTGGCGGCCGTACTGGCCTCGCTCTACCCGGTGGTGACGGCCCTGGCCGCGCGGAGCTTCCTGCGGGAGCGGTTGCTGGCGGTGCAGGCGGCCGGCGCGGGGCTCGCGCTGGTGGGCACGGTGCTGCTGGCGGCCGGCTGAATCAGGACTCGGCGGCCGGTTCGGCAAGTTCGGCGGCCGCCTTCTCGTCCAGCTCCGCCAGCTTCGCCGCCGTCTCCTCGTCCAGCCCGGCCAGTGCCTGCAACTGCTCGGGCGTGATCCCGTCGGGTATCGGCACCGGCGCCGGAGTCCGCAGCGGCGGCTGCCAGCCCTCGCCGGGCGTCCAGCGCCGTACGACCCGGGCGGGCGCCCCCGCCACGACAGCATGGTCGGGCACCACGCCCCGGACCACCGCACCGGCGGCCACCACGACGTTCCGCCCGATCCGGGCGCCCGGCAGGATCACCGCCCCGGTGCCGATCCAGCACCCCGGGCCGATCTCGACCGGCTCCATGCGCGGCCACTGCTTGCCGATGGGCTCGTGGGGATCGTCGTACGAGTGGTTCGTGGATGTGACGTAGACGTACGGCCCGAAGTAGCAGTCGCTGCCGATGGTGACCGTGGTGTCGGCGATGACGTGGCTGCCGCGGCCCAGCACCACGCCGTCCCCGATGCGCAGGATCGGCTCGGGGCCGAGGTCGAGGTCGGGCATCAGACCGGCGGTCAGGGTGACCTGCTCGCCGACGATGCAGTGGGAGCCGAGGTGGATCCAGGGTTCGCCGAAGACCGTGCCCAGCGGAAAGGCCAGCCGGGTGGCTTCGCCGATCGAGCCGAAGCGGAAGCGGCCGGGGCTGTCGGCCGTCACCGAGCCCGTGCGCTGCACCCAGGCCCAGCCCGCGTGGACCGCGCGCTGCGCCAGTCGGCGTCGCCAGGACGAGAACGTGTTCTTGCTCTTCGGCACCTGCTCACGGTACTCAGCGTGAGCTCGGCTCATGAGGCCGGGTGCCTGTGATCTTCGCCCCATGGAGCCCCATGGCACCCCTGACGGGCGTGGAGGTCCGTCGACGCCGTGTGGTTCACCCGCGGCGGGTGATCCGACCGGGTCGGCGGCGTGCTGCGCTGGTGAGATGACCTGGTCCGTCGTGAACCCCCTCGATGTCGCGGGGCGTGTGACGCGGTATGCGCTGGGAACCGCCGGCGCCGTCGCCGACCTGGTCATTCGCAGGCTGACGGCCGAGGTCGTGGACCGACTGGACCTGGACGGCCTGGCCGCCCGGATCGATGTCAACCAGATCGCCGACCGGGTGGACGTGATGCGCGTCGCCGGTCGCGTCGACGTAGACACGATCGCCGACCAGGTGGACGTGAACCGGATCGCCGACCGGGTGGACGTGGACCGGGTCGCCGCCCGGGTGGACGTGGCCCAGGTCACGCAGCGCGTCGACGTGGACGCCATCGCGGCACGTATCGACCTGGACGCGATCGCCGCGCGCATCGACGTCGACCGTATCGCCGCACGTCTGGACGTCGACGCCGTAATCGCCCGGGTCGACCTGGTGACGCTCACCCGGGCCGTGCTGGAGGAGATCGACCTGGGCCGGATCGTGCGGGAGACGAGCGGCGGGATGGCCGACGAGACGGTCGACGCGCTCCGGTCGCGGAGCATCCGGGCCGACCGGGTGGTCAACCGCGTCGCCGACCGGCTGCTGCACAGACCCGTCGCCGCCCCGGCGGGGACCGACGCCCCGGGCTGACGCCGTGACACGGAAGGGCCGGGAACAGGACCCGGAGGGCGAAACCGCGGGAGTGGTTTCGCGGTGCCTCGCGGCGGTGGTCGACGCCCTGGTGGTGTTCGGGATCGCTCTCGCCGTCCAGCTCTCGATCAGCGGTCTGCGGCTGCTCGTCGCCGGGCCGCCCTACCGGTTCCCCGATCCGCCCGGCTGGCTGGCCGGGGTCGGCGGCTGGGCCGTCGCGGTGCTGTATCTGGGCGTCTGCTGGACCGTGACCGGGGGCACCGTCGGCGACCGGCTGCTGGGCCTGCGGGTCACCCGGCTGGGCGGACGGCTCCTCGGCGTCCTGCGCGCGCTGCTGCGGGCCGCGCTGTGCGTGACCTTCCCCGTCGGGCTGCTGTGGGTTCCGCTCAGCCGACGCCGTGCCTCGCTCCAGGACCTGGTCGTCGCCAGCGCCGTCCGGTATCACCGGTTCTGATCTGCGGGGCCGTCCCGGGTGTCGGTCGTCGGTACGGGCAGCCGGGGCCGTCCCGGACGTCAGCGTTCGGTACGGGCGGCCGGCACCGCCCTCCGCGGCAGCAGGGCCGCGGCGCCGAGGCCGCCGAGGCCGATGACGCCCAGCACGATCATCGCGGCGGCATAAGCGCCGAAGGCGGGGTCGGCCACCAGGATCGTGCCGGCAACCGCCGTACCGACCGACGAGCCGAGGTTCGACACGCTGCGGGACAGCCCGGAGATCTCCCCCTGCTGCTCCTCGCCGAAGCTCGACTGCACGATGTTGACCGACGGGGTGAGCATCACTCCGAGGCCCAGACCGATCAACAGCAGGCCGGGCGTGTAGGCCCAGGCACTGGATGCGCCGTGGGACAACACCACGAGTACGGCGATGCCGACGACGGTCACGGCGAACCCGGCCATGACAAGGGTCCGTTGCTCCCGTCGGGCTGCCAGGCGTTCGGCGCCGAGCGAGGAGGCGAGCAGCCCGAGCGTGGCCGCCGTGAAGATGAGCCCGGTGCGTACGGCGTCGTAGTCGCGCACCACCTGGAGGTAGGCGGCCACCACGAACGAGACGCCCATCAGCAGCATCCACTGGAGGTGCTGGGTGACCAGGCCCAGGTTGGACGTGCGGTTGTGGAACAGCGCGAGGGACAGCAGCGGCTCGCGGCCGGTCCGCTCCATGACCTGGGACCGGCGGAAGAACCAGGCCAGGACGAGCGCGCCGAGCAGCAGCAGGCCGACCGCCAGCCAGCCGTTGTCGTCGGTGGCCAGGATCCCCGTCACCAGGAGCAGCAGACCGGCCGCCGACAGGACGGCGCCGCCCGTGTCGAAGTCCCGCGTGGGATCCGCCGGCAGCGGGTCCTCGACCCGGCGGCTGAGCACGATGATCAGCGTGACCACCAGCGCCTGGAAGACGAAGGCCGCCCGCCAGCTCAGCGCCGAGGTGATGAGCCCGCCGATCAGCGGACCGGCGGCGGCGCCGATGCCACCGGCCGCCATGATGGCGCCGAACGCGCGGGCCCGGGAGGTCACTTCGGTGAACAGCAGCGTGGTGAGGATGTAGACGGGCGGGATGAGCAGGGCCGTACCGACGCCTTCGAGGACCGAGTTGCCCAGGATGAGCACGCCCAGGCCCGGCGCCGCCGCGCTGAGCAGGGCACCGGCGCCGTACACGACGAGGCCGGCCACCAGGCACCGCTTGCGGCCGTAGCGGTCGGTCAGCTTGCCGCCGGGGATCATCAGGGCCGCCATCACGAGCAGGAAGACGGTGATCGCGATCTGCACGCCCTGGACGGTGGTGTCCAGGTCCTCGCTGATGTCCGTGATCATCACATTCATGTTGGAGCCGGCGAAGCTGCAGATGAACTGCGCCAGGGCGAGCGGGGCGAGGATCCGCCGGGCGACGCCCGGGGCCGGGCCCGGGCGGCCTGCGGGGGTGGGGACGGGCGGTACGGCCATGGCGGCTCCCGGGATTCGGCTCCGGAGCGCAGGCGGGCGTCGGCTCCCGAGCGTTCGAACGCGCCCATCGTCGTGGGCCGTTGATCACCCGTCATCACCCATGCGAGGTGACGCCAGGGGCCCGGAGCCCGGAGTAGGACTCATGGGCGAGCGGCCGCGACCGGCGGCCGTCCCGACGACGGAGGCCCAGCCATGGTCACCACGACCACGAAACACCAGCGCTCGGCAGGCGTCCTGGCGGCAGCCGGCGGGCTGACCGCCTTCGCCTCCGTGATGCTCGTCATGTGCGGCGTCCTCGACATCTTCCGCGGCATCATGGCGGTCCTGGACGACGAGGTCTTCCTCACCACCCGCAACTACGTGTTCAAGTTCGACCTGACGACCTGGGGCTGGATCCACCTGATCCTCGGCGCGGTCGCCGTGGCCGTCGGCATCGGCCTGGCCATGACGGCGACCTGGGCGCGGGTCACGGGCATCCTCATCGCGACCCTGCTGATCATCGCGAACTTCCTGTCCATCCCCTACTACCCGTTCTGGTCGCTGACCCTGATCGCTCTGTACGGCTTCATCATCTGGGGCCTGTGCGTGGTGCGACCGGACTCGAAGTACTGAGGTCCGGGGGACGGCACGTATGGCGGACGAACGGGCCGAGCGGATCGGCGAGTTCATCGCACCCCTGCGAGTGCGGCCGGGATCGAAGGTGGACCTGTCCGCCGACTTCGATCCCGGCGACAAGGCGGCCATCGCCGGCAAGTAGGACGGCCAGGAGCTGCTGCGGACCGGTGTCGCCCTGCCGGCCGACCACCGGCGGCGGCTGGCGGCTGGCGGCTGGCGGCTGGCGGCTGGCGGCTGGCGGCTGGCGGCTGGCGGCCGAGAACGGAAACGGCGTGCTCCGGGGCCTGGCCGAACGGGAAGACGGTGCCCACCGCGGTGGCGGTGGGGCTCGCGGGGATCGTGCTGATCCTGGTGCTCCAGCGATGGCTGCCCAAGGTGCCCGCCGCGCTCGTCATGGTGGTGCCGGCGATCGGCGCGGCCAATGTGGCGGCCGGGCTGTTCCAGGGCTTCCCCGTCAGCACCAGCGGGTCACGGACGGATGTGGCCGAGCGAGCGGGCGCACGCAGTCAGCTCACGGGGGTCCTCGGTGCGGGCCTGAGCGTCCTCATGCTCGTCCTGCTGCCGGGGCTGTTCCGCAGTCTGCCCCCGCCGGCACCCGCCGCGATCGTCATCACGGCCTCGCTGTCGCCGGCCGACCTCGCCGGGACGAGCAGGCTGTGGCAGCAGCGCAGGATGGAGTTCCTGCTGTCGATCGCCGCGTTCCCGGGCGTGGCGCTGCTCGGTGTGCTGCCTGGGATCGCGTCGCCGTCGGGCTGTCGAGCCTCAATGTGTTCCGCCGGGCGTGGTGGCCGTACAACACGGTGCTGGGCCGGGTGCCGGGCCTGCCCGGCCACCACGACGTGCGCTCCTATCCCGGGCGCCGAGCAGTTGCCCGGCCTGGTGATCCATCGTGGCCGCGTTTCGCGAGCGGACCGGCGCGCAGTGGGCCACCGGGGAACGCGGCCAGGACGGCACGGGCGGTACCGGACTTCTTCCGGGTTGTTTCCCGCCCGGGCCGCGTTCAGTTGCCGCCCGGGCCGATGGCGAGTACGTGCGTGCCCCACGGCGCCAGGTCGACGAACAGGCCGTGCCTGGTCAGTTCGTCGCCGTCACGCGTGTACCGGATGCCGTCCAGCAGACCGGTCAGCGTCCAGGTGGTGGCGCCGAGTTCGGGCCACGGCAGCCGTACCCAGCCCTGGGCCGGGGCGCCGGAGAGGTTGACGACGGTGACGAAACGCCCGGCCGGGCCCGCCCAGCCGGAGGCGACCAGGTTGCGGTGGGAGGCGTTGTCCGGCCAGCCGTCGCAGTCCAGGAGCTGCCAGCGCCCGCCACGCATCCCACTGCGGTGGACGGCGGCGAGCAACCTCTCGTGGAACGCCCGCAGTTCTCCGTCGGCCGGTTCGTCCGGGCGCCGGTCCAGGAAGACGGGCAGCCGGGTACGGCGGCCGGTGAACTGGCCCTCGTGCCAGAGCGTGGCCCCGGGCAGGGTGGCGATCAGCACGGCCGCCGCCCGTTCCTTGGCCGGGGCCATCGTGTGTGCCGCCCGTGGCTCGTCGTGGTTCTCCAGGAACCGTACGAGCCGGCGCTGGTAGTCCTCGGCCGCCAGCAGATGCTGCCGTACGGATTCGGGGCTCTCGGTCAGCACCCGGTCGTAGAGCCGCTTGTCGTAGCAGAAGTCGAACCCCTGCTGCTGGAGGACCCATTCGAGGTCCCAGTACGCCTCGGCCACGAAGGTCATCCGGGGATGCCGACGGCGCACGCCGGAGACGACCTCCGGCCAGAACTCCTCCTGGGGCCGCGGCCCGGCGTGGTCCGCCCAGGTCCGTTCGAAGACGTCGTTGGTCAGCAGCATCGCCATGTCGCAGCGCACCCCGTCGCACATGTCCCCGATCCGGCGCAGCACATCCGCGGTGGCCGTGCGCAGCTCCGGCGCGAACGCGTTGAGCTGGACCACGTCCGGCCAGGGCGGGAAGAAGGGGTCGCGGCCGCGGGCCAGGACGTTGCCGGCCACCGTCAGATAGGCGGCCGGGTCACGGCGGGCGTCGTCGTCGGTGCCCCGGACGAAGTACTCGGGGTGCTCCCAGGTCCAGGGGTTGTCGGGTGCCACGTGGTTGGGCACGTAGTCGAGCAGCAGTCCGACTCCCCGGCGGTCGAGTTCGGCGCGCGCCCCGGCCAGGCCCGCCGCTCCGCCGAGGCTCGCGTCCACCTCGTAGCGGCGGACGCAGTACGGCGATCCGGCGATCTCCTCGTCGTGGAGGTCGGGCACGGCGCGGGTGAAGGCCCCGCGCAGCACCCGGTCGCGCAGGGCGATGGCGCGCCCCTCGGGGCTGCGCTCCCACACGCCCATGAGCCAGACCGCGTCGATGCCGTGCGGGGTGATCTCGTCCCAGGCGTCCTTCGGTACGTCGCGCAGCCCGGCGATGCGGCCGGTGCGGGCCGCGATCTCGCGCAGCCAGACGCGGGTGTTGACCTCGTGCACCACGGGCTGGGCGGGAAGCCCACCGGTCATCGCTTCGTCCTCCTGTCGGGGGCGGCGAGGAAGTCGCCGGGGGTGAGGGTGCCGAAGATCGTCGTCAGGGTGGCGACCAGGCCGGTCCAGCCGGTCTGGTGGGCCGCCCCGATGCCGGCACCGTTGTCGCCGTGGAAGTACTCGTGGAAGGAGATCAGGTCCCGCCAGTGCGGGTCGTCCTGGAACTTGGACTGGCCGCCGTGGACCGGCCGGTGCCCGTCCTCGCCGCGCAGGAAGATCCGGGTGAGCCGGCCGGAGATCTCCCGGGCCACCTCGAACAGGGTCATCCTGGTGCCGGACCCGGTCGGGCACTCGACGGTGAGGTCGTCGCCGTAGAAGCCGTAGAGGTTGAGCAGGGCCCTGATGACGAGGGCGTTCATGGGGAACCACACCGGCCCGCGCCAGTTGGAGTTGCCGCCGAACATGCCGGTGTCGGACTCGGCGGGCAGGTAGCCGACCCGGTACTCCTCGCCGTGCACCCAGAAGCTGTAGGGGTGTTCGGCGTGGTGGCGGGAGAGGGACCTGATGCCGTAGGGGCTGAGGAACTCGTCCTCGGACAGCAGGTGTGCCAGCACCCTGAGCAGCTTCTTCTCGTCCACGACGGACAGCAGCCGGGGCCCGCCCGTGACACCTGCCTGGGCGGATGCGAGCGTCACGGAGAGGGAGGGATGCCGGCTCGCGAAACGGCGCAGCCGCTCCCCCAGGCCGGCCACCCTGGCCAGTTGCCGCGGGTTGAAGACCGTGGCCGCGCACAGCGGCAGCAGGCCGACCATCGAGCGGACCTTGAGCCGTACGGCCTGTCCGTCGGGCAGCCGCAGCACGTCGTAGAAGAAGCCGTCCTCCTCGTCCCACAGTTCGTCGCCGAGGTCGCCGACGCGGTCCATGGAGGCGGCGATCCACAGGTAGTGCTCGACGAACTTGAGGACCAGTTCCTCGTACGCGGGGTTGTGCTCGACGAGTTCGACGGCGATCTGCAGCATGGACTGGCAGTACAGCGCCATCCAGGCGGTGCCGTCGGCCTGTTCGAGGGTGCCGCCGGTGGGCAGCGGGGCGCTGCGGTCGAACACGCCGATGTTGTCGAGGCCGAGGAAGCCGCCCTGGAAGACGTTGCGGCCGTCGGGGTCCTTGCGGTTCACCCACCAGGTGAAGTTGGTCAGGAGCTTCTGGAAGACGCGTTCGAGGAAGGCGTGGTCGGCGTGGCCGGTGGTGCGCTGCTCCATGAGGTAGACGAAGTAGGCGGCCCACGCGTGCACGGGCGGGTTGACGTCCGCGAAGTTCCATTCGTACGCCGGGATCTGGCCGTTGGGGTGCAGATAGGCGTCCTGCAGGAGCAGTTCGAGCTGTTCCTTGGCGAACCGGGTGTCGACGGTCGACAGGGCCACGCTGTGGAAGGCCAGGTCCCAGGCAGCGAACCAGGGGTACTCCCACTTGTCGGGCATGGAGACGATGTCGTCGCTGACCATGTGGAACCACTCGCGGTTGCGTACTCCGGGGCGCGGCAGGCTCCATGGGTCCATGCCGTGCTCGTTCAGCCAGGTCTCCAGGTCGAAGGAGTAGTACTGCTTGGTCCAGAGCATCCCGGCGAGCGCCTGGTGCAGCACCCGCGCCTCGTCCTCGCCCGCGTGCTCGGGGGTCAGATCCCGGTAGAAGACGTCTGCTTCGGCGATGCGGTCCTGGAACACGGTGTCGAAGCCGCGGGACAGGGTCAGCTGCGAGCCGGCCGGGCCGAGGCGCAGGCGCACCGTCTCGGAGGCGCCGGCGGGGAGGGTGAGGATGTGGAGCGCGGCGGCTTTGGTGCCCTCCCGGGCCGGGTTGACGGCGCCGTTCTCCCCGTCGATCACCTGCCGGCCGATGCCGTCCTTGACGTACGGCGAGGCGTTGGACGTGCCGAAGAGCCGCTCGTTGTTCGTCTCGTTCTCGGTGAACAGCAGGGGCACCGACGCGGCGAACCGGCAGTCGTAGGTGCCGAGTTCGGGGTGCTCGACCCGGATCGTGGACGTGCCGCGCGGGCCGTCGAGGGCGCTCAGCCGCGGTTTGTCGGCCCCCTCGTGCCACGACCACGTGTTGCGGAACCACAGGGTGGGCAGGACATGCACGGTCGCCTCGTCGGGGCCGCGGTTGGCGACGGTGATGCGGACCAGCACGTCGTCGAAGTCGGCCTTGGCGTACTCCACCGTGACGTCGAAGTAGCGGTCGTCGTCGAAGACGCCGGTGTCGAGCAGCTCGTATTCGAGGTCCTGCCTGGTCCGGGCCCGGTTGACGGACACGAGGTCGTTGTAGGGGAACTCCGCCTGCGGGTACTTGTAGAGGTACTTCAGGTACGAGTGACTGGGCGTGCTGTCGAGGTAGAAGTAGTACTCCTTGACGTCCTCGCCGTGGTTGCCCTCGCTGTTGGTCAGGCCGAACGCGCGCTCCTTGAGGATCGGGTCGCGCCCGTTCCAGAGAGCGAGCGCCAGGCACAGCCGCTGCTTCTCGTCGCAGATGCCGCCGAGGCCGTCCTCGCCCCAGCGGTAGGCACGGGAGCGCGCGTGATCGTGGGGGAAGTACGACCACGCGTCGCCCCCGCCGCTGTAGTCCTCCCGGACCGTGCCCCACTGACGCTCACTCAGATACGGCCCCCACAGCCGCCATCGTCCGCCTTCGTCGCCCTTCGGGCCGATCCGCTCACCGCTCGTGCGTGCGCTCATCCCCTCGCTCCCTGTCGCAGGTCTACCGGGAGGCGTCAGTGTGTGGGGGGCCTCCGGCAGGTGCCTCACCTGCCGCGGGTGAGGCCGCGCGGCGGGCGAGCAGGGTGACCGTCACCTCGTACCCCGTGAGCACGAGCGCGACGACGAGCAGGCCCGTCCACGAGGACAGCAGGAGCGCGCAGAGGGCGGCGGCCACGAGCCCGGCGACGCGCAGCACGTCGGCGTGGTCGCCGATCCACCGCCGCAGGTCGGTCTCCCGGGTGAGGCGCCGGCCGGTGTCGGCGGCGAACCGGCCCGTGGCCTGGGCGCCCTGGACGCCGTAGCGGCGCAGTCCCACCGGCAGCCGGCCGGGGCCGACCAGGTACGCGGCCACCGCCAGGGCGATGCCCACCAGCAGGAGTTGGTCGCCCCGTTCGCGCAGGGTGGTGAACACCGTCCAGAGGACGGCGCGTACGCCGTCGCGGTAGACGCCGTCGGACACCTGACCGAGGATCTGGTCACGCACCGCGCGCAGCACACTGGACAGCGCGACCGTGCACACGACGAGCCAGAGCCCGAGCTGCAGCACGCTGCGCCGACGGTTCGGGGAGACCCACAGTGCGAGGGCCAGCAGCAGGACGGTGCCGGCCAGCAGGCCCGCCAGACCCCGCTTGAACAGCAGGACGGCCTGCTGGAGCCGGCCGAGCTCATGCCCGTTGTACAGCCTGATCGTGGCGAAGTCGTCGGGCAGCGTGACGCCGAGGGCCTTCTCGATCCGGTCGTGCAGTCCCGGCGGGATCTCCCCCGACGACAGCTCGGGCAGGTCGAGCTCCTTGCCGAACAGGCTGGGCAGGCGGTCCTCCAGGGCGTTGAGGGTGTTGTTGACGAGGGGCAGCAGGTCGAGGGTCACGGTGTCGTCGCCGACGCGCACGTTCTCGCTGCGTTTCTCCAGTACGGCGACGATGCGGGCGTGGGCGGTGCGGTTGGTGGCCCGCCACAGGTCCTGGAACTGTTCGGTCCTGATCAGCTGGGAGACCTTGTCCCTGACGTAGTCGTGGACGGCGCCGGTGACGGGTGCGGCGAGGAAGGACGCCCGGTCCGGGAGGGCCTGCGACAGCCGCTGCTCCACGTCCAGTTGGTCGAAGATCTGGTCGGTCAGATAGGAGGAGACGGCCGCGTTCACGGCCGGGTTCTCGGGCAGCGGGCCGGTCGTCGCCACCCAGCGGCCGGTGTTCAGGGCCGTCCGCGCGCCCCACACCCCGACCACCGAGGTGACCGCCAGGACCGCGACGAGTGCGACGAGCAGCGCGGCGACGACGCGCCGCACCATCGACAGCCGGGCCCTGCGCCGCTGTTCGCCGCCGATCCGGGCCCGCAGGTCGGCGAGTTCGGCGCGCAACCGCTGCACTTCGCTCTCGTCCGTCCGCCGGGCCTGCGTAGGCCGGACCGGCCTCTTGTCCTGCTGTGCTGCCCGGTCCTGGTCCATGGCGTCCTACCTCCGCGCCCACCGTCCCGCCGGACGCGCGCCGGGCCCTCACCTTCGGCGGGTGACGCGGAACCGGGCGGGACGCGGCTGGATGGAGTGCCATCACGTCGCCATCACGTGAAGGGAGCTGCCATGGCCGGCATCGGGCCGGTACAACTGCTGACGGTCGAGTTCGGGCCCGACGCGAAGTTCGAGGGAAGGATCGTCGACGAGCTCTGGGCGCTGCAGCGCAGCGGTCAGGTCCGGGTGCTCGACCTGCTCTTCGTGCAGAAGGAGGCCGGCGGCGACCTCGTCACCGCCGACTACCAGGCGGAGGGCATGGGAGACACGGTGGCCGCGCTGCTCGGCATTCCGCGCCGGGTCCTGGCGGAGGCCGAGGCGTCGTTCCCGTCGCTGACCGAGGGCAACGCCTTCGGTCTCACCCTGGAGGAGATCCGGGAACTGGCACGGGAACTGAAACCGGGCACCGCCGCCGGGTTCGTCCTGCTGGAGCACATCTGGGCCAGGGACCTGCGCCAGGCGATCCGGGACGCGGGCGGAGTGCCCGTCGCGGAGGGCTTCCTCACGGAGGAGTCCCTTGAGGTCGTGGTGGCGGAGCTCGCGCTCGCCATGGAGCGGCTCGACGCCGCCGCAGAGGAACACAGCCAGGAAGGCCGGGGAGCCGGCCGGAACCCCAGGAGGTCTCGATGACCGATCTCGTCGTGCTCGGTTTCACCGACAAGGAGAAGGCCGAGGCGGTGCTGCGCCTGTCGAAGGAGCTGTCCAAGCAGGAGCTCCTCGACCTGGAGGACGCGGCCCTCGCCTGGCGCACCCCGGACGGCAAGGTCCATGTGCGCCAGTCCTTCAGCCCCACCGCCGGCGGGGCCGCCGGCGGTGCCCTGTGGGGGACGCTGTTCGGCCTGATCTTCCTGATGCCGGTGTTCGGGGCCGCCGTGGGCGCCGCCACCGGGGCGGTCGCCGGCAAGCTCACGGACATCGGCATCAACGACGCGTTCATCAAGGAGATCGCCGGCACGCTGGAACCGGGCCGGGCCGCGGTCTTCGCCCTCGTACGGCGCTCCACGCCGGACCGGGTCCGGGAGGCGCTGCGTCCCTTCCAGCCCACCGTGCTGCGCACGTCGCTGACCAAGGACCGGGAGGAGGAACTGGTCGCCGCCCTCCAGGCCTGAACCGCCGCCTTCGAGGGTTGAACTACTGACCGTTGTACCAACCTCACCCGGGTGAGATGGGGCGTTCCACATGGGCGCCCCACGCGGGTCGGGCCACACTCGTCTGTCGTGCACCAACCAGCGCTGAGAGCCTCTGAGAGCGAGGTGCCGGTGATGGGCGAGTGGGGGAAGGGGCATGGGCCTTCGGCTGCGGACGACGGGACTTCGACGCCCGCTCTGCCGGCCCGGGTCGGGGTGCCTCCGCTGCCGGCCTGGCTCGTGCCCCGGCCTCGGCTGACGGACCGTCTCTCCCGAGGGGCACTGGGGCCGTTGACCGTGGTGGTGGGGCCCGTGGGGGCCGGGAAGTCGGCGCTCGCCGTGGAGTGGGCGTTCACCCGTGGCACCCCGGGCCCGGTCGCCTGGGTCGCCTGTGACGGTGCGGAGGAGCAGCCCGACGTCTTCTGGTCCCGGGTGACGACCGCGCTGCGCGAGGCGGGCGTCGGTCTGCCGCGGTTCCCGGATGTGCTGCACCCCGAAGCCGAGACCGCCGACGCCGCCGTACGGGATGAACTCGCCTCCGAGGAGCGGAGCAACGGGCATGCCGGGGCGCCCGAAAGCCCTCGGCTGATCGCCGCGCTCGCTGCCGCGCTGGCCCGGCGGACGGAGCCCGTCGTCCTCGTACTGGACGACTTCCAGCCGGACACCGGCTCGCCGGTCGCTCGCGGAACGGCCTGTCTGCTCAGGCACGCGGGTCCGATGCTGCGGCTGGTGGTGACCTCGCGCCGGGATCCGCCGCTGCATCTGCACCGGTACCGGCTGGCCGGCGAACTCACCGAACTGCGCACCGCCGACCTCGCGTTCGACGACCGCGAGACGGCGGCCCTGCTGGCCCAGCACGGCGTGCACCTACCCAGGCCGGTGGTCAGCACGCTGCGGAAGCGGGCCGCCGGCTGGGCGGCCGGCCTGCGCCTGGCGGCGATGTCCATGCAGGAGCATCCCCACCCCGAGACCTTCGTGGCGCAGTTCGCGGGCGACGACGAGGCGGTCGTCAGCTACCTCGTCGAGGAGGTCCTGGACGGCCAGAGCCCGCAGATGCGCAGGCTCCTGGTGACCACGAGCATCCTGGAGCATCTCAACGCCGAGCTGGCCACCGAACTCGCGGGCGGCGAGGCCGGGGCGCACTTCCCCGCGCTCGTCGGGCAGAACTCCTTCCTCCAGTACGCCGGGCACGGGTGGTACCGGTGCCATCGGATGTTCGCCGATGTACTGCGGGTGCGCCTGCGCCACGAGGCGCCGGACCAGGTGGCCGCTCTGCACCGCCGGGCCGCCGCATGGCTCGGCGAGCACGGGCTCCTCGCCGAGGCGGTGCGCCATGCGCTGGCCGCGGGCGACCGGGGTCACGCCAGCCATCTCGTCGTCCATCAGCTGGCGATCGGACGGGTGCTCGCCCTGACCGGCGTCCGGCTGCCGGAGGAGCTGGTGCGCCGGCCGGCCGCCGACGTCCCGTGGCTGCCGCAGCGGTTGCTGGATCCCGAGTCCGCCCTGGTCACGGCGGCGACTGCGCTGCGGCGTGGCGAGGAGTCCGCGTGCACCGAAGCCCTGGATCTCGTCGATCACCTGCTCACCGAGGCGCCCTGGGACGACGCACACCGGGTCGCACGCTGCCGGCTGACGCACGCCGTCATCCGTATGGCCAGGGACCGGTGCCGCGATCCGCGGGCCGCGCGGGCCGCGGCGGACGACGCCGAGCAGCTCTTCGCCGAGGTGCCGCGCGGTCTGCTGGCCGACCGCCCCGAACTGCGGGCACTGGTGCTGTCCGTGCGCGGTCGGGCCGAGCTCCGGGACGGCGGTCTCAAGACCGCCGAGGCGTTTCTGACCGCGGGTCTGAAGGCCGCGGGCGCGGCGGAGAACGACGTACTGCGCCGGGACTGCCTGGCCGAACTGGCGCTGCTGGAGGCGTTGCGCGGTCGGTTCCGGGCCGCGGACGAACTCGCCGGACACGCTCAGCGGCCACCGCTGCCGGCCTGCACGCTCCAGTCGCCGTCCCTGGCGGTGCTGCACGTGGTCCGGGCCTGGGTGGGAATGGCGCGACACGAGTCGGCGCGTGCACGCGCGGAACTCGCCCGGGCCCGGGCGGCCCTGGGCACGGTGCCCGATCCGTTCGTGGCGGGGGTGGGAACCCTGGTGGCCGCGCTCGTCTCCGCGACGGAGAGCGGGGTACCGCCGTCCCCCGAGGTCGTGGCCGCCATCCCGGCGTCCGCCGACTGGCTCGCCGAGGGGCTGCGTCAACCGGTGGCCCAGGCGTGTGCCGCCTCGGTCGGCGCGGCACATGCCTGCACGCTCCGGATACGGCGCGTCGGTGGCCGCCCCGCCCTGACGGACCGGCAGGAGTGGCACGACGACGTACCGGTGGAGGCGCTCAGCGCACGGGAGCGGGACGTACTGCGGCGGCTGGCCCAGATGATGACGACGGAGGAGATCGCCGCCGATCTGTATCTGTCGGTGAACACGGTCAAGACGCATCTCAAGGGCGTCTACCGGAAGCTCGCCGTCACCCGGCGGTCGGCCGCGGTACGGCGAGCTCGCGAACTCGAACTGCTGTGAGGGGTCTCCTTCCCGGCTTCCCGGTACGTCACAGAAGCCGCAGCTGCCTCGCCCGGTCGAGGGCCTCGTTGCGCGAGCAGGCACCGAGTTTCCGGTACACCGCGCGTGCGTGTGTCTTCACCGTGTTGTGCGAGATGAAGAGGTCCAGCCCGATCTGCCGCAGCGGCACGTCCTCCTGGAGCCGTATGAGGACACTCCGCTCACGTTCCGTCAGGTGTTCGACCGGTATCAAGGGGTCGAGGCGGTCCCGACCGTCGTGAGGCACGACGGCCAGCACGTTCGTCGCCTCGCCGACCAGTACGCCCGCGCTGCGCGGATCACCCAGCGCGATCGCGATCTCCACGAGCGTGTCGGCGACCCACACCAGGCAGGTCGTCACTGCTGTGTCCGCTGCGGGCGCGTCCCGGCCGAGGGCACGCAACCGCCCCTGCAGCACGGACACCCGACGGGCATCCGCCCCCAGGGGGTCGGCATCCCTCCACCGCGGCGCATGGCCCGGCACCGCAGGCATGTCCCTCACCTCCTCGGCGATGTGCGGTACATACCGACGGTGCAGTCAGGACGCCGTCGCGGAAAGGGGTCTTACAGCCCTTTCGGCCCGGCGGACGACGCGAGGCTACGCCGGAGTGCCGAGTCCGGGTCCCGCCTCGCCGGCCCCGCCCGGCAGACGCCGTACCTCCACCAGTTCGAGTCCGAGGGCCTGGATGCGGTCCAGGATGCCGTACAGCGCCGCCTGATCGAGTCCGGCGCCGTGCAGCACCGTCTCCGGTGGGTTGACCGTGACCGTCAACTCGGCGAAGGCGGTCCGGAACACCTGACCGACCCTGCCCTTGATCCGGATCTCGAAGTCGCCGTCGGTACGCGCCCCGCCCCGTTCAGGTCCGCGTTCCTCCTCCATGCCCATTGGGGGTCACCTCCGCTGCCGCGGCCCGGGTCAGGCCAGCGTCTCCCGGGCCGGGGCGCGGCACATCACACAGCCGGGGTGACGGCGGCGGACTCGGCCGCGGATGCCCGGCCGCCCGGAGTCATCCACTGCGGGTGAGCCCCGGGCGCATCCGTCGCGGGATGCTCCTGTCTCCTTCGAGGAGGCGCGCGACATGGCGGATCGGACATCGACAGAGCAGAACCAGTACGGCGCCCCCGCCCCGGGGCCGCGGATCACGCCGCTGTTGCTCGGCGGGGTCGTCTTCGCCGCCTGCATGATGACCATCATCGGTCTCTACCAGGTCATCGTCGGCATGGCCGCGATCATCGACGACAGCTTCTACCAGGACGTGCCCAATTACCCGTACGACTACGACGTCAACTACTGGGGCTGGGTCCACATGGGCTTCGGCATCGTCGTCCTTGCGGCTGCCTTCAGCCTCTTCTCCGGCAAGACGTGGGCCCGCGTCGTCGGCATCGTCGTCGCCTCGCTGAGCGCGCTGGAGAACTTCTTCTTCACGCCGTACTACCCGGTGTGGTCGGTGATCATCATCGCGCTCGACGTCCTGGTGATCTGGTCCCTCACCGGCTACGGCCACAGCCAGGCCCACAAGGCCTACGGCGCCCCCCTCTAGGCCCGGTCGGATCGGCACCGTTCAGGTCCGCGGCCCCCGTGCGGGTTGTGGGGTCCAGGCCATCGAGAGCACCGCCGTCCTCGGCCGACGCCTGCCCCGGCACGGGCCGGGGCACGCCCAGTCGGCGTGCGATCGTGCTGTCCTGGGCGAGGACGTAGCCGACGGCGATGCCCACGACCACGGTCGCGAAGAAGAAGATCAGCCAGGTCAGCATGGTGAAGACGGAGCCGAGCGGCCCGTACCGCTCCACGCTCAGCCGCAGCGAGCGCGGCAGCCACAGCCCGGAGAGCACCGAGAACACGACGACGCCCGAACCGGTGAGCAGCGCACCGGGCAACAGCGGGCGCCAGCCCACCCGGCCGGCCAGCAGCAAGTGCTGCGTCCACCACCACATCAGACACGCGCCGACCAGCTGCAGCGGCACCCCCAGCACGGGGCCCGCCCCGAACCCGCTGCGCAGCAGCCCCTGGAACACCAGCGCCGCGACCCAGGCGAGCAGCCACACTCCCCACCGCCAGGCCACGGTCCGCAGCCCGGAGCGGGGCAGGTGCCAGGCGCGCTCGCACAGCCGCTGCAGCGCCCGGCTGAAGGCGGTGGCGGACACCAGCGCCAGCAGCAGGCCGACCACGCCCCAGGTGTGCCGCGCCTCGTCACCGCCGCCCGCGTACACCCCTTCGACCTGGCTGAAGACCGATCCCGCGGTGCCGAGCAGCATGCGCAGTGTTCTGCGCAGTTCCTCGCGGACGGCGGGCGGGGAGAAGGAGGCGACGGCGAAGAGCATGGGCAGCGCGGTCAGGAAGGCCTGGGCGGCCAGCCGGGTGGCCATGTCGAGGACGCTCACGCTGACCAGTTGCCGGCCGATGCGGCCCACCAGAGACCGGGAGAGACCCGCGAACGCCATGATCCGCCCCCTCGGCCCGGAAAAGCCTGCCGGCCCGCCTAGGGCGTGCCGTGTCCCAGCCTCCCGCCGGCCCCGGCCCGCTTGCTTCGCCCGGACCGGGTGACGCCCCGCCCCGGCGGGCCGGTCGCCGGGTTCATCGCCTACGGTGCCGGTGTACCGAACGCAGCTGGGGATGGTGGGTTGGCGATGACGCACAAGGCGCTGGTCATGGGCATCGGCGGCAGGGAGCCGAAGATCGACGGGGAGGCGTTCGTGGCGCCCATGTCCTCGGTGATCGGGGACGTGACGCTGGAGGCGGGGGCGAGTGTCTGGTACGGGGCGGTGGTGCGCGGTGATGTGGAGCGGATCTCCGTCGGCGTCCAGAGCAATGTCCAGGACAACTGCACCCTGCATGCCGACCCCGGTTTCCCGGTGACCATCGGGGCGCGGGTGTCCGTCGGGCACAACGCCGTGGTGCACGGGGCGACCATCGAGGACGACTGTCTGATCGGGATGGGCGCGACCGTGCTGAACGGCGCGGTGATCGGGGCGGGGTCGCTGGTCGCCGCGCAGGCGTTGGTGCCGCAGGGGATGGAGGTGCCGCCGGGGTCGCTGGTCGCGGGGGTGCCCGCGAAGGTGAGGCGGGAGCTGACCGCGGAGGAGCGTGAGGGTGTCACGCTCAACGGCACCTTGTATGCGGAGCTGGCCAAGGCCCATCGGGAGGAGCACGGCGAGTGAGAAGCACCGGGGGCTAGGAGCACGGGGAGTGAGGAGCGCGGGGAGTGAGGAGCGCGGGGAGTAACGACCGTGTGCGGTGCACGGCCCCGCGCCCCTCAGGGAGGATCAGTCCCCGGCGGCCACCGGTTCCGGCTCCTGGTGTGCCGTCTGGGCCTTCTTCGCCTTGCGCTTGATGATCAGCATCGAGGTGAGGCCGATCAGGACCGCGGCCACCAGGCCCAGCCACGAGAAGCGCTTCAGCCAGGACTCGGCGACGACGCCGACGTAGTAGATGACCGCGGTCGTGCCGCCGGCCCAGAGGATGCCGCCGAGGACGTTGGCCGTCAGGAACTTCCAGTACGGCATCCGCAGGACGCCCGCGAGGGGGCCGGCGAAGATGCGCAGGAGGGCGACGAAGCGGCCGAAGAACACGGCCCACATGCCCCACTTCTGGAAGGACCGCTCGGCGGTGGCGATATGGCCCTCGCTGAAGTGCTTGGGGAACTTCTTGCCCAGCCAGGCCAGCAGCGGCCGGCCGCCCTTGCGGCCGATGGCGTAGCCGATGGAGTCGCCGATGATCGCGCCCGCGCTGGCGCAGGCACCGAGCACGAAGGGGTCGATCTCACCGTGCTGCGAGGCGAGCAGCGCCGAGGAGACCAGAATGATCTCGCCGGGCAGCGGAATGCCCAGGCTCTCCAGTCCGATGACCACGCCGACCAGCAGATAGATGGCGAGCGGTGGCACCGTTTCGAGCCATTCCTGGACGTGCAACGCCTCTTCCTCCCAAGTCCTGGACCCTGTGTTCCCGGGCGCACGCCCGGCTGTGGGCGTGCGCCGGGCAGCCTACCCGTTATGAGTGACGGTCTCGGTGTCCCACAGGTTGCACCGATGCTCACGATGCGTGGTGGCGCTCAGCACGTTTCCGCCGGCAGACATGGCGCGGAGGGTCAGTACGGCGCCGGGCCGGGACGGCATCGCGGGCTGTCCTGTGGCGCGCGGCACTCCGTCACGGACGAAGGACCCCCAGTATTGGATCATCTGCCGCGCCAGACTCCGCTGCTCGGCGTTCAGCGGCGACCGCAGGCCGAAGTGCTTGAAGAGGTACTGCACCTCGTTGACGTGGGTCGCGCCGAAGTCGAAGTCCGTGCCGAGATTGCGCAGGGAGGCGAAGGGCGGGGAGGTGCGGTCGGCGAACTCGTACGCGTAGACCTTGCCGCGTCCGGCAAGGGTGCCGTCGAGGCGGAGCGCCGGGCAGGCGAAGGACTGGTCGCCCTGGGCGGTGGCGTAGGCGATGGTCGGGGACGGGTACGACGCGAGGGGGTAGCGCGCGAGGGCCTCGTCGCCGTAGTCCGCCCGCATGACGCTCGGGTACTGCTCGGCGGTGAGCGCAGTGCCGTTCAGGTCGAAGCGGGCGAAGGCGAACAGCCGGCCCTCGTCCTGGTTCGCCCCGTTCATGACCGGCACGCCGCGCGCGGCCCCGCGCGCGAACGCCTCCTCCGGCTGCCTCGGCAGGAAGGCGCCGCCCACCACCGGACCCCAGTCGAACCTGCTCTGAGCTGCCAGGATCTCGGAGGCGGGCTTGGCGCGCAGACAGGCCAGGTCGGTGCAGCCCAGCTGCTGAGCGAAGGCGGCGCCCTCGGCCACGGCCGTCGCGTGCGTGCGCGCACCGCAGTCTCCGTACGCCCCGCTCTGGATGATCCCGGCCCGGAACAGCCCCTTGCCCGGCGGCGAGGCCAGCTGGGTGCAGACCGAGCGGCCGCCCGCCGACTCGCCCGCGATGGTGACGCGGCCGGGGTCGCCGCCGAAGCCGCCGATGTTGGCGCGCACCCAGCGCAGCGCGGCCTGCTGGTCGAGCATGCCGAAGTTGCCGGAGACCCCGTCACTCACCTCACCGTCGAGGCCGGATGTGGCGAGGAAGCCCATCGCCCCGAGGCGGTAGTTGACGGTCACGACGACCGTGCCGGTCTGCCGTGCGAAGGTGTCGGGGACGACGTCCTGACCGGCCCCGGCGGTGAGCCCTCCGCCGTGGAACCAGACCAGCACGGCACGACGGGCGGCACCCTCGGGGACGTACACATTGAGGTCGAGGCAGTCCTCGGTGTGGCTGGGCTGCTCGTAGCCGGGGTCCCAACTCGCGCTCTGCACACACTTGTTGCCGAAGTCCCGTGCCGTACGTACCCCTTGCCAGGGCCGGACCGGCCGCGGCTCCTTCCAGCGGAGTACGCCGACGGGTGGCTCGGCGTAGGGGATCCCGAGGAACTGCCGTCCCTCGGTGGTGCTTTCACCTCGGACCCACCCCGCGTCCGTCCGGACGGTGGGAGGGTCGGCGGCCTGCGCGGGGACGGGAGTGACGAGCGCGGCCGCGAGGGCCAGCAGGGCGACGGACATACGACGGATCAACGGTCCACCTCCACTTGAGTCCGCAGGGGACACACGAGTGCGGCGGGAAAACTATGAACGTCAGTGACTCGTGTCAATGATGTGAACGAGGCTGATGGGAAAACGGCCGAATGCCTTCGGGGAATGGAGGGGCGGGAACCGAAGAGAGGTCGGGAAGCGGAGGAGGGGCCACCGCGATGCGGCGGCGGCCCCTGCCAACTGACTACTTGACTTCCTGACTTGTCGACTGGCGGACGGCGGATTCGAGCGTCGTCGCCGCGGTGGTCCTGGCGACCTCGGAGGCGGTGGCCGGCTCATGGGCCGGGAGGGTCACGACGGCTCCGACGGCGTCGGCAGGGGCGGCTGGCTCGGTCTCGTCGCCGGAGTACCCGCCGGAGTCGTCGTGGACGTACCGCGTCTCGTACTCCGGCTCCGGCTGCTCCGACGGCTGGTCCGACTCGTCCTCCGGGGACTCGCCCTCGGCCCGCTCGGGGGCGGCGGCGTCCGGCGACTCGCGCCCGGACCCGGGGACCGCGGGTGTGCTGCTCTCCCCCTCGGCGTCCGGTCCGCCCTCCTCCTTCCCCTTCTTCTTCTGCTGCTCGGGCTTCGGCGCTCCCGCGAGCCCGCCGCCCAGCACCCAGCGCTGCGCATCGGAGCCGTCCCGGTCGGCGAGCGTCACGCTCTCGTCCTCGCCGCCCGCGACCGCCAGTCCCCCGGACCGGCGCGGCAGCAGTTCGCCGTGGACGGTGAGGTCGTAGCGCACCTCGCCGGCGTGCGCGAGGCAGTCGGCCAGGACGACCGTGCCCTTGTCGCGGTCGGAGTCGAGGCAGAGGGTGGGCTCGGCGGCGCTGCGCAGCAGACCGCTGTCCTGGTACGACCACTGCTGGGACGCGGAGGCGGAGCACTGCGCCAGCTCGGCCGGAGCACCGCTGCGGATCTCGCCGTCGCGGAGGTCCAGGCACAGGCCGCGGTCGATGTTGCGGAGCGTGCCCTGGGCGATCGCGACGGGGTCCTCGGCCGAGGCGGCCGACGGCGATCCGCCGGAGGAGGGCTTGTCCACGGCGCTCGGGCGCACGGACTGGCCACTGGGCACGCCCCAGGTGGCCTGCGCGTCGGGAACGCCGCTCTCCTCGGACCAGCCCTTTGCGGTGAGCACGGTCACGAGCAGGGCGAGGGAGGTCAGCCCGACACCCACGGCGACGGCCTTGGCGCGCCCGCGCGGCGGGGCGAGCCGCACCGGGCGGTGCCGGCCACCGCGCCGCCCGGGGTCGGGCGACACCGCTCCGGAGCCGCCTCGCCCGGGCCGGGAGTCGAGGTAACGCCGGGCGCCCCAGCCGAGCACGGTTTCGGCCAGCAGCACTTCGAGGCCGCCCTCGAAATGGCTGAGCTGCTCGGCAGCGTGCCGGCAGTAGCGGCACGCCATCAGATGCTGCTGGACATCGGGCAGCAGGGCGCCGCCCCGGCGAATGGGAACGTCGAGGAGACGGTTGTAGTAGCGGCATTCCCGGGTGGGTGCGAGTTCGCGGTGGGCACGTACGCAACCCGCCCGGAATTGCTCACGCACCTCCTCCATGGCCGCCGACACGGTGCCCGTGTCAACCCCCAGCAGACCAGCGGGTATGGTTATCGGTTCCGCTTCGACCTCGGTATGCCAGAGGAGGCATTGCGAAGCGCCCGGGAGGGCCCGGAATGCGCGCTCGGCGATATGGCGCCTTTCGGGCGTCGCGGACCGTGCGGCGCGCAGTCCGCGCGCTCCGGTCGGTTTGCCGAGTTCCGGCATCAGGGCGGAAATTCCGCTGTCCGCCGCCCACTCCTTCACCAGGTCCCGCACGGCGGTGAGGAGTTGGGGACGCAGCGCGCCGTCACCGGGCCGGCCGAGCACCCGGTGGAATGCCGCGGCGGTCACCATGGAGGCCGAACTCGCCGTGGACACCAGGCAGATGGCCGCATAGTCGTAGGTGGCACGCCAGTGCCGCGCCATCAGCAGCGCGACGGCGTGGCCGTCGGCTCCGCCCTTCCGCAGGCTCGCGAGGAGGTCGCGGTCGGACCGCCCGGGGCTCAATCCGGGCCGTGGCGGGTACGGCGGTCGTGGGGGGTGGGGGGATTGCACTGAACCATTTCCTTCCCAGCCGCAGGACGCCATGGGGAATGTGCGTCCGTCGGAAAGCAGGTGCGTGATTGGTGCATACCTAGGCCGTGTCAACTGTGGACCGGCTATCGGGGTCGCTCACTTTCGCACAAGCAACGCACAGGAAACAAGAAGTTCGAGTGACCAATGTTCAAAAGGCAGCGAATTCAGAAGAGTTACCGCCGGTATCCGCACCCGCATTCGACAGCACCATCGCATCACGCGTCAAGTTGTGCGCATTCAAGGACCGTTGATCCACGGAATCTTCAACTCCGCATAGTGCACGGGAAGCTCCGAGGTTGCTCTCGGCGTGCTCTCATCCCGGTGCGCCAGCATGATCCGCATGACCGTCCCCCACACCACACCCGCCCCCGGCCCGGCCCGCACGGTCCGCAAGGCGGTCGTCCCGGCCGCGGGACTCGGCACCCGTTTCCTGCCCGCGACGAAGGCGACACCGAAGGAGATGCTGCCGGTCGTCGACAAGCCGGCCATCCAGTACGTCGTCGAGGAGGCCGCCGCGGCCGGTCTCGACGACGTCCTGATGATCACCGGCCGGCACAAGCGGGCCATCGAGGACCACTTCGACAACGCCTTCGAGCTGGAGCAGGCGCTCACCGCGAAGGGCGACACCGTACGGCTGGACGCGGTGCGCGACCCGGCCCGGCTCGCCGACATCCACCACATCCGCCAGGGCGACCCGCTCGGCCTCGGCCACGCGGTGCTGTGCGCCCGCCATCACGTCGGCGAACAGCCCTTCGCCGTTATGCTGGGCGACGACCTCATCGACCCGCGCGAGACCCTGCTCAGCCGGATGCTGGAGGTCCGCGACCACTACGAGGGCAGCGTGATCGCCCTGATGGAGGTCCCGCCGAAGCAGATCCACCTCTATGGCTGCGCGGCCGTGGAACCGTCCGGCGAGGACGGCGTGGTCCGCGTGACCGGCCTGGTGGAGAAGCCGTCGCGCGAGGAGGCGCCGAGCCACTACGCGGTCATCGGCCGCTATGTCCTGGACCCGGCCGTCTTCGGCGTCCTGGACCGCACACCGCCCGGCCGCGGCGGCGAGATCCAGCCGACCGACGCACTGCAGGAGCTGGCGGCGGGCGGGACGGTCCACGCAGTCGTGTTCGACGGCCTGCGATACGACACCGGCGACAAGGCGGACCATCTGCGCACGGTGGTGCGGCTGGCGTGCGACCGGGCGGATCTGGGGCCCGAGTTCGTAGCCTGGCGGGGCTGGGGGACGCCGGGGAGGGGCGGGAGCGGCTCGCGGCCTGAGCACTCCCGGTCCGGAAAGTGATCAGGGGCCCCACCCGGGGCCCCTGGTTCCTACCGTGCAGCCGGCTCAGCTGTTCGGCCGCAGCGTCCAGACGACGGTCATCTCGCCGGTGACGGCCCCGTCCGCACGCTGAATCTCGATCGTCACCGGGAATTCCGGCCGCTCCCCCGCGTCCAGCTCCGCGACGACCTCCGCGGCCGGACGGCCCAGGGTCGCGGTGGCGGTGACGGCGCCCATGGCGAGCTTCTTGTAGGCGATCTCGGCGCGCACGGCGAGGGGCACGGCACGCGAGAGCTGCTCGCCGAACGCGGCCAGCACGATCGCACCGCTGGCGGACTCGCCGAGCGTGAACATCGCACCGGCGTGCGGTCCGCCCACGTGGTTGTGGTAGTCACCCTGGTCCGGCAGGGCCACCACGGCCTTGTCCGGCGTGGTCTCCAGGAACTGGAGGTTCAGGGTCCGCGCCATGGGCACGGTGGCGGCGAGCATCTCGCCGATGGACATCTGGTCTGCGCTCATGGCGGTCATGTTACCCGCGAGTAGGAATTTGGGAACAGGCCTGACCCGATGTGACGAGCGTCGTATTCACGAAGGACGCCGCAGCAGCCCGTCCGGGTCCGGGCGGCGGGCGTACAGGGCCCGTGACCTGCAATCCGCTTGGCACATCGGGGGCCGGGCGGCGATAGTCGGCCGGTGACCTCCCCCGCCGATCTCCGCCGCCGCCCTCGTCGCCCCGCCTGGGCCGGCCGCAACTACAGCTTGCTGACGGCCGCCGCATTCGTCACGAACCTCGGCAGTCACGGCGCGCTGATCGCCGCGGCGTTCGCCGTGCTGGAGGCGGGCGGCGACGGCGGCGACGTGGGTCTGGTGGCCGCGGCCCGCACGCTGCCCCTGGTGCTTTTCCTGCTGATCGGCGGCGCCGTCGCGGACCGGCTCCCCCGGCACCGCGTGATGGTCGCGGCCAACGCGCTGAACTGCCTCTCCCAGGGCGCCTTCGCCGTGCTGGTCCTCGCCGGGGAGCCGCAGCTGTGGCAGATGATGCTGCTGACCGCGCTGGGCGGCACCGGCCAGGCGTTCTTCAGCCCGGCGGCCGAGGGCATGCTGCTGTCGTCGGTCAAGGGGGAGCAGGCGAGCCGGGCGTTCGCGGTGTTCCGGATGGCGATGCAAGGTGCGGCGGTGGGCGGTGCCGCGCTCGGCGGTGCCATGGTGGCGGCGATCGGGCCCGGCTGGGTGCTGGCGGCGGACGCGGCGGCCTTCGCGGTCGCCGGGGCGATGCGGGCGTTCCTCGACGTGAGTCACGTTCCGCAGCGCACGCGGGGCGGTGGCATGCTCGCCGATCTGCGGGAGGGCTGGCGGGAGTTCGCCGGGCGGCCGTGGCTGTGGGGCATCGTCGTCCAGTTCTCCATCGCGAACGCGGTCGTCGGCGCCGCCGACGCGGTCTACGGCCCGCTGGTCGCCCGGGACCATCTGGGCGGGGCCGGTCCATGGGGCGTCGCCCTGGGCTTCTTCGGGGCGGGCACGGTCGCGGGCGCCCTGCTCATGACCCGCTGGAAGCCACGCCGCCTGCTCCTCGCCGGCACCCTGTGCGTCTTCCCGCTCGCCCTCCCGTCCGCCGCACTCGCCGTACCGGTGCCGATCACCGTGCTGTGCGCGGTGATGTTCCTGACCGGCGTGACGCTGGAGGTGTTCGGCGTCTCCTGGATGACCGCGCTCCATCAGGAGATACCAGAGGACAAGCTGTCCCGGGTCGCCGCCTACGACTGGTTCGGCTCGGTCGCCCTGGTCCCGCTGGCGACGGCCCTGGCCGGCCCGGCGGAGACGGCGTTCGGGCGGGCCTCGGCGCTGTGGGGCTGCGCCGTGCTGGTGGTGGTCGTGACGGCGGCGGTCCTGTGCGTGCCGGACGTCCGGAACCTACGGCGTCGTACCAAGCAGGTGACCGCGGGCATCCGGCCTTCCTCAGCCGATGCCGAAAGTCCCGTCGGGGGGCTCGGGTGACGGTACGGCGTCCTCGTCCCGCACCGGTCGCGCAGCGCCGATGAACTCGCGCAGCGCGGGCCCGTGTTCGACACGCGCCGGAAAGGCGTCGGAGGCGGTGAGCCGGGCCAGGGCGGCGGTGTCGAGGGGGTGGTGCGCGGCGACGAGCACCGCGTTGCCGAAGCGCCTCCCGCGCAGCACGCCCGGCTCGGCGATCAGGGCGAGTTCCTCGAACTCGGTGGCGAAATTGGCGAGTTGGGACCGCAGGAAGGCGAACGGTGTGGCATCCGCGAGATTGGCGAGGTAGACCCCGTCGCCCCTGAGCACGCGCGCGGCCTCCCGGGCGTACTCGACGGACGTCAGATGCGCGGGCACCCGGGAACCGCCGAACACGTCGGCGAGGAGGACGTCGGCCGAGCCCGCGGGGGCGGCCTCCAGCCAGGCGCGTGCGTCGGCGGCGTGCAGATCGATCCCGGACCCCTCGGGCAGCGGCAGATGCTCGACGACCAGCTCCAGCAGCCCGCGGTCGGCCTCGACGACGTCCTGCCGGGACCCGGACCGGGTGGCGGCCACATACCGGGGCAGGGTGAGCGCCCCACCCCCGAGATGCACCACGTCCAGGGCCCGCCCAGACTCCCCGACACTGTCCAGCACATGCCCGAGCCTGATCGCGTACTCGAACTCCAGGTGGGTGGGCTCGTCCAGATCGACATACGACTGGGGAGCCCCGTCCACGGTGAGCAGCCAGGCCCGCTTCCGATCGACGTCGGGCATGAGCTTGGCGAAGCCGCGGTCGGTCGCCCTGGCGACAGGTATGGAGTCGTTCACTCCCCCATTGTGGGCGACTGTGCCGACTTCAGGAGCGCGGGGCTGTATCAACATGCGGCTCCGCCACGTGGGCGCGACCAGCCACAACGGCCCCGCAGCTCCCCCACGAACCGAACCACCCTCACACGACGGCGGTCACGGTCCCCGCCCCCACAGTTCTGCCACCCTCACGAATGGCAAACCCGAGCCCCGGCTCCAAAGGAACCTCACGCCCCAGCTCAACGGTCATCGTGACCGTCTCCCCAGGCCGCGCGACCCCTACCTCACCAAGGTCGACGTCCCCGACGACATCCGCCGTACGGATGTAGAACTGCGGCCGATACCCACTGGAGACCGGCGTGGACCGACCCCCTTCGCGCGTCGACAACACATACACCTGCGCGGAGAACCGACGCTTCGGCACCACACTCCCCGGCGCCGCGACCACATGCCCGCGCCGGACGGCGTCCCGCGCAACGCCGCGCAGCAGCAGCGCCACATTGTCCCCGGCCTGCGCCTCGTCCATGGGCTTGCCGAAGGTCTCCAGACCGGTGACCACGGTCTCGACCTCGGCCCCGAGCACTTCGACCCGGTCACCCACCCGCACGGTGCCCCGCTCCACGGCCCCGGTGACGACGGTCCCCCGGCCGGTGATCGTGAGCACGTTCTCCACGGGCAGCAGGAACGGCGCGTCCACATACCGCTCCGGCATCGGAACGTAGGTGTCCACCGCGTCGAGCAGCGCCTCGATGGACGCCGTCCACTGGGGGTCCCCCTCCAGCGCCTTCAGCCCCGAGACCCGTACGACGGGCGTGGCGTCGCCGCCGTAGCCGTGCTCGGTGAGCAGGTCGCGGACCTCCAGCTCGACGAGGTCGATGAGCTCAGCGTCCTCGCCGTCGTCGACGGCGTCGGCCTTGTTGAGGGCGACGACGATGTGGTCGACGCCCACCTGCCGGGCGAGCAGGACGTGTTCGGCGGTCTGCGGCATGATCCCGTCGAGCGCGGAGACGACGAGGATCGCCCCGTCGAGCTGCGCGGCGCCGGTGACCATGTTCTTGACGTAGTCGGCGTGGCCGGGCATGTCGACGTGCGCGTAGTGGCGGGTGTCGGTCTCGTACTCGACGTGCGCGATGTTGATGGTGATGCCGCGCGCGGCCTCCTCCGGCGCCCGGTCGATGCGGTCGAAGGGCACGAACGTGCCGGACCCCCGCTCGGCGAGCACCTTGGTGATGGCGGCCGTCAACGTGGTCTTGCCGTGGTCGACATGACCCATGGTGCCGATGTTGAGATGCGGTTTGGTGCGCACGTATGCCGTCTTGGACATGGCTGTACCTCGAAGTCTCTGCAGAAGTCTCTGCGAAGGAGATGGGGACCCCAAGGACTTGCCGACCCTCCCCCTGCGGGGTCCGCCGGACTATCCGGAGAGGGTCAGCTTCGGGCGCCGTCGGCTGCGGCCAGGAAGACCGGAACGGCAGCCTTCGGAGCATCCGCGACTGCGGATGCTGCGAGGACGAAGGCGTGCCGGAACATGACGTCGATCATCGTCGATGCCTTGCCCGACGTCGAATGGTTTTTCGCGGTACGGGACTTCGGGCGCCGAGCCTCAGGCACCGGGCCTCAGGCGCCGATGTTCTTCAGCGCCTCCCGCACCGACAGCGGCGCGAACCTTCCCCGTTCCCGCGCCAGGAAGTCCCGTACGGCGTCCGGGTCGGTCTTGGCGTACTCGCGCAGGCACCACCCGATTGCCTTGCGGATGAAGAAGTCGGGGTGGCCGGACTGGCGCAGGCAGTAGGTGAAGAGGCGTTCGGTGTCGGTCCGTTCCTTGTAGCGCAGCTGGTGGAGCAGGGCCGTGCGGGCGACCCACAGGTCGTCGTCCACGATCCAGGCGTCCATGTCCGCGGTGAGCTCCGGGTCGGTGGCGACGATCGCGCCGACGACGTGGGCGGCGAGCAGGTCGACGGTGTCCCACCAGGAGACGGTGGTGATCAGGTGCCGGGCCACCGGCAGGAAGCCGGAGGAGCAGCGCCCCACGTGCCGGCGCAGATAGTCGACGGCGAAGTAGTGGTACTCGCGCTCCGGCAGCTGCCAGCAGCGCAGGGCGATGGCGGTGCAGTCGGCCTCGCCGGGGCGGGGTGTGCCCTGGACGACGGCGCGGGACAGCGCGCGGCGGGCCGGGGTCGTAAGGCCCAGGAAAGGGGCCACGTCCTTCATGTACGCCCGCATGGACACGGCACGTCCGGGGTCGGCCGCCGCGCCGTAGGTGGCGGTGAGCCGCTCCAGTACGGTGTCGGCCAGGACACTGCGCGGTACTTCCAGTGTTCCCGTACCTGTGACGCCCATGAGACGAACCATACGGCGATCACACATCTTTGTCGGTTACTGTCGCCGAATGCTCGATGCCACCACCCGCTCTGGGGGCACCGCAACGGCCTCTTCGGGGGCCGCCGCCACGGAGCTCACCGTCCCCGCGCCCGTTCCGGCGCCCGTCCCCGCGACTCTTGCCGTGCGCTGCACGAGAGTGCTGCTCTCACCGTGGTCCCGGCTGTCCCTGCTGCTGGTCCTGCTCGCGGCGGGCGCGACGTCCGTGCTGCTCTTCGAGCCGCACAAGCTCCTGGCGCACGGCTGGCCACCCCAGGTCGGGGGCCCGGCCGCGGTGGTGCTGTTCGCCGTGGTGTACGGGCTGGTCACGGTGGCGTTCGTGCCGCGGCCGCTGCTGAACCTCGCGGCGGGCGCGCTCTTCGGCTCGGCGCTGGGCATGGGCGCCGCCATGGCCGGCACCGTGATCGGCGCCGGGATCTCCTTCGCGCTGGGCCGGATGCTCGGCCAGGAAGCCCTGCGCCCGCTGCTGCGCGGGCGACTGCTGAAGGCGGCGGACAAGCAGTTCAGCAAGCACGGTTTCCGGTCGATGCTGGCGGTGCGGCTGTTCCCGGGGGTGCCGTTCTGGGCCGCGAACTACGCCGCCGCCGTCTCCCGCATGGGCTACTTCCCCTTCCTGCTCGCCACGGCGCTCGGGTCGATCCCCAACATCGGCGCCTATGTCGTCGCCGGGGCCCGGGCCTCGCAGCCGACGTCCCCGGTGTTCCTGATCGCCGTGGCCGCGATCGCGCTGCCGGCTCTCGCGGGCGCGGTGGTGGCCTGGCGCAAACGCCACCACCTGCGCCGCCACTGAGCCGGTCGGACCAGGGCCGGCTTCCGACCGGCTTCGGGGCCGACGTTCAGACCGACTCAATGGCGGATGTCCGGAGCGACTCAATGGCGGATGTCCGGAGCGACTCAACGGCGGACCCTCGGACCGGCTTGGTGGCGACGCTCAGGCCGCTCTCAGACCGCCTCGATGATCATCGCGTTGGCGAGGCCGCCCGCCTCGCACATCGTCTGCAGGGCATAGCGGGCGCCGCGCTCGCGCATGGCGTGGACCAGGGTCGTCGTCAGCCGGGTGCCGCTCGCGCCGAGCGGATGGCCGATCGCGATGGCGCCGCCGTTCACATTGACCTTGGCGAGGTCGGCGCCGGTCTCCTGCTGCCAGGCCAGGACGACGCTGGAGAACGCCTCGTTGATCTCGAAGAGGTCGATGTCGCCGAGGGACAGGCTCGCCCGGCGCAGCACCTTCTCCGTCGCCGGGATCACTCCGGTGAGCATGAGGATCGGGTCGGAGCCGGTCACGGCGAAGCTGTGCAGCCGGGCGAGGGGGCGCAGGCCCAGACGGGCCGCGGTCTCACTTGAGGTGACGAGGACGGCGGAGGCACCGTCGTTGATGGGGCTGGCGTTGCCCGCGGTGACGTTCCACTCGATCTGCGGGAAGCGCTCCGCGAAGGCCGGGTCGTAGTACGCGGGCTTGAGGCCGGCCAGGATCTCGGGGGTGCTGCCGGGGCGTACGCACTCGTCGCGCGAGACGCCCTCCAGGGGCGCGACCTCGGCGTCGAAGAGGCCCTGGTCCCAGGCGGCGGCCGCCTTGCGGTGCGAGGAGACGGCGAACGCGTCCATCTGCTCGCGCGTGATCGACCACTTGGCGGCGATCAGCTCGGCGCTGACGCCCTGCGGCACGAGCCCTTCCGGGTAGCGCTCGGCGACGCCGGGGCCGAAGGGGTCCTTGCCGGGCGGCACGTTCGACCACATCGGGACCCGGCTCATCGACTCGACGCCACAGGCGACGACCAGGTCGTACGCGCCCGAGATGACTCCCTGGGCCGCGAAGTGCACGGCCTGCTGGGAGGAGCCGCACTGACGGTCCACGGTGGTCGCGGGCACCGTCTCCGGGAACCCCGCCGACAGGGCGGCGTAGCGGGTGGTGTTCATGGCCTGCTCGCCGACCTGGTCGACGGTGCCGCCGATGACGTCGTCGATCAGCGCCGGGTCCACGCCCGAGCGCTCGACGAGGGTGCGCAGGGTGTGGGCGAGGAGCTCGACGGGATGGACGTGCGCCAGGGCGCCGTTCGGCCTGCCCTTGCCCATCGGGGTGCGTACGGCTTCGACGATGACTGCGTCACGCATGGTGCGGGCCTCCTTGGCCGCCGGGCGACGACCGGCGCTGCGGCCGGTGTGGCGACCGGCTCGATTACCGGTGAGTAGGAAATCCAAACTCACCATAGCCCGCAGAGTTGGAAAATCAAACTCAATAGAGTTGGAAAGTCGAACCCTCCCCTAGACTGAGCGCCATGGCCGCCACCAAAGACCCGCGCCCCTGCTCCATCGCCGACGCCCTGGCGCTCGTCGGCGAGAAGTACTCCCTGCTCGTCCTGCGCGAGGTATGCCTGGGCAACGGCCGCTTCGACCAGCTCGTACGCAACATCGGCGCCCCGCGCGACATCCTGGCCACCCGGCTGCGCCGCCTGGTCGACGCCGGAATCCTGACCAAGCGCGCCTACAGCGAGCGCCCGCAGCGGTTCGAGTACCGGCCCACACAGGCCGGGCTGGAGCTGGAGCCGGTCCTGATGACCCTCATGGCATGGGGCGACCGCCACCTGAAGGGGGACGACGACCGCCCCATGGTGATCGAGCACGTCTGCGGCAACGAACTGGTCCCGGTCGTCACCTGCCGCGCCTGCGGCGACGCGGTGCACCACGAGGACCTCAAGGCCCACCCCCAGGCACCCGGCTGGTCGGTGGCGGGGCCGACGGCGGCCTGACCGATACGGCGGCCAGACCCACGCCCACCAGGGACACGGCAAGCGCTTTCGGTCCGCAGTACCGCGTGCGGCGGCCCCGCCGCAGGTCAACACCGGGATGACGGGCCCGGCGGGCTTCAGCCCCCGCCCCCCTGTGCCGGAGCCGTCACCGCGGGACGCTACGCTGCCCCTCGACACTCGCGATCACTGCGCCGCCGACGCGGTGTCCCCGTCACTCCTTGCCACGATCAGCACTTGGACTCCCTACCTTCATGTCTTGGTTCGAATCACTCATCCTCGGACTCGTCCAGGGACTGACCGAGTTCCTCCCCGTGTCCTCCAGCGCGCATCTGCGGCTGACCGCGGCGTTCTCGGGCTGGGAGGACCCCGGCGCGGCCTTCACCGCGATCACCCAGATCGGCACGGAGGCCGCGGTGCTGATCTACTTCCGCAAGGACATCGGGCGGATCATCTCGGCATGGCTGCGGTCGCTGACCAGCAAGGAGATGCGACGGGACCACGACGCGCAGATGGGCTGGCTGGTGATCGTCGGCTCGATCCCGATCGGTGTGCTCGGCCTGGCGTTCAAGGACCAGATCGAGGGGCCCTTCCGTGATCTGCGCATCACCGCGACGATGCTGATCGTCGTGGGCATCATCATCGGCGTCGCCGACCGCCTGGCGGCCCGTGACGAGTCGGGCGGCCGGCACCGCGCCGCCAAGCAGCGCAAGGGACTTGAGGACCTGAACGCGCGCGACGGCCTCATCTACGGCATGTGCCAGGCCATGGCCCTCATCCCCGGGGTCTCCCGCTCCGGCGCCACCATCAGCGGCGGCCTCTTCATGGGCTACAACCGTGAGGCCGCGGCCCGCTACTCCTTCCTCCTCGCGATCCCCGCGGTGCTCGCCTCCGGCCTCTTCGAGCTCAAGGACGCGATGGAGAGCGGCCACGTCTCCTGGGGCCCGACGATCTTCGCCACGGTGATCGCCTTCGCGTCCGGTTACGCGGTCATCGCCTGGTTCATGAAGTTCATCTCGACCAAGAGCTTCATGCCCTTCGTCTGGTACCGCATCGCCCTCGGCATCCTCATCATCGCCCTGGTGACGGCGGGCGTCCTGAGCCCGCACGCCGCGGAGTCGGCGGGCTGACGAGCCGAGTTTGGGGGGGCGGCCGAACACCCGGTTTCACTGACCCGTCAGTCAGTACGAGGGGCTCCGTGCGGAGATCCGTGACCAATCACATACGTTCTGTGTAGCCGTCCGGTAGCGCGCTGTCAGTCCTTGCCCCTAGGCTTGTCCGCATGTCCCCCCTTTCCTTACGCCCTGGTTCCGTGCGGTCTGCTGCCGAGGTGAACGAGGAGATACGCGCCCTGTGGCTGCGCGCGGGCGGCTCACTGTCGGCTCAGGAGCGCGCGGAGTACGAGCTGTTGGTCGTCGAGTGGGCGGCCGCGATCCGCAGCGCCGTCATCGAGGCGGCTTGACGATCGAGGCGGATTGACGACCGAGGCGGATTGAAGCGTCCCTAGGCCCGTAGATGAGCAAGGACGTCGTCCTCCAGCGGAACGGGCCGCTCCTGCGGCAACAACTCGGCCGCACGCTCCAGTTCACCCGCCCGCACGCACGCGTGGATCTCCCTCGCGAGCGGCGTCACGTCCTCGATGCCGACGATCCACTCGTCCGCGTACCGCGCCGTCGCCTCACCCGCGAGCCCCAGTTGCAGCGAGCGGTACGGCAGAGCGTCGAGATGCAGATCCCGCTCCGGATCCCACTGCACACGCGCGGGCGCCGCCCTCAACTGCCGCTTCCAGTCACTCCGCTCGCCGTGCAGCTCGGGGACGTAGTGCGAGAGGCACGCATGGCGAAGGGCCCAGACCAGGCCCTCCCGGCTGATCTCGACGGCGAGGACCGTCTCCTGGCTCTCCTTCATGGCCCAGCCGCAGCGGTACATCATCCACAGGAACGACGGCTTGATCCAGGTCATCCGGTCACGGCTCCAGGATGACGGAAAGCGGCCGTCGCGGGCGGCGGCGAGGCCGATCCCGGGCTGGTAGGCCTGGTAGACCGTCAGCGTGGACTCGGTGTGATGTGCGCGTATGCGGAACCTGGGTTCCTGCTGGACGTGCTGGTCGTTCTGATCGTTCACGGAGGACAGCATCGCCGTCCTCTCCCCCGGCATCCACCGAATATCGCTGCACGCCCTCTTGGCTCCGCCCACCTCATGCTCAACACTGAGCCGATGACGCAGCGTGTGGAACTCGCCACCCTGAGGGACCGGCTCGCGGTCGACGGAGTGATCACCGACTACGCGGTGGCCGTGGACGACGCGGACTGGACGGCGTACCGGAGTCTGTTCACGTCCGACGGTCGCGCGGACTACCGCTCGGCCGGCGGTATCGAGGGAGACGCCGGAAGTGTCGCAGCGTGGCTCGCGGAGAGCATGCGGCTGTTCTCGATGCGGCAGCATCTCATCGTCAACCGCCGGGTGCGCTTCGGGACGCTGGAGCAGGACACCGGCGACTCGGCCAGGGTCCAGGCGGACTACGTCAATCCGATGCGGTTCGCCGACAGCAACGGCGAAGGCACCTCCGCGCCCGACTTCGTGTGCGGCGGCCGGTACTCGTTCGGGCTGCTGCGGACCTACGAAGGCTGGCGGCTGCGCGAGGTCGTCGTACAGGAGAAATGGCGCCGTCTGCCCGAACGGGCGCCGACGGTGATCGACTGAGCGGGCGCCCACTGTCCCACTGTCAGTGCCTGCGAGCACACTGGAAGGACCACGGGTAGGGAGACGCCGCATGAAGACGATCAGCCACTGGCTCGGCTCGCCGTGGCGGCGTTCGACCGCAGCCGTGTTGGCCGGTGCGCTGCCCGTGCTCGCGTTCCCCGAGCCGTCGCTGTGGTGGTTCGCGTACGTCGCCCTGGTCCCGTGGATCGCGCTGCTGCGCGCCGCGCCGACCGGGCAGCGGGCCCTGTACGACGGCTGGTGGGGCGGCTTCGGCTTCATGCTGGCGATGCACCACTGGCTGCTGCCGAACCTGCATGTGTTCACGTTCGTCATCGCCGCCCTGCTCGGCGCGCTGTGGGCCCCCTGGGGCTGGCTGGTGCGGCGCTTCCTGGCCCCGCCGAGACCCTCCGCCGGCCGAGTGGCGGCGGCGCTCGTCGTCCTGCCGTCCGGTTGGCTGATGGTCGAGCTCGTCCGCTCCTGGCAGGGGCTCGGCGGGCCGTGGGGCGTGCTGGGCTCCAGCCAGTGGGAGGTGGAGCCCGCGCTGCGGATCGCCTCGGTGGGCGGGGTGTGGCTGATCAGCTTCCTGGTGGTGGCGGTCAATGTCGCGGTCGCCGTGCTGGTGGTGGTGCGCAGCTCCCGGACACCCGCGGTGGCCGGTCTGCTCGCCACGGCGGTCGCCACCTCGGCCGTCTGGGTCTGGTCCCCGCGCCCCGACGTCCACGACCGGGTCCGGATCGCCGTCGTGCAGCCCGGTGTGATCGAGGGCGCCGGCGCGGCCGACCGGCGTTTCGACCGGGAGGAGCAGCTCACCCGCGAGCTGGCCGGCCAGGGCGTCGACCTGGTCGTCTGGGGCGAGAGCAGCGTCGGCTTCGACCTCGACGACCGGCCCGACTTCGCGCGTCGGCTCGCGGCACTGTCGCGCGAGACGGGGGCGGACATCCTGGTCAACGTGGATGCGCGGCGCTCCGACAAACCCGGTATCTACAAGAGCTCGATCCTCATCGGCCCGGACGGCCGGACCGGCGCCCGCTACGACAAGATGCGCCTGGTCCCGTTCGGGGAGTACATACCGATGCGCTCGATGCTCGGCTGGGCGACCTCCGTGGGCAAGGCGGCCGCCGAGGACCGCAGGCGGGGCACCCAGCAGGTCGTGATGGATGCCGGGCACGGGCTGCGCATCGGCCCGATGGTCTGCTTCGAGTCGGCGTTCTCCGACATGAGCCGCAATCTCGCGGACGACGGCGCCGAGGTGCTGATCGCCCAGTCGGCGACGTCGACGTTCCAGCAGAGCTGGGCGCCGGAGCAGCACGCCTCGCTGGCCGCGCTGCGGGCCGCCGAGACGGGCCGGCCGATGGTGCACGCGACGCTGACCGGCGTCTCGGCCGTGTACGGCCCGAGCGGCGAGCGCATCGGTTCGTGGCTGGGTACGAGCGAGAGCACGAGCGCGGTCTACGAGGTGCCGCTGGCCGGTGGCACCACGCCCTACGCCCGCTTCGGCGAGTGGCCGGTGTACGCGGCGCTGCTGATCATGGCCGCCTGGTGTGTCAGCGAGGGGATGCGGACCCTGCGGCCGCGGCTCAGGCGGCCCGCTCCTGAACCGCGCGTACGACCTGCTCGCACAGCTCATGGGTCGCCAGCGCGTCCCGGGCGCTGAGCACCTTGCCGGCACGCACGGCGTCGAGGAAGGCGAGCACCGCCTGCGCGATGCCGCGCTGCCGGGCCACCGGCACCCAGTCGCCGCGGCGCCGCACGGTCGGCTGGCCCTTGTGGTCGATGACCTCGGCGAGGTTGAGGACCTGCCGCTTGGTGTCCTGCCCGGACACCTCCAGGATCTCCTCGGCCGAGCCGCTGAGCCGGTTCATCACACCGAGTGCGGTGAAGCCGTCCCCGGCGAGCTGCAGCACGACGTGGTGCAGCAGCCCGCCCTCGACGCGGGCGCGCACGGTCACGTCGTCGACCGGGCCCGGCGCGAGAAAGCGCAGGGTGTCCACGACGTGGATGAAGTCGTCCAGGATCATCGAGCGCGGCTCCTCCGGCAGCCCGATGCGGTTCTTCTGCATGAGGATCAGCTCGCGCGGATGGTCGGCGCACTGCGCATAGCCGGGGGCGTAACGCCGGTTGAAGCCGACGGCGAGGCTCACCTGCCGCCGCTCGGCGAGCGCCACCAGCCGCTCGGACTCGGCCAGTCGATAGGCGAGCGGCTTGTCGACGTACGTCGGTACGCCCGCCTCCAGCAGCCGGGTCACGATCTCCGGGTGCGCCACGGTGGGCGCGTGCACGAAGGCGGCGTCGAGGCCCTGGGCGAGGAGTGAGTCGAGGCTCTCGTGCCGCTGCCCCGCCGGAAGGTGCAGACCGTCGGCGACGCGGGCGAGCGTCGCGGGCGTACGCGTCTGCAGATGCAGTTCGACCCCCGGCTGTGCGCCGAGCACCGGCAGGTAGGCCTTCTGCGCGATGTCACCGAGTCCGATGCAGCCGACCTTCACGGGGTTGTCTCCTCTAGCGGTTGCCGGCCGGTCCACCGGTTGCCTGCCGGGTCTTCCCGGCAGCATACGGCGCCGGTGGGGGCCGCCGGTCGGCGAAGTTCTCGAAGCCCGCGGGAACAGCAGGGGCGCGGCCCTGGAGCTCGGCCATCCTCGAAGGACGCCCCGGCCGGGCGGTTCGCCAATTCGTTCAGCCGCTCGCCGTCGCGCGGCCGGCACCGTGTGCCGCGGCTCTCGGGTCGGTTCGGGAGAGCCGGCCCGTGCTCGCGTCGGCCCACACGGTCTCGGCGAACCTCGGCGCCTGGGGGTGAGAACCGTGTGCGGGATAGGCCAGGTGCAGGCGGACCGTGGGGGCGTCACGCAGGGGGATGAAACGCACCGCGGGATGGTGGTAGCGGCGTGTGGAGTCCTCGGGCGCGGTTCCCACGCCGAGGCCTGCCGCCACCTTCTCCAGCCACTCGTCGTAGTTGGAGCACTCCGCACCCAGGACCGGGCGTCGCTCGGCGGCCCACATGTGAGGGAACGTCACGCCGCTGACGGTGTTGACGATCAGCGGCCAGTCCGCCAGTTCCTCCCAGGCGAGCTCGTCCCGCTCGGCCAGCGCCCAGTGCCCGGGAACCGCCGCGACCCGCCTCTCCTCGTAGAGGAAGACACTGCGCAGGTGCCGGGGAAGGGACTCTCCCCGGAGAAGGGCCAGGTCCACCGCTCCGGTGTCGAGTCCGGCGAGCGGGGTGTCGCAGCGGACGAACTCCACCCGGACGCCGGCTTCCTCGGCGAAGGAGGCCGCCATCAGTGACAGGCCGTCGGGCAGCCCCCAGCTGAAGCCCAGCCGCAGTTGCTCGCCCACCCGTATGCCGTCCAGGGTCGCCTCCAACTTGCGCAGCACCGGGACCAGTTCGTCGTGCAGCCGCCGGCCCTTGGCCGTGAGTTGCGTTCTTCGCGTCGTGCGGTCGAAGAGCCGGACGCCCAGGGCGTCCTCCAGGGACCGGACACAGCGGGTCAGGGTCGGCTGGGCCACATGGAGTCTGCGGCCCGCTGCGCTGAATCCGCCGTCCTCAGCAACGGCGAGGAAGTACCGCAGGTGGCGAAGATCTACATCCATGCTTGCAGAGCATAGGTGATCCGGCATAGCTATTTCTCATCCGTGTGTGCCACATCTAGTGTTTTCAACGGCGCCAATGGCCGCCGGACGATACGGCGACGGAGTGCTCATCCGCAGCATGCCCAAATCGTCCGCCAGAGCCATTGGCTCCGGCATTCGAAGTACTGAGACGGGGGTCGCAGATTTTGTCTTTTTCTTACCTCTGGACATCGCCACGCGAAGTGCCCGCAGCGGACGACGCAGCCGTCGTCCGCCTGCGACAGACTCACCGCGTGCAGGACGGTCGGCGTTCGACCCGATGCGCCTCGGATGGAGAAGAGCGCAGGTAGAGAGCGTTTCGGCGGTCCAGCCGCAGGCATCCTGCACGCGCGGCGGTGCGCCGAAGCCGGTGCGAGTGACAGTCCGACGCCAATGCCACGCCCGCCCGGCGCAGTGCAGTGCTTGCCGCGTCGCCTTGCCCACCCGGCTTTTGCCACCGTTCCCACCTGAGCCGCGGCAGTCCCACACCCACTAATTGGTTGAACATCGAATCGAGCCCCGGCTCGATTCGACACTTCCCTTCCCGCTGATCCGGTGTGCTCTATTTATCGGCAAAACGGACACCGGGAAATCTGCCCTGCCGAAAACCGGGCAGACACCCTCTTGTCGAAGGAATTGATGTGCCGATAGCAGACACCCGACACGGCCCGATCGAGCATGTCCTTATTGACGGCGACCCGTCCCGTTCGCCACTCGTCTTCCTGCACGGCGGCCTCGGCTGCGTCGCCGCCTGGGGCCGCTTCCCGGCAGCCGTCGCCGCCGCGACCGGACGCCGGGCCCTGGTCTACTCACGTCCCGGCAACGGTGGCTCCGGCCCCGCCAAGTCCCCTCACACAGCGCGCTACATGCACGAGCAGGGTCAGGTGTTCCTGCCCGAACTGCTCGACGTACTCGGCATCGACAACCCGGTCCTGGTCGGTCACAGCGACGGCGGCTCCACGGCGCTGCTGTACGCGTCGGTCCGGCCGGCCGAGGCCGTGGTGGTCATGGGGCCGCACCTGTACTTCGAGGAAGCGAACCGCACGGGGATCGAGGCCGCGCGTGCCGCCTACGAAGCGGGACCGCTGTACCGGAAGCTCGCCCTGGTCCACGACGACCCGCGCGGCGTGTTCACGAACTGGAGCGAGCTCTGGCTGTCCGACGAGTTCCGCACCTGGTCCATCGAGGACGACCTGGACGTCACCGCACCGGTCCTCATGATCCAGGGCGACCGTGACGAGTACGGCACGCTCGGCCAGCTCGACGCACTCCAGCGGGCAGTACGCGGTCCCGTGCAACGGGTGGTGCCCGAAGGGGTCGACCACTACCCGCACCTCGTCCGCCCCGACCTCGTCATCGACACCATCACCGGTTTTCTCGCCGAGCACGCAACAGGGCTGCCCGCCACCGGAGGTGCACGATGACGATCAACACCACCACACCGCGGCTGGACGACCTGCTCGCCGACGCCGCCCGGCGTCACCCCGAACGGCCCGCCCTCGTCGGGCAGGGTGACAGCTGGACGTACGCCGAGCTGGAGCAGGCGGTCTGCGCACTCGCCGCCGAGCTGACGGCCTCCGGCCTGCGCCCGGGACAGCGGGTCGGCGTCTACGCGCCGAAGACTCCGGCGACCGTCATCGCGCTCTATGCGGCTTTGCGCGCCGGTGCCGTGGTCGCCCCGCTGGATGTCGCTGATCCTCCGTTGCGCACG
This sequence comes from Streptomyces sp. HD, assembly GCF_028369295.1. Taxonomy (GTDB): domain Bacteria; phylum Actinomycetota; class Actinomycetes; order Streptomycetales; family Streptomycetaceae; genus Streptomyces. The sequence goes on from NZ_JAQMYP010000030.1 coordinate 79,337, forward strand.
GGCCGGATGCTGCGCAACGCGGGCATCTCCCTGCTGCTCACCACGGAGCGGTTCCGCACGGCCGCCCGCCGTGCCGCGGCCGAGGCCCGCAGTGCCGTGTCGGAGGGCCTCGGTTCCGCTTCGGAGGGCCTCGGTTCCGCTTCGGAGGCCCTCGGTTCCGCGTCGGGAGGCGACCAACACCCTCATGGAGAGCGGGACTTCGACCACGGGCTCGTCGCCCTGGAGGTCCTCAGCCCCGCCGAGCAGCCCGCGACGCTCCCGGCGCCGGTCGACCGCGGCGGCTACATCCTCTTCACGTCCGGCAGCACGGGCTGGCCGAAGGGGGTACTGCTCTCCCACGAGAACGTCGCCCACTACGCGCTGTGGGCGGCCGCCGAGTTCGAGCTCACGCCCGTCGACCGCATCGGGTCGCAGGCCGCGCTCACCTTCGATCTGACCACCTTCGACCTGTACAGCGCGGCCGCGGCCGGAGCGTGCGTCGTGCTGCTGCCCGACATGCTGCGCTCCTTCCCCCGGGACGTCGTCACCTGGCTGAACGAGCAGCGGATCACCGCGTTCATGGCGGTGCCCTCCCTCTACCACAACCTGCTCCAGCAGGGCGGGATCGCCGACGCGCTGCCCCCCACCCTGCGGATCGCGGCCTTCGGCGGGGAACCCTTCGCGCCGCACCTGCTGGAGCAGTACCTCCACCTGCTCGGCGACCGGCCCTTCTACAACCTGTACGGCCCCACCGAGACCAACGCCTGCACCTACTACCGGATGCCGCGGAACTGGACGGCCGACCAGGAACTGACCATCGGCCGGGGCATCGGCGGCGTGCACATCGAGGTGCTGGACGACGACGGCCGCCCCACCGACGGCGAGGGCGAGATCCACATCGCCGGTCCCACCGTCTTCCAGGGCTATCTGCGCGACGGGCGGCTCACCGACCCGACCGTGCGGGTGCCCTTCCGCGACGGTGTCGTGCGCCGCGCCTACGCCAGCGGCGACCTGGGCCGGATCACCGCCGACGGCCGGGTGTTCCTGCGCGGACGCCGCGACTTCCAGGTCAAGCGCCGGGGCCATCGCATCGACCTGCTCGACATCGAGAGCGCCGCACTCGATCTTCCGCAGGTCGCCACGGCCGCGGCCGTGGCCAGGGCCGGCGACCACGCCGGAGAGATCTGGGTGTACGCCCAGACCACCGCCACCGAACGGGAGTTGCTCGCGGAGCTGCGCGCCGCGCTGCCGCCCCGCATGCTGCCCGACCGGATCGTCCCGGTGCCCTCCCTGCCCTTGACCATCAGCGGCAAGGTCGACCGCCGCGCCCTGTCCGAGGGCGTTCCGGCCGTCCCGCTCCCGCCCGCGGCCCCGGCCGCGACGACCCCTCTCAACACCCTTCAGGAGAACCCGGCATGACAGCGATCAACAGCGTCGAAGACCTCTGCGCCCTCATCCAGAGCAGGATCACGTGGGCACGCGGCGAGGAGCCGCAGACCCTGGCCCCGGACACACCGCTGCTGGAGCGGGGACTGCTCGACTCACTGGCGATCATGGAGATCGTCGCGGCGCTCGGCAAGCAGGCCGGTATCGAGCTGCCCGAGACCGAGATCGTCGCCGCCAACTTCCGTACCCCGCAGGCCCTCTGGGCGGTCGTACGCAACGCACCGAGCGGGACGCGGGCATGAACGACGCACTGACCCGGCTGCTGCGCTGTGCCCCGGCACCGGCCGAGCGCGTCGTCGACGAATACCGCGACCTGGCGGCGGAGGTGGCCGACAAGACCGCGGGGGACGACTTCCGTGCGCAGTGGCGCACGCTGGCCGGACTCGGGGTACTGCGCCGGACCGGCGGCGGCCCGGACGGGCCCGGACCGGTCACGCGCGGCCTGGCGGCGATCGAGGGTATCGGTCTCGCGGGGGTCGACCCCGGGCTGTGCTACGCGCTGACGTCACAGCTCTTCGGCATGCAACACCCCCTGCGCACCGCCCTGTCGACGCGGGACCAGGACATCACGGAAGCCGTCGAGGACGGCCGGACGCTGCTGTGCCACGCGCTGACCGAGCGCTCGGGCGGCAGCGACCCGCTGTCGATGGCGAGCCGCGCCGAGCGCGACCAGGACGGTTACGTCCTCACCGGGGCGAAGGCCTTCGTCACCGCGGCGCCCGTCGCGGACCTCGCCATCGTCTTCGCCCGCACCGCGCAAGGACGTACGCCGTTCGCCCTGACCGCCTTCCTGGTGCCGCTGGACACCCCGGGCGTCTCGCGAGGCGAGACCTTCGACAAGACGGCCCTGCCCACTGCGCCCATGGGTGAACTGCTCTTCGACGGTGCCCGGCTGCCGGCCACGGCGGTCATCGGCCAGGAGGGCTCCGGACTGGGCATCATGTCGGCCACCACCGCCTGGGAACGCGCCCTGATCCTCGGATACGCGCTCGGGCCCATGCGACTGCTGCTGGAGCGTACGGCGCGGTGGGCCCGCGAGCGGGAGCACTTCGGCCGCCCGATGGGGGCCAGTCACCAAGTGGCCGCCCGTGTCAGCGACATGGCGATGGCGCTGCACCGCTCGCGGATCCAGCTCTACACGCTGGCCGCCGCCCTGGACGCGGGCACCACCGCACGGCAGCTCGCCGCCGAGGCGGCCCTGACGAAGATCTCGGTCTCCGAGGACTACGTGCGGATGACCGAGCACGCCACCGCGCTGGCGGGCGTACGCGCCTTCGTGCCGGACAGCGGCCTGACGGCCGACCCCCTCGGCCCGCTGGCGGCCCTCACCTACGCGGGACCCAACGACCTGCTGAGGGTGGGCGTCGCCCGCCAGCTCGGCCTGCCCGTCGAGAACTGATCCGAGGAGCACGATGACACCGATCCATCCGGACGACGTCCTCAAGCGGGCCGCGGAGGCCGGCGAGGCGCTGGCCCCGCTGGCCGCCGACGTCGACGCCGGGCTCGTCGACCTGGGCCGGCCCTACGCCGTCCTGCGCGAATCGGGCCTGCTCGGCGCGCTGGTCCCGCGTGACGCGGGCGGCCTGGGGCTGAGCTTCGGAGAGTACTGGAAGCTCCTGGCCACGCTGGGGTCCTACAACGGCGCCGCGGCCGTCGGTTTCAACATGCACCACGTCGTGCTGGGGGCGCTCGCCGACTCGGCCGGTACCCCGCTGCCGCCCGCCGCCGACAGGTTCCGTACCTGGATGCAGGACGAGGTGGTGCACGGCCGCAAGCTCTTCGCGTCCGCCACCTCCGAGACCGGTCGCGGTGCCCGGCTGCGCGGCATGACCACGCGTTACCGGCTCACGGACGACGGCGAGCACTACGTCCTCAACGGGGCGAAGTCGTTCGTCTCCCTCGCGGGTGTCGCCGACTACTACGTGGTGGCCGCTGCCGCCGAAGGGCCCGAAGACACGGCGGAGGTCTCTCATTTCGTCGTCGCCGCCGACGACCCGGGCGTCGCCTTCGGGCAGGTGCACAGCCTGTCGGCGATGTACGGGACGAGCACCGCGCCGATGACCCTCACCGACGTCGTCATACCGCGCTCCCGGCTGTATCTGGGCGTGGAGGGCATGTCCCTGTTCAAGGTGGTGCGCGAACCCCACTGGATGGTGGCCGGCTACGCCGCCGCCTACCTGGGCATCGCCGAGGCCGTCTTCGACTACACGGTCCGCTGTGTGACGGCGCAGCCCTCCCGCGCCGAGTCGCCCGTGGTCCAGCACGAACTGGGGCGGATGTCGGTGCGGTTGCGCGCCGCGCGCGCACTCGTCCACGAGGCAGGTGAACGCGTGGACCACGAGCGTGGCAGCCTGGAGACCAACGCCCTGGTGCACGCGGCCAAGTACCTGATCGGCGAGGTCGGGCCGCAACTGGCCCAGGACGCCACGCGTTTGTGCGGCTCCGCCGCGGTCAGCCGCTCCCAGCCACTGGAGCGGCTGATCAGGGAGGCCTCGTTCGCCTCCGTGATGCCGGCCAAGCCGTACGACTGCCTGGAGTACATCGGCAAGGCGGCGGTCGGGGTCAACCTCTACGACGCCCGGGCCTTCGCATGGTGACGCCGGTGGCGGACGAGACCGCCCTGGCCGCGACCGCCTTCCGCACCCTGATGGCCTCCCATCCCGGCGGGGTGGCCGTCGTCACCACCGCCGACGAGGACGGAGTGCCGTACGGGTTCACGTGCACCGCGCTGTGCTCGGTGTCGCTGGACCCGCCCCGCCTGCTGGTGTGCGCGGCCCACGGCGGGCGCACGCTCCCGGTGCTCACCGCACGGGGCGCGTTCGTGGTCAACATGCTGCACGCGGACGGCCGTGACGCGGCGGAGGTGTTCACCAGCCGCACCGCGGACCGGTTCGGGCAGGTGTCCTGGCAGTCCGGACCGGCCACCGGGCTGCCGGTTCTGGGCGACGACGCCCACGCGGTCGCGGAGTGCCGGGTCGCCGCCCTGTACCCGTGCGGCGACCACACCATCGTCGTCGGTGACGTCCTGCGCAGCGAGGTACGGACCACGGACCCCGCGCCCCTGCTCTACGGCCGGCGCCGGTTCGCCCCCTGGCCGTCCGAGGCCTGACCGCCCCCCCTGTCCCACTCCCCCCACCTCATCCCTACGAGAAAGCGACACGCTCATGCAGCGCACCATGATGAAATCAAAGATCCACCGCGCCACCGTCACCCAGGCGGACCTGCACTACGTGGGGTCCCTGACCATCGACACGGAGCTGATGGCGGCCGCCGATCTGCTGCCCGGCGAGAAGGTCGACGTCGTGGACATCGAGAACGGCAACCGGCTGTCCACGTACGTCATCGAGGGCCCCGCCGGTTCGGGTGTCATCGGCATCAACGGCGCCGCCGCCCGGCTGATCAGCCCCGGCGACCGGGTGATCATCATCTCCTACGCGGACATGGCCGACGTCCAGGCACGTGCGTTCGTCCCCAGCGTCGTCTTCGTCGACGCCGACAACCGCATCGTGCAGCGCGGCGACGACCCCGCCGACGTACCCGCCGGATTCGGGCTGCTGCGCGGAGACGTACCGGCCGACGGGACCAGGGTGTGACGGCGGCTGAGCCGGCGAGGCCGCTCGCCGTGGTGACCGGTGGCACCCGGGGCATCGGTGCCGCCTTCAGCCGGCGGCTCATCGCGCTGGGACATCAGGTGATCGCTCTGTACCGGGGCGACGCCAAGGCGGCCGCCGAGGCCGAACGCGCCGGCGGCGGTCAGCTGGTCGCCCTGCGCGTCGATCTCTCTCGCCCCGCCGAGATCCGTGCGGCCGGGACCCGCATCCTCCACCGGTACGGGCCGCCCGCCGTGCTGGTCAACAACGCCGGTATCAACCGGGACCGGCCCTTTGTGGAGATGGCCGAACAGGACTGGGAGGAGGTGCTGGCGACCAACCTCTCCGGCCCGTTCCACCTCACCCGTGCGCTGGCCCCGGCCATGGTGAAGGCCCGGCGCGGCACGATCGTCAACATCGCCGCCACCACGGCCATCAGGCCCCGCAGGTCGGGCGCGAACTACTGCGCGGCGAAAGCGGGCCTGCTCCAGCTCACCAAGTGCCTGGCGCTCGAACTGGCCCCTCATGTCCGGGTCAACGCGCTGTTGCCCGGCTTCACCGACACCCGTGAGGTCGTCGAGCGCTACGGCCTCGACGATCCGCAACGCCTCCAGGAGGTGCTGGCCACCATTCCGCAGGGCCGCACCGGTACCCCGGAGGACATCGCCGACGCCCTGGAATACCTGGTCAGCGACCACAGCCGGTACGTCACCGGGCAGCAACTCGTGGTCGACGGCGGCCATTTCATGGGCTGAGTGCACCGCCCCCACCCTCGAACGAAGGATCACCCATGCTTTTGACCCAGCAGCAGGTCGACGAATACCACGACAATGGATTTCTGCTCATGGAATCGCTGCTCGACAGCGCCGAGGTACGGCGGTTGACCGAGGCCTTCGAGCGTGACTGCGTGGCGCCCGGTCCGCACCTCGTCACCGAGGACGGCGGCAGCCAGGTGCGGGCCGTCTACGCCTCGCACCAGCGGCAGCGGGAGTACGGCGGCCTGGTGCGCGATCCGCGGATCCTGCCGGCGGTGCGGCAGTTGCTGCCTGAGGATGTCTACGTCTACCAGTTCAAGATCAACGCCAAGCCGGCGTTCGGCGGCGACAAGTGGGCGTGGCACCAGGACTACCTGGCCTGGCGGATCGCCGACGGCCTGCCGGCCCCGCTCCAGGTCAACATCGGCGTCTTCCTGGACGACGTCAACGAGTTCAACGGTCCGGTGATCTTCCTGCCCGGCTCCCACCGCGACGGACTGGTGCACCGGGACCGCAAGGGCGACGCGAAGTCGGCCCAGCACCTCGATCCCGACGACATATCCCTGACCCCGGAGCAACTCGCCGGCCTGGTGGACCGGCACGGCATGACCAGCCCGAAGGGCCCCGCCGGTTCGGTGGTGCTCTTCTCACCGGAGATCGTGCACGGCTCCGCGCCCAACATGTCGCCCTGGGCCCGTCGCCTGCTGATCGCCACGTACAACGCCTGCTCCAACCCGCCCCGCCCGCACGGCGAACCCCGGCCCGACTACGTCGTGTGCCGCGACACCGCGCCCCTGCGGCCCCTGGCCCGCCGCTTCTCCGACGACCTGGGGATGGTGACCGCGTGACGGGACGCACCGGACAGGCAGTCGTGCTGGAGCGGTTCGGCACTCCGCCCGTGCTCCGGGAGTTCCCCGTACCGCCGGCACCCGCGGGCGGGATGGTCCTCGACCGCCTCCACGGCGGGATCTGCGGGACGGACCTGCACCTCCAGCAGGGACATCTCCCCATACCGACCCCCTTGGTCCTCGGCCACGAGGGGTACGGCACCGTCCTCGAACTCGGCCCGGACGGCGGCCGGGACGCCCTGGGCGAGCAACTGGCGGTCGGCGACGCGGTGATGTGGGCCTCCTCCATCGCCTGTGGCCAGTGTCCCCCGTGCCGGCTGCACCGCGAACCCACCCTCTGCCAGAACCGGCGCACCTACGGCGTCAACCGAGCCATCACCGACGACGTGGCCCTCGCGGGCTCGTGGGCGGACCACATCGTCCTCCAGCCGGGCACCACCGTGGTGCGTGCGGCGCCGGGCGTGTCCGCCACGGCGGCGATGGCCCTGGCCTGCGCCGGTCCCACGGTCGTGCACGCCCTGTACGAACGACGGCCCGTGCGCCTGGGAGAGACGGTCATCGTCCAGGGCAGCGGCCCGGTCGGACTGGCCGCTGCGGCCTTCGCCCAACTGGCCGGGGCGGCACGTGTCATCGTCGTGGGCGGCCCCGAGCGGCGGCTGGCCGCTGCGGCCGCCGCCGGCATCGGAGACGTGCACCTGAACATCGTGGACGCCCCGGATCCCGAGGCGGTGCTGCGCGAGGCACGGTCCGCCGCCGGCCCGGACGGCGCCGATCTGGTCATCGAGTGCGCCGGGGTCCCCGACGCCGTGGCCCAGGGCCTGACCCTGGCCCGCAGGGGCGGCTCCTACCTGGTCATCGGCCAGTACACCGACGCGGGCGACACCAGGCTCAACCCGCACCAGATCGTGTACCGGCAGCTCGACGTGATCGGTTCGTGGGCCTTCACCGGCGCTCACCTCGTCGAATACGTGCGGCTGCTGCCCGCCCTCGCCGCACGCTTCGACCTGGAGAGCATGGTGACGGTCTATCCGCTGCAAAACCACGAAGACGCCCTGGCCGACGTCGCGGCGGGCGCCGTCCTGAAGGCCGTGCTGTCCGGCTGATCGGGCCGCGCGGTGCGCATCACCGAGGTGAGTCCCCGCGGTCCCGCGTCCCGCAACTGCCGGGGCCCCGGGGCTCACTCGTTTCCCTGCAGGCGCCGCAGGGCATCTTCGGAAGCCCGGTCATCGGGCAGGTAGGCCAGGAAGTGATGACCGGGCTCGTCGACCGCGGCCAGCTTCACGTACCGCAGCCGCAGTTCGCCCACGTCCGGATGGCTGAAGCGGCGGACCGAGGGCTGGAATCCGGCGGTCTCCCGGCGCTCGTACCAACGGGCCGCGTCGGAGTCGGACAGCAACTCGTCGACGAGTTCGGCGAATCGCGGATCGTGCGGCCGGCGAGCGGCCCGGGAGCGGAACTGGCCGAGCAGCGCGCGGGCCTCGTCCTCCCAGTCGGCGAGCAGCGTGCGGGCCGGCGGCCAGCGGAACACCAGCCAGAGAAGATTGCGCTGCTTGGGATGCAGCCGCGCCGGGTCGGTCAGCAGCGCGGCGTACGCCGCGTTCCAGGCCAGCAGGTCCCAGCGCGGATCGAGCACCACGGCCGGGTGCGGTGCCATGGCCTGCACCAGGCTGTGCAGGTTCGGCGACACCCAGGTGGGAGGGTCGGCGGGCTGTCTGTTCTCCTCCACGAACGACAGTACGTGGGCGGTCTCCGCGGCCTCCAGGCGCAGCACCCGCGCCACCGCGCGCAGCACCTGCTCCGAGGTGCGCACTCGTCCCTGCTCCAGCCACGTGTACCAGGACATGCTGATGCCGGCGAGTTCCGCCACTTCGGCCCGGCGCAGTCCTGGTGTCCGGCGGCCCGGCCCGTCCGGCAACCCCACTTCTGCAGGCGTCAGCCGTTCACGGCGCGAGCGCAGGAAGGCCCCCAGTTCGCGGTGGGGGAACGCGCCGGGCGGCGTGCGTGCGCTGCTCACTGCCTCGTGCCTCTCCTCCGGACGGCGGGCGTCCGCCCCAACGCGGGCGCCGTCTTCTGATAGTGCCGCCACCGGGCGCGGAGCCGGACCGGCAGGGTGTGAGTGATGGTAATAGCCAGCGACCTCCGCCCCCAGGGGCCCGGTGCTGAACTGGTGCCGGACCGCATCCGTCCAGGTCGGTCCGCCTCTGTCACCCGATTCTCGTCGAGCCCCTCGGAAGGGAGCGTCTCCCTCGTGACCACCACCGCGTCGACCCCGGTGGCGACTTTGCCCGCGTCCTCCTTGCGATTGCTGCGCACCGCCGGCTTCGTCAGCAATTTCGACCGCTTCTGCATCGCGCCCATGATGGTTCTCATCGGACCGCGGCTCGGGGTCCCGCTCCCCACCGTGGTCCTGGCAGCAAGCATCTACTACCTCACCTACGGGCTGATGCAGCCGGTGTGGGGGGTGGCCAGCGACCGATGGGGCCGCGTGTGGGTGATGCGGGTGTCGCTGACCGGCGCGGCGCTGGCCGCCTTCGCCTCGGCCCTCGCTCCCAACGCCCCCGTCCTGATCGGGGCCCGCGCCCTGGCCGGGGCCTTCTTCGCCGCCTCCATCGCCGCTTCCCTCACGTACGTGGGCGACACGGTGCCCGCCGCGATCCGGCAGCGGCCCCTCAGCGAGCTGATGACGGCCTTCGCGCTGGGCACCGCCGTGGCCACGGTCGTCGCCGGGGCGCTGGCGCACTACCTCAGCTGGCGACTGGTGTTCGCCCTGCCCGGTTTCCTCGCCGCCTACCTGGCGGTGGCCCTGCGCCGCCTGCCCGAGCCCGAGCGGGCACCCTCCGGGTCGCTACTGGCCCCGTTCCGCGTGGTCCTGTCCTCGCCGTGGCACTGGTACGTCATGGCGGTGGCCCTGCTGGAAGGGGCGGTGCTGCTCGGTTTCCTGACCTATCTGGCCCCGGCCCTCGAAGCACATGGAGTTCCCACCAGCCTGGCCGGCGCGGTCGCGGCCCTGTACGGGGTCGGTTCCATGGCCGCGGCGCAGGTGGTCAAGCGGCTCGTCGGGCTGTGGTCCCCGGTGGGCCTGATCGTGGCCGGCGGTGTGCAGATGGCGCTGGCGTACCTGCTCGCCGGGTACAGTCAGGCCACCGGCGTGGTCGTCATCGTCGCACTGCTCCTCGGTGGCGGCTGGTCCTTCATGCACTCCACGATCCAGTCGTGGGCAACGGCCCTGTCCCCGACGGCCCGCGCGACCGGCGTGGCCATGTTCGGCGTAGCCCTCTATGTGGGCAGCGCCCTGGCCAGCTGGCTGGCCGCCCCCACCGCTCAGGCACACGACTACCGGCCCATGTTCTGGCTGGCCGCAGTCCTGACCGTGCCCCTGACCACAGCCGCGGCGGTGGGCCGGGCACGCTACCGGTGACCTGACGTCGCCACCGGGTCCCGGCGGCCGCAGCCACGAGTCGCGGCGCGGGAGAAGCAGGAGCCATGACGGCTCAACTGGCCTTTGGACGAGGGCGGCTGGTCACCAGGTGCGGGACAGTCTGGTAGGTAGAGCAGCAAGCCGACTTCACTACAGGCGTAGTACGACGGGTAGGTTGATCTCCATGCCCGTACGCACCGCCGGCGGCTCCCGTGCCGATCTCGTCGCCGACACCGCCCTCGCCCTGCTCGCCGATCGCGGAATGCGGGGGCTCACCCACCGGGCCGTCGACGAGACGGCCGGACTCCCCCCGGGCTCCACGTCGAACGTCGCCCGCACCCGGCAGGCGCTGCTGGAACTGACAGTGCGGCGGCTCGCCGACCGCGAGGCCCGCGTCCTGATGCCGGAGAAGATGCCCGACCCGCGCGGCGGCCTCGACTCACTGGTGAACGGCCTGGCCCTGGCGACGCACCGCGCTCTGGCCCACGGCCGCGAACTCACCCTCGCCCGCTACGAACTGGCCCTGGAGGCCACGCGCCGCCCCGAGCTGCGCACCTATTTCGACGCCAAGGGCGCCCGCTTCCGCGACCGGCTCACCGCCCTGGTCACCGCGATGGGGTCGCCCGACCCGGCCCGGCACGTACTGTCCCTGGTCGCCTGGGTGGACGGGCTGATGTTCAGCTGTGTGGCCGGGTCCTACGGCACCGAAGTGCCGAGCCTCGACGAAGTCCGGGCGGGGCTGCGCGAGTTGCTCGACGGGATGTTCGGTCCGGGCGATCCCGGGGGCTGCGAAAACTCCTCGTGATCCCGCCCTCGTTGAGCGAGGATGCGGGCATGACAACCGAACGCCGAGAGCCCGCCAACACCGCCGGCGAACGCACGATGCTGGAGGGCTGGCTGGACTACCACCGCCAGACCCTCGCCTGGAAGTGCGAGGGCCTGACCGACGCCCAGCTCAGGACCGCCTCCGTGGAACCGTCCGAACTGAGCCTGATGGGGCTGGTGCGGCACATGGCGGAGGTGGAGCGGGGCTGGTTCCGCAAGGTGCTCACGGCCGAGGACCCCGGCCCGATCTACTACACCGACGAGGACCAGGACGGTGAGTTCCACCTCTCCGAGTCGGACACCTGGGCGGAGGCGTACGCCACCTGGCAGTCCGAGATCGAGACCGCCCGGCGCAACGCGGCCCGCTTCGACCTCGACGACCTCTCCGAGGGCAAGAGCCGACGGACCGGCGAGCAGTTCAACCTGCGCTGGATCTACACCCACATGATCGAGGAGTACGCCCGCCACAACGGCCACGCCGACCTGGTCCGCGAGCGTCTCGACGGCGCTACGGGCGACTGACGTCAGCCGGGACGGGAGCGCGCCGCCCGTACGGGGTCAGAGATCACCCGTGCGGATCAACCTATCGTCATCCTGGGTCCCAACGGCCCCCGGAACCACCAGAGTTGCGCGCGTGCATCGAAAGACGACCACCGCAACGCTCTTGGTCACCGTGGCCGTCTCGGCCCTCTCCGGCTGTACGACGGTCCAGCAGTCGGCGGTACCCGTCCCACCGCCGCCGACACCGTCCCGGCCGACGGCGCCCCGGGCGGACGGGCCGACGGAACAGCCGGTCGTGCAGGCACCGGCCCGCGAGGCCCTGACACTCATCGGCCCGTCCCGCCGCCCGGAGCCCACGCCGTCCACCGCACGCTCCCGGTCCGCTGCCGCACCGATGCCCGGACCTCCGGCACCACGCCCCCGCCCGCACACCCGCCCCGAGCACCACGCACCCGGCCGTCCCACCGTCGAGGTCCCGGAACGACCGCCGGCGAAGGCCCCGGCCGTATCGGAGCCGGTCGGCGGCCCGGAGGCGCCGAAGAACGGGGACGTCTGCACGATGGGCAGGAAGTACGGCGGCTGGAAGTCAGACAGCCCGGAGTCGAGGATCTGCGACCAGACGTACGGCCAGTGAGAGGCAGGGGCGGCACCACCGCCCCTCCGACGCGCGGCCCCGCCCACCCGGCTCAGCCACGGGCGGAGGGCGTCGCACGGAGCACGTCGGACGACGACGGGCCGCGGACGACGGGCGTGGGGCCGCGGACGACGGGCGTCGGGTCGCGAGCGACGGACGACGGGCGTCCGGCCGCGGACGACGGGCCGCGAGCGACGAGCGACGAGCAGCGTGGACCGGGCGGGCCGGGAGACGGCCCCGACGCCTAGAGCCCCTCCCCCAACCACCCCTCCAACCGCCGGATCTCCGCCCGCACCCCGTCCCCGTAACCGTCGTCCCCCAGCACCCCCGCCGCGCCCCGAGCCCGGCGCAGATGCACACGCGCGGCCTCCACGCGGTCGAGCTTCACGTAGTCGGCGGCGAGATTCAGATGCAGCGAGGGATACAGCGCCCGCACGGCGAGCCCGCCCCCGGCGCCCTCCGCCTCCGTCAGTGCCCGCAGATCCCACGCGAGCTCGTCCGAGGGGTCGTCCTGGGTGTCCGCGAGGTAGTGGGCCAGTGTGCAGCGGTGCAGGGGGTCGCCGTCCTCGCCGAGCTCCGTCCACAGGTCCAGCAGCCGGCGTCGTGCCTCCTCGCGGTCGCCCGCGTGATGGAGGATGACGACCTGCCCGATCCGGGTCAGCACCCCATCGGGCGCCGCCTGCTCCTGTTGCTCCGCCACCGCGTCCTCCGGGCTCGTCGGATGATCTCTCCGACGCTAACGGCCCCCACCGGCGATCCGGGGCAGGCGGCTCCGTACGACAGCGGGCCGGTCCGCCGCCGGACCGGCCGGGCGGCGGGTCAGCCGAGGTCCGGGATGCGCCAGTCGATCGACTCGTGCCCCTGCTGGGCCACGGCCTCGTTGATCTGCGTGAACGGGCGGGAGCCGAAGAACTTCTTCGCGGACAGCGGCGAGGGGTGCGCGCCCTTGACCACCACATGCCGCGTCTCGTCGATGAGCGGGAGCTTCTTCTGAGCGTAGTTGCCCCACAGCACGAACACCGCGGGGTCGGGCCGGTCGGCCACGGCGCGGATCACCGCGTCGGTGAACTTCTCCCAGCCCTTGCCCTTGTGCGAGTTCGCCTCACCGGCGCGGACCGTGAGCACCGCATTGAGCAGCAGGACGCCCTGCTGGGCCCAGGGCATCAGATAGCCGTTGTCGGGGACGGGGAGGCCGAGCTCCTCCTTCATCTCCTTGTAGATGTTGCGCAGCGAGGGCGGCGTCTTCACCCCCGGACGGACCGAGAAGCACAGGCCGTGCCCCTGGCCCTCGCCGTGGTACGGGTCCTGGCCGAGGACGAGGACCTTCACCTGGTCGTACGGCGTGGCCTCCAGCGCGGCGAAGACCTCCTCGCGCGGAGGGTAGACGGGGCCCTTCGCCCGCTCCTCCTCGACGAACTCCGTCAGCTCCTTGAAGTAGGGCTGCTGCAGTTCGTCGCCCAGAACGCCGCGCCAGGACTCGGGCAGCATGGCGGTGTCGGTCACGTCAACTTCCTTACGGTGTGCGGCAGACGATGTGCGGTCCACGACCACGGGTCGCTTCCAGGTCTCAGAACCTACAGGCGACCACTGACAATCGCTCCACGGACCGCACATCCCGACCGGCCGCTCCACCGGCGGGCCGGCCGCTCCACCAGCGCGCCCCGCCGATGGGGCCCACTACCAGCTGGTCTTACGCGACAGCTCGCCCACCAACATGATCGTCGACGGGTCCAGCGCCCGCTCCGCACCCGAGATCTCCGTGCTCGCGGCCACGTACTGCCGGCCCTGCCACAGCGGCAGCAGTCGCGCGTCGTTCACGAGGATGCTCTGGGCCTCCTCGAAGTCCTTGACCACGTTGGCGCGGTCGCTCTGGGCCCGGGAGCTGGGCAGCAGGGTCTCGGTGATCTTGGGTGCCACGTAGGGCGTGCCGAGCGCGTTCTGCTTGCCGACGAACGGTGCGATGAAGTTGTCCGCGTCCGGGAAGTCGGGGAACCAGCCACGCCCGAACACCGGGTACTCGCCGTTCTGGTAGCCGGTGACGTACGTCTTCCAGGGGCGGCTCTTGAGGGTGATCTTGAAGAGGCCGGACTCCTCCAGCTGGCTCTTCAGCTCCTCGAACTCGCCCTTGGTTGCGGAGCCGTAGCGGTCGCTGGTGTACCAGAGGTTGAGCGGGACGGGGGTCGAGATGCCCGCCTCGGTGAGGATCTTGCGCGCCTTGGAGGTGCTCGGGTCACCGTAGTCGTCGAAGAAGCCCGTGGTGTGTCCCGTCAGGCCCTTGGGGACCATGGAGTACAGCGGCTCGACGGTGTCCTTGTAGACCTTGTGGGCGATCGCCGCACGGTCGACGACCTGGGCGACGGCCTTGCGGACGGCGGTCTTGCCGGCCATGGGGTCCTTGGGGTTGAAGACGAGGTAGTTGATCTCGGTGCCGGAGCCCTCGATCAGCTGCAGTTCGTCATCGTCGTCGGCCTGGAGGTCGACGATGTCGTCGGCGGCGAGACCGCGGAAGGCGACGTCGAGCTCCTTGTCGCGCAGGGCGCCCACCATGGTCGGCGAGTCCTGGAAGTAGCGGATGGTCACCGCGCCGTTCTTGCGCTCGGCGTTGCCCTGGTAGCCGTCGTACTTGACGAGCTCGGCCTTCTCCCCCTCGTCGTAGGTCTCCAGGGTGTACGGCCCGGACCCGACGACGCCGTCGCCCTCGCGCAGCTTGTCGGCCGGGTAGTCCTCGGGGTCCACGATCGACATGGCGGGGGTGGCCAGCACGAACGGGAAGGTCGCGTCGGCCTTGTTCAGGTGGAAGACGATCTCCCGGCCGTTCAGCACCTGGACGCGGTCGAGGCTGCCCAGCAGACCGGCGGGGCCGCCGTTGACGTTGATCTTGCGGATGCGGTCGATCGAGTACTTGACCGCCTGCGCGTCGAGATCGTGCCCGTCGGAGAACTTCAGGCCCTCGCGCAGCTCGCACTTGTACTTCATGTTCGTGCTGTCGGTGAACTGGCAGCTCTCGGCGGCGTCGGGCTCGGGCGCCGTCGTGCCGGAGGGGTAGCTGAGGAGCGTCTGGTAAATGTTGCGGAACAGTTCCCAGGAGCTGTCCCAGGACGCGGCGGGATCAAGGGTGCTGGGGGCTGCCGTCGTCCCCACGACGATCGGCCCCTTCTCCTCCGTCGAATCGGACGAGAGGACGCCGCACCCTGCCACCAGGGACGATATGGACGCGATGGCCGCCACCTGCCGCAGGCGTCGGATCCGGTTGAACACGCGCACGCTCCTCGATCTGCCATACCAAGGGTCGGCAGACGATACCGCAGTGTTCCGGCGATTTGACCTCCCGTCTCATAGAGCACTTGTTCGTTCTTGCGGTGACTACGTTGTCAAGGTTTAGTGATCTTCAAAAACGTCGACACGGGCGCCGCTGATGTCCAGCGGCGCCCGTGTCGGCGACGGTCCCGGTGTCCCCTGCGTCAGCCGACGCCGGCGTTGAGGAAGATGCCGCCGTCGACGACGAGCGTCTGCCCGGTGACCCAGTCGGACTGGTCCGAGGTGAGGAACGCGGCGGCGCCGCCGATGTCGGAGGGCACGCCGAGCCGGCCCAGCGGGTAGGACGCGGCAGCCTCCGCCTCCCGGCCCTCGTACAGTGCCTGGGCGAACTTGGTCTTCACGACGGCCGGGGCGATCGCGTTGACCCGCACCTTGGGCGCGAACTCGTGCGCCATCTGCTGGGTGAGGTTGATCATCGCGGCCTTGCTGACGCCGTAGGCGGCGATGAACGGCGAGGGCGCGATGCCCGCGACGGAGGCGATGTTGACGATCGCGCCGCCGTTGTCCTTCTGCCAGGCGTGCCAGGTCTTCTGCGCGAAGCCGAGCGCCGAGATCACGTTGGTCTCGAACACCTTGCGGGCGACGCCCAGGTCCAGATCGGCGAGCGGCCCGAACACCGGGTTGGTGCCGGCGTTGTTGACCAGGTAGTCGACCCGGCCGAAGGCCTCCATGGCACGCTCGACGGCGACGGCCTGGTGGGCTTCGTCGTGGGCCTTGCCGGCCACGTAGACGGCGCGGTCGGCGCCGAGCCGCTCGACGGCCTCCTTGAGGGCGTCCTCGCCCCGGCCGGTGATGACGACGCGGTCACCGCGTGCGACGAGCGCCTCGGCGACGCCGTAGCCGATACCGCGGCTGGCGCCCGTGACGAGGGCGACCTTGCCGGAGAGTGCAGGCAGTTCAGTCATGTCCGTGTCTTCCCGGTTCCTAGTCGAGCGGTCCGCCGGCGACGTACAGCACCTGGCCGGAGACGAATCCGGCCGCCTCGCCCGCGAAGAAGGCGATGGCGTTGGCGATGTCGTCGGGCTCGCCGACGCGGGCCACCGGGATCTGGGTGGCGGCCGCGGCCTTGAAGTCCTCGAAGCCCATGCCGACGCGGTCGGCGGTGGCCTTGGTCATCTCGGTGGCGATGAAGCCGGGAGCGACCGCGTTGGCGGTGATGCCGAACTTGCCGAGCTCCTTGGCAAGGGTCTTGGTGAAGCCCTGCAGGCCGGCCTTGGCGGCGGAGTAGTTGACCTGGCCGCGGTTGCCGAGCGCGGAGGACGAGGAGAGGTTGACGATACGGCCGAAGCCCGCGTCCACCATGTGCTTCTGACATGCCTTGGACATCAGGAAGGCGCCACGCAGGTGCACGTTCATGACGGTGTCCCAGTCGGCGACGCTCATCTTGAACAGCAGGTTGTCGCGGAGCACACCCGCGTTGTTGACCAGGATCGTCGGGGCGCCGAGCTCGTCGGCGATCCGTGCGACGGCCGCCTCGACCTGGGCCTCGTCGGAGACGTCGCAGCCGACCGCGAGGGCCTTGCCGCCGGCCGCGGTGATCTTCTCCACGGTGTCCTTGCAGGCGGCCTCGTCGAGGTCGATCACAGCGACCGCGTGGCCCTCGGCGGCCAGCCGTACGGCGGTGGCGGCGCCGATGCCGCGCGCTCCGCCGGTGACCACGGCGACCCGCTGCTCAGTGGTGGACATCAGTGACTCTCCTCAGGTGAGCGACCGCTTAGTACCTTCGATGGACGTGACGCTAGAAGTCCTGGCACGCGGTGTCAACGGCCACCGCGCTCATGTGATCCATTACCTGATCCGATCCCCGATCCGATCCTTCGATCCGATCCCTGATCCGATCCTTCGATCCGTTCCGTCGATCCGCTACTTCACCAGCCGGTCGAGCAGTCGCTCCGTCTCGGCCGCCGGATCGGTCGTGAGGCCGGTGTGCACGGGCCCGGGCTGGACGATCGTGGAGCGGGGCGCGATCAGCCAGCGGAAGCGCCGGCCGGCGTCGTCCCCGGCGGCCTGCCCCGCCCCCTCGCTGCCGCCGCAGACGCGCTCGACGGCGCCGAGTGCGGCCCGCACGCCGGCCACGTCCGCGTCCGGGTCGAGAGCGAGCAGCCGCGCCTCGTCGAGGTGGGTGCGGGCACCCACGTAGCCCTGGGCCCGGCAGTACACCAACACGCCCGCGTTGATGCACTCGCCGCGTTCGACGCGGGGCACGACGCGCAGGACGGCGTACTCGAAGACGTCCCGGTCGTTCGACTCGCCGCCCCGGATGATGTGGCGTTCGACCACATGGCCGGCCATGTGGACATGGCGCTCGCTCACTTGCCCTCCTCGATTCCGGTGACGCGCTCATGGACGTCGGCGGCCCGTGCCAGCAGCGGTCCGGCATAGGCCCGCCGGAGGTCGTCCGGGGTGTCGAAGCCGGGCTCGTCGGCCAGCCAGGCGTCCGGGATCTCGGCGGTCACCTCGGCGAGCAGGTCCTCGGTGACCTGCGGTGCCAACTCGGCGGCGGCGCCCCGTACATCGGGTGCGAAGGGGGCGAGGGCGTGGTCGGAGGCGTCGTAGGGGCGCGCCGCCGAGGCCGGTGCGCCGGGCCAGTTGTGGTGCCAGATCATGGTCGCGCCGTGGTCGATGAGCCACAGCTCGCCCTGCCACATCAGCAGGTTGGGGTTGCGCCAGGACCGGTCGACGTTGTTCACCAGCGCGTCGAACCAGACGATCCGGCCGGCCTCCTCGGCGCTCACCCGGAAGGCGAGGGGGTCGAAGCCGAGGGCGCCGGAGAGGAAGTCCATACCGAGGTTGGTGCCCCCGCTGGACCTGAGCAGTTCCTGCACCTGCTGGTCGGGTTCGCCGAGGCCCAGCACGGGGTCGAGTTCCACGGTCACCAGCCGGGGCACCCTGAGGCCCAGCCTGCGGGCGAGTTCACCGCAGACGACCTCGGCGACGAGCGTCTTGCGGCCCTGTCCCGCGCCGGTGAACTTCATGACGTACGTACCGAAGTCGTCGGCCTCGACGAGCCCCGGCAGCGAGCCGCCCTCACGCAGGGGCGTGATGTAGCGGGTCGCGATGACTTCCTTGAGCATCGCCCCAGGTTACTGGCGCGGGGGCGGTGGCCCGGGTCGGCCGGGGCCGGCGGCGGCCGGTTCGCGCCGACAGCGGACCGACAGCTGCGGACAGTGAACCGACAGCTCCGCTTTACCCATCCGTGCGCCGGACAGGGCCAGGATTCCCCCATCGTCTGAACAGCCGGTCCACACGGACCGTATCCCTCGGCAGATCACGAATGACCGGAAGGAACGTCAGCATGACCAGCGAATCAGTTCAGCCGGTGTCGAAACCCAGCCGCCGTTCCGTCGTGGCGGCGGTCGGCGCGGCGGGGCTCGCCGTCGCGCTGACGGCGTGCGGGTCGGAGGACGACGCGTCCGGCTCGTCCACCGAACAGGGCGCCGCCGGCGGCGGTGCGACCAGTGCGGCGGGTGGCGGCGCGGGTGGCACGGCGCTCGCGAAGACCGCCGACATCCCGCAGGGCTCGGGCAAGGTCTTCAGCGACCAGAAGGTGGTGGTCTCGCAGCCGGCGGCGGGCGACTTCAAGGCCTTCTCGACGATCTGCACCCACCGGGACTGCCCGATGATCGACCTCAAGGAGGACACCCTCTCCTGTTCCTGCCACGGCAGCCAGTTCTCCGTGCTGGACGGCAGTGTGAAGAAGGGGCCCGCGACCGAGCCGCTGGCGGCCAAGCAGATCAGCGTGTCCGGCGACTCGATCACGCTGGCCTGACCCGGCCCGAACGCTTGAAGCAATCCAGCACCTCGTCCGTGGTCGCGACCGTGGCGACCAATGCGAGGGTGTTGCGGATCATCGCGGGGGTGTAGTCGGAGGGCACCCCCGCGATGGCGTCCTTGGGTACGACGGCCGTGTAGCCGCGGTTGACGGCGTCGAACACGGCGTTGGGGACGGCCACATTGGCCGAGACACCGGTGATCACGAGCGTGCGGCAGCCCAGGTTGCGCAGCAGCGCGTCGACATCGGTGCCCTGGATCGGCGACAGCCCGTGCAGCCGTCGTACGACCAGGTCCTCCTCGGCGACCTCGATCGGCGCCGCCACGCGGACCGCCTCGGTACCGGACAGCTGTTGGACGGGGAGCCGTTCGGCGGCGCGGAAGAGGCGGGCGTTGTGGTTGGCGCCGCGGCCGTCGGGGCGGCGTTCGGCGATCGCGTGGATCACCTGGACCCCGTTCTCGTGGGCCGCGTCCACCAGCCGGGCCACGTTGGCCAGAGCCCCCGACGCCCTTGCCTCCTCGGCGAGTTGGGGCAGTGCGCTGTCCGGTCCGACGACGCCCTGCTGGCACTCGACGGTGAGCAGGACGGTGGTCGCGGGGTCGAGGAGTTCGCTGAGTTCGGCGTACGACGGCATGGATCCCCCTGTGACCGACGGCGACGTGGGCCGGTGAGCGTAGCCAGCATCGCGTGAGGACGGAACCACCATCACGTGTGGACGGAACCACCATTGCGTGTGGAGGGAAGACGACCCATCCTTTTCTGACGTGATGTCAGAGGATCTCTCCTCTGGCACGACGTGAGAGAAGAGGGGGCCGCATGACTGTCACTCAGCGCCGGGGCCGCAAGATCATGATGACGCCCGGCGAGCTGGACGAGTTCCTCACCGAGCAGCGCACCTGTCGCGTCGCCACCGTGTCCGCCGACGGCTTCCCGCATGTCAGCGCCCTGTGGTTCGCCTGGGACGGCAACTCGCTGTGGCTGTACTCGGTCGTCCGCAGCAAGCGGTGGACCGATCTGCGCCGCGATCCCAGGGTCGCGATCGTGATCGACACAGGCGAGGAGTACGAGAAGCTGCGCGGCGTCGAGCTGTCCGGCACGGTCGAGTTCGTGGGCGAGATCCCGCGCGTGGGTGAGCTGCGGGCCGAACTCGACGTGCCCGAGACCCTGTTCGCCCGCAAGAACTTCGCGATCGACGAGATGCCGCACGACGGGCGGCACGCCTGGATACGACTGACGCCCGCGAAGATCGTGTCCTGGGACTTCCGGAAGCTGGGGTAGGTGTGACCGGATTCCGGGTGCCGGAGGCCGCCGTATGGACGGCCGGCCTTCAGCCGATCCTCCCGGCCGCCGCCTGCAGGGCCTCCACCGCGGCCCGGATCGACGGGCGGCGGTCGGCGTCCGCCCGCCACACCGCGTAGATGTACCGGTGCACCCGGTGCCGCACGGGCACGGCCCGCACCCCGGGCGGCATCGGGTCGCGGCCCAGCCGGGGCGCGACGCAGACGCCCAACCCGGCGGCAACCAGCGCGAGTTGGGTGTGATGCTCCTCCGCGCGATGGGCGATCAGCGGCTCGATGCCCTTGGTGCGCAGAGTGTAGAGCAGCCACTCGTGGCAGAACTCGCCCTCGGGCCAGGCGACCCACTCGTCGCCCGCGAAGTCCTCCAGATCGACCTCGCTCCGGCCGGCGAGCCGGTGCCCCTCGGGCATGGCGATCTCCACGCGGTCGTCGAGGATCTGCGCCTTGGCGAGCCCCTCCGGCATGGGCAGGGGCTTGTTGTACCAGTCGAGGACGACGGCCACGTCGGCGTCGCCCCGGATCACCGCGTCGACTCCGCGCTCGGGCTCCAGCTCCCGCGACCGCAGGCGCAGCGCCGGGTGCTCGGCCCGCAGGGCGGCGAGCGCGGCCGGGAACAGTCCGCGCAGAGCCGTGGGGAACGCGACCAGCCGTAGCTCGCCGACCACCTGCCCGCGCTGTGCCTCCAGATCGGACTGGGCGAGCTCGACCTGCGACAGGATGCGGGCCGCGTGCTCGGCGAGCAGCCGGCCGGCGTCGGTGAGCCGCACGCCCCGGCCGTTCTTGGCGAGGAGTTGCTGGCCGATCTCGCGCTCCAGCTTGGACATCTGCTGCGACACGGCGGACGTCGTGATGTGCAGCCCCTCGGCGGCGCCGCTGACCGAGCCGTGGCGGGCGAGGGCGTCGAGGGTGCGCAGGCGCTCCAGATTCAACATGTAAGCAATGCTACGAGATACCGGGCGAAAAATCTCGGTTGTGCTACGAGATCGTGTGTATCAGAGTTGCCGCCATGACCACCGCTTCCACCGCCACCGCCTCCGCGCACTCGGCGAACTCCGCGCACGCCTCGGGCTCCTCACACGACACGGCCGCGACCGCAGCCGTCGTCCGTTCTCGCCCCCGTGGCCGCCTCGACTGGCGGCTGCGTTTCGCCGCCCTCTCCCTGATCTGGGGTTTCAGCTTCCTGCTCATCAAGGTGGGCACAGACGGATACGTTCCGTTCCAGGTCACCCTGGGGCGGCTGGTGTTCGGTGCGGCGGTGCTGGCGGCAGCGATGCTGGTGAAGCGGGAGCGGCTGCCGCGCGGGTTGCGGACGTGGGGGCATCTGGCGGTCGCCGCGCTTCTGCTGAACGCGCTGCCGTTCTCGTTGTTCGCGTACTCCGAGCTGACGATTCCGTCCACGCTCGCGGGGATCTGCAACGCGACCTCGCCACTGTGGGGCATGGCCCTGTCCCTGGTCGCGCTGTCGGAGGACCGGCCCACACGGGTGCGGGTGGCCGGGCTGGGGATCGGGTTCCTCGGTGTGCTGACGGTGCTCGGGGCATGGCAGGGCTTCCATGGGCTGGACGTGACGGGTACGGCGATGGCGTTGCTGGCGTCGTTGAGCTACCCGATCGGCTGGATATACGTCCGCCGGACGCTTGCCGGGTCCAGTGCGTCGCACCTGTCGCTGACCGGGGCGCAGTTGCTGCTGGCGACGGTTCAACTGGCTGTTGTCACACCGCTGTTCACCTCCCTCCCGACACAGCTGTCGATCGTGCCCCTGCTGGCGATCGTGGCGCTGGGGGCGCTCGGGACGGGACTCGCGGTGTTGATCCAGTACGGCTTGGTCGCGGAAGTGGGGCCGACCACGGCGCAGATGGTCACCTACTTCATCCCGGTCATCGCCACGGCTGCGGGCGTTGCCGTGCTCGGGGAGTCCCTTGCCTGGTCGACGCCCGTCGGGGCCGTGATCGTGCTGGCGGGCGCGGCGCTCACCCAGGTGAAACGGCGCGCCTAGGGGGTGATTTGAAAGTCCCGTGCGGTGCCCGCGCCCGCCGCGGCAGCGGCTGGTGTCACAGCCGGTGCGTGCCCTCGGCGTGCCGGACGAAGGCCCTCGTAGCGGAGCTACTTGGGCCTTTGGCCGGTGCGGCGAGTGGGGGCACCTCCCACGCCCTTAAGGCAGTGGGGGAGCGTGCCGGGCGCCGCGGGTGCTGTGCGGGACTTTCAAAACACCCCCTAAAGGCTGTTGCAGAACGACGATCACAGTAGGATCCGGCCACCCGCGGCAAGATCAACTGCCCGATTGTGCGCCGATTTCCTCCGTCCTGACGGGGCCTTCGAAGCAGCTTTCTGGAGATCGGTCCGAGTTCTGCAACACGCTTTAGACGTAGCTCCTCGTCGGACCCGGGCCCACCGCCGTTGCCACCGCCTCCGCCAGGGGGGCCGCCTCCTCCTCCGTGAGGGTCGAGGTGGTGATCCTGATTCCGGGCCGTGAGCCCGTGCGGAAGCGGGCGCCCGGCGCGACCGCCCAGCCCGCGTGGAGCAGGCGGGACACCGCGCCGGTCTCGTCGGGAACCGGGATCCAGACGTTGAGGCCGCTGCGCCCATGGGCCTCGACTCCGCGGTCGGCCAGCGCGTCGATCAGCAGGGCGCGGCGTCTGCCGTACGTCGCCGCCACCTGCGCCGGGTCGACGGCACCGTCGGTCCACAGCCGCACCACGGCCCGCTGGACCAGGCGGCTCACCCAGCCGGCGCCGAGCCGCTGGCGTCCGCGCACCCGGTCGACGGTGGTCTCGTCGCCGGTGAGTACGGCGAGCCGCAGGTCGGGGCCGTAGGCCTTGGCGACCGAGCGGACGAAGGCCCAGTGGCGGGTGATGCCGGCGAGGGGGTGTACGGGGAGGTCGACGATGCCGTGGCCGTGGTCGTCCTCGATCAGCAGGATCTCGGGATGGTCCCGGAGCACGGTGCGCAGGGCACGCGCGCGTGCGGCGCCGACCACGGCGCCGGTGGGGTTCTGGACGCGGTCGGTCACGATCAGGGCGCGCGCCCCGGAGTCGAGGGCTCCCCGGACGTCGTCGGGCAGCGGGCCCTCGTCGTCGACTCCGACCGGGGCCATGCGCAGCCCGAGCGCCGGGACGAGGTCGAGGAGGCTGCCCCAGCCGGGATCCTCGACGGCGACGGTGTCACCGGGCTTGAGGTGGGCCACGAGGACGCGCTCGATGGCGTCCAGCGATCCCGAGGCGACCGCCAGCGGCCCTTCCGGCACTCCGTCGGCGCACAGCTGGGCCCGCGCGATGCGCGCCAGCTCCGGCTCCACGGGGTCGTCGCCGTAGAGCACCGGATCCCGGTCGGACTGCTCGGCCGCGGCCGCGAAGGCCTTCGCCAGCGACGGCAGCAGCGCCGGGTCGGGGTTGCCGCTCGCCACGTTGCGCACACCTTCGGGCACGTCCACCCGGACGTACTCGCGCCCGGTCGTGGCGGGCCTGGGCCGCACCCTGCTCCCCCGGCGGCCCGCGGTCTCGATCACCCCGCGCTCCCGCAGGACGCGATAGGCGGCGGCGACGGTGTTGGGATTCACTCCCAGATCGGTCGCCAACTCCCGCATGGGCGGCAGCAGTTGCCCCGGCTCCAGCTCCCCGGAACCCACCGCACGCTCGACGCTCGCCGCAATCTCGGCTGCGCGCCGCCCTTCGATCCGATATCCTCCTAGCACAAAGTATATTATGCACTAGTGCAATGGAGAGCGCAATGCAGGGGATCCCGCAGCCGACGTCGCCGACCGCCGCCTACACGCCGACCGACCGCACCGTCCCCACCCGCTCGGCGGACCGGGCGTCGTACGACAAGGAACTGGTGCACGCGATACTCGACGAGGCCTACGTCTGCCATCTCGGCTTCGTGCGCGACGGGGCGCCGGTCGTGCTGCCCACACTGTTCGGGCGGGTCGGCGAGACGCTCTACGTGCACGGCTCGACGGGCTCGCGCCCGCTGCGGATGACCGGCCAGGCGGACCCGGGGCTGCCGGTATGCCTGACGGTCACGCATGTCGACGCGCTGATCCTGGCCCGCTCGGCCTTCCACCACTCGATCAACTACCGGTCCGTGGTGGTGCACGGCATGGCGTACGACGTGACGGACCCGGAGGAGAAGCGGGTCGCCCTCGATGCCCTGGTCGACCATGTGGTGCCCGGCCGGGCGGCCGACTCCCGCCCCGCCAACAAGAAGGAACTGGCCGCCACCGCCGTGATCCGCCTCGACCTCGACGAGGTCTCGGCCAAGCTCCGCACCGGCGGCGTGAACGACGAGCCCGAGGATCTCGCCCTCCCCCACTGGGCCGGCGTGGTCCCGCTGCGCAAGGGCTACGAGGCGCCGATCGGCGACCCGGACCTGGCCCCCGGCACCCTGCTCCCCGACTACCTCGGAACCCTCTGATGCTGGTCCACCCCTGGGACGCGCCCCGTGACGACGCGGAGTGGCAGCAGTGGCTGGCCGTCCACGACTTCGGGCAGCTCGCCGTCAACGGCCTGGACGGCGAGCCACCGCATGTCCAGCCGCTGCACTTCGTGTACGACGCCGAGCACGGTGAGGTCGTGACGCACCTGGCCCGCCCCAACCCGATATGGCCGGCGCTGCTGGCCGACCCCGAGGTGGTCCTGAGCGTGGTCGACGACTACGTGTACGTGCCCGGCCCCTGGCAGGCGGCACCGGAGGACCCGCCCGAGCATGGCACACCGACCAGCTTCTACGCAGCGGTCCAACTCCGGTGCCGGGCCCATGTCGTGGACGACCCCGCCGAGAAGGCCGAGCTACTCAATCGCCAGGTCGGCCACTTTCAGCCGGAGGGCGGTTCGGCACGCGTCGCGGTGGGCGAGGTGCCGTACGGCCGCATGCTGTCCGGGCTGCGCGGGGTGCGGCTCGAAGTGACAGGCGTACGGGCCAAGTTCAAGTACGCGAATCACCGGACCGAAGAGGTCAAGGACAGGATCGCGGCCAATCTGGTGCAGCGCAGCGGTCCGCGAGACGCTGCGGCCCGCGACCACCTGCTCCGTCGGCGCACGGGCTGAGCGAGGGGCCCGACACCGGAGCGGTGCGGGCCCCTCCTCGGCGTCAGGCCGGCAGCGGCTCGCGCCTCGCCCCGCGTGTCTCGGCCACCGCGAGACCGGCGACCGAGCCCAGCATCAGCAGGGTGCCCGCCACGGTCGGCGCCGTCAGATGTTCGCCGAGCAGGACGACGGCGAGCACCGCCGCGCCGACCGGCTCCAGCAGCATGATCACGGAGACCGTGGCGGACCGCACGGCGGCGGCGCCCGCGAAGTAGAGGGCGTACGCGAGGGCCGTGGGTACGGCCGCGATGTACGCCAGCAGCAGGCCGAGCCGGACGGGATCGGCGGTGTGCGGCACGAGCCCCTCGGCCCAGGCGAACGGCAGCAGGCACACGCTGGTGACCGCGAAGGCCCACAGGGACGTGCCGGCGGCGTCGGCCCCGCCGTCGCGGCCCCACTTGCGGGTCAGCAGGGTCATCACGGAGTACGCGCCCGCGGAGACCAGGGCGATCAGCACACCCCACGGCCGTACGGTCGTGCCCCCGCCGCCGAGCGCGAGCACCGCGAGCCCGGTGAGCGCACCGGCCACGGCCGCGACGCCCCCGCGGCCGAGCCGCTCCCCCAGGGTGAGCCGGGCACCGAGCGCGATGAACACAGGACCGGCGCCCAGGGTGACGACGGTGCCCACGGCGAGGCCCGTGGTCTCCACGGCCGCGAAGTAGGCCGTCTGGAACACCGCGAGCCCGACACCCGTGACACCGGCACGCAGTGCCTTGCGGCCGAGGGGCTCGGACACGGCGCTCCGCGTGCGCGGACGCAGGAGGTGGACGGCGAGCAGCAGCACGAAGCCGACGGCGCAGCGCCAGAAGGAGAGGGCGATCGGCCCCATGTCACTGGTCAGGTAGACCAGCGACGCGGCCGCGCCCGCGGTGCCCCAGGCGGCACCGGCGATGATCAGGTAGAGAAGGCCTCGCCCGATGGGCAGGCCGGAGACAGTGTTCGACACGAGTTGTTCTCCGCAGACGCGCGAGTGCGCGGAAGTTCTGGAGGAGCCCCGGTCAGCGGGGTCCGTGGACTTCTTCTGCGGGCCGCACCGTCGCGCCCGGCGGTGCGCGGGATTCGGATCCCGTCAGGCACCGGGGCCTGGCTTCCGGAGGGCCCGCCTCAGGCGGCCGGAGGCGGAAGAACGAGTGTCGTCGGCATGATTGCGCAGCTTAGGCGACGTTTCCGCGGGCGGACAATTCGCGCTCCGGGCCACCGCTCGCCACCGGTTCCGGCGAGCCCTTGGCGGGCGCGGACGACTGGGCGATGAAGGCGCCCGCCAGGACGACCGCGCCGCCGATGATCTGCGGCGCCGAGAGGTGCTCGCCGAGCAGGAACCAGGCGAGGACGGTCGCGATGACCGCTTCGAGGCAGGCCACGACGCCGGCGACCTGCGGCGAGAGCCGTCGTACCGAGACCACGCCGGTGACGTACGCGATCACCGTGGCGACCAGCACGATCCAGGCCAGCAGCAGGGCGGCCGCGACCGGGGTGCCGTTCATGTGGGCGGTGTCCGAGAGGACCGCCCAGTCCATGTTCCAGGGGCGGGCCACGACGGTCAGGACGGCGGTGCCGATCAGCAGGCCGTAGGCGATGACGCCGAGCGGGTCGGGTGCCTGGTCGCCCGAGTCGCTGCCCTGGTCGGACAGGACGAAGTAGCCGACCTGGCAGCAGGCCGCGCCGAGGGCGAGGAGCAGTCCGAGGGCGTCGAAGCTCAGGCCCGACCAGACCTCCACGACGCAGGCGAGGCCGCCGACCGCGAGGACCACGCCGAGCGCCGCGGCACGCGTCACCGGCCGCCGCTGCACGAACCGCACCCAGCCGAGGACGAGGGCGGGCGCCAGGTACTCGACGAGCAGCGCGACACCGACCGGGATGCGGGAGATCGAGGCGAAGTAGAACGCCTGCACCCCGGCCACGCCGAGCAGGCCGAATCCCGTGAGCAGGGCCGGGCGGCTGCGCAGCAGGGCACGGTGGCGCACGGCGAGCGGCAGCATCACGAGGGCGGCACCGGCCACGCGCAGCCACACCACGTGCAGCGGGTCGAGCCCCGCCTCGATCAACGGCTTGGCCGCGACACCGGATCCCCCGAAGGCGACCGCGGAACCGAACGCCAGACCGAGCCCGACGCCCTTGCCGTGGCCGGCCTGACTGCTCTCAGATATGCGCACGGGCACATGATGACAGGGGACGACAGGAGCGTCACCCTCATTGACACCTGTCTCACCGAGTGGACGGCGGCGCCGGTTGTGGGCGGTGCGGGCAGGCGGAGTGAGTGGGAGGCGGCGCGTGGCGCCGGACGCGGGAGGCGGTGCGTGGTGCCGGACACGGGAGGCGGTGCGGGCTCGCGAGGGCCGTGTGCCGGTCTAGCGGGCGCTGTCGCCGCCGACGTAGTCGTCCCGCCTGTCGCCGCCGACGTACTCGTCCCGTGGCTCGTCGATCCGAACCCGCAGCGCGTTCGCGTCGATGCCGGCGCGGGCCAGGACCTCGACGGCGCGTGCCTGCGGGTCGGTCACGATGGCCGCGAGCAGGTCGACACCGCGGGCCTGGGTGTCGCCGCGCAGGGCGGCACGTCGGCGGGTGTGTTCCATGGCGGTCGCGGCCAGCGGGGACAAGCCCTCTCCGTCCAGCACCACGGGGACGGCACCGGAGTCCTCGACGGCGCCCTGCCAGCGCAGGCCGTAGCCGATGGTGCGCTGCACGAGGTAGCCGAGGAGGCGGGCGATCTGGGGTCCGTCGCCGAAGACGGCGTACACGTCGGGGTCGCGCTCCAGCAGGGAGTGCAGCAAATGGGCCGTGTCGATCTGCCGGTCCCCGTCCCTGACCGCCCGGCGGCGGGCAC
The DNA here is from genome assembly GCF_028369295.1 of Streptomyces sp. HD. Taxonomy (GTDB): domain Bacteria; phylum Actinomycetota; class Actinomycetes; order Streptomycetales; family Streptomycetaceae; genus Streptomyces. Next base: position 107,626 of record NZ_JAQMYP010000030.1, read on the forward strand.
CGGCGATCACCGCTGCCAGCTCGTCACTGAGCCTGGCAGCGTCCGCCGCGGCGTCCGGGCGCCGGCAGTCCTGCTCCTGGGCCGACTGCCGGGGAATACGGGGTTGCACATCCCCCACCCCATCAGCCGCTTCGAGCCAGGTCATCCGCGGCAGGAAGCATTTTGGCGTCCCACACAGAGTGGACTCGGCCGCCCGGGATCTCCTCCTTACGGATGAGATCACGCCGCACGACCCTGAGGGGCGCGCGCCCATTTGCTCCGCGCCGTTACGCAACCATGGCGCTCCGTCGCACGTCCCACAGGGGCATGGAGAGCGGGTACAGGTGCTGGCTGGTGGCGTTACCGGCCATCGACGGCAGACAGTACGTCTACCGGGTGTACGCCCCGGAGGACGCCCTGCTCGCCGACCTGTTCTGGGAGGCGTGGCACTGCCATGAGGAGAGCGCGTTCCCGCGCGCGTGGGACCTGTTCGACGCCGCGGTGATACGGCTGGTGGGCTGAGACGGCCCGGCATCTCCACACTTCCTGACGGTTCATCAGTATTGAATGTTCCAGGCCCCACGGCTACGTTCCGCGACACCGTAGCCCGAGTCGAAGGGGTGGTCGCATGGCCGAAGTCAGCGCGGAGTCACGTATCGAGGCACCGGCCGAAAAGGTCTGGGCGCAGCTGACGGACTGGTCGGCGTACGGACAGTGGAACGCCACCCACACCAGCTTCCCGGGCGGCGGCCCCGCGGCCCTCGAAGTGGGCGGGACCTTCCAGGAGAACATGAAGCTCATGGGGTTCCCGGCCGAGGTCGAGTGGACCATCGAGGAACTGGAACCGGCGCGGGTGATGGCCATCCGCGGCAAGGGTCCGATGGCGGTGACGGTGGCCACGCGCTACACGCTGACGCCGGACGGCGGCGGGGCCACGGGCGTGCGCATCGACGGGGAGTTCACGGGTGCGGCGGTGTCGTTGATGGCGGGCAAGCTCAAGGACTCGGCGACGGCGGCGCTGAACGAGTCGCTGCGCAAGCTGGCCGGATTGGTGACCTGAGCGCAGCCACGGCGGCCTGAAAGGCACCACGTCAGACAGGTGGGAAGGCGCCCTGCGGAGCTCTCACTCCACAGGGCGCCTTCAGTCACGGCGGGGAGGCCGCCGGCCTGCTCAGTCCTCGTCGGCGAGGATCAGGTACAGCTTCTTGCGGGCATCGTTGATGACGGTCAGCGCCTTGTCGCGCTGGTCCTTGTTGCCCGTCTTCCAGACCTGCCCGAACGCCTCCATCAGACCGAAGCCGGCCTGACGGATCTCGCCGAGCGCCTCCCAGTCGACGCCACGGGTGGCCTCCTCCCAGGGCGCCTCGGGGCCGGTCTCGGCGGCCTCGCGGCCCGACTCGGTGAGCGAGAACAGCTTCTTGCCGCCCTCGCTCTCGCTGGCGATCAGGCCCTCGTCCTCCAGCAGCTGGAGGGTGGGGTACACCGAGCCGGGGCTGGGCTTCCACGCCCCGCCGCTGCGCTCGGCGATCTCCTGGATCATCTCGTAGCCGTGCATGGGGCGGTCCTTCAGCAGGGCGAGGATCGACGCGCGTACATCACCGCGCCGCGCCCTCCCTCGGGGTCCCCCCCGTCCCCGCGGCCCCCAGGGGCCGGGCCCGAATCCGGGCCCTCCGAAGCCGGGGCCGCCGCCCGGGCCGAAGGGCCCGAAAGCGCCGCGAAGCCCTTCGAAGTCGCCCCGGCCGCGGTGACCGTGCCCACCGTGTCCACGCTCGAATCCATGGGAACGCATGGCAATCACTCCATTCCATCGTTGTTCATCGCTGATCTGTCGCGATGCCTCAACGATATATCGGAATAGTTCGGGTGACAAGAGCCGGCGACAGAGCGAGCGACCCGCCGAAATCGGTCCAGCACCCCCGGATTGGCCTTGGCGGCCCTCTCCTCAGGCCCTCTAGCGTCGGCGCCATGAGGATTCGAATCGTCGATGCCTTCACCGACCGCCCCTTCGCCGGCAACCCCGCCGGGGTCCTGCTGCTGGACGGCTTCCCGGAGGACGACTGGCTCCAGAACGTGGCCATGGAGGTCAACCACGCCGAGACGGCGTTCGCGCACCGGCTGCCCGAGGGCGGGGAGGCCGACTGGGCGCTGCGGTGGTTCACTCCCGTCGCCGAGGTGGCGATGTGCGGGCACGCCACGCTCGCCACGGCCCATGTGCTGCACAGCATCGGCACCCACGAGGGGCCCGTGCGGTTCGCCACCCGCAGCGGCGTGCTCGTCGCGACGCCTCGCGAGGACGGCTCCATCACCCTGGACTTCCCGACCGCCCCACTCACCCGGGCCGAGATCCCGGACGGGGTCGCGCAGGCCCTGGGCGCCGAGCCGCTGGTCGCCTTCGACACCGGCCCGAACGTCGGCGACCTGCTCCTCGAACTCGCCGACGAGAAGACGGTCCATGCCCTGACCCCGGACCTGAAGTCGCTCGGCGCCTACTCGGAGCGCGGCATCATCGCCACCGCCCGCGCCGAGGACCCGGCCCGGGGCTACGACTTCGTCTCCCGCTGCTTCTTCCCGAACGTCGGCATCGACGAGGACCCGGTCACCGGCAGCGCCCACACCGCGCTCGCCCCCTTCTGGTCCGAGCGCCTCGGCCGGCCCGGACTCACCGGCCTGCAGGCCTCCCGTCGCTCCGGCCGCGTCCGCACCGAACTCCGCGGCGACCGCACGCTGCTGAGCGGTCGCGCGGTGACCGTCATCGAGGGCGAGTTGATCGCCTAGGCGGGACGCCGGGCCGGCACGGCCGGGCAGGACGAAGGGGGCGTACGAGACCGTCGTACGCCCCCTCCTGTGCGGCCCTTGCGCGGCCCCCTTGTGCGCCCCGTTCGTCAGGGCTCACGCCGTCGGCAGCCAGTCCACCTTCCCGGCCAGCAGCGCATAGCCCACGAACGCTCCTATGTCGAGCAGGGAATGCGCCACGACCAGCGGGCCCACCCGGCCCCAGCGCCGGTACAGGTAGACGAACACCACGCCCATCGCCATGTTGCCCAGGAAGCCACCGATGCCCTGGTAGAGGTGGTAGGAGCCGCGCAGTACGGAACTGGCCACCAGTGCGGTGCCGGGTGTCCAGCCCAACTGGCCCAGGCGGCGCAGCAGATAGCCGACGACGATGACCTCTTCGAGGATCGCGTTCTGCAGGGCGGACAGGATCAGCACCGGGTACTTCCACCACACGGCGGGCAGCGCCTCGGGCACGACGGTGAGGTTGAAGCCGAGCCCGCGAACGGCCAGGTAGAAGGCGATTCCGGTGCTGCCGATCACCGCCGCGATCGCCGCTCCGCGACCGAGGTCCGGCCAGGGGCGGGTGCGGTCGAAGCCGAGGGTGCGCAGACTCTGTCCCTCGCGCATCAGGAAGTGCGCGACGAGCGCGACGGGGATCAGGGCGGTGGTGATCCCGAAGAGCTGCCAGGCGAGATCCAGCCAGGGGCGGCCCGGTGCGACCGAGGCGTTGAGCGTGGCCGCCTGGTCCTTGAGGCCGCCGGGTTTGGTGACCGAGCCGACAAAGCTGATCAGGGCGGACACACCGCTCGCACCGAGCGAGAGCCCCAGAACGAGCAGCGTCTCATCACGGAAGATCCGTCGCGAGGGTCGCTCGTACGGAAAAGATTCGGCCACGGGGCCTGCCTCGCCCTGCACACCTGCCTCCAGTTGAGTAATCCCGTCTCATCCACCTCGCTGCCCCGCTAGGGTCTCGAAAGCAGTTACGAAGACCGTGCGCGACAGGCCGTTGGGGGGACGGGCGCCGTACGGGGCGTACCGCCGCTTTGCCTGCCACACGGCCGGATCCCGGCACGGGGTTCAGCAGGGCAACAGGGAGGGGCACCACCGTCATGGGACGTCACAGCTTGCCCGATCAGTATGGGGCGGGCCGCAGCGGCCCCCGCCGAAACGACTCCCGTCGAAACGACCCCCGTAGCAGTGCCCGCCGCCGTACGGTGGCCATCGCGACGGCCCTCGTCCTGGCGGTCGCCGGCGGTACGGCCGCCGCGGTGAAGGGCGGACTGCTCTCCTTCGGCTCCTCCTGCGAGGACGATCCGGTACGGCTGACGCTGGCCGCCTCGCCCGACCTGGCCCCCGTCCTCGAAACCGCGGCGCGACGGGCCCGGGACGCGGAGCTCAGCTCCGACGGGCGGTGCGTCGCCGTGACGGTGAGCGCCCGGGAGTCGTACCGGGTCGCGGACACTCTGCTGGCCGACAAGGACCCCGACGCCCAGGTCTGGGTGCCGGACTCCGACCTGTGGGTCCAGCGGCTCGCGGAGGACGGCGGCACGGCCGAGGTCTCCACGGTGGGCCATGTCGCCTCCTCACCGGTCGGGGTGGCGATGGTGCCCGCGGCCGCGAAGTCGCTGGGGTGGCCGAAGAAGACGTACGGCTGGCTGGAGCTGGCCGGTGCCGGGCTGCGTGACGACTCCCTGCGGCTCGGCGCGGCCGACCCTGCGCGCAGTGCGACGGGGCTGCTCGCGCTGGCCCGGGTGAGCGGGGCCGCCGCCGAGGCCGAGGGCGGGCGGACCGAGGCCGCGGCGATGATGAAGGCGCTGTCGCAGCGCACCTCCGACGGCGACGGCCAGGTCCTGGCCACGCTGCCGCGCGACGCCTCCGGCGCAGAGCAGGGCAACCCGAAGCGCAACCAGGCGCTGATCGTCAGCGAGCAGACGGCGTACACGTACAACTCCGGGACGGACGGCGACGCAGGCCTGGACTTCTTCTACCCGAAGGACGGCTCGCCCCGGCTCGACTACCCGTACACCCTGCTCGACCAGACCGGCCTGACGACGGACGAGAGCCGGGCGGCGATCCGGTTCATGAGCTATCTCAGTGACCCCCGGCAGCAGGCGCTCTTGGAGCGGCACGGCTTCCGGACGTCCGACGAGGACGCGCCGGACGCGCTGGTCACCCGGGCCGGCGGCAGCAGCCCACAGCCCTACGCGGAGCCGGCGGACCGGCCGGCCTCGGCGACCGCGCTCCAGGAGTCGCTCGGCGTATGGACGATCACCGTGCAGAACGCACGGATCACCACGGTCGTGGACGCCTCCGCGTCCATGGCGGATCCGGTGCCGGGGGCCGGTCGGTCGCGGATGGACGTCACCAAGGCGTCCCTGCTGCAGGCCCTCGCCACGTTCACGTCCGAGGACGAGATCGGTCTGTGGGACTTCTCCACCAAGCTGGACGGCGACAAGGACTACCGCGTCCTGGTGCCGACCGAGCGGCTCGACGCCCGGGCGGGCAAGGGCACACAGCGCGACCGCCTGTCGGCGGCGTTCAACGACCTGGCGCCGGTGCCGGACGGGGCGACCGGCCTGTACGACACCACGCTCGCCGCGTACAGCTCGGCCACCGGCTCCTACGCCAAGGGCAGGTTCAACGCCCTGGTCGTGCTCACCGACGGCGTCAACGAGGACCCGGACAGCATCTCCCGCTCCGACCTGGTCGCCCGGCTCCAGCGCCTCACCGACCCTGCGCGCCCGGTTCCCCTCATCATGATCGCCGTCGGCCCGGACGCCGACCGCACGGAGGCCGACCGGATCGCCAGGGCGACGGGAGGGTCGGGCCACGAGGTGACCGACCCGTCACAGATCCAGTCGGTGATCCTCAAGGCGATCGTGGCGGCGGCATCACCGGACGGGCAGGACTGACGGAAGTTCCCCCGACGGCCGCCCTGGTCCTCGGCCACGGCCGGCGGCCGTCCGGCCCGTCGCCCCCGGCCGGCGATCATCCTGCCCTTCACTCCCGGGCGGCGACCGTCCGCCCTCGCCCCGGCCGTCACCCCAGCGGCACCGGCTCCAGCAACCCCACCGGCCATGTGTGCACCGGTTCCCCGCCGTGCATCAGCTCGCGGTACCGCCGGGTCGTCGCCGCCAGCGCCGTGTCCCGGGACATCCCCGACTCCAGTGCCCGGTGGAAGGTCGCCGCCTGCCAGGACGCGCCGTTCATGCGCCGGCGGCAGCGCTCCTCGATGACGCCCAGGTAGAGGTCCCGGTCGGCCGGTTCCACTCCCCACGCGTCCAGGCCGACCTCGGCGAGCGGCAGCAGTTCGTCGCGTACCAGGCTCACGGCGTCGACCTCGGTGGTGCCGCCGTACCGCCCGCGCCGGGGCCAGCGCAGCCGGGCGTCGATGCCGTGCCTGCACGCCTCGTCGAAGTTGGCGGCCGCCGCCTCGAAGGGCAGCCGGGTCCACACCGGGCGGGACTCCTCGGCGAGGGCGCGGACGACGCCGTAGTAGAAGGCCGCGTTGGCGATGACGTCCGTGACGGTCGGGCCGGCGGGCAGCACGCGGTTCTCCACGCGCAGGTGCGGGACGCCGTCGGCGACGCCGTAGACCGGGCGGTTCCAGCGGTACACGGTGCCGTTGTGCAGGACGAGTTCGGCGAGTGTGGGGGTGCCCCCGGCGTCGATGACCTCCAGCGGGTCCTCGTCGTCGCAGATCGGCAGCAGGGCCGGGAAGTAGCGCAGGTTCTCCTCGAAGAGGTCGTGCGCCGAGGTCACCCAGCGCTCCCCGAACCAGGTGCGCGGCCGTACGCCCTGGGCCTGGAGCTCGGGCGGGCGGGTGTCGGTGGACTGCTGGAACAGCGGTGGGCGGGACTCGCACCACAGCTCGCGGCCGAAGAGGAACGGCGAGTTGGCGCCCACGGCGACCTGGGCCGCGGCGATCGCCTGGGCCGCGTTCCAGACGTCGGCGAAGCGGCCCGGGGTGACCTGGAGGTGCAGTTGCACGGAGGTGCAGGCGGCCTCGGGGGCGATGGACTTCGACGTGCACGTCAGGCGCTCGACGCCGTCGATGTCGAGCATGAAGTCCTCGCCGCGGGCCGCCACGATCTGGTCGTTGAGGAGGGCGTAGCGGTCGACGGCGGAGAGGTTCGAGGAGACCAGGTCGTCCCGGTCGAGGGTCGGCAGAATGCCGATCATCACGATTCCCGCGTCGACCTCTCCCGCTTTTCGGTCGGCATATGCCAGGGACGTACGGAGTTCCTCGGAGAGCCGGTCGAATACTCGCCCCTGCAATCGATGTGGGGCGATGTTGACTTCCAGATTGAACATGGCGAGTTCTGTTTGGAAATCCCGGCTCGCGATCCGTTCCAGCACCTGCGCATTCAACATTTTCGGCATACCGTCGGCGCCGGTGAGGTTCAGCTCGATCTCCAGCCCCATGAGGTTCTTGGGACGGTCGAACCGCTTCTCCTCCAGCAGCCGCTCCAGACCCGTCAGGCACTGCCGCAGCTTGTCGCGGTAGTGCTGGCGATCGGACAGATCGAACCGACCCGCCACGACCTTCTCCCCCATCGAAGCGTCCCTCCTCGGATGGGCGGACCTCAGGACCCGCCCGGGAACCGTCCGCCGGGTCTCCCGGGCCAGGTGGGATGATGCCCAGCGGAAGCGATCGATAACGTCCCGCGCGACTCCGGGGGCCGCTAGTCTGTCGGACGTGACCGGAGGCACATTCACCAGGCATGCGGCACAGTGCAGTTTCGGACGGCTGACGAACTCGTGAAAAATGCCGACGACAATTGGCCGACCGCACTCGGGACATTCTTCGAGGTCATCGCCGTAGAAGCGACCGGGAACCGGGATGATTCCCGCATTTCAGCGGCCGAATGAACCCTTGCCGGGTGCACCGAAAGCGGTTAGATGAAACACCGTCTGAACACTCCTCGTATAAACTCCGCAATCAAGGAAGAGAGTTGGCGCCCGCGGTCCCAGGACCTGTCGTCCACGTGACGTACGGCAGGCTCCACCCACCCCCCTCGCGCCCCCGACCCCGGCCCCCGCCGCTCTGTCCTCCGTGAGCAGACAGCGCCGTCCGCCCCCGCCCCGCCCTCGCGCCACCGTGCCTGTCGAATGAGAGGCGACCCACCATGCCGCTGCATGTGCCCCCGGCTCCCGCGCCCGCCCTTCGCTCCGTCCTCACCGCGCTCGGCTCGCCCACCGCGGTCCTGGAGGCCCGAACACCCTCCCTGCGCGCCGCCCAGGGACCCGTCACCCCCGAACTCCCGCTGCCCGTCCATGTCGTGGACGAGATCACCCCGGCGGGCGTCTCCGCGACCCGGCTGGCCGGCTGGCGGTTTCTGATCCGGTGCGGCGAGCGTGCGGTGGCCGCGGCGGAGACCCGGCTCACGCCCGACGGCTGGGCGTTCTCGCACTTCTTCGAGGGCCCGTACATCGCGTCCACGGAGCGTGCGCTGCGCCAGGCCGAGGCGATGAAACAGCCCCACCAGCCGCGACTGCTGTCGTTCCCCGGCCTGTACATGCTCACTCTCTGGCTGCACGGCGACTGCACGGCGGACGGCGCCGACGGCCACCCCGACGCCGCCGATCTCCTGATCCCGCTGGCCCCGGCACCGCCCGGCATCGCCTCCCACCTGCCGCACCGGGTCGCCGACCTGCTCCCGGTGCTCACCCATCGGGCGACCCCGGCTCCGATGCCACCACTGCCGCCCCTCCCGCCACTGCTCGGCTCACCCGCCTGACAGCGCACCGCGCGAGCGCCTCCACACCCCGCCACCCTCTGCCGGGCGGCGGGGTGCGCGATTGTCCGGCGGCAGGACTACGCTCGTATCGGACAACCGGAAACGCACACGCGCGAGCCGTAAAGCGAGCGATTCACGGTACTCGTACGAGCAGGAATGCACTCGCCTGAGCACGAGAAAAACGCGTTCACGAGGAAGGTATCGCTCGCGCGAGCGATAATGCGCTCGAACGAGCTGCTCAGGCCACCGGCCCGCCCGGACTAGCCCCATCCGACCACGTCGAACCACCCGAAATGACAGTGGAGTTGGGATGAACCGTCCGAGCTCGGGATGCGTCATCAACCTGTAAGAAAGCGGTGCTGCGAAATCCCTGCGGATTGACGCCCGTGGGGCAACACTGGGTTCCGACCGACCAATCCAACGGGGGGCGGCCATGAACGAGTCTTCACGCCGCGAGACAGACACCACAGCCATCTCACACATCACGACACAGCGAAAGATCCCATCCATGTGCCAGCACCAGCCACCGTGCCCGTCAGCCGACTCCGCCGACCGGGAATCCGCCCGCCTCGCGGCGCACCACCCGGAACAGGGATGGAGCCTGCTGTGCAACGGTGTCCTGCTCTTCGAGGACACCGGTGAGCTCCTGCCGGACGGCCAGATCATCGCCCCACATCGTCCGCTGGGCTCCGCCAAGGTGGTGACCGCCGCATAACACCTCCCGGCGAACCCCGCCGGAGAGGGCCTGCACCACCGGGCGGTACGACACACGCCCGGCGTACTTCCAGGGGCCGGTCGCAGACCCTGACTGCGAGCCGGCCCCCACGTGCATCCGGGGACGATCACTCAGCGTAGCCGCCCGGTATCTGTCCTACTTCAGCGCCTCCCGCAGCGCGAAGTACGCCGGCTTCGGCCGCAGTTCCTCGTCCCACGGCAGCGCCGCGCCCTGGCCCGGGAAGAACGCCGGGATCCAGGAGTACTTGTCCGTGTAGTCCCACACCGTGATCCCCACACACCGGCGCACGGCAAGGCACGCCTCGGTCAGGTCCCGGTACCAGTCGGCCTGCTGGGCCAGCTTCTCCTCGGTCGCGGGCAGCAGCATCCGTACGTCGACCTCGGTGAGCGCCGTGTCGAGGCCGAGCCGGGCGAATCGGCGGAGGTTGTCCTCCAGTGAGTCCGGATAGCCGTACTGGAGCGCCAGATGGGCCTGGAGGCCGAAGCCGTGCAGCGGGACGCCCTGGGCCTTCAGCTCCTTGGCCAGCCGGTAGTAGGCGTCGCTCTTCGGGCCGATCGTCTCGACGTTGTAGTCGTTGAGGTACAGCCTGGCCTTCGGGTCGGCCTGGTGGGCCCAGCGCAGCGCGTCGGCGATGTAGCCGGGGCCGAGCGTCTTGTAGAAGACCGTCTCGCGGTAGGTGCCGTCCTCGTTGAACGCCTCGTTGACGACGTCCCAGGCGTAGATCTTGCCCCGGTAGTGCCGCACCTCGGTCTGGATGTGTTTCTTCAGTACGGCCCGCAGCTCGTCCTTCGTCCACTCGCGGTCGGTGAGCCAGCCGGGCAACTGGCTGTGCCAGACCAGGGTGTGGCCGCGCACCTTCTGGTGGCCCGCACGGGCGAGCCGCACGATCTCGTCGCCCTTGGCGAAGTCGAAGACGCCTTGCTCGGGTTCGGTGGCGTACCACTTCATGCCGTTGCCGGGGGTGATCTGGTCGAACTCGCTGCCGAGGAGCGCCTTGTAGGGCTCATCGACGAGTTCGGGGTTGTCGGTCGCGCTGCCGAAGTAGCGACCGTGGCGCTGGGCGAGGTCGGCGAGGGTGGGCTGCCCCCGATCCGCCTGGGCGGGCGTGCCGGTGACCGCGACCAGGACGGCCGCGAGGGTGCCGACGAGTCTGAGACGGTTCTTGCGCATGGTGCGACTCCTCACGTGACGGGTGGTGGGTGAGCCGTACGTCCGCCGGTGCGCGTCACCCCTTGGTGGCGCCGGCGGTGAGGCCGCCGACGAGCTGGCGCTCGGCGACCGAGTAGAAGGCGAGGGCGGGGACCATGGCCAGCACCAGGTAGGCGAAGACGCGGGCGTAGTCCGCGGAGTACTGGCCCTGGTACTGCTGGACGCCGATGGGGATGGTCCACCAGGTGGAGTCGGTGAACACCAGCAGCGGCAGGAAGAAGTTGTTCCAGCTGGTGACGACGGCGAGGACGGAGACGGTGCCCAGCGCGGGCCGCGCCATCGGCAGCAGCACCCGCCAGAAGAACCCGAAGGGGCCGCACCCGTCGAGCGTGGCCGCCTCCTCCAGCTCGCCGGGGATCTCCCGGAAGAAGCCGCGCAGGATGATGATGGTCATCGGCAGCCCGAAGGCGGCCTGGGGGAGGATCACGCCGAGCGGGTTGTCCAGCAGGTCCATGGAGCGCAGCAGCAGGAAGAGCGGCAGGGCCGCCACCGCGAAGGGGAACATCAGCCCCATCGTGAACAGGGTGAACAGCGTCTCTCGGCCACGGAAGGCGAACCGCGCGAAGGAGAACGCCGAGAGCGCGGAGACCGCCACGACCAGCACGGTCGTACCCACCGCGATCAGTGTGCTGTTGCCCAGCAGCCGCCAGAAGTCGCCCGAGCCGAGGATGTCCGTGTAGTTGCCGGCCACCCAGGACTCCGGCAGCCCGACCGGGTTGCGGGAGAGCTCGTCGGTGGACTTGAAGCCGGACAGCACGGCGTACAGCAGCGGCACCACCATCACCGCGCCGACCACCACGAGGATCACGTGCAGCGGCAGGTTCCTGCCGTTCCTCCTGCCGGACCTGGCCGTCACCTGGCGCCTCCCCGCATCGTCGTGGTGGCTCCTTCGAGGTCGCGGCGGAGCACGAACCGCTGGTAGGCGAGGGCGAAGACAAGGCTGATGCCGAACATGGCCACGCTGATCGCGCTGGCGTAGCCGACCTGGTAGCGCTTGAAGCCGTACTGGAACAGGGTCACGGCCATCGTCTCGGAGTGATGGTCGGGGCCGCCTGCCGTGGTCACCCAGACCAGGTCGAACAGCTGGATCGCCCCGATGACGGACAGGAACACGCTGATCCTCAGGGTGGGCGCGAGCAGCGGCAGGGTGACGCCGCGGAAGCGCTGCCAGGCGTTCGCGCCGTCGATCAGCGCGGCCTCGGTCAACTCGCGGGGGATGGACTGGAGTCCGGCCAGGTAGAGCATCATGTGGAAGCCGAAGTACTTCCAGGTCATGACCAGGAAGAGGGTGGCCATCACGGTGGACGGATCGGCGAACCACTCCCCGCCCAGCCCGTCCAGGCCGATCCCGCCCAGGATCTGGTCGGCGAGACCGTCGTCGGGGGCGAAGATCATGCCGAACAGCACGCCCGTGATGGCCTCGGACAGCACGTACGGCGCGAAGAACAGCATCCGGTACACCGCCCGGCCACGCAGCCGCTGGTTGAGCAGTACGGCCATGGCGAGCGCGAACGGCAGCTGGATCGCGAGCGACAGCACGACCAGGGCCAGACAGCGCCACAGGTCGCCGAGGAAGACGGGATCCTCGAAGAGACGGGTGAAGTTGTCGCCGCCGATGTAGTCGGACGGCATCCCGAAGCCGCCCCAGCGGAAGAAGGCCGCGTACAGGGCGAACAGCATCGGGAGCAGGACCAGGACGAGGAACAGCGCCAGGGCGGGTACCTGGAAGCCGACCGCGGTGAGCCAGTGCAGCACGCGGCGCCGGGTCCGCCCGTGGCCCGCGTCGGCGGACGGGGGCGGGCGGTCGACGCCGGGGCCGCCGGGCTGCTTGTCGGCGGACGGCAGGAAGGTGGAGGTCATCGCCGGCTACTGCTCTTCCTTGGCGGTCTTCGTGATCGACTCGGCGACCTGCTGCGGGGATTTGGACCCGGCGATGAGCGCGCCGACGCTGTCGTTGACCTCCTGGCCGACGGCGGGCGCGTAGGCCTGGTCGAGATAGAGCTGGAAGCCGGTGGCGGCCTTCAACTGGGCCTGTACGGCCTTGATGTTGGGGTCGGTGAGGGCGCTCTCGGCGGCCGGGACCACCGGGATGACGCCGGTCTTCTTGACCAGTTCCACGTCCGTGGCCTCGGAGGCGAAGAACTTCAGGAAGTCGACGGCCTCCTGCGGAGCCCCGCTGCGCAGGGCGTGCCCGCCGCCCCCGCCGAACACCTCGGTGATCGCGCCCTTGCCGCCGTCGACCGCGGGGAACGGGAAGAAGCCGAGGTCGTCGCCGAGGCCCTTGCCGGAGTCGGCCTGGACGACCGGGGCCCATTGGCCCATGAGTTCCATCGCCGCCTTGCCGTTGCCGACGGTCGCGGCCTGGCCGGTGGGGCTGGAGTAGGCGGCACCGAGGAAGCCCTTCTGGAAGGGCTGAAGGTCGACGAGCTCCTGGAGGTGCTGTCCGGCCTGCACGAAGGCGTCGCCGGTGAAGTCCTTGTCGTCGTACGCCTTCTGCAGGGCGGAGGCGCCGGCGGTGCGCATCGAGAGGTAGGCCCAGTAGTACATGCCGGGCCACTTCTCCTTGCCCGCGAGGGCCAGCGGGGTGATGCCCTTGGCCTTCAACTTCCGTACGGCGTCGAGGAAACCGCTCCAGGTGGTCGGGGGTTCGCTGACGCCCGCGTCCTTGAAGAGCGCCTTGTTGTACCAGAAGCCGATCATGCCGATGTCGAACGGGATGCCGTACACCTTGTCGTCGAGAAGGTACGGCTCCCGGGCGACCGGCAGCAGGCCGTCGGCGAAATCTTTCGTGCGGTCCGTGAGGTCCTCGACGAGACCGGCGTCGACCTGCTGCTTCAGGACACCGCCGCCCCAGGTGTGGAAGATGTCGGGCAGTTTCCCCGATGCGGTCAGCGCCGTCATCTTCGATTTGTAGGCGTCGTTCTCCAGCTGAACGATCTTTATCTTCACCTTGGGGTTCTGGGCCTCGAACTTCTTGGCCAGCGCCGCCCAGACGCTCTTGGCCGGCTCGGTGGTGGAGATGTTCCACCACTCGATGGTGGTCGTGCCGTCCGACGACCCTCCGTCCGAGTCCCCGCCGCAACCACTCAGTGCCGTCATGCCCACACCGGCCGCGGCGGAGGCCGCCAGGAAGCCTCTGCGGGACAGTCCCGGGTCGCCCATCATGCGCTCCTTGAGTACGGGACGGCCCCGTCCATGGGCCGTCCACGGGATCGCCTGGATCGAAAGTTTCGGAATGGATCCAGAAAGCTGCGTTGCTGCCGCACCCTAAGGACAGCTGCCAAACGGTGGCAACCCCTTGTGCAAGGTGAATCTGCCGCAGGCCGTCACGGCCTGCGCGGCGCTTGAGGGGCGTACTCGAACCAATCGAACGCCGCACTGCCCTCGGTGACGTACATGCCGACGACCCGGCAGATGAAGCCGCCCGCGACCTGCGTGGACAGATAGCGGCCGTCGAGTTCGGCCAGGCGCACGCCTTCGACCGAGAGGCCGATCGTGTCGGGCCCGCCGACCCTGAGTCCCGGCACGTCCTGGCCGGTCGGGGAGACGGGACGGTCGGTGCGCACCTCGACGGTCAGCGTGACGGGCCCGTGTGGCACCGGCTCCCGCGCCAGGCGCTGCCGTACCGGACCGATACGGGCGATCACGCTCGCCTCTCCCCGCCGACCTCGATGTCGTATTGGCGGGCCTCGTCCATGCGGACGGACGGGCCGGCGCGGCCCGTTCCGGGGGCCCAGCGGGGCCGTGAACCGGCAGTCGGGGTGCTGCTGGCGGCACCCGGCGAAGGTGTGCCCCGGGCGGTCGAGGCTGCTGCCGGTGGCGTGCAGGGTGAGCCGTCCGGGGCGCTCGGCCAGCGACCACGAACCGGCCGGCCGACGGCGCGACGAGATCCAGTACGGCGCCAGGCTCGCGGTGTCGAAGTCGTCCCGCGGGGAGGGGAGTCCGACGGGATGCCAGGCCGCCGGCACCGGGTGCCGGTCCCTGACCGGACCGACCCTCGGCCAGCCGTCCACCCACTCCACCGGGGTCAGGAAGGTCTCCCGGCCCAGGACGTGGACGTACGGGAAGAAGCCGCCCGGACGAACCAGGGGCCCTCGGGGCGGTCGCTGCTGACCAGCACGTTGCCGCCGGCGCCGACGGTGGTGGTGATCAGGTAGAAGCGGCCGTCGTGGTGGCGCAGGGTGGGCGCGCAGATGCCGGCGGATGCCGGGACGTCGTCCGCGAGCTCCGACTGCCCCGGCCGGTCCAGTACATTGCCGATCTGCCGCCAGTGCACGAGGTCACGGCTGTGGAAGAGCGGGACGCCGGGGAAGTACTCGAAGCTGAAGCAGACGAGGTAGTGGTCCTCGCCGACCCGGCACACGCTGGGGTCGGGGTGGAAGCCGCCGATGACCGGGGTGTCGTACGTCCGCATGCGCGTCAGCCCTTCCCGCCGGGGCCGATCGAAACATTCGGCCTTATTGGCGAACATTACGGAGCGGACTGTAAGGGGTGCGCAGGGTGCGGCAAGGGCGCGACCACCGGGCGAGGGCGGCGCGCGAATGTCGGCATGGACTCGCGAGCCTGGGCAAGGCTTCGCGGACGCGGCACCTCCGGACGAGCGGCCGTTGCTCGTCCGGAGGTGGATCGGGGATGCTCCGTCGGTGAGGGGCTGTCGGCGAGAGTCTGTCGGCGAGGATCCGCGGACGGCCGCTGGAGGCCGAGTTCGTGATTCCCAGAAGCCCTGGAGCGGCGTCGCGGCTCCTCAGAGGCCGACGTCGCGGCTGCGGATGTCCTCCAGGGATTCGCGGCGGATCAGCAGCCGGGCCTGACCGTCGTCCACGGCGACCACCGGTGGGCGGCCGACCAGGTTGTAGCCGGAGGCCATGGACAGGTGGTAGGCGCCGGCGACCGGGACGGCGAGCAGGTCTCCGGGGCGGATGTCCTCGGGGAGTTCGACGTCGGCGGCGACGATGTCACCGGCCTCGCAGTGGCGGCCCACCACGGTCACCGGGACCGGGGCGGCGCTGCTGTGCCGTCCGACCAGGCGCGGAGCGTACCGGACGCCGTACAGGGCGGGCCGGGGGTTGTCGCTCATGCCGCCGTCGACGGCGACGTAGGTGTGCGTGCCGGTGCGTTTGACGGCGAGGACGTGGTAGAGCGCGATCCCCGCCGGGCCGGCGATCGCGCGCCCCGGTTCGACGAGGAGACGGGGTACGGCGATCCCCGCCGCCGCGCACGCCTCGGCCAGTTCCGCGCGCACCTTGCGGGCCAGCGTGGTGAGATCCAGGGCGGGTTCGCCCGGCCGGTAGGCGATGCCGTGGCCGCCGCCGAGGTCGAGTTCGGGCAGGACCAGGCCGTGCTGTTCGTGAAGCCGGGCCATCAGGCCGACCATGCGGCGTACGGCGGCCAGGTAGGGCTTGACGCCGGTGATCTGTGAGCCCAGGTGGCAGTGCAGACCGGTGAGTTCGAGCTGCGGCTGGTCCAGTATCCGGGCGATGGCGTACTGGGCGTAGCCGTCGGAGATGGACAGGCCGAACTTCTGGTCCTCGGTGCCGGTGCGGATCTTCTCGTGGCCGCCGGCGCTGATGCCGGGCACGACGCGGACCATCACCTTCTGGTGGCCGTCGGGCCCGACGGCTGCGGCCAGCCGCGCGATCTCCGACGGGCTGTCGATGACGACACGGCCGACGCCGAGACGCAGCGCGGTGTCCAGGTCGCGCGGGGACTTGGCGTTGCCGTGCAGGACGATCCTCTCGGGCGGGAAGCCCGTGGTGACCGCGAGCTCCAGCTCACCGGCCGAGCAGACGTCCAGGCCCAGGCCCTCCTCCGCCACCCAGTGGACCATCGCCCGGCACAGGAACGCCTTGGCCGCGTAGAGGACTTCGGCGTCGGGGAAGACGTGACGGTAGGTACGGCAGCGCTCGCGCACCTCTTCCTCGTCGATGACGTAGACGGGGGTGCCGAAGCGGTCGGCGACCTCGGCGAGCGGCACCCCGCCGACGGT
The DNA here is from genome assembly GCF_028369295.1 of Streptomyces sp. HD. Lineage (GTDB taxonomy): Bacteria > Actinomycetota > Actinomycetes > Streptomycetales > Streptomycetaceae > Streptomyces. The sequence goes on from NZ_JAQMYP010000030.1 coordinate 124,052, forward strand.
GAGTTCGCCCTCGCGGGGCTCGACGGCCGAGGCGGGCCACACCGAGAGCGCGTCGGCCCGCATGGTCACCGCGGGTTCGTGGATGGTGGTCATCGTGCGATCCCCCCCCTCAGCCGATCCACATCTCAAGTACGCGCTCACGGAATTGGGGACCGGAGCGGGGCTGGGCGTGGTCCGTGGCGGACGGCGCGGTCGGGGCCGGTGCGCAGAACTGGGGGTTCACCGTGACGGTGGTGACGCCGAGCGGTGCGGTCAGGGTGCGCAGGGCGGGCTCGGCGAGCCGGATCCAGGGCTGGTCGGGGCCGAGGGTCGCGGTCAGCTTCCGCTGCGAGGTGAACCCCACGGCCGTACGGTCGCCGAGGGGCGTACGGAAGAGGCGGGCCGCGCAGGCGGCCTGTCCCGGCCGGACCGGAACGTACAGAGGGCCGGCCGGGCTCCGATCAGAGGGCTCCGGGTCTTCGTCGTACAGGATGTCTGCCATGGGGTGCCTCCGGGTGGATCCGAGGTGGATCGTGCGGTGTGCTTGTCGGCCCCGGACGCGGGGAGGCGGACCGGGGCTCGGCAACGACGCTATGCCCGGTGAACCAGGGATTCGTACCGGTCATGACGCGATGCTGACGACGATCGGCCGGACGCTGACGGGATGCTGACACGGGCCCGAACTCCGGCCGGCACCGGCCTGGCGGCCGCCCGGCGGGGAACTCGCGGCACGGCAGGGCCCGGCCACCGCAGTAACGTCTGACGACTGCGCCTGGGCACGCGGCAGTTGGGGAGGGTGAGGGTGCCGCCGGAAGGGGCGCGACGTGGGGACGGCGGACACCGGACGGCTACGACACGACCGCAGCCGGAACCACGGCCTCCCCCGGCCCCCTAATCCTGACGCATCCCTGGCGCCTCTCACGTGGACGTGGACAGGCCTTGACCAGGACAAGCACGCCACCGATATTCGCTTGTGCGCCGTCGTCATTCGCGCCAACGTCGCGTGACCCCACACAAAGGCAGAGAAGATGACCACGCACCCCCACCCCGTCGACCACGAACTCATCCAGGCCGCAGCCCAGGTCGCGCGCACTCGATGCCGAGGCGACAACCACACCATGGCTGCCGCGGCCCGCGCCCGGGACGGCCGGATCGTCACCGCGGTGAACGCCTACCACTTCACCGGAGGCCCGTGCGCCGAGTTGGTCCTCATCGGCACGGCGGCTGCCCAGGGCGCTTACGAGCTGGACACGATCGTCGCCGTCGGCGACCGTGACCGCGGGGTGGTTCCCCCGTGCGGCCGGTGCCGCCAGGTGCTTCTCGACTACTTCCCGGCCCTGAAGGTCGTCGTCGGCACAGGCGACCGTCTCCGGACCGTCTCCATCACCGACCTGCTCCCCGAAAGCTACGTCTGGGCCGACCACCAACTCGACGCCGAGCAGGCCACGCCACTGGGCACGAGCTGACGCCCGCCGACGACGCATCCCCGCTCCGCCTCCCCTCGTTGACGGGCCCCTGACGTACACCCCGCTGCCCTTGACGCGCCCCATACGCGACACGCGACCCGGCCGTATGAGACCCGCAAATTCCTTGCTGAGCAGGGCCGTTCGGGCGAGCAGCGCGGCTAGATTCCCTGTCGGCCGCCAATGAGGCCGCCGCTGAGGCCACGGACGTCAGTGGCCTCAGCGGCCTCACGGAACCGGACCCGCCGTCCGGTACCGGTCGAGGCGGCGGGGTGCGTGCGAGACGCGCACCGGCGCACGGCGTACCGCCGTCCCACCGCCGA
>NZ_JAQMYP010000031.1 GCF_028369295.1 Streptomyces sp. HD
TCCTTCGGCGCGGTCGCACGTGGGCTCTTACGGTTCCGCCGACCGATTCCCGGAAGGGCGTCGCTGTAGCGGAACGCTCCGATCCTCTCGTCATGCTGCGCATTGAGCCGGTGGATCAGGAACATTCCCACGATGATGACGAAGATGATCACGGCGACGGTGACGGCTGTCTCCACATCCTCACCTCCCCAGGGCGGAACTCAAGATCCCGATCGAGGCTCCGGCCGCCGAAGCGGCTCCGCCGTCGGTCTCCCACTCCTCTTCCCGGCTCCGAGCCTCCGCCGCGTCGTGGCTCATGGCCTCGTCGGCTATCAGACCGCTGGCCGTGCGGATGCCTCCCGGCACGGTTGCTGCTGCCATCAGCCGGGCGGTGGCGGCCGGCTCCGTCTCCGGAGGGATCACCAGTAGGTCCAGGCGGCCCACCGTGTAGGAGAGGAGGATCACTTTGTTCGGGTCCTGCTCGTCGGCGAACCAGCCGACATGCACGGTGTGCCCCGTGACGGGGACCTTACGCGGGATGACGGGCCAGTGGGCCGGGTTCACGGTGACGTGGGTGATCCGGCCCCAGCACGCGTCCAGCGCGTCCGTCAGAGTGGGGATCTCCCGGAGGAGATCACGGGAGCGGGGCCACCAGGCACCGTCCAGGAGACCTGGACCCGAGCCGGTCGGGGCCAGGGACAGCCGGGCCGACGCCGAAGGCAGGCGCTCTTTGATGATCGTAGGTTCGATGGTCGCGGTCATGACACGGACCTGTCCCCGAGCCTCCTGCTGGAGGCCGGTGTTGTTGCTCGCCGGGAACAACACCGACGTGGCGGCCGGTGTGCGAAGTACTCCCGGTGCTTTCACTCTACGCCGCTCCGAGGTCCGGGACGCGCTCGTGAGCAGGCATTTCACCGAGACACAACGGTGTGCCCCGCACCTCTTGGTCCCGCCTTATGGAGCACAGGAACGGGGCCACGAGAGGCCGAACATGCGAGAAGCGTTCGCGCCAGCCGTCTGCTGTCCCGAGGCGCTCGATCACCTTGAGGGTCTGCAGATTGGGGCGCACACTCGGCATCGCTCGCACGCGCTGGGCGAGTGCTCGGGCGTGGTCGTGGGGACGCGCTGAGTGATGGCTTGCCAGGTGTCGTGATCCTCAGGGCGGTTGAGGCGGGCGGGCATGGTGTTCCCGGCCGACTGCGGGGCTGGATTCGCGAACGCGCAGGTCCGACTGCCCTCAGCCGCCGTACTTCTGACGGCCCCACCAGTCATCCCCTGGGAGAAGCCGAGCAAGATCTTCTCCCAGATTTCTCCCAAACGATCTCCAGAAACCCGTCAGGGGCCTGATCCACTTGGTGGATCAGGCCCCTGACCTGGTGTTTCACTGTCGGGGTGGCGGGATTTGAACCCACGACCTCTTCGTCCCGAACGAAGCGCGCTGCCAAGCTGCGCTACACCCCGATGTCACTGCTTGTCGCGGCGACGACGTTTACTTTAGCCCACTGGTGGCTGGAGACGAAATCCGGTTTTGGTGCGGCGAAGGACGCGGCGGCGGATCGGGTTGGGGCGGGCGTGGTCGAGGGCCACGAGGAGGATGGCCAGGGCGTAGATGCCGAGGCCGATGAGAAGGGCGTTGCCCAGGACGCTCTTGTAGCCGTGCCGGTCCACGTCGAGGAACGGATAGAGGTAGCGGCCCGGTGAGCCGGGGAGGAACTCGCCTCGGACGAGGCTGAACGCCAGGTAGGTGAGGGGGTAGAGCAGCCATGTCGCCGCCTGCCGTAGCCGCAGCTGGCCGGGGGCTGTCAGGAGCAGCCAGTCCAGTACGGCCGCGACGGGTGTCACCGTGTGCAGGATCTGGTTGGTGATCGCGTGCCAGCCCGTCGGGGCGGTGGCCTCGCCCGTGAGGACGCCGGGGAGTCCGAAGGGGCTCGCCTGGTTTGCCAGCAGCAGGTGGTAGACGATCCCCGTGACCACGACGTAGAGCAGCGTGGCGCCCGTCAGGGCCGACGGCAGGGGACGGCGGGCCGTCCGGGCGCGGCGGGCCGCGAGGGTGAGGACCAGGGCCAGCAGGATGTTGCTCTGGATCGCGAAGTGGCTCAGGGTGCGCAGTGGGCCGCCGAAGGTCACCTCGACCGCCACTGCCGCGGTCGCGCCCAGGGCCACCAGTAGGCGGTACGCGGCGGCCCAGGGGCGGCGCGTGGGGTTCATCACCGCCGTGGCGGGGACGTGGGAGGGCAGCAGCGTGGGGATGCCCGGTATCGCGGGGAGGTCCGGGATGTCCCTGGGTATCGGGGCTGTCATGCCCTCACGCTAAGCAGATAGGGCAAAACGAGCGATACGGGTAATCCGTACGGGTTACGCGTAGGCCCGTAGATCGCCCAAGTTCCCGCGCTTCGTTAGGCCGAGCAGCCGAGCAGCCGAGCAGCCGAGCAGCCGAGCAGCCGAGCAGCCGAGCAGCCGAGCAGCCGAGCAGCCGAGCAGCCGAGCAGCCGAGCAGCCGCAGCCGGGCAGCCGGGCAGCCGAGCGGTCCTGCCTGACGTCGGGCTTCCCCGCTCGGCTGTCCTCTCCCGCTACTCCCGCCCCACCAACGTCAGCAACGTCGCCTCAGGCGGGCAGGCGAACCGGAACGGTGTGTATCGGTTGGCTCCGCAGCCCGCCGAGACATGCAGGTACGACGTACGCCCCTCCGCCGTATGCGTGGACAGTCCCTTGACGCGGTCCGTGTCCAGGTCGCAGTTGGTGACGAGGGCGCCGTAGAAGGGGACGCAGATCTGACCGCCGTGGGTGTGGCCGGCCAGGACCAGGGGGTAGTCGTCGGCCGTGTACGCGTCCAGGACGCGCAGGTACGGCGCGTGCACCACGCCCATCGCGAAGTCGGCCGTGCCCGACGGGCCGCCGGACACCTGCTCGTAGCGGTCCCTCTTGATGTGCGGGTCGTCCAGGCCGGTGAGCTCGACCGACATGCCCTCGATCTTCAGGGTCCCGCGGGTGTTCGTCAGGTTGACCCAGCCCGCGGTGTCGAAGCCGTCGCGCAGGTCCGTCCACGGGTTGTGGATCACGCCGACGGCGGGCGGGTTGCCGTTCAGGCCGTGGCGGCCCTGGACCTTCTCCAGCAGATAGCGGGCGGGGTTGCGCGGCTTGGGGCCGTAGTAGTCGTTCGAGCCGAAGACGTACGCGCCGGGGAACTCCATCAACGGGCCCAGCGCGTCCAGCACCTCCGGCACGCCCTCCGGGTCCGACAGGTTGTCGCCCGTGTTGATCACGAAGTCGGGGCGCAGGCCCGCCAGTGAGCGCAGCCAGCGCTGCTTCTTGCGCTGGCCGCTGACCATGTGGATGTCGGAGACCTGGAGCACGCGCAGCGGGCGCATGCCCGCGGGCAGGACGGGGACCGTCACCCGTCGGAGGCGGAAGAAACGGGCTTCGAAACCAGCCGAGTAGAGAAGACCGGCGGCGCCCACCGCCGTGATTCCGAGGGGTACTCCGTATCGCGCGCGCATACGACCATCGTGTCAGACCGGGGGAGCGCCCTGTGCCCGGCAACCCCTGGCTCCCCTTGGTCCCCCCACAGGGGCCGTCCTCTGTCGTCCTCTGTCGTCCTCCTCCGCCTCCGGTACGGCCCCTTCGCGCAGGTCCCTTGAAATCAACGGGCGTTCCGCTCCCTGCACCTGCGACAATCGACCCCATGACCACGCTCAAGTCGAAGCTGCAGGAAGACCTCAACGCCGCGATCAAGGAGCGCGACGAGCTCCGCTCCTCGACGCTCCGGCTGACGCTCGCCGCGATCACCAAGGAGGAGGTCGCGGGCAAGGAGAAGCGCGAGCTCTCCGACGACGAGGTGCAGAAGGTGATCACCCGCGAGGCGAAGAAGCGTCGTGAGGCTGCCGACGCGTTCGCGCAGGGTGGTCGTGCCGAGCAGGCCGAGCGGGAGAAGGCGGAGGGCGAGGTCCTCGCCGCGTACCTGCCGAAGCAGCTCAGCGACGACGAGCTGAACCAGATCGTCGCCCAGGCCGTCGAGGAGGCCAAGGCGGCCGGCGCCGAGGGGCCGCGGGCCATGGGTGCCGTCATGAAGATCGTGAACCCGAAGGTGGCGGGTCAGGCGGAGGGCGGCCGGGTCGCCGCCGCGGTGAAGAAGCTGCTCGCCGGCTGAGGCGCCGGTCGAGCGAGGCGCCGGTCGGGCGAGACGCCAGTCGGCCGAGACTCTCGTCGGCCCTGGGAGGGCATCCTGAGACCAGGGTGCCCTCCTTTGTGCGTTCGGAATGCGGACGCCTCGCCGGATGTGACGATCGCTCTCTCGTTCTAATTTCCATTGTGGTGGCGCGTTCCGGACGGTAAGGTCGTGGCGTCATGTTGCGCGTGGTGCAGGCGTGGCGGGGGTACGGGGATACGGGGCTTACCATTCCGATTTGCGCATTCTTTCTACGGGTGACCTGTGCGCGTTTTCGCGCGACCGCAGGCTCGTTTCTGTTGCCACGTTTTTCTCAGGTCCTCGACCAGGCCTGAAGTAATCGGGTCCTTGACCGGCCCGAAGCAAGGGGGAAATGAAATGAAGCGTGCTCTCAGCAAGAGATCCCTCACCCGGCTCGCGCTGGTTCCGGCCGCCGCGACCGTCTTCACGATGATTCCGCTGGCCGGCAGCGCATTCGCGGCGGGTTGTCACGACACGGGCTGTGAGAACAAGGGGCCCGTCTCCATGGGCTGCGACGCCGACGGGCACACCGTCCTGGTGGGCGAGGTCTACTCGGACAACGGCGGCCGTACCGACTACGAACTGCGCTGGAGCAACAAGTGCTGGGCCGGCTGGGCCCGTACCGGGGACTCGAAGTGGGCGGCCACGATCTCGGTCGAGAAGTGGAATCCGGACCGCACGAAGCTGATCACCCGCCGGACCGTGACCATCAAGAACGGCCAGCACGACTGGACCAACATGGTCGGCGGCAAGGGATACATGGTGCGCGCCTGCGCGACCGAGAAGAGCACCGGCAACACGGACTGCACGCGGTTCGTCGGCACCGACTCCTGAACCCTCCTCTCCTTCGCGTACTCGGGAGACATTGTCAGTGGCGTGAAGGGGTGGGTCGCGCTGGAAGCGCGAGCTCAACAGTTGGGGTTACTGGCGTCAAGAGTATGACTGCCGTAATTCATCACGCTTATGGGTCACCGGGAAATTCCTGTCCCTCCTATTGGGGCGACAGAGGGTTTTGTCCGGCGAATTCGCATTCTTCTGAAGAGAGGGTTCTCCATGAAGCTGAGCATCAAGCGACCACTGATTGCCGCCGCCGTCGGTGCCGCCGCCTTCGGGCTCGTGACCACCGTGGGCACCGGCCCGGCCGCCGCGTCCGGGCTGGCGACCGTCAGCTGGTGGCACAACTGGGACGGCCCGACGTACGCCGGCGGAAACGGCACCCTTGAGCCCCTCGGCGAGGTGCTGTGGTCGGAGGACATGCAGGCGGACGGCTGGGCGACCCGTGCCCAGCTGCAGTACAAGGACTCGTCCGGCAACTGGCACAACACCGGCGGGGTCTGCTTCGACGACACCTCCACCACGGGCGCGACCAAGTGCGACAGAAGCGTCGCCGAAGGCACACCGGTCCGGGTGCACATCTGGGCGTCCAAGAACGGCGCCACGCGCGCCAGCAACTACAGCAACGTCGTCGACGCCTGAGGCACGGGGAGCCGTGCGCGTGAGCCACGGCGGGTGAAGTCGCCCCGCACACAGGAGGGGCCCGGCACATGCCGGGCCCCTCCTCGTGTCACCTGCTGGGCAATCCGCTGGGTACGTTGCCGAGCGCGATCAGCCGCTCAGCCCCTCCCCCCGTTGCCGTTCCCATTGGTCTGGCCCTGCCACCAGCCCTCCGGGAGGGAGAACGTCGGGGTCGGGAACGTGCCGCCGTCCGCGCCGCCGGTGTTGCCGCCGCCGACCAGGCCACCGATGAGGTTGTCGCCGTTGTCCCCGTCGTTGCCACCGTTCTGGTTGCCGTTCCCGCGGCCGTTCTCGTCCTTGTCCTTGTCCTTGTCGCCGTCCGGGATGTCGATGAAGTTGAACTTGTCGGCCGGCTTGCCCGCGAGGGCGCCGGACATGGCGTCCTTCCAGATCGGGCCGGGGACCTCACCGCCGTAGACCAACTCGTGGTACTCGCCGCCGATCGTGATCTTCCGCATCATCACCGCCTGGGTGGCGCTGCCGACCCAGACGGCGCCGGAGAGGTTCGGCGTGTAGCCGACGAACCAGGCGTTGCGGCGTTCGTCCGTCGTACCCGTCTTGCCGGCGCTCTCCCGGTCGGTGAGACCCGCCTGCCTGCCCGTACCGGAGTCGACCACGCCGCGCAGCAGGTTGTTGATGGTGTCGGCGGTCTGCTCGGACATCGCCCGGGAACACGTCGACTTCGGCACCTCCAGCGACTTCTGCTTGCCGCCGACCTTCTGCGTGACCGACTCGATGGCGACCGGCGTGCAGTACATGCCGCGCGAGGCGAAGGCGGCGTACGCGCCCGCCATGGTGAGCGGCGAGATGCCGGTCGAGCCGAGGGTCAGCGACGACGGCACCTCGGGGATCTTGTCGCCGTTGCCCTGGCGGACCTGGAGCTTGTCGGTGATGTTGACGACCGGGCACATGCCGATGTCCTCAAGCATCTGCACGAAGTACGTGTTGACCGACTTCGCCATGGCCTGCTTCAGCCGGTAGGGACCGACCTCGGACTCGTCCTCGTTCTCCAGCTTGTAATTGCTGTCGTTGACCCAGGCCTTCTCACAGCCCCGCACGGTCTGCGGATACGGCATCTCGTACGGCGCGGAGTACTCCTGCGTCGGCGGCCGGCCCTCCTCCAGCGCGGCCGCCGCGAGGAACGGCTTGAACGTCGAACCGGTCGGGAAGCCGTAGTTGGAGCCGCCGTACGCCGCGTCGACCGAGTAGTTGAGCTCGGTCTCGTTCTTGCCGGAGCCGTACGGCTTCGACTGGCCCATGCCGAGGATCTTGCCGGTGCCGGGCTCGACCAGAGTGGTCGCGGCCGCGACCTTGTCCGACCTGTAGACGTGGCTCTTGAGCGAGGTCTGGACCGACTCCTGGGCCTGCGGGTCGAGCGTCGTCGTGACGGTCAGACCGCCCTGGTTCCAGACCTTGGCGCGGGCCTCGCGGTTCTTGCCGAAGACCGGGTCGCTGAGGATGACCTTCTCGACGTACTTGCAGAAGAAGCTGGCGCCCTTGACCGCGGTGATGCAGCCGTTCCTGGGCTTCTTCACCTTCAGGCCCAGTGGTGTCTCCTTGGCCTTGTCGGCCTCCGCCTGGGAGATGTCGCCGAGGTCGGCCATCCGCTGCAGGACGATGTTGCGCCGCTTGGTGGCCTCGGCCTCGTCGTTGATCGGGTCGTACCGGCTGGGCGACTGGACGATACCGGCGAGGAGGGCCGCCTCCTGGACCTTGAGGTTCTTGGCGGACTTGGAGAAGTAGCGCTGGGCGGCGGCCTCGACGCCGTACGCCTGCTGGCCGAAGAACGTGATGTTCAGGTAGTTCTCAAGGATCTTCTTCTTGCCGAGCTCCTCCTCCACCTGGATCGCGTACTTCAGCTCCTTGATCTTGCGGCCGATGGTCTGCTGGGTGGCCTGCGCGACCTTCGTCGGGTCGTCGCCGGCCTCCTCCACGAAGACGTTCTTCACGTACTGCTGCGTGAGGGTGGACGCGCCCTCGGAGACACCGCCGCTGCGCGCGTTGCGGTTGAGGGCGCGCAGGACGCCCTTCAGGTCGACCGCGCCGTGCTGGTAGAAGCGGGCGTCCTCGATCGCGACGATCGCCTGCTGCATGTACGGCGAGATGTCCTTGAGGTCGACCACCGTGCGGTCACGTGAGTAGACCGTGGCGATGGTGCCGCCCTTGGCGTCCAGGATCGTGGTGCGCTGGCTCAGCGGCGGGGTCTTCAGGTTGGCCGGGAGTTCGTCGAAACTCTCCACCGATCCCTTGGCCGCGAGCCCCAACGCGCCGACCGCCGGCAGGGCGATACCCGCCAGCACGGCTCCCGCGAGCACACTGACACCGAGGAACTTGGCGGCCTGCTGCGTTGGCGACAGACCACCGCCCGAGCGCTTCTTTGGCATGAGGGCAGCCTAAACCGTAGAGATGAGCGATCCGAGGGCCGATCGTGCGTGAGCATGGTCCGGCGCGGTGACCTGGGTCATGGGCTCGCGGGATGACATGAGCTGTGACCCACGTCGTGACGTAGGCCATGGCACGGCAAAGTCGGCCATCTGCCAGCCCGCGGAGCTCGCATGATGGATGCAGCCCATTCGCCGGACAGGCGCGCAGGCCTTGGCCTAAGCTGCTCTCAACTGTCACGGCAGTGCGGCCACGTATCAATACGTCCGGCGACCCCGAATCGTTTCGGATGTTGCTCACTTTTTTTGGTGGGCACGTGCCCGAATCCGCCTTGTGTGTCATCCGGCGTCCGTTGTGACTCAATAGAACTGTCCCGGTTTGCCGGGAAGGTCACGCATGTCGCCAGCTCACTCCCCCGGGTGATCTGCCGCTTACGCATAGTCCGTTCGGGCCATTCAAGATTGGGCCCGAAGGGGGTGTTGCGCTGTGCCCACCTTCCGTAACGTCCTCAACTGGCGGCGGTGAATATGCCGCTGCCGCCGTGGGGGAGCCTCGATTCGGGAGAGGACGGCGCCGGTATGGGCTGGGTAGTCGACTGGAGTGCGCAGGCGGCCTGCCGCACTACCGATCCGGATGAACTGTTCGTTCAGGGAGCAGCGCAGAACAGGGCCAAGGCGGTGTGCACCGGATGCCCGGTGCGCACGGAGTGCCTGGCCGACGCGCTCGACAACCGCGTCGAGTTCGGCGTGTGGGGAGGCATGACGGAGCGCGAGCGCCGCGCCCTGCTGCGCAGGCGGCCGACCGTCACCTCGTGGCGCCGGCTGCTGGAGACGGCACGTACGGAGTACGAGCGCGGGGCGGGCATCCTGCCGCTCGATGATGACGAGGTGTACGAGAACTACGCAGCGGTGAGCTGAGGAGGCCCACGAGGTCTCCCCGCACATCGCGGACAGGGTCTGCCCTCGGGCGGGCCCGAGAGGACTCCCTCAGGCGTCGGCCGCGGGATCGGGCAGCTCCGGCCGATGCGCCGCGAGTCGGTTTCCGATGTCCCGCAGTCCCACGAGGTCATGCACATCGCCGGGCAGCGCGGCCACTTCGGCCACGGCCACCTCGGGGTGGAGTGCGGTGAAGCGGTCACGCGTGCGCTGCTCGCGGGAGAGCAGCTGCATGCGCTCGGAGTGCAGCCTCAACAGCCCCGCGGCGAGCTGGTCGACGGACCGCTCCACATGCGGGGCGACGGGCTGCGGCCCGTCCATGGCTGCGGATCGCTCCATGTCCTCGGCGGCGTCCTGGGGGGCGGGGGAGCCTGCGTCAGGAGCCGGTGCATCGGAAGCGGCCGATTCTGAACTGCCGTACGTGTCGGGGGAGTTACGAAGTCCAGCTTTCCCGCCCTCCTGATCCACAATGCGGGGCTCTTCAAGATTTTCCGCGGCGGCGAGCGCCCGCTCGGCCGACAGCCGGTCGGCGCCGCTGCCGTGGACCCGGTTGAGCACCAGGCCCGCGAGCGGCATGTCCTCGGCGGCCAGCCGCTCCACGAAGTAGGCGGCCTCCCGCAGCGCGTCCCGCTCCGGTGCCGCGACGACCAGGAACGCCGTCCCGGGCGCCTGGAGCAGCTTGTAGGTGGCGTCCGCGCGTGTACGAAAGCCCCCGAACATCGAGTCCATCGCGGCCACGAAGGTCTGAACGTCCTTCAGCAGCTGCCCGCCGAGCAGCTTGCCGAGCGCCCCGGTCATCATCGACATGCCGACGTTCAGGAACTTCATCCCCGCACGGCCGCCGACCTTCGCCGGGGCCAGCAGGACGCGGATCAGCTTGCCGTCGAGGAAGGAACCGAGCCGCTTGGGCGCGTCCAGGAAGTCCAGCGCCGAGCGGGACGGCGGGGTGTCCACGACGATGAGGTCCCACTCGTCCTTGGCCCGCAGCTGGCCCAGCTTCTCCATCGCCATGTACTCCTGCGTGCCCGCGAAGCCCGCCGAGAGCGACTGGTAGAAGGGGTTGCCCAGGATCGCGGTGGCCCGCTCGGGGTCCGCGTGCGCCTCGACGATCTCGTCGAAGGTGCGCTTCATGTCGAGCATCATCGCGTGCAGCTCGCCGTCGCCCTCCACGCCCTTCACCCGGCGCGGGGTGTTGTCCAGCGAGTCGATGCCCATGGACTGGGCGAGCCGGCGGGCCGGGTCGATGGTCAGCACGACGACCTTGCGCCCCCGCTCGGCGGCGCGCAGCCCCAGGGCGGCCGCGGTGGTCGTCTTGCCCACCCCGCCCGAGCCGCAGCACACCACGATCCGCGTCTTCGGGTCGTCGAGCAGCGGATCGAGGTCGAGGGCACGCGCGGGGGAGAGGTGATGGGCCTGGCGGGCCGCGTCGTGCGCCTGGGTCGGTTCCGGACGACTCATGACATCCCCTGCTTCCGACGTACCGCGTACGGCTCCCGACTTGTGAACGGACTCATGACAGGCCCTGTTCCCGCAGCTCGCCCGCGAGTTCGTACAGGCCCGCCAGGTCCATGCCCTCGGCCAGCAACGGCAGTTCGTGCACGGACAGCCCCAACTCGCCCAGGACCGCCCGCTGCTCGTGCTCCAGCGCATGCCGCTCGGCGTACTCGTCGGCCTGCGTCAGCAGCGGGTCCACCAGCCGTTCCGCGTTGCCACCGCGCCGTGCCCCGCCCAGCCCGGCCGAGGAGAGCGCCTTGGCCACGGCCGCGCGCGGGACACTGCGTACGAGTTCCAGGTCTGCGGCGTCCAACACCTCGGGCCGCACCATGTTCACGATGATCCGCCCCACCGGCAGCCGCGCCGACCGCAGCTCGGCGATCCCGTCCACGGTCTCCTGGACGGGCATCTCCTCCAGCAGCGTCACCAGATGCACGGCCGTCTCCGCCGACTTCAGCACCCGCATCACGGCCTGCGCCTGATTGTGTATCGGCCCGATCCTGGCGAGGCCGGCCACCTCGTCGTTCACGTTCAGGAAGCGGGTGATGCGCCCGGTGGGCGGTGCGTCCATGACGACGTAGTCGTAGATGAACCGACCGGCCTTGTCCTTGCGCCGTACCGCCTCACAGGCCTTGCCGGTGAGGAGTACGTCACGCAGGCCCGGCGCGATGGTGGTGGCGAAGTCGATGGCGCCGAGCTTCTTCAGGGCCCGGCCGGCACCGCCCATCTTGTAGAACATCTGGAGGTAGTCCAGAAGGGCCAGTTCGGGGTCTATGGCGAGGGCGTACACCTCCCCGCCCCCTGGAGCGACGGCGATCTTCCGCTCCTCATAAGGCAGCGCCTCTGTTTCGAAGAGCTGCGCGATGCCCTGCCTGCCCTCGACCTCGACGAGAAGCGTCCGCTTCCCCTCGGTGGCGAGGGCGAGCGCGAGCGCGGCGGCGACCGTGGTCTTTCCGGTCCCGCCCTTGCCGCTGACGACCTGGAGCCTGCTCACGTCTTCGAGCCTAACCAGTCGGTGCGCCGACCACGCGGCGGCCTGTGGATAACTTGAGTGCGGTCGGCCGCGTGGCGGCTTGTGGCCAACGGATAAAGTCGGCCACATGACCAAGTGGGAATACGCAACCGTGCCTCTGCTCGTCCACGCCACGAAGCAGATTCTGGACACCTGGGGCGAGGACGGCTGGGAGCTCGTCCAGGTCGTGCCCGGGCCGAACAACCCCGAGCAGCTCGTGGCCTACCTGAAGCGGGAGCGGCAGGCATGAGCGCCGTCGAGGCGAGGCTCGCCGAGCTGGGCCTGACGCTCCCGGAGGTCGTGCCTCCGCTGGCCGCGTACCAGCCGGCCGTCCAGTCCGGCGTGTACGTCTACACCGCCGGCCAGCTCCCCATGGTGGAGGGCAAGCTCCCGGTCACCGGCAAGGTGGGCGCGGAGGTCACCGCCGAGGAGGCCAAGGAACTCGCCCGTATCTGCGCCCTGAACGCCCTCGCGGCCGTGAAGTCGGTGGCGGGCGACCTGGACCGCGTCGCGCGCGTGGTGAAGGTCGTGGGGTTCGTGGCGTCGGCGTCCGACTTCACCGGGCAGCCGGGTGTCATCAACGGCGCGAGCGAGCTCTTCGCGGAGGTCCTGGGCGACAAGGGCGTGCACGCGCGTAGTGCGGTGGGCGTGGCTGTGCTGCCGTTGGACGCGCCGGTCGAGGTCGAGGTTCAGGTGGAGCTGACGGGGGCGTAGGCCTTCGGCGGTGGAGCGCGGGTGCCGTGTAGTGGTGGCGGCGCGGTGGGGTTCTGGTCGGCCGTCGTGTGCGGTGGCCGACCATCCCGCGCCTCGGCTGGGAGTGAGGGGGCCTCGATGGACGCTCCCGGCTCGGTCCGCCGACGGCTAGATGAGCCCGTGCTCCTCCAGATAGTCCATCTGTGCCCGTACCGACAGTTCGGCCGCCGGCCACAGGGAGCGGTCCACGTCGGCGTAGACGTGGGCCACGACCTCGGTCGGCAGGCGGTAGCCGTCCTCGACCGCCGTCTCGACCTGGGCCAGACGGTGGGCGCGGTGGGCGAGGTAGAACTCGACGGCGCCCTGGGCGTCCTCCAGGACGGGGCCGTGGCCCGGGAGGACGGTGTGCACGCCGTCGTCGACCGTGAGCGACCGCAGGCGCCGTAGCGAGTCCAGGTAGTCGCCCAGGCGGCCGTCGGGGTGCGCCACGACCGTCGTGCCGCGGCCCAGGATCGTGTCGCCGGTCACGACGGCGCGGTCGGCCGGGAGGTGGAAACAGAGCGAGTCGGCGGTGTGGCCGGGTGTCGGTACGACGCGCAGCTCCAGGCCGCCGACGGTGATCACGTCCCCGGCGCCGAGCCCCTCGTCGCCGAGCCGTAGTGCCGGGTCGAGGGCACGCACGTGTGTGCCGGTGAGTTCGGCGAAGCGTGCGGCGCCCTCGGCGTGGTCCGGGTGGCCGTGGGTGAGCAGGGTCAGGGCGACGCGTCTGCCGGAGCTCTCGGCCGTCGCGACGACGTTTCGCAGGTGCCCCTCGTCCAGTGGGCCGGGGTCGATCACGACGGCGAGGTCGGAGTCCGGCTCGGCGACGATCCAGGTGTTGGTGCCGTCCAGAGTCATCGCGGAGGGGTTGGGCGCGAGGACGTTGACGGCGCGGGGGGTGGCGGGGCCGGTGAGGACCCCGCCTCGCGGCTGGCCGGGTAGGGCTGCTGCGTCCGTCATGCGAGGGGGCCTTCCAGGGCTGGGGGCGCTGTGGGGGCGTTGGGGGCGGTGCGGGTTGCGAGCCGTGTGGGCACTGGCGGTGCTGTGGGGGCGGTCATGCGGCGGTTCCGCCCGTCGGGATGTGCTTGGTGAACTCGTCGTGGCCCGGCCAGGAGAGCACGATCTCGCCGTCCTCCAGGCGGGCCTGTGCCAGGACGGGGGTCAGGTCGCGGTCGGGGGCTGCGGCGAGGGCCTCGGTGGCGCTGTCGTACGGCGTCAGCTGGCGCAGGGTCGCGATGGTGGGCGGCATCATCAGCAGTTCGCCCTTGTCGTACGAGGCCGCGGCGTCCGTGGGGCGGATCCACACCGTGCGGTCGGCCTCCGTGGAGGCGTTGCGGGTGCGCTGTCCCTCCGGGAGGGCGGCGACGAAGAACCAGGTGTCGTAGCGGCGGGGCTCGAACTCCGGGGTGATCCAGCGGGTCCAGGCGCCCAGGAGGTCGGAGCGCAGGGCCAGTCCTCGGCGGTCCAGGAACTCGGCGAACGACAGTTCCCGGGCGACCAGTGCGGCGCGGTCCGTCTCCCAGTCCTCGCCCGTGGTGTCGCCTACGACCGAGTCGTCGGTGGGCCCTGCGAGCAGGACGCCTGCCTCCTCGTATGTCTCCCGTACCGCCGCGCAGACGATCGCCTGTGCCGCCGCCTCGTCGACGTTGAGCCGTTGCGCCCACCACGCGCGCGTGGGGCCCGCCCAGCGGACCGGGTGCTCGTCGCGCGGGTCCACGCCGCCGCCCGGGTAGGCGTACGCCCCGCCGGCGAATGCCATGGAGGCTCGGCGGCGCAGCATGTGCACGGTGGGGCCGGTGCGGGTGTCCTTGAGCAGCATGACGGTGGCCGCCTGCTTCGGGGTGACGGGGGTCAGGCTTCCTTCCGCGAGTGCGCGGATGCGGTCCGGCCACTCCGGTGGGTACCACTGCCCGTTTGCCATGGGCGGAGGCTATCTCTTGGTGCGCGGATGTTCGAGGGGGTGCCCTTTGCCTCCGGCGGTTGGGCCGGGATGCGGGTGGTGGGGGTGCGCGTCCACGCCTACGGCGGCCCGTTGCTCTCCGGTGGGGGCGTGCGCGGCGCCTTGGGTTGCGTTGTGGGTCGGGGCCGCGCCGGGGGTGTCCGTCCTCGGATCGGCGGTCACCTTGGGCCAGGAGGTGCCGCGTGTTGACGCCGACCACTGCGGGCGGACACCCCCCGGCACGTCCCCTTCCCGCCGTGGGCGGCTGCGGGGCCGTGCCTCGCAAGGAGCAAATGCGACGAGGCCCCGTCTCGCAGTGAGACGGGGCCTCGTCGTACGGCGGTGTCTATCGCGATCGCTTCGCCAGGCGCTCCACGTCCAGGAGGATCACCGCGCGGGCCTCCAGGCGCAGCCAGCCTCGCTGGGCGAAGTCGGCGAGGGCCTTGTTGACCGTCTCGCGGGATGCGCCGACCAGCTGGGCCAGCTCCTCCTGCGTGAGGTCGTGGACGACGTGGATGCCCTCCTCGGACTGCACGCCGAAGCGGCGGGAGAGGTCCAGGAGTGCGCGGGCCACGCGGCCGGGGACGTCCGAGAAGACCAGGTCGGACATCGCGTCGTTGGTGCGGCGCAGGCGGCGGGCCACGGCGCGCAGCAGGGCGGTGGCCACCTCGGGGCGGGCGTTCAGCCAGGGCTGGAGGTCGCCGTGGCCCAGGCCCAGCAGCTTGACCTCGGTCAGCGCGGTGGCGGTCGCCGTGCGCGGGCCCGGGTCGAAGAGGGACAGCTCGCCGATGAGCTCTCCGGGGCCGACGACGGCGAGCATGTTCTCGCGGCCGTCGGGAGACGTGCGGTGAAGCTTTACCTTGCCCTCGGTGACGACGTAGAGCCGGTCGCCCGGGTCGCCCTCGTGGAACAGGGAGTCGCCACGTGCGAGGGTCACCTCACTCATGGAGGCGCGCAGTTCCGCGGACTGCTCGTCGTCGAGAGCCGCGAAGAGCGGATTGCGCCGCAGAACGTCGTCCACGAGTTCTCTCCTTGTCGACCTGCTCAGGGGATCTTGCTCCCCCTTGGTACCAGGGGACCGTGCTCCCCATTTTGCCGGACCGTCCAAACAGTGTGATCTGTCACAAGGATGCCGCACAGGTGTCCCGAGGTAAGCGGCAGGGGTCCAATTGGGGGCCGATCTTCAGGGTCCGGGGCGGATGTCGGTGCCGGGCTTTAGGCTGGCCGGGTGTCCAAATCGCCGGTGAGAGCACAGGCCAAGGGGGCTGGGCGGGTGGCTGCAAGTCGCGATTCCGCTGTGGGCGAACAGGACCCTGGTGGCGGAAGGAAAACGGCAAAAGTGGCGAAAAAGGCGCCGGATGAAGTGGCGGCCGGTGGCGAGAAAGCGGCCGTGAAGAAAGCTGCGACTTCGAGGGCGGGTGCGACTGCCAAGAAGGCCGCGCCGGTGAACAAGAAGGCCGCGCCTGTGAAGAAGGCGGCCGTGAAGAAGGCGCCTGTGAAGAAGGCGGCCGTGAAGAAGGCGGCCGTGAAGAAGGCCGAGTCCCGTACTGCCCTCGTCCGGCGTGCGCGGCGTATTAACCGTGAGCTCGCCGAGGTCTATCCCTACGCCCATCCCGAGCTGGACTTCGACAACCCGTTCCAGCTCGTGGTCGCCACGGTGCTGTCCGCCCAGACCACCGACCTGCGCGTCAATCAGACGACCCCCGCGCTCTTCGCCAAGTACCCGACCCCCGAGGACCTGGCCGCCGCCAATCCTGAGGAGGTCGAGGAGATCCTGCGGCCCTGCGGGTTCTTCCGGGCCAAGACCAAGTCGGTCATGGGACTGTCCAAGGCGCTCGTGGAGGACTACGGCGGTGAGGTCCCGGGGCGGCTCGAAGAGCTGGTGAAACTGCCGGGTGTGGGCCGTAAGACGGCCTTCGTCGTGCTCGGCAATGCCTTCGGGCGGCCCGGCATCACCGTGGACACGCACTTCCAGCGGCTGGTGCGGCGCTGGCAGTGGACCGAGCAGACGGATCCGGACAAGATCGAGGCCGAGATCGGGACGCTGTTCCCGAAGAGCGACTGGACGGATCTGTCGCACCATGTGATCTGGCACGGCCGGCGCATCTGCCACGCCCGCAAGCCCGCGTGCGGCGCCTGCCCCATAGCGCCCCTGTGCCCGGCGTACGGCGAGGGCGAGACCGACCCCGAGAAGGCCAAGAAGCTGCTGAAGTACGAGAAGGGCGGCTTCCCGGGGCAGCGGCTCAGGCCGCCGCAGGCCTATCTGGACGCGGGGGGCAAGGCTGCTCCTCCACTGGGGGCCGGATGACGGGGCGCACTGGGCGGGTCGGGGCGCCTGCGTGCCCTCGCTCCATCGGGTCGGAACGATCTCGGTGCCGTCAGGCGTTGGACTCGGCAGGGCGATAGGGGTGGCGATGACGCGGGCGAGTGAGACGCAGGACGGGTCGGTGACGGTCAGCAAGGACGGGCTGCCGGACTGGCTGGCTCCGGTGGTGCGGGTGGTGGAGACCGTGGAGCCGGTGCAGCTGAGCCGGTTCCTTCCGCCGGAGGACGGCGCGGGGCGCCAGTCCGCCGTGCTGATTCTCTTCGGCGAGGGCGAGCGGGGGCCCGAGCTGCTGCTCATGGAGCGGGCCAGTTCGCTGCGGTCGCATGCCGGACAGCCGTCCTTTCCCGGCGGTGCCCTCGACCCCGAGGACGGTGACCCGCAGGCCGACGGGCCGTTGCGGGCGGCTCTGCGCGAGGCCGAGGAGGAGACCGGGCTCGATCCTGGAGGAGTCCAGCTCTTCGGTGTGCTGCCGAAGTTGTACATCCCGGTGAGCGGCTTCGTCGTCTCGCCCGTGCTGGGCTGGTGGCGCGAGCCGAGCCCGGTCGATGTCGTCGATCCGAACGAAACGGCCCGGGTGTTCACCGTCCCCGTGGCGGATCTCACGAATCCGGACAACCGAGCCACGACCGTCCACCCCAGCGGCCACCGAGGCCCGGCATTTCTGGTCGAATCGGCCCTGGTGTGGGGTTTCACGGCCGGAATCATCGACCGCCTGCTCCACTTCTCGGGCTGGGAGCAGCCCTGGGACCGGGGGAAGCAGGTCCCGCTGGACTGGCGGTCATGACAGGGTGTCTGCCGTGCTGTGTTTTCCCGGGGGCTGCCGTGCCCGAATGCCGCTGCGCGGCGAGCCGGGCCCCGGGCTGACCGGGCGTGATCGGCAAGTGAAGAGGCGGAGCCTGAAGCAGTGAACGTGCTGGACATCCTGTTGCTGGTCGCCGCCGTGTGGTTCGCGATCGTGGGTTATCGCCAGGGCTTCGTCGTCGGCATCCTGTCGGTGATCGGTTTCCTCGGCGGCGGCCTCGTGGCCGTGTACCTGCTCCCGGTCATCTGGGACGCGCTCACCGACAACGCCGAGGTGAGCACGACCGCCGCCGTCGTCGCGGTCGTTGTCGTCATCGTCTGCGCCTCCGTCGGCCAGGCCCTGACCACCCACCTCGGCAACAAGCTGCGCCGGTACATCACCTGGTCCCCGGCCCGCGCCCTGGACGCCACCGGCGGCGCCCTCGTCAACGTCGTCGCGATGCTCCTCGTCGCCTGGCTGATCGGCTCCGCCCTCGCGGGGACGACGCTGCCGACGCTCGGCAAAGAGGTCCGTAACTCCAAGGTGTTGCTCGGCGTCTCGCGGGCGCTGCCCGACCAGGCGGACACCTGGTTCGCGGACTTCTCCTCCGTGCTGGCGCAGAACGGCTTCCCACAGGTCTTCAGCCCGTTCTCGAACGAGCCCATCAACGAGGTCCAGCCGCCCGACCCGGCGCTCGCGGGCAGCCCGGTGGCGACCCGCGCGCAGCGCTCCATCGTCAAGGTCATGGGCACGGCGACGAGTTGCGGCAAGGTCCTGGAGGGCACCGGCTTCGTCTTCGCCGACCGCCGTGTCATGACCAACGCGCATGTCGTCGGAGGCGTCGACGAACCCACCGTCCAGATAGGCGGTGAGGGCAGGAAGTACGACGCGACGGTCGTCCTCTACGACTGGGAGCGCGACATCGCCGTACTCGACGTACCGGACATGCGCGCGCCCGCGCTGCAGTTCACGGCCACCGACGCCGAGAGCGGCGACAGCGCGATCATCGCGGGCTTCCCGGAGAACGGGTCGTACGACGTGCGCCCCGCACGCGTGCGTGGACGCCTGCCTGCCAACGGGCCGGACATCTACCACCGCGGCACGGTGCGCCGTGACGTCTACTCGCTGTACGCGACCGTCCGCCAGGGCAACTCCGGCGGCCCGCTGCTGACGCCCGACGGCAAGGTGTACGGCGTGGTCTTCGCCAAGTCCCTCGACGACGCCAAGACCGGCTACGCGCTCACCGCTGACGAGATCCAGCAGGACATCGCCAAGGGCCGTACCGCCAACCAGCAGGTGGACAGCGACAGCTGCGCGCTCTAGGTCCGTGGGACCGGCCGGGAACTGCGTCCGGTCGGGTGAGGGCTGAGCCCGGTCGTGGAGAGGCCGCGGCCGGTCAGCCGCGCGGGTGGCGCAGGCGTACCGAGACCCAGCGGGCACGGCGGCGCAGAATGCGCGGAATGCCCACCCGAAGGTCGGGACCCGCCATCTGCGGGGCGCTGCCTCGCTGGTGGGAGCTCAGGCCGTTGGCCGAGCGGCGGTTGCGTGCTGCGTCACTGTAGTCGTGCGTCCAGCCCATACCCCGACGTCTGCCCCTGCCCCAAGGTCGATAACCGCCCTCAGGGCCCCCAATTGGCCTATGCGCCGGGCAATTGGCTGTTCGTAGGACAGGTGTTCAGTTCCGGATACCGGGCGCATCGGCGCGGTCACCGATCGGGTTCGGGGTCTTTCAGCCAGTTGATCAGTTCGGTCGAGAAAGCGACCGGATCTTCCTCGTGCGGGAAGTGGCCGAGGCCGTCGAACAGCCGCCAGCGGTACGGCGCTTCGACGTACTCGCCCGAACCGGCGGCGCTGCGCGTGCGCATGACGGGGTCGAGCGAGCCGTGCAGATGCAGCGTGGGGACGCGCACCGGCCGCTTCATCCGGCGGTTGAACTGGATGCCGTCCGGGCGGGCCAGCGAGCGCACCATCCAGCGGTACGGCTCGATCGAGCAGTGCGCCGTCGACGGGATGCAGATCGCGCGGCGGTACGTCTCCACCGTGTCGTCGTCCGGCAGGCGCGGGCCCGACCAGTCCCGGATCAGCCGGCCCACGAGCGCCCCGTCGTCGGCCGTCAGTTGCCGCTCGGGAATCCAGGGCCGCTGAAACCCCCAGATGTAGGAACTCGCATTCGTCTGCTTGACGTCCGAGAGCATCGCCGAACGCCAGCGCCGGGGGTGCGGCATGGAGGAGACCGCGAGCCGTCGGACCAGCTTGGGGCGCATCACGGCCGCCGTCCACGCCAGATATCCGCCCAGATCGTGGCCGACCAGCGCGGCGTCGGGCTCGCCGAGCGAGCGGACCACGCCGGTGATGTCGAGCGCGAGGTTGGCCGGGTCGTAACCACGCGGCGTACGGTCGCTGCCGCCGACCCCCCTCAGGTCCATCGCGACGGCCCGGAAGCCCGCGTCGGCGAGGGCGACGAGCTGGTGCCGCCAGGCCCACCAGAACTGCGGGAAGCCGTGCAGCAGCAGGACCAGCGGACCGTCGCCCATCTCCGCGATGTGGAAGCGCGCACCATTGGCGGCCACGTCCCTGTGTGTCCAGGGACCGTCCGGTCGTACGACCGAGGCAGGTTGCGCCGAAGGGGTGGCGGGATCCGTCATGACGACGAGCGTGCCACAGCCTCGATGGCCGCGGGCGCCCGGTCCTGCAACTCCGGCTGCGTGACCGGGCGCGGGTGCGGCTTGGCGTTCTGCAGAACACCCGCCGTCTCCTTCATCGAGGCGGCGACCTTCTGCGGGCCCTTGCTCTTCTTGGCCTTCTTCGCGAAGGCGACGCCGATCAGCGCAAGGACGACGGCGACGAGGACGTTCGCCGCGAAGGACAGCAGGAAGCAGATCGCGAGATTCCAGTCGCTCCAGGTCCGAATGCCGTACGCGAGGGCGAAGTTCAGCATCGGCAGCGAGAACACCAGCAGCACGCCGGCCGCCGTGAACGCGCCGCCGCTTGTCGCGCCGCGCTTGACGTCCTGCTTGAGCTGCGCCTTCGCCAGTGCGATCTCGTCATGCACCAGCGCCGACATCTCGGTCGTCGCCGAGGCGAACAGCTGGCCGATGCTGCGTTCGGCGCCGACCGGGCTGCCGTCGGGTGCGCTCATCGCGGTCTCCCTCGTCGTGTACGGATCCGTCTTCTGCCTGACTGCGTACGGTTCCGTCTTTTGTACCGTCCCGTCAGATCATGCCCGACGGTGCTCCTCGTCGCCTGCCCCGCCCGCCACTTCGGCAAGCGCGTGGCGTGCGGCGGCCTTCTCCTCGGCGATACGGCGGTGCTCGGCGGCCTTGCGCTCGTAGATCGCGGCCAGCCGCAGGTGGTACTCCGGCATGTCCTGCTCGTAGATGTCCGGAATGCCGTCCGCGTCCTCGTCGCGCTCCTCGTCGTCGACCATCCTGCGGTACTTGGCGTTGCGTATCTTCAGCAGCACCGTCGCCAGGGTCGCCGCGGCGAGGGAGCCCACGAGTACGGCCGCCTTCACCTCGTCGGTCAGCGCGGCGTCACCCGCGAAGGCGAGCTCGCCGATGAGCAGCGAGACGGTGAAGCCGATGCCCGCGAGGGTCGCGACGGCGAACACGTCGGCCCATTCCAGGTCGTCGCTGAGCGAGGCCCTGGTGAAACGTGCCGTCAGCCAGGTTCCGCCGAAGATGCCGAGCGTCTTGCCGACGACCAGCCCGAGGACGACGCCCAGCGTCTCCGGCTGGGTGAACACATCGCCGAGCGCGCCGCCGGAGATGGTCACACCTGCGCTGAACAGCGCGAACAGCGGGACGGCGAGCCCCGCCGACAGGGGGCGTACGAGGTGCTCGATGCGCTCGCCGGGGGAGTGCGGCTCGTCCTCGCGGCGCGTGCAGCGCAGCATGAGCCCCATCGCCACGCCCGCGATGGTGGCGTGGACGCCGCTGTTGAACATCAGCCCCCAGATCACGAGGGCGAGCGGCACATACACGTACCACCCGCGTACGCCCTTCCTCAGCAGCAGCCAGAACACGATCAGGCCGACGACGGCGCCGCCGAGCGCGGCGAAATCGATCTGCTCGGTGAAGAAGATCGCGATGATCATGATCGCGAACAGGTCGTCCACGACGGCGAGCGTGAGCAGGAAGGCGCGCAGGGCGCTGGGCAGGGAGGTACCGATGACGGCGAGCACGGCCAGTGCGAAGGCGATGTCCGTGGCGGTCGGAACCGCCCAGCCGGCCGACGATCCGTCTCCGGTGGCATTGGTCAGCGTGTAGACGAGCGCGGGCACCGCCATGCCGCACAGCGCGGCGACGACCGGCAGCGCGGCGGCCTTGGGGTCCTTGAGATCGCCGGCGACCAGCTCGCGCTTGAGCTCGATCCCGGCGACGAAGAAGAAGATCGCGAGGAGTCCGTCGGCGGCCCAGTGCTCGACGGACAGGTTCAGCCCGAGGGCCTCGGGGCCGAGGTGGAAGTGGCCGACGGTCTCGTAACTGTCGTGCAGCGCGGGTACGTTCGCCCAGATCAGTGCGGTGATCGCGGCGAGCAGCAGCAGGACACCGCCGACGGTCTCGGTGCGCAGCGCGTCCGCGACGAAGGTCCGCTCGGGCAGGGACAGCCGTCCGAGGACCTTGCGGACGGGGGCGGTGGTGCTGGGCGCGGGCACGGGGGAGACCTCCGGTCGGTGGGCAGGGCGGAACACATGCCGACCAGACTTCCCGGCGCACCTGAGGACATATTTTTGCTTAGCTTACCTAAAGATGCGCGGGAGTGCATCCGCCGATTTCCACCGTACGTACACGAAGGGCACCCGGCGCGCTCGTCGCCGGGTGCCCTTGATGTCCGTCCCTTACTCAGTCCTCGCTGGGCGCCGCCGGGAGCTTGGCCTGGATGAGGTCCATGACCGTCGAGTCGGTCAGGGTCGTCACGTCACCGAGCTGGCGGTTCTCGGCGACGTCCCGCAGCAGTCGGCGCATGATCTTGCCGGAGCGGGTCTTCGGCAGCTCGGCCACCGGCAGGATCCGCTTCGGCTTGGCGATCGGGCCGAGGGTGGCGCCGACGTGGTTGCGCAGGTCGGCGATGAGGTTCTCGTCCTCGGCGTTGGCCGTACCACGCAGGATCACGAAGGCGACGATCGCCTGCCCGGTCGTCTCGTCGGCGGCACCTACGACGGCCGCCTCGGCGACGGACGGGTGGGAGACCAGGGCGGACTCGACCTCGGTGGTGGAGATGTTGTGGCCCGACACGAGCATCACGTCGTCCACCCGCCCGAGGAGCCAGATGTCCCCGTCGTCGTCCTTCTTCGCCCCGTCACCGGCGAAGTACTTGCCCTCGAACCGCGACCAGTACGTGTCGAGGAACCGCTGGTCGTCGCCCCAGATGGTGCGCAGCATCGACGGCCACGGCTCGGTGAGGACCAGGTAGCCGCCACCGCCGTCGGGCACCTCGTTCGCCTCGTCGTCGACGACGGTCGCGGCGATGCCGGGCAGCGGGGTCTGCGCGGAACCGGGCTTCGTCTCCGTGACGCCCGGCAGCGGCGAGATCATCATCGCGCCGGTCTCGGTCTGCCACCAGGTGTCCACGATCGGCGTCCGGTCGGCCCCGATGTGCTTGCGGTACCAGATCCACGCCTCGGGGTTGATCGGCTCACCGACCGAGCCCAGGACACGGAGGGAGGAGAGGTCGAACTTCGCGGGGATGTCGTCGCCCCACTTCATGAACGTACGGATCGCCGTCGGCGCCGTGTACAGGATCGTGACCCCGTACTTCTGCACGATCTCCCAGAAGCGGCCCTGGTGCGGGGTGTCCGGGGTGCCCTCGTACATCACCTGCGTCGCACCGTTCGCCAGCGGTCCGTACACGATGTACGAGTGGCCGGTGACCCAGCCGACGTCCGCGGTGCACCAGTACACGTCCGTCTCCGGCTTGAGGTCGAAGACCGCGTGGTGGGTGTAGGAGGCCTGGGTGAGGTAGCCGCCGGAGGTGTGCAGGATGCCCTTCGGCTTACCCGTCGTCCCCGACGTGTAGAGGATGAAGAGCGGCTGCTCGGCGTTGAACGCCTCGGGCGTGTGATCGGCGGACTGCCGCTCGACGATCTCGTGCCACCACACGTCACGGCTGTCGTCCCAGGCGACGTCCTGTCCGGTACGGCGGACCACGAGGACGTGCTCGACGTTGTCGACCTTGGAGATCGCATCGTCCACGGCCGGCTTGAGTGCGGACGGCTTGCCGCGCCGGTAGCCGCCGTCGGAGGTGATGACGACCTTGGCGTCCGCGTCCTGGATACGGGTGGCGAGGGCGTCCGCCGAGAACCCGCCGAAGACGACGGAGTGCGCGGCGCCGATCCGGGCGCAGGCCAGCATCGCGATCGCCGTCTCCGGGATCATCGGCATGTAGACGGCGACCCGGTCGCCCTTCCGCACCCCGAGCTCCAGCAGCGCGTTGGCCGCCTTGGAGACCTCGTCCTTGAGCTCGGCGTAGGTGACCGCGCGGCTGTCGCCGGGCTCGCCCTCGAAGTGGATGGCGACCCGGTCGCCGTGCCCGGCCTCGACATGCCGGTCCACGCAGTTGTACGCGACATTGAGCTCGCCGTCCTTGAACCACTTCGCGAACGGCGGGTTCGACCAGTCCAGCGTCTCCGTCGGCTCCTTGGCCCAGGTCAGCCGACGGGCCTGCTCGGCCCAGAAGCCGAGCCTGTCAGCCTTGGCCTGTTCATACGCCTCCGCCGTGACGTTGGCATCGGCGGCCAGGTCGGCGGGGGGTGCGAACCTGCGCTCTTCCTTCAGCAGGTTGGCCAGGCTTTCGTTGCTCACGACATCTCCCTTTCCCAGGGTGTCCGTTGTGTCCCAGGCCACAGCTCATCAGACCCGGGGGCCCGATGACAAGGGTCGACGGAAAATTGGTTTAGACCTGTCGGTGGGGGCGGATCCGGAGCCGCGTCCGGCGCCGGGGTCATCCGTTCCCACGGACGTCGGACGGACCTGGTTCAGGTCTGTAATCCCTTTCACATTTCGTCCGAGCGCAGGTGAAACGCCACGCCAAGGGAAAGGCGGCGCCAGGCGAAATGCCGGCCTCTGGGGAGATGCGATGCCGGGGAGGGGCGATGCCGGGGAGGGGCGGCGCCAGGGAGGCGCCGCCCCGTCTCATGCGGACAGGTTGGCCACCCCCACGTCGTCGAACACCTCGTCTCCGTCCCCCTCGGTGAGCAGGTACGCCTGTGCCTCGCCCACGTGGAAGTACATCCCGTGCAGTTCCAGTGCCCCCGCCCGCAGGGCCCGGGCCACCGACTCATGGGCGCGCAGATGCTCCAACTGCTGGACCACGTTGGTCAGACAGAGCTGCTCGACCGTGTCGGCCGGCGCCCGCCCGGCGAGGCGGGCCCGCCGCTTCTCGTCGGACATCCGCTCCAGACTGGGCTGCCCGTGCCGCAGCCACCGCCGGAGCGGGGTCCCCGGGCCGCCCGGCTCGGAGGTGAGCAGCGCCTGCATGGCCCCGCACCCGGAGTGCCCGCACACCGTGATCGACCGAACCTCCAGCACATCCACCGCGTACTCGATGGCCGCCGCCACCGAGTCGTCCCCGCTCTCCTGGCCGGGCAGCGGAACGAGGTTGCCCACGTTGCGCACCACGAACAGGTCGCCGGGACCACTGGAGGTGATCATCGATGTGACCACACGTGAGTCCGCGCAGGTGAGGAACAGCTGGGACGGCTGCTGCCCCTCCCGTGCCAGCCGTGCCAGCTCGCCACGCACCAGGGGTGCGGTGTTGCGCTGGAACGCGCTGATGCCACGGGCCAGTTGATGCGCGCTCGGCCGGCTCGCGTCCGCTGCACCGGAGGTGTCGGCTCTGCCCTCGCCGGGACGGCCCGAGCCGGAGCCGCTGACCCCTTCGGCGTCGCCGGACCTGCTGACGGCACTGCCGGACGCAGACCCGTCGTTGTGCGTGTCGACTTCGCTCGTGGTGCCGGATGCCTCGGTGGCGCGAGGCGTGCCGGACCGATCCGTGTCTCCGGTGTCGGGCGCCTGCGCTTCCCCGGGTTGCCCCGAGGGTCCGTCGCGTCCGTCGCGGGACGTGGGGGACTCCGGGATCTCGCACTGGTGGTTGCGCCAGGGCGTCCAGGGGTGGCACCGGCAGTAGGCCGACCCGGCCGTGACGTTGCCGGCGTCGAGATGGAGGCCGATCGGCGTGGTGGGTTCACCGATCCGGACTCCGGCTCTGCGGCCGACCAGCTCCACGGCGCCGCCGCGCGCGGTGTGTGTGTTCTGCCAGTCCTGCAGTGACTCGTACGCCGCGTGGTCCATGAAGGACCCGTCCAACTCCACGACGGCGTGGGCGCCTTGGGGTACGAGATGCAGGGCCCGGCTGAGCCGTGGCACCGCGAGGAACGTCAGCTGACCTCGTACGTGTACGTGATGGACTCCTTCCTTCTCGTCATGCGTGATCCGGGTGCGGGTGAGGCGGTGCAGGGCGACGGCGACGGCCATGGCGATCCCGAGTGCCACGCCCTCCAGGACGCCGAAGATCACTACGCCGAGGGTGGTGACGGCGTAGACCAGCACTTCTCGGTGGCGGGTCACCGTGCGGATGTGGTGCAGGGACACCATCTGGATGCCGACGGCCATCACCAGGGCGGCGAGCGAGGCGAGCGGGATGAGCTCCAGGATCGGGACCATCAGCAGCGCGGCGACTACTACGAGAACGCCGTGCAGCATCGTGGAGTTCCGGCTGATGGCGCCGGATTGCACATTCGCCGCACTCCGCACGGCCACGCCGGCTACGGGCAGCCCGCCGAGTGTGCCGGAGACGATGTTGGCGGCGCCCTGTCCGAGCAGTTCGCGGTCCAGGTGCGAGCGCCCGACGCGGGCGGGCAGGCCGGGACGCGAGGCCACCATCTTGTCCACGGCGACCGCGCCGAGCAGCGACTGCACGCTGCACACCAGGGTGGTGGTCAGCACGGCGGCGATCAGGCCCAGCACCGGGCCTTCCGGCAGTCCGGCCAGGGCGTGGCTGCGCCAGGACGGCAGGTCCACCTTGGGCAGGGTCAGGTCGGCGAGCGAGGCGGCCGAGGTGGCGCCCGTGACGGCGACGAGCGCGGCCGGCACCTTGTGCAGCAGGCGTCCGGCCCGGCCGGGAATCCGTGGCCAGAGCAGCAGCAGGGCCAGGGTCAGCGCGCTCACCGAGACGGTGGCGGGCCGTACCTCGGCCAACTGGGCGGGCAGTGCGCGGAGGTTGTCGAGGACGGAGCTCTGCGGGGTGCCGCCGACGACGATGTGCAGCTGGGCGACGGCGATGGTGACGCCGATGCCGGCGAGCATGCCGTGCACGATGGCGGGGCTCACGGCGAGTGCGCCGCGCGCCACGCGCAGGGAGCCCAGGCCGAGTTGGGCGAGTCCGGCGAGGACGGTGACGGCGCAGGTCGTGCGCCAGCCGTACTGATGGATGAGGTCGGCGGTGACCACGGTGAGGCCGGCGGCGGGGCCGCTGACCTGGAGCGGGGAGCCGCCGAGCCAGCCGGCGACGAGGCCTCCCACGGCGGCGGCGACGAGGCCGGCCTGGAGGGGCGCGCCGGTGGCGAGGGCGATACCGAGGGACAGCGGGAGTGCGATCAGGAAGACCGCGATCGAGGCCGACAGGTCGGCGCCCGCGATGCGGGGACGGCGGGGCCGGGTCGGCGGTGGGCTGTGGGGTTCGTGGGTGTGCTCCGCCCGACTCGGGTCGTCGGCGCGGGTGGGGACGCAGGTGGACATGTTCCCGTCTCCTCCGGGGCAGCGCGGTCGCGGATCTGGTGGTCCCCCGCTCTGGCGAGGGGTCGGGTCGCGGCCGTGTGGTCACGGCATGCAGCGGCGGGATGCATCAACAGTCAGTAAACGGATCGTAATGCAGAGTAAAGGGCTGGAATAGATTTTCCGAGCAAATGGACTAATGAATCCCCCCAAAGAGTGATGTGACTAATTAGTCGGCTTGTCGTACTAATTCCTTCTCGGTCCCATGCGATCTTGGCGGCGCCGTCGGCTCCCGAGAGAAGGAAGAAGGTGGACGGAACATGGCCGCCACCCGCAGGACCGCCGCGCCCAGCAGGGCCGCCGCCCCCAGCAGGATCGCCGCGACGTGCAGGCTCGTCGGGGCGCACAGGATCGCGGCGGGTACCGCGATCGCCGCGGTCTGCGCCGCATCCCTCGCCGGCTGCACGTCCGGCACCGACACGACCCGGCAGGGGCTGCCCGGACCCGGACCCCAGAAGGCGAAGCCGGCGGCGCCCGGCACGCCCAAGCGCGTGGTCCGCCTGATCGGCGACGGCTCCACCGCGTACACCGGGGCCCAGCCGCACCTGTCCAGACCCGAGCGACTCAAGCCCGGTCAGAAGCCGCCGCAGTTCGTGGTGTTCTCGTGGGACGGCGCCGGCGAGGACAGCCAGAAGCTGTTCTCCCACTTCCGTGCGGTCGCCAAGGCGAACAACGCGACGATGACGTACTTCCTCAGCGGCGTGTACATGCTGCCGGACCGCAAGCGCGACCTGTACCGCCCGCCGCAGCACTCCCCGGGCCGCTCCGACATCGGCTTCAACGACGAGGCGGGCATCGCCGCCACCGCGAAGCAGCTACGGCTGGCCTGGCTGGAGGGCAACGAGATCGGAACCCACTTCAACGGCCACTTCTGCGGCAAGGGAGGCGGAGTCGGCGAATGGTCGGTGGCGGACTGGAAGGACGAGATCGTCCAGGCGAAGCGGTTCGTGAAGTCCTGGAAGACCACCACCGGCCTGAAGGCGGCACCCCTGCCCTTCGACTACGACAAGGAGCTCATCGGCGCGCGCACGCCCTGTCTGGAGGGCCAGAAGAACTTCGTCAAGGCCGCCCACGAGATGGGATTCCGCTATGACTCCAGCGGTGTCAACAACCAGGTCTGGCCCGCGAAGAAGGGGGGCCTGTGGGACCTGTCGATGCAGCTCGTGCCGTTCCCCGGACACTCCTACGAGCAGCTCACCATGGACTACAACTTCATGGTCAACCAGTCGGGCACCACGAGCCAGGGCGACCCCGCCAAGCACGACTTCTGGGGCGACCAGATGCGGGACGGCCTCCTCCTGGGCTTCCACCGCGCCTACCTGGGCAACCGCGCGCCCCTGATCATCGGCAACCACTTCGAGTCCTGGAACGGCGGCACCTACATGCGCGCCGTCGAGGAGGTCGTCGAGGCCGTCTGCAACAAGCCCGACGTGCGCTGCGTCTCCTTCCGGCAACTCGCCGACTGGCTCGACGCCCAGGACCCGGCAACCCTGAAGAAGCTGCGCACGCTGGGCGTCGGCGAGGCCCCGAAGCAGGGCTGGGCGTCCTTCCTGTCGGGACACCCGGCCCCGGCCCCGAAGGGAGCGCCCGGGGCGCCGGCGGTCAAGCGGTAGCAGTCAGACGGGAGTTGTCTTCGGTACCGGCGACGACACTCTCGTCCAGGACGAATCCGGGGTCGATCTGTGCTGCCAGGTCGGCCCCGGTGCGTTCGTTCCCCCAGGACTGGGCGTTCTTCAGGTGGAAGTGCGCCATCTGGCGGGTGTAGCGCTCCCAGTCCCGCAGCTCGTACGTGGCGTCCACGGCCGTGTGCAGTCGGCGCAGGGCGAGGTGGTTGGCGTCCTCCAGGAGCTCGAACCGGGGCGGGCGTCCCTTCTCCATGGCGCGCACCCAGTTCGAGTGCCCGACGGTCACCAGCAGGTCGTCCCCGACCTCGGCGCGGAGGAAGTCGAGGTCGTCCTGACCCTGCACCTTGTTGCCGACGACCTTCAGGACGACGCCGAAGTCGCGGGCGTACTCCTTGTACTGGCGATAGACGGAGACTCCCTTCAGGGTCGGCTCGGCGACGAGGAACGTGATGTCGAAGCGGGTGAACATGCCGGAGGCGAAGGAGTCCGAGCCCGCCGTCATGTCGACCACGACGTACTCGTCGGGGCCGTCCACCAGGTGGTTCAGGAACAGCTCCACCGCCCCCGTCTTGGAGTGGTAGCAGGCGACCCCCAGATCGGAGTCCGTGAAGGGGCCGGTGACCATCAAACGGACGGCGCCGCCGTCGAGTTCCACCGGCCGGGCGCAGGCGTCGTACACCGGATTGGGGTCGCACACCCGCAGCAGCCGCGAGCCCTCGCCGGGCGGTGTCGTCTTGATCATCGTCCGGGCCGAGGTGATCCGCGGATTGGAGCCGCGCAGATAGTCCTTGATCAGCGACAGCTGCTCACCCATCGCGGGCAGCGCGGCGGTCTCCGTCTCGTCGAGCCCGAGCGCGGCTCCCAGGTGCTGGTTGATGTCGGCGTCGACGGCGACGACCGGTGCGCCTGCCGCGGCGAGCCGACGGATGAACAGGGAGGACAGGGTCGTCTTGCCGCTGCCGCCCTTGCCCACGAAAGCAATTTTCATGTTCACGAAGGGTAGTGCCGCGATAGCTGTATGTGGCAGACGTGCGTGAAGTAGGCCACTCGATCGAGGGGTGCGAGTCATCGAACAGGGCGAAGCCCGAGGGGTCGGCGGTCGGGCGGAGGGTGGCGGCGGCCGTGTGGCGCGTGGGCGCGTAATGTCGTACTCATGAGTACGACAGGCGCGACCGCCGATCCGCTCGCGGCCCTCGGGTCGCTGCCGGGTGTGCCCGAGTCCGTGGAGTCCGTGCGCAAGGCCGTGGACCGGGTGTACGGCCACCGGATCATGCGGCGTCGCAGCAACGAGATCACCTCCGAGGCGGCCCTGCGCGGCGCCCGTGGTTCCGCGGCGTTGTCGGGCGCCGACTGGGCACTCGAAGAGGTCCGCCGGCGTACCGACTTCAGCGGTGACGACGAGGCGCGCGTCGTGGGTGCGGCCCTGCGGCTGACCGCCGAGGCGGGCCAACTGCTGTCCATCTGGCGGCAGTCACCGCTTCGGGTACTGGCCCGACTGCACCTGGTCGCGGCGGCGAGCAACGACGACACGGTCGGGCGTCCACGCCAGGAGGGCGAGCCGGTCGACGAGCCGCTGGTCGAGCTGCCGCCGCCGAGCGCGGCGGAGGTGCACGGCCGTCTGGAGGGGCTGTCCGAGCTGATCATCGCCGGAGGTTCGGCGCCCGCCTTGGTGACGGCCGCCGTCGTGCACGGCGAGCTTCTCGCGTTGCGCCCCTTCACCTCCCGCAACGGCCTGGTCGCGCGCGCGGCCGAGCGCATCGTCCTCGTGGGCAGCGGCCTCGACCCGAAGTCCGTCTGTGCTGCCGAGGTCGGTCACGCCGAACTGGGCCGCGCGGCCTATCTGGCGGCGCTCGACGGCTATGTCTCCGGCGCGCCCGAAGGCATGGCCGCCTGGATCGCCCACTGTGGCAAGGCGATCGCGCTCGGGGCGCGTGAATCGACGGCTGTGTGCGAGGCGCTGCAGCGCGGGGCGGCGTGACGCACGCGCGCGGGGCGGCATGTCACGCACGCGCGCGGGGCGAAGGGATGCACGCGCGCGTGGGGCGTCGTGAGGCTGCTTGAAAGTCGTAAGGCGCGAAAAAAAGCCCCCGCGCAGGGGCTCATCGCATAAGTTGCGGCGGTACGAGGATTCGTACCGCCGCTGGCATGTTCACCGGGTTACCAAGCGTCCTCGAATATGTTGCCCATCAGGTCGGGAACTTTGCCCGTCACCTGGTGCGGCTGGCCCGTAATCGACGGGTCGACGTCGCGTGGGTGCCCAATGTTCATGCTCGGTCCGTGGGGCCAAATGCGTATTAAAGGTGATCCTCTCGGATGTCCTTGGTCTCGCGGGCCGTTGAGTCCTTTGTACTCCAGGACACAACCAAGCGGAAGCCCTCGCTGCAGTTCTTTACTTTTACTCTCAAAAAGGTGACAAACGGGCACCGGTCCGTCGAACAAGGCGGACGAAATCCGGGAACTGCAGGTCAGGCAAGTGCCGTACGGCGCCGGCTCGCGTACCAGACGAGGCCCGCGGTCGCCGCGGCGGCTCCTATGGCGGCCGCCGCCAGGAGGGCGGGGCGCGGCGGTACGGAGAACGAGGGGAGCCGCTGCTTGAGCCGGACCGGGCGGTGGAAGTCGAGAATCGGCCACCCGCGCGCGAGTGCCTCACGACGCAGCGCGCGGTCGGGGTTCACGGCGTGCGGGAGGCCGACGGACTGAAGCATCGGCAGGTCGGTTACCGAGTCGCTGTAGGCGTAGCAACGGGAGAGGTCGTACCCCTCGGACGCGGCCAGTTCCTTGATCGCCTCGGCCTTCGTCGGGCCGTAGGCGTAGTACTCCACCTCGCCGGTGAAGCAGCCGTCGTCGCCCACGACCATGCGCGTGGCCACCACGCGGTCGGCGCCGAGCAACTCGCCGATGGGCTCGACCACCTCGGCGCCCGACGTGGACACGATGACGACGTCGCGCCCTGCCGTGTGGTGCTCCTCGATGAGGGACGCGGCCTCGTCATAGATGATCGGGTCGATCAGGTCGTGCAGTGTCTCGGCGACGATCTCCTTGACCTGCTGGACGTTCCAGCCGCGGACGAGCGCGGAGAGGTACTCGCGTGTGCGCTCCATCTGGGCATGGTCCATGCCGCCGACGCGGAAGACGAACTGGGCATATGCGGTCCGCAAGGCGGCCCTGCGGTTGATCAGACCGCCTTGGTAGAACGACTTGCTGAACGTGAGCGTGCTCGACTTCGCAATGACCGTCTTGTCCAGGTCAAAGAAGGCCGCTGTGCGGGGCAAGGAGTGGTTTTCCACGACCCTGAGCATAGGGGCAGCCCATTCGGCGTAAGGTGGGCGCGTGGGTTTGCCTGAGAGGGCTCTCGGGTACACCATGGAAGTCACGGATCGTTCGCGACCGTGCTAACCCGGTCCGACTCCTCCCCCCCCGAGTCGGCCGTGGAGACGACCCCCGCTCTCCCCCCCGGCGGGGGTCGTCGCATGTCCGGGGTGGTTTTTCTCTTCCCAGTACGGCCGCAGGGCCGAAGCGAGGCGGCTGCGGCCGCCCGACAGGCATGCCCGTGATCCGTGACTGTGTGTAGTCATCGCGCTGCTCTGCGGGAGTCGCACAGGGGTCGGTGCGGGGGTCACCGGTATGGGTGATGGCGATATTCACAACCACCGGGTTGTCCACAGTTATCGACCAAGATCCACACGATTTCCGGGATCGCTGCACCGTGATTCCAGTGCGTCCGGCACGGGCCGACTTCATGGCCGGTTCTGGTTAGTCGGGCGTGTTTGGCCGGTTCGTATCGGCCGTTCATATGGAGGCCGCTTGCCGGTTCTTCACACGTTTGGGATTCGCGGGCCGCAGGGCTGCGCGAGTGATGCAGCGAAGGGGGATGGAAACAGTGGCCGCAGCCGTCACACACGATCCACCGCCCACCGCCTCCGGGCGGCCGGGCAAGCCGTTGATCGTCACGGAAGATGCCGAACTGCTCGACGACCTGCTGCGCCTGTGCGCGGCGGCCGGAGCCACACCCGAGGTCCACCACGGGGTACCCGAGCCCAGAGGCAATTGGGAGGCCGCGCCGCTCGTCCTGGTCGGCGACGACGCGGCACGCCGCGTGCGCGGAGCCGGACGCAGGCGCGGAGTGGTGCTCGTCGGCCGGGACCAGGACGACTCGGGGGTCTGGCGCCGAGCCGTCGAGATCGGCGCCGATCACGTCCTGATGCTGCCCGACG
Organism: Streptomyces sp. HD; assembly: GCF_028369295.1. GTDB lineage: Bacteria > Actinomycetota > Actinomycetes > Streptomycetales > Streptomycetaceae > Streptomyces. Next base: position 32,894 of record NZ_JAQMYP010000031.1, read on the forward strand.
GAGAGCAGTGGCTGGTCGACCGCATCGCCGACGTCGCCGAAGGCGTCGGCCGGCCCGCCCTCACCGTCGGGGTCATCGGCGGCCGTGGCGGGGCCGGAGCGTCCACGCTCGCATGCGCCCTGTCCGTCACCGCCGCGCGTGAAGGGCTGCGCACGCTGCTCGTGGACGCCGATCCGCTGGGCGGCGGACTCGACGTCCTGCTCGGCGGCGAGGCGACCGAGGGGCTGCGCTGGCCCGCGTTCGCCGGCTCGCGCGGACGGCTCGGCAGCGGCGCCCTGGAGGAGTCGCTGCCGAAACTGCACGCCCTGCGGGTCCTCAGCTGGGATCGCGGCGACTGCCTCGCCGTCCCGCCGCAGGCGATGCGAGCGGTGCTCGCCGCGGCCCGACGCCGGGGCGGCACGGTCGTCGTCGACCTGCCCCGCCGTATCGACGACGGGGTCGCGGAGGCCCTCGCCCAGCTCGACGTCGGGATCCTCGTGGTCCCCGCCGAACTGCGCGCCGTCGCCGCGGCCCGGCAGGTGGCATCCGCGGTCCGGATGGTCCTACGGGACCTGCGGGTGGCCGTACGCGGGCCGTACGCGCCCGGACTCGACGACCGCGAGGTGGCCCGCCTGCTGGAACTGCCGCTGGTGGGCGAGGTGCCGGTCGAGTCGGGACTGCTGCGGCCGCACGAGAGCAAGGCGCCGCCGGGCGCGGTGGGGCGGGGGCCGCTCGCACGGTTCTGCCGGGAGTTCTGGGAGCACGCCTTGCTCGAAGCGAGGGCGGCATGAGTACGGGTTCGGGGCTCGACCGGGTGAGCGGTGGCGAGGCTGGTTCGGTGCGGGCAGCGCCGGAGCGGTCGAGGTCGGGCGGGACTGCGGGCGGGACGGCGAACGGCAGGTCGCGTACGGCCACGCCGCGATGGGCGTCGGACGGACCGGGTGGCTGTGCGGTTGCGCGGCGGGGGGCGGGCCAGGTGGTGAGAACGGAGGCTGTGGAGCGAGAGCGAGAGCGAGAGTGGGAGCAGGAGCAGGAGCAGGAGCAGGAGCGGGAGTGGGAGTGGGAGCAGGAGCGGGAGCGCGGGCGGGAGCAGGAGCGGGAGCGGGAGCGCGGGCAGGAGTTGGACGGCGTGGCGCGTGTGGCGGCTGTAGGGCCGCAGTCGGGCGGCACGGTGCGGACGGCCGCTGCACGGCGGGAGTCGGCCGATCAGGCTGGTCGGGCAAGTGGTCGTGCGGCAGGTCCGTCGGCTGTGCGGTGGGCTTCGGACGGGGCGGCGGCAGGGGCGGGCATGCCGGCCGGGCTGCTTGACGGGGTGCGGCAGTGGCTGGCCGAGAGCGGGGCCGAGCCGACGCCCGCACGCGTGGCGCAGGCTCTGCGGGAGCAGGGGCGGGTACTGGGCGACGCCGAAGTACTCGGCGCGGCCGAGCAGTTGCGGTCCGAGCTGGTCGGGAGTGGGCCGCTGGAGCGGCTGCTCGCCGATCCGTCGGTGACCGACGTGCTGGTGTCGGCGCCGGACCGGGTCTGGGTGGACCGGGGCGGCGGCCTGGAGCTGACCTCCGTGTCCTTCCCCGACGCGGCGGCCGTACGACGCCTGGCGCAACGCCTCGCCGCGGTGGCCGGGCGGCGGCTGGACGACGCACGGCCCTGGGTGGACGCTCGGCTGCCCGACGGGACGCGGCTGCACGCGGTGCTGCCACCGGTCGCCGTCGGCTGTGCCTGCCTGTCGCTGCGGGTCGTCCGGCCGAGGGCCTTCACGCTCGACGAGTTGGTCGCTGCGGGCACGGTGCCGTCGGGTGGGGACCGGGTGCTGCGGGCGTTGGTCGACGCGCGGCTGTCCTTTCTGGTGAGCGGCGGGACCGGCAGTGGCAAGACGACGTTGCTGAGTGCGCTGCTCGGGCTGGTCGGGGAGGGCGAGCGGATCGTGCTCGCGGAGGACTCGGCGGAGCTCAGGCCGGACCATCCGCATGTCGTACGGCTGGAGAGTCGACCCGCCAACCAGGAGGGCGCCGGGCTCGTCACCCTTGAGGACCTGGTCCGGCAGGCCCTGCGAATGCGGCCGGACCGGCTGGTCGTGGGCGAGGTGCGTGGGCCTGAAGTGGTGGATCTTCTTGCCGCGTTGAACACCGGCCACGAAGGAGGCTGCGGGACCGTCCACGCGAATACGGCTGCCGACGTGCCGACCCGGCTGGAGGCGCTCGGCACCGCGGCCGGGCTCGACCGGGCCGCGCTGCACAGCCAGCTGGCGGCTGCGCTGTCGGTCGTACTCCACCTCGTGCGCGACCGGACCGGGCGGCGGCGGATCGCTGAGATCCATGTGCTGGAGAGGGATCCGTCGGGCCTGGTGCGGACCGTGCCGGCGCTGCGGTGGGGCGCGGAGGCGTTCGTGGCCGAGCGGGGGTGGGAGCGGCTGAGGGGGTTGCTTCGGGGGGAGAGCGGTGAGTTGCGCGGCGGCGTGAGTGGGGTGGGTGATCGGGGCGGGCTGGGTGAGTGTGGCGGGCCGGGCGGGCGCGACGGGCCGGGTGAGCGTGGCGGGTCGGGTGACTGTGACGGGCCGGACGCGAGCGACGGGCTGGGCGAGGGTGGCGGGTTCGGTGCTCGTGGCGGGGGCGTCGGTGGCGTACTCGATGGCGCTGCTCTGCGGGCGCGTGCTGTGCCGGGTGATCGCGACGGGTTCGGTGATCGGGGCGGGCCGGGTGATCGCGACGGGTTCGGTGATCGCTATGGGGGCGGTGGCGTGCGGCGTTCGGTGAGCGATGGTGAGGGGTTCGGTGGGCTGAATGGGTGAGATGTCGCTGGGCGCCGCTGTGGTGTGTCTCGGGGCGGCGGTCTGGCTGCTGGGTGGGTGGAATTCCGGGGCGCGGCGGGCGGAGTTGTTGCTTGCGGGAGGTGGGGCGGTGGGAGCCGGGCCGCCCGACTGGCGGCGGTTGGCCGGTGAGCTGCGGCGGCTGTGGGGGCGGTTACGGGCCGAGTGGTGGGCGCCGGCTGTGGGGCTGGTGCTGGGCGTTCTCGGGTCGTCGGTGCTGCCGGTCGTCGCGGGGGCGGCCGGGGTGCCGTTGCTGCGCAAGGTGCGGCTGGCCCGCGAGGCGCGGCGGGCACGGGAGTGCCGCGGCGACGCGGTGATCGCCTTGTGCGGGGCGCTTGCCGGGGAGGTGCGGGCCGGGCGGCAGCCGGGTGAGGCGTTGCTGCGGGCCGCGCGGGACTCCGGCGGGCTCGGCGAGGCGCAGGCCGCGGTGCTGGCGGCGGCGCGGTTCGGCGGGGATGTGCCGGTCGCGCTCGCCTCCGCGGCACGGCAGCCGGGAGCGGAGGGACTGTCGGGGCTGGCGGCGTGCTGGCGGGTGGCTGTGGACCAGGGCGCGGGGCTCGCGGCCGGACTCGACCGGCTGGAAGGAGCGTTGCGTGCGGAGCGGGACCAACGCGCCGACCTGCGTGCTCAGTTGGCGGGTGCTCGGTCGACGGTGGTGATGCTCGCGGGGTTGCCGGTCCTGGGGTTGTTGCTCGGTGCCGCCATGGGGGCTGACCCGCTGCGTGTGCTGCTGCATACCGGGGCGGGGCTTGCCTGCCTGGTGGTCGGCGGGGTGCTTGAGGGGCTGGGGATGTGGTGGGCGCTGCGGATCGTGCGGGGAGCGGAGGCGGTGTGAGCGGGCGGTGTGAGGGGGCGGTGTGAGGGGGCGGGCTGAGTGTGGGCGTGATCGGGAGGGGCTGTGAGGGAGAGGGGTGCCGGCGTTGTGGAACTGCGCGGGTCGGGAGAGGGAGGTGTCGGAGTGAGTGCGGAAGTTTTCCACAGGCTGGGGGTGGCCCTGGGGGCGGTGCTGGTCGTGGGGTGGCTGTTGCGGTGGCCTGTGGCGGCACGGCGAGAACGGAGGGTCCGGCGGCGGCTGGCCGAGTTGATGCCGGGCACCGAGGGGACGCCGAAACGCCGACGGTTCGACGTCCGGCAGGGCGTGCGGCAAGGGCTGCCCATGGTGGCGGTCGTGGGCGCGGGCTGGGTGCTGGTCGGTGGTGTCGCCGGGTTGGCGGTGGGGCTGGTCGTCGCCGGAGGGCTGGGGCTGTGGCGGCGTCGGCAGGGTGCCGTCGGCGTCGAGGAGGAGCTCGACGTCGGTGAGGTGGCTCGGCAGCTTCCGCTCGCCGCCGATCTGCTGGCGGCCTGCATCGCGGCGGGTGCCGGTCCGGTCATCGCGGCGCAGGCCGTTGGCGAGGCCTTGGGCGGTCCTGTCGGGGACGCGCTGGCGCGAGGTGCGGCGGAGGTGCGGCTCGGTGGTGAACCGGGTGAGGCGTGGCAGCGGTTGGCCTCGATGCCGGGGGCCGCGGCGTTGGCGCGGCTGCTGGAACGAGCCGATGTGTCGGGGCTTCCGGCGGCCGGACCGGCCGCGCGGCTCGCCTCGGAGGCTCGCGCCGGCTGGACGCGCGCCGCGACGGAACGGGCCAGGCGGGCGGCCGTCATGGTCAGCGCGCCGGTGGGGCTGTGCTTCCTGCCCGCGTTCATCTCGGTCGGTGTCGCGCCGGTGGTGATCGGGCTCGCGGGGGGAGTGCTGGGAGGGGGTGGTGGGTGACGCGGTGACGGGGTGACGGGTGAGGGCGGCAACGGCCGCAGGAAGAGGACATGGAGTTCGAGCTTGGAGTTCGGAAGCTCGGCAGCAGCCGGTCAGCAACAGGACTTCGGCAGCCGAAGTTCGACGGCAGACGTTTCAACAGCTGGTTCAGCAGCTGGTTTCAACAGGACTGAGAATCACGGGGGTTGAGATGTACAAGGCAGTAGAGGCGCGGATGCCCGCGCTGGTGTGCAGGGTGCGCGGGGCGCGGAGGGATGCGGGGATGGTCACCTCCGAGTACGCGATGGGGATCGTCGCGGCGGTGGCGTTCGCCGTGGTGCTCTACAAGGTCGTGACGAGCGGGGAGGTCAGCGCGGAGTTGCAGGCCATCGTTAAGCAGGCGCTCGATGCGCGGATGTGAGGGCGAGGGTGAGCGAGGGGCGTCCCGGGTGTCGGCGTGGGCGTCGGACCGGGGGTTCGTGACGGCGGAGTCGGCTGTGGTGCTGCCCGTGCTGGTGATGTTCGCGATGGCGCTGGTGTGGGGGCTGCTCGTGATGGCCGCGCAGATCCAGTGTGTGGACGCGGCCCGGACGGGCGCCCGCGCGGCAGCCCGGCAGGATCCGGCCGACGCGGTCATCGAGGTGACCCGTGAGGCGGCACCGCGTGGCGCGAGGGTCACGGTCGAGCGGGAAGGGGGCGAGGTTCGCGTGGTCGTAGTGGCCCAGCGGTCGTTGCTGCGCGGGCTCCCCTTCGAGGTACGGGAGGAGGCCGTGGCGGCGGCGGAGGAGAGCGTGGGGGCGGGGACATGAACGGAGGTTTCGCAGCGGGCCGGGGTTCTGTCGCCGACCGACGCCTTGGTCACGAGGTGGCGGGCGACCGATGTCCCGGTGTGGCGGTGGGCGACCGATGCCCCGGTGTGGCGGTGGGCGGTCGGGGGTCCGGCGCGGTGGCGGGAGGTCGGAGTTCCGGTGCGGCGGCAGGCGGTCGACGTCCTGGCGTGGCAGCGGGCGGTCGACGTCCTGGCGTGGCAGCGGGCGGTCGACGCTCTGGCCACGCCCACGCCCACGCCTACGCCTCCGACCCCGGCGCCGAGCATGGCTTGGGCTCCCGCACCGACTGGTGTACTGACCGGAAGCCCGCCATCGGTCGGCACAGGGCCCGGGAACCCGCCGCCCGCCCTCGCTCCGACCGAGGTTCCGCCACCGTCTGGAGCGTCAGTGTCATCGCCGTGCTCTGCGTCGTCTTCGGCGCGGTACTTGCCCTGGGACAAGCGGCCGTTACCCGGCACCATGCGGCCGGCGGTGCGGATCTCGCGGCGCTTGCGGCGGCCGACCACTGGGCGGAGGGCGGTGCGGCGGCCTGTGGCCGGGCCGAGCGGGTGGCTCGGGCGCAGGGTGTGCGGCTCGTGCGGTGCGAAGTGGTGGGTGAGGTCTCGGACGTGACGGCGGCGTCGGGCCGGGGGCCGTTCGCGGCAGAGGTCAGGGCGCGGGCGGGACCTGCGGGCCCGGCCCTGCCGACGGCGCTTCCGCCGGCTGGGCCCCCGCCGTCGCCTCCGCCGTTCGGCCCTGAGGGTGCGGCCCCGCCGACGCCGGCGTCTTGACCGGCCTCCCGGCTGGGGCAACGCCGTCGCCGACCGGGGTAACCCCGCCCTCAGTTGGCGTAACGCCAAACTCAGCCGGGGCGCTCGCACTCCCGGTTGGCGTAACTCCATCTCCAGCTGGGGCGTCCGCACTCCCGGTTGGCGTAACCCCATCCTCAGCTGGGGCGTCCGCACTCCCGGTTGGCGTAACCCCACCCCCAGCCGGGGAGCCCGCACCCCCACTAGGCGGGACCTGATCCCCAGCCGGGGCCCTCCCACCCTCAGCCGGGGCACTCCCACCCCCAGTCGGCGCACGCCCACCCCCAACGGGCGTCCCACCCCCCGCCAGGTCTCCCTCCCCCTCTGGCGCCCCCCGCAACAGCACCGTCAGCAACCGCACCGCCCCCCTCTTGTGCAGCGGATCGTTGCCGTTGCCGCACTTGGGGGACTGGATGCAGGACGGGCAGCCGGCGTCGCACTCGCAGGAGGCGATGGCCTGGCGGGTGGCGGTGAGCCAGGAACGCGCCGTGCGGAAGGCGCGCTCGGCGAAGCCCGCGCCGCCCGGGTGGCCGTCGTAGACGAAGACCGTGGGGAGCAGTGTGTCGGGGTGGAGCGGGATCGACACGCCGCCGATGTCCCAGCGGTCGCAGGTCGCGAAGAGGGGGAGCAGGCCGATGGACGCGTGCTCGGCGGCGTGCAGGGCGCCGCCGAGGATCTCCGGGGTGATCCGGGCCTCGTCCAGCTGGTCCTCGGTGACCGTCCACCACACGGCGCGGGTGCGCAGCGTACGAGGAGGGAGGTCGAGTTTCGTCTCGCCCAGCACTTCGCCGGTGATGAGCCGGCGCCGCAGGAAGGAGACCACCTGGTTGGTGACTTCGACGGAGCCGTAGCAGAGGCGCCCGTCGCCCCACGGGACCTCGATGTCCGTCTCCAGGACGGCGATCGCGGTCGTGTCCCGGGCGACCGTCGAATACGGCGGGGCGGCCTCCTCGACCAGGGCGACCGAGTCCTCCAGGTCGAGGGAGCGGACGAGATACGTGCGGCCCTGGTGCAGATGGACCGCGCCCTCGTGCACGGTGCTGTGCGCGGCGCCCGCGTCCACCGTGCCGAGCAGCCGTCCCGTCCCGGACTCGACGACCTGGACCGGGCGGCCGCCCTCACCGCGGATGTCGGTCAGGTCGGCGGCCCGTTCCCGGCGTGTCCAGTGCCAGGCCTTCGTACGGCGGCGCAGCAGCTTCGCGGCCTCCAACTGCGGCAGCAGCCCCTCGGCTTCCGGGCCGAACAGCGCCAGGTCCTCGTCCGTCAGCGGGATTTCCGCGGCGGCCGCGCACAGGTGCGGGGCCAGGACGTACGGGTTGTCGGGGTCGAGGACCGTCGACTCCACCGGACGGTCGAACAGGGCCTCGGGGTGGTGGACGAGGTAGGTGTCCAGGGGGTCGTCGCGGGCGACCAGGACGGCCAGCGCGCCCTGCCCGGAGCGACCGGCCCGGCCCGCCTGCTGCCACAGGGACGCGCGCGTGCCCGGGTATCCGGCGATCAGCACGGCGTCCAGGCCGGAGACGTCGATGCCGAGCTCCAGGGCCGTGGTGGCCGAGAGGCCGAGGAGCTCGCCGGAGTGGAGGGCCTGCTCCAGGGCGCGGCGTTCCTCGGGGAGATAGCCGCCCCGGTACGCCGCGACACGCCGGGCGAGCGAGCGGTCCACTTCGGCGAGGCGTTCCTGGGCGATGACCGAGATCAGCTCGGCGCCACGCCGGGAGCGTACGAAGGCGACCGAGCGGATGCCCTGTACCGCCAGATCGGTGAGCAGGTCGGCCGTTTCGGCGGTGGCCGTACGCCGGACGGGGGCACCCTTCTCGCCCTGCATCTCGGTGAGCGGGGGCTCCCAGAGGGCGAAGACCAGTTCGCCGCGTGGGGAGGCGTCGTCGGCGACCTCGACGACCGGGAGGCCGGTCAGGCGGCGGGCGGCCACCGCGGGCTCGGCGGCGGTCGCGGAGGCCAGCAGGAAGACCGGAGAGGCGCCGTAGCGGGCGCACAGGCGGCGCAGGCGGCGCAGGACCTGGGCGACATGGGAGCCGAAGACACCGCGGTAGGTGTGGCACTCGTCGATGACGACGTACTTCAGCGCCTTCAGGAAGGAGGACCAGCGAGGGTGGGACGGGAGTATGCCCCGGTGCAGCATGTCGGGGTTGGTGAGGACGTAGTTGGCGTACTGGCGGACCCACTCCCGTTCCTCGAACGGAGTATCGCCGTCGTACACGGCCGGCCGTACAGAATTGCCCAGCGGATGTGAAAGTTCCTTCACCGAACGGCACTGGTCCGCCGCAAGAGCCTTGGTCGGAGCGAGGTAGAGGGCGGTGGCGCCACGGCCGTTGGGGGCCTCGGAACCGTCCAGGAGCGTCGAGAGGACCGGTACGAGGTAGGCCAGGGACTTGCCGGACGCCGTGCCCGTGGCGACGACCACGCAGTCGCCGTCGAGGGCGTGCTCGGCGGCCCGTGCCTGGTGAGCCCAGGGATGTTCGATTCCGGCCGTCTGTACCGCGGCGATGACCTCCGCGCGGATCCGGTCCGGCCAGACGGCATGGCGACCCTCGCGCGGGGGCACATGCTCCGTATGAGTGATGCGCGAAGCCCGGCTCGGCCCCGAGGCGAGTCGGCCCAGCACCGCGCCCGGGTCCACCCGGGAAACGGGGCCCGTCGGGGATCGATCGGATCGGTGATTCTTGGCCATCGGCACCGAGTGTGTCACTGGCGTGACGGACAATGGGACCAAGGCGTCGTGCACGCCTGCCGGTAAGTGATTGAATGCCATCGCGGCTGGCGAACCGTCCTGGGGGCTTCAAGCCGAGGTGTCCCGAGGGGCGACCGCTCGATTAGCAAGGTGCTGGAGGATCCGTGGACCTGTCCCTGTCGACCCGTACCGTCGGCGATCGTACGGTCGTCGAGGTCGGTGGCGAAATCGACGTATATACCGCGCCCAAGCTGCGCGAGCAGCTGGTCGAGCTGGTGAACGACGGGAGTTTCCACCTCGTCGTCGACATGGAGGGCGTGGACTTCCTCGACTCCACCGGGCTCGGCGTGCTGGTCGGCGGCCTGAAGCGTGTGCGTGCCCATGAGGGCTCCCTGCGCCTGGTCTGCAACCAGGAGCGCATTCTCAAGATCTTCCGCATCACCGGTCTCACCAAGGTGTTCCCGATCCACACCTCGGTCGAGGAAGCGGTGGCGGCGACCGACTGATCACCGCACCAGGGTCCGCCACAGCGCGTGCCCGGTACGGCAGAAGTTGAAAGAGAAGGGGGACCGGGCTTTCGGCGGCCCGGTCCTCCGGACAGCACGCCCGTAGTTCGGAGGGGGATGCATGGCCACCGTTGAACTCCGCTTCAGCGCGCTGCCCGAGCACGTCAGGACCGCCCGACTGGTGGCGGCGGCGGTGGCGCGCAGGGCCGGAGTGGACGAGGCCGTCCTGGACGAGGTCAGGCTCGCCGTCGGCGAGGCCTGCACCCGTGCCGTCGGACTGCACCAGAGCGTCGGCATCACGGCGCCGGTGAAGGTGTCGCTGATCGAGGAGGAGAAACAGTTCTCCATCGAGGTCGGCGACGAGGCGCCGCGCTCCGCTCCCGGCGAGCGGGCACCCGGTGCCGCGGGCGACGACGGCGACGTGGAGGCCGAGGAGGACGAGATGGGCCTCGCGGTCATCAGCGGCCTCGTCGACGACGTGGAGGTCTCCGCAGGAGAGCACGGCGGGTTGATTCGTATGACCTGGCCGACCACACCGCCGGCCGCGGTGCTCACCTGATCGGCCTACCCGAACAACCCACCTCATCGCGAAGGGGCCCTGCTCAGCAGGGCCCCTTCGCGTTTCTCCGACGACGCCCGGGAATTCGTGAAGGAATTCACGATCAATCTCCCGATAATTCGATCAAGAGTCAATGCTCACGTCAACGGTTTTAGGGCATTAGCACTTTCGGGTTCAGTGGCTTGACGTCGATCATTTGCTGAACGGCACAAGAAGGCTAATTCCGCTTACCGCCATCTGTTTTGATCAGGTTCCGGTACCTAGAATCCGTCCACATCTTGAGCTCAGCCCAAGCGTCAAGGAGGACGAATGGCGGGGCTTTCTACCCCTCATCAGCTGGACCACCCCACAACCCTCGCAGCCGCAGTACTGACCGACGACAACCGGATCATCGTGACGGTCATCGGGGTCGTCGCGCTGGCCGCGCTCGTCGTCGCCGGCGTTCTGGTACGCCAGGTGCTAGCGGCGGGCGAGGGCACCGACAGCATGAAGAAGATCGCGGCAGCCGTCCAGGAAGGCGCCAACGCCTATCTGGCCCGGCAGCTGCGCACGCTCGGCGTATTCGCCGTCGCCGTGTTCTTCCTGCTCATGCTGCTGCCCGCGGACGACTGGAATCAGCGCATCGGCCGATCGGTGTTCTTCTTGATCGGCGCCGCGTTCTCGGCGGCCACCGGCTATATCGGCATGTGGCTCGCCGTGCGCAGCAATGTGCGTGTCGCCGCAGCCGCACGGGAAGCGACTCCGGCGCCTGGAGAGCCGGAAAAGGATCTCACCGCGGTCTCGCACAAAGCAATGAAGATCGCTTTCCGCACGGGCGGCGTCGTCGGCATGTTCACGGTGGGGCTCGGTCTGCTGGGCGCCTCCTGTGTAGTGCTGGTGTACGCGGCCGACGCGCCGAAGGTGCTCGAAGGATTTGGTCTCGGCGCCGCGCTGATCGCGATGTTCATGCGTGTCGGCGGCGGCATCTTCACCAAGGCCGCCGACGTCGGCGCCGACCTGGTCGGCAAGGTCGAACAGGGCATTCCGGAGGACGACCCGCGCAATGCCGCGACCATCGCCGACAACGTGGGTGACAACGTCGGCGACTGCGCGGGCATGGCGGCCGACCTGTTCGAGTCGTATGCCGTGACCCTCGTCGCCGCGCTGATCCTCGGCAAGGCGGCCTTCGGTGACTCCGGGCTCGCCTTCCCGCTGATCGTGCCCGCGATCGGCGTGATCACGGCGATGATCGGCATCTTCGCCGTGGCCCCGCGCCGCGCCGACCGCAGCGGCATGTCCGCGATCAACCGCGGGTTCTTCATCTCCGCGGTGATCTCGCTCGCGCTCGTCGCGGTCGCCGTGTTCGTCTATCTGCCGTCGTCGTACGCCGACCTCGACGGCGTCACCGACGGGGCGATCGCGGCCAAGAACGGCGACCCGCGGATCCTCGCGCTCGTCGCCGTGGCGATCGGCATCGTGCTGGCCGCTCTCATCCAGCAGCTGACCGGCTACTTCACCGAGACCAACCGACGCCCGGTCATGGACATCGGCAAGAGCTCGCTCACCGGTCCTGCCACCGTCGTCCTTGCCGGCATCTCCGTCGGCCTGGAGTCCGCCGTCTACACCGCCCTGCTGATCGGCCTCGGCGTCTACGGGGCGTTCCTGCTCGGCGGCACGTCGATCATGCTGGCGCTGTTCGCGGTGGCGCTGGCCGGCACAGGCCTGCTCACCACGGTCGGCGTGATCGTCGCCATGGACACCTTCGGACCGGTCTCCGACAACGCGCAGGGCATCGCCGAGATGTCCGGCGACGTCCAGGGCGCGGGCGCCCAGGTGCTCACCAACCTGGACGCGGTCGGCAACACCACGAAGGCCATCACCAAGGGCATCGCCATCGCCACCGCCGTCCTGGCGGCAGCGGCGCTCTTCGGGTCGTACCGCGACGCCATCACCACCGGCGCGCGGGACGTGGGCGAGAAACTCAGCGGTGACGGCGCGCCGATGAGCCTGATGATGGACATCTCGCAGCCCAACAACCTCGTCGGCCTGATCGCGGGCGCTGCGGTCGTGTTCCTCTTCTCGGGGCTCGCCATCAACGCCGTGTCGCGGTCTGCGGGATCTGTGGTCTACGAGGTGCGGCGGCAGTTCCGTGAGCGGCCCGGGATCATGGACTACACGGAGGAGCCGGAGTACGGCAAGGTCGTCGACATCTGCACCCGGGATGCCCTGCGCGAGCTCGCCACGCCCGGTCTGCTCGCGGTCCTGGCGCCCATCTTCATCGGGTTCACGCTCGGGGTCGGAGCCCTGGGCGCATTCCTGGCGGGCGCGATCGGCTCCGGCACGCTGATGGCGGTGTTCCTCGCCAACTCCGGCGGCGCCTGGGACAACGCCAAGAAGCTCGTCGAGGACGGCCACCACGGCGGCAAGGGCAGCGAGGCCCACGCCGCGACGGTGATCGGCGACACGGTCGGCGACCCCTTCAAGGACACCGCCGGTCCCGCGATCAACCCGCTGCTGAAGGTGATGAACCTGGTCGCGCTGCTCATCGCGCCCGCGGTCATCCAGTTCAGCTACGGCGAGGACAAGAACGTCGGGGTACGGGTCGTGATCGCCGTCTCCTCGCTCCTCGTGATCGTCGGTGCGGTCTACGTCTCCAAGCGGCGCGGCATCGCCATGGGTGACGAAGGCAACGCCGACAGGGTGGCCAAACCGGTCGATCCCGCGGTGGTCTCGTAGGCGGTCCTGCGACGGCCCAGTTCAAGGGGCGGGCGGGCGGCGCGCGTTGACGTGCCGCCCGCCCGCCTCGTGCTTGTTCACACCCCTGGCCGTGACGCTTCTCTCGCATGGTGCAAAGAGCGGCTAAGTCGTACATACATGGCATTCGGTGCGCTTTCGTCTCGCGTCCGACGTGTAGGGTCCCGTGGCTGAGCCATGGAAGGGACCAAACCGGTGAACAAGAAGCTCGCGGCCGCACTGTCCGGCGGTGCGGTACTGACGCTGGCACTGACGGGATGCACGAGCGACGAGGGCAACCCGGAGCTGGATGCCTGGGCCAAGAAGGTCTGCGACGCCGTGCCGGCGCAGAACGCGAAGATATCCGCCGCCTACGTCGCGATCACCAAGGCGGCCAAGGACACCACCAGCACGCCCAAGGAGCTCCAGCAGGCCGACTCCAAGGCCTTCCAGGACCTCGCCGACGGCTACAAGGCCCGCGCGAGCCTCATCGGCGGCGCCGGGGCACCTCCCGGCGTTGAGGACGGCGCGAAGGTCCAGAAGGACGTCGTCAAGCAGCTCACCGACCTCTCCGCGGCCTACGCCGACCTGAAGAAGCGGGTCGACGGGCTGAACACGAAGGACCAGGCGAAGTTCGCGTCCGGTCTGAAGGACGTGTCGGCCGAGATGAAGCAGGTCGAGACCCAGCGCAAGACCGCGGTCAACGCGCTGAAGAAGCTGGAGTCGGGCGACACAAAGAAGGCGCTGACGTCCCAGGAGGGCTGCAAGCAGGCCGCCGCGGCGTCCGAGTCGGCCGGGGTCACCGGCAGCTGAGCCGCCTCGCGGGGCGGGCACACGTCACAATGAGGGCGTGAGTGACTCCACGCTGCCTGCCCTGCCCGCCTCCGACCGCCCCGATGTCGCCGCCCGGCTGCGGGAGGCCCTGCTCAGGGCCTCCTTCACCGCCGACGGGTTGCTCGAACTGCTCGGCGCGCCCGCGTACACGGCGCTCGCCCGGAGCGAGACCGTGCCCGCGCTCCGGGCGACTCGCGGAGACACACCACTGGAGGCGCTCGTACGCCTCTTCCTGTTGCAGCAGCCCGTGCCGCACGCGCGCGTGGCGGACGTTCTGCCCGTCGACGCCCTCCTGGAGAGCGGGTGGCTGGTGCGGGTCGGGGGTGACTCCGAAGACGACCTCGCCGCGACCGTCGACGTACGCCCCTACGGCGGGCCCGGTGGCGAGGACTGGTTCATCGTGTCCGACCTCGGGTGTGCCGTCGGCGGTGCGGGCGGCATCGGCAGCAAGGACGAGGGGGTCGTCCTGGGCGTCGGCGGCGCCTCCACGACCCTCGCCGGCATCACCGTCCGTACGCCCGTCGCCTCCGCCCTGGACCTCGGCACCGGTTCCGGCATCCAGGCGCTGCACGCCGCGCAGCACGCCACGCGTGTGACGGCGACCGACCTCAACCCGCGCGCGCTGCACATCACCGCGCTGACGCTCGCGTTGTCCGCCGCCCCGGCCGCCGATCTGCGGGAGGGCTCGCTGTTCGAGCCGCTCAAGAACGGAGAGACGTACGACCTGATCGTGTCCAACCCGCCCTTCGTGATCTCACCGGCCGCCCGGCTGACGTACCGCGACGGCGGGATGGGCGGGGACGATCTGTGCCGGTCGGTCGTTCAAGGGGCGGGGGAGCGGCTGAGCGAGGGCGGGTTCGCGCAGTTCCTCGCCAACTGGCAGCACGTGGAGGGGGAGGACTGGCAGGACCGGCTGCGATCGTGGGTGCCGCGCGGGTGCGACGCCTGGATCGTGCAGCGCGAGGTCCAGGACGTCACGCAGTACGCCGAGCTGTGGCTCAGGGACGCCGGGGACCATCGGGGTGACCCGGCCGAGTACCAGGCGCGGTACGACGCCTGGCTGGACGAGTTCGAGGCGCGCAAGGTGAAGGCCGTCGGGTTCGGGTGGATCACCCTGCGGAAGGCGTCGGTCGCCGTTCCCTCGATCATCGCGGAGGAGTGGCCGCATCCGGTCGAGCAGCCGCTCGGGGACGTGGTCCGTGCGCACTTCGACCGGGTCGACTACCTGCGCGCCCGCGACGACGCGGCCCTGCTGGAGGACCATTTCAGGCTCGTCGGCGAGGTCGTGCAGGAGCAGGTCGGGCTGCCCGGCGCCGAGGACCCGGAGCACGTGGTGCTGCGCCAGCACCGCGGGATGCGCCGGGCCACCCAGGTGGACACGGTCGGCGCGGGATTCGCGGGCGTGTGCGACGGCTCGCTGAGCGCGGGCCGCATTCTGGACGCGATCGCCCAACTGATGAGCGAGGACCCGGTGTTGCTGCGCGACCGTACGCCCGCGCAGATCCGGCTGCTGGTGGAGCAGGGGTTCCTCGAACCGGCCGGCGGCGGCGCGCGGTGACGATGCGGACCGGGGAGGCCGGAGACGTCAGGGAGACCGGAGGGGCCGGTGACCCCGGTGACGCCGGGAAGACCGGGAACCCCGGTAACCCCGGTAACCCCGGGAACCCCGGGAAGACCGGTAACCCCGGGAACCCCGGTAACCCCGGGAACCCCGGTAACCCCGGGAACCCCGGTAACCCCGGTAACCCCGGGAACCCCGGTAACCCCGGTAACCCCGGTAACCCCGGGAAGACCGGGAACCCCGGGAAAGCTCGGGAAAGCCGGTTCCGGTGATTCGTATCGAGCTTGACGAGGCCGCGCTCGGAGCGACCCGCATCACCGTCAGCCCGCTGTGGGACGCGTTCTGCAGCCTGCACCTGGCGATGCCGCACCGGAACCCCTCCTGGCCGTACCAGAAGTGGGTCCCGCACGCGCGTGAGGTGATCCGGGAGGACGACCGGATCGCCCCGCTGCGCGCGCTCATGGAAGGGCCGCACAACTTCCCCGACTTCATGCTGCCCCAGCCGATCGGCGCGACGTCGATCGAACAGGAGCTGGAGATCGTGCGCGGCACAGCGCCGGACGTGGTGCGGGCCCAGCTGGCCGAGCACTACCCCGGCATGGACGACCATCCACTCGTACGGCCGTACCTGGAGGACCCGCAGGCCGCCTGCGCCGCCCTCGCCGACGCGTACGCCGCGTACTGGGAGGGTGCCCTCGCCGACCTGTGGCCGGTCATGCGGCGGCTCGTCGAGGACGAGGTCCTGCTCCGGGCGCGGACCTTCGCCACGGAGGGCGTGGACGCGCTCTTCGCCGGCCTGGAGTCACGCGCGAAGTGGGCACCGCCCGTGCTGGAACTGACCAAGCACATCGACGCCGAGTACCACGCGGGCGAGCGCAGGCTGCTGCTCGTGCCGCTGGTCTTCGCCGAGGGGTGCCGGCTGTACTCGACGGACCATCCCGAGGTGCTCACCGTCTCCTTCCAGGCGCGGGGCGCGGCCGTGCTGCGCGAACGGCAGGAGGAACCGGCGGGGGACCGGCTCGGGATGCTGCTGGGGCGCGGCCGGGCGGCGGTCCTGCACGAGCTCGGCGGGCCGCTCACCACCGCCGGCATCGCCGACCGGCTCGGCCTGGCTCCCAGCACCGTCTCCGAGCACCTGTCGGTGCTCTCCGAGTCCGGGGTGGTCACCCGGCACCGGGTCGGCCGGAGCGTGTACTACCAGCTCACCGACACCGGGCGCGCCCTGCTGGCGCTGCTGTCCGGGGAGGACGTGCTGCGCGCGGTGGGGTGAGCGGGCCGGTCCGCCTTCGAGGGCACGGGCGGTGTGTACGGGCTTCGGAGCGTGCACGCGCGTGTGAGTGCCAGAAGACACACGCACGCGTGGGCGACGATTCGGGAGCCGCCGAATTCATCGACCGTGCCCGAGCCGCCCGCCTACCGTCCGGCGCATGCTTGCCATCGAGGCGCACGGGTTGCGCCGTACCTACACGTCGCGAACCGGCTGGCTGCGGCCCCGGCGCACCACCACCGAAGCTGTACGAGGGGTCAGCTTCGAGGTGGCGCCGGGCGAGCTGTTCGGCCTGCTCGGCCCCAATGGCGCCGGCAAGACGACCACCATCAAGATGCTCAACACCCTGCTGCTGCCCACCTCGGGCACGGCCCGGGTGTTCGGGCACGACGTGGCCCGCGACCCCGTCGCCGTACGAAGGCGTATCGGCTACGTCTTCGGCGGCGACCGGGGCCTGTACGAGCGCCTCTCCGCCCTCGACAACCTGCGCTACTTCGCCGAGTTGTACGAGGTCGAGCCGCACGAGCAGCGGCGCCGGATCGCCGAACTACTGGAGCTGGTCGGTCTGGACGGGCGGGAACGGGAGCGCGTCGAGGGCTACTCGCGCGGTATGCGGCAGCGGCTGCACATCGCCCGTGGCCTGCTCCACCGGCCCGACGTGCTCTTCCTGGACGAGCCGTCGATCGGCGTCGACCCGGTCGCCGCACGGGATCTGCGCCGCACCGTCGCCGACCTGTCGGCCGCCGGGACGACGGTGGTCCTCACCACGCACTACATGGCCGAGGCCGACGAACTGTGCGACCGCATCGCCGTCATCGCGGGCGGGGAGATACGGGCCCTCGACGCGCCCGGGGCCCTCAAGGCCCGCGTCCAGGAACGCGACGTCCTCGAAGTCGAGGCCCACGGGCTCTCGGAGACGGAGCTGGACCGGGTGCGCGCGCTGCCCGGCGTCCGGGACGCGGCGGTCGACGACCGCGGCTCCGTACAGCTCCTGACTGTCCAGAGCGAGCGCGGAACCGAGCTCCACGCGCGTGTGCTCGCCGCGCTGGACGGCGTACGCCTGGGGCGCGTCGCCACGCGCGAGCCGACGCTGGAGGACGCCTACGTGGCGATCGTCGCGGAAGCGGAACGCGCCACCGCGGGACGGGCCGAGGACGCCGAACCGGGCGGTCCTGCCAGGGCTTCCGAATCGGGTGGTCCGGTGGGGCCTTCCGAATCGGCGGAGGTCCCGGCATGAGCGCCGCGCAGAACAGGCCCCGGCTCGTCGCCGTAGGTCTGAGGCGCCGGCCGCGACTCATCGCCGTAGGAGTGCGCACGCACGTCATCTACATGTCGCGCTCGCCCCTGGAGATCACCTTCGCGGTACTGGTGCCGCTCGTCTACGCGACCCTCGCCGTCCACCTCTTCCGCGCGGCGGGCGACCCCGACCGGCTGCTCACCGCTTCGGTCGGCGCGGGCCTCATGGGCATCTGGTCGTCGGTGCTGTTCGGGTCGGGCGGGGCGGTGCAGAACCAGCGCTGGCTCGGCACCCTGGAGTGCCTGGTCGTCGCGCCGACCCGGCTGCCGCTGGTGCTGCTGCCGATCACGCTGGCCACGTCGGTCGTGGGGACGTACTCGATGGTCGCGACCGTCGTCTGGGGATGGCTGCTGTTCGGTGTGCCGCTGCACTTCGCGCACCCGTTGCTCTTCCTGCTGGCGGTTCCGGGATGTGTCCTC
Organism: Streptomyces sp. HD; assembly: GCF_028369295.1. Classification (GTDB taxonomy): domain Bacteria; phylum Actinomycetota; class Actinomycetes; order Streptomycetales; family Streptomycetaceae; genus Streptomyces. Next base: position 50,864 of record NZ_JAQMYP010000031.1, read on the forward strand.
GCTCTCGGGGCCATGGGGCTGCTGCTGGCCGCCACGTTCGTCCTGCTGCGCAATGCGAACGCACTGGCCAACGCGCTGGACGCGCCGGTGTGGCTGCTGTCCGGGATGCTCGTCCCCGTCACCGTGCTGCCCGCGTGGACCCACCCGCTGTCCTGGGCGCTGCCCACCACCTGGGGTGCCCGCGCCGTGCACGCAGCGGCCTCCGGCGGGGCCGTGGCCGCTCCGCTGGGGCTCGCGCTCGGCCTCGGCGCGCTCTACGCCCTGCTGGCCGTCGCAGTGCTCGGCCGGGTCGAGGCACGCGCGCGTGCCGCCGCGACCCTCGCCCTCACCTGACCGCCCACGGCTCCTGCCGCACCCGCACCGAGGAATCCGTATGCGTCAACTCGTCCGTACCGCACGCCTCGTCGTCATCGGCGGCGGTATCTCCTACCGGGCCCTGTTCAACTGGACCACGCCCTCGATGTTCATCGGCACCCTGCTGGTCGGCCCCGTGCTCCAGCTGCTCTTCTTCGTCTATCTGGGACGCCAGCTCCAGGTCGCCGACGACCGCTTCTACCTGCTGGGCAACGCCGTCCTCGCCTCCTCCACGGCCTGCGTGTACGGCGGCACCATGGCCGTCGCCAACGAGCGGCGCTACGGCACGCTCGGCGCGGTGCTGCTCAGCCCCCGCCGCCGGGCGCCGCTCTGGTTCGGGCGGGCCTTGCCGTACGTCCTCAACGGCCTGGTCGTCAGCGGGTTCACGCTCGCCGGGGGCGCGCTGGTGCTGGGCCTGCCGGTGCCGATGGACAGCTTGCCGCAGCTCGTCGCCGTCCTGGTCGCCGCCGCGGCAGCCTGCTCCGCGTTCGGGCTTGCGCTGGGCGCGCTGGGGCTCCGCTTCCGGGACGTGTTCCTGGTGTCGAACGTGGCCACTTCCGTGCTGCTCCTGCTCACCGGCGCGAACGTGCCGCGCGAGACGCTGCCGCACTGGATGCGCACGGCCGGCGAGGTCCTCCCCCTGACGCACGCGGCCGACGCGGCGCGACGGTCGGCAGCTGGGCAAGGGCTGGACACAGGCCTGCTGGGAGCCGAACTCGCGGTCGGCGCCGGGTACCTGGTCCTCGCCGTGCTGCTGCTGGCCCTCTTCGAGCACGGCAGCAGGCGGCGCGCGACCCTCGATGTGCTCTAGCCGTTCCACAGCCGTGGGGCGGAGGGCACACACGGGTCGCGAGTGCCTGGTTTGTTAGCTTTTGCAATGAAAAAGCCTCCTGTCAGTGGCAGGTGCGAAGCTGTCTTCGAGAGACGGACTCGACGTGTCCCCGGGGGAGGCGCGCCGACTTGGGCCTTGGGGAGGCGTGATGGCGGGGGAGACGCCGGATCACGGCAAAGGCAGGGTCGCCAGCGGGCGCTACCGGCTGCTGCGGACACTCGGCGCGGGCGCCATGGGCCGCGTGTGGTGCGCGTACGACAAGGAGTTGGCCTGCGAAGTCGCGCTGAAGGAGATCACGCTTCCGGACGCGCCGATGGACGCGAGCGAGACCGCGCAGCGGATCGCGCGGGCCCGCAGCGAGGCCCGGCACGCGGCGCGGCTGCGGGGACATCCCATGTGGCGACGGTGCACGACGTGGTGGTGCACGGGGGCTGCCGTGGATCGTCATGGAGTACGTGCCGGACGCGGTGGATCTCCAGGCGGTCGTACGGCGTTCAGGGCCGCTGACGCGCGTTCAGGTGGCCCGCGTCGGACCCGCGGTGCTCGACGCGCTGACCGCCGGGCACCGGATCGGCATCCTCCACCGGGAGGTGAAACCGGCCAACATCCTTCTCGCGCCGGACGCTTCGGGCGGCCCCTACGCGCACGTGCGCCTCACCGACCACGGCATCGCCCTCCGGCCCGAGTCCTGCGAGCCCCGGCTCACGGCCACCGCGGGCCTCCTCGGCACCCCCGGTCACCTCGCCCCGGAACGCGCGCGTGGCGAACCGCTCACCTCGGCCGCGGTCTGAGTCGGTGCCGAATCTCGGTGTCGTGGCCGTCGACACCGCCATCGACTTCGCCGAAGCCCGCGCGCAGGGTGTGCGGCGCTGCGAGAGGCAGAGCGGGGCGGTCGCCACGGCGCTGCCGGACGCCGCCGTCTACGCCGTCGTACCGACGAAGGATGGGTTCACCGCGGCCAACAGCGGTACGGCATGTCTCGTACCCGGGGCGGTATGCCGCGAGCGGCGAGGTGGGCCGATTCCGCGACGACGGGGTGGACCTGTGGGTCGGCCAGATGAGCAGTCGGCGGCTGCTGGGTCCACGTGGAACAGGAGGGCAGTTACAACGCCCCGTTGATCGACGGCACCAAACCCCACACCGACCAGGTCATAGGCACTGTTCAGGCGCCCCGGGGAAATGAGCCACAAGAACGGCTCCGACAACGCCACCGAGCCGTGCGGCAACAAATTCGGGCCGGTTTGGGCGCCGGGTCCGGAGCGCACGGTCCATGGCTGGATGGCGGACGTGGAGGACTGGGAACAGGGCTTCAACAAGGTCGTCCGCACGGTCAGCCGGTCCGACGACAAGAAGACGACCGGAAGGTGCCCGCGCCCGGGTCAGATCTGAGGCGGGTGAGGCTCACGAGGGATGTGAGTTCAGTGAGCCTGGTGAGTCCGATGAGTTAGATGGGACCGATGGGATCGATGGGTTCGGTGGGGCTGTCGTGGCGGAGGGGCTGTCGTGGCGGACGGGGCCGTCGGGCTCCGGGTGTCCACAGCCGTGTCGGCCCCGCGTTCACCTGAGGTTCGCCTGTGCGCCGTCCGCACGTGTCAGCCTCGCCGGGCTGGGCACTCGCGGACGGGAGAAAAGGGGCGATCGGAACCATGGAAAGGGGACCGGCGATCTTCGCCGGGGTCGTGTTCGCCCTGTTCGGAGGCGGGCTGCTGGCATGGACGGCGGTCCGGGTACGACAGCGTCAGCCCGTCGCTCACGGTGTGAGCCCCGTCGCATCGGCGACGCTCGCGGGCCTTGTCTCGGTGATCGCGCTGATCATCGGAACGTGGTGCTTCACCCGCCTGTGAGAACGGCCCGCGAGCTGGGCGGCCGATAATTGGGAGGGCCTCTTCCGGAAAGGCTCGAAAAGGCCGGTGAGCACTCCGGGCGGCAGGAATGGCGGAAGTCGGGTTACCGTTCGAGTGGCCGTTGCGGGCTTTTCCCGTTTGACAACGGGGCGGGATGTACCGTCACACTCCGCAGCGTCACCACCACCCGACCCCGGGAGCCAAGCGACCCTGGGGAGGCCCCAGCGTCGACCGGAGAGAAGAGCGAAGTTGTCCCCGACCAGCGAGACCGCACAGGGCGGCCGCCGACTCGTCATCGTCGAGTCGCCTGCCAAGGCGAAGACGATCAAGGGCTACCTGGGCCCCGGCTACGTAGTCGAAGCGAGCGTCGGGCACATCCGCGACCTCCCCAACGGCGCCGCGGAGGTGCCGGAGAAGTACACCGGTGAGGTCCGCCGCCTCGGTGTGGACGTCGAGCACGACTTCGAGCCGATCTATGTGGTCAACGCCGACAAGAAGGCCCAGGTCAAAAAGCTCAAGGACCTGCTGAAGGAGTCCGACGAGCTCTACCTCGCCACCGATGAGGACCGCGAGGGCGAGGCCATCGCCTGGCACCTCCAGGAGGTGCTCAAGCCCAAGGTCCCGGTCAAGCGGATGGTCTTCCACGAGATCACCAAGACCGCGATCCAGGCCGCCGTCGCCAACCCGCGCCAGCTCAACCAGAAGCTGGTCGACGCCCAGGAGACCCGCCGCATCCTCGACCGCCTCTACGGCTACGAGGTCTCGCCGGTCCTGTGGAAGAAGGTCATGCCGCGCCTGTCGGCCGGCCGTGTCCAGTCCGTCGCCACCCGACTCGTCGTGGAGCGGGAACGCGAGCGCATCGCGTTTCGTTCTGCTGAGTACTGGGACCTGACGGGCACTTTCGCGACCGGCCGCGCGGGGGACTCGTCGGACCCGTCGTCGCTGGTCGCCCGCCTGCAGACCGTCGACGGCAGGCGGGTCGCGCAGGGCCGCGACTTCGACTCCCTGGGACAACTCAAGAGCGCGAACACCCTCCACCTCGACGAGGCGAACGCCCGCGCCCTTGCCGCCGCCCTGGAGCAGACGCAGTTCGCCGTCCGGTCCGTCGAGTCCAAGCCCTACCGCCGCTCGCCGTACGCCCCGTTCCGTACGACGACGATGCAGCAGGAGGCGAGCCGCAAGCTCGGCTTCGGTGCGAAGGCCACCATGCAGGTCGCGCAGAAGCTGTACGAGAACGGCTACATCACGTACATGCGTACGGACTCCACGACGCTGAGCGACACCGCCGTCGCGGCCGCCCGTGCCCAGGTCACGCAGCTGTACGGCGCCGACTACCTGCCGTCCGCCCCGCGCACGTACGCCGGCAAGGTCAAGAACGCGCAGGAGGCACACGAGGCGATCCGCCCCTCCGGCGACCGCTTCCGCACCCCTGCCGAGACCGGGCTGACCGGCGACCAGTTCAAGCTCTACGAGCTGATCTGGAAGCGGACCGTCGCCTCCCAGATGAAGGACGCGACCGGTAACTCGGTCACGGTCAAGATCGGCGGCACCTCGGCCGACGGGCGGGACGTCGAGTTCAGCGCCTCCGGCAAGACGATCACCTTCCACGGCTTCCTGAAGGCCTACGTCGAGGGCGCCGACGACCCCAACGCCGAGCTGGACGACCGCGAGCGCCGGTTGCCGCAGGTCAGCGAGGGCGATGCGCTCAGCGCCGAGGAGATCACGGTCGACGGGCACGCCACCAAGCCCCCGGCCCGCTACACCGAGGCCTCCCTGGTCAAGGAGCTGGAAGAGCGCGAGATCGGCCGCCCGTCGACGTACGCGTCGATCATCGGCACGATCCTCGACCGCGGCTATGTGTTCAAGAAGGGCACGGCGCTCGTCCCGTCCTTCCTGTCGTTCGCCGTGGTCAACCTCCTGGAGAAGCACTTCGGCCGACTCGTCGACTACGACTTCACCGCCAGGATGGAGGACGACCTCGACCGCATCGCCCGCGGTGAGGCCCAGTCCGTGCCGTGGCTGAAGCGCTTCTACTTCGGCGAGGGCATCGGAGAGGGCGGCGCGGCCGACGCCGGCAACGGCGACGGGGACCACCTCGGCGGCCTCAAGGAGCTGGTGACCGACCTGGGCGCGATCGACGCGCGCGAGGTGTCGTCGTTCCCGGTCGGCAACGACATCGTGCTGCGCGTCGGCCGCTACGGCCCCTACATCGAGCGCGGCGAGAAGGACACCGAGCAGCACCAGCGCGCCGACATCCCGGACGACCTCGCGCCCGACGAGCTGACCATCGAACTGGCCGAGGAACTGCTGGCCAAGCCCAGCGGCGACTTCGAGCTGGGCACCGACCCGGTCTCCGGACACGCGATCGTCGCCAAGGACGGCCGCTACGGCCCGTATGTCACCGAGGTGCTCCCCGAGGGCACCCCGAAGACCGGCAAGAACGCCGTGAAGCCGCGTACGGCCTCGCTGTTCAAGTCGATGTCGCTGGACACGGTGACCCTGGACGACGCCCTCAAGCTGATGTCGCTGCCGCGAGTCGTCGGCGCCGACGCCGAGGGCCAGGAGATCACCGCGCAGAACGGCCGATACGGGCCGTATCTGAAGAAGGGCACGGACTCGCGGTCGCTGCAGAGCGAGGAGCAGCTCTTCACCATCACCCTCGAAGAGGCGCTGGAGATCTACTCCCAGCCCAAGCAGCGCGGACGCGCGGCCGCCAAGCCGCCGCTGAAGGAGCTGGGCGAGGACCCGGTCAGCAAGAAGCCGGTCGTCGTCAAGGACGGTCGCTTCGGGCCGTACGTCACCGACGGGGAGACCAACGCGACGCTGCGCTCCGGCGACAGTGTCGAGGAGATCACCCCGGAGCGCGGCTTCGAGCTGCTCGCCGAGAAGCGGGCTAAGGGTCCCGCCAAGAAGACGGCGAAGAAGGCCGCTGCGAAGAAGACGACCGCCAAGAAGGCCCCGGCGAAGAAGACGGCTGCGAAGAAGACCGCGGCCAAGAAGACGACCACGGCTGCGAAGAAGACGACGGCGAAGAAGACGACCGCCAAGAAGGCGACGGCTTCCAAGTCGGCGGCGGAGGACTGAGCCGCCCCCGCCTCGGGACCAACCGGGTCCTGACCGGGGCCGGTTGACGGTCCGGCTCTTCACTTCCGGTTCGCAAAACGAACGCCTCGGCATCAGTTTGGTGTCGGGGCGGGCGTACGTTCGGGCGCGCGCGTCGGGCTGTCAGTGCGTCCCGATAGGCTGAAAGCATGACCCGAGCCGACGAGCCAACGGCGCCCGACACCGCTCCCGACGACGCCTTCGCAGCGGATTCCCGCGAGCGCGCCGTCCGTGCCCTGCTGCGCCGACCGCAGCTCAAACGGCTGTGGAGCGCGCAGTTGGTGGGCGGTGTCGGCGACCTCCTCGCCCTACTGGTGCTGGTCCTGCTCGCCCTGCAGGCGGCGATCGCCGAGGGCTCGTTCGGCGGCGGATACCGAGGCGTGGCGTTCGCAGTGGCGACCGTCTTCGGCGTGCGCATCCTGGCGACGCTGCTCTTCGGCGCCGTACTCCTCGGCCCGCTGACCTCGCTGACCTCGCAGGAGGGCCCGCTCGACCGGCGCTGGACCATGGTCGGCGCGGACGGTCTGCGGGTCGCCCTGCTGATCGTCGCGCCCCTGTGGATCGACTGGACGCCGGACAACGCGCTGGCGGTCCTCCTGGTGACCGTCTTCGTGACCGGCGTCGCCGAGCGTTTCTGGACGGTCTGCCGGGAGAGCGCGGCGCCCGCGCTGCTGCCGCCCCCGCCGCCGGAGGGCGCGACGGTACGGCCGCTGCCGGACCACATGGACGCGCTGCGCCGCCTGTCGCTGCGCACGGGCTTCGTGGCGATCCCGCTGGCCGCCGCCGCACTCGTCGCCGCCGCCCTGCTCAACAACCTGCTGGGTGCCGGTCTCGACTGGTTCGAGCAGCACCAGGCGGCCCTCGCGTCGTATGTCGCGGCGGGTCTGTTCGCCGCGTCCCTGTCCGTGCTGACCTTCCTGGAGCTGCCCGACACACGCACCCCGCGCGCGCGGTCGCCGCTGGAGGGGCTGCGCCGGCCGAAGACCGGCTCCGGCATCGACAAGGGCCGTACCGGCGCGATCCCGCTGCTGGTGCTCGCCTGCGCCGCCGTCGCCGGGGCGGTGTCCGCCGTGGTCGCCGTGGCCGTCCTGCACGCCAAGGACCTGGGCGGCGGGCCGGTGCTGTACGGCCTGCTCGTGTTCGTGCTGACCGGCGGCGTGGTCGTCGGCATCCGTACGGCGCCCTCCGTGCTGCCCGCCCTGTCGCGGCGCCGCCTGCTGGCGCTGGCGATCGCCTTCACCGGCATCGCGCTGCTGGCCGCGGGACTCGTCCCGGACGTCACCACCGTGCTGCTGATCCTCGCGCTGGCCGGGATCGGCGCGGGTGTGTCCGCCAACACCGGGCACACCCTGCTCGACCAGGAGGCCGAGGAATTCCGGCGGCCCCGGACGACGGAGCACCTGCACGCGGTCGTACGCGTGTGTGTCGCGCTCGGCGCGGTGATCGCGCCGCTGGTGGCCGCGCTCATCGGGCCGCACCGGCTGGAGAGCGGCAAGTTCGTCTTCGCGCACGGCGGCGCGGCGTTCACGCTGATGCTGGTCGGGGCGCTGCTGCTGCCGGTGGCCGTGCTGGTGCTGGCCAAGGTCGACGACCGCTCCGGCGTGCCCCTGCGGCAGGACCTGCGGGACGCGGTGCTCGGCGGGGACGACCCCGAGCAGGTGCCCGCCACGACCGGCTTCTTCATCGCCCTGGAGGGCGGTGACGGCGCCGGCAAGTCCACCCAGGCCGAGGCGCTCGCCGAGTGGATCCGCGGCAAGGGCCACGAGGTCGTCGTCACGCGCGAACCGGGCGCGACGCCGGTCGGCAAGCGGCTGCGCTCGATCCTGCTGGACGTGTCGAGCGCGGGGCTGTCACACCGCGCGGAGGCGCTGCTGTACGCGGCGGACCGTGCGGAGCACGTGGACACGGTGGTCCGGCCCGCGCTGGAGCGCGGCGCGGTCGTGATCTCGGACCGTTACGTCGACTCCTCGGTCGCCTATCAGGGTGCGGGCCGTGACCTGTCGCCGACGGAGATCGCCCGCATCAACCGCTGGGCGACCAACGGACTCGCGCCGCATCTGACCGTGCTGCTGGACGTCTCGCCGGAGGTCGCCCGCGAGCGGTTCACCGAGGCACCGGACCGGCTGGAGTCGGAGCCGGCCGAGTTCCACGCGCGTGTGCGCGCCGGATTCCTGACGCTGGCCGCGGCCGACCCCGGCCGGTACCTGGTGGTGGACGCGGGGCAGGAGCCGGAAGCGGTGACGACCGTCGTCCGGCACCGGCTCGACCAGATGCTGCCGCTGTCCGAGGCGGAGATCCAGGCGCAGGAGGAAGCGCGCCGCAAGGCCGAGGAGGAGGCCCGCCGCAAGGCAGAAGAAGAGGCCGCCCGCAAGGCCGAGGAAGAGCGCCTGGAGCGTGAGCGCCAGGAGCAGCTCGCCCGGCTGCGTGCCGAGGAGGAGGAGCGCAAGCGGCGCGAGCTGGAGGAGGCGCAGCGCCGCGAGGCCGAACGGCAGGCGGAGGAGGCCCGGCAGCGGGCCGAGGAAGCGGCTCGGCGGGCCGAGGAGGAGCGGCAGCGGCTCCTCGCGGAGGAGAAGGTGCGCGCCGAGGAGGAAGCGCGCCGCAAGGCCGAGGAGGACCGGCGCCGCAAGCAGGCCGAGGAAGAGGCCCGGCTGCGCGCCGAGGCGGAGGCGGTCCGCCTGGAGAAGCAGCGCAAGGCGGAGGAGGCTCTGCTGCGGGCCGAGGAGGCACGCCGGCTGGCGGAGCAGGCGGCGGCCGCCGCGGAGGCGGGGCCGAAGTCGACGGGGCCTGGGGCGGGTACGCCGCAGGGGGACGCGGCGACGGTTCCTACGCCCGTGGTGACGCCGGGTAAGCCGGGTAAGGCGCCTTCCAGGGCGTCGGACGAGACGACTGTGTTGCGCCCGGTGCGCGACGAGGAGCGGCCGCCCCGTGGAGGTGCCGCGGGAGAATCCGAGTCCGAGGTGACCACGAGGCTGCCGCAGCCGCCGGTGCCTTCGGGCGCGGCCGACGAGACTGCGGTGCTGCCGCCGGTCCCGCCGGGTGCCGCGGACGAGACTGCGGTGCTGCCGCCGGTCCCGCCGGGTGCCGCGGACGAGACGGCCGTCCTGCCTCCCGTGCCGGGGGACGAGTCCGGGGGCCGGGTGCCGCCCGGCTACTTCCGCGACGAGGAACGCACGCGCGAGATGCCCCAGGTCGATGCGACGGGCACACCACGGCGCCGGGCTCGGTCCGACTGGGCTGAGGAGACGCCGCTGGACGATCTGCCGACGCTGGCGGACGAGCTGCTGGGGCCGCACGAGGACGAGTACGACGACGAGGGCGGCCGGGGACGAGGGCGTCGGCGCTGAGGTCGGTCGCTGAGCCGGGCGTCGGCGCTGAGGTCGGTCGCTGAGTCGGGCGTCGGCGTTGGGGTCGGTTGGTGAGTCGGGCGTCGGCGTTGGGGTTGGTCGCTGAGTCGGGCGTCGGCGTTGGGGTCGGTTGGTGAGTCGGGCGTCGGCGTTGGGGTCGGTTGGTGAGTCGGGCGTCGGCGTTGGGGTCGGTTGGTGAGTCGGGCGTCGGCGTTGGGGTCGGTTGGTGAGTCGGGCGTCGGGGCTGGGGTTGGTCGCTGAGTCGGGCGTCGGCGTTGGGGTCGGTCGCTGAGCCGGGTGGCGGTGTTGAGGTTGGTCGGTGAGCGGGGCGGCGTTGGTGCTTGGTCGCGGCAGTCCGCTCAGCGGCGCCGGCTGTGGCGTCGCGTCGGCGGCCGCCCGTGGCTACCCGTACTTCTGCCCCACGGCGGCCCTCGATGTCAGTGGCTGGCCCCCGTTGTCAGTGGTGCCGCGCACAATGGATCTCGCACCGCGAAATGTGAGCGAAGGGCGGCGTGACCCATGACGGTATGGGACGACCTGGTCGGCCAGGAGAAGGTGAGTGAGCAGCTGGGCGCTGCCGCTCGGGACGCCGACGCGCTGGTCACCGCCGCTGCCGCCGACGCACCGCCCCCCGAGGCGTCCAAGATGACGCACGCCTGGCTGTTCACGGGGCCCCCGGGGGCGGGCCGGAACCAGGCGGCGCGGGCCTTCGCCGCCGCGTTGCAGTGCGTCAGCCCGGACCGGGCGCTGGGCGGCGCCCCCGGATGCGGTTTCTGCGACGGATGCCATACGGCGCTCGTCGGCACGCACGCCGACGTCACCACCGTCGCCGCCGTCGGCACCCAGATCCTCGCCGACGACATGCGGGACACCGTCCGCAAGTCGTTCACCTCGCCGGCGAACGGCCGCTGGCAGATCATCCTCGTCGAGGACGCCGAGCGGCTGAACGAGAAGTCGGCCAACGCCGTGCTGAAGGCCGTGGAAGAGCCCGCCCCTCGCACGGTCTGGCTGCTCTGCGCCCCCTCCATCGAGGACGTCCTGCCCACGATCCGCTCCCGCTGCCGCCACCTGAACCTGAGCACCCCGTCGGTCGACGCCGTGGCCGACATGCTCGTACGGCGTGAGGGCATCGAGCCCGACGTGGCCGCCGCGGCGGCACGCGCCACCCAGGGTCACGTGGACCGGGCCCGCCGACTGGCCACCGACCCGGCAGCCCGTGAGCGCCGGGCCTCCGTCCTCAAGCTGCCGATGCGCCTCGGTGACATCGGCGGTTGCCTCAAGGCCGCGCAGGAACTCGTGGACGCCGCCAGCGAGGACGCCAAGCAGCTCGCCGAGGAGATGGACGGCAAGGAGACCGAGGAACTGAAGGCTGCGCTGGGTGCGGCCCAGGGCGGCAGGATGCCGCGCGGTACGGCGGGCGTGATGAAGGAGTTGGAGGACAAGCAGAAGCGGCGCCGTACGCGGACGCAGCGCGACAGCCTCGACCTCGCCCTGACCGACCTCACCGCCTTCTACCGCGACGTCCTCGCCCTCCAGCTCGGCTCCCGCGTCGCCCTCGCCAACACCGACGCCGAGGACGCCCTGGAACGCCTCGCCCGCGACAGCGCCCCGGAGGCCACCCTCCGCCGCATCGAGGCGATCGCCGCCTGCCGCGACGCCCTCGACCGCAATGTGGCGCCGCTGCTGGCGGTGGAGGCGATGACGATGGCGCTGAGAGCGGGCTAAGGGGCCAGGGCCTCGGGGCCGGTCGCCGGGGCCTGCCGCCGCCGTTGCAGGGCTGCGGGGTTTGTACGGCCCTGCGGGCGTATGGCCTTGCGAGCTGTATGACCCTCGCGAGTCGAAGGGCCCCCGCAAGTGATCAACAGGAGGTTGACCATGTAACTCGTACGAGCCGCGATGTGCACGCAGGGCATTCAATCCACTGCACAGAGTTACGCTCGCCAGATGCACACCAGGCGCAGCTCTCCAGTCAGCCCGGACCCGAGCCCGACCGGGCACGGCCGCCAACGCAACCGCCGCTCAAGCCCTTGGCGAACCCGCACGGCCGGTGCCTTCCTCGCCGCCGCCGCGATGATCGTCTCCGCCTGTACCTCCGGTGGGTCGACCGGGTCGGCGAACCCGGGAAGGCCGGCGGCCGAGGCGGCTCTGGCCGCGCTGCCGCAGGCGACACCGGCCGCGCTCGCGCCGTACTACGGACAGAGGCTGACCTGGCGCGGCTGCGGGGCGCCCGGCTTCCAGTGCGCCACGATGAGGGCGCCGCTCGACTACGCGAAGCCGGAGGCCGGGAGCATCCGGCTCGCCGTGGCCCGCAAGAAGGCGACGGAACAGCGGGAGCGGCTCGGGTCGCTGCTCGTGAACCCCGGCGGCCCGGGCGGCTCGGCGGTCGGCTACCTGCAGCAGTACGCGGGGATGGGTTACCCGGCAGGCGTGCGCGCCCGCTACGACATGGTCGCGGTAGACCCACGCGGAGTCGCCCACAGTGAGCCCGTCAAATGCCTCGGCGGGCGGGCGATGGACAAATACACGCAGACGGACTTCACACCCGACGACGCCAAGGAGACCGACGAGCTCGTCGTCGCGTACAAGAGGTTCGCGGAGGGCTGCGGGGCGGACGCGCCCGGCGTGCTGCGCCACCTCTCCACCGCGGAGGCGGCCCGGGACATGGACATCCTGAGGGCGGCGCTGGGCGACGAGAGGCTGACGTATGTGGGGGCGTCGTACGGCACCTTCCTCGGGGCGACGTATGCCGGGCTCTTCCCGAACCGGGTGGGCCGGCTCGTCCTGGACGGCGCGATGGACCCCTCCCTGCCCGCACGCAGGATGAACCTGGACCAGACGGCGGGCTTCGAGACGGCGTTCCGGGCGTTCGCGCGGGACTGCGTGCGACAGCAGGACTGCCCGCTGGGCACGAAGGCCGCCGACGTCGGCAAGAACCTCAACGCCTTCTTCAAGAAGCTCGACGCGAAGCCCATCCCGACCGGTGACACGGACGGCCGTGCGCTCGGCGAGTCCCTCGCCACCACCGGCGTGATCGCGGCGATGTACGACGAGGGGGCGTGGGCGCAGCTGCGGGACGCGCTGTCCGCGGCGATGAAGGAGAACGACGGCGCCGGCCTGCTCGCCCTGTCCGACAGCTACTACGAGCGCGACGGCGACGGCCGCTACACGAACCTGATGTTCGCCAACGCGGCCGTGAACTGCCTGGACCTCCCGGCGGCCTTCGCCACCCCGGACGACGTCCGCAAGGCCCTCCCCGCCTTCGAGAAGGCGTCCCCCGTCTTCGGTGAGGGCCTCGCCTGGGCCACCCTGAACTGCGCGTACTGGCCGGTGGCCCCGACCGGTGAGCCGCGCCGCATCGAGGCGAAGGGTGCGGCCCCGATCGTCGTGGTCGGCACCACCCGCGACCCGGCGACCCCGTACCGCTGGGCCAAGGCCCTCTCCCGCCAGCTCTCCTCCGCCCGCCTCCTCACCTACGAGGGGGACGGCCACACGGCGTACGGTCGGGGCAGCGCGTGCATCGACAGGACGATCAACGCGTACCTCCTCCGTGGAACCCCGCCCACCCGCGACAAGCGCTGCTGAGAGCCGGTCTCGACGGCCCCGGAGCGTCGCACTCCGGGGCCTTCGAGGGGCTGGTACGGAGCACCCTCGGAAACTGTGTAGACTTACCGACGTTGCTGATCGCACCATGGTGCGCACGGCGCGCCGCCTTAGCTCAGATGGCCAGAGCAACGCACTCGTAATGCGTAGGTCTCGGGTTCGAATCCCGAAGGCGGCTCCACTTGAGACCAGGTCAGATGCGCTCTGACCTGGTCTTTTGCGTTGCACTCCTGACGATTGGTCAGCTTCTGGCGCGGCTGTCGGGGGCGGGGAGCGCAAGGGGTGCGCATCGGATGTAGGCGTCCAAAGGTCTGACCAGGTCATATTCCGTCGGTGTTCAGGTCATCGCTCAGGACTCGTGATGCCCGGGCGTGTCTGTGGTGTGTGGGCGGTGGCGAAGCGGTGTCGAATGAGGGGCCCGCCCATGGGCTCCTGGCGCGAGCGGCGCGGGGTGGCGGAAGGTGTTCTCCGGTCGTGGACCCTGGTCGCCGGTGCTGGAGATTCAGCATCCTGTTGGGGGCCTACAAGGTGCCCGGGTGTGTTCCGTGCGGTGATATCCGGCTGAGGCCAGGTTGTGAGGCCCGGGCGACCCGATCGACCCGCAGCGCCCCTCACACGGCGAAGGACCGCTGAGCGATCGTACGATCGCGCTCACGGGGCCGCGAAGGCCACTACCGTGTTGTGGCCTCCGAAGCCCAGGGAATGGCTGAGGGCCAGGCGGATGGAGCGGGGGCGGGCGGCCGACGCGACGATGTCGATGCCGGCGGTGGTGTCGTCGGGTGCGGTGAAGTTCGCCGTGGGAGGCGTGGTCGCGTGGGCGATGGTCAGGACGGTGAGGGCGGCCTCGATGGCGCCGGCGGCTCCCATGGTGTGGCCCAGGGCGCCTTTCGCCGAGGTGACGGAGGGACGCCGGCGGCGGTAGAGGTCGCGGATCACCGTGGCTTCCACGCTGTCGTTGAGCGGGGTGCTGGTGCCATGGGCGTTGATGTGATCGACGTCGTCGGGGGCGGCTCCCGTCTGCGCCAGCGCCGTCGCGGTCGCCGCTCGCAGGCCCGTGCCCTCGGGGTGCGGGGCCGTCGCGTGATGGGCGTCGCCGGTGGCGCCGTGGCCGGCGAGGCGGGCCAGCACGTGGGCGCCGCGGGCGTCGGCGTGATGTCCGCGTTCCAGAACGAGGACACCGCAGCCTTCGCCGAGGACGAAACCGTCGCGGTCCTTGTCGAAGGGGCGTGAGGCGCGGGCGGGGTCGTGGCTGCGCCGGGACAGCGCGCCCATCTTGGCGAAGGCGGCTGTGCACAGCGGGGTGACCATGGCGTCGGTGCCGCCCGCGACCGCGATGTCGCAGGCTCCGGCCTTCAGGAGCAGGCAGGCCGTGATGAGGGCCGTGGCTCCGGAGGCGCAGGCCGTGGAGGTCTGCAGGGAGGGGCCGGTGACACCGAGGTCCAGGGCGAGGTGGCCGGCCGCCATGTTGGGGAGGAAGGCGGGCATGGTGAGCGGTGAGAGGACGGCGGGGCCGGTGGCGAGGAACTTGTGGTGCTGCGTTTCGAGGGTGTCGATGCCGCCGGCCGCGGTGCCGATGACCACGGCCACGCGGGCGGGGTCCCAGTCGGCCGGGTGCAGGCCGGCATGGTCGAGGGCTTCCCGGGCCGCGGTCAGCAGGAACCGTGTGCCGCGGTCGTAGCGCCACAGGCGGCCCCGGCCGCCCGGGAGGGCCGGCACGCGGCAGGACATGGTCACCGGCATCTCGCTCAGGACGGGGTCGGGGTGCGCGGTGGGCCGGCCGGCGCACACCGTCTCCCAGGTGGCCGGCGCGCCGATGCCGCCCGGCGTCACGAGGCCGACGCCGGTGACGGCCACCTCGTCGTTCACTGCGAGGTCCCGTGCCCGGGGGCGGATTCGCCCGTGGCCAGGAGTGCGGCCACCGCGCGGGCCACCTCGGTGAGGGTGAGGTCGGCGGAGGCGGCGGAGTCGTCGAGCGGGACCCGCCACTCCTCCTGGAGGGTGACGTAGAGCTCCACGACGGCGAGGGAGTCGAGGTCCAGTGCGTCGAGGGTGGAATCCGGGCCGATCCGGCCGGGATCGACCTCGAACTTGTCGCGCAGGAGGGTCACGAGGTGGTCGTAGACGTGGTCCACGGGTGGCTCCATGAGGGGTCGGTGGTGCGCGGGGGCGTGGTGTCCAGGTCGGTGTGCGGTGCCTCGGAGCGGGGGACGGCGCTGGGCCAGCGCAGGGCGACGGAGGCCCAGGTGAGACCGCCGCCGAACGCGGTCAGCAGCGCACGCTCACCGGGCGCGACCGCCCGGTGCACGGCGGGGTCCGCCAGGACCAGGGGGATGGAGGCGGCCGCGGTGTTGCCGAGGTCGCGGATGTTGCCGTACCGGTGCGAGGGCGCGATGCCCAGGCGGTCCGCGACCGAGTCCAGGATGCGCTGGTTGGCCTGGTGGCCGACGAACGCCCGTACCGTCTGCGGGGGCCAATGGGCCTGGTCGAGCGCCGAGTTGGCGGACTGGGTCATACGGCGTACGGCGTGGGCGTAGACCGTCCGGCCCTGCATCCGGAAGTACCGATCCGCGAGGGCGGCGGGCGGGAGGTGCCGCGGGTGGCGGGAGCCGCCGTGCGGGACGGTGATCAGGTCGTCGCCACCGCCGTCGGTACCGAGGTCGGTGGCGATCACCGCCCCGGGTTCGTCCGCGGTGCCCGCGCGCAGCACCACCGCTCCGGCGCCGTCGCCGAAGATCGGCGCGGTCTCGCGGTCGGTGGGGTCGACGATGGTGGTGTAGGTGTCGGCGCCGATCACCAGGGGCATGGCGCAGGTGCCGGCGCGGACGAATGCCGTCGCCGTGGCCAGCGCGTACAGGAAGCCCGAGCAGACGGCGGAGAGGTCGAAGGCCGGGACGGTGCCCAGGCCCAGCCGGTGGGCGACGGCGGGAGCGGTGGCGGGGCACGGGTGGTCGGGTGTGGTGGTGGCGAGCAGCAGCATGTCGGGCCGGTGGTTTCCGGCAGAGGCGAGCGCGGCCCGTCCGGCGCCGACGGCCAGGTCGCCGGTGCTGGTGCCGGGCTCGGCGTGGCGGCGGCGGGCGATGCCGGTGCGCTCGCGGATCCAGGTGTCGTCGGTGCGCAGCGCGCCGCGTGCGACGACCGTGTCGTTGTCGATGACCCGGGGCGGGAGGCAGGCCCCGATTCCGGTGACGACCGCGGTCCGCGCGGCGGCGCAAGTCCCGTCCCCGGTTCCTGCGGCGACCGCGGTCCCGGCGGCGCGAGTCCCGTTCCCGGTTCCTGTGACGTCCTCGGTCCGCGCGACGGCCCGAGTCCCGTCCCCGGTTCCTGCCACGCCCTCGGCTCCCGTGGCGGCCTCCGCTCCAGCCCCGCCCGTGGTGGAGCGCGGTGGGCTCGAACTGCTCCGGGATTCCCCGCTGTTCATACGGCGGCGAAGGGGGAGGCGGGCTTGGGGTGGCCGGCCAGGCCGCCGTCCGGTACCGCGAGTCCGCCGTCGACGACCAGGGCGTGCCCGGTGACGAACGACGAGGCCGGGGCGGCGAGGAAGAGTGTGGCGCCGACGACCTCGTCCGCGTCTGCCCACCGGCCCATCGGGACATGGCTGGTGAGCCAGTCCGACAGGGGGCCGGTCTCGCTGGCGAACGCGGTCATGTCAGTGCGGGTCCAGCCGGGGCACAGGGCGTTGACGCGGATGCCCTGCCGGGCCCAGCCGACCGCGAGGCTGCGGGTGAGGGACAGCTGCGCGGCCTTGGTGGCGGCGTACGCCTCCATCATGGGGGTGCCGACCAGACCGGCGACGGAGGACATCAGGATGAGGCTGGCGCGGCCGGAGTCGGCCAGGTGCGGGTGGGCGGCCCGGCACAGGGCGGCGGTGGCGTTGAGGTTGACGGTGACGACGGTGTCCCAGTCCTGCTGGCGGGCGTGCTGGAGCGGTGCCAGCAGGGGGGTTCCGTCCTCGGCCGTGGGCAGGGTGCCCGCGTTGTGCACGACGACGTCGAGGCCGCCCAGCGCGGCGGCCGCCCGCTCGACCAGGTCGGCTGCCGTACCGGGTACGGCGAGGTCCCCGTCGAGGGCCACGGCCTTGCGGCCCCGCTCTCCCACGGCGCGCAGGGTGTCGTCGAGCGCGGGCAGCGTCCGGGCGGTGACCGCCAGATCGCAGCCCGCGTCGGCCAGGCCCTCGGCGACGGCCTTGCCGATGCCACGGGACGCGCCGGTCACCAGCGCGCGTACGCCGTCCAGGCGGAACAGGTCCAGGGCATTCATCGGAGCACTCCTTCTGACTCGGAACGTGAAGCGGTTTCCGTTGAGGTGAGGGCGGGCGCTCCGCTCCAGGTGAGGAGGGCGCTGCCCCAGGTCATACCGGCGCCGAAGACGGCCAGCAGGACCCGGTCGCCGGCTTGCAGCCGGTGTCCGGCGGCGGCACGGGCGAGTGCGTAGGGCGCGCTGGCGGCGCCGATGTTGCCGACCTCGTCGCCGACGACCACCAGGCGGTCGGCGGGGATGCCGAGTTCGGCGCCGATGCGCCTGAGCAGTACGGGATTGGGTTGGTGGGCGACGTAGCAGTCGATGTCCTCGATGCTCAGCCCGCTCCGGTCGAGGGCGTCGGTGATGAGCCGGGGGAAGGTGTCGGTGATGAACCGGCCGATGGTGCGGCCGTCCATCCGGATGCAGTGGGCGCGGTCGCCGAGAGTGGCCGCGCTGGCCGGGCGGCGGCTGCCGCCGCCCGGGATCAGGACGCGGTCGGCGAGGGCGCCGTCGGAGCCGAGGCCGAAATGGGTGAACCCCTGGCCACCCGGCACCGGTCCCAGGATCGCTGCGGCGGCCCCGTCGGCGAACAGGACGGCGGTGCCCCGGTCGGTGGGGTCGAGGAACTTCGAGTAGGCCTCGACGCCGACGACGGCCGCGTACCGGATCTCCGGGCTGCCGCGCAGCCAGTCGTGGGCCACCTTGGCCGCGAACAGCCAGCCCGAGCAGGCCGCGCTGATGTCAAGGGCGACGGCGGCACGGGCTCCTACCGCGGTCTGGATGCGGCAGGCGGTCGAGGGTCCCAGTTCGTCGGGTGTGGAGGTGCCGCACACCAGCAGGCCGATGTCGGACACGTCGACGCCCGCGGCGTCGGCCGCCGCCCGCACCGCGTGTGCCGCGAGGTCCGAGGCGGCCTCGTCGTCGGCGGCCACATGGCGTTTGAGGACTCCGGTACGCTCGGCGATCCACTCCGCCGTCACGCCCGCACCGTGCGCCACCTCGGCGTTGGTGCGCACGGTGGGCGGCAGGTGGGTGCCCATACCGAGGACGCCGATACGGCGCTCAGCCGTCATGCCGTGCCTCCTCCTGTCCGGGTGAGCGTGGTCCGCAGGGCGGTGTCGCAGTCCGCGGGCGCGAGGTCGGTGGGATGCGCGAACGCCTCGATGAGCAGCGGCAGGTGGGGCCGGACCTCGTCGCAGAGCCGGTCGGCGGCGTCGGACAGTGCCCGCACGTCCGCCGGCCGCAGCGTTTCGAGCGCGAGGAGGGAGCCCGACCGGCGGCGGGCCGCCATGACGCCGTGCAGGGCCGCCAGCGGCCGCAGCGCGCGGGCCAGGTCGCGGTCCTGTGTGCCGGCGAGGGTGCGGACGACGTCCTCGGCGATGAGCGAGTCCGCGTAGGCCTCGCCGAGCGCGCCGGCGTCCTCCAGCAAGGGGTTCCACACCTCGAAGGGAACGGCGGCCTCGGTGCCGCCCAACCGTTTCGCCAGGTGCCGGGTCAGGTCGTGCCGATGACGGCGTACGAGCATCGGCCACCACCCCGGGGACAGGGGCGAGGGCGGAGTCCCGGCGTCCGCCTTCCGGTCGTCTGTTCCCCGGCTGTCCGTTTCCCGGCTGTCCGGTTTCCGGCCGTCCGCTTCCAGGCCGTCCGCATCCCGGCCGGCCGCGTCCCCGTCGGAGGCCTCGCGCTCGGCCGCTTCGGCCAGGGCGCTCCCGATGTCGTAGAAGATGAGCTGGCTGTCTCCGCCGGCCGTGTCGAAGGCGTGGTGGAAGCCGTGGTATCCGGCCAGCCGGTTGGCGTCCAGGTGTCCCGAGAAGCCGCAGCGCCGCTGGCACTCGGCGGTGACGCGGGCCGCCAGCCGGACCGTGGCGGCCTTGTACGCGGCCAGCGGACGGCTGACGGCGGTCCACGGACTGACCCCCATCTCCGTGACGCCTCCCTCCGCGGGGGCGTCGCGGGACTCCTCCCACAGCGCGCGTGCGCCATGGGCGGCGCAGGTCAGGGCGAACGCGTCGGCCAGCGCGCCCAGCACGGCGCGTTGCTGGGTGCGGTACGTGAGCAGGGGGACGCCGGGGGCCAGCCGCCCCTGAGTGCGGCGCCCCTGCGCGTAGGCGACGGCCTGGACGGCGGCCTGCCGGCTGGTGGCGGCGGCGACCGCCGGCATGGTCGCCCACAGCCCCTGGCCGACTCGCAGGGTGCGCTGCAGGCGTCCCGCGGCGGACCCGGCGGGATCGTCGAAGGTGCCGTCGGGCGCGATGTGGGCGCCGTCGGCGAGCCAGTGGGCGTGCGGGAGCCGGGCATGGTGGAAGCGCACCTGGACGTAGTCGAGGGGCAGCGCACTCAGACCGATGGGAGAGGAGATCTCGACGCCGGGCAGCGGTCCGCCGTCGCCGGTCAGGTCGGCCACGAAGGCGAAGACCCCGTGGTCGGTGCCGCCCGTGACCAGCCGTGCCAGCACTACCGCCGTCTGCGGTACGTCCAGGGTGCCCGCGCTGCCGAACTTGGCGGCCGCTTCGTCCGGGGTGTGCAGGACGAACTCGCCGGTGGCCGTATCGAGTTCGGCTCGGGTGCGGGTTGCGAGGTGGCTGTTGGCCTGCCCTGCCTCGGTGATCAGGTAGATGCCCCTGGCCCGGCCGGACCGCAGGGCCGCCATGCGGAACGTCAAGTCGTCCGAACCGTTGCCCAGTTCGGCCATGGACCCCAGGCAGAGCAGGTGGTGGACGAGTGCCGCCAGGCAGAGGGAGGGGTCGGCGACCGCCGCCCAGGCGTGCGCCGCGGTCAGCCGTGCCGGGTCGTCGAAGAGGTCGTACGGCAGGGTCTCGCTCAACAGCCCTAATTGCTGCAGGAGTTGTGCGCCTGCGCTGTCGGCCGGGGCGTCGGCGGCGAGTGCCTTGTGCAGTTCGGAGAGGAAGGCGGGGTCGCAGGGGCCGTGGACCAGCCGCCGCATCTCGTCGCGGGCGGCCGTGGGCCGGTGTGTGAGGGGCATCGCTGGTCCTTCAGGGCGGGGATCGCGCGTCACCAGGGGAAGTCGGGTTCGGCGAGCGGGGCGTGGACGGGTGGGGCGGGGCTTGTGGAGAGCACCCGGCGGGCACTGGAGGCCAGGGCGTCGCCCGTGCCCGCTTCGAAGAAGACGTCCGGCCGGTGCGCGGCCGCCTGGCGCAGCGCGGTGGGCACCACGGCCGGCCGCACCAGGCAGTCCGCCAGGCGTCGGGGCAGGTCGTCGTCGGGGCGGTAGCGACGTCCGGCCACGGCCGAATAGACGGGTACGCGCGCCGGCGAAAGGGCGTAGGCGCGCACCGACGACGCGAACGCCTCGGACTGGGCGGCCAGCGCCGGGTGGTGGGAGGAGAACGGCAGCCGCAGCCGTACGGCGGCCACGTTCGTGTCGCCGGCCACCTTCTCGATCCGGGCCAGGGCCGGCACGGGGCCTGCGATCACCACGGACCGGTCGTCGTTGACCACCGCCACCACGGCGTCCGGCGCCCCGGTCCGGTCCAGCAGCCGGCGGGCGGATTGCTCCGAGCAGCCGAGCAGGGTCAGTCCGCCGGGGCAGGAGGACAGCACGACGGCGAGGTCATGGGCCGCGCGTGCCCCGTCGGCGATGGTGAGGACCCCGGCGGCGGTCAGCGCGGCGATCTCCCCGAAGCTCACCCCGACGACCGCCGTGGGGGCTCCGACGAACGCGCTCAGTGCCCGGTGTGCCGCCATCGAGGCACCGAACAGGGCCAGTTGGGAGGAGCCCGTGCCCGCCTGCGCCAACTCGCGTCCGGTGGGCGGCTGTTGCCCCAGCAGCCAGGGACCGAGCGGTCGTAGGCCGCGCTCGACCGCGACCTCGTCGACCTGCTCGAAGACCTCGCGGAGGGCCGGGTTCAGTCGGTCGGAGCGGGCGGAGCGGGCGGTAGGGGCGGCGCGGGCGGTACGGGCGGCGCGGGTCAGGGCTCCGACGGAGAAGTCTCCTTGTCCCGGGAACAGATGGACGGAACTGTGCCGGGAAGCCGGACGCTTCGATCCGCGCGGGGGACTTGCGGACATCTCGTCCTTCCGTCGGGTCGGGCAGGTCGTCGGTGCACGAGGGGCGTACAACCGTCACGGGTGCGCCTCCGGTGCGCACTGTTTACGGCCGAAAGGGGCGCCGCACCCTGAGCCTGCCTGGTCGAAAGCGCTTCCATCGCCTGTGCGGGAGGCAAACGTGTTGAACACATGCGGACGTTGAACGGCAGTACTCGCGATCGGACAAGGGGGACAGGGAGAGGAGTGTGCGATCGCCCCGTACGCCGAACCAGGCCCTGCGACTCCTCCTGGCCGAGGCCGGGTGGAGCGGGGCCCAACTCGCGCGCCAGGTCAACTCGCTCGGCGCCGAGCGGGGCACCCCGCTGCACTACGACCGCACCGCGGTCGCCCACTGGCTGGCCGGCAGTCGCCCCCGACCTCCCGTTCCCGCCCTCGTGGCGGAAGCCCTCTCCCGCCGTCTCGGCAGACCGGTCCCGGTGCAGGACACTGGACTGCTCGACACCAGGCTGCCGGGACACGGCGCCGGGACGCCGCCCGGTGAAGGGAGCGCCGTGGAACGCCTCGACCGGATACTGCGTGACACCGACCGCCGCCGCATCGCCCTCGTCGGCGCCTACTCGCTGGCCGCACTGGCGATTGACACTGGTCCGCCGGCCGCCGAAGAAGGCCGGCCCGCCGCTTCCGCCCCGCCGAGGTCCGTCGGTCCGGCGCACGTGAGTTCGGCACGGGAACTGCTCACGGTGTTCTCGCGCGGTGACATCGTGCTTGGAGCCGGATCGGTGCGCGAGCCCCTGCGCCAGTACCTGTCCACCACGCTGCTTCCCTGGCTCCGAGGCGACTTGAAACCCGCCGTCCGGCGTGACCTGTTCACGGTGGCCGCACAGCTCACCTATCTCTGCGCGTTCGCTCACTTCGACATGAACCACCACGCCGCAGCGCAGCGTCTCTATCTCGCGAGCATCGAACTCGCCCGTGAGGCGGGCGACATCATCGGCCACGCGCTCGCTCTGCGGGGACTCAGCGTGCAGGCCCACGGACTGGGGCACTTCGCCGAGGCCGATCACCTGGCCGAACATGCCGTACGGACCGGCGTGCGGCACACACCGCCGCACCAACAGGCCTTCCTCCTCGGCCAGTTGGCCGTGACGCGGGCCCGTCGGGGCGACCGCCGGCACACCCGCCACCTCACGGCGGCCGAGCGTTGCCTGGAAAGGTCGGCCGACGGCGCCTCCGCCGTCGGCGCCTTCCACTCCGGCTCACTCGCGCTCCTGCGGGCGACCGTGGCCAAGAGCCAGGGAGACCACCGTACGGCCGCCCGGGCGCTCGCCCTCTCGCTGCGCGGCCGGCCCGCCGATGAGCGCCGCTCCCGTGCCCTCTGCCTCGCCGAACTGGCCGAGACCCAGCTGGCGTCCGGCCACCTGGAACAGGCGTGCCGGACCTGGCACGAGTTCCTCGACATCTTTCCGGACATACGCAGCGCCCGCGCCGACGATCGCCTGCGCACGCTGATCGCCTCACTCCGCCCGAACGCCAAGAACGCCGCTGCCGCGGCACTCCTCGGACGAGCACGTGGGATGCGCACGCGCGGACGCCGGAGGGGACCGTTGGAGTGACAAGCGCGGGCATGGGGAGGGCCGAGGCAGCGCGGACCTGTTGGATGACGTTGCAGTTCTCGCGCTCCTGCGACCTCCGACAGGAACGCGCTCTCCTTCGAACCCCGATCAGGAAGATGAACCGAAGCGTCCTCGCGGAAGTACTCCACTCCACCAGCCTCCACATCACCGCCGGCAGCCTCACGGTGGCCACGTCCTGGCGGCATCCCACGCGCGGCCCGGTCGACTGTCCGGCCCATCGCCTGGTCGCCGCACACGCCCGGCAGTCCGGTCTCGCCGCCGACTCCCGCCCCCTACCGGACGAGGAGCTCCGAGACGGCCTCACGACGGCGCCGACGACAGTCTTCACCGTCTCCTACGAGCGCCTCGAAGGCGGACACCGGGGTCTCGCGCTCGCCGCCCGCAGCGACGACGCCCCCGCCCTCTGCTTCGCCCGCCGCCAGATCGAGTCCTGGCGAGCCGTGCTGCGTACCCGGCGAGTGCTCTACGTGGCCGCACAGGACCCCCTTGGCCCGCGGCCGTCGAGTGCCTCGGTGCCGCCGCAGGCTCCCGGAGGCTCCCGTGACCGGTGGCGGATCTGCGGCTGCCCCACCGCCGTCGCGTGCCCGTCGGCCGAGAACGCGGAACGCACGCTGCACCGGTTCCTGGAACGGGGGGACGAGGTGGTCGTCGTGGGCACACCGGTCGCAGGATCCCCCGCCTGGGCGGGCGGCCGGGCCCTCCAGGGGGACCTCAGAGCGGTGAGCACTCCGCGACAGGCGGAGACCCTCGCCGTCGCGGACCCTGACCGTCTCGCGTTCGTCGTCGCCCCCGGTGCCGTCGTCTCCGAGGTGGCGGACATCCTCAGAGTGCTGCGCCGCCGCCATCCGCGCCTGCGGGGCCAGCATCCACGCGAGTGGTGCTACACCATGGACGATCTGCACACAGCGGTCGCTGCGGCACTGGCCCAGTCCGACCGGCTCCTGGTCGTCGGCCGGGACACAAGCCCCGTGACCAGAACGGCGCTCAACCAGGCGGCCCGCGCCGCCCTGCGAGTCCGCGCCGTGACGACGCTGGACCGCCTGCGTCCGGACGACGTCGACGCCGCGACGATCACGGTCCTGGACGCGACGGTCGACGGGCGGGCCCTCAGGGAGGTGGGTCGGGCCCTGGACGGCCTGGGCCCCGCAAGCCATGTCTGGCGTCAGGTGCACTCGGTCAAGGAAACCTCACACCCTGCCTCCCAGCCCCTTTCATCAGGATGACTGTTCACGGCCTGCTTCTTACGACTGGATCGCCCTCGTCCTCGCGATCCTGGGAGCGGGCACGGGCCTCGCCATCGCAGCTATGAACGCGGGCAGCGCTGCCGACGGTGGTGCGCCGGCGGTCCGGCCGGCCGCCACGGTCAACGCGACGCGGCAAGCCGGAGCAGCATCGGTATCGCCATTCTCGGGCCGATGCTGACTACTCGTGTCACGAACTCTCGCCGACGATCTGGCGGGCACACTCTTGCTATTTGGCGGGGTGATTCTGCGGCGTTGTGGCTTGTCTGAAGGTAGGAGGTGGATTGCCTCGCGAACCGCGCGCTGTCCCTGAGTCGCACGACGGGGTACGACCTTGCCAGCGCGGCCGGTATCCCTGCGCGGTCCTGCGGCAGGGCAACGCGCAAACGGGCACCTTCTCCTGGCTGCTGTTGTTGCTGTGTGTGCCGCTGTGCAGGCCGGTTCATCGCATCGCCAAGGCGCGGGGCCGAAGGCGGCTCCATTTCAACCCCAGGTCAGGCATATGACCTGGGGTTTCTTGCTGTTCATGCTGTCCGGTCCGGGCGAGGGCAGAGATGTCGACCTGCGCGGCCGTAAATGCGTAGGTCAAGCGTCTGCACCGAGCGCGTCCCGTCCGCCGCCCCCTGTCACAGACTGCTCGGCGACGCCGTACGCGCGAGAGCCCGGTTGCACTGGCGCACCGGCTTCGGCTGGGGACGGCCTGCGTGTCACCGCGGACGCCATGGCCCGCCCAGATGCCGTCCCTGGCGGATGACTGCCGCCGACTGCACGGCCGAACTCGGGAAGGGCGAGTCCACACCGCCGGCGGGAGCGCCCGTGGCCGGCCCCTGGGACCCCGAACTGGCCTCTGTCATGGAGGAGTCGGGCAGAACGGTCATGGAGAAACGTCTCCT
Source organism: Streptomyces sp. HD (assembly GCF_028369295.1). Classification (GTDB taxonomy): domain Bacteria; phylum Actinomycetota; class Actinomycetes; order Streptomycetales; family Streptomycetaceae; genus Streptomyces. The sequence goes on from NZ_JAQMYP010000031.1 coordinate 75,955, forward strand.
GTCCGCGCTTCTGTCCGACCTCACCCGTACCCGACCCGGCGAGTCCTGACCGTGGTTGGCCGTAGGCGCACTGTCGGCCGACCTGGAAGCGGCACTAGGCTGGCCGACGAGGCCCGAGCCCCCGGCAGCAGCTCAGTCGCTCTGCTCCAGGGAGGCGCGCCGTGCACGCAGGTCTCGACACCAGCGATGCGCGCGCCTCGGTTCGGCGTCGGGGCGTCGGGCGCACCGTAACGAGATCCTTCTGTCGGCCGGTCGGCGGCCTGCGATGAACGCCACCATGCGTCCGCCGACGACAACCCGGGCCACCGGCTTGTGGACCTGTTCCCTCCTGCAGGTCGTGTACGCGACCCGAGTACCGGCGAACTTCACGCCCAGCCACGCAAGGAGTCCCCTGTGACCGTGACCGCGACCGCTCCCGAGGCCACTCTCGGCGACGAGTTCGGCAAGGAACTCGACCGCATACGTGCCGAGGTCATCGCCGCGCGCGGCGCCGACGACGCGCGCTACATCCGTACGGTGATCGCCGTGCAGCGCGGCCTGGAGGCGGGAGGCCGGGGCGCCCTCGCCGTCTCGCTGTTCCCGCCCGCCTGGGTGGCGGGCACCGCCCTGCTCTCCCTCGCCAAGATCCTGGAGAACATGGAGCTGGGCCACAACATCCTGCACGGCCAGTGGGACTGGATGGGAGACCCGGCGATCCACTCGACGACCTGGGAGTGGGACTTCCTCACCCCCGCCGAGGCCTGGAAGCACACCCACAACCACCTGCACCACACCTGGACCAACGTCGTGGACCGCGACCGCGACCTCGGGTACGTCGCCTTCCGGATGAGCGCCGACCAGGCCTGGCATCCACGCCATCTCGCCCAGCCGTTCTACAACTTCCTGCTCGCGCCCCTCTTCGAATGGGGCATCGCGCTGTACGACCTGGAACCGGATGTCGTCGTCGCCGGCCGCAAGCCGTGGCGCTCCTTCCTCAACGACGTGCGCGGGTTTCTCGCCAAGGCGACCCGCCAACTCGCCAAGGACTACGTGTTCTTCCCGCTGCTGGCCGGGCCCTCCGCGCTGCCGTGTCTGCTCGGGAACCTCACCGCCAACACGGTGCGCAACCTGTGGACCCACACCATCATCTTCTGCGGGCATTTCCCCGGTGACGTCCAGACGTTCACCGAGGAGCACATCGAGGGCGAGACCCGCGGTGAGTGGTACCTGCGTCAGGTCCAGGGCTCCGCCAACATCGAAGGCGGCCCGCTCTTCCACGTCCTCAGCGGCAATCTCGGCCACCAGATCGAGCACCATGCCTTCCCGGATCTGCCCAGCAACCGCTACGCCGAGATCGCCCCGCACATGCGTGCTCTCTGCGAGAAGCACGACATCCCGTACATCACCGGACCGTTGTGGCGGCAGTACGGCTCCACCTGGGGACGCATCCTGCGTTTCGCCGTACCGACCGGATGAACTTCCCGGACGGAACCGGTATGTCGTCGTGCCCGTCGTGCCGAACCCCGTTGCCGACCGTGACCGCGACGCGGGCGACCGGTCGGATTCCCCTGATCGCAGGAGACGGCCGTCGCAGTCCGACCGGTGTGAGGTACGCACCGTTTTCCTGCGGCGGCTGTCCTTCTTGCGGGGAGGACGCTGTCACTGACCGGCAGGCACCGACATGTGCAGCAGCCGTTCGGTGATCTCCCTGTACTGCCTCAGGGCGAGCCGTAGTTCCTCGGTCTGCACGTCGGCGTCCGGGTCCTGCCAGCCTGTGCGCAGGACGCGCCGTCGTTCCGCGAGGGTGTCGGCGAACCGGGTGGTGACCTCGTCGAGGACGGCGTCGGCCTCCTCCACCGCTTGGCGCGGCCCGTCGACGAAGGTGGCCAGGGCCTGCTGGAGGCGCAGGGCCAGCTTGTCCCGGTCGCCCTGCGGGATCAGGGCCGGGCCGGGCGTGCGATCGGGGCCGCCGGCGCCGGTGCCGGGCTCACGCGGTGCGTGAGCGGAATCGGTGCGGGGCGCCTGCGGGGCGAGCTGGGTCGGATCCGGGCTCCCAGGCTGGGACTGCGGTGCGCGTTCGGGGTCGTGGGACATCAGGTGCTGCTTCCCTTCGCGTGGCGTCGGGTCAGTGGCCACGGCGCTTTGCCTTGGCCGTCGGGGGCGGAGGGCCGGGGCGGGTTGGCCGGCTGCCCGGTCACCAGTGCTTCGAAGAGGCTTCGGGATTCGACCATCGCCTCCCGCATGTCCTCGGTGCCGCTCGGCCCGTGGGCCGCCGTGTGCATGCTGCGGTAGCCCTGGACGTGGGGGGCGTGGTGGACGGAGAGGGCGGCGATCTGGTCCTCGAACCGCTCGCCGTCGGGGAAGCCGCGGTCCCTTGCCAGGCGTGCCAGCAGTGTGTCCGCCTCGGTGACGGCCTGCTGCGGTGATTCGACGAACTGCTCCTGGATGGCTGCCCATCGCGCCCTGTAGCGCTCGCGGGCCGCGGGCGACAGCGCCTGCTGCGTGAGGGAGCCGTGCTCCTCCACACGCTTGCCGAGTTCCTGTTCGGCGGCCTTGGTGTCGCCGTCGTGGTCGGCGACCGCGCGGGCGTACTCGGGTCCGAAGCGGCGCTTCAGTCCCTGCCCGCCACCGCCTCGGGTTCGTCCACGTCCCGTGTAGAGGAGGATGGCCAGGCCGATGACGGCCACGGCGATGATCACCAAGATGATCATGGCTGCCTTCTCCGGCTCTCGGTTCGCACGCTGGTCTGCTTCATTGCCGTCGATTCCTGTCGGCTTGTCGGGCGTTCGGGCCGGCCGGGTGGTGTCCGCCCGACGTGGGCACCACCCGGGGCGTTGGTGGTCAGGGCCTGAAGGCGTCCTTGGCCTTGTCGCCGGACTGCTTCAGGTTTCCGGAGACCCGGTCGGTCCTGCCTTCGCGCTGCAGTCGCCTGTTGCGGGTGGTCCGGCCGATGCGTTCGGTGACCCGGCCCTTGAACGCCTGTGTTTTGTGTTTGATGGTCTGTCCGACACTCATGGCCGGCCTCCTGCTTGTCTGGTGAGTGGGTTCCGCGTGTGATCGCCGTACAGGCCGTTGTCCCTGCGGGCAGGGTCGAACTCCGGAACGGACTACCGGCGGCGGCCACCGCCGCGCCCGCGCATCGCGAAGCCGGCGATCCAGACGACCAGCAGGACGGCGGCGACCCACCACAGGATCTGCATCGCGAAGCCGAACCCGAAGACCACCAGGATCAGCAGAAGGAGAAGAATCCAGATCATCGCCGGGCCTCCAGATCGCGGGGATTTCCTTGATTCCGCGGGGTCCGGGCGAAGTGGGAAGGTGGAATGCCGCGCCCCGACGTTCCGGAGTGGCATGGCCCTACACCGTGCTGTCAGTCAACGCCCGGCAACCTCCCCTGTCAACGTGGTGTCGACACGGGCGAGTTCTGGGAGCTGCGCCGGGGCCGCCGGGGTGAGCGGAGCCTCGGCGGGGGATTCGGCCGGCTCGGTCGACGGCGGCAGGATGTGGTCCTCCCACCACGAAAGGGCCATCACGGCGATGAGCAGGACGAAGGGGGTCGAAGCGGGAACGATCAGCGCGTACATGTGTACCGCCTGGTAGGGGATGCGCGCGACGCGGCGGGCAGCAGTTCGATGCCCGCTTGAGGCGCATCGGGGCTTCGCCGGGATCTCGTCACGACGGGCGTGTGCGGGAACGGCCGGGCTCGTGACGCGGCGGGTTCCGGGACCGATGCGCAGGGTGCGCCCACTGGGGAGCGCGTTGGCGGTGCGACGCTGCCGGGGGCCGGGGCGGCATGTCGCACGCTAGCCCTCGCCGCAGTTCCCCGCCAGGTGTCAAGCAGCCATTCATGCCGCACAAGACGCGCTGACGTCGCACGGTACCCGCAACCGTGGGGCAGGACTACGCTGTGGGGTGAGGCCCCAGTCCCCGGTATCGATGCTGTGTCCCGCTCCCGGGGAGGCCCACTGGGTTCGTCCTGCACCTCATCCTCATCGCCGTTCTGTTCGGCTTCGGCTTCCTCCATCCCAACTGGTGGGTGGCTGCGGCCGTGTTGGTCTTCGGCGCGACCCGCCGCGGCCGCGATCGTGGCGGAGGCCGAAGCCGTGGCGGTTCCGATGTCGGGGACCATCGGCAACCCCGGGACTACCAGGAGCGCCGGGATCGCCAGGACCGTCGCTACAGCCGCCAGCACCGGGCGCGCTGGCGGAGTGAGGACCGTCGGGACCATGACCACCACAGGTGACCCGTGGAGTGGGCGGGCAGCCACGGTCCGGGACGGCTCCGACCAGACCGGAGACGTCGAACTCGTGAAGAGGTACATGCCATGCGACGCACAACCGTGCTCCAAGAGGACTGGTGGAAACTGCGGGCCGAGGCCATGTGGGGGAGCGCATCGGCGGGGCAGGACCTCGTCGCACTGCGCGCCGAGAACGATCAGCTGCGGCGGTCGCTGGCCGGCCGTGCGGTCATCGACCAGGCCCGCGGAATGGTGATGGTCCTGACCCCCTGCAGCCGCGGGGCGGCCAGGAACCTGCTGGTCGACGTCTCGCGGCAGTGCGACACCAGACTTCCGGAGGTGGCCGCGGCCGTGGTCGCCGCCTGGGAGGGCAAGCCGCTCCCGGAGCGGATGCAGCGTGCGCTGCGGGGTGAACTGCGGCGGTTTCACGCGGAGGACCGAGGGCGCGACTCGTCATCGGCCGATGAGTCGTCCAGGTAGGGAGAGACCATGATCCACGCAGCCGACGTCCGAGAATGGCGCAACCGCGATGTCGTCGACTCCGAGTCGCACAAGATCGGTGTCCTGGAGGCGGTCTATGTGGACACCACCACCGATGAGCCGGCCATGGCCACGGTACGGACCGGACTGCGCACCCGGCACCGTCTGGTCTTCGTCCCTCTCGACGACGCGATCGCCGGGCCGGACTATCTCAGGGTCGGCTATGTCAGAATGCTGGTGAAGCAGGCTCCTTCGATCGGCACCGACGACGTGCTGCCCGCCGAGCAGGAGGAAGCGGTCTTCAAGCACTACGGACTTCGCTACCAGCCCGGTGCGGCCGGCGAACGGCAACTGGCGCGCCGCTGACCGCCCTCGGACGGGAGGGCTGCCGTGTTCGCCGGGCCCGGCATCTTCGATGGCTGCCGTCCGTTTCGACCCGGACGGGACCAGAGGCGTGGTCGCGACGCTCCGCTGCTTCCCGCAGCCCCCCCGGCGCCGGCCCCCTTCCGCCGACGAGCAAGCGCGCAGGGCACCGGTGCGGGACGGGCCGCCCGTGGTCCGCCCCTTCGATGCCCACGTACCGGGACCTGTGCGCGGCGTTGGCTGTCCGTGACATGCGGACGGCGCTGAACCGCCACCCACGGCCCCCAGCCCCGTCGTGCTGAGCCGACCGCGTCCGTTCGACGTGTCCCGGGTCCGACGACTCGGGTCGCCGGGAACCGACCGTCCGACAGCATCCGGAGACTGCCCCGGGCAGCCGCGCCCGCGTCTGCCCGGGCAAGGCCCTAATGCACCCGGTCCTCGGGGGTCTCCTGCGTGTCCTCGTCCGGCAGGTGCACGTCGTTGACCGCGATGTTCACCTCGACGACCTCCAGGCCCGTCATCCGTTCCACCGCCGCGATCACGTTCTCACGGACCTCTGCGGCGAGGTCGGTGATGCTCACCCCGTATGCGACGACGACCTGGAGATCGATGGCGGTCTGCTTCTCACCGACCTCGACCTTGACGCCGCGCCCCGCGCTCGGATGACCGCCCGGGACCCGGTCGCGCATCGCGCCCATGGTGCGGGTGAATCCGCCGCCCAGCGCGTGGATTCCCGGGACCTCCCGTGCGGCGATGCCGGCGATCTTCTCCACCACTCCGTCGGCGATGGTCGTCCGGCCGCGGGTCCCCGGCTGTTCCCGGAGCCCGGGGCGTGCGGATTGCATTGCCGTGCCCAGGCCGGTGCGGGGCTCCCCCGGGCCGGGTTCGGGCAGGGTCGAACCGTTCGGTTCCGTCATGCGAAGCCACCTCCTCAGGTGGTGCACTGACTGACGTGCCCGGCGGCCGTCGGCCACCGCGTTTCGCGCCGCTTGACCAGTACCGCGCTACGCGTCGGACATGCCCGCGTACGGCGTCACATCGCGGCCACGGTCCAGGCGCTGGGACCAGGCGGGTCAGCGGACCCCACCGGACCGCGCCGGGGACTATGCTGCTGTACGGACGTCCCAGACCCCGGCGGCTTGTCGTTGCTCGACACATAGTGCGCGGGGAGCGGACTCTTGGTCCGTCACCCGGCGCATCCCAGGAGGGAACGGGTGGGCCTCTTTCCTGTCGCACAGGCGGTCGGACCTGCCTACGCTCCGATTCCGCCGAACGTACGCCCCCGCCGGGAGCGCGCCAGGTGGTGCCGGATATCCGGCACGGCCGGGCCCGCTGCCGGATGATCTTCCGAACCGAGGCGTCATGCCCCTTCCACAGCTCTCCGTGTATCGCCATGACAGAAGGAAACGGGCGCTGATCACCCTGGCCGGTGAGATCGATCTCGAATCCACACCGTTGGTGCGCGCATCCCTGGAGCAGTGCTTGCGGGACGGCATCCGCGCCATCGACGTCGACCTCACCCCTGTCAGTTTCTGTGACTGCAGCGGCCTCAACGCCTTCCTGCACGCTGCGCAGCAGACCACCGTGGCCGGCGGGACCCTGCGACTGCACCACCCACCGCCGATGCTCGTCGTCATAGTCGGCCTCACCGGTTGCGGTTTCCTGCTCCTCGGTCCTCCGTACGACCCGCCACCTCCTTCCGGCGACTCCCCGGCTGTGCCGGCTCCAGCCCTGCCGCACGGATCTGTCCCGCCTGCGCCTGTTCTCTCGGGCGATGTGCGATGACGGCCGGACCCAGGCGGGGACAGCCACGGAAGCCGGGGAACGGCGAGGCCTCCGCCGTGGCTCCGGTGCGACTGCGCCGGCTGAACCGTCGGCTGGTGGAGGGCCTGCGTGAGGATCTGGCGGGGCTGTATGTGGAGTCCCGCGTGCCGACAGCGGGTGATGCGTACTGCCGTCCCGGCCGCCAGGACTTCCTGAACCGTCTCACCGCGGACATGGGCCGGCCGGGATTCGCCATGGTGATCGCCGAGTCGGACGGCCTGATGGGATGCGCCTTCGGATTCCCGGTGCGCGGCGACGGCTCGTGGTGGCTCGGCTTCGACGGAGTATTGCCGCGCGGCGTCGGGCAACTCACCGTGTCCGGCAACGTCTTCGCGTTCGGTGACATCCTGATCCGGCCGCACCCGCAGGACCGGGAACTCGCCCATCGTGTGCAGGAGCGGCTGCTGACCGACCACCAGGCAACGCTCGGCGCCACCCTGGTGGACGGGGCCGATCACCCGGCTCTCGCCGCGCTCCGCTCCTGGGGATGGCTGGATGTCGGAGAGCTGCGCAGGCCACTGGGCGTCACCACGTTCCGCGCGCTGGTGTTTCCCCTCGGGGAACGCACCACGGCGACGCTGGAGGGCCTTGTCACCATGACGGGAGGCGGTGGCCCGGGTGGGCGCTGAGAGCCGGTCGGTCCGCATTCGGATGCTGGTGGCCGAGCAGGCGGCCGGACGCGGTGCCCGGGTCGGTGTGGTGGACGTGTGCACCGCGGCCGTGGCCGCGCTGCCGGTCGGCGGGGCCGGGCTGTCGGCGATGTCCGGGACCGCGCCGAGCCATCCGTTGTGCAGCACCGACACCGTCAGCGAGCAACTGGAAGAGCTCCAGCTCACGCTGGGCGAGGGGCCCTGCGTGGACGCCTTTGTACGCGGCTCGGCCGTCCTGACACCCGATCTGCTCACCCGTGGCCTGCAGGACCGCTGGATGGTGTTCGCCGATGCGGCCCTGGAAGCCGGGGCCCGCGCGGTCTTCGCGCTTCCTCTGCAGATGGGCGCGATCAGCCCGGGAGTTCTGGACCTGTACGCCAACATTCCGACCGTACTGGACACGGAGGAACTGGCGGACGCGCTGGCGTTCGCCGATCTCGCGACTCTGGTGCTGCTGGACGCGCGCATCGACGAGACGGGCGGGCCGCGCGGTGGCCCCGTCGAGGACCTGGGCGCGTACCGGGCGGAGATCGACCAGGCCAGCGGGATGCTCACGGTTCAGCTCGGAGTCGGCATCGAAGAAGCCTTCGTCCGGCTCCGCGCCTACGCCTTTGCGCAGGGACGCCGGCTCGCCGACGTGGCCGCCGACGTGGTGGCCGGACGGCTTCGTTTCACCCCGGACGCGGAGCCGGACCAGGCGGGGGAGGACAACTGACGCATTGGTGCCGGCCGAGGAACGTGCCGTACTTCCCGCCCCTTCCCGGCGGGACCAGTCTCAATCGAGGGTGCCCACGATGGATCAACAGCTTCTGGCCAAGACCTTCGTCGAGCTGGCCGACAATCTGGTCGCCGACTTCGACCTCATCGATTTCCTGCGCCTGCTGACCGACCGCTGTGTCGGCATGCTCGACGCGAGCGCCGCCGGGGTACTGCTCGCCGACCGGGACGGCAAACTCCGCGTCATGGCCGCCTCCGACGAACAGGTGCGTGTGCTGGAGCTCTTCCAGCTGCAAAACGACCAAGGCCCCTGCCTTGAGTGTTTCCGCACCGGCGCGCCGGTGATCATCCCCGACCTGACCCGGGAGGTCGACCGCTGGCCGCGCTTCGTCACGGCGGCCCACAGCAGTGGATTCGGGGCAGTCCAGGCCCTGCCCATGCGTCTGCGGGAGGAGACCGTGGGCGCCCTGAACCTCTTCCGCGCCGCGCCCGGACCCTTCGACCCGGCCGCCACCCTCGTGGCCCAGGCACTGGCCGACGTCGCCACCATCAGCCTGCTGCAACAACGCACCGCGCAGCGCAGCACCGTGCTGAACGAACAGTTGCAGACGGCGCTGAACAGCCGGGTACTGATCGAACAGGCCAAGGGGAAACTCGCCGAACGCCAGGGCATCGACATGGAGCAGGCGTTCAGCGCGCTGCGCCGCTACGCCCGCGCCCACAACCGCCGCCTGGCCGACGTGGCCCGCGCCTTCATCGACGGCTCCGAACCCCTTGCCGGGCTGGGGTCCTGACCCACTTCGCGCCGCAGCCGACGCGCATCGGCACGCCGCTCCTGCACCGGGGACCGTGGGCCGGACGGCCGCCGCCGCACGACGGCGGCGGCCGTCCGGAGCGCGAGGAACGGGAGGCCCCCCTCCGCCATGTCCTCGCGCGTTGCCCTCCGCGGCGGCGGGACTGATGGGAACACCCCGTCTGGAAAATGCCGAGAGGACTTGGGCTGGAGCCGCGCTGTCCGGCGATGCGGCTCCGGCCGGGCCTGGTTTCCGACTCGGGGGCTGGGAGCCTGGACGGGGAGACCTGCTGCTACCTGACACGGCCGCAGTCCGGTCTTCCCTGCGCGCAGCCTAGAGCAGATTCAGGAGCGGCGGAACAGGGCCTGACGTAGGTGTGCTCGTCTCGGGTCAACGCCGGTCGGATACGCCGTGTCGCGTCGAGCACCGGGTCGATTCCGCTCTCCTCAGGCGAGCGGCAGCCACGGTGGGAGTGCCGGTTCCTTGACTGTGGCCGCGGGAACCCTTCGCCACAGGCTTGTACAGCCGAGGCTGATGGCCGGCACCTGCGGCACGCCCGGCCGAAGGGATGGCGCCATGACCTGAACGCCCCGGCGGGTCGGCCGGTCCGCCGCCCGGGCCGCAGTTGCCCCATGCCCCCAACTGGCCCCGGCACGGCGCCGACTCGGGGCTATGCTGGTGAACAGACGTCCCGGACCCCGGCGCCGCACATCGGCCACGATGGCACTCCCGCCCATCTGCCGGTCTCCTGAACCGAGGCGCCCCATGCGTACTCCGCGGCAACCCCACGAACCCGAAGGCCCGAAGCCGTCCGCCATGGACACGGTGCGGCTGCGCCGGCTGAACCGCTGGCAGGCCGAGGGCCTGCGAGAGGACCTGGCGGATCTGTACGTGGAGTCCACCACCACCCCGCCGGGCGAGGAGTTCCACGGTCGGCAGGAGTTCCTGCGCCGTCTGGCGGACGGCGTGAAACTGCCGGGATTCGACATGCTGCTCGCCGAGGCCCGGTCCCTGACCGGCTGTGTCTTCGGAATCCCCGTGCCACGTGACGGCTCCTGGTGGCAGGGGTTCGACGGGCCGCTGCCCCAGAACCTGGAGCAACTGACCGCGTCCGGACACGTCTTCGCGATCCTCGAAACCGTCATCCATCCGCACCAGTACGCCCGCGGGCTCGCCCGCCGGCTCCAGGAGCGCCTGCTCGCCGACCACCAGGCTTCGCTCGGGGTCACCTTGCTGGACCAGTCCGACCGCCCGGCCCGTGCTGCCTTGGAGGCGTGGGGCTGGCAGGAGGTGGGCCAGGTCCACCGCGCCCCGACCGTCCTGTGCGTACTGCTTCTGTCCCTCGGAGAGCGCACGACGCAGCATCCGGACGGCCTCGCACACAACGACCGGACCCAACGGCCCGGATAGCCGCCTGCGCCGGCCGGGCGCGACGCGTGCGAAGCCGTGGACGTGCGACGTGGACGTGCGAAGACGTGGAGGCGTCGAGAAGCCATGGAGGAGCAGGTTGAGCTGTCTCCGGAGCAGGAGGGGCGGCGGATCGCCGCGGTGCGTCGTTACGACATCCTGGACACCCCGCCCGACGGTGCCTTCGACCGGATCGCCGCGCTGGCCGCCCGCCTGTTCGACGCTCCGGCCGCCACGGTGACGATCGTGGACACCGACCGGGTCTGGTTCAAGGCCGCGTACGGTCTGGCGGGGGTCACGCAGATCGGCCGGGACCCGGGGCTGTGCACCTCGGTGATCACCACGGGCAGTCCTCTGGTCGTCCCCGACACCCTCGACGACCCGGTCGCCCGCGCCCACTGTCTGGTGACCGGCCCGGCCCGGGTGCGCTTCTACGCCGCCGCCCCGATCACCACCCGCGACGGTCACCGCCTGGGCACCGTGGACGTCCTGGACACCAGGCCGCGCCGCATCACACCGGACCAGGCCACCGCCCTGACCGACCTGGCCGCGCTCGTGATGGACGAACTCGAACTGCGGCTGTCCGCCCTGCGCATGCTCCGTGCCGAGCGGGAACTGGTGGAGGTCGAGCGCTCGGCACGGGAGCGCGCCGAGCGGGACCGGTCGGAGATCGCCGCGTACGCCTCCACACTGCAGCGCACCCTGCTGCCCCCGGCACTGCCGGAAGTGCCGGGCCTGGAGGCCGCCTGCCACTACACCACCGCCTCGGTCCACGACGTCGGCGGCGACTTCTACGACGTCTTCCCGCTCGGCGCCGGGCGGTGGGCGTTCTTCCTCGGCGACGTCAGCGGCCGGGGCGCGCCCGCGGCCGCGCTCACCTCGCTGATCCGCTACACCCTGCGCACCACCGCCCTGTTGGAGCCGGATCCGTGTGCTGTACTGCGGGCGCTCAACACCGCCCTGCTGTCGGCATCGTCCGACGGCAGCGGCTTCTGCACGCTCGTCTTCGGCACCCTCGCTCCCGACCCCGCGGGCGGCTTCGCCCTCACCCTCGCCGGCGGCGGCCATCTCCCGGCCCACCACCTGCGGCCCGCCCGTCGCGACGGGCCCTCCCGGGCCGCAGCCCGGACCGAGCCGGTGAACCTGGCGGGAGGGATGCTTGTCGGCGCCCTGCCGCAGGCGGACTTCGTCTCCCGGGCCGTTCGACTCCTGCCCGGCGAGGCGCTCTTCCTCTACAGCAACGGACTCACCGAGGCGCGTACTTCCCGCGGCGCCCGGTTCGGCGAGAGCGGCCTGTCCTCCCACCTCACCCACCACGCCGCCACCAACCGGGCCCTCGGCGCCACCGCGATCATCAGCGACCTCACCGCGCTGCTGAACACCTTCCCCGCAGGACCCGCGGACGACGTCGCGCTCCTCGCCCTCAGCGCCACCTCCACGACGCCCGCCACCACACCCTCCGGTGCCTCGGGCACAGCACACACCAGCGTGCCGCTCCCACGCCCCGACAGCACTTGACCGGGCCGAACGGGCGAAGAGCCGACAGGCCGACCGCCGGGCGCGCCCGCCGTCATCTCCGGTCCGCCGTATGGAGGCGCCGCAGCGCCTGGCGCAGCTCCTGCCGTAGATCGCGTCCGTGGAACGGACCGCCGGAGGAGTAAGCTGGTGTTCACCGAGGGTATTTCGCGCACCGGCCCCCATGCTTGTGTCGTTTTCGGCGATTGACTTCACCGGGCCGGTCCGACCGGCCCGGAGCAGGGTTCGCATCATGACAGCGACCGTTTCGTACGCGCCGGCAACCGAACACCGGCCCTCTTCTCCGTCTTTCCGCATGCCGCCGGCTCTCGCCGGTTCGGTTCCGGCTCTGCTGGACGGCCCCTGGTGGTACCGCTCCTGTTACCCGCGGGTGGAACTTCCCCGGGCGACTGCCGTGCTCGACCCGCAGACGACTCGCGTCTCGGCCGCGTGGCTGATGGCCGCCGTGAGCGACCCGCTGCGCACGTCGGCCACGGGCCGGCTGATGGAGGAAGCGGCGCGTCTGCGCACCGTGACGGCGACCGACCGGGCCGTGGAGGCCGTCTGGGACGCCGAAGGAGGCCGTGAGGCCCTCGGTCCGACCTCCCGTCCACGGATCCCGGCAGTCACGGCTCCGGCACTCACCATTCCGGCAGTCGCCCCGCCGACACCGAATGCGGCAAAGGGCATGTGAGGGTCATGGAGACCTTCGTGGTCGTGATGGCGCTCCTGGCGATGGTCGCTGTGGGCGTGCTCCTGATCCATCTGCTCAACAACCAGCACGACGAGCGCATCGCCGCTTTTCACTACGGCCGCTCCCGGTCGGCTGTCCGGGGGGTGGCACCATCGGCCCCGCAGAGGCTTCGCGGTCGTGCCGGAACGAGTGGCGCCGGCGATCGCCGCGACCATCGCGACGGGGGACGCGGACGGCTCCGGCCACGGCGCCGGACCCGGACGGGCGAGAAGTGAGTCGCCATGCTCCCCGCCATGCATTCTGTGAAGCTTCTGGCAGACACCGGCGGTGAACCGGTGCTTCCCGGCACCGCGGTCCTGCGGATGGAGACGACAGCCAGGCGCACGGGGACGTTCGACGGCGCGTGGTGGCCGCGGACACGCGACCTCAAGAGCCAGCTGTCGGGTCTCCTCACCGAGCTGACGGCTCGCCTGGGCCCCATCGCCCGCGTGGGCCTCGACGCGAGCGACTGGGACGGGTCTCCGGGCCATCTGTTCGTCGACGGGCACATGGTGCGCATCGACTGGTCCGCCGTGGGCGACAACTCCATGATCGTCACCCGCGGCGACGAGGACCACTTCCTGTTCCTGGTGATCCCGCCGAGGGCCGGTATCGGCCCCGCGCACGCCGCGATGGTCATGGCCGTACAGGACGGCAACGCCGTCTCGGCCGACCGGATTCTGGCCGCCACCGGCATCACCCGGGCCGGCCGGAGCGACGTACCGCAGAGTTCGCCCGGCTGAGCCGGGCCGACGTAGCAGAGCCTCAACAGCAGCCCCGGACCCCGGCCGCGCCACGGACAACCGGCCGGGGTCCTCCCGTGCCGGGTGCTCCCCGGACCGCTCGGGTCCGGAGACGCCATCGACGTAAGGAATGTGAGAACCATGGGTGTTCTGATCACTGTGCTGGTGGTGTTCGCCGCGGCCGGGCTGGTCCTGCTCGCCCTGAGCCTGCGCAACGTCCAGCAGTACGAGAAGGGCGTGGTGTTCCGCTTCGGGCGGCTGCTGCCGGACATCCGCGGGCCCGGCCTGCGCGTCATCCGGCCGATCGGGGACCGGATGCGGAAGGTGTCCGTCCAGACCGAGGTGCTGGGCATCCCGCCGCAGGGGTCCATCACCGCCGACAACGTGACGCTCACCGTCGACGCGGTCGTCTACTTCCGGGTCATCGACCCGGTCAAGGCCCTGGTGAACGTCCGCAATTACCCCAGCGCCGTCTCCCAGATCGCCCAGACCTCGCTGCGCGCGGTCATCGGCAGGGCGGATCTGGACACGCTCCTCTCCGACCGCGACCACATCAACGCGGAGCTCAAGAAGGTGATGGACGCCCCCACCGAGGAACCTTGGGGACTGCGCATCGAGCGGGTGGAGATCAAGGACATCGCCCTTCCGGCGTCGATGATGCGCTCCATGTCCAAGCAGGCCGAGGCCGAACGCGAGCGTCGTGCCCGGGTCATCGCCGCCGACGGTGAGTTCCAGGCTTCCCAGCGGCTGAGTGATGCAGCGGCGACCATGGCCGACACTCCGGGCGCTCTCCAACTGCGCCTGCTGCAGACCGTGGTGGACGTCTCGGCGGAGAAGAACAGCACCCTGGTCATGCCGTTCCCGGTGGAGATGCTCCGCTTCTTCGAGCACCAGAGCCGGGAGACCGACGGCGAATCCATCCACCGGAGCATCCCGCGTCCCGCGCTCCCCGAACGTCCGGAGGAATCCCAGGAACTCCCCGAACTGATCACCTCTGCCCCACCCACCGCGCCCGCCTTCCCTCTGAGCGGAGAACGGGTCGGCTCCCACGGAGATCGGACCGGCAGTCGCGCGGCAGTGGCGCGGGAACAGCGGGACAACTGGCCGACCCACGCGGACTCCGACTCCGAAGCGTCGCATGCCGGCGGCTGATCCCCGCCCGGTTCCGGGCAGTCGGCGGGTGAGCGCGAAGCTCCAAGGCGGCGAGTCGTCCACCATGGTCGCGGTGCGGTTGCGTCGGGTGAACCGTTGGCCGGCGCTGGACCGGGGAGGGGAACTGGCCGGTCTCTACGTGGACTCACGCGAGACGTCATCCCATGAGGCATACCGTCGTCCCATCCGCCGGCGTTTTCTGACCCGTCTGGCCTCTGGCATACGTCGGCCCGGGTTCGCCACGGTGATCGCGGAGACGGACGGTCTGGCGGGATGCGCCTTCGGATTCCCGCTCCGCAGTGATGGCGTCCGGCGGATCGGATGTGACGGAGTATTACCGCGCAGCATCGAGCAACTCATCGTGTTCGACGGCGTCTTCGCGATCACCGGCATTCTGGTCCGTCCGAAACCGCAGGACCAGGCGGCTCGACTGCGACGCCGACGAGGTGGACGCCACCCGGTTCCGTGACCTGGTGGACCGGGCCCGCAACGTCGCGGACCCGAGCAGCCGGGCCGTGCTGTTCACCGAGGCACTCGATGCGTGGCGCGGGCCCGCCTACGCAGACTTCGCCGACCGGGAGTTCGTTCGCGGGGCCGTGCAGCGTCTCACCGAGCAGCGGTTATCCGTACTGGGGGACGAGGACGGGCTGCGGGTCGTGCGCGGCGCGCTCCACGAACAGGACTGGGCGGCGCTCCTCGCCGCATTGAGCCGTGGCCTTGTACGCGAAGGCCGGCGGCTGTGAACTGTGCCAGCATGGTGTTGCCCACGAGTTCTGCGAGCCGGTTTGTCGCTGTGATCATGGGGCGGGGAGCGCAAGGGGAGCGCGGACGCCTGTGGACGGTGCAACACGGGGTGCGATCAGCGGGACCGCGACATGTGCTCTGATCTGCGGAGACGGGATCTGAGCCGATGACGTGGCACAGCCTGTCACGATCTCTGTCGCCCTCGTAATGCGAAGTCTCGGGTTCGAATCCCGAAGGCGGCTCCATCAAACCCCAGGTCGCATAGTCGATGACCTGGGATTTTCTGTTGCTCGGGGCATGGCGGGGCGCGCGGCCGCTCGTCGGTGGCCTCGGCGGTGTTCTTGCCGACTTGGGGCAGTCCGATCGGTTCTCGATCGAGATACCGAGGTCGACCCCTTGACCTCGGTGGCCTCGGCCACTAATTTGCGGTAGACGTCGACCCATAACGACCGAAAGGAGGCGACCAGCAGATGAACACCAGCTCTGATCTTGGTCGCCTCGCCCAGCGCACGGTCTGGGTTCCGGGTCGGATCGCGCACGGCTGCTGAGTACGCCGTTCTGATGTGCCCGTCCGTGGCACATTCCGGGTTTCCCGTCACCACCTTCCGGTACGTCGCTGTTGCGTGCCGTTTTGCGCCCGCTCCTCTCATGTGGCGCGCCTGAACACAGAAAGCTGCCTGAAATTGGCGAACATGATGAATCGACCTATCACGCACCGGAACGAAGGCCTGTCATGACAGAGGCGCGGATCACGGTCAACGGGAAAGAAACACCGATTTCACCGGCTGCGCCCCACACCACCGTGCTGGACTTTCTGCGCGAGCGTGGCCTCACAGGCACCAAGGAGGGCTGCGCCGAGGGTGAATGCGGCGCCTGTTCGGTCCTGGTGGCCCGTCCCGGGGTGAACAAGCCCACCGACTGGGTGGCGGTCAACGCCTGCCTGGTACCGGCCGCGGCGCTCGACGGTCAGGAGATCATCACCTCCGAAGGCCTCGCCACCGTCGGCGAACCCGGCACGCCGCCCACCCTGCACCCGGTGCAGGAGGAGATGGCGGTCCGCGGCGGCTCCCAGTGCGGCTACTGCACACCGGGATTCATCTGCAGCATGGCCTCCGAGTACTACCGGCCCGACCGCTGCGCGCACGCGGACGCGGGCTCGGGGGTGGACGCGGACGCGGCCGACAGTGCCGACCACGAGCACGGTCCGAACGGTTTCGACCTGCACGCGCTGAGCGGAAACCTGTGCCGCTGCACCGGCTATCGCCCGATTCGCGATGCCGCGTTCGCCGTTGGGGAACCCGCCGACGAGGACCCGTTGGCGCAGCGTCGCGAGCAGGCCCCGCCCGCACCGGTCGCCACCGAATACGCCCAGGACGACAGCACGTTCCTGCGTCAGAGCACCCTGGCCGAAACGCTGCAGCTGCTGCGCGAGCGGCCCGACGCGGTGGTGGTCGCCGGCTCCACGGACTATGGCGTCGAGGTGAACATCCGCTCCCGCCGGGAGGGTTGCGTGGTTGCCATCGACCGACTGCCCGAACTCCGGGAGCTGCGCGTCGAGTCCGACCACATCGAGATCGGGGCGGCGCTGACGCTCACCGAGATCGAGCGCCGCCTCGACGGCGACGTCCCACTCCTCGCAGAGCTGTTCCCGCAGTTCGCCTCCCGGCTCATCCGCAACAGCGGGACCCTCGGCGGCAACCTGGGTACCGGCTCGCCCATCGGTGACAGCCCGCCGGTGCTGCTCGCCCTTGAGGCGTCGTTGGTGCTCGCCGACGCCGACGGTGAGCGCGTGGTCCCGCTGGCGGAGTACTTCACCGGCTACCGGCAGAGCGTGCGCCGTACCGGCGAGCTGATCCGCTCGGTGCGCATCCCGCTGCCGCTGTCGCCGGTCGCGGCCTTCCACAAGATCGCCAAGCGGCGCTTCGACGACATCTCCAGCGTGGCGGTCGCCTTCGCGCTCGACATCGAGGACGGGATCGTCCGCAAGGCGCGCATCGGCCTGGGCGGCGTGGCCGCCACCCCGATCCGCGCGCTCGCCACCGAGGCGGCCCTGGAGGGCAAGCCGTGGTCGGCGGAGACGGTCGAGGCCGCGGCCCGGGTGCTGCGGGGTGAGGGCACGCCGATGGACGACCATCGCGCCAGCTCCCTCTACCGTTCCGCGATGCTCGGCCAGAGCCTCAAGAAGCTGCACGCACAGAACACCGAGGCGGTGTCGTCATGAGTCACCTGTCCGAGCGTCCCGAGAAGCCGGTCGTCGGCGTCGCCCTGCCGCACGAGAGTGCCTTCCAGCACGTCACCGGCACCGCGCTCTACACCGACGACCTGGTGCAGCGCACCAAGGACGTGCTGCACGCCTACCCGGTCCAGGTCATGAAGGCCCGCGGCCGGATCACCGCACTGCGCACCGAGCCCGCGCTCGCCGTGCCCGGCGTGGTCCGCGTGCTGACCGGTGCCGACGTGCCCGGCGTCAACGACGCCGGCATGAAGCACGACGAGCCGCTGTTCCCCGACGAGGTCATGTTCCACGGCCACGCGGTCGCCTGGGTACTCGGCGAGACCCTGGAGGCGGCCCGGCTCGGTGCGGCGGCCGTCGAGGTGGAACTCGACGAACTGCCCTCCTTGATCACGCTGCAGGACGCGATCGCGGCCGAGAGCTTCCACGGCGCCCGGCCGCTCATGACGCACGGCGACATCGACGCCGGCTTCGCCGACTCCGCGCACGTGTTCACCGGCGAGTTCCAGTTCTCCGGCCAGGAGCACTTCTACCTGGAGACGCACGCGGCCCTCGCCCAGGTCGACGAGAACGGGCAGATCTTCATCCAGAGCAGCACCCAGCACCCGTCGGAGACGCAGGAGATCGTCTCCCACGTGCTCGGCGTGCCCGCCCACGAGGTGACCGTGCAGTGTCTGCGGATGGGCGGCGGATTCGGCGGCAAGGAGATGCAGCCGCACGGGTTCGCGGCCATCGCCGCGCTCGGCGCCAAGCTGACCGGCCGGCCGGTCAGGTTCCGGTTCAACCGGACCCAGGACCTGACCATGTCCGGCAAGCGGCACGGGTTCAACGCCACCTGGAAGATCGGCTTCGACGCCGAGGGCCGTATCCAGGCCCTGGACGCCACCCTGACCGCGGACGGCGGCTGGAGTCTGGACCTGTCCGAGCCGGTCCTCGCCCGCGCGCTGTGCCACATCGACAACACCTACTGGATCCCCAACGCGCGCGTCGCCGGACGCATCGCCAAGACCAACACGGTCTCCAACACCGCCTTCCGCGGCTTCGGCGGACCGCAGGGCATGCTGGTGATCGAGGACATCCTGGGCCGCGTCGCGCCGAAGCTCGGCCTCGACCCCATGGAGCTGCGCGAGCGCAACTTCTACCGGCCGGGCCAGGGCCAGACGACGCCGTACGGGCAGCTCGTCACCCAGGCCGAACGGATCTCCACCGTCTGGCAGCAGGTGCGGGACGACGCCGGCATCGCCGACCGGGGGCGCGAGATCTCCGCCTTCAACGCCGCGCACCCGCACACCAAGCGGGCGCTCGCGATCACCGGCATCAAGTTCGGTATCTCGTTCAACCTCACCGCCTTCAACCAGGGCGGCGCGCTGGTGCTGATCTACAAGGACGGCTCCGTTCTGATCAACCACGGCGGCACCGAGATGGGCCAGGGCCTGCACACCAAGATGATGCAGGTGGCCGCGACCACGCTGGGCATCCCGCTGCACAAGGTGCGCCTCGCCCCGACGCGTACCGACAAGGTGCCCAACACCTCGGCCACCGCCGCCAGTTCCGGTGCGGACCTCAACGGTGGGGCGATCAAGAACGCCTGTGAGCAGCTGCGCGAGCGGCTGCTGCAGGTCGCCGCCACCCAGTTGGGGGCGAACGCCTCGGACGTGCGCATCGTCGAGGGCGTCGCGCGCGCCCTGGGCAGCGACAAGGAGCTGGCCTGGGACGACCTGGTGCACACCGCGTACTTCCAGCGGGTGCAGCTGTCGGCGGCCGGTTTCTACCGGACCGAGGGGCTGCACTGGGACGTGAAGTCGTTCCGCGGCACGCCGTTCAAGTACTTCGCCTACGGTGCCGCGGCGACCGAGGTGGAGGTCGACGGCTTCACCGGCGCGTACCGGATCCGGCGCGTGGACATCGTGCACGACGTCGGCGAGAGCCTCTCCCCGATGATCGACATCGGTCAGGTCGAGGGCGGTTTCGTGCAGGGCGCGGGCTGGCTGACGCTGGAGGACCTGCGCTGGGACACCGGTGACGGCCCGAACCGCGGCCGGCTCCTGACCCAGGCGGCGAGCACCTACAAGCTGCCGAGCTTCTCGGAGATGCCCGAGGAGTTCAACGTCAGGCTGCTGGAGAACGCCACCGAGGAGGGCGCGGTCTACGGCTCCAAGGCGGTGGGCGAGCCTCCGCTGATGCTGGCGTTCTCGGTGCGCGAGGCGCTGCGGCAGGCCGCCGCCGCGTTCGGGCCGAGCGGGGTCAGCGTCGATCTGGCCTCGCCCGCGACGCCGGAGGCGGTGTACTGGGCGATCGAGGAGGCTCGCCGGGGCGATGCCTCGCGGCTCGGTCATGTCGTGAACGGGGTTGCCGCGGGCGGCCACGTCGACGGCAGGATCAGCACCGACGCAGCAGCGCTGAGCGGTGCCTGACATGACGTGGATCGCCGCGGTCGCGCGGTTGCGGGCACGCCGGGAGCCCGGCGTGCTGGTGACCGTCGCGACCGTGCGCGGCCATGCCCCGCGTGACGCCGGTGCGAAGCTGGTCGTGGGGCAGAGTGCGACGTGGGGCTCGATCGGCGGTGGCAACGTCGAGGCCGTCGCGATCGACCGGGCCCGCGAGATGATCGCAGCGTCCAAGCCGGAGCCCGAGCTGATGGATTTCGCGTTGAACGACAAGGTGACCAACCAGCATGGTGTGCAGTGCTGCGGTGGCACGGTCCAGGTGCTGCTCGAACCGCTGCCGGTGGTACGGGCGGTGGCCATCTTCGGTGTCGGGCACGTCGGTCTTGAGCTGGCGCGCATCCTGGCGCGCCAGGACCTCGACCTCCATCTGATCGACAGCCGGGCCGACATGTTCACCGAGGAACGGCTCGACGTCCTCGCGGACGCGGTGGCGCAGGTGCACACGCATCACACGCCGCTGCTGCCCGAGGAGGTGCTGGAGGAGCTGCCGCGCGGCACCCACATCCTGATCATGACCCATGATCACGCCGAGGACGCCGCGCTGTGCGACGCCGCCTTGCGCACCCCCCATCTCGGCTCCATCGGGCTGATCGGGTCGGCGGCCAAGTGGGTGCGGTTCCGTAAACGTCTCGCCGACGAGGGCGGTCACGACGAAGCCACCATCGCTCGGATCAAGACCCCGATCGGGCTGGCCGACATCACCGGCAAGGAACCCGCGACGATTGCCGTGAGCGTCGCTGCCGATCTGCTGCGCACCCTCGAAACCGAGGAGAACTGACTCTCCGGCCGCTTTTCGCCCCTGTTACGGGCGGAAGGCGCTGGAGTTACCGAGTCCTGCCATTCATGCGAATCTACAAGAGGGGCCACCCGACCAGCAGACTCCTTCATGGTTTCGGTGACTGACCCTCAACGGGGCCCGGCGGGTGTACTGGGGCTGTTCCGCTTGAACAGCACGTGAACGAGTCACGGAAGGGACTTCAGCCCTCCGGCTCGAAACGAACGGCGCCGACACGAATGAAGAGAGCCATCGTGAGCACATGGTCGGCGTCCAGCCGCGCTGATATCCGCGGGTGTCGCCGACCGAGCTGATCTCAAAGCGGCGTCCGCGGAGTCCCACTATTTGCCCCACCGTCTGCAAAAAAAGGAGTGCCCGTGACCGCGCACACCCAAGAAGCGAGCATCCAGGAAGTCGAGCGCGCCTGGATGGAAAAGGCCATCGGCCTTGCCACCGACAGTGTGAGGAACGGCGGCGGCCCGTTCGGCGCACTGATCGCCAAGGATGGCGAGATCGTTGCCATCGGGAACAACAAGGTCACTTCGCACCTGGACCCGACGGCGCACGGCGAGGTGAGCGCGATCCGTGCCGCCTGCCAGAAGCTGGGCACCTTCTCGCTTGAGGGCTGCGTACTGGTCACCTCGTGTGAGCCGTGCCCGATGTGTCTTTCCTCCGCGCTGTGGGCGCGAGTCGACCGGATCATCTTCGCCGCTGATCGAGATGATGCTGCGGTGGCCGGTTTCGATGACCGCAGGTTCTACGACCTGTTCGAAAAGAAGCCCGCGGAGCTGTGGCCGATGGCGATCGAGCGAGTGGACACGCCGAACCGTACGGCGCCGTTCGACGCATGGCTGGCCAAGTCCGACCGCGTCGACTACTGAGAGCCCGTTTGAACGAGGCCTCTGGGTCGCCGTGTTGAGACGTCTGACGCCTCAACACAGCGACCTGGAGGCCTCGTTGGCTTTCTGCCTTTGTGTACTTGGCCAAGCCCGCCTGAGCTGCAGTTCCGTAGAAACACACAAACTGCGGGTCCCGGGCCGATCAAGGTTTCATACTTTCAACGCCTGTCTGGAACAAGCCAGTTGGCGATGGACTTCTCGGACAAGCCGAACCAACGAACGGGGAAAGCCTTGTCCGAGAAGCTGCCTGGCCGTCAGATCGAGATTTCCTGGCCCGACCTTGGCATCGTGGTCACCGCCGACCTTGACGACCGCAATCCGGCACTCGCCGACGCCCTGTGGGAGTCCTTGCCCTACCAAAGCCTCCAGGGACACGCCCTCATCGCGGGAGAGCACCTTTACCACGTAGCTCCGATACCCACTCTGCTGCACACCCCCCACAACACCCGTATCCCCGACCGGCGCGAGGCCCCCAACGGCACCGTGTTCTGCTCCGGCCTGCAGCATCTGGGTATCAAGTACGGCACCCTGACCGAGCCGATGCCCGCCACCCCCGTCGGCCAGGTTCGTGAGGCAGACATGCCCGCCCTGCTGGAAGCCGGGACCGCGATCTGGGACGCCGTCTACTCCACGAAGAAGCAGATCCTCGCCGAAGTCCGCCGCGCAGGCGAGCCGGGCGGCCACCGCGTCCCGATGCTCCACGCCACCAACACGGCTGCCAGCCACCTGATCGCCGACATCTACGCCGAGACCGAGAAGATCTGGCTCGCACCCCCGGCCGAGCTGGACGACCTCCACCAGGGCATCATCCCCTCCCGGGCAGGTAACTTCGGCACGGTCCTTCCCACCCTGCTGTTCGTCAACGGCGAGACCCGGCCCCTGGGTTACGCCGCCTACGGCGGACTCGTCCGCGCCGCGGTCCAGGACATGCCCATGGACTCCCTCGTCCGCATGGCCCGCCTCCTGGTCGGCGTCCCCGCCGAGTTCCTGGGCTACTGCGGTCTGGAGAAGCTGTGGGCGTTCACCCAGCGCTTCCTCGACGTCCTCGACCGCCTCGACCGTGACGACTTCTACGCCGTCACCAGCCAGATGGCCCTCTACATCAACTGCCTCGGCGGCTGGAACCTCCAGCTGTACCCGTGGGAGACCGGAGACCACCTGCGCCAGCAGGGCACCAAGGCGGCATAGCCCTGCCCGGAGCGGAGTCCGCCGAGGAGATGACGACACCGGCGCTCATCCCCGCCATCCGAAACCACACCACAGGAGAAGGAAGACCTTGAGCGCCCTGCCTGCCCGCGCTGACGCCGTCGTCATCGGCGGAGGAGTGATCGGAACCTCCGCCGCCCACCACCTCGCCGAAGCCGGCGTGAACACCGTGCTGCTGGAACGCGGAAGCCTCGGCGGCGGTGCGTCCGCGCACACGGCGGGCATGGTCCGCACGTACTTCCCCGGCAGCCCCGACACCGGGCGAAGGGCCGTGCGCAGCCTGAAGGCCTACCACGACTTCGCCCGGCACACCGGGGCCCCGCTCGGCCTGAAGCAGCTCGGGTTCATGGCGCTGTTCACCGATGAACAGCAGATCGTCGACTTCGCGGCCGGTCATGAAGCGCAGCAGGCCGCCGGCGTCGAGGTCGATCTGATCAGTGCGCGTGAAGCGGTGCGACACAACCCGCTGATCAATGAGCGTGCCGTGCTGGCCGCCGCCTGGTCCCCGGAGGCGTACCACGTGGACGGCCTGGACATCGTGCGTGGTTACGCGGCCGGCGCCCGCAACCACGGCGCCCGGCTGTTCACTCACACACCCGTGACGGGCATCGACGACGACAACACCGTCCACACCCCGCGGGGCAGCATCAAGGCGGACAGCGTGGTCTGCACGGCCGGGCCCTGGTCCGGCGAGGTGGCCTGCATGGCAGCGGTCGACCTGCCGCTGGCGCCCCACACGATGGAGATGCTGTTCACGGACGTCCCGCCCGCCCCGACCCCCGAGCTGCCCATGACGATGCACGCCGCGTCCGGGCTGCGCATCCGCTGGTGGAAGGACCGCATCCTGCTCGCCATGGGCGCACCCAAGGACGGCGAAGAACGGGAGGCCTGGCTCGGCCGCATCGACGGTCATCTCGGCACCCTGTTCCCGTCCTTGGACGGCATCGGCCTGCAGCGCGCATGGAGCGGCGACTTCGACGCCAGCCCCACCAACGCCGCCTTCATCGGCCGGCACCCGGACCGCCGCTTCCTGTACGCGGCCGGCTTCACCGGCGCCGGTCTGTGCCAGGCACCCGCGGCCGGGGAGCAGCTCCGCGACCTGCTGATCGCCAAGTAGCCCTACATCAGGCTTCATACCAAGAAAGATTGCCGTGATTGTTCTCGGATGTAATGGTTTCAGCCGGGTGTCGGAGTTCTTCTCCGAACGCCTCGGCGCGACCGGCATCAACAAGCATTACCTCTTGGGCCACGACGCCGCCGCCGCGCTCCTGATCGACGGCCGGCTGGTCGCCGCGGTGGAGGAGGAGCGCCTCAACCGGGAGAAGAAGACCACCGACTTCCCCACGAACGCGATCGACTGGTGCCTCAAGGAAGCCGGGATCACGTTCGACGACGTCGACCTGTTCGCCTTCCCCTGGAACTGGTCCCCCCAGGTGCTGGACGAGACCCTGGACGGCATCCGCAACTCGCCGCTGCCGGAGGCCGACAAGGCCGGCATCGGTGGCACCATTGCCGACTTGTTCGACCAGGTCGTCAGCCACGAAGCGATGCTCGCGGACTTCGAGGCCCGCACCGGTCACCGCCCCGACCCGGCCAAGGTCCGCTTCGTTCCGCACCACTTGGCGCACGCCACGACCGGCTACTACCTCGCCGGGATGACGGACGCCGCGTTCGTCGTCAGCGACGGCCGGGCCGAGCGCTTCTCGACCTTGACGGGCGAGATCCGCGACGGCCGGATCACCGTCTTCGAGGACACCGTCACCGGCTCCGAGTACTCCATCGGCACCCTGTTCTCCTCCATCACCCGCTTCCTCGGCTTCGTCCCCAACAACGACGAGTACAAGGTGATGGGCCTTGCGGGATACGCCGATCCGCCGAGCCCGAACCCGTTCGTCGAGCAGCTGCTGGTGCTGCACGACGACGGCCGCTACTCCTTCAGCAAGCCGCTGCGGACCAACGATCTGCACAGCCACGACGCCCTGTTCGAGGAGTACTTCGGCCCCTTCGAGGACACCCTCGAATACACCTCCCGCGTCTCCGCCGCCGCGCAGGAGATGCTGAACGTCGCCACCGCCCACCAGGTCGCCCACCTGGAGAAGCGGACCGACCTCAACCTGCTGTTGTTCGAGGGCGGCGTGGCCCTCAACTGCCTGAACAACACCCCGATGTTCGAGGGCTCCCGCTTCGAGGACATGCAGGTCAGCTTTGGTGCCTCGGACACCGGCATCACCATCGGAGCCGCGGCCCACGCCTGGCTCAACGACCCCGGCACCGACCCCGCGCACATCCGCGAGGCCGCCGCCGCACCCGTCACCCCCTATCTGGGACCGGCCTACGACGAGGCCGCGATCGAGGAGGCCATCGAGGGCTTCAGCGACCGCGTCACCGGCTTGCGCCTGGACGAGGGGGAGATCGTCGATCAGGTGGCGCAGCTGCTGACGGAGAAGGTCGTCATCGGCTGGTTCGAGGGCCGCGTCGAGCACGGGCCGCGCGCGCTGGGGCACCGCAGCATCATCGCCAACCCCGGCTTCAGTGACATCAAGGACATCATCAACACCCGGGTCAAGCACCGCGAACCCTTCCGCCCGTTCGCTCCCCTCGTCCTGGAGGAGCAGGCGCCGGAGATCTTCGACATGGGGCGCAAGACCAACTCCCCGTACATGACGTTCGTCTTCCCGGTCCGCGACGAGTACAGGGACCGCATCCCCGGTGCCGTACACGTGGACGGCACCTCCCGCATCCAGACCCTGACGGACGAGGGCACCCCACGACTGACGGCACTGCTGCGGAAGTTCATCGAACTCACCGACACGCCCTGCCTGATCAACACCTCGTTCAACGTCGCCGGCGAACCCATCGTCTGCACGCCCACCGACGCCCTGAACTGCTTCCTGGGAACCGAGATCGACTACCTGATCCTCGGCAATCACCTCGTCACCAAGAAGAACTAGAAGAACCAGAAAAGGAACAAACCGTGCTAATCCAGCGCAAGCACACCATGTACCACTCCACGATCCTCGATGCCGACCCGGACACCGTGTGGGCGACCATCCGCGACGCCATGCAGATCCTGGAGATCGTGTCCCCCGGCGATCTGGACGTCCACCGGGACGTCAGCTGGGTCGAGGGCGGCTCGGTCGAAACGGTCCCGGCCCGCTACGACTTCAGGCTCACGCTCAGCGGCAAGGTCGTCCAGCAGGAGATCGCAGCCCGCGACGAGATCAACAAAACCCAGTCCTACCGGGCCGTCGCGCCCACCAGCGGAGTCGCCGCCTACGAGGCCACCATCCGCGTATTCCCCATCACCAACGACCCGGCCCGCAGTTTCTTCGACTGGTCGCGGACCCTGGAGATCGCCGAGGACGCCGACCTGAACGTGGTCGAGGGCATCATCGACATCATGGAGAAGCAGACCGACGCCGTACGAGACCACTTCGCGCAGACCTCGAAGTGAGTGACGTGACGACGCTCGTCCTGCTGCGGCACGGCGAAACCCTGCTCACCCCGCATCGGCGGCTCTCCGGCAGCGGAGGTACCAACCCGGGCCTCTCACCGGCCGGCCGCAGCCAGGCCGAGGCGACAGCGGACGCCCTCGCCGATCGCGGCGACATCGACGCGATCGTCACGTCACCGATGCGGCGCTGCCGGGAGACCGCCCATTCCGTGGCCACGCGCCTCGGCCTGAGCGTCCGGGTCGACCGGGACCTGCGGGAAGCGGACTTCGGCGCCTGGGAGGGCCTGACCTTCACGGAAGTCCGCGAACGCTATCCGGACGACCTGAGTGCATGGCTCGCCTCGCCCGAGAGTCCGCCCTCGGGCACAGACGAGACCATGCAACAGGTCGCCCGCCGGGTCGCCGCCGTACGAGACGGCCTCGTGGCCCAGTACGCCGGCGCCACGGTTGTGGTCGTCTCCCACGTCGGACCACTCAGAACCCTGATCCGCCTCGCTCTCCAAGCCCCACCACACTGCTTGTTCCGCATGGAAGTCTCAGCGGCCTCCCTGTCGACGGTGACGTACGACGAGGACGGCACCGCCACGGTGCAGGCCCTCAACGACACCCACCACTTGAACTGAACTGCCGCCAAGGGTCCCGGCACACTTCACATGTGCCGGGACCCTTGGCGTGTCCTCGGCTCCCTCCCGCCCCTCATCCGCCTCAACCCACCTCCCCGCCAAGGCCGTTGACCCACCCCACCCGTACCAGCAGAATGAGCCCGCATCCATGAGAGCGCTCTCAAAACTCGGCGAGGGAGACCCATGACCGGCATGACCGACAGGCAGGGCCCGGCGCTCAGCCGGCGCACACTCATCGGGGCCGGCATCGGCGCCGCGGTCCTCACCGCGGCCGGGGCCCCCATCGCCCAAGCCGACGGGACCACTGCCAACGCCGCTCCCGGCACCGCTGCCCCCGGCACCTCCGCCCCCGCTCCCGCCGCCCCCGGCCCCTCCGCCCCGAGCCGGGCCCAAGCCTTCCTCGCCGCCGCCATGGACGCCTACCCCGACCACGGCAGCACCCGCCTCGCCCAGAGCTACGCCGACCAGGCCGGGCTCTTCAGTACCGCCTTCACCTACGACAACGCCCTCGCGATCCTCGGTCTCCTCGCCACCCGTACTCCCGGCGGACAGGACCGGGCCGTCGTGCTCGGGGACGGGCTGTTGTACGCGCAGGCGCATGATCCGGCCCATGACGACGGTCGGCTTCGGCAGGGGTACAACGTCGGGCCGTACACCTTCTACGACGGGTCGCTCCAGCCGGACGGGTTCGTGCGGGCGGATGGCACCGTCAATGTCGGGACGCAGTTCGGGTTCACGGGGACGGCCGTGGGGGACATGGCCTGGTCCGGGATCGCGCTCGGCGCGCTCGCCCGGCGGACCGGGGAGCGGCGGTTTCTCGACGGTGCCGTGCGGATCGGGGAGTGGATCGAGCGGAACGGGCGTACCGACGAGCCCCTCGGCGGGTACAAGTTCGGGGTCGACGGGGCCAACCAGAAGCTGCCCTTCACCTCCACCGAGCACAACACCGACCTCGTCTGCCTCTTCGGCCGGCTCGCCCGCCTCACGGGGGACGGGGTCTGGCTGGAGCGGCGTGCTCGGGCCCGGGCATTCCTGGAGAACATGTGGGAGGCGGACGGCGGGTTCTTCTACACCGGCACCAATGACGGGGTGACGGTCAACAAGTCGCCCATTCCCGAGGACACCCAGACCTGGACCTACCTCGCCCTCCACTCCCGTGCCCACGCCTCGTCGCTGGACTGGGCCGCCCGGGAACTGGCCGTCCTCGACCATGCCGAGCGGCGCAACAGCACGATTCCGGCGGGGCAGTCGTACGACGGTGTCACCTTCAGCTCTGCCAGTCTCCTCGCGAACGAGGACGCCCCGATCGCCGACTCGCAGCCCAGGCCCGACCGCAACGGGGTGTGGTTCGAGGGGACCGCTCATCTCGCGCTCGCGCTGCGGGAGCGGCGGGGACGGGGTGACGAGGCGCGGGCGCGGCGGCTGATCGACTCCCTTGAGCGGGCTCAGGAGCGGCTCGGGGGTGGCCAGACCGTGGGTGGGCGGGCGTTGCCCGAGCGGTCCGGGGTGGTGTCGGCGAGCAGCCCGCTCGACACGGGGTTCGGGTTCGGGTACTACCCGTACCGGCACGTGGGGGCTACCGCCTGGTATCTGATGGCGGCCCTGCGGTCCAATCCGTTGCGGGCCGATCTGTTGCGGGGCTGACCGTCGGGCATCCTGCGCTCACCCCTCCCGCTCCCGGTCCCCTCCCGCTCCCGTAACGCTGGCTTCGCCGTGGCCACGGCCAGGGTCCGCGACGCCGACATGATCCAGACGACAGGCCCTGAGGGACGCTGACCGCAGCGCTCACGTCAGCCGACCGGGAGTGGCTGTTCGGCCCAGATCGTCTTGCCGGTGGGGGTCTGCCGGGTGCCCCAGCCCTGGGTGAGCTGGGCGACCATGTGCAGTCCGCGGCCGCCCTCGTCGAAGGTGCGGGCGCGGCGCAGATGGGGGGCCGTGCTGCTGGCGTCGGACACCTCGCAGATCAGCGTGCGGTCCCGGATCAGGCGTAGCCCGATCGGTACGTCGCCGTAGCGGATGGCGTTGGTGACCAGCTCGCTCACCACCAGCTCGGTGACGAACGCCGCCTCCTGGAGTCCCCATGCCGCGAGCTGCCGGGAGGCCTGCGCGCGGGCGTCGGCGACGACCGCCGGGTCGGACGGCAGGGCCCAGTCGGCGACCTGGTCGGCGTGCAGGGCGCGGGTGCGGGCGAGCAGGAGGGCCACGTCGTCGTCGGGGCTCTCGGGGAGCAGATCCCCGAGGACGGCGTCGCAGGTGTTCTCCAGCGACGCCGCCGGGGAGGCCAGGGCGGCGCAGAGGCGTTCCAGGCCGAGGCCGAGGTCGTGTTCACGGTTCGCGATCAGACCGTCGGTGTAGAAGGCGAGCAGGCTGCCCTCGGGGAGCTCCAGCTCGGTCGCCTCGAAGGGCATCCCGCCGATACCGAGCACCGGACCGGGCGTGAGGCGGACGACGCTGACCGAGCCGTCGGGGAGCAGTACGGCGGGCGGGACATGGCCGGCGCTGGCGACGGTGCAGATCCGGGAGACCGGGTCGTAGACGGCGTACAGACAGGTCGCGCCGACCCCGCCGGTGTACGGCAGCTCGTGGACGATGGTGTCGTCGTCCGAGGTGAGATGGCTGACCAGGTCGTCGAGGTGGGTGAGCAGCTCGTCCGGGGGCAGGTCCACGTCGGCGAGGGTGCGTACGGCGGTGCGCAGCCGCCCCATGGTGGCCGAGGCGTGGATGCCGTGCCCGACGACATCGCCGACGACCAGCGCGACCCGGGTGCCCGACAGCGGTACGACGTCGAACCAGTCGCCGCCCACACCGGCGCCCGTACCGGCGGGCAGATAGCGGTACGCCACCTCCACGGCCGCCTGTTTCGGCAGGTCACGGGGGAGGAGGCTGCGCTGGAGGGTGAGGGCGTGGGTCCGCTCGCGGGTGTAGCGGCGGGCGTTGTCCACACCGACGGCGGCCCGGCCCGCGAGCTCCTCGGCGAGGATCAGGTCGTCCTGCTGGAACGGCGGAGAACCCTTGCCGCGCACGAAGACCGCGACGCCGAGGGTGGTGCCGCGGGCCCGCAGCGGGGTGGCCATCACCGAGTGGAAGCCGTGCTCGCGGACGATCGCGGCCCGTGCCGCGTGCTCGGTGACCCAGCGGGCGAAGTCGGGGTCGCGCGCGCCGCTGAGCACCGGCCGGCCGCTGATCAGGGAGCGGGCGGGCGGTGAGAACGGGGGATAGGTGTCGACCTCGCCGAGCTCGACGGCGGCCTCGGGCACACCCTCGCCCTCGGTGGCCGACTGGTGGGCGATCCGGCGCAGCACCACGGCCGCGTCGACCGGCCCCGGCACCGGCTCGTCCCCGCGCAGCACCGAGTCGAGCAGGTCCACGCTGGCGAAGTCGGCGAGCCGCGGGACGGCCAGATCGGCCAGTTCCTGGGCGGTGCGGTTCACGTTCAGGGTGGTGCCGATGCGGGTGCCCGCCTCGTTCAGCAGGGCCAGCCGATGCCGGGCGGCGTACTGCTCGCTGCTGTCGAAGGCGGCGGTGCCGACCCCGGCGACCTCGCCGGACGCGGGGTCGCGGACGGGCCACAGCTCGACGATCCAGGAGCGCTGCTGCCGGGCGGCGGCGGACGGCTCCGGGGCGAACCCCTCGTACCGCATCGGTACAGCCTCCTCGGCAACCCGCCGTACGCAGCCGAGGAAGCCCTCGTCGGAGCGGGCGTCGCCGAGCGGGTCGGCCTGTGCGCCCGCGTTCGGCCGCCAGGTACCCGACGCGGCGCTGTAGGCGGACAGGGCGATCGAGGACTGGGCGAAGGCCCACTCCGTCATCCGCCGGTCGCGCTCCGCGGCCGGGGTGCCCGTGGTCGCGGTGACGACGTACGCCTGGGTCGCGCCGTCGCCGCCCAGGGAGGGATGGGCGTGCAGGGCCAGTTCGACGCGGTGGCCGTCGCGGTGCCGGAGGGCGGCGGTGCCGCTCCACTCCTGGGAGGCGACGGGGGAGAAGCCGGTGGCCTCCCGTTCCATGAGGAGGTCGGCCGCGCCGCGCCCCACCACCTCGGCGGCGCCGTATCCCAGCAG
Source organism: Streptomyces sp. HD (assembly GCF_028369295.1). GTDB lineage: Bacteria > Actinomycetota > Actinomycetes > Streptomycetales > Streptomycetaceae > Streptomyces. Next base: position 106,988 of record NZ_JAQMYP010000031.1, read on the forward strand.
CCGCCGGGCACCCTCGCTCCACCCCGTGACGATGCCCGCCAGGCTGATGGTGGCTGTCGCGGTATCTGCTGACCACCCGCTGTGACCGAAGTTCTGATCAAAAGTGGTCATTCTTGCTCAACTCGCGCTGGTGAGGTTACTCACGGTTCCAGCGTGCGCGTCGCGGGAGAATCGGACAAGTCGGATTCCCGTGCATGGAGATGGCCGTCATGAGTTATTCCGGTACGCCACTCGCCAAGAAGATCGGCATCAAGCCGGGCCACCGGGTCCGGCTCCGCCACGCCCCAGCCCACTGGGACATCCCCGGACTGCCGGAAGGCTGCGAGGTGGGGGAGGGAAGCCCGCGCGGCGCGGACGTCGCCGTCGCGTTCTACCGTTCGTACGGCGATCTCGTGGCCGACGGCCCCACCCTGGTCGGCGACCTCGCCGACGACGCCATGCTGTGGATCGCCTGGCCCCGCCGGGCGGCCGGCCACGTGAGCGACATCACCGAGAACGCGCTGCGGGAGCTCTTCCTCCCACTGGGCATCGTGGACGTGAAGGTCGCCGCGCTGGGGGAGGACTGGTCGGGCCTGAAGTTCGTGAGGCGCAGGGAGAACCGCAGCGCGTAGCCCGCCGTCCTGCAGTGCGTGGCCCGTCCTGCAGTGCGTGGCCCGCCTGCAGCGCGGATCCGGTCCTGTATGGCCCGCTCGCCCTGCCCGTCGACCGCCCCGCAAAACGGCGAACTTAAGAAGTCCTTACCGTGAACCACTAGCATCGCGCCGGTAATCACAGCCGGGACGAGGCGCGGGGCGCGGCAAGGGGGCGGGCATGACGGAGCCGAGGATCGCGGTCGCCGTGGTGACCATGGGCAACCGTCCCGCCGAGGTCGACGCGCTGCTGGAGTCCGTGGCCAAGCAGGACCTCGCCCCCCACCGGATCGTCATCGTGGGCAACGGCTGCCCGCTGCCGGACTTCGCCGAGCGGCTCGCCCTGCCCGGCGAGGTCACGCCGATCGAGCTGGACGAGAACCTCGGCTGTCCCGGCGGGCGCAACGCGGCCCTCGAACAGCTGCGGGAGTTCGGGGACGTCGACGTCGTGGTCGACCTGGACGACGACGGACTCCTCGTCGACGCCGACGTACTGCGCCGGGTGCGGGACCTGTACGCCGCCGACGACCGGCTCGGCATCGTCGGCTTCCGCATCGCCGACGAGAACGGCGAGACACAGCAGCGGCACGTGCCCAGGATCGGCAAGTCGGATCCGCTGCGCGGCGGATACGTCACCGGCTTCCTCGGCGGCGGGCACGCGCTGCGCATGACGATGCTGGCCGAGACCGGGGACTGGCCCGCCGAGTTCTTCTTCGCCCACGAGGAGACCGACCTGGCCTGGCGGGCCGCCGATGCCGGCTGGCGCATCCTCTACGCCCCCGAGATCCTCCTCCAGCACCCGAAGACCTCGCCCGCCCGGCACGCCATCTACCACCGGGTGACCGCCCGCAACCGCGTCTGGCTGACCCGGCGCCGGCTGCCGCTCGCGCTCATCCCGGTCCACCTGGGCATCTGGATCCTGCTCACCCTCGCCCGCAACCGCTCGCGGGCCGGCCTGCGCGCCTGGTTCGGCGGCTTCCTGGAAGGCCTGCGGGAGCCGGCGGGCGAGCGACGGCCGATGCGGTGGCGCACGGTGTGGGGGCTGTGCAGGCTCGGCCGACCGCCGGTCATCTGAGAGCGCGCTGGAACGCGAGAGCGCGCAGGAACGCGAGAAGGGGACGCGGGCCCCGGTCGCTCACCTCTGCCGACCGGGACCCACATGCGTCCCAGGATCCGGCCGCGGCGGCGTCACTCCCCCGAGTTACGCGTTCAACGCGCGCACCGTCGGGCCAGATCCGATGTTGTGATCACATCAGGCCGCACCAACGGATCGCTAACATGTGGCCAACGACGTTCCGTTTCGACGTCGTTCGATTGGCGTGAAGTCGATGGACGGTATCGGGAAAAGGCCTGGACTGGAACCGTTTTCCGCCTTTACACATCAGGTAGAGGTGGCGGGAAACCGTCGTACTAGGGGCGGATCTCCGCCAGGCACGGTGGTTCCCGACATGCGGTGGACCCCGTCGTGAAGCGTGGGCGCGGGGCGCGCCGCGAGGGAAGGCAGTGGCGGCGTGAAGCGGTGCGGGCTGCGGTTCGGACTGCTGGGACCGCCGGTTCTGTACGAGGTCTCCACGGTCCGGAGCGGTTCCGAGGACGGGTCGGTCCAGGGCGGTTCCGAGGCCCGGTCGGGCCAGGAGGGTTCCGAGGATCGGCGGCCGGGCCAGGAGGGTCCCGAGGTCCGGTCGGGCCGGCGTGGTTCCGAGGATTGGTCGGGCCAAGGCGATTCCTACGGTGATCGGAGTCCCGGCGATGACTCCGCCAGCGACGTACCCGGCTGTGCCGTCCGGACCATCAGCAGCCCCAAGGTGCGGGCCCTGCTGGCCGCGCTGCTGCTCGAAGGCGGCCGGATCATCTCCGTGGAGTCGCTGACGGACGTGCTGTGGGGCGGAGCGCCGCCCGCCTCCGCGCGAGCCTCGCTGCACAACCACGTGGCCCGGCTGCGGCGGCTGCTCGACGACCCCGAGCGGCTGCGCGCGGTGCCGCCCGGCTATGTGCTGCGGGTGAACGAGGGCGAGTTGGACGTCGACGTCTTCGTGAGCCGCGTCGCCGCGGCCCGCGCCGCGCACGCCGGACGCGACTGGGAACGCACGCTGCACGAGTGCGGGGCGGCGCTCGCCCTGTGGCGGGGCACGCCCCTGTCCGGGCTGCCCGCCGAGGTAGGCGGTTTCGCCCTGGTCCAACGTCTGCGGGAAGCGCGGCTGCTGCTCCTGGAGTGGCGCTACGACGCCGAGCTGGCCGTGGGCGGCCCGCGCCTGGAGGCCCTCGTCCCGGAACTGACGGCACTGGCCGTCGAATACCCCCTCCGTGAGTCCTTCCACCGCCACCTGATGCTCGCCCTCCACCGCACCGGCCGCCGTGCCGAGGCCCTCGCCGTCCACCGCGACCTACGCACCCGCCTGATCGAGGAACTCGGCGTGGAGCCGGGGGCGGGGGTGCGGGAGGCGCATGTGGAGGTGCTGAGAGAGGGACCGGAGAACGAACCCGGACGCGCGACGCCAGCCCCTGTCGAGGGCGTGGTTGGTGGGTCTGGGCGTGGGCTGCGGGGTTCTGTGGGGGGTGCGGTCGGTGGATCGGGGCGGGGCGAGATGGGGGCCGCTGTCGAGGGCGTGGTTGGTGGGTCTGGGCGTGGGCTGCGGGGTTCTGTGGGGGGTGCGGTCGGTGGATCGGGGCGCGGCGAGATGGGGGCCGCTGTCGAGGGCGTGGTTGGTGGGTCTGGGCGTGGGCTGCGGGGTTCTGTCGGGGGTGCGGTCGGTGGATCGGGGCGCGGCGAGATGCGGGCCGCTGTCGAGAGCTCGGTCGGCCAGGACGGTGCGGTGCCGCGCGGTGCCGTCGGGGCTGCTGCCTTCCACGAGGACGCCGTACTCCGCGGCGCCGCGAGCCCTGACGCAGCCGCGCACGACGACGACCTCCGGAGACCTGCGCACACCGATACCGTCCGCGATGCGCACCCGGTGCCCGTTCCTGCGGGGACGCCGACCACCCTGCCTCACCACACCCCGGACACCCCTGCCACCCCGCCTCACGAGGCACAGCCCCGCCCGCCCCGCCCGGCCCAACTCCCGCCACCCCCTGCCCACTTCACAGGCCGGGCCGCCGTCCTCCACGACCTGAGCCACACGCTTGCCCCCGCTCCAGCCCTCGCTCCAGCCTCCGATTCCGATTCCGCTTCCGCGCGGCAGCGCCCCCGCACCGCCACGGTCGCCGTGATCAGCGGTATGGCCGGCGTGGGCAAGAGCGCGCTCGCCCTGCAAGCCGCCCACGGTCTGGCGAACCGTTTCCCCGACGGCCAGCTCTACGTCAACCTGCACGGCGCCACCCCCGGCATGCCCCCGCTCACCCCCGGCCAGGCCCTCATCGCCCTCCTCCGCGACCTCGGCGCCTCCCCCCGCTCCATCCCCGAACATCCGGACGCGGCAACCGCGTTGCTGCGCTCCCTGCTCGCCCCGACCCGCACCCTCATGGTCCTGGACGACGCCGCGAACGCCGCACAGGTACGGCCCCTGCTCCCGGCCGGCCCCGGCTGCGCGGTGATCGTCACCAGCCGCTCCCCACTGACCGCCCTGGACGGCGTCCGCCGCTTCCCGCTCACCCCCCTCACAGCGGAGGACAGCGCGGCACTGCTGCGCGCGGCTTCGGGTCGCGACGGAGCGATGGACCGAGCTACGTCCCTGGACGCCCGTGACGGTGTTGCCGGCGCCGCGGGCTCTGCGGCCGCGGGCTCTGCGATCGAGGGCCGCGCGATCGGAGGCCCTGCGGCAGCTGACCGCACCGAAGCCCACCCGACCAGTGCCGGTGCCGGTGCCCACCCGGCCAGTGCCGGTGCCGGTGCCCACCCGGCCAGTGCCGGTGCCGGTGCCCACCCGGCCAGTGCCGGTGCCGGTGCCCACCTGGCCAGTGCCGGTGCCGGTACCGGCACTGAAGCCCGCCCCGCCGATCATCACCCCGTGAGCCACCCCCCGACCACTCCCGCCATCGACGCCGTCCACCCCCTCGTCCAACTCACCGGCGGCCTCCCCCTGGCCCTCCGTATCGTCGCCGCCCGCCTCGCCGCCCGCCGTGCCCTCACCCCCGAGGTGCTGGCCCGGCAACTGGCCGCCACCGAGAGCCGGTTGCACCACCTGGAGTACGACGACCTCAGCGTCCGCCGGTCCCTCGCCGTCGCCCACGACGCCCTCGCCGCCTCCGACCGCGAGGCCGACCGGGACGCGGCCCTGGTCCTGCGGCGGATCGGTGCCGTGGACCTGCCGACGTACGGTGCGCCCCTGCTGGCCCGCCTCACCGGCACCGACGAGCGCCGTGCCGAGGCCGCGCTCGACCGACTCGTCGACGTGGCCCTCCTGGAGGAGACGGCGTACGGTCGCTACGCCCCCCACGACCTGGTGCGCGACTTCGCCCGCGAACTCGCCGAGCCCGACGGCGACTTCACCGAAACCGCCCTGCGCTGGTACGCCGCCGTCGCCGAACGCGCCCTCACCGCCATCGTCGAACCCGGCCTCGACCGCGACGACCGCCGCCGCCCCACCCCGACCCAACCCGCGGATCACCCGACCACCGTCGACACCGTGTCTCCCTTCGACTGCTCCGAAACAGCCTTCGCCTGGGGCGACCTGGAACTGGAGAACGTCGTAGCACTGGCGGAACGACACGGCGGCGACACCGGCACGGACAACCACACCGACACCGGCACGGACCATCACACAGGCACAGGCACAGCCACAGCCACAGCCACAGGCACCGGCCCAGCCATCGGCGCCGACGAATCAGGCGCCCTCACCCCTGCCGCCGACAGCCACACCCCCACCCCCACCCCTGATGTCTCCCCCTTCTCCGGCGCCCTCTCCGCCCTCACTCCCCACCTCTCCACCCTCATCCGCCTCCTCTTCCCCTACCTCCAACGCAGCGGCCGAGTAGCCGAGATGGAGGTGCTCGGCCAGGCGGCACTCCGCATCGCCCGTCGGCTCGGGGACGACGCCGCCGAGGCGTACGCGTTGGTCGATCTCGCCGGTCTGTACTTCCTCACCGGCCGTCAGACCGAGGCGCTCCACCTCAACGACCGGTCCCTGGCGATCTGGCGGCGGCTCGGGGTGGTCTCCTGGATGCGTCGTTGCCTGAACAACCGGGGCCTGCTGCTGGAATCGCTCGGCCGCCACGCCGAGTCCGGGCAGGCGCTGCGGCAGAGCCTGGAGTACTCACGGCAGCTGAACGACCCGTACGGCGAGGCCGTGACCTACAGCCACCTCGGCAACCTGTACGAGCACACCGACCCCCGCGCCGCCATCGAGCAGCACCACCGCTCGCTGACCATCGGTGACGAGATCGGCAACGTCATCGTGCAGCACTCCGCGCACTGCAACATCGGCTACGCCCACCTCACCCTCGGCGAACCGGCGGCAGCCGCCGCGCACTTCGAGGAGAGCCTGCGCATCCTCGGCGGCCACGGCGACTGGCACGGCGAGTCCCAGACCCGCCTCGGCCTGGTCCGCGCCCTGCGCCTGCTCGGCCGTACCGACCGCGCGGGGCACGAATGCGCCGACCTGCTGCGCCGAGCCGAGGCCCGCGCCGACCGCTACACCGGCGGCCTGGCCCGTCACCAGCGCGGTCTGCTGCTGCGAGACGGGGGCCGGGTCCAGGAGGCGTACGCCGAGTGGCGCAAGGCTCTCGACGCCCTGGACGGCACGGACGCGAAGGAGGTCGTCCAGGAGCTGGGGGAGTTGCTGGACGCGGCCGACGGACGGTGATCACTTCGCGTCGGCATAGCACTCCACCACCGCGGTCGTGAACGGGAACCGCACCGGCGTCTCCCCGAACGTCAGCCGCCCGGCCAGGTCCGCGGCCTCCCGGATCGCCGTCACGACCGCCTCGGCCTCCTCCTCGGGACAGTGCACGATCACCTCGTCGTGCTGGAAGAAGACCAGTTCCGCAGCCATGCCCGCACAGGACTGCCGCAGCGCAGCGAGCAGCAGCAGCGCCCAGTCGGCGGCGCTGCCCTGCACGACGAAGTTGCGGGCGAAGCGGCCCCGGGCGCGGGCGTTGGTGGAGGCGTAGCCCGGCACCCACTCCTGTGGCCCGGAACCCTCGCTCGGCCCGTCCTCCGCCGCCGGCACCGGAATGCCCGCCTCCTCGGCCGCGTCGTCCGACGCCCCGGCCGCCGGCGGACACGTCCGCCCCAGCCAGGTCCGCACGAGCCGCCCCTCCTCACCGGCCCGCGCCGCCTCGTCGACGTACGCCACCGCCTTGGGGAAACGGCGTCTGAGCGCGGCGAGGTTCTTCAGCCCGTCGCCGGAGGTCTGGCCGTAGACCGCGCCCAGCACGGCGAGCTTGGCCTGGCCGCGGTCTCCGGAGAAGGCGCGGTCGGAGACGGACTGGTAGAGGTCGCTCTCCCGCCCGGCCACCTCCATCAGCCCGGGGTCACGGGAGATCGCGGCGAGCACCCGCGGCTCCATCTGGTCGGCGTCGGCCACGACGAGCCGCCAGCCGGGGTCGGCGACCACGGCACGCCGGATGACCTTGGGAATCTGCAGGGCGCCCCCGCCGTTGGTCACCCATCGCCCGGTGACCGTCCCGCCCGCGAGGAACTCCGGCCGGAACCGCCCGTCCCGCACCCAGTCCTGCAGCCAGGACCAGCCGTGGGCCACCCAGATCCGGTACAGCTTCTTGTACTCGACCAGCGGCTTCACCGCCGGATGGTCGAGGGACTCGATCTCCCAGCGGCGGGTCGATCTGACCTTGATCCCGGCCTGCGCGAAGGCCTTGATCACATCGGCCGGCAGATCGGGCCGCACCCGGCGCCCGAACGCGGCCGACACCTCGTCGGCCAGCTCGGCCAGCCGCCGCGGCTCGCCGCCCCCGGCATAGCGCTCACCGAGCAGTTCGTGCAGCACCCGGCGGTGCACCTCGGCGCTCCAGGGCAGCCCGGCCCGGTTCATCTCGGCGGCGACGAGCATCCCCGCCGACTCGGCCGCCGTCAGCAGCCGCATCCGCTCCGGGTACGCGGTCCTGTCATGCCGGCGCTGCTGGTCGGCGTACACCTCCACCAGGTCGGCGAGCGGCAGGTGGACCGCCTGTGGCTCGAAGAGCGAGGACTGCGAGCCGGGTTCGGCCGCGCGCTGGGGCGGATCGGGCGGTACGGGGCCGCCGTGCAGCCGGGCGAGCGCCGCCGCGGCTGACCTCGGCTCGCCGTACCGCCCCTCGTGGCCGAGCAGGAGCGTCTCGGCGGCCTCGATGTCGTAGCACCGCTCCACTCGCACCCCCGTGGCGAGCAGGCGCGGATAGACCTCGGCGGTGGACCGCCACACCCACCGCGCGACCTCCGGACGCCCCCGCACGGCCTCGGCGGCGTCCGCCGCCCACCGCACCGGCCCGGCGAGCAGCCCGTCCGGACCGAGGGGGGCGCTGTGCACGCCTCCGTCCTCGGCCGGAACGAGTGCCCACCGGTCGGTCATGCTGCGAGTGTGGCACCCGGGTCTGACAACGGCTTCAGTCCTTGGCCTCGCCCTCCTCACGGGCCTCCTTCGTCGTCTGCTCGCCGCTCTTCAGGAACTGGGAGAGCAGTCCGACGACGTACTCCTCCATCGCCTCCTTGGTGAGGCCGAGGCCGGACAGGACGCCGGTGCCGTTCTCGAACTCCAGCAGGGCCAGCAGGATGTGCTCGGTGCCGATGTAGTTGTGACCGAGGCGCAGGGCCTCGCGGAAGGTGAGCTCCAGGACCTTCTTGGCGTCGGAGTTGTAGGGGACGAGTTCGGGGACCTCGTCGGCGGCGGGCGGCAGTGCGGCGGTGGCGGCCTGGCGCACGGAGTCCAGCAGGATGCCCTGTGCCGTGATCGCCTTCGCGGCGAGGCCGTCGGGGTCGGCCAGCAGACCGAGGACGAGGTGCTCGGGGCGGCCCTCGGTGTTGCGGGCCGCGATGGCCTCGTTGTGCGCGGCCATCACCGCGTTGCGGGCCCGCGGCGTGTAGCGGCCGAAGCCCTGCTGCGGGTCGAGGTCGATCGACTCCTTCGGCACGAACCGCTTCTGCGCGGCCTGCCGGGTGACGCCCATGCTCCTGCCGATGTCGGTCCAGGAGGCCCCCGACCGCCGGGCCTGGTCCACGAAGTGGCCGATCAGATGGTCGGCCACCTCCCCGAGGGGGGGGGGGGGGGGGGGCGGGGGGGGGGGGGGGGGGGGGGGGGG
>NZ_JAQMYP010000032.1 GCF_028369295.1 Streptomyces sp. HD
CGCCGCCCCCCCCCCCCCCCCGGCGCGGGCCCCCCCCCCCCCCCCCCCCCCCCCCCCCCCCCCCCCCCCCCCCCCCAACAGCGCCGTAGGTCAGCAGGCTCTGACCTTGGGGCTGTATGCAGCAGCCGTGCATAGATCTCGCCAGGAACATCGCAGACCTGCGATGTTATGCAGCGCTCGGGCGGGCCGATCGTCGTGCTGGTGCCCGCGGAGCGGGAGTCGGCGGCCAGATGCAGCACGTCCGGTGCAGCGCGTGCAGCAGCTGTCCGCGCTGCACCGGACGGGGTCGGCCTGCTACCCGTGCAGCACCCGTGTCTGACTGGCCCATGCAAATACTGCGCTGCACCCGCGACACCACGTTGCTGCACCCGACGACCACCACCAGGAGCACGAGCAGCAACCCGGAAGCAGCTGAGTAGCAGCGACTACAGCACGGTGCCGTGCAGAGCGCGCCGATCGCCCGACACCGCGTAGCGGCGGGCGGCGAGGCCGTACTCGAGGGGCTCGCCGATCTGCTCGCACAGCGGATGAACTGCGGGCTGTCCGCGGCCTGGTCCACGGGTCAGCACGAACGCCAGCGGGCGGCACTTGGTGGTCGAAGTTCACGACGCCCGGCAGCGAGCCGGGGGCCTTACCGGCACGCGCTGGCACGACCGTCGGTCCAGCCGCCGTCGGTGCAGACGAACTGGGCCGCGTTCGCGACGCGGACCTGTACGAGGGTGAACGTCCCGTTCCTCGGGTCGGGGCCGTTGTACGAGGCCGTGTAGCCGATGCCCGGGAGGACCTTGTTCCCCTGGCAGGCGTTGTCGCTGAACGCGTCGATCGAGAACTCGAGGCCCTCGGACACCCGCAGCCCCGTTTGGATGTTGGCGCTGCGGTCGCTGGGACGGCCGATGCAGAACGCGCCCGTGCCGGGGATGGTCACCCTGATGCTGTTGGCACTGTCGGGAAGGCTGACCGGTCCACCCTGGACGGAGAGCGGGACACTGCTTCCGTCGCTGTTGAACAGCGACGCGTAAGCAGTGCCGCCCGCCATGGCGACCATGCCGAGCCCCATGCCGGCCACGGCCAGCAGGCCCAGGGACTTGTTCAGGAGACGACGCCCGTTCAGGCGACTCGACGTGAGCACAGTGGCTCCTCTCGTTTCAGTGGCTGTGTTCTTGATTTCGTTTCAGTGGCTGTGTTGTTGATCAGGATTTCCACGGGGAACCATGAGGTGAGAGAGGCAAATGACCTCAGCCGTGGCCACCACGGCTGGTCGGCGTCCCTGCACCGGTCGATCGCGTTGCATCCCCGGGTGTAGTGGTTCGCCTGTTGGGCCGGGAGGTGGAGGTCCGTGTCGACGCGGAGGTTGGCCGCCGGGTCGCCGTACGGGTTGTAGCGGTAGTTGGGGTCGTAGTTGGGGTTCGCCACCCAGCGGTCATGGGTGAAGGTGAGGCTCTGCAGCTGGAGGTAGGTTCCCTGCGTCCGCGCCGTCATGTCGTAGATGTGCACGCCGGTGATCGCCTGGGCCGGAATCTCATGGAAGAACGCCCATTCGTCCTGGCCCCGGTAGGTGTTGGCCATGTTCGGGTCCCCGCGGAGCTGGTCGGGAACGTGCAGGACGACCCCAGCGAACTGCGGGTTGATCGTGTAGACGAAGGTCCTGGCTTCGACGCTCCCGTGCTCGCAGTGCGACGTGACGAGCCATCCGACGACCGGGACCATCTGGCCGATCGTCCAGCCCGCTCCCTGGCAACGCGGCTGATTGGCCTGTTCGGCGAGGTTCTGCATCCCCTGGCTCCGGGCGAACGTCTCCGAGACGTCCTGCGAACCCGACGTGGAGACGTAGCCGCTGTCGTTGGCGCCTGCTCCGCCGTGGACATGGCTGACGAGGTCGTAGTTCGTTCCCCGGGCCATGAAACCGTTGGCGAAGATGTCATTCGGGGACCGGGAGTCGCCGCGGTACAGCACACCGGGCAGCTGGCCCTGCGAGAAGCCGTTGGCGGGCTCGTCCTGCGCGCTGGCCGAGCCGGTGGTCGTCACGAGTGCGCCGGTGGCGACCAGCGCCACCATGAGGAACTGAAGGATGAGGAAGAGGGGCCTCGGCAGCCGGCGCTGCGTCTGCGGCCGAGGCGTGCCGCGCTGGGGGGGCCGCCACTGTGGGGGGATGGGACATCGCTGGTTCTCCAGAGCTCGGTCTGCCAGATCCGGCCTGACCGCACCGAGACTGGCGAGCGGAGAGTTGATCGTCACCCCCTTTTATCGGAGTAATCAATTCCGTTTTACTGGGCAATCAATCCCGCGCGGGGCGGCTGCAACGCCGCAAATCGCCGGAGCCACGGCGCCTACCCCACGGGGAGGGCGCCGGCGTCGTTCCCGGCCACCCCGCTGCAGTACGGCGGCCGGTCCTCTCCCCGTCCCGACAGCGCGCTGCACCCGTCGTGCTGCATGCAGCCGCTGCATAGACCCTTTTGGCCTGCTGCACGAGCAGCACCCTTGTCCCGCCCGGCCCATGCAAATGCTGCGATGACCACAAGCACGACCAGGACCACGAGCAGCAGCGGCTACAGCAGCGTCCCGGCCAGGGCCCGGCGGTCCCCGTCAGGGCGTAGCGGCGGGCGGCGAGGCCGTGCTCGAGGGGCTCGCCGATCTCTTCGCACAGCAGCGCCAGGACGATGGAGCGGGCTCTGCGTGACCGCTCGGCAGAGGGCGAGGCGGCGGGAGTCCTGGTCGGCACCGCGTTGAATGACGACGACGCGGGGTTCGTCGAGCACTGGTGTGTGCAGGTCGGGACGCGAGCTGTGCCAGGGAGTCCACGGCTCGGGCTGGCTGGGTTGTGCCTGGGCCATGCCGCTCGACGCTTCGGGCATCTCAGCGATGAAGCCCGTGCCCTGGCGGAGTCGCTGGCGGCGCGGGCCGAGGTGGACCCGTTGGATGTGGACGGTCGGGCCCTCGACGGCTATGACGATGTCCGCAGCTTCCTTCACCTGTGGTGACGTCGCCTGTTGCCCTGTTGCAGGTCAACCAGTTGCCCAGTCCCGGGCCAAGGCCGAACAGGCCGCCATGACCTGAGCAGGGCGGGAACCAGCACGGCGGGCGATGACCGGTGTCCGGTCTCCACCCCTACTCAAAGGAGGTGGTCAGGCGGCGGCTTGGAGCCGGAAGTGCACGGCGGTGGCGCTGGAGGGGGCGGATTTGCCGTGCTGATCGGTGACCGCTGTCACGGCCAGGCCGGCGGCCGTGGCCAGTTCCTCGAACCCATCGCGGGTATACCAGTGCAGGACCCACGGCCGCTCCACAACGCTGCTGTCTGAGCCGTGGTGGCGTTCATAGCGCAGAAGCGTCGTCTGTGTCCGAGCTGCCTCGTCGCGCTGTTCGGCGACGACGGGCACCCGAAGTTCGGCGCTGTCGGGTGCGGTGGCCGTGCGCACGCGACCGATCTGTGCTGCCGGCGTCGGTTCGGGGGTGAACAGGGGCACCAAGGCGATACCGCCCTCCGCCAGATGAGCACGGATGCCGCGCAGGGCGGCCAACGCGGTGGCGTCGTCGGGGAGCAGGGTGAAGGTGGGCCCGGCGAGGAAGATCGCCCGGTATCGGCGGGGCAGGTCCAGGGCCTCCATACGCTGATGGAACACGGTGGTGGGGATGCCTTGTTCGTCTGCCCGGCGCCGGAGACGCTCCAGCATGTCCGCGGAGGAGTCGACGCCCTCCACCTCCAGGCCGCGTCGGCGCAGCTCCGGCAGAGGATCACCGTCCCCGCATCCCAGTTCCAGTGCCGGCATGCCGGTTTGCTGAATGAAGGCCGCATAGGGCTCGGGGTCCTGGGAGAAGGACTTCAGCGGTCCATAGAGCTCTGCGACGATGCCTGTGTAGAAGTCAGCTGGATCCACGCCAGTCACACTATGCACACCTATCTCGCGCGTTCACTCGAATATCGCGAGCGGGTCCCCCTGATGAGCCCTGGTGTTGCTGAAACTCACCGACATTTCTGCAGCCGAACAGCCTCAAGCGTTCCCCGAACTCACCATCACGCGTTGCCGCTTCCAACCGACACAATCACGGCCATTCCGCTCAGCGATAGTTGGCCTTACGGGCTCTGGAATCCGAGGCGTCATCGTCCGGCTCGCGGGCTATTGGGGTGTCCGACGGGTCGCGGGCCTGATGTGGACCGGCAGATGATCCGGCGCTCCGGGGGGCGGGACGTCCGGTTCCGCAACCGGTCTCGGGGGTGCTGCGTCCCTCCGTGTGCGCAGGCTCGGAGCGCCGGACGAAGCGGAAAGGGCAGTCGACGGTGAGCAATTCGGTGGGTATGGCGGTGTGCGGTGCGGTTGCCCTGCTGTTGTTCGGCTTCGCGGTGCACGAGGCGGTCGTGGTGCGGCGGCTGAAGCGGGCCGGTATTCGTGCCCAGGGTCTCGTGGTCGACAACACGCGGGACGACTGGTCCGACGGCCACAACTTGGTGCCGGTCATCGCCTTTATCGACCAGCAGGGACACCGCGTGCAGTTCTCGCCCCATGTGCGCGGGACCGGAATGAACCTGGAGAAGGGGCTTGAGGTTCAGGTGCTGTACGAAGACGGGAAACCCCACACGGCACGGGTGAACATGCGGAAGTACATGATGGGGTCCGCGCTGTGGACGCTGCTGGGCGGAGCGGCCTTCGCCGGGGCCGGCGTACTGCTCGCCCTGAAGAACTGACCGCAGCCGCGGAGATGCCGCCCCCTCCCGTCCCGGACGGGGTCGTCTTCCCTACCCCCAGGTGCACAGAGCTGGATCCGCGCGTCGCTAGCCGGATGACTCGCTCAGCAGCGCCCGTGCCTTGCGTTCCACCAGTACGGGCACGAATTCGCGCACGGGCCGGTCCGCGAAGGACGAGTGAGCCTTGGCTACGGCGGCCTCGACCTCGGCCGAGCTGCTCGTCGCGCTGAATGCGTCCGTCAGGCGCTCGACCACCCCACGGATGGCTTCGTCCTCGCGTGCCTTGTCCGCCACAGCTCCACCTGCCTGGAATGGTGCTTCTCAGCCTTCGCTGAGATTCTCACGCGGATGTATCGCGTCGCGGTGATCATTGCACTCTGCTCGCGGAACGTCGGCTGGAACCGGCCACGCCTGATGCGCCTGGAGGGCGAGGCTGACCAGGGTCATCAGCAGATCGACATCCGCGGTGACGTCGAGGCGCAGCGTCACCCACTGCGAGCCGGGCACCAGCTGGACAGTGGTCGTTGCCGTGAGGTGTTCTTCGAACCGCCTGATGGCCCGGGCCGTGAGGTACAGGTCAACGTGATCGTCGGAGTGGAAGTGGACGATCTCGCCGTGAGCCGCACGGAGAGCTTGCCCAGTGCCACAGCGCGGCTCCGCCTCGGCAAGGTCGGGCCAGGTCGCCAGTTGCACGAGGGCACGCGCTGCCAACGTCATGCGCCCATCATGACCAGCTCACCCCCCAGCCACCAGAGGGTGAGGGATCTGTAACCGATCCGCGGCGACTGAAAGGCCCGATACCGACGCGGTGGGCTTGGCTGGCCAGCTGCGATTGCCAATGAAGATCGTCCATCCTGAAGTTGCTGGTCACCGGGCTGGCGTGATGCGTGGGTCTTCTGCTCGTGCTGGTCGTGGGCGGTTGTCTGCACTCAAGATCGTCTGACACGGTGCGGTCACGGTTCCTCGGGACCCGGTGTGCGGTTGGTCCTGGTCCGTACGATATGGGTGGGAGCTGCACGCGGTTGCCATGGACAGGGGGCCGGACCTGCGCGAGCTGATCACCGCTCGCTGGGCCGAACTGGAACTGCAGCCGGAGAAGTTGAACCAGCATTGGCCACCGCTGAGCGGGTCGCACGGCGGCTGACCGAGCAGGTACGCGCCGAAAGGGAGGCGGGCCAGGTGCCATTGCCTGCCGCAGGGCAGGTCGCGGGCCGTGCGGTGTTGCTGGTCGGCGCCGCGAACGCGGCCTCGGCACAGACGTGCGAGCACGCCTTCGCGCACCTGAGAACTGGCGGATCCTCACCGAGCTCCAAGAGTCCGCACGCTACGCGACCACGCTGCTGCGGCTCTACTGGTGCTGACCAACACCGAGGTTGCCCGCTGACGATCTTGCTCGCAGGAAGCCGCCCACGAACAGCGCGAGTCCACGATCAACACCCCACGCCAGCCCCGTGACCAGCAAATTCAGGACGCACGATCTTCGTTGATGATGTGTGCCATCGAGGGGGAGCCCTGTGGCAGCACGAATGGGTAGCAGTTGAGAGCGGCCGTGTGGTGAGTACGGTGGTGATGTCTGGGTTCAGGGGGTGGAGAGCACGAGGACGGCGTTACTCCCGCCGAAACCGAAAGAGGTCGACACAGCAACGTTCATCGGCACCCTACGAAGTTCGGTGGTGACCACATCGAGTTCCACGCCGGGATCTTGTGTTTCGAGATTTGCGGTGGGAGGAACGGCCTGATGCTGCAGGGCCTGCACGGTCACGGCGGCTTCGATGGCTGCCGAGGCACCTAGCGCGTGGCCGATGACACTCTTGGTCGCGGTGACAGGGGGCGTGGTGCCGTCGAACAGCCGGCGGAGCATGGCAGCTTCGGCTGCGTCACCAAGAGGGGTCGAGGCGGCGTGCGCATTGATGTGATCGACGTCGCGGAGGCCGCATCCGGCGTCAGCGAGAGCAGCGCGCAGGGCTCGTTCGGCGCCCATCCCGTCGGGGTGCGGGGCGGCGTGGCTGTAGGCATCGGATGTGGTGGCGAATCCGCGCAGGAGGGCGCGGGGTGCCTTGCTTCGGCGCCGGGCGTGTGTGGCCCGTTCCAGGACCAGGATGGCAGCTCCTTCGCCGAGTACGAAACCGTCGCGGTCCAGGTCGAAGGGGCGGCATGCGAGGTGCGGTCGGTCGCGGCGCCGTGAGAGGGCGCGGATCTGAGCGAAACAGGTGGCGGTCATCTGGGCGCGGCCGGATTCGCTGCCTCCGGCCAGGACGATGTCGCAGGTGCCGGCCCGCAGGAGATCTCGGGCCAGCCCCAGAGCGGTTGCTCCGGATGCGCAGGCCGTCGAGACGGTGAAGACGGGACCGTGGGCGCCCAGTTCGATGGCCAGGTCTGCGGCCACTGTGCTGGGCACGCTGCGTGTCACCGCCCAGGGAGACACCGCGGTGGGCTTCCCGTCCGTCAGTCGCCGAAACTCCGTGGGGTAGGTCTCCAGGCTGTTGCTTCCCACGCCGAGAATGATTCCGACGCGTTCACCATTCCAACGGTGAGCCTCCAGCTCCGCGTCGAGTACGGCTCGCCGGGCTGCCGCGAGTGCGAGGTGGGTGAAGCGATCGGTGCGGCGTGCTCGCTGAGGGCCCACTTCCTGCTCGACCTGCAACTCCTTTACGCGGCAGGAGAAGTCTACGGGCAGACCGGTGAGGGCGGGGTCAGTGGCGGCCAGTGAGCGCCCTGCACACAGAGTCCGCCATGTCGAGACAAGATCCTGCCCGGCGGGCGTGACCAGGCCGATGCCGGTGATGCAGATACCCTCGGCGCCCACGCCCGGAACGGTCAACGTGCGGTGTCCGCAGTCCGCAGCGTCGAGGCGAGCTGTGCGGCCGCAGTAGCGAGGGTGTCGGAGGGGGCGACGCCTTGGATGTCCTCCAGCAGCCGTGCTCCGGTGCGATTCTCCAGCGAGACGATGAGTTCCAGCAGCGCGAGAGAGTCCAGCCCCAGCTCCCCGAAGGTGACGTCCGGGCGCAGCCGCTCGGCGTCAATGGAGAACTCCTCGCCGATCAAGCGGATCAGCTCTTCCTCGGTGAACTGAGACGACGATTCCGTCATGACGGTTCTGCTTTCGGATCGGCGCGAGCGTAGGCACGCGGATGGAGCGTTCGTTCGGGTTCAGGCGTGGTCACCGATGCGGGGGAAAGAACCGGCGGGCGGCGTCTTGCGCGTAGGACACGTTGCATTCGTTGAGCTCGAACGCCGGCAGGCTTCCGATCACGTACGTGCGGTGCTTGCCCTGGTTCGCTTCGATGCGGCGATAGACGCCATCAGCGATGGCGGCACCGCTGAAGTGGGGCATTCGTGACCAGCGGCGCTGCAGGCGTACCTCGCGGATACGCCCGCCGATCTTCTCGACCTCGGTGTGCAGCTGCTCCAAGGCCGATTCCGCTGTCAGCTCGCCGCCGCCGTAGGAGTAGCACACGTACCAGTCCGTGTCGGCGTGCTGGTTGTGTAGAGCGACCAGACGGCCGGGATGTGTGGCGCGGCGATCGTTGGTGAGGATGTACATACCGGACGTGGGCGCCCCGGAGATCCGACACAGCGTGGTGTAGTAGTCGATCCTTCGGATGCGCCTGGCGATGTCGCGCTCATCGTCGGTGGCATCCGCCAGCAGGGGCAGCGCCGCATCCCAGGGGATGGTCAGTACGAGGGCATCCGCGGTCACCGTACCCGCAGTGGTGTGCACGGTGACGTGGGGGCCGCTACGAGCGATGGACGTAACCTCAACACCGCAGCGCACATCGCTGAGCTGGGCCGCAAGGCGGTCCCACAGCTGATGAAATCCGCCGACCACGGTGAACGGGCCGTTGTGGCCGAGCACGTGGGTCTTCCGGCCGTTGAAGAAGTACGCTGTCGTCTTGGCGAAGTACAGGGCTGGCAGGTCGTCGTCGACATCGCCGAAACCGGCGGCGGTGAAGCAGGCGCCCAGACTGTCGAGCAAGGGCTCAAGGCCATGCTCGGCCAGCCAGGTGCGGGCCGGCACGGACAGGGCATCGGAGTGAGCAAGACCGGGTTCATCAATACGGGGGACCTGCCGCCGCCGCAACTCCAGGTAGGTAGCCAACAGTTCCCTGTGTGCCCCGAACTCGACGGCAGCGACACGCGATACGGAGCGGCTGTCGGGATGGAAGAGGAACGCCTGGCTCGCAGGCTGTGTCGTAAGGCCGAACTCGCCGATCAGAGCCCCGATTTGTCGATATCCATTTCCGCACAGTCGGCCGCACAGGTCGTGCGCACGCCCGTCGATGACTTCACTGGTGCACGGGCCGCCGACTGTCGAGCTGGCCTCCAGCACGATCGCGCGGTGTCCGGACCGCTCCACCTCACGAGCGAAGACGAGGCCGGCGGCTCCGGCACCCAGCACGCAAATAGTCCGCCTGGCGGCATCGCCGCTGCGACCCTCAACTGCCATCAACTTTCCTCTTCTGTGAACCGCCCACCGAAGTACTCACGTTCACTCTGCACCTCTCACCCTCCAATTCGAATATCGCACACCTGAATGACGACAAGGCAGGGATGGAGCAGAGACGGAACGCCCCCCGAATCTGAGATTGGCGTCCTTCAATGAACAAGCATGCCGCACAGGAGCAGTTGGGGAACTTCCTGTCCGGTGGTGTGGCCACTCTGTGTTGCTGAGAGGGTATCCTCTGCCACTCCCCGCAGGTACGATTTGCAACACCCCAGGCGGAATTCGATGACACAAGCCTGCGTCCCCCACGACGATGCCGCGCTTCTATTCGAACTCGAACCGACCGCCGGCCGCGCTTTGGACGAGCACCTGAAGAGCGCCGACGAATGGTACCCCCACGAATACATCCCCTGGGGCGTCGGCCGGGACTTCGACGGCGTCCTCGGAGGCGAGCCCTGGTCCCCCCAGCAGACCGGAATCGACTCGGCAGTCCGAGACGGCCTCCTGCACAACCTGCTGAGCGAGGACAACCTCCCCAGCTACCACCACGCCATCGCGCAACTGTTCGGGAACGACGGAGCTTGGGGCGCGTGGGTCAACCAGTGGACGGCCGAAGAAGGACGCCACGGATTGGCTATCCGTGACTATCTCCTGGTCACCCGTGCGACTGATCCCGTGGCTTTGGAAGACGCCCGCCGCGCGCACGTCCAACAGGGCTACAGCATTGACTACCGCGGGGTCGTGGAGTCCCTCGTCTACGTGACGCTGCAAGAACTGGCGACCCGCACTTCGTACAGCAACATCCGCCGAAAGTGTGGGGACAGAGCCTGCGACGCCCTGCTGCGGCGCATCTCGCAGGATGAGAACCGCCACATGCTGTTCTACCGAACCGTCCTGTCCGAGGCGGTGAAAATCGATCCGGACCGGGTACTCACCGCATGCGCGACCGTGATCCCGACGTTCCGCTCGCCCGGGCACGCCGCCCCAGGATTCACCAACCTGGCGCTCTCCATGATGCGGTCCGGTATCTACACACCGACCTGTCACCACGACGATGTCGTAGTTCCCATGATGCGGTTCCTCGGCCTGTTCGAGTTGACGGGTTTGAGCCCCGCAGGGGACGCAGCGCGCGAGAGATTGACAGAGGTCGTAACGCACTCCGAGGCGAGAGCACGGCGTTTCGCTTCACGTGACTGACGTTCCGCAGGCCGTTGCACGTCCGCGCCGTACGCTCGCAGAAAACATAGGTAACGCCCCGGCTCCATGGCCACCGAATTCAGCGGGCAGTACACCTCGTTGGCGAATACGCCCCTGGTAAGGAGCTTGCATGCTGCTGTGGACCATTTTCGCTGCCTTGGTCGTCTGCGCGCGGGGCGCCGAGACATGGCTCTCGGCCCGCCGTAGCCGCGCGCGACTTCGGGCCGGAGCCAACGAGCATGCGCCCGGGCAGTACCGGGCCACGCTCGCTGTGCATTTCGGGCTCCTGCCCGCCATGGCTACCGAAATCGTGTGGTGGGATCGACCGTTGATCGCCTCGCTCGCGTGGGGCGCTGGCACGGTGGTGGTCGCAGCGACCGCGCTGCGGTGGTGGGCCATCCTCACGCTGGGGCGCTACTGGAGCCATCGCATTCTGATCAGCCCCGGCACGCGCCGCGTGACTGATGGCCCATACCGGTTCGTGCCCCATCCCGGATATCTGGCCATGGGGATCGACGTACCTGCCTTCGCCCTCACCCACACTGCCTGGATCACTGCTGCCGTCTTCGGCACGGCGAATCTTCTGTGGATCGCCGCACGAGTCCGCACTGAGAGTCGCGCGCTGGCCCATCTGACATAGGCCGTGTCACGTTCATGGCCACCGCGTGCACCTCGCGCCCGTATCGTACGGAAATCACACCAGCCCGGTGAGCCGTTCGCCGTTTCGGCGATCACGGATCTGTGGATTCTCCGGCGTGTGTGAGGCAGATATCCGCACGATCCGGGCGGGAGGTACATCAAGGTGGCCCAGGACGCGGAAGCGGACCTTCTTGGACTGATCACGGCCCGCAGGGCCGAACTGGAGGTGCAGGCAGAGAAGTTGAGCCAGCAGTTGCAGGAGGTCCGCGACGAGCTGGAGGAACTTGCTGTCGCCGAACGGGTCGCGCGCCGGCTGGCTGAGCAGGCGCGCGCCCAAGCCGAGCGGCCTGTAACGCCGCCCGCCGGGCAGGTCGCGGGCCGTGCAGTAATGGCGGTGCCGCAGCGCCAGCGGGGCATGGACGAGACGGTCCTGCCCGCCGACTACCAGCGGATCACGGATGTGGTGCGGCGGGCCGACGGACCGGTCATGGTGAGGCAGGTCTGCGGTGAGCTGGGGATCTCCTTGGAGCCGGCCCGTTTGGAGGTGATGCGCGCGAAGCTGAACCGGCTGGCCGAGCGGGGCTGGCTGCGCAAGCTCGCGGACGGGAAGTTCACCACCACACTGTGAACGTGGGCGGGCCCGACAACCTGCGTCTTGGCCGTAACGTCAATGCCCCCGGCGGCAGTTGATGTCGTATGCGAAACATGACCAGCTCCGCCAGGGGGACTAAGACGGTTGTCTACCAGTCGAGCCTCACCCTATCCACGGCCACCCTGGCCTCCCTCGGCGACCTGCTGCGCGGACACTTGAAGAAGATCCGCTCCAGGTGGCGCAAGCTGCCGCCCGGACGGATCGCCGCGATCGTCCTCGCCGTCCTGCGCCATGACCAGCGGCTTGCCGACATGGCGGGCGGCAACAACATCTCCGCCACCACGGTGCGCCGCTGGGTGATGGAGGTGATCGAACTGCTCGCCACACCGGCCGAGCGCCTGGACCGCGCATTGAAGAAGATCACCCGAAAGGGTGGCCACGTCGTCCTGATCGACGGCCCCTGATCCGCACCCGGCGCCGCACCGGAGCGGACAACCGCCGCAACTACAGCGGGAAACACAAGGCCCACGGCCTGCCCTTCCTCGCGCTCACCGACGACCGGGGCAGGCTCCTGTGGATCTCCGCGGCCCGCCCGGGACGCTCCTCGGAGATCACCACCGCCCGCTACAACAAGCTCGTCCAGCGCCTGCGCGCCCACAAGCTGGCCGCCATCGGCGACCTCGGCTTCACCGGCCTGGACGACGATGTGGACAATTCGGTGGTCATCACCGGTTACAAGGCCGCCCGCACCGAGCCCCTCATGTCGGCGAAGAAGCAGGTCAACAGGCTGATCGCGTCCGTCCGCGCGGTCTGCGAACACGACTTCGCACACCTGAAGAACTGGCGCATCCTCGCCAAGCTCCGGCTGTCGCCCCGCTACGCGACCACGCTGCTGCGGGCGCTGCTCGTGCTGACCCGCACCGAAGTCGCCCCCTGACAGACGATCTTGGGAGCAGGTAACCGCCCACGACCAGTACGAGTGCAAGAACGCCGACTCACACCAGCCCCGGTGACCTGCGGATTCGAAGTTGGTCGATCTTCAATGCGCTTGCCCGCTGGTTCCAGGCCGTGTCGTTTCGCGTAGTTGACGACGCGCCGCCACTCCGCGACCTCGTCGTCATCAGGGTCGGTGATCCGAAAGCGGCCCTCGGCGACGAGCCGCTCGATCAGCTCTTGAGCCTTCGCCCGCCGGGCCCGCCCGACGGGCCTCTCGCTGTAGGGCGTCCGAGGGCTGGCGGGCACTGCCGGCTCGCTGCCACCAGCGACCGCAGAGTCGTCGTCGATCATCAGGACCCCACCATCCCGCAAGGCATCGGCCGAGCGCCAGTCACTCGACATCCAGGCTCCACCACCCTCGCTGGAAACGAGACCGTTCGACTGCCCGTACTGCCGTACAGAGCCGAAAGGCACCCGTCAGCAGTGGGAGCCCCTGGGACTTTTCTGGGACTTCCGGCCCCATCAAGCGGCACGAGCGTGAAACAGCCGAAAGGTCATTCGCGCAGCTCAGCGACCACACGCCACTAATCGCGGCAGGTCACCGCGTTCACTGGTCTCTTCCGGGACATCTGACCAGCAGGGCTCAGTAGGTCCGCGCTCAGCATCGCCAGCCCTCGGCGCCCCGTCTCGATGCTCGCCACCTTGACCGGGTCTGGCCTGCCCGACAGGCCGCCTGACACCCAATCAGAACGCCTTGCTATCACCCGGGACAGCTGGCGGGACGTCGGCACCAAGACAGCCATCCCCATCGCCGAGGTGGAAGAGATCTGCTCCGCGCCCCAGGAGCACCGACGCCGTGGGACCGCCACCGTCCTGGCGCTTGCGCTCATCTCGGTCCCGCGCCGTGCCGGCCGCAAGGAGCGCGTCGACTACGCGAGAGCCGCGCTGCTCGCCCTGGGCCTGGTGTCTCTTCTGTTCTCGGTCTTACAAGGCCAGAAGTGGGGCTGGACCTCGGCCCCCACGATCGGTCACTTCCTGGGCGCCGCCGCGTCCTTGTACGGCTTCGTCGCTCTGAAGACCCGTCGCTCACCCGCTCGTCGCCGTCGGCCTGCTGGTCCACAAGCCGCTACTCGCGACGAACTTCGCCTCGCTGGGCGTCGGGTTCTCCTTGCTTTCCTTCTCACTGGCCGCCACGTTCTTCGTGCAGACCCTGCATGACGTCGCCGGCTACGGATTCACCGCGAGCGTGCTGAGCACCAGCCTCGTCTACATGGCGCCCGGAAGCACCGTCTCGATGCTGCTCGGCCCCGTTTCCGCCCACCTCGTCACCCGGTTGGGCGCGCGCACCGTCCTGTGCCTCGCCGGGCTGACCGGATGCGCCGGGGCAGTGTCACTGGTTGTGGCTCGCGACACCACGGCCGAAGTGATCACCATGATTGTCCACACCATCGACGGTACGCCGCCGGACCGGCCTGAGGGATGTACTGCCAGTACACCTTTCACCGGTGAATCGCTCAGCACGTGGACATGCGTTTGTCTGGCCGACGTAGCCCGCCCCCTGATTCCGCGCGGCACCTCTGACCCGTTTCAGGCAATGTCTCCCCCGCCGCCCATTCACCGCCGACAGCATGCTGCTGTTCCAGATGGCCGCACGACGTGACGCGTTCCTTTCACTCTTTCCGCAGATCCTGCCAAGCGAGACCCACAACGGCGCTCCGTTGAGGGGCCCCGTCGTCGCCACGTACTCCCGCCACGACCGGGCGACCGGGTTCTGGCACTTGCAAGCCGAGCGGCAACCCGGCATCGGGCATTCCGGGATCGGCCCGGCCCCTGCGCCCATGTTCAACACCCGTATGCTGCCGCTGAGCGAGCAGTATCCGCTCTCCGCCCTCGACCACTGCTTCGTCAACGTCGACGCCTCCGACGTGTACATCCGTGGTCGCCGCCTCAATCCGGCGGGCGCCCACTCCGACCATGTGCGCCCGGAGTCTGCCCATCTGCTGCTCGCGCTCGCGGACTACTCGCGCTGAGCGGCGCTGACATCTTCGACAGGACGAGGGTGCATCTCACCACGCTGTCCCTTAGGTCGAACAAAGGTCACTATCAATGGTGTTGCAGCTCGCGCAGACCGGGCCAGCGGACGTGGCCGTGCTCGTGGCAGTGGTCCCAGATGGACGCGCGGCTCGCGCGACACAGGCAGCACAGATAGGTGTCGGCGCGGTGCGTACGGCGCACGGAGCTGTAGGCGACGCCGCGCAGGTGCCCCGTGTAAGCCTGGAAGGTCTCACCAGGCCGGGCACAAGGTGACGTAGCCGCTCGCCGTGGTGGTGCACCACGCCCACCGGCTTCCCTACCGCTGGCAGCCGGTACAGACCTGAGCCTGCTGCGCGAGTGCGCGATCCCGCTCCTGCCAGCGATCCAGCATGTCCGCGTACGCACGCGGCAGGACCCAGTGCTTGCCGGACCGTGCGAGCAACTTATTAGGTTCGAAGATTCGATCTGACACGGTCTTGAGCTCAGATCAGGTCTTTCCAGAATTCGAAGGTGGCCTGCGGGGTGGGCGCTCTCGCCCGGCTGAGGCAGATCAACGAACCCCGCCTCCGCACGGGCCTGGGTGTCGTTGGCGCCCAAGCCGGTGTCAAGGCCGGCGAGACCGAACAGGGCTCCGGCCGTCAGGAGCATGCCGGCGACGATCGGGAGCCGCGGACCTAACCGGTTGATGAGCGCGCTGGCCAGCGGTGCGCCGACAACCATCAAACGACAGCATCAGCATCAGCACGGTGCCCGCCGACAGAGGCAGGGAGCGGAACAGCCGCAGCGGCAGGAGCGGCTCCTTCGTGCGGCTCTCACGCAGCACGAAGAGCAGGCCCACGACCAGGGTGGCGCCTAGGAAACCAAGGGTCTTGGTGTCGCCCCAGCCGTAGTCGGGGGCCTTGATCAGGGCCCACAGCAGCAGGAACAGGGTGCCGGACAGCAGCACGATCCCGGGGACGTCGAAGGACTTGGAGTTCTGGTCGCGCTCGGTGTCCTTCAGGAACAGCAGACCCATGACGACGGCGACGATACCGACGGGCACGTTGATGTAGAAGCAGGACTCCCAGTTGCAGTCAGGAGAACCGCTCTGCGGCGGATGAGGTGGAGGGGGTCTTTGGTGGAACGGCTCCGACCCGGAAGCCGCCCCCGTGCAGGTAGAGGATGACAAGGTCTTCGCGGGCGCCTTGCGGTGTCAGGAGCCACGATCCGAGCCTGAGCTCCGCGACCTCCTCATGGGCGTCTCCCGCCAATGGCTGGTACATGTCGGAGAACGCGTCCACCGCCTCGCGTTCCGACGCGAGGCTCACGGGGCCGTCGGTCCGGGCCGACTCCTGATGCCACCCTTCCATCAGGGCGAACGTGGCCTGGGCATGGTCGTGCTGCTCACTGTCCCCCGAGGGGCTTTCAATGGAATCGGCCACGGCGGCCGGACGTACCGGCGAGCCGATGGGAAAGACGTCAGCCTCGGCACAGACGGGATAGCCGGTCACTCGAGCTCAGGAGACTTCAGTATCGGCGGTCAGCGTGGTGAACCGCCCTTCCAGGTCGGCCAGGAACTTCTCGCCGTCGGGCAGCATTCCGGCGATCGCCCCGTACGGTGGTCCGGGCAGGAGTTCCGGAGCCGCTCTCGATGAACTCTGCGGCTTCCGGGAAGTACGAGATGAGCAAGTCCTTGACGACACGGACCGCATCTTCGCGGTCCGTGAGTCCCCCATTGTCATGTCCAGGAACAACGGTGCCTGCTCGACCGTGTGTGCCCCCCAACGCCGCTGTCCACGTGTGCCTCGCGGAGCCCACCTCGATGACGCCCCTGCCGTCCGGCAGGACGACGTCGGTCCTGGTGTTCGGAGGACGACGGCCTCCACGGTGAGTTCACGCCCGAAGAGCGCCCCGGACACCTCGGCGGTGCCGTACGGCGTGTGCAGACGTGCTCCAGCATGGGTGATACCGCCAGCCGGAAGGGGAGCGATCCGCGGGCGGCGGGAGCCAGGCCGTGTCACCCTACGGTGGCACGGCCCCGGGCGGACTTCAGCGGGCGAGCAGTCCGCGGAAAACCACCCTTTCCACGGCTGCGACGAGTTCCGTCAAATGGGAGGCGTCAGCGCGGAGTCGGTCCGCGCGCCAGGAGAGGCCGAGAACGCCGTTCATGGCAGCCCACAACGCGGTGGCGGTGGTGACGGGATCGAGGTCGGCGGCGAGTGAGCCGTCGGCCACCCCGTCGGCCAGGGCGGCGGCGAGTTTGGCGTTCTGCTCGTCGACGAGCGCGGCGACCCGTTCCAGGGCCGCGGGTTCGTCGGGCGGCTCGGCCAGCAGGCGGAACTGGTGTGGGCGCTCGGCGGCGAAGCGGACGTACGCGGCCGAGGCGGCCCTGATGCGTTCCACCGGGGTGCCCGGGGCAGCGTAGGCGTCGTCCATGTAGGTCCGGTTGTCCTCGAGTGCCCGCTCGGCAACCGCGATGAGAACGGCCGCGCGGCCGCCCACGCGGTTGTACACCGTCTGCACGGCGACATCCGCGCGTTCGGCGATGCCTTCCAAGGTGACCGCGTTAGGGCCTCCGGAGGCCAGCAGTTCCTCGGCGGCGTCGACGATGGCCGCACGGGTTGCCGCGGCCCGACGTGTCGTGCGTGTGACCTTGATTGCCATGGTCTCCGCTACTTTACGAGGTTGCTTGAACGGCCGGACCCCCTGGGTCGCTTGCTTCAACCCGGAATTCAGCGGGAACCGGCCTGGTGGCGCTCATGCACCGCCGGGTCGTGCCAGCCCGACGCCGAGGCGAGGCCGAGAGCGCGCTGGACCGTCTGAGAGCGGAAACCGACCCGTTCGAGTATCGGCCGGAACAGACCGGGAGCGTTCGCGGTCAGGGTGAGGGACCTGGGGACGACGACGCGGTCCGCACGGCGCTCGATGCCGCGGACGATACCGGCGATGACCTTCTCCAGCGGCACCATCTTCCACAACCCCTTGGAGTTGCCGCCCCAGAGGGCGTGCCCGGCCGGGTCCGCGGTCACGTCGTCCATCATCGGAGTGCGGAAGAACGTGGGGTGGGCGCTGCCGACACCGACACCCAGGTGGCGAACCTCCAGGCGAAGGCTGTCGCACATCGCCCACACGCCGGCCTTGCTCGCGGTGTAGGAGATCTGGAGCGGCGAGTGCACAAAGGCGGCCATGGAGGAGATCGCGAGGAGATAGCCGCGTTGGGCCTCGACGTGGGGCAGAGCCGCGCGGAAGGTGCGCCAGACGCCGTTGAGGTTGACGTCGATGACACGTTCGTAGGCCGACGGGTCGATGGTCGCCATCGGGGCCATGGTGTCGATCCCGGCGCCTGCGATGACGATGTCGAGGCGCCCGAAGTGCGTGGCGGCCTCGTCCATGGCTTGCTGCAGGCCGGCGAGGTCGCGTACGTCGGCGTGCCAGCCACGGGCGACCGTTTCGTCTCCCAGGTCCTGGGCTTGGGCCGTGGTGGCCGCGAGGCTGAGGTCGAGCAGCGCGAGGTTGGCTCCGCGCCCGCGCAGGGCCCGGGCGAGGGCGGCGCCCAGGCCGCCGGTGGAGCCGGTGAGGACGACGGTGCGCCCGGCCAGGTCGTAACGGGTCATGACGGCCTACCTCGGTGAGTCGGTCTGCAGGGACTTGCCTGTGGGGCCGGCGGATTCCTCGAGTCGGCGCAGGAGTCGGCGCAGTTCGCAGTGGCGTTCGGCGATGAGATCGGTGACGGGGTTAAGGACGCCGCGCAGGGCCGAAAACGGTACCCACCTGCGGGGGACCATGACACGGGCCGAGCGGTTCTCGATGCCGCGGACGACGGCGTCCGCGACGCGCGTGGGGGCGATGGCCTTGCCGAGCAGGGACGGGAAGGCGATCTCGCGCAGGCGGGTGGTGATGTCGTTGCTTCCGAAGGCTGCTCCAGCGATGGGCGTGTGGACCCAGCCGGGGTAGAGCACCCCGGCGCTGGCGCCGTGGATGCCGAGTTCGGCGCGCAGGGCGCGGCCGAACTGCTCGACGCCGGCCTTCGACATGGCGTAGGGGGCGTTGGTCATGCCGTTGAAGTAGGCGTACACCGAAGCGGTGACCAGGACGTGCCCGCGTGCCGCGATAACGTGCGGCAGTGCGGCGCGAACGGTGCGCCAGACGCCCAGCAGGTCCACTTCGACGACGCGCTCGAACATAGCCGGATCGATGGTGGCGATCGTCGCCGGCGGATCGGTCCCGATCCCCGCGTTGGCGAAGACGACATCCAGGCCGCCGAACCGGTCGACGGTACGTTCCACCGCGTCGGCCAGTGCGGCGCGGTCGGTGACATCCACCGACAGGGCCAGTGTCCTGTCGCCGCCGAGGTCGCGGGCGAGGGCCGACGTGGCGTCGATGCCCCGGTCGGCGAGGACCACGTTGGCTCCGCGCGAGTGCAGCGTGCGGGCGGTGGCCGCACCGATGCCTCCGGCTGCGCCGGTGATGAAGACGGTCTTCCCCGCAATCGGGTAGGTGAGCATCTCGTACCTCTTTCAGGGTGTCGCGGGTCCCGGGGCTTCACCGGGTGCGGAGCCGATGGGGACGTGCCGCGCCAGGAAGGCGAGCTGGTCCGTGACAACGCGTTCGAAGGGCTCGCCGAGGTAGATGTCGAAGTGGCCGTCGGGGTAGAGGCGGATCTCACCGCGCGGGGCCCTGCGGGCATGGCGCAGGGTCGGCCGCGCGGGGGCCACGCTGTCGTGCTCGCATACGCAGAACAGCACCGGGCATGCGATCTTCGCGGTCCGGCGGCCCGGCCGGTAGCGGAGGATGTCCAGGGCGAACCGCGCCGCAACCTGGTTGGAGAAGGGCGCGTCGTTGGGCACGAGGGCCAGGTAGCCGGGCTCGGCGTCCGCAGCGGTCATCAGCGCGGCGGATCCGGGCGGCCCCGCCGTCGCGACCATGACGGGAGGGCGCCTTAGGCGGGCGCCGACCACGTCACGGACCGCGCGGGCCATCACCTTCACCGAGGTGTCCGGGCGCATCGCCAGGGCAGAGGCGACACCATCGGTGAACAGGCCCTGGGCGATGACGGCGACGACGGCTGGGTCCTGGGCGGCTGTCGCCAGGACATGGCCGCCGCCGAAAGAGGTGCCCCACAGGACCACGCGCCGGGGATCGGTCTCCGGCCGGGAGCGCGCGTACGCCACGGCGGCCCGCCAGTCCTGGAGCTGTCGTCTGACGCTCAGGAGCTGTCGCGGCTGACCGCCACTGGCCCCGAAGTGCCGGTAGTCGAACACCAGGCATGCGTAGCCGGCGGCGGCGAAACGCTCGGCGTAGGCGTCCAGCCGCATCTCGCGGACCCCACCGAGACCGTGTGCCATGACCACCACGGGACGCCGGCCGCCGCCCTCGGGCAGGTACAGCCAGGCGTGACACTCGTCCGGCCCCGAAGGAAACGTCACATCCAATCGGTCGGTCATCGGACCTCCGTAACACCGCTCGCATCGTTGGGCTCGCGGAAACTTGGAACTACTTCCAACATTGGAAGTTAATCCAACATTGCGGGGGTGTAAAGCAAATCGACGGCAACGAACCCGTCACGTCTCCGCTGGGTCCTGAGCCACGCCCTACCTCAGCGCCACACCCGGCAGACACTGGTCGACTCCCGCCGCTACAGCGACGCCACCCCGCTGAGGGCCGCCGCCCCCGGCCCCGCGACCGAGGACCCCCTCGACCCTGCCTGGCGCCGGTTCCTCGTCGTCGTCGATCACGCCCCGACGCTGATCGACCAGTGCCGCCCTGCCAGCAGCCCGTGGCGCGACGACGCCACGGCGCTGTCCCGCCTGGGCGATACCGAGGCCCTGCTCGACGAGGTAGTTCACGGTGGTCCGCCGCAGGAGCGCCGTGCACGCGCGTGGCCGGCCATCGAGACCTGGCTCACCGACGGTGAGACGTTCTTACGCCAGGCCCGCGTGAGCGCAGCTCACCGCCGCCCGGCACAACCGCGAAGGCAAGGTCATCTGAGCGGAGCAGCTGAGTGCAGCCCCTCCCACCGAGGTCTCGTCCGCTCTGGCGTACGTGCTGCACTCCCGCGTGCCCCCGCAAGCCCGCCACGGAGAACGGCACGATCAACAGGTGCCGTTGCCCGCTCATCCTCCGTCACAGCAGGCCATGCGTGCGGGCGTTGGCGATGAGCTGAGCCCGGTTGCGGGCGGCGAGCTTGTGCATCACTTCCCGGAGATAGCTCTTGACGGTGTTGACCGACAGGTTCAGCTCGTCGCCGATCTCCGAGTTGGTGTATCCGGCCGCGACCAGGCGCAGCACGTCGTACTCGCGCGCGGTGACGGGAGCCGCGGAGGCGGCGGGGCGATCGGCGCGGAAGGCGCCGGTGCGGGCCACGCTGCGGATCGCGTCGCGCACGGCCGTGCCGCCGGCGTCCTTGACAAGTAGTCCGCTGGCTCCAGCGGCCAACGTTGGTGCGACTGCGGCGTGTTCGGGGAAGGCGGTGAAGAGCAGGACGCGGCTGTCGGGACTGACCCGTCGCACCGCCGGGACGACGTCGGCGGCGAGGCGGTCGGGGAGGCGCAGGTCGAGCAGGACCACGTCGGGCTGTTCTCGCGCGCACAATTCGACGGCGGCGGCGCCTGTTTCGGCGTGGCCGACGACGGCCAGGTCGGTGTATCCGTTCAGCTGCGCAACGACGCCGTCGCGGACGACCGGGTGGTCGTCCACGATGACGATCCGCGTGGGCCGGCCCGTCAGCATGGCAGCTGCGCCCGCCATACCGTGCCGCCGTCCGGGTCGCAGAGGACGCGGACGGAGCCGCCCAGCCGGCCGAGGGCCTCGGCGGTCTTGGTCAGCCCCAGGCCCGGCTCGTGGTCCGGTGCCAGGCCGGTGCCGTCGTCGTGCACGGCGACGGTCAGCAGCCCGCCGCTGCGCCCGACCGACACGGTCACCGCGCTCGCGTGGGCGTGTTTCTCGACATTCAGCAGGGCCTCGCGGACCGCTGCCAGGAGCACGTCCGAGCGGGACGGGGGCAGCTCGGGCGGGTCCCCGTCCAGGACGACCAGTTCGGCCGGGATGCCGGTGCGGTCGGAGAAGGCGGTGCAGTCCGCGCGCAGGGCGACCCCGAGGGCCAGGGCGGCCGGGGAGGAGCGCAGCGTGCGCAGGGATTCGCGCAGGGCGGTGGTCGCGTCCGCGGCCTGGCTCCGGAGACGGTTCAGCCGTGCCCGCAGGTCGGGGTCGGTGCCCCCGGCTTCGGCGAGGTCGGCCATGCCGGACCCGATGGCGAACAGCAGTGCGCCGACGCTGTCGTGGAGGTCGGCTGCGAGCCGTTGTCGCTCCTCGTGGAC
Source organism: Streptomyces sp. HD (assembly GCF_028369295.1). Lineage (GTDB taxonomy): Bacteria > Actinomycetota > Actinomycetes > Streptomycetales > Streptomycetaceae > Streptomyces. Next base: position 21,816 of record NZ_JAQMYP010000032.1, read on the forward strand.
GGCGAGCTCCCGGGTCAGGCGGGCGCGTTCGGCGATCGACAGGGCGAGGGCGGCCTGTGTGGCCACTGCCGAGACGCGTTCGACTTCGCGGTCGCCGAAGGTACCCTCCCGGCGGAGGCCGAGGGCGAGGACGCCAAGTGGCTCGCCGTCTCTGATCAGGGGGACGGCGAGGACTCTGCGGACGCCCTCGGCGGCAATGTGCCGGTCGAAGGTGTGCGTGATCTCGGCGCTGGAGAAGTAGTCGTTGACCCACTCGGCCTGTCCGGACCGGTGGACCTTGCCGGTCAGTCCGGCGCCCGGGGGCACCCGTAGAGCCCGCAGCATTCCGGTCCTGTCGCCGACCAGCTGCTCGATGGTCAGCTCCTGCATCGAGCCGGGCCCGGCAGCCCACGCCACCCGCGAATCGCCGGCGAGGAGCGCGAGGGCGCGGCGCAGGGCCTCCCCGCGGTCCAATGCCGCGAGGAGCTCCGCGTACTGCTCGCCGAGATGGTGCAGCGGGTAGTCCGGCATACCGTCATCAAACACCGCACGTCTCGTCCCTGTCACGGCTGGAACTGTTCGATCAGCTCACGTCGCATGATCTTGCCTGTGGACGTTCTGGGCAGGTCGTCGACGAAGCGGACCAGGCGCGGCCGTTTGTACGCGGCGAGTGACTCCCATGCGAAGGCGAGCACCTCGTCCTCGGTGGCGTGCACTCCCGGGGCGAGTACGACGTACGCGCACGCCAGCTCACCCTTGACCGGGTCCGGCACGGACCCTACCGCAACCATGGCGACCGCGGGATGCGTGGCGACGACCCGCTCGACGATCTCGGCCGGGTAGACGTTGTAACCCCCGTGATGATCATGTCCTTGCGGCGGTCGACGATGAAGAAGTGCCCGGTGTCGGTCGTGGAGGCGATGTCGCCGGTGTGCAGCCAGCCGTCCGGCTCGATGGTCTCGGCGGTGGCCTGCGGATCGCTGTGACAGCCGAGCATGACGATCGGGCTGCGCACCATGAGCTCACCAGGTTCACCGAGGGGAGCGTCGTGTGTGACGTCGTCCAGATCCGCGACGCGCACCTCCACACCGGGCAGGGACACGCCAATCGGTCCAGGGGACGGAAGGGGCATGCAGGGTATGGGTGGTGCCCAGGCCTGCGATCTCGGTCATCCCCCCACAGCTCGATCAGGGGGGTACCCGAGCGGGCCTGCCGTCGCCCGATTGTGGACAGCGCTATGGCCTGCCCGCCGACGGTGCAGCGGGTCAGCGACGACAGATCGGCTCTCTCCAGCGCGGCGTCGGCGAGCGTCGTCGCGTACATCGCGGGCATCCCTCGAACATCGTCGCGGAGTGCCGGCCGATCAGCCGCACCGCCTCGCCCAGGCTGAACCGCTCCATCAGCACCACGGTGGCCGCTGGCCGGGAAGGTGCCGTTGATCACCACGTTGCGGAGCGGGCAGCGCCGTCACCACCACGTCCGCGGAGGTACGGCTGTGCATGGTCTCGGTCAGCGCGCAGTTCAGCAAGACTGCCCGATGGCTCTGCTCCGCCCCTTGGGGTGCCCGGTGGTGCCGGATGTGTAGCCGATCGCGGAGGCCGCGGCCGGGTCCGGGGCGAAGGCGGGGAACGACGCGTCGGAGGCGAGCAACTCAGCGAAAAACGGCTCCCCGGAGCGGATCGTCAAACGCTACAACCATGCCCAGGCTCGGCAGGCTGCGAGTCAGTGCCAGGACGTCAGTCCCCTGCTCGGAGCTGGTGAACACCGCGGCGGCATTGCAGTCACCGAGCACGGACGCCAACTCCACGGGGTGAGCATGATGTTGACCGGATTGACCACGGCTCCCGCCTTGTAAGCGCTGTGTCCCGCACACCGCGTGCGGCCAGCGCCGCCGCGATGCGGTCGCTTGCCGCCTCGAGCTCAAGGAAAGTCATCATGCGGGCCGCCGTCACCAGGGCGACCTTGTCGCCGTGTCGTGCTGCCCCACGGCGCAGGATGCCTCCGGGTGAGACCGTGTCGTCCACCACGCACCTCCTCGTCGTCCGAGCCGAGGAGACCGCGGATCCGCGCGGCCCGCCACACCCGAATGGGTGTGCCGGGGCCGGTTCCCGCTTGAAAGAGTGCGGAGGATTCCCACTCGCACAGCGCAACATGAAGGAGGCCGGCACATGGACGTGACGGTCGAGTACGACGTCCCCGCCACCATGCGAGACGGCACCGTTCTGAGGGCCAACATCTACCGGCCCGCCTCGGGCGGTCCGTATCCGGTGCTGCTCGCCCGGCTGCCCTACGGAAAGAACTTCGCATTGGTGAGCGCCATGATGGACCCGCTCCGCCTGGCACGCGGTGGGTTCATCGTCGTCATCCAGGACACCCGGGGCCGTTTCGCCTCGGACGGCGAGTGGGAGCCGTGGACATACGAGGCCGATGACGGCTATGACACGGTCCGCTGGGCGGCCGCCCTGCCGGACACCAACGGCCGGGTCGGCATGATCGGCGGCAGCTATTTCGGCAACACCCAGTGGATGGCGGCGCTGTCCAAGCCCCCAGAGCTGCACGCCATCGCCCCCCAGATCACATTTTCCGAACCGAACGACGGGCTCTTCGCCCGTGGCGGGGCCATCGAGCTGGGCATCACCCTGCCGTGGTCGCTGATGCAGGGCATGGACACCGTGATGAAACGGCACGCCGACGACCCGGCCACCCTGGGGCCGGCGCTCGGGGCCCTGATCCACGACACGGACCGGACGGCCCCCTCCGGGTACTGGGAACTCCCGTCCGGTCGCCACCCCGCCTTCCAGCGTCACGGCATCCCGGACCTCGGCTTCGAACGCGCGCTGAACGATCCGGAGTGGAGTGCGGCCTGCCGGGTCGCGGGGCGCCAGGCGGAAGTCGACCTGCCCAGTCTGAACATCGGCGGCTGGTACGACATCTTCTGCCAGGGCACGCTGGACAACTACACCGAGAGCCGCGCGGCGGGACGGCCAGCGACCTTGATCATGGGACCCTGGACGCACATGAACCGCACAGGGCAGATCGGTGATGTCAACTTCGGGATGGCGGCGAGCGCCGATCTCCTCGGTTTTCGCGGCACACTGACCGACGTCCAGACCACGTGGTTCCGGAAGTGGCTCACCCCCGGCGCCGCGCCGTCGGGACCTGAGCTCCCGCCGGTTCTGCTGTTCGTGATGGGGAAGAACGAGTGGCGCGAGGAGCAGGAGTGGCCGCTCGCCCGTGCCGTGGACACGGACGTGTTCCTGCACCCGGACGGCGGGCTCGCGTTCGACGCTCCGGGACCCGACGGGGGCATCGAGACGTACGTCCATGATCCGGCTGATCCGGTGCCGACGGTCGGCGGCGCGACCCTGATGTCCAGCGAGTACCGATCGGGTCCGCTCGACCAGGCCCCCGTGGAGGCCCGGCCGGATGTCCTGGTGTACACCAGCGAGCCCCTCGCCGAGGACCTTGAAGTCACAGGCCGGGTCCGCGCCTTCGTCCACGCCGCGACCGATGCCCCTTCAACGGACTGGGTGGTCCGGCTCTGCGACGTCGACTCCCAGGGCGTGTCCCTCAACGTCGTCGACGGAATCACACGGGTGAAGACCACACCCGGTGAATTCGCCGAACACGTCGTCGACCTGTGGTCGACCAGCTATGTCTTCCGTGCCGGTCACCGTCTGCGCGTCCACGTCACCTCCAGCAACTTCCCACGCTGGGACCGCAACCTCAGCACCGGCGCGTCCCCTGACAGCGGAACGGACTTCCACCCGGCACGCCAGGAGATCGCGCACGACGCGGCACGGCCCTCACGCATCGTTCTCCCCGTCGTCCGGCCTTGACGCTCTCCCCGTGAAGGAAGGGGGGATGCACAGATCACCGCGTTCTGGCCGCCGAATACTCGGAGAACGAGCAGATCAGGCGACAGTCACATGATCGGCCGTGCTGGCTCGTTCTACGGTCCGTGCGGGCGGTCGCGTGATCACCGACTGGTGATCGACCGGATACGGAAGTACTCGAGCTGCCGGACGGCCCTGCGGCGATTCCCGCTTGCCGCAGGGCCGCCCGCCGCGCGCAGGTAAGCGGTGCAGAAGCCGCCCCGGCGCGTGTCTCCCGTTGTGGACGCGGTGCGGCAAGGATGACGGGCTATGACGATCGTGTTCCGGGTCCCTGCCGGCGGTGCGGAGCGGGTGGGGTTCGCCTACTCGCCGACGATGGAAGCCGTACTGAGTCTCCATGTGCTGGTGGAGCCCAAGCACCACCCCGTCCAGCACGGCTGGGTGCGGGCGATGCGCAAGCTGTCCCCGGCGCTGAAGCGGGAGATCGAAGCCTTCTCCTACGCGGTGCGCTCGTACTTCCCCGAGTTCCTCTTTCCGCAGCCGACCGGCCGACTGGCGGACTTCGAAGACGAACTGGCCGGCCTGCGCAGGGCGGATCCGGAACTGGTCCGCCTGGAGTTCGCCGTCCCCCTGCTCACGCCCTGGCCGGGCGGCGGCGAGGGCAGAGATCTGCAGGTGCTGCACAAACCGGAAGTACGCCGCCTGCTGCGCGAGCGCCTCGCACGGGAAAGCGACGAAGCCATGGCCACGATGCTCCTCGACGACCCCCGCGCGCTGCTCGAACGGTTCCTGAGCATGCTGGAGCGCTACTGGCGGGAGGCCTTCGAGGAAGAATGGGCACGGCTGGAACCCGAACTCGCCGCCGGCGTCAGTGAGGCCGGACGCCAGATCGAGGAACGTGGCCTCTACGGGATGCTGCGCGGGCTGTGGCCCGAAGTGCGCAGCGATCCGCGCGCTGAACGCTTCTGGCTGGAGCGACCGCACGGCCACGAGGTCACCATCGGCCCGGACAACACCCTCGTCCTCGCCCCCAGCGCCTATGTGTGGCCGCACGTACGCGTCAACTGCGACGGTCCCTGGCCCCTCGGGCTCGTCTTCCCCCTCTCCTCGATCGTCCGGGAAGCCCGCCCGAGAATTCCCCCCACCCAGCTCGTCGGCACGTTGCGGGCGCTCGCCGACGACACCCGGCTGCGCGCCCTCAGGCTGCTGGCCGAACGCCCGCGCAGCACACAGGAGTTGGCCCCGCTCGTCGGCGTCAGCGAGGCCTCCCTGTCCAAGCACCTGCGGGTGCTGGCGGACGCGGGCCTGCTGGAGCGCCGCCGCGAGGGCTACTACGTCCTGTACCGGCTGGTGCCCGAACAGGTGACGGGCCTGACCCCCAGCCTGGAAAGCTTCCTGCACGGCGATGGCGAGACGACCGGGTCCGACTGATTAGCCATCTGCCTAATAAGTGGATCATGCCCCCGACGGGACCCGACAGTGGCCGCATGTCACTGCTGAAGGACCGCAACTTCCTGCTTCTCTTCGCCGGCCAGGGCATCTCACGCTTCGGCGACGGCCTGTACACCGCCGCGACCGCGTGGCTGGCGTGGTCTCTGACGAAGGACCCCACGGCCGTCGCCGTGGTGAGCGTCTCCGCGTTCGCGCCCGCGTTCGTGGCCACCTTCGTCGTCGCCTCGTACGCCGACCGCCGCGACCGCCGGAAGCTGATGATCGCCACCGACCTGGCGCGGGTCGCCGTGGTGGCCGTGGCTTCGGTCCTGCTCTCCCTCGACCTGCTGAACCTGCCCCTGCTCGTGGCGACCACGGCACTGCTGGCGCTGATCGGCGCCCCGTTCGCCCCGGCCCGCAACGCCATCGTCCCGCAGATCGTGCCGGACGACCGCCTCCAGCAGGCCAACGGACTGCTGCAAGTCGCCTTCCGGGCCGCCTTCTTCGTCGGCCCGCTGATGCTCGCGCCGCTGCTGGCCCTCGGCTCGCTGCAGCCGGCGCTGGTGGTCAACGGGCTGACCTTCCTCGGCTCGGCGGCCGCCGTGGCAGCCATCCGCGTGACCCGCCCCGCCGCGACCAGCGGGCAGACCGGGCTGTGGTCCGATCTCAGCGCCGGGCTGAGGGCCGTGCGGGCCGCTCCCGATGTACTCGTCGTCATCGTGACCTTCGTGCTCGCCCTCACCCTGACCAACGGTTTCCTGACCGTCGGGCTTGTCGCGGTCGTGGGACAGGGCGGCCAGTACGGCCTGCTGCTCGGCGTCGCCGGGGTCGCCGAAGTGGTGGGCGCCCTGCTCCTGGCCGGCCTGCGCATCCGCAGACTCGCACTGGCCGCCGTGCTGGCGTGGGCCCTGCTCGGGATCTTCCGGGCTCCGCTGGGAACGGTCACCTCCCATGCCGTGGCGGCCGTTCTCCTGACCGCCACGGGGCTGGCCTCGGCCCTCACGGACATTCCCTTGATCGCACTGGTGCAGCAGCGCATACCGAGCCATCATCTGGCGAAGGCGCTCGGCCTGTGGGAGGCCGGGGTCGCAGGAGCCCTGGCGATCTCCCCCTTCGTGGCCTCGACCGCTATCACCCTCGCCGGAGCCGAGAACGCCTTCCTGCTCTCGGGAGCCGCCGTTGTCGTCCTGGCCGTGACCGCCGCGCTCACCCTCGCATGCGTCGGCGTACGGCAGCCCGGTCAGGAGCCCTTCGTCACGGCCGACGGCACGGCAGGCGTTGCGGGGCCCGACGAGACAGCGGTCAGCGCGGCCAAGCCGGAGTGACTGCGCGGATCAGCTCAGGACGCTGAGGACCGGCCGCCAGTGGTGCGAGGCACTGTCCACGGCGCATAAGCGGATACCAGTCGGCCCTGCGCCGCCGCCTGCTGGAGCTGTCGGTCCATGTGTGGTGGCGCACCCCTACCGGCAGCAGGCCGGGACCGCGCAGCAGGCAGCGCTGCGCTTCTCGGCGCGGGGGCTGGAACCAGGGACTTGGTAGGTGGACAGCCCGCACGGCGACGACCGGCGAGCGGCTGGATGCACTCCGGCCGACATAGCGCTGACGCTGCCGGACGGGCAGGAGTTCTCTCTGGTAGATGCTGTGGCACGAGGCAGATCTAGTGGGGTTGCTACAGCTCAGCGCCAGGCTCTCTGACGCCAGCAACCGCAACAGGGGTTGCACGATCGCTGTTTCGGGTGATGCGCCAACACGAGAGCGCACCTGCTCCGGCGTCGGGAATCGCCCGACCATGGTGGGTGAAGATGCCCCAGCAACACGACGATCATTCCGCACAGATGGATGTCGCCCGGCGGCGTATCCGGGAGCTGACGGCAGGCCGCTGGGTTGCCCATCTTCTCTCGGCACTGTCCCGCGGCCTGCCTCAGACGTCGGCCCCGGAGTGCTTCTGCCGGGTCGGCTGGGCAGGGGCAGCCGAACCTGGGCGAAGTAGCCGGTTGAGGTTGCCGGCTGCCGTGGTGAGGCGTTCGGTGGTCCAGGTCCCGGGGTGTTCGAGGGTGCTGAGCATGGCGCCGCGGGAGACGAGGTAGATCAGGTCGGCTGCTGCCCAGGGGTCGGGGATGCCTGCGGCTTCCGCGGCCGCGCCGAGTTCGCGGTGCCATGCGTCGAGGGTGTGGTGGACGACGGCGAGGTCTTCCGGCGCCGGCTTCGCTTCGGTGAGGAGGTGCAGGAGGAGGGCGGCGACGGCTTCCGGGCTACCAGCCCAGACACGCCCGGCCCGACAAGGACCAGACGCTATAACGCCAAGGTCAGTAACGGACGCCTTGAATACCTCTGCGGATCCGCCCTCGGGTTCCGCAACCGGCCAACTACATCGCCAGATCAATCCTGGAGGCCGGCGGGTTCAGAACACAGCTCCGCCCTCGGGATTACCAGGCGGGCATCATCGGCGCGGGGTAGCGGTCGCCGACCGCGCCGTTCGGCAGGAGCGAGCCGATCAGATCCAGCCCTTCGGGGTGAAGGTGAGGTGCGCGGCGGCGACGTTCTCGGCCACGCGCTGTGCGCTGCGGGTGCCGGGGATCGGCACGATGTCCTGGCCTTGGGCCAGCAGCCAGCCGAGGGCCACCTGCGCCACTGTGCAGCCCTTCCACTCGGCGATCGCGCCCAGGTCACGGACCAGTGCCTGGTTGGTTTCGTAGTTGCCGGGCTGCCAGCGCGGGTCGTGGGCGCGCAGGTCGTTCGGCGGGCAGTCGGCGGCAGGTGTGGCTGTCCCGGTCAGGAAGCCGCGGCCGAGTGGGGAGCAGGCGACGAAGCCGATGCCCAGCTCGCGGACTGTCGGCAGCACCTCGGCCTCGACGGAGCGTTCGAACAGGGAGTACTCAGTCTGCAAGACCGAAACCGGGTGAACAGCGTGGGCGCGGCGGATGGTGTCCGGGTCGGCTTCGGACAGGCCGAAGAAGCGCACCTTGCCTTCGGCCACGAGCTCTCCGACGGTGCCGGCGACGTCCTCGATCGGCACGTTGGGGTCGACGCGGTGTTGGTAGAGGACATCGATGTGGTCGGTGCCCAGGTGCCGCAGGCTTGCCTCTGCGACCGCACGGATGCGCTCAGGTCGGCTGTCGAAGGCGCGGCCGAAGCGGCTCATGTCGGTCAGGTCGTAGCCGAACTTGGTGGCCAGGACCACCTCGTCGCGGAAGTCCTTGACCGCCCGCCCCAGCAGTTGCTCGCTCGTGCCGCTGCCCAGCCCGTACAGTTCGGCGGTGTCGAAGTGGGTGACGCCGAGCTCGTACGCGCGGCGGATGGCGGCGATCCCGCCATCGGGTCGGCCGAGCCGTATCCCATGGTCATGCCCATCGTGCCCAGGCCCAGTGCTGAAGAGGTCAAGCCCTGCGAGCCGAGCGAGCGGACCGGCATGGCGTGCTGTGCGTTCATGCCCGTGACGCTAGGGCGCCACGTATCCGCAGGTCATTGGGCAACGTTCGCATATGATTGCCTGATCGTCTCACCATCGCGGCCGGTGCGAAGCCCATCGCGCGCAGCCCGTCGAGGAGGGTCCCCGGGTCGGCCTGGGTGGCGTCCTGATCACCCGCGCCGACGCCCACCGCACCCCACGTGGAACGCGGACCGAGCAGTCGAGGGAACCGATGCTGAACCGTCTCGCCCAGGCGATCACCGACCACCGCGACGGCCCGTGGACCACCACCGCAGTGCCCCGGTTGACGCTGGTCGCGACCGACGAGTTGCTGCCGCCCAGCCGTCTGCTGTACGAGCCGATGGTGAGCTTCGTCGCCGCCGGCGCCAAGCGCACCGTCGCGGGTTCGCACAGCTGGAGCGTGCCCGGCGGCCGGATGCTGCTGAACACCGTGCGACTGCCGGTCACCGCGATCTTTGAACAGGTGCCCTACCCGCTCCGCGGTCCTGGCGCTGGACAAGCAGATCCTTGCCGGGCTACTGCTGGAACTCGGCCCCACCGCACCGCCCCCGGCTGCCGAGCCCGCCTGGCGGGCCACGGCCGGCATGTCCGCTGAATTGATCGACGCCGTGATCCGTCTGGTGCGCCTTCTGGATGCCCCGAACGACATCCCGGCTCTGGCACCGCGCGTCGAAGGCGAGATCATCTACCGGCTGCTGACCGGCCCGCTCGGCCCGGCGCTGCGCCAGGCCGCGGATACCCCGAGCACTCGGATCCGCGGCGTCATCGCCTGGCTCGGTGACCGCATCACCGAGCCGGTGAACATCGACCAGATCGCCGCCGAGGCCGGTATGAGCCCGGCGACCCTCCACCGGCATTTCACGGCTGCGACCGGTATGAGCCCGCTGCGCTATCAGAAACATCTGCGGCTGCTGTCGGCCAGGCGCCAGCTGTTGGCCGGCGACGTCACCGCCGCGCAGGTCGCCCACACCGTGGGATACACCAGCGCGACCCAGTTCAGCCGCGAATACCGGGCCTTCTACGGACTGCCGCCGGTTCGGGACATCACCCGCCTGCGCGCCGGTACTACCTCGACCGCCCCCGCACCTCCTTCGTGAAGCCACAGGCGGGCACCGAACCGGTCGGCGTATTGGCGGCCGTGCGCGGTAACGCACGATCAACGAACCTTGCGCTCACCCTGGCTTCGCCCTCCCGGCGCCGGAGAAGCCGCTCTACCCCTGCCTCGGCACTGCCGGGCTGTCCATCATGCGCCTGACGACGTGGCCGAGACCGTCGGCCACGGCTGTCAGCTGCTCTTGGGTGAGCCCATCGAACAGCAGCTTTCGTACCAGGTCGACGTGGCCTGGGGCGGCGCGGACCAACAGGGAGCGGCCCGCGTCGGTCAGACAGGCGTAGACAGCCCGGACATCGTCCGTGCACGAGCGGCGCCGCACCAGTCCCGCCTTCTCCATCTGAGTGACCTGGTAGGTGAGACCGCTCTTCGAGTTGTAAAGGGCGCTGGCGAGCTCTGTCATACGGAGCTCGCCCTCTGGAGCGTCGCTGAGTCGAACCAGGACCTCGTACTGCAGATGCGAGATCCCCGCATCCTCCTTGAGCTGTTGGTCAAGGCGCCGGTTCAGGAGCGCGCCGGCCGCGACAAAGGCCTGCCAAGCCCGCGCCTCTTCCTCGTTCAGCCACTTCGGTCGGCTCATGGGCGGATACTACCAGGTTGTTCAAATTCGAATAATCAAGTACCTTCAGGCTAGTTCGAATTTGCACTAACCGTGAAGGAGCATGTCATGTTTGCGGAAGCTCCCGGGCGGCTGCCGGCCCTCTACGTCTCCCATGGCGCGCCCACTCTCATCGATGACCCACTCTGGCCCGACCAGCTTGCCGCCTGGTCCGCCGATCTGCCCCGCCCCGAGTCGATCCTCATGATCTCCGCGCACTGGGAGGACGCCCCACTCGCGATCGGCGCCACCCGGACCGTGCCGCTGACCTACGACTTCTGGGGCTTCCCGGAGCGCTACTACCGGGAGACCTACGCGGCACCGGGCGCACCGGAGCTCGCCGACAAGGTGCGAAAACTGCTGCAGGGGCCGGACATGCCGGTCCGTGACGTACCAGAGCGGGGTCTCGACCACGGCGCCTACGTTCCGCTCAAGGAGATGTACCCGGACGCCGACATCCCTGTACTGCAGATCTCGATGCCCACGCTGGATCCGCGGCAGTTGATGGAGGTCGGCCGCCGGCTGGCACCGCTGCGGGACGAGGGCACTCTGATCGTGGGGAGCGGCTTCTTCACCCACAACCTCAGCGCCCTGGACTACGGCAACAACGTCTCCTCCGTGATGGCGGAATTCGACGACTGGGGCCGCCGGGCACTCGACGCAGGCGACCTGGACGCGCTCCTCGACTTCGAGCACAAGGCTCCGGGCGCCCACTACGCACACCCGCGCACCGATCACTTCGCTCCTCTATTCGTCACCCTGGGAGCCGGCCACGAAGAGCTCGCGGCCCAGCGCACCGTCATCGACGGCTTCTGGGTCGGCATGGCGAAGCGATCGATCCAGATCGGCTGACGCCCCCTCGCTCCGACCTCACGACGCCTTTCGCGCTACAAGGAATCACCTTCATGAAAACGATCGCGATCGTCGGTGCGGGCCCCGGACTGGGCCGCTCCATCGCCAGGCGATTCGGAACAGCCGGTCACCGGGTGGCCGTGCTGGGCCGCACCCCCGAGAACCTGGACAGGCTGACAGCCGAACTCCGCGCACTCGACATCACCACGCGCGGCTATCGCGCCGACGTCACCAGGCCTTCCGCCCTGGCCGATGCCCTCCACGATGCGGACTCGGACCTGGGAGGCATCGATGTCCTGGTGTACAACCCGGCTCACGCCAAGCTCCCGTCGATCCCCGCCGACCGCATCACGCCCGATGACGTCCGGTCCGAGGTCGAGCAGAAGGTCCTCGGCGCCGTCACCGCCGTGAACACGGTGCTGCCCGGGATGCTCAAGCGCGGACGGGGTTCCCTGCTGTTCACCGTCGGCTCCTCGGCCCTCTACCCAGTGCCTGCCATCAGCGCCGTGGGAATCGCCTCGGCGGGGCTGCGCAGTTACGCCCTGAGCCTTCACCACGCGCTCGCGCCGCAGGGTGTCCACGTCGGCGTGGCCGTAATCGACTTGTTCATCAGCCGGGGGGACGGAGAGGCCGATCCGGACCACATCGCCGAGCGGCTCTACGAGTTTCACCGGGGCGACAGCGGCGCAGAAATGAAGATCGGGCATCTGCGCGAGCCACGGCCCTGAAGTCCCGCCCGAAGCTCGTGTCCGTGGGAAGACCAGCGGCAGCGCACGGCGTCGGCTGCCTGCAACCCTCCGTCTGCGGCGTGTCCGCCGGCGGAATCCGAGGAACGCCCCGGACGGGACCCATGTGAGGCCTTCGCCGAAACCGCGGGCCCCGGCACGGCCGTGGCCTCACGCCGCCCCTTTGATGAAACCAGCGCGCTGAACCTCCGCAGGCCAGTTCCCAGGGAACTTTGCAATCGCCCTGCTTCAACAACCCGAGGAACGCCTGCCACCGCTAACGATCACGGATCCGGTGCTGGATCTTCCCGTTGGCCAGATCCAGCACACCGAGCAGGTGCCGAACACCGTGGGCGCGGTGGCAGGTCGCCCGCAACCGCCTTGGCCTGTGCCGGGGCAACCAGCCCTGACCAGCGCGGGGTTGCAGGTTCAACGGCCCGAACCCAGCGACACAGACCACCCGTCCGTAGGCAGGTCGGTGGCCGTAAAGGTCGAGGATGCGGTTCATTTTGGCGCTGAACTCGGGATCGGTGCCGGCTTTCCAGGTCTTGACTGCGTGCCACGACACCCCCTCGGCTTTCAAGATCAGCCTTACTCCGCCGTCGGCGCCGCTGCCGAGAGCACAGCGGCACAAGCCCAGGGGCGATTTCAGCTTCTTCACCCGGACGCCGACGACCGCTGGCTGTGGCTGCACGGAACCCTCCCCTCGGCCCGCGAGCGGATCGCGGCTGCCCTGGGCGGGCCGCAGGACATCGAGAACGTCGCCGCGATCGTACGGAGGAACAGCAAGGCCGACGAGATCGAGCGGCGCCTCGTCGATGGGCGCTGCGTCGCGCCAGCCAGCCGCACGCCGCAGGAATGGCTGGCCAGCCCGGCCGGTGCGGCGGTCGACGCGGAACCGCTTGCCCACATCATCGACCACCCCCGGAACGGAAGCGCCTGGCGCCCCACACCGCGCCGCCCGCTGGCCGGCCTGCGCGTACTCGACCTCACCCGGGTGTTCGCCGCCCCTACCGGCACCCGTTTCGTGGCCGCGCCCGGCGCCGAAGTGCCCGACGCTGTCATTACATGCGCCGTGGGCACCCGTTGGTGGGAGGGCTGGTCCAGGACCGTCCCAACCATGCCCACCTCCCGCTACACTCTTCACCGCCAAGCCGTTGACCAGGAGAAAAACAGGATTCCGGCTGGAGTACTAGGCGAGCCCGTCCGCCACGACGGCGAGGGCCGCGCGCATGGTCGCTGTGAGCTCGGCTTCCGCTGTGGCCGCGTCCGTCGCGCCGTCGGCGACACGCCAGGCGTAGTACTCGATGGCCGCGCGCAGGGCCGCGTTGACCATGGCCGCCTGGATGGTGGGCACGAGGGCGTCCGCGGGCAGCCCGGAGCGTTCGGCGAGGGCGCGGGCGAACGCCGGTTCGGCCGCGTCATATGACTGCAGCCATTCCGCGCGCAGACCTGGTTCACTGCGGGTCAGTCTTACCAGGGAGCAGATGGTGGCGCGGTCCGGGCCGTGCACGAGGCGGTTGTCCGTCGGCAGGACGCTGCCGAAGACGTCCTCCAGCGGCCGATCGGGGCGCCAGCGGCGCAGTACGTCGGCGATCGCTTCGATGCCGGCCGCGAACAGCGGTCGCACGCACGCCTCCTTGCTCGGGAAGTAACGCCACACCGTGCGCGCCGAGACCCCGACCGCCTGCCCGATCTGCTCGCCCGTGGTCGCGGCCACCCCCTGGGCGGCGAACAGGTCCACCGCGGCGCGGGCAATCTCCAGTCTGATCTCGGCCTTGCGCTCCTTGCTCAGGGGCGGCCGTCCCGTGCGTCCCCCTGCGGTCATCTGTCCCTCCGGTGCCGGTGGCTACTGCACCGCGATTCTCCCCCGAGGAGCCGGAACGACAAGAAAGAACCCCTGCCCCGACTTTATGTCATTCAGAGACATTAAGTCGTATGGTGTGACTGCACCGGGCGCCGAGCGCCCTCGGAACCACCTGATAGGAGCACCACATGAACAGCGGACTCGACGAGCGCAGCGTCATCGTCACCGGCGCGGGATCAGGGATCGGGCGTGCCGCCGCCCTGGCTTTCGCGAAGGAGGGCGCCCGGGTCGTGGTCGCCGACCTGAACGCCGAGAGCGCAGACACGGCGGTCAAGGAGATCGAGGCGGTCGGCGGTACGGCGGTGGCCGTCACCGGCGACCTCAGCGAGCAGTCGGTGGTGGACCAGGTGGTCGCGACCGCGGTGGAGCGGTTCGGCGGGATAGACGTCCTGGTGAACAACGCCGGGATCATGGACCGGATGTCGGCACTTGCGGACGTGACCGACACCGAGTGGGAGCGGGTCATACGGGTCAACCTCACCGCGCCGTTCCTGCTCACCCGGGCGGTGCTGCCGCACATGCTGGCGGCGGGCCGCGGCGCGATCGTCAGCACCGCCTCCGAGGCCAGTCTGCGCGGCAGCTCGGCCGGTGCCGCCTACACGGCCTCGAAGCACGGCATCGTCGGCCTGACCAAGAGCCTGGCCGTGATGTACCGCAACCAGGGCATCCGGGCCAACGCGATAGCGCCGGGCGGCACCAAGACCGGGATCCAGGTGGACGTGGAGGACGGCGCGCACGGACCGGCCGCGCTCGCGCCCTACTCCAGCAACGTGGGCCAGCTCTCCGAACCCGAGGAGCAGGCCGCCGCGATCGTCTTCCTGGCATCGGACGCGGCCAGCAACATCAACGGCGCGATCCTGCCGGTGGACAACGGCTGGGCGGCCGTCTGACCGCCCCGGTTCCTCCAGGGCCGGGCAGACGGTCACCCGCCGCCCGGCCAACCGGGCCTCCGGCCGCTCCCCCTCCGCCTGCACCGCCGCACGGACGCCGCCGCACGGTCCTCGATGGGCTCGGCCCGGGTCCTTGAACAGGGCAGCACGCCATGACACGAGTTCGCGAAAGGGCCGCTTCCGTGGTGGTGCCGAAGCCTGCGTAGTGGACATTGAGATCGAAGCCCGCGCCGGCCCATTTGGCGGCATCACCGACGACGTCCGTGACACCGAGGGAGCGGGCCCTGTCCCCGCACAGCCCGTGGCAGCGCGGCACCAACGAGAACACCAACCGGCTGCTTCGACAGCACCTGCCCAAGGGCGCGGACCTCCGCGCCTTCAGCCAGGCCGACCTGGACGCCATCGCCTACGAGCTCACCCATCGCCCGCGCAAGACACATGGCTGTCGAACACCGGCAGATGTCGACGCTGACCTCCTGAACAGCGGTGGTGCGCTGACCGCTTGAGCTGGCCATCGTTTGACGACAGGCGCGCCTTGGGGATCGGCAAGGATGTCGCGCGGAACCTGGCCCGCCAGGGCGCGACGGTTGTACTGCACGGCCGCGACCAGGCGCGGGGCGAGGCCGTGGCGAAGGAGATCCCGTGCGGCCGTGCCGGTGATCGGCGGCTGATCTCCGAGATCGTCTGGTTCCTGGGCGAGGGGCCGCCGACGAAGCCGGAGAACGCCGATATTGGTGACAGCGTCAGCCGCCCGAGCGGGAACGAGCCGATCTCGTCCACTCGCTCCAGCCTTTGGGAGAACGCGGTGCCCATCGTCCTCGTGGGCGGTCGGCGCAGCCGCTCCAACTCGGAGAACCTGCGGTCCTTCCGGTGTCATCAACGCGCCGCACGCCATCTCAGTCGGGGAGCCCTTGAGCCGCTGTCAACACGGCGGTGCGGAGCACCTCCGACAGTCCCGCACTTTCATTCTGGCCCGGCTCGGCTCGGCCATCGCGCTCCCGCCATGCGTAATGCTCCGCGGCCACGCGCAGGGCAGCGTTGATCGTCGCGGCTTGGATCCTGATGTGCAGGTCATCAGCGTCACAACCTGCGCGCGCGGCGAGGATTTCGGCGAGCTGACCGTCGTACGCGTGGTACGTCTGGAGCCATACGGCCTTCAGTCCCGGCTCGGTGCGGGTGAGGCGGATGAGGTCCAGACTCGCGGCGATGTCGGGCTCGTCCATCAGGACGTCGCCGTCTTCCCAGTCGTTCACGGCCTCGCGCAGGGTTTGCCCCGACGGCCATGTGCGCAGTCGCCGGGTGACCGCTTCGGCCCCCGCTGCCAGTAAGGGCTGGACGCAATTTTCCTTGCTGGGGAAGTACCGCCGCAGTGTGCGCGTCGAGATGCCGACGGCTTCCGCGATCTCGTCGGCCGAGGTCGCGGCGACGCCCTTGCTCGTGAACAGTCGCACTGTCTCGCGGGCGATCTCCATCCTCGTTTCGGCCTTGCGCCGTTCCGTCAGTGGCGGACGGCCCGTTCTCCGCTCCGCGTCCGGCGCGCCTCGTCGGCTTGTCGCCGTGTCGCCGCACTTCACGTCACCCGTCTCCGCTCATCCCCACCATCTGGCCGAAAGTAATGCTATGTCATCCAGGGACTTCATGTCCCGTCCGGACTTACTGTCCGCTTAGGCCAATAACTCGTAGACTGCTTCCCATGGCGCCTGGGTGACGGCCTACCGCCGACAGCACGCTGTGCGCCGCAGTGAACAAGCCAGCCATGACAGTTGAGGTGATACGCCTATGCCTATGCGGGTAGAAGTCGACGCTCCCAAATGCGTCGCCTCGGGGCAGTGCGTCCTGCTCGCCCCGGAGATCTTCGACCAGCAGGAGGAAGACGGCCTCGTCATCCTCCTGGACGAGTCCCCGGCACCCGACCACCATGACGCCGTGAGGGAGTCGGCGGCGGTGTGCCCGGCCGCGGCGATACGGCTGACCGAATCGTGAACTCCTTCAACCGGATCGCGATCGTCGGAGCCTCGGCCGCCGGGCTCGCCGCGGCAGGGACGCTGCGGCGGGAGGGATACGAGGGCGCGATCACGTTCGTCGGCGACGAACTCCTGCCGCCGTACGACAGGCCGCCGTTGTCGAAGGAGGTCCTGTCGGGATCGTGGGCCGCCGACCGGCTCCCGCTGCGCCCGGCGCCCGATCTGGAAGCCCTGCGACTGGAGCTGTGCCTCGGCGTCGCCGCAACCGGACTGGACCTGAGCGGCCGCACGGTGTCGCTGGCCGACGGCTCCGAGGTGGGCTTCGACGGCCTCATCGTGGCCACAGGTGTACGGCCGCGCCGGCTACCCGGCGAGCGGGCACACGTGCTGCGCGCTCTGGACGACGCGCTCGCTCTGCGGGAGCGCATCCGGCCCGGCTGTCACCTGGCCGTGGTCGGAGCGGGATTCCTCGGATCCGAGGCCGCCTCAGTGGCCCGCGGCCTGGGCGCGAGGGTGACCCTGTTGGAACCGGCCTCCGTGCCCTTGGCCCACGCGGTGGGCGAGGACGTCGGACGCGTACTCTCCTCCCTCCACGACGAGCACGGCGTGGACCTGCGCACCGGAGTGACAGTCGCCGAGGTCGTCTCCGGTGGCGTACGCCTCGGCGACGGCAGCGTGCTCAGAGCCGACGAAGTACTCCTGGCCATCGGCTCCCACCCCAACACCGAATGGCTGGAGGGCAGCGGCCTGACCATCGGCGACGGCCTGGTGTGCGACGAGTTCAGTGCCGCTGCCCCTGGCGTGTACGGAGCCGGCGACGTGGCCTCGTGGCACAACCCCCTGTTCGGCACGCGGATGCGCGTCGAGCACCGCACGAACGCCGCCGAACAGGGTATGGCCGCCGCCCGCAACCTGCTCAACCCGCAGGCGCGCAAGCCCTTCGCGCCGGTGCCGTACTTCTGGTCCGACCAGTACGGCATGAAGATCCAGGCCCACGGCTACCTGCGCGGACACGACGAGGTCACCGTCGTGGAGGGCGACCTGGCTTCCCGCCGGTTCGTCGCCGCCTACCGCAGAGGCGACCGCCTCACCGGAGTCCTCGGCGTCGGTATGCCGCCGAAGGTGGTCCGGGCATGGCGGCAGTCCGTCGCCCTGCGCGCCGCCTGGCGCGACGCCGTGGAGGCGGCCCGGACGCCCTGACGCGCCGCGCCGCCTCACCCACATCCCATGAAGAAAGGAATCCCCATGTCGGAAACCCTGCCCGAGCGCCGTTCGATCCCCATTCAGCGGGCGAAAGGCTGCCCGTTCGACCCGCCCCCCGAGCTCAAGGAGCTCCGGGAGAAGGAGCCGGTGTGCCCGGTCACCATGCCGGACGGCACCGACGGATGGCTGCTCACAGGCTACGACGACGTCTACGCGACCCTGCGCAACCACGAGACCTTCAGCTCCCGCGGTGAACTGCGCACCTCGGCCATCGGAACCATGCTCTCCGCACGCAGGCCCGCCGGCCCCGGCAACATGAACCCTATGGACCCGCCGGACCACACCCGCCTGCGCCGCAAGCTCCAGGGCAAGTTCACCACCAAGCGGGTCGCCCAGCTCGCCGATGCCGTCACCCGGATCGTCGACCAGCGCCTCGACGAGATGGAGCGCGTGGGGCCCCCGGTCGACCTGGTCGAGACGTACGCCCTGCCCATCCCCTCACTGGTCATCTGCGAACTCCTCGGCGTGCCCTATGGGGACCACGCGGAGTTCCAGTCCCGTAGCGCCGCCCTGCTGAAAATGGGCAGCACCGCGGAAGAGTATGCCTCGGCGAACCAGGAGCTCCTGGACTTCGTCCACGAACTGGCCCGTCACAAGCGCGCCCAGCCGACGGACGACATACTCAGCGAACTCGCCCAGGACGAGGAGCTCTCCCTGGAGGAGACGGCCGCCCTCGGCATGAGCCTGCTCGTGGCCGGTCACGAGACCACCGCCACCATGATCACCCTGTCCACCTTCGCCCTGCTCCAGCACCCCGACCAACTGGCACTGCTGCGCGAAGACCCGGCCGGCCGGATCGACAACGCGGTCGAGGAACTGCTCCGCTACCTGACCATCCCGCAGTACGGCCTGGAACGCGCCGCTCTGGAAGACGTCGAGGTCCGCGGACGGCAGATCAAAAAGGGCGATGTGGTGATCCCCGCCCTGTTCGCGGCCAACCGTGACCCGGAGCGCTTCGAGGACCCCGACACCCTCGACATCGGCCGCCGCTCCGCCAACGCTCACCTGGCCTTCAGCTTCGGCATCCATCAGTGCCTCGGCCAGCAACTGGCCCGTGTCGAGCTGCGCATCGCGATTCCCGCGCTCCTCGAACGGTTCCCGACGCTGCGTCTGGACGCTCCCGCGGACGAGATCGAGATGCGGACGAACAGCTTCGTGTACGGCGTCACCGCTCTTCCGGTGGCCTGGTGACCGAATCCACCCAGAGGCGACAGCAGCTCCTTGTTCCCCTGCCGCCGTCACACAAGGGGCACCCTCTGTTCCCGTCCGCCCCGCCACCGTCCGGCTGCTGAGCGTCACCACGCCCGCACCACCGCCGGTCGCTCACCTATCCCGGGACTCACCTCCGCCGAACCGACAACGATTCCGGCCCCACAGCGCGCGGTGGGGCCGGAACCCGGCACCGCCGTGGCCGGTGAGAAAGCCACGGATGGTTTTGGGCCAGCGAGGCCGGAGAGCTGTGCGGCGAGAAGGCGGTGGTGTCGGCGCCCGTACTGTCCAGCGGGCATGGCGGGACTCCGTTGCTGGTTGGCCGGCGGCGCTGGCCGGTGTCCGGGGATGGGGTATGTCAGGACGGAGGGGCCCCATGGTGGCGGACGCGTTGATGCCATGGCCGACGACGAGGCCGACCCGTGCGCCGGGCAACGAAATCACGTCGAACCGGTAGCCGCCCACCTCGGCGTCGCCGCCCGACGTTCGATAGCGGGCGGCCATCTCCACCGTGGCGTGGGAGATCTGGGTCGGGGGCAGCAGGGCGCGCTGAAGTGCCAGCGCGATGCCGCGTTCGCGCGTGTACCGGCGGGCGTTGTCCACGTGGTTGGCTGGAGCCGGTCCATATGGGCGGTGCGAGGCGTAATGCCGCAGCCAGGCAACCGGCCGTCAGGTGGTCGTGGCCGTAGTCCCCGTCCTCTGTGGAACCCGCCCCCCGGCTCACCGACGGGCACCGCAGGAGGGGCTTTCTCCATCCGCCGAGGCAGCCCCTCGTGTCCTTGGGGTTGTTTATCCGACGGCGTCACCGGCGACGTAGCGGGCGTTGCGGTCGACCGAGTGGTAGATGTCGGCGGCGATGGGACGGCGGAGTTCCTCGGCGAGGTGGCCGAGGAGTCCGGCCGAGCGGGCCAGGAGAGCGAAGCCGCGCAGCAACTCGGCGGGGAGGCGGAGGTCGGCGAGTGCGGCACCGCACACGCCGGCGCCGTTGAGGGGCAGGGTCCGGCCGAGGATCTCGGGTGCCATGCGGCCGAGGGCCTCGAACAGGGCGAGGTGGGGGCCGTAAACCCCTTCCTCGCGTGCGATGCGGATGATCACCGCTGTACGCGGGTCGCGTTCCTTGTGCACGGGGTGGCCGAGGCCGGGCACGAACCGTTTGGTCGCCTTGCGTTCGGCCAGTGCCTTGCCGGCCAGGGCGTCCCACTCCTCGGTGGTGACCGGGAGCGGGTCTCCCGCAGCAGTGATCACCTCGTCGAGGAAGAGGCCGGTGTCCTCGGTGACACCGAGGAAGCGGGAGCCGCCACCGAGCAGGCCGGCGGCCATGGCTCCCTGGATCGACTCCGGTGCGGACAGCAGGGTCAGACGGGCGGCAATGGCGGTGGGGGTGAAGCCATGGTCGGCCAGCGCGACCAACACTGTCTCGAAGAGCCGTACCTCGCCCGCGCTGGGGCGGCGCTGGGCGGCGAGCCAGAAGGCGAGTTCGCCGAAGCCGACCTGGCCCATCAGGTCGTTCGCCAGGTCATGGCCGAGCAGTCTGATGGTGGTGGCATCCGATGTGCCGAGTCCGGTCGGGTACTGGGGCTGTCCGGCAGTCACTGGTCCACGTCCTTGTCCGCCGCGAGCCAGGCCCGCAGCTCGTCGCCGTGCTGGTCGAGGTCGGGGGGAGGAAGGATGTGCCGTGGCGCGGTGGCACTGAAGGTGATCGGGTTGCGGATCATCGGTATCGCCTGCGGTCCTGAGCCGACGGTGACCACCGGGTCGAGCCCCAGCTCCTTGGCGAGGGCAACACCGCCGTCCACGTGGTTGATCGGTCCGCACGGGATGCCGGCCTCGGACAGTTTCTTGAACCACTCGTCCGCCGGGCGCTCCTTCAGCTTGGCGACCAGGAGGGGGCCCAGCTGTTCGCGGTTGCGGGTGCGGGCCTCGTTGCCGGCGAAGCGGGGGTCCTCGGGCAGCTCGTCCAGGCCGAGTTCGGCGCAGAGTCTGCGGAACTGGCCGTCATTGCCTGCGATGACGATGAGGTCCTTGTCCGCCGTGGGCAGCGGCTCGTAGGGGAACAGGCTGGGGTGTGCGTTGCCCATCCGGTGCGGGACGACGTCGCCGGCCACGTAGGCGGAGGTGTGGTTCACCAGTCCGGACAGCGCTGAGGACAGGAGATTGACCTCCACGTGCTGCCCGGCCCCGGTCGCGTTGCGGTGGTTCAGGGCAGCCAGGATGCCGATGGCGGCGTGCATCCCCGTCATGACGTCGAACACCGAGATCCCCGCCCGATACGGCGGGCCGTCCGCGTCTCCGGTCAGGCTCATCAGGCCCGATGCCGCTTGGACCAGGAGGTCGTAGCCGGGCAGGGACGCCCCACCCGTGGTGCCGAACCCGCTGATCGAGGCGTAGACCAGCCCCGGGTTGTCGGCGCTGACCGTGTCGTAGTCCAGGCCGAAGCGCGTCAGGCCGCCGGGCTTGAAGTTCTCGATCATGACGTCGGCGCGCGAGACAAGTTCCCTGGCCAGGCGCAGGTCCCCGGGGCTCTTGAGGTCCAGGGCGATGGACCGCTTGTTGCGGTTGATGCCGAGGTAATAGGTCGAGACCTCGTCCCGGACCGGCGGCACCCAGGTGCGCGTGTCGTCACCGACGGGCGATTCCACCTTGATCACCTCGGCACCCATGTCCCCGAGCAGCATGGTGGCGTACGGCCCGGCGAGGATGCGGGAGAAGTCGGCGATCAGCAGCCCGTCGAGGGCTCCAACTGTGTCGGTCATCGGGCGACACCCTTCAACATGTCCGCCATACGGACGACTGTCCGACAGTTTGGGTTCCTGATACAGCCAGTGTCAACCGCCCACCTCCATGTGGAAGGTATGCCGCCCGCCGCGTGAGGGTTGAGGTAACCGTTGTGTGGACGTTAGTCCGTTGTACGGCAGGGAGAGGTGGTCCTGTTGCCGGAAACGGCCCGACCGTGCCGGAAGCGGCTCGTGCCGCCGACCGCCCCCTCCTACCGTCGCCCCTACAGACAACGGACCGAACGCTCGATGACGAGCACGAGATCGCACTGTGGAGGACGCCATGGGCGTGCAGACGACACGAGTCCTGGGGATCGGCGGGACGACGCGGCAGAACTCCAGCTCGGAGCGCGCCTTGCGGGTCGCCGCCGCGGCTGCGGCGGACGCCGGCGCGACCATCGAGCTGATCACCGCGGAGGAGCTCGTCCTTCCGCTCTACGATCCCGAGAAGTCGGCGAGGACGGAGCGGGCCACCGCGTTGGTGGCGGCGCTGCGTGACGCGGACGCACTGCTGATCTCGTCCCCGGGCTACCACGGCACGGTGTCGGGGATGGTGAAGAACGCCCTTGACTATGTCGAGGACCTGCGAGACGACGAGCGCTCCTACCTTGCCGGGCTCCCGGTCGGCTGCATCGCCGTCGCTTACGGCTGGCAAGCGAGTGTGGCGACCCTGCAGACCCTGCGCACCTGCGCGCACGCGCTGCGAGGGTGGCCTACCCCGATGGGTGCAGCGCTGAATGCCTCGATGCCGGGGCTCTTCGACCCGGTCACCGGCGCCTGCACGGACGAGTCGGCCCGGTTCCAGCTGGAGACCGTCGGCCGGCAGGTCGTCGAGTTCGCCGCCGCTCGGCTGGGAGACGAGAGGGTGCTGGCTCCGGCGCAGGCGTGAGGTGGGCGCACGGCGTGACCGTGGGGCAGCGTTCCGCGCCGTCCCACGGTCGCGCCATGCGCCGACCTGGACCTGCCATCTGCGGAGCGGGCGGCGGTACAGTGGCGGACAATTATCCGGTGGGCGGTCATTCGGCCCGTCCGCCCATTTCGCAGGTGTGGAGGGACGACAGATGCGCCGGGACGCCGGTCCGGATTTCATCGAGGCCCTCGCGAGAGGGCTCGACGTTCTGCGCTGCTTCCAGCCGGGCAGGCGGTACATGACGCTGAGCGAGGTCGCAGCCGAGGCACAGCTCGCCCGGCCCACAGCACGCCGGATTCTCATCACGCTCCAGAAGCTGGGATACGTACGCAGCGACGAAGCCGGGTTCGCCTTGACGCCCCGCGTGCTCGAACTCGGGATGACCTACATCGGCTCGCAGAACATCTGGGAGCTGGCGGAACCTCACCTGCGTACCCTGGTCGACCGCACCCGGGAGTCGTGCTCGATCGCGCAGCTCGACGGATCCGACATCGTCTACGTATCCCGGGTCGCCATGCCCAAGCTGGTGACGCTGTCGGTGACCGTCGGCACCCGCTTCCCCGCCGTGCAAACGTCTCTCGGCAAAGTGCTGCTTGCCGCCCTGGACGGTCCCGCACTCGACCGCGTCCTCGCTCAGCCCAGCAGGTCGGGCATCACGCCCCGGCACCACCCTCAGCGCGACGAACTCAACGAGATGCTCCGCGACGTACGGGCCAAGGGGTGGGCGGTGACCGACGAGGAACTCGCTCTCGGCATCAGGTCCATCGCCGCGCCCATCCGCAACGGGCAGGGTCTCACAGTCGCGGCGGTGAACGTGAACGCGCATGCCGCCGAGACCTCGGTCGACCGCCTGGTCGAAGACCATCTTCCCCTGCTGCTGCGCACCGCCGGCGACATCAGCGCCGACTGGGCCGCATGGGAGAACCGTCCCCTCGCCACGCTCGCCCCCCGGGGCGGCTGATCCGGCCGGGGGGGGCGAGCCTGGGCTGTACCGGTCAGGAGGATGCCGGCACCTTGCCCGCGACGCCCAGCGGACGCAGGGCGGGCATCACCCCGGACGCGAACAGCTCCATGCTCCTGGTCATCTCCTCGGCGGTGATGTCTCCGATCGAGAACAGCCCGATGAGCTGGCCGAAGCCGAGCTGCGCCTGCAGGTCGCTCAGCCGGGCCGCGACGGTCTCGGGCCTGCCCACGACGGCGTATCCGCCCGCCAGCAGTTCCTCGTACGACGTCTCGGTGTAGGGCTTCATTCCGGACATCAGCAGACCGCGCATCGAGCCCGGCGACATGTAACCCGGCGGATAGACCTGCGGGAAGCTCTGCTTGAGCCCGCGGTGGAACAGCCACTCGATGTGCCGACGTCCCTCACGGTGAGCCTTCTCATCGGTCTCCGCCACATAGATCGGCACCGAGAAGGCGGACTTCACCGGGTCGTGTTCCATGCCCAGTTCCTCCACCGCCTGCCGGTGTCCGTCGAACCAGCGGCGGACCAGGGGCGTCGGGGCGTAGACCGACATATAGGTGTGGCCGTGCTCGGCGACGAACTTCATCGTCTCCGTACTGCCGGCGCCGGGAATGTAGATGGGCGGATGCGGCTCCTGCACGGGCCTCGGCCACAGATTGACGTAGCGGTACTCGTAGTTGGGGCTGACCCACTGGAACGGCTCGTCGGACGTCCACGCCTTGATGATCAGGTCGTGGGCCTCGTTGAACCGGTCCCGTGACCGGGTCGGGTTGACGCTCTGCGCGAAGTACTCCCAGCCGATGCCGCGGACGAATCCGGAGACCACCCGCCCATTGCTGAGGTGGTCGAGCATGGCGATCTCCTCCGCCACCCGCAGCGGATTGCCGCGCACGCCGATCGCGTTGCCGAGCACCATGATCTGCGCCCGCTCCGTACGCCGGGCAAGGGCCGCAGCCATGAGGTTCGGCGAGGGCATCAGGCCGTAGGCGCTCTGGTGGTGCTCGTTGACGGCGATCCCGTCGAAACCGAGCTTCTCGGCATGCTCCAGCTCGTCCAGGTACCGGTGGTAGAGCCGGTTGCCGAGTTCGCGGTCGAAGAACTTGTTCGGGAAGGTGAGGGAAGGGCTCGGGTACTTCTCGTCGAAGTCGTCCGGCAGGTACGGGTAGGGCATCAGGTGGAAGAAGACGAACTTCATCGGCTCGCTCCGCTCAGCTCGGTCCTGGCATCGGCTTCGGCCAGGAATTCGGTGACAACCTGGGCGAACTCCTGCGGACGTTCGAAATACATCGCGTGACCGCAGTCCTCGACCTGTGCGAACCGGGCCTGAGGAATGAGTTCGGCGTAGCGCGCTCCGTGGGCAACGGGGACGACCTTGTCCTCGGCCGGACAGACGACGAGTGTGCGCGCGGTGATGCGGTGCAGCCTGCGTTCCAGCTTCGGGTTGTTCAGGAAGGGATGCCACGAGAAGCGGGCAAGGGCGGTCATGTCGCGGTACGCCGCGAGGATGTCGTCCACGCCCGGCTCGCCGGGGAACAGGGCCGACGCCTTGGCGGGGTCCTTGAAGAGTGCGTCGACCACCTGGTCCGGCGTCATGAGGAACAGATCAGCGAGCGGATGTGCCGGCAGCCGCAGCCCGGCCGGGCCGAGCAGGGTCAGCGAGCCGATCAAGTCCGGGCGGGCGACCGCGAGTTCCGCCGCGACCCATCCGCCGAAGGACGCACCCACGATGTGCGGACGCTCCAGCCCCAGCCGCTCGATGACGTCGAGGTAGTGGAAGACCAGATCGTCGACGCCCTCCAGCTCGGGGAACTCGTCCGACCCGCCGAACCCCGGGTGGTCGGGAGCGAAAACTTCGAAACCGCGCGACAGCAGTTCATGGAATGGGTGCCATTGGCCCGCGCCGCCAGCCGCGTGCAGAAAGAGGACCGGGGCCCCCTTACCGCCCCGCAGCAGGTGAACCCGCCCTCCGGGGACCTCGAGAAAATCCTCGGTCGGCGGACTGCTCACGTCCCGCCCGGCCTCGGTGGTCGTCACTTGTGTCACTGCACTACCTCCGGCTCTTGTGCTGCTGACGTCCGAAGGTAGGGAGTCGGCGGCAGAGGCACCGAGCCGGATGCCGCAGCCTTGGGCCGCTTCCCGCACCACGGTTGACATACCGGTCGCAACCCCGGATTCTGCGAGCTGGACGTCATACGGACAGGCGTCCGACGGTGGAGGTAGTCATGCGCGCTCCGTCAATGTCGATGGACGAGGGGCTGATACCGGAGGGCACCAGCGTTCCCTACGGCCGATTGATCAACACGCGGGACCCGTCCGAGGCGCGGGCACGGACGCAGGAACTCCTCAAGAACGTGCACAGCATGAAGGTGCTGGAGCGCGGGAGTCCCTTCCAGGCCCGCGTCGAATACCGGAAGCTGAACGGCATCGGCCTGATGGCCTCTGGCTACGGCCCCGCGGTGGAGATCTCCTGCACGCCGCCGATCAGCGACGTGTGCGTGAATTTCGTCTTCGGCGGCACCATGCTCATCGACGAGGGCTCGACCGGTGAGGCCACCGCGGTCGCCGGCCCGGCCCGGGCGGCGGTCTTCTGCTTCCCGGAGACCGTCAGCATGCGCTGGTCCCCCGGGCTGCGCCAGCTCATGCTGACCGTCGACAAGGCCCTCATCGACCGCTGTCTGCGGAACCTGCTCAACGAGCCGCTGCACGCGCCCCTGCGCTTCGAGACCGAAATGGACCTCAAGCGCGGTGGTCAGGGCATCACGGCCGCGATCAGGACGCTGCAGCGGGCACTCGAACAGTGCGGCAAGGCCGGCCCTCCCCCGGTGCTCGCCAAGGAGATCGAACACGGCATCCTGACCGCCCTGCTGCTCGGGCAACGGCACAACTACACCGACCGAATTTTCTCGGCGCAGCCGCTGCCGGCGCCCCGTGTGGTCCGGCGCGTCGTGGAACTCATCGAATCGTCCCCCGACGCCGCGTTCACGGTCGCTGACCTCGCTGAATTCGCCGGAGTGAGCGAACGTTCCCTGCATTCGGCGTTCCGTCGGCAGTTGGGCACGTCACCGATGTCGTACGTCCGCCGCCACCGCCTCGAACAGGTACACGAGGAACTGCTGATCGCCGACCCCTCCACCGGGGTGAAGGTCACCGATGTGGCTCTGCGCCACGGGTTCACTCACACGGGCCGCTTCGCGGCCGCCTACAAAGAGCGCTTTGGAGAGTCGCCGTCCGCGACGATGCGCCGTTGACGTTGAACAGAGAGCGAGCTGTGGACCCCCTGATTCTCTTCGTACACGGAGCCAACCACGATGGCTGGTGCTGGGCTCCGGTCCTGGAGCGGCTGGATCGCGTAGGCGTCGCCGGCCGCGCGATCGACCTTCCGTTCACCTCCTTCGAGGACGACACCGCCGCTGTGCGGGAGGCCGTCCGCGAGATCGCGCGGGCACGGCCCCTCGTGCTGGTCGCGCACAGCTACGGCGGCCTGCCGGTGACCGCCGGAGGGCAGGGAGCGGACCGATTCGTCTTCGTGGCCGCGCGGATGCCACCAGCCGGAGAGTCACCCGCGGCGCACACGCCCCGCTGGAGCCATCCGGAGTTCCGGGCGGCATGGGACATGGGCGAAGACGGCGCCGTCATCCTGCGTGAGGAGGCCCGGGAGGTCCTCTACTCGCACTCTCCGCCGAACATGGCCGAGTTGGCGGCTCAGCGGTGGCGGCCGATGGCGAGCCGCGTACCGCGAACGCCGATCATCGAACCCGCGTGGATGTCCGCGCCGTCCGTCTACGTGGTCTGCACGAAGGACCGGACGGTCCGGGTCGAGGCGCAGCGCGAATGCGCGGCACGCGCCACCGAGAGCATCGAGGTCGACTGCGACCACTCCCCCTTTTTCTCCGCCCCGGACCGGCTGGCGGCGCTTCTGGCCGAGCAGGCCGCACATGCCGCGCGAACGGTCAGGACCTGAGATCCCGGCCCCGCCGGGATCTCAGGTGCGCTGCGGTCCGGCTCCGCGCAGATCCGCTCTCCGCGCGATTCATCCGATTCCCGCAGGGCTTGATCCCCCTGCCTTTCCCGGCTCTTGACCGGGGAAGAGCCGCGCGCGACCGTCGACCCATGCTCGCCTGGCGGACAGATGTCCGGAGATGTTTCCGTCTCGGTGAGCGGAAGATGACGAAGGAGAGTCAACGATGACCCAGTCCCTGCCCGAAGCCGCCAACAGCACGGCCGTCGGCTCCCTGCCGACGCGACTTCACCACAACGCCTACGTCACGCGGGACCAGGAAGCGACCCGGGCGTTCTACGAGGACATCATCGGCCTGCCGCTGGTGGCGACGTGGAAGGAGTCCGACGAGCTCTTCGGAGCCGTGCGGACGTACTGCCACACCTTCTACGGCCTCGGGGACGGCAGCGCGCTGGCCTTCTTCCAGTTCGTCGACCCGGCCGACCAGGAGCAGTTCGGCCCGAGGATGCCGCACTCGCCGTTCCAGCACATCGCGCTCAAGGTCACCGAGGAGGTCCAGGACGCCGTCGCCCAGCGGCTCAAGGACGCCGGCTGGAAGCCCGAGGAGACCTACGTCCTGGAGCACGGGTACTGCCGTTCCCTGTACACCAGCGACCCGAACGGCCTCCTCCTCGAGTTCACCCTGGACGCCCCCGGCATCGAGGCCTCCGACGAGGAGCGCCGACGGACCGCACACGCCGAACTCAAGTCGTGGCTCGAAGGTGACCACGTCAGCAACAACACCTACCGCTGAGCCCCAGTGCCGCCGCCCGTATCCACCTCCCATCCCTGTGTCCCGCGCGGGTGGGTACGGGCGGCCCCCGGGCACTCAGCGGCGACACCGAGTACCGCCCGCCAGACAGGCGACGAGGCGGGTCCGAACATCAGGGCCTTC
This sequence comes from Streptomyces sp. HD, assembly GCF_028369295.1. Taxonomy (GTDB): domain Bacteria; phylum Actinomycetota; class Actinomycetes; order Streptomycetales; family Streptomycetaceae; genus Streptomyces. The sequence continues at coordinate 50,511 of NZ_JAQMYP010000032.1, forward strand.
TCCGGGTCCTCATAGCGGCGATCCGTCGGCCGACGAGGCCGCCCATGGACAGGCCGACCCAGTGGGCCGGCGGGGTCGAGCCGTTCGATTTTACCGGGCAGGCGCGTCCAGTCTGCGTGCGCTGGTATTCGGACGCCTCGCAGGCTTGGAAGCAGCGGTCGCGACGCCTTCCTGACGGGGATCTTCAGCTCGCCGAACCCGGAGCCAGCCGCTCGACAAGGGTGTCGATGAACGCGCTGTACCGTTCCTGAAAGCGAACGCTATCCGGAGAGTCACCGGTGACCATGCGCACCAACTGGGGGATGGTGACGGGGCCCATCGTGAGAAACAGGATGAGGAGCGCCACCAGCTCGGGATCAAGCTCCGAGTCAACTTCACCGCTGCCCTGAGCACGCACGACGACCCGGGTGCTTTCGCCGAGCGCGCGTGCGCGCTCCTCCTCGAGCACTGCACGTCCGGTGTCCGAGAGTCCTTCTCGGGCTGTGAGGCGCAGCCACGGGATGTTGGATTGATTCCGGGGCCATTCGGTGGTATCACGCACCCAGTGTGCGAAGGTCTGGGAACGGAGTTCACTCCAGATCTCCTGGGTGATGTCGAGCAGCTTCTTCATCACGGCGTCCCGCAAGCCGTCTTTGCTGCCGAAGTAGTAGTAAACCAGCGACTTGTTGCAGCCGACCGCCTTTGCGACATCCTCGACGCTCACCGCATCGAGACCCCGCCTGCTGAACTGGTTCGCGGCCTCGAGGAGGATCTCTTCGCGACGGAGTCGGCCACGTTCGCGATGAACCCGATCATCCGAATTGACGTCTTTGCTTTGTGGCGTCGCGCGCTGTGTTGACAAGTCAATCATCCACCCTACACATGTAGGCGACCACCCTACATGTGTAGGTGACGTGGACCGGTCTCAGGCAGCGCCGGCGAGGGCCAGGAAGCTGCGAAGCGGGACGTCCGGGTCGGCGAGCGCCTCCGGGTCCAGGACGGTCTTCGATTCGACGAGCTTCCGGGAGAATGCGAAGTCACCTGATGCGCCGACGATATCGGCGGCGATGAGCTTGCCCGCCTCAAGATAGAAGACTTCGAGCTTGCGATCGTGACCCGGGTTGGGGCGCACTACGACCGTGTCAGCCGTGGCGCTGAGGCCAACCGACTGCAGCTTGAGGTCGTACTGGTCGGACCAGAACCAAGGAAGCGCCGCATACGGGGCCTCATCTCCCAGGATGCTCCGCGCGACGTGTCGAGCCTGCTCCGATACGTTCGGCGCCGACTCAAGGCGCCGTAGGCCGCCGTGCTGCGGGCAAGGGTGCCGCGAAACATCACCGATGGCATACACGCCGGGGACAGAAGTGCGAAGGTGCGCATCCACGACGATCCCGTTGTCGACGAGCGCTCCGGCACGTTCCGCGAGTTCGGTGCGCGGCGTGACACCGATGCCGACTAGCACGAAATCGACTTCAAGTGCCGGTGCACCGTCGAGCAGGACGGCCGCTACGTTGCCGTGGGCGTCAGTGCGGAAGCCGGCAATGCGTGCCCCGGTCCGTACATCGACGCCCTCTTCACGATGGATCTGTTGGAAGAAGTCGGATACGGGTGCGGAGGTCACGCGCGCCAGCACGCGATCGGCAGCCTCCAGGATGGTTGTCTCGACGCCGGCGCGACGCGCGGCCGCAGCGATCTCGAGTCCGATGTAACCGCCACCGATGATGGCCGCGCGCGCGCCGGGCCGAAGGAACTCCTGCAGCCGGAGCGTGTCATCGATCGTGCGCAGCGTCAGCACGTTCGCGGCCCCGCGGAGCTCCGGATTCGGCAGCATCCGGGCCTTGGAGCCGGTGGCGATGATGAGCGATTCGTACGGAATCGTGTCGCCGTCGTCCAAGTGAACGGTTCGGCCGGCTGCATCGATATCAGCGACCGCACGGCCGACCCGGAGATCGATGCCTTCGCGGACGTAGAACTGGTCGGTCCGCAGAGCGATCTCGGGGAACTGCGCCGCACCGGTGAGGATGCCCTTCGAGAGCGGGGGGCGCGAATATGGCGCCGCGGATTCGTCGCCGAGGACCGTGATCGGAACGCCGCTCCCGGCCATCCGCAGCGCAGCAGCTGCCTCAACCCCGGCCTGTCCGGCGCCTACTATGACAATGCGGTCAGAACGCGTCGACATCGTAGGTCACTGCACCTCGGGCACGTGAACGACGAGCCCATCGGTGTCTGCTGTGCAGCGTATCTGGCAGGACAGGCGGCTGAACTCGGTCGGCTCCGCCGCGGTGACCTGCAGCATGTCCTCTTCCTCGGGGCTTCGCCCGCCGAGGCGATCGGACCACTCGGGCGCGACGAAGACGTGGCAGGTAGCGCACGACAGTTCACCCCCGCACTCACCGATGATGCCCGGCACCAAATTGTTGAGCGAGGTCTGCATCACTGAAGCGCCGTCCTCGGCTTCGACTGCTCGACGCTCCCCGCTGGGCAGCACGTATTCCACCTTCGGCATGTGTACTCGGACCTCCTCGTCCGCTGGAAGCAACGTCGATCACGCTGCGACCGAGTTTGACTTGCGGGTCAATGTTTACCTGAAGCCGCTGGTGATTACTACCCTGGAGTGGCTCTATTTATTAACTCTCTCGTTGCATTAGGAGCGATCCCGGCGTAGCTTCTCTTCCGATCGCTCGCACATCGGAGTGGGGCGCAGGGACCTGCCGGGAGGCAGCGGTGACCGATCTTCGCAATGCACTGACCGTCGTAACCGGAGGAGGCACGGGCGTCGGCCTTGGCCTGGCGCTCGAGGCCGCGAGGCGCGGCTCACGCGTGGTGATCGCCTCGATCTCGGACGCCGGCGCCGCCGTCGAGCAGCTCCGTGCTGCCGGCGCAGAGGCCGACTGGTTCCAGGTCGACGTATCGATTCGCGAACGCGTGCAGGAACTCGCCGCGTTCACTCGCGTCAAGTACGGTCCGGTCAACGTCCTCATCAACAACGCCGCCGGCGGTGACAGCGCCGGTTCGATCATCGACATCGACCCCGAGGGGATCCAGCGGGCGCTGAACATCAACGTGCTCGGCTATGTGTGGACGATCCAGGCTTTCGCGGACGACCTGCGGTCGAACGCCGCCAAGGGCGCGCCGGCCTACATCCTGAACGTCGGCTCCGAGCACTCGCTCGGCGTGCCGCCGCATGTGATGCCGCTGAGCGCCTACACCGTCACCAAGCAAGCTGGGCTCGCCGTTACCGAGGTCGTTCGCCGGGACTTGGCGGGGACAGGCATTGGGGTGTCGCTCGTTGCCCCCGGCTGGGTGCTCACAGAGCAGGTCAGCGGCATAGTCTCCGCATCTGAAGAGTTCGCGGCGGCCGTTACGCCGTATGCGCAGGAGACCAGCGAGGTCGCGCGCATCGCTTTTGACGGTCTGCTTTCGGGGAGGGAGCTGATCGTCACAAACCCGAAGTCGGTGCCGTTCGCGAAGGACCGAGCGCACCGCATCCTCAGCGACCTGAGCTGGGCCGAGCACCGTGAAGAGGCGGGTGCGGAGTGGGTGCACGATGGCACCGGCGACATCACCAAGTGCCCGGTAGTCCACACACCCGGCCTCTCGTAGCACCGGCTGTTTCCGTGCTGGTTTGAGTGGCCCTGGCAAGATTCGTGAAGCGGGGGTGTGCCATCATGCGCCAGCGACGCTCCGTCACGGCTAGTGGCGTCGGAGACGGCCATGAGGACGCGCTGGCGGAGGTGTGGAGCTCCTGCACGGTCGGCCATGATCCTCTTCTGGAGCTTCAGTTCGGCAGCCGCGTGTCGGCGTCCACCAGGAGCGTGCCGTAGACGTCTGTGTAGAAGGCGAAGTCGTCTCCCCCCCCCCCCCAAGACCCTTGGTGTCGAGGACAACGGCAGCTGGATGCGCATCAGGCGAAACCGCACACTCGTCCGTAACAATGGCACTTTCAAGATGCACATGAGCCGGGCGCCGCAGCGGCCGGTTAGCAGCATCCCTGCCATCTCCACGCGATACTGCGGCGGCTGTCCCGCGACCGCAGACCGCGCTGTCACAGAACAGCCGCCGCACACCAGGTTGGTCAACACGGGACGGCCCCGACAACGACATCAGCCAGAGTCCGGATGCAGCGCCTGTGCACCCGCGCCGAGCTGTGACCGTATTTCGGACATGCCATCCTAAACTCACGTGTACGAGCCGCCCACGCACTGTGCCGGCCTCTGCTAACAGCCGCTCCATCGACACCGCTTTCAGGTGGGGAGACACGAGCTGCACGAAGATCGCCGACAGTCCCGCCGCCCGTGACGAAGCGTCACCGGCGCATGGTGGCACAACCCCCGCTTCACGAATCTTGCCAGGGCCACGTTCAGGTGTACGCCGACACATGGCAACGGGGCTCCCCGTGAGACAGCAGATCGACCAAGATCCGACTGCCTGTGAGGGAGCCCCGTTGAGCGCTTAGTTTGCCATCAGTGTCTTTCTCAGCCGTCACGACGGCGGCTCGTCCGGTATCGCATCGAAGCCTCCGAAGACGGTTGGACTCGCAGTTCGACGACCGGATCCGGCTCGGCGTACTCACCGAGGAGGCCACCTCTCGAAGTGCTTGAGAGGTAGACCGCAAGGCCGAGCGACGCCGCCGGCTTCTGCCAGCCCTCGCGGTGGTCTATTTCGTCCTGCGTATGTGCCAGTTCAGCTGTTGCTCGCGAGCACGTCGATGCGGCTCGGTGTGCTTTCCGCAGCTCGTCGGCGAGCTCGTGCACCTCGCCTCGGCGCTGGCTTCGTGTACCTCGACGAGGCGCACGGGCTCGCCGACGATTGGGCCTGCCACGGCCGCCGTCTACTCCGGCGAGTAGCCGACGACGATGACGGTGTTGCCGCCCCCGACGACGAGCTCAGCCACTGCCGCGCCGGTGGCGACGACCGTGTGATTACTCGCGGTGTCCTTGCGCCTCAGCGGACACCGGCTCCCACTCGTTCCAGGTCTCGAGCCGCTGCTGGTACAGGCCGCTGACCAGTGGCAGTGGGGCGGTACCGAAGAAGATGCGCAGCGGTGGCTGCTCGGCGTCGACGACCTTCAGGAGCGCGGGGCCGACGGCGACCGGGTCGCCGATGTACGACGCCGGGGTGTGCTTTTGCTGCTCGGCGAAGGCCTGGCGGAGTCCGTCATACTGCGGCTGAGGTGTGGTGTGGACGGCGCTGCTGCCGCTCCAGTCGGTGGCGTAGCCGCCGGGCTCGACGAGGGTGACCTTGATGCCGAAGGGGGCGACCTCCTGGGCGAGCGATTCCGTGAGGCCTTCGAGGGCCCACTTCGATGCGTGGTAGCCGCCGAGGTACGGGAAGGCGGCGATGCCGCCGATCGTGGAGATCTGGACGATGTGACCCGAGCCCTGCTCGCGCAGGATCGGCAGGACCGCTTGGGTGACATGCAGCACGCCGAAAAGGTTGACCTCGAACTGGTCGCGCAGCTGCTCGACGGTGATCTCCTCGACGGGGCCGAAGAGGCCGTAACCAGCGTTGTTCACCACGACGTCGAGTGTGCCGAATTTGGCCTTGGCGTCGGCCACCGCCTGGAAGACGCTGTCACGGTCGGTCACGTCGAGCTGCAGCGGCAGCAGCGCGTCGCCGTACTGCGTGAGGAGGTCGTCGAGGGCGTCGGTGTTCCGGACGGTCGCCGCGACGCGGTCGCCGCGATCCAGCGCTGCCTTCGTGAACTCCCGGCCGAATCCTCGGCCCGCTCCCGTGATGAACCATGCCTTTGACATAACGATTTCCTTTTCGACTACGGACAGCAGGTGTGCGTGTTCGCGCCCGACGACGCGACGCACCCCGGTGCGCTCATGTACGCGGATGCCTTCGGCATCCGACCGCCAGCGTTGGGCATGGGCTGGCGCCTTGCTGAATACGGCTACGTCGTCCTCGTCCCCGACGTCTTCTGTCGAGCCGGGGCCTACGGGCCGCTGAAACTGAAGGAGGTGTTCGGGAGCTCAAACAGGTCGGAAGTGCTTGGGCCCGATTACCTCCTCGACCGACGCTCGCCGCGCTGCCGAGGAGAGCAAGGCGTTCCTCGACTACCTTGCCTCGCGCGACGATGTTGCCAGTACGGGAGTCGGCGTGACCGGTTACTGCATGGGCGGGGCGCTCGCATTCACCGCCGTCGGCACCTGTCCCGACCGGATCGTCGCGCTCGCGACGTTCCACACTGGGTGCCTCATCACCGACGACGAGCTGAGCCCGAGCCGCGTTGTGCCGCACCTCAAGGCCCGGGTGCTCGTCGCCGGCGCGGACCATGACGCGGGCTACTCACCGGAGATGGTCGAGGAGCTCGACCGGCAGCTGACCGAGGCCGCCGCAGAGCGCCACAGGACCGAGCTGATCGCCCTGTTCGACGAGACCCTGACGCCGACGGACGCAATGATGGCCCTTCTATGCGGAGCCCCGGATCATGCCCGCGCGACCGGCAGCTCGGTGATCTGGTTGATGAAGTTCGACCATCCACGCTTCGGCGTACCGTTCAAGCGGAGGCGGACGCCGGCGGCGCGTAGTTCCTCGAAGAGGATCTGGACCTCGAGCTTCGCGAGATATGAGCCGATGCAACGATGAACCCCACTGCCGAAGGCGAGGGTTGCCGTCTCCGTCCGCCACGGATTGAATGTGTCAGGCTCGGCGAAGACGGACCCGTCCCGGTTGGCCGAGACGAAGTAGAGAACGACCGCGTCACCCTGGAGCACCTGCGTGCCCGCTACTTCCACGTCGCGAGTGGCCAGGCGAGCCATCTGCATTGCAGGGCTGATGAGGCGGATGAATTCGTTCGCCAGCTTGCCGCTGATCCCTTCGTCAACGGCTCGTTCGGTAGCAGCCCAGATATCCTCGTTCTCGAGAATCATCCGCATCGACTGACCGATCGCCGTGTGCGTCGTCTCGAAACCCGCAGTCAGGATCAAGAGCGTCCACTGAAGGAACTCCGGCTGAGTGATGTCGCCGGCATCCGCGATTTTGGCGAGCGCGGTGAACATGTCATCAGCGGGTTCCTTTCGCTTGCGCTCTTGCATGTCGGCGCAGTACGCCTGGATCTCTTCCTGTATGCGCTGCACCGCCTCGATCTGGGCGGCCATGCCGTCCTCGGTCTGCATGCCGGCCGCGAACAGCCTGTTCGTCCAGTCGACAATGCGCTGGCGATCCTCGCGGGGGCAGCCGAGCACTTTGCCGATCACATAGGCCGGAATGGTCCGAGCGAACTTCTCGACGTAGTCGAATTCCGTCACCGACTCGACGTCGGCGATGACTTCGCGGACAATCTCCCGGATCCAGGGTTCAAAGTTCGCGACGACCCGCGGCCCGAATCCCGCCGCGGCCGCCCGGCGAAGGCCTGCGTGACGCGGGGGGTCGGTGAACATGAGGTTGTCGCACATCGGCGCCGGGGCCGGGAACGGGTAAATCAGCGGGTAGGAAACGCCGTGCGTTGACGTGAAAGCGCTGGGGTCCTGTTCGATGGCGACGATGTCCTCGAAGCGCGTCACGGCCCAATATCCGCCGCGGGCCGGCGAGGGCTTGGCCGGCTGCCAGTACAGCCCTTCGCGCTCCCGAAGGAGGCGGAACCCGTCATGGGGGACGGCGTCCACGAACGTCCGCGGATCGCTTAGGTCAGGAATGACGTCTTCTACGGCTATCGATCCGGTCACTTCTTCCTCCTTGAATGAGTGACTCGAAAGAAGCAGAGCGTCCTCAGTCGGAATCCCACTCTGCTTCGCTGCAGACGAAGGTGCGCCCCAGAAACGAGTTGCAGCTTCACGCTACAAAAGCTCCGGGTCAGGGTCAACCGTTTGGTTGACCCGTTCGGAAATAGTCAGGAAGCTCATGTCGCGGCCGATGAGCCAGGGCGTTCCGCCGACGCGAGCACGACCCGTTGTTGTGCGGCGCCAGCCCATTGGTGCCGACGAGGTGATCAACCTTGTGCGTCGCGCTGAAAGGCGCCTCGCGAGCGATTAGCTGTTCCAGACGGGGGCTGCGGCCCCAGGTCGGTCGGGGGTCTTGTCCCAGAACAGAGGAGTGCGCTCTATCCCGATCGGGAACACCATCCGCTTCACGGGGCCGAGCGGGCTGCCATAGATGCGGTCTTCCCAAGGCCCGTCGAGCGGGAGCCGGATGTCGGGTCCGCCCTCGGGGTTCGGCCCGGCCTTGATGAGCAGGGATGCGGTGCGCGCGAGCGAATACTTGGTCGTCGACCCCGAGCCGGTCTGCAAACGCTTGGTGAGGCCGCGGATCGCGGCCGCCGCGATCTGATAGCCGGTGGCGAGATCCAAGCCCTCAACGGGGGTGTGGCGTGGCCGCGATGCGTCGACGTCGTACCCGTTGATCTGGAGCGGCACACGGCGCGACGGGTCGGCGAGCGCCCATTCCTGCGTCGCGTTGGCCAAGCCGACACTGAACTGCACCACGGTGTCGAAGCCGCGGCGCATGCTCCAGGGCCCCTCCCATCCGTATGCACGGAGGGCGACCTCGACGAGATCCGGGTTGAGTCGGCGGCGCTCCTCCTCTGGAACGAAGCCGTCGATCGCGCCGGGACGGTAGCCGTGCACCAGCACGTCCGCTTCGGCGAGAAGGCGCTTGAACTGCTCGATACCCTCCGGCGTTTTCAGGTCGAGGAAGGCCCACCGCTTGCCCAGCAGCAAGTCGTAGCCGAGCGGGATGTGGCGCGACTCCTCGGAGCCGGGTGCGTCGATTCGCAGTACCTCGGCGCCGAGGGCGGCGAGGAAGCGGGTGCCGGTCGGACCGGCGACGACACGCGTCAGATCGAGCACCTTGATGCCCGAGAGCGGGCGGCCCGGCGTGGGCCGCCACCCACTGCCCTCCGCGGCGAACTCGGTCACCGCCGCCAGGGGCTCGACGTCCACCGCGGCCCCGGCCGGATGCGCGAACCACTCTTCGGGGGTGCGGCTGGCCGCGACGACGCACCCGACGTCCACGAGTTCCTGCTCGATTTCGTCGGCGGCGCGCTCGCGAACGACGGCTGCGACGGCTTCGATGTCGTCCTCCACGCCGAGTGCCTTGACGACGCGCTCGCGGTTGGCCGGGAAGCCATGCAGCCGCAGCCAGCGCCCATCCGTGGTCGCGATCTCCGTGTGGAACGGAGGGAAGTGAACCGGACGCGGCGGCGGCGGGTTCAGCAGGCGCGATGGTCCTGGCGGCAGCAGGAACCATCCGCTGCTGAGTACGCGGTCGACCTCTACCGCGGATGCGGGGGCTCCGCCGGCCTCGAGCAGCTCGCTCACGGCGACGCCGGCAACGCCGAACGCGGCGGCGGCGAGATCGGTCTGCGCGAAGGCGCCGGGCAACGAGCCCTCACCGGTGAACGTGACGCGCTCGGCGACGGACGCGTCACCTCCGAGCGCCGCCCACATCTCGGACAGGAAGGCGCGGGCGAGGGGCTGAGTCGTCTCTGACATGGCGTTACCTCTTCATCTCGGTGTTCGGACGGCCGGGATCGCGCGACCGGTCGCTGGTGCCGCCCGGCATCGACCACCAGCCGTCAAGAAGCGCGCGGAGCACCCCGACGAAGGCGAGCGGCTGCTCGAGCATGGGGTTGTGGCCCGCCTCCGGCACGGTGGTCACCACGGCGCGGGCCGGGGTGAGTTGCCGCATCTCCGCCGCCGCCTCGGGCGTGAGCAGCCCGTGGTCGGTGCGCACGATCGCGAGCGGCACGCGCAGGTCCGGCAGGAGCCGGCGCAGCGGGATGCGACGGATGCCGTAGCTGTCCGCGCGCTTCCAGCGCCAGGCGTCGCCGTCCCACCCGAGCGAGGTCTCGGCGACATGCCGCTCGAGAGCCGGCTCCACCTCGATCCCCGCCCGGGAGGCCACGGGGGCGAACTGTGCGATCCCGTCCTCGAGGGACGCGAACCGCTCACTGGGCTTTTCCCGTCCCGGCCACTCCCCGTCGTGGAACCGGACGTCGACGGTCGCGACGCCCGCGAGGGCGTCACCGAGCTCGACGGCGGCGGTCACCGCGGGAAGGCCGCCCATGCTGTGGCCGACGACGATCGGACGCTCAAGTCCGTCGTCACGGATCACCGCCGTGAGTTCCCTCGCCCATTGCTCGGTGTCGTACTCGGAGCGCCAGGCGCTGTCACCATGCCCTGTGAGGTCGGGGGCGAGCACGCGATACCCGCCCAGGAGCGGGGCGATGTGGTCCCACCACCGGGCATGGGCCAGGCCTCCGTGCACGAGCACCACGCCCGGAGCACCCACAGGGCCCCACGCGCGGTACCGCACCGTTGCACCTTCGACGTCGACGGCCCGCTCATCGGGTCGCTCGGCGAGCGCGCGGCGCAGCCACGCGGGTCCGGTCGACACGGTCATCGACGCCTCACTCGGCGGCAAACCGCACGAGGGTGACCTCGTCGCTGGCATCGTCCCAGGTCGCGGTGACACGCATGTCCACCTTCGCGTCCTCCGGCGCGATATCGAGCCGCACCGTGAACACGGGACCGTCGTCGGTCTTCACACGTCCCACGACGTAGGGGATCTCGTCCTTCTTGCTCGGATCGAGCGCACGGTGGTACACGATGTAGCTCCACAACGTGCCGTTGGGCGAGATCTCGGTCCAGGCCTGGTTGGTCGACCAGCACCGGGGGCAGATCTCCAGGGCCGGGTAGCGCAGGTAACCACAGTCCAGGCACTTCTGAGCGGTGAGTACATGACGCTTCGCCGCCTCCCAGAATCCGGCCGTCAGCGGCAGGTCGGTGGCGGGCAGATTGGGGTTGTCACTCACGGGTTCACTCCGATGATCGATGCGGCGCTCTTGAGGAAGGTCATCGTCGAGCAGTACAGGGCCAGCTCCGCTCCGGGCACCTGACGGTCGGGCTCGACCGTGCCGCGGAGCTGACGCACGGCCTCGACCATGTGCAGCCAGCCCCACATGTAGCTCTCCGACAGCTGACCGCCGTTCGTGTTCAACGGCAGGTCGCCACCGGGACGGATATGCCCCTCGGCCGCCCAGGCCGCGCCCTCCCCTTCCGGTGCGAAGCCGTAGGCCTCGACCATCTGGAGGTTCCAGACGGCCGTCGGGTTCTGGATGTACAGCACGTCGATGTCGGACGGCGTGAACCCGGTGTTCCTCCAGATGTCCGCCGCGGTGCCCTTGATGTTCGGGCGCATGAGGAAGTCGTCGAAGGTGTCGCCGGCGACCTCGGTGTTCTCGGCGATGCCGAGCACGTAGACCGGCTTGTTCGGGTAATCCTTCGCCCGCTCCGCAGAGGTCACGATCAGTGCGACCGCACCGTCCGAGATCATCGTGACGTCCTCACGACGCAGCGGTTCGACCAGGTACGGCTTGGCCAGGTAGTCGTCGATCGTCATCGGCTCCTGGAAGATCGCGAGCGGGTTGCGCTGCGCCCACTCCCGCTCGGAGACGGCGAACCAGCCGAAGTCCTCCTCCTTGGTCCCGTACAGCGCCTTGTGGCGCTGCAGCGCGAGGGCCGCCGGACCGGCGACGTGCACGTAGCCGGACGCGCTCTCCAACGACGGGGCCGCCGCCGAGAAGTTGAACTTGCCCGATCGGGCGTTGGCGCCGTAGACCAGCACGATCGTCTCGGCGAGTCCGGAGAGGATCGCCTGGGTCGCCAGGTGCAGCGAGTAGTTGCAGGTGCCGTAGTCGAGCGTCTGCGCGTACTTCGGGCTCAGCCCGAACAGCGGGCCCACCTGGATATCGATGTTGTTGCCCTGGACCGACTTGCAGGTGATCAGCCCGTCGAGCTGGTCCTTGGTGAGTTGCGCGTCGGTCAAAGCCGCCTGGATTGCCTCGATCGAAAGCTGCTCGGCCGTCTTGCCGGGGAACGTGCCCTGGTCGGAATGGCCGACACCGACGATCGCGACCTTGCCGCGGACGTCCACTGTCATTTTTTGTCCTTGCTCTGAGTTTTCTGAAGTCCGTGGATTCGGGTGCGTCAGCCCTGGCGGGCGTTGGCTGGGGCCGACACGACCGACTGCTCGACGAGCGACGCGATCTCGTCCTCGTCGTAGCCGAGTTCGCCGAGCACCTCGAACGTGTCCTCGCCGATCCGCGGACCGTTGCGACGGATATGGTCCGGACCGCCCTCGTCGAAGGCGACCGCCCAGCCGCGCTGGCGTTCGGTGCCGCCGCCCGGCGCGGACACCTCCTGCCACCACCCGCGCGAGCGCAGATACGGGTCATCGAGCAGCTGCTCGCCGCTGCGCACCGGCATCGCCATGACGCCCGCCGCCCGCAGTGTCGCGGAGGCATCCGCGTCAGAGCGGGATGCCGACCACCGCTCGGTCGTCGCGCGCACCAGAGCGGCGCGCGCCGCGTCGTCGCCGGCACCGGAGAGGTCGGCACCGACGACGGATGCGACCAGCTCGAGCTCCTCCGGCGAACGCAGCGAGATCGCGACCCACGCGTCGTCTCCCGAGCTCGGCGTCAGCCACTCGATGCTGTCGGGGGTGCTGTTGCCGGTGGGCACCGGATTCTCGCCGGTCAGGGAGGTGCGCAGCACCTGGTCGCCCATCAAGGCGGTGACGGTCTCACGCTGGGACAGGTCGAGCCAGCGCGCCTGACCGTCGCGACGAGACGCCAGCACGGCCGCGATGATGAGGGCCGGGCCGAGCGAGTTCGCCGTCTGGTCGGGGTAGTTGATGCGCGCGCTCGACCAGATCGGGCTGTCGCTGTCGTACCCGGAGTACGACATGACGCCGCCGAGAGCGTCCAGGGTCAGGCCGAAAGAGGTGAAGCCGCTGCTCGGACCGGTGAGGCCCTGGCTCGAGATCGAGGCCAGCACGATGTCGGGCCGGATCGCGACCAGGTCGCGGAACCCGAGGCCGAGGCGCTCGACCACGCCCCGGCGGAAGTTCTCGGCGACGACGTCGCTCGTGGCGACGATCCGCCGCACGACCTCCAGCCCCTCGGGGGTCTTGAGGTCGACGGCGATGGCGCGCTTGTTGCGGTTGGCCGTGCGGAACGGCGGGAAGGCGACGTCGGCGCCGATGTCGCCGCCCATGCCGCCGCGGTACAGGTCGGGGCGGGTGACGCCCTCGATCTTGATCACGTCGGCGCCGAAGTCGGCCAGCACCTGGGTGGCCGCGGCCCCGGCCGTCACGATGGTGAGGTCCGCGACGCGCAGACCGTCCAGCATCCCGCTCATGCGACCGCGTCCTCGGGACCGAAGACCTGCCACGGCGCGTCCGGGAGCAGTCCGGCTCCCACATCCGGCACCTCGATCGACTCGAAGAAGCCGCGCGAGACGTACTGCGGAGATTCGAGTAGGTCGGTGACGGTCGCCACGTACCCGGCGGGGATCCCGCGGGCCTGAGTGGCGTGGTAGAGGTCCTTCTTCGACATGGTTTTGGTCGTCTCCTCGATCAGGGCGACGAGCCGCGCTTGGTTGCGGAGACGGCCCTGAGGGGTGTCGAACGCCTCGTCGTCGAGGCGGCTGTCGCCGATGATCTCCTTCATGACGCCCCAGTCCCGAGGGATGTAGAAGGCGGCGAAGTGCCCGTCCCGGCAGCGCAGAACCAGTGCGCCGTTGTCTTCGCCGCGCAGCTCGCGGCGGAGCCCTGCCTGCGCGAACGTGGCGATCTTCCACTCGGCGTGCGCCGCGGCCTCGAACTCGGAGGTCGTGAACCGTGCGCCCTGACCGGTGCGTTCGCGAGCGAAGAGCCCGATCATCACGCCGTCGAGTGCGAGCAGTGCCGCGATCGACTGCAGTGGGTAGCCGCCGAGCCGTACGGGCTCGTGGTCCAGGTCGCCGATGAGCCGCATGAAGCCGCTCGCCGCCTGAAGCGCCAGCTCGCTGGAGGGAAGGTCCGCGTACTCATCGCTCTCGCCCCAGGGACTGATGCGGCCGATGATCGCGGTGGGCGCCAGTTCCTCGAGGCGATCGACGGACAGACCACGTGCGCTCCACTCGGCAGCGGTGCCGGCCACGAGGACCACATCGGCGGAGCGCAAGCGCTCGTGAAGGCTCTCGCGTGCGGTCGCGTCGTCCAGGTCGACGTCGACGCGGGTCTTGCCGTCGCGGAGCCAGAGGCCCAGCGTGGAGACGCGCTGCGAACCATCGCCGACGAAGGGACCGGTCTCGTCGAGTATGTGCGTTTCTCCGGCCACCGCTACCTGCGTGACCTGCGCCCCCAGCTTGAACAGGAGGCGTCCGCAGATCGCGGTCGACACGGACTCGCCGAGCTCGACCACTCGGAGTGTTTCGGGCAACAGCGCCGAATTGCGGGGGACGCGCGCGTCCCCGTGTGCAGTCTTGGTCATGGACGTGTCCTCGGTCTCAGCGACCCTGGCCCGGGCCACGCGCGCCCGCCAGGAACTTGGTCACGCCCTGCGCCGCCTCGGGGGCCTGCGCACGGATGCTGGTGATAATCAGGCTGCTGTAATCCTGGGCCTCGTCCCAGGTCATCGACTGCACACGGTGGTAGGCGCGCTTGGAGATGTCGAGGCTGAAGGCGTTGAAGGCGGCGATGTGCTCCGCGAGCGCGATCGCCTCGTCGAGCAGCTCGGCATCCGGCACGACCTTGTTCACCAGGGCCATACGGAAGGCGGTCTGCGCGTCGGCGCGCCGCGAGGTGAAGATGAGCTCCGCGGCGTGCTTGGGAGCGATCCGCTTGATCGAGGCCGGCCCCGCCTGCATCGGCCAGCTGCCGAACCCCTGCTCCGGCATGGCGATCTGCGCGGACTCGGCGGCGATGGCGAGCTCACACGTGTTGATGAGCGTCGACCCGCCGCCGAGAGCGTAACCATTGACCGCGGCGATGAAGACGGCACGGTGCGCTCGGATGTCGGCCTGCACCTGTGTCCAGGGGTGCAGCACCTGGGTGCCGTTGGCCTTGGCGTACTCCTCCATGCGGTCCTGGTTCTCCGGCGTGAGATCAACGCCGGCGCAGAACGACGGACCGGTGCCGGTGAGCACGACGACCTTCTTGTCGGCGACCTCCACAAGCGCCTCGCGCAGCCGCCTCATGGAATCAACGCTCATCGCGTTGCGCTTCTCGGGACGGTTGATCGTGAGTACGGCGTAGTCGCCTCGGTCGTCGACGAGCACGAGCTCGTCGTACGGGGTTAGTGAGCTGTTTGTTGAATGCGGCACGGAAATCCCTCTCGGAAATCGGGACGCCGGACCGGACGCGCCCCGGGGCCTCTGAGGAGGTCATGCCGTCGCGTCGCTGGAGGTCGGCGTGGGTGATGGGTGGCACGTTACGCGAGACCAGCATCCGCTTCAACCGTTTGGTTGACATAGGTTTGCCCGGGTCGGGGGGCTACCGTTGACCCATGACCGACAGCGACACAACCACCGCGCCACCTGCGCTCACGGCCAGAGAGCGGATTCTCCGCGCAGCCACGGAGGAGTTCGCCGAGCACGGGTTCTCCGGCGCCCGGATCAACCGCATCGCGGAGGCTGCGAACTTGAACAAGCAGCTGATCTACCACTACTTCGACAGCAAAGACGGCCTCTATGCCGCAGTGCTGGGCGAGATGCTGACGTCGATGCACAGCTCGGTCGACGCCACATCGGACATCCGGGAGTTGATGCGCGGGCAGATCGGCGACCCGGAGAGGCGGCGCGCCTGGTCGCGCATGGTTGCCTGGGAGGGTCTTGCCGGCGATCGGCCGGTGGCCGCTGCCGTCGAACGCCAGGAGTCGGTCTACCGCCAGGTGCAGGTGATCATGCGTCTGCAGCGGGAAGGCCAGCTCGCAACAGACATCGACCCCCGGTTGGCCCTCGCCACCATTTACGCAGTAGGCACCGCGCGGTACGTGATCCCGCAGCTGATCGACTTCTGCCTCGGGCCGGAAGCGTCGGATTCCGAGGACACGATGGCGACCTGGGCCGACATGATCACGCGGCTGCTCACGCGGCGCGCCCCTGCGGTTCGTGAACGCGGGGAATCGACCGCTTAGTAACCAAACGGTTGACGATGGATCGTCGCAGGAATATTTTGCTCATCACATCGGGCAGCGACGCCCGTGCTGAAGACAAGGGCAGTTCGATGACGATTGCAAACCCGCGGAGTGCCATCCGCTTCCCTGAGTTCGACTCCGAGCAGCGCTACTGGATGATCGTCGACGGCGAGCAGGTCCAGGCCGCAGACGGTCAGACCTACCGCTGCGTCGACCCGTTCGAAGACGCCGAGTGGGGCTACGTTCCCGTCGCAGGAGCCTCCGACGTCGACCGCGCCGTGCGCGCCGCCCGCGCAGCCTTCCCCGCGTGGTCCACAACGTCGCCCTTCGTACGACTTGAGCTGTTCCGACGCTGGGCCCAGCTCATCCGCGAGCACTCGTCGGAGCTGGCGCGGCTGCAGGTGCATGAGAACGGCAAGACCATCTCCGAGATGAATATGGTGCCCGGCGCGCTTGCGCAGAGCGCCGAGTTCTGCGCCAACTACGCGCTGACACTGCACGGCGAGACAGTCACACCGATCATGCCGGGTCACACCGCGTGGACGGAGCGCGTCCCGATCGGCGTCGTCGCCGCGATCGCCCCGTGGAACAACCCACTCGGCCTGCTTCAGTGGAAGCTGTTCGGCGCGCTGGCGTCCGGCAACACGGTCGTCGTCAAGCCGTCCGAGGTGACGCCGGTGTCCACCATCCGGTTGATCGAGCTCGCGCTGGAGGCCGGATTCCCGCCCGGCGTCGTCAACGTGGTGACCGGGGCCGGAGCCACCGGTGCAGCCCTGGTGGAGCATCCCGGCATCGACAAGGTGGCGTTCACCGGGTCGACCGCGACGGGCCGCTCCATTGCGCAGGCGATCGCGCCCCGTCTCATCCGGGCGACCCTCGAACTCGGCGGCAAGGGCGCCAACATCGTCTTCGAGGACGCCGATCTCGACCGCGCCGCCGAGGGCGTGCTCACCGGAATCATCGCCGGGACCGGCCAGGCCTGCAACGCCGGCTCGCGCATCCTCATCCAGAGCAGTGTCCGCGACGAGGTGCTGGCCCGGCTCGAGAACCTCATCTCGCAGGTCGTGATCGGCGACCCGCTGGAGCCCACCACCCAGATCGGGCCCCTCGCCTCGCGTCCCCAGTACAAGAAGGTGACCAGCTACTTCGACATCGCCGACGGCGAGGACGACACCTCGCTGATCGTAGGCGGCCGCTGCGGCACCGATGTTCCCGGCGTCACCGGCGGCTTGTTCGTCGAGCCGTCCTTGTACGCGACCCCAGACCGCGCGTCGCGGCTGCGACGCGAGGAGATCTTCGGGCCGGTCGGTTCGGTCATCTTCTTCGACACCGAGGACGAGGCCGTCGAGATCGCCAACGACACCGAGTTCGGTCTGGTCGGCGGCCTCTGGACGCGAGACCTGGACCGGGCGCGACGCGTCTCACGGAAGATCGACACCGGCGTGGTCTGGATCAACACTTGGCGCGCCTTCAGCCCCAACGTCCCCTTCGGCGGCCGCAAGGTCAGCGGACTCGGGCACGAAATGGGGCTCGACGTCTTCGAGGAGTACACGGAGCCGAAGGCCTACTGGCACGGTCCTGACAACTCCTGACTCCTTCCGTCCAATCCCAACCGTCAGTATCCTCTTCACCCCTTTGTGACAAAGGCATTCTCGTGTCCGAATCCAGCATTCCGATGTCCGCGGTCCCTGGGATGCGGTGCTCGTCGGCCATGGCTTCTCCTGCCTGACCGCCGCGAAGGCGCATCTCGAGGCCGCGGCGATGGAGAGGCGCACCGCACGCGTCGCCGTCTTCGAGCGCGCCCCGTCCGCGCGGCGGGTGGAGGGATCTTCAACAACACCAACGCGCCCGGCCTGGTGCGCGGCGAGTTCAGCGCCCCCCGGCGTGTCCGGCTGCTGAGCGTCACCACGCCCGCACCACTGCCGGTCCCTCACCTATCCCGGGACTCACCTCCGCCGAACCGACAACGATTCCGGCCCCACAGCGCGCGGTGGGGCCGGAACCCGGCACCGCCGTGGCCGGTGAGAAAGCCACGGATGGTTTTGGGCCAGCGAGGCCGGAGAGCTGTGCGGCGAGAAGGCGGTGGTGTCGGCGCCCGTACTGTCCAGCGGGCATGGCGGGACTCCGTTGCTGGTTGGCCGGCGGCGCTGGCCAGTGTCCGGGGATGGGGCACGGCAGGAAGGGCGAAGTTGAGCCGCTTGCCCATCTCCAGCCAGAACGTGCCGTATGGGTTGATGTTCGACCAGAAGAGCGCGGTCAGCCCGCGCCGCTCCTCGCCCGAACGCAACGCCGCCGCCAACGGCCTCGGTTACGCGGAGCCGCCCAGGACGTCTTCGACCGGCTCGCCGCCCTGACATCAGGGAGCTCGTCGCATCGGATCACAGCCGGCTCCCGTCGCCCCAGAGACATCGCCTGA
Source organism: Streptomyces sp. HD (assembly GCF_028369295.1). Lineage (GTDB taxonomy): Bacteria > Actinomycetota > Actinomycetes > Streptomycetales > Streptomycetaceae > Streptomyces. The sequence continues at coordinate 68,810 of NZ_JAQMYP010000032.1, forward strand.
CGCCTCGACTCCGGGCTCAGCCCTCTGCCCAGTGACGGTCGAGGGGCTCGTTCAAGATCTTCAGGGCCTGCTCGCGCAGCCGAACAAGGTCATCGGAGGTCGCCTGAGGTAGGGCGGCCCACCGTCGGTGGGCCGCTCGCAGTGCCGTGCCGACGGTGCCGATGGCGAGGAAAGGACGCAGGTCGGCATCGGGGTCGACGCCCTCGCGCTCCGCGAGCTTGCGGGCGAGGCGGTCCTCGATCGACACCACGCGCTGGAGGTAGGCCGCGAGCAGCGGCGGGGACTTCTCCAGCAGCCGCTGGATGCGCGTCCACAGTTCTCCGGTGCCGTCGTCGGCCTGCATCAGCTGCTCCACGACGGTACGGACCGCGTTGGCGAACGCGGTGACCGGCGGCTCGTCGGCCGGGCGGGCCTCCAGGGCGGGAAAGATGGCCTCGTCGGCCTCGGTGATCAGGGCGAGGGCGACCTCGTCCTTGGTGGCGAAGTAGCGGAAGAAGGTGCGGGGGGCGACCTCGGCGGCTTCGGCGATCTCGGCGACGGTGGTCTCGTCGTAGCCGCGTTCCACGAAGAGGGTCACGGCGGTCGAGATGATCGCATACCGGGTGCGCAACTTCTTCCGCTCCCGCAGACCGGGCTTCGCCTCAGCCGTCATGTCGTCCTGCCTCCGCTCTTTCCGCTGGAAGTCTGCCACAGGGCACAAGGAGAGGCCGGGGCCCGCCGTCCCCACGAGGGCCCCGGCCAAGCGGGGAGCGCCAGAAGAGGACCCGCCCGGCGCCGCTCAGACCGGACGGTGCGCTCCCCGCGTCTAGGGGCGGGCCGCTGGACCCGCCTGGCAGGACGTCAGATGTGCACGGCGGCGCCTTCGACCTTGCGGCCCTGCTTGGTCAGCAGACCGATCGCGGCGCCCACGAGGGCGACGACGCCGGCGACGACGAACGCGAGATGCATGCCGTCCATGAAGGCGTGGTGCGTGATGTTCGTGATGACCTCGACGACGGGCGCCGGCGTCTTGGGGGTGACCGGGGCGACGCCGACGGAGACCGCCTCCTTGGCCTGAGCGAGCTGCTCACCGCGGAGCGGGGGCAGGTGGGCGGCCGACCAGCGCTCGGTAAAGACGTCGTTGAGCTTGGCGGTCATCACCGCGCCCAGGACCGCGGTGCCGAGGGTACCGCCGACCTGCATGGCGGTGGACTGCAGACCGCCGGCCACACCGGCCAGCTCGACCTCGGCGTGGCCGACGATGACCTCGGTGGCGCCGACCATGATCGGGGCCAGGCCGAGGCCCAGCATGCCGAACCACACCAGGGTGTCGTTGGCGCCCGAACCGGTGTCGAGGCCGCCGAGACCGAACAGGGCTCCGGCCGTCACGAGCATGCCGACGACGATCGGCGGCCGGGGACCGAACCGGTTGATGAGCACGCCGGCCAGCGGAGCGCCGACCACCATCAGGCCCGTCAGGGGAAGCATCCGCACGCCGGCGTCGACGGCGCTCAAGCCGTGCACGTTCTGCAGGTAGAAGGTCATGTAGAACATGGCGCCGAACAGGCAGAAGGCCAGCATCAGTATCAGTACGGTGCCCGCTGACAGGGGCAGGGAGCGGAACAGGCGCAGCGGCAGAAGCGGCTCCTTCGTGCGGCTCTCACGCAGCACGAACAGCAGGCCCACGACCAGGGTGGCGCCGAGGAAACCAAGGGTCCTGGTGTCGCCCCAGCCGTAGTCGGGGGCCTTGATCAGGGCCCACACCAGCAGGAACAGGGTGCCGGACAGCAGCACGATCCCGGGGACGTCGAAGGACTTGGAGTCCTGGTCGCGCTCGGTGTCCTTGAGGAACAGCAGACCCATGACGACGGCGACGATGCCGACGGGCAGGTTGATGTAGAAGCAGGACTCCCAGTTGACGTGCTCGACCAGCAGACCACCGACGATCGGGCCAGCCGCGGTGGACGCGGCGACCACCGCGCCCCAGATGCCGATCGCGGAGTTCAGCTTCTCGGGCGGGAACGTGGAGCGGATGATGCCGAGCGCGGTCGGCTGGAGCATCGCGCCGAACAAGCCCTGCACCACGCGCAGGCCGATCATGACCTTGATGTCGTCGGTCAGGCCGATGCCGACGGACGAGGCGACGAAGCCGACCGCGCCGATCAGGAAGATCTTCGTGTGGCCGAAGCGGTCGCCGAGCTTGCCGACGGCGATCAGGCTGACCGCGAGGGCCAGCAGGTAGGCGTTGGTCACCCACTGGATGTCGGACAGCGAGGCGCCCAGGTCCTTCTGGATGGCCGGGCTGGCGATGGCGACGATCGTCCCGTCCAGCGCGACGAGCATCACGCCGAGCGCGACGGCCAGCAGCGACAGCCACGGATGGCCACGCAGTCGGCGAATGCCCGTGGCGGCTGGGGCCAGCTTCTGGACGGGAGCTTCGGCAACGGTGGACTTGCTCACGGTGAGGGTTCTCCTGAACTCACGGTTCGATCGGATGAGCCCAGATTATGGCATCAAGTGCCATGTGGCAGTTGAGTGCCAAGTTAATTCCGAGTGACATATGGCACGTGGTGCCGACAGAGGGTAGGAGGCTCGGCGACTGTCCGCGACCCGTTCCCCGAGTCCAGCCCGGCAGTTGTAGGAGCGGAGCAATCGACACCAGGCTGGAAGGAAGGCCAGCGGGCTGGAGAGGCCGGTGCACCGAGGTGAACGCGTCGTCGCGGATGACGGCACGGCGGAACTGGGCCGGCCCCGCATGCAGGCGCCTACGACCGTGACTGCGCTCGGGTGGCGAGGTAGGGCGCCCAGCTGTTTCCGGGGAGCTGGGGCCCTATGGGGGTGGCTTCCCTGCTGCGCACTCTTCGGCCCGGCGAGATGGGTGAGGTGAAGCCTTTCTGCCTCGCTCAGCTGAAGGACGCGTGCGACGGCATCGAGGATCTCCAGCGATGCATCCTGCACATGTCCCTGTTCCAGGCGCGTGTAGTAGGCCCATGGACACGCCCAGCCAGCTGGGCCAGTAAGCGCTTCCTGAGACTGACGGGGACATGAACCGCCGACCAGGCCTGCTCATACTGAAACCCATGACCCAAGAGCCCGATCCCCGCTGCGAACGCTGGCGTGGCCCTGGAGCGCGGTGCCGAGCTCGGTCCGGAGGCAGCCCCCGCAGCTGTTACTCCCATGCGCGCTCACGCGCGCCCAGTGCCTGTTCGGCCCAGATGATCTTGCCCGTCGGCGTGTACCGCGTGCCCCATCGCTCGGTCAGCCGGGCGACCAGGAACAGTCCGCGGCCGCCCTCGTCGTGCAGCCGGGCGCGACGCAGGTGCGGGGCCGTGGTGCTGCCGTCCGAGACCTCGCAGATCAGCGAACGGTCCTTGACCAAGCGCAGTCGGATCGGGCCGGAGCCGTACCGGATCGCGTTCGTGACCAGTTCGCTCACGACCAGCTCCGTCGTGAACGTGGCCTCCTCCAGCCCCCACGCACTGAGCTGGTCATCAACCTGGCGCCGCGTCCCTGCCACGACAGCGGGGTCGCTGTTGAGCTCCCATTCGGCGACTTGGCCGTTGTCCAAGCCTCTGGTGCGCGCCATGAGGAGAGCGACATCATCGCTGGTCGAGCAGGAGTGAAGCGTGTCCAGCACGGCGTCACACATGCTCTCGAGCGAAGCGCTGGGGCGCCCCAGCACCGCTTTGAGCTCATCGAGACGCGCATCCACGTCCTGGTCGCGGGATTCCATCAGACCGTCGGTGAAAAGCGCGAGGACGCTCCCATCGGGAACCGCAACTTCGGTCGCCTCGAACGGCAGGCTTCCCAGACCGAGAGGGGGGCCCACAGCGAGATCGACCACTTCGGCCTTGCCGCCGGGGCGCACGAGGACCGGAGGCGGGTGTCCGGCAGCGGCCATCGAGCACACCCCGGCGACCGGGTCGTACACGACATAAAGGCACGTGGCTCCGACGGCGCCCGGCAGCTCATCGGTGCAGGTCTCATTCGTCGCGTGGGTCACCACGTCGTCGAGGTGGGTGAGCAGCTCATCCGGCGGGAGCTCGATGTCGGCGAGCGTACGTACGGCTGTACGCAACTGCCCCATGGCGGCGGAGGCGGTGATGCCGTGGCCCACCACGTCGCCGACGACCAGTCCGACCCGGGCACCAGGAAGGGGGATCACGTCGAACCAGTCCCCTCCTACCTCCGCTCCGGGCCCCGCAGGCAGATAACGCGCCGTGGTCTCCACGGCCGAATGCGAGGTCGAGCCATGCGGCAAAAGGGTGCGCTGCAGCGCCTCTGCTATGCCGTGCTCACGGGTGAACTGGCGGGCGTTGTCCAGACAGATCGCCGCACGGGCGATCAGGTCCTCGGTGACCGTGAGATCGTCGGCGGAAAAAGGCTCGCCCGCCGACGCGTAGCGGAGGAACAGGGCCAGGCCCAGGGTGAGACCGCGCGCACGGATCGGTACAGCGATCAGCGAGTGGGACTCGTCCCGGGACAGGTCGGCTGCCGGTCCCGAAGTGTCACCGAACCAATGGTCAATCTCCGAGGCTCCGACACGGAGGAGTTCGGCGCGGTCAGCGGCCAAACACCGGGCGACGCGTGAGGACTCGGGATCCACCGCCTCGACCGAGGCGGCCGGTTTCCCACCGGCCTGGTCCGGAGGAGGGTCCGCACGGCGCAGCGCCACGGGGCCGGACAGGACGGGAGCCGGCAGATCTCCGTGAAATATGACCTCGCACAGATGGATGCTGACGGCGTCCGCGAAGCGTGGTACGGCAACCTTGACCACTTCCTGGGCGGTTCCCGTGACGTCCAGGCTCGCACCGATCCGGGTTCGCGCCTCGCTCATCAGCGCCAGGCGCTCCCTCGAACCGTATTGCTGCGAGTAGTCGTATGCCGCACAGCCCACCGCGCGCACTCGGCCGTCGGAGTCCCGCAGCGGGAAGAAGTCCGCGGCCCATGCATGGGCCTTCGTCTCACCTGGGAGTTTCACGAACCTCTCTGTGGTCTCTGGTTCGCCCGTCGCGGCGACGCGGCGCACACGCCGGGCATCTTCGGCGGTAACAACCCCCGGCACCGCCTCGGTCGTGAGCCGTCCACGGACGTCCTCCTCGCTCAACCCTGTGAGCCGGCACATCGCTTCGTTGTGCCTCAGAACACGGGCCTCACCGTCAGTAATCGAAAGCGCGAGCGGGAACTGATCGAACAGCGAGGACATCAGCGCGTTGTCCGGCGCCTGCTCCTCCGCCCCGTCATCGGCCGTCACCAGGAACCCAACGCGCTGATCCTCTACCGTCAGCGCAGTGATCTGCGTCGGCGCGTCAAAGGTGTGGCCGTCTTTGTGCCGAGCTACTCCGTCGGCCGTGTACAGATCCGCCAGTTCCAGACCGATGGCTTCCTGCCGGGACCATCCCCACAGCGCCTGAGCACCGGCGCTCCAATGAGTCACCGCACCTCTGCCGTCCGTGGCGAGGACAGCACCCACTGAACGTGCTGCCGCCAGCACTTTCGGAGAGAGTCGACCGGATGCCGTGGTGTCTTCCGTCATAGCGCCTTGCCTGCGTCCGGGCCGCCGGGAGCGGCCACCCCCATCGTCTTCCAGGGGACTGACCCTGGCAAGGCCGGCGGCCAGGCCTGCCGACAGCTCGCGACCAGGCCGACGGCTGTGGAATAGAGCCCTCCTGTCCGTTCAGCCCGCCGGCCGTCACTGCCTTGGGCAGGCAATCTCTTCCACTGGGCCGCTCGAGCATGCGGCCCAGCCGAACGGACACCACGAGAAAGTGCTCACCACGCTGGCCGGCGACCTGGACCTGGAGCCCCAAGGTCCGCACCGGCAGCCAGGTTTGCCGTCCCACGCCGCGCTCGACCAGAGGCCGTTGATGGAGGTAGTCGCCGGTGAAGACGGCCCTCAGTCATTCCGGCGGGCCCCGCCGAGTCACCGGCTCACGAACGATCCTCGATCCACTTGGCCAGCACCCCGAGTGCCTCTTGGCCGTCTGCGCCCGCGGGCCTGTTCAGGGAGCCATGTGACGCACGGGTGAGCAGATGGCGCTCACACGGCACGCCGGCCTTGGTCAACTGGCGGGCGAAGAGTTCCGCCGACGGTCGCACCGTGTCGTTCTCACAGTCCAGGAAGAAGGTGGGGGGATGGCCGGCGAGCGGGTCTCCCAGCCCGGCGAAGGCCGCCGGGTCATTCATGTGGTCCGGGCCGGCGTAGTGGAGGTTCATCTCCACCAGCCACTGCGGTTCGAAGCATGTCCCGTTGGTGGCCTCCCGTATGGCGGCCAGCTCTGCGGGGTCCCAGTCGGGGATTCCGCTGTGGAGGGAGGCGTAGGCGAGGATCAGTGTGCGCGGCGGCGGCTTCTTGTGGTCGAGGAGATACCGGGTGGCGGAGGCGACCAGGTTGCCGCCGGCGCTCGCGCCACCGAGGTGGAGCGCGTCGGCCGTGGTGCCAAGGGCGTCGGTGCTGTTCTCGACAGCCCAGTGCCAGCCTGCCAGGACGTCGTCGCGGGGCACCGGATAGCGCACACCGTGCAGGGCCTTGCGGTAGTCGAGGGCGAGCACCGCAACGCCCCGGGCGGCGAGGGCGAGGCCCACCCCGTGGGACTCGTGCATGTCGAGGCTGCCGCTGACGTAGGCGCCGCCGTGGACCCAGACCAGTGCCGAAACGACCGGCTTGTCCGGATGGCGATACACCCGGGCCGGTACCCCTGCCGGCCCGAGGCGCAGGTGGCGAACCGTCACCGTTGCCAGCTCCGGAAAGCGTGCGACCAGATCGATCGGATTGTGCTGGTCCATGACGCGGTCTGCGGCTGGTCCCAGCCCTTCCAGGAGGGCCACGAACTCGCCGAAGGGCGGTAGCGCGGACTTTCCGCCCTGCGCCCCGCGTCGCAGGACGGCCCCCAGCACCGGCGCGGGGAGTCTGCGCAGGACGTGTCCGGCGAGCTTCATGCGCAGCCGCTGCGAACGGCTGCTCGTACCAACGGGTGTGGACACGCGTACTCCTCAGAGGTGATGCGGGTGGGCGTCGGCAGGGGTGGCACTCAGGAACTGGCGGCCTCCAGGGCGACGAGCCTCTCCCGCAGGTCCACCAGGAACTGCTCGCCGTTGGGCAGCATCTTCGCGACGGAACGCACTGTGGTGCCGGCGGGAGCCGAGGAGGCACCGTCCTCGATGTAGGCCGCGGCTTCCGGCATGTACGCGATGAGCAGGTCCTTGAAGGCGCGCATCGCGTCCTCGCGGTCCATCAGCGCGTCGATGGCCATGTCCAGGGACAACGGCGCACGCGCCGTGTCGTCCGTCGCGAGGGGCACCGTCCAGGTGTGCCGTCCCGAGCCCACCTGCAGCTCCTTCTGGCTGGGCAGTAGCACGTCGGCGGTGGTGTTCGGCGGTACGAGGGCTTCGACGGTCAACTCGCCGCCGGACAGGGACCAGTTGACGGACGCGTCGCCGTAGGGCGTGCGCAGTGCTGCCTCCGCGTGGGTGAGCCCGCCTCCCGGCACGGGCGCGATGCGCAGGCGTCGGTAGCCGGGTGCGGCGGGGGCCAGGCCGGCGACCGTACGGTGCAGCCAGTCGGCGACGGCACCCAGCGCGTAGTGGTTGAAGGAGGTCATCCCGCTCGGGTTGACCGTGCCGTCCGGCAGCATGCTGTCCCAGCGCTCCCAGATCGTGGTGGCGCCCATGGTGACCGCATAGAGCCAGGACGGGCATTCGCGCTGGAGCAGCAGCCGGTACGCGATGTCGGCGTGTCCGGTGCTCGTCAGGGCGTCGCAGATCAGTGGGGTGCCGACGAATCCAGTGGCGATCTTGTACCCGCCGCCCCGCACCAGCTGGGCGAGCCGATTTCCGGCGTGGACGCGCTGGTCGGCTGTGGCCAGCAGGTCGAAGCAGAGGGCGAGGGCGTAGGCGGTGGGGGCGTCGGCCATCATCCGGCCGGCGCCGGTGACGTACTCCTGCTGGAACGCGGACCGGATCTCGGACGCCAGCGTCTGGTAGCGCTCGGCGTCGGCGGTCTTGCCGAGGATCTCGGCGGAGCGGGCGAGAAGGTAGGTGGAGCGGGCGAAGTACGCCGTGGCCACGAGTTCGCCCGGGGTGGCTGCGGCGTCCGGGCGTCCGGCCGGGGCGGTGGGGTCGAGCCAGTCGCCGAACTGGAAGCCGGTGTCCCACAGTCGGGACTCGCCCGCGAGGCCGGCCACGTGGTCCACCCAGGCACGCATCGAGTCGTACTGCGCCGCCAGGACCCCGGTGTCGCCGTAGCGTTCGTACAGCACCCACGGCACCATGACCGCCGCGTCGCCCCAGGCCGCGGTGGCGGAGTCGGCTCCGGGAACGACGTTGGGCACGACGAACGGGACGACGCCGTTCTCGCCCTGCTCGGCGGCGAGGTCTGCCAGCCAGGAGGTGAGGAAACCGGCGCTGTCGTGCAGGTAGGAGGCGGTCGGCGAGAAGACCTGGATGTCGCCCGTCCAGCCAAGGCGTTCGTCGCGCTGGGGGCAGTCGGTGGGCAGGTCGAGGAAGTTGCCGCGCATGCCCCATACGACGTTCTCATGCAAGCGGTCGACGAGGTCGTCGGAGCAGCTGAACGTGCCGGTACGGGCAAGGTCGGAGTGCAGGACGACAGCCTTCACGGCGGTGGCGGCGTCGAAGTCGTCGGGGACGCCGGTGACCTCGGCGTAGCGGAAGCCGTGGAAGGTGAAGCGGGGTTCGAAGACTTCGGCGCCCTCGCCGCGCAGGGTGTAGGTGTCCGTCGCGGCGGCGGTGCGCAGCGGGCGGGTGCACAGTTGGCCCTCTTCGAGGACCTCGGCGTGGCGCAGTACCAGCTGCCGGCCGGGCTCGCCGGTCACCGTCACGCGGAGGCGTCCCACCAGGTTCTGGCCGAAGTCGAGGAGTGTCTTGCCGGAGGGCGTCGTGGTGACGGAGACCGGAGCGATCTCCTCGATACGGCGTACCGGTGGTCCGTCGGGGGCGACCAGGGTGGCGAGGTCGCGCTCGAGGGTGCGGACTCCGCGCCAGCCGGCGTCGTCATGACCGGGCTCCGACCAGCCGTGCCGTTCCAGCCGGGCGTCGTAGACCTCGCCGTCGTACAGGCTGGAGGAGACGACGGGGCCGGTTGCCGCCTGCCATGAGCCGTCGGTCACGATGCGCTCGATGGTGCCGTCCTCGTAGGTCACCTCCAGCTGTGCGAGGAAGGCGAGATGGTTGCCGTAGACGGCCCGGGTCTTGCCGTCGAAGCCGATACGGCCGCGGAACCAGCCGTCTGCGAGCACCCCGCCGAGGGCGTTGCGGCCCGGGCGCAGCAGGCCGGTGACGTCGAAGGTCTGGTAGCGCAGACGCTTGTCGTACGCCGTCCACCCGGGTGCGAGGACGTGGTCGCCGACCCAGTTGCCGTTCAGTTCGGCCTCGTAGACGCCGAGCGCGGTGGCGTAGAGGCGAGCCGAACGCACGGGGCCGCGCAGGTCGAACTCGCGGCGCAGGAGCGGGCAGGGCTGGTCGAGCTGCGCGTCCTCCTCCCAGTCGGGAGTGATGAAGGACGCCGACCAGTCCTCGGGAGCGAACAGCCCCGCCTCGACGGTCGCCGGCTCGCTCCAGGAGGACTTCGCGCCGTCGGGCCCGGTGACGCGGACACGGACGGTGGCTCGGTTGCGGGCCGGCAGCGGTGCGAAGGGCCAGGGGACGAGGACGGAATCGTCGGATTCGATGTGCAGCACGGTCGGCTCCGATCCCCCCTGCCCGGTGAGCTCCACCTCGTAAGCCGTCTGATGCCAGTTCGCGGTCTCTGTGAGCGTGGTCCAGGACAGACGGGGGGTGGCAGTGCCCAGGCCGACGGGTTCACGCACATGCTCGAAGCGGACGTCGGCAACGGTGACGGCGTGGGTGCGGGCTGCCTGGATCACTAGGGGCTCCCCATTTCTATGAATCGATTCAATCCATGACCCACACCTAGACCGACGGTCCGGAGTGGCTCGAAAAAGTCTGTGACTGAACCCTAGCCATGAAACCCGAATGCTACTAGGTTTCCGCCGTGTGAACTTCCGACACGGTCCGATCACCCCCGTTCACGTGCAGTAGGAAGCAGTCTTTCCCGTCTGTCCACCCTCCGTCGGTGACCAGCAGGTCACCACTGGGGACGGTTGACGGTTCAGGCCATGGTTCCCGTCATGGCCGCCACGGATCTGAAAGGTTCCAACCCCTCGCGTCGGCATCCGACCTCGCCGCCGCAAGCCGCACTTCCCGGCTCCGTCCGAGTCCCCCACCGGCGTCGCTGCTGCGCCCCGCGCCTGCACGTCGTGCTCGACAGCCACTCACCACCGCTCGACGCGCTCCGCCCGCTCCGCATGAGCGTGCCGGTGCCGTCGCCCTCCCGCAGTCCGCCGAGCCGCGCGGGCCGCCTTCTGATGAGAGGCCACACTGCCGTGTCTTCATCCACCACTCCCTCCGCGCCCCCGCCCACCGCACCGGCGTCCCCGACCACTGCCGAGCCCGCAGGCCTCGGTGCCCGTCTGGCTCTGATCGCGGTGGCCCTGATGTGGCCGACCCAGTTGCTGTCACTGAGCGGCCTGCTCGGAGGCAGCGCCCAGGCATCCGTCGCCCTGCACTTCCACACGGCGGAGATCGGCTGGTTCCTCCTCGTCAACGCGCTGGTCGGCACGGTCGTCCTGCCCTTCGTCGTGAAGGCGGCCGACCTGTACGGCAAGCGCAACACGATGATCGCCATCACCGTGCTCGGCCTGGTCGGCGACATCGTCGCCGCACTCGCCACCAACTACGAGACCCTGCTGATCGGCCGCGCCATCGCCGGCTTCTACGCGCCGATCGCCGCCCTGGCCTACGCCAGCGTCCGTGAGCTCTTCCCGCCCAAGCAGGTCGGCACCGCCAGCGGGTTCATCGGCAGCGGCATCGCGTTCGTGGCCCTGGGAGGCCCTTTCCTCACGGGGTGGCTGCTGGATTCCTTCGGCTTCCGCGGCGTCCTGTGGGCGCTGGCCATCGCCACGGCCGTCGGGCTGGTTCTCCTGCTCACCGTCGTGCCCGAGACACCCCACCGGGTGAGGGACACCAGGTTCAACTGGCTGTCCGGGCTGCTCCTGGGCGTCGGCGCGGCGTCGGTCATCTACGGCGTGGGCAAGGGCGGCGAGTGGGGCCGGACGGACGCCGCCACTCTGGGGTTCATCGTCGGTGGCGTGCTGGCGGTGATCCTCTTCGTCGTCATCGAGAAGAAGTCCGCGAACCCGCTGTTCGACCTCACCATGATGTCCCGCCGCCCGGTGTGGAGCGTCATGGTCGCGACCTCCCTCATCGCCGGAACCGTCTTCGGCACCGGCGTCATCACCCAGCTGCTGGTCCTCTTCCCCAAGATCCCCACGGTCTCGGACGGTCTGGGCATGACCGCCACCCACTTCGCGGTCATCGGCATCCCCTCCAGCATCCTCATCCTGCTCGTCGGCTTCGGCACCGGCGCCCTGGTGCGCAGGATCGACGCACGCATCCCGCTGGGCCTGGGCGCCGCGCTCGCCTGCCTCGGCTTCGTGCTCTCGCACAGCTGGCACTACACGAGCTTCCAGCTGATCATCCTGGGGCCCGTTTCCGCGTTCGCCATGGGCATGATCGTCGCGTCGATGCCTGTGCTCATCATCCAGGCGGTCGACCCCGACGAGCAGGCCACCGCCAGCGGCCTGCAGAACCTCATGCAGGGCGTGACCATCTCGGTGATCACGCAACTCGTCTACGTGGTCCTCGCCCAGGACAGCCGTGTCGTCCAGGGCACCCGCTTCTACCTGGACGCCGGTTACAAGAACGCCATGCTCCTCGGCGCCGGTCTCGCGGCGGCGGGCCTCCTGACCGTGGCTCTGATTCCCAAGCTGAAGCGCACCGAGGACGTGACCGCGGGCGAGGCCCTGAGCCACTCCTGACCGTGCCCCCCTGTCTGGTCCGTCCCGGCGGACCAGACCTCCCCTCACCGAAAGGCAACCCCCATGGCCCGTCGGCAGTCGGTCGACGAAGCGGATCTCACCCGGCGCCTCGACGCCATGTCCCTCAAGGAGAAGGTGACCCTGCTCACCGGCGGCGACGCCTGGACCCTGACACCGGTCGTCGCCGCCGGCCTCGCTTCCCTCGCCCTGTCCGACGGGCCCGTCGGCCCCCGCGGCACCACGTTCGGCGCCGACGCCCCTGCCGCACTGCTCTTCCCCAGCCCCACTTCACTGGCAGCGGCCTGGGACGAGGACCTGGCCCACGAGGCCGGGCGGCTGATGGGACTGAAGGCCCGCGAGATGGGCATCCACGTCCTGCTCGCCCCCACCGTCAACCTCCACCGTTCGCCCCTCGGCGGCCGGCACTTCGAGTGTTACTCCGAGGACCCCCACCTCACCGCACGTATCGCCACCGGCCTCGTCAAGGGGGTGCAGTCGACCGGCGTCGCTGCCACCGTCAAGCACTTCGTCGGCAACGACTCCGAGACCGAGCGCATGACCTACGACGCCCGGATCGACCCGACGACGCTGCGCGAGACGTACCTGCCGCCCTTCGAGGCGACGGTGCGGGAGGCGGAGGCCTGGGTGGTGATGGCCGCCTACAACTCGGTCGGCGGCACGACGATGACCGAGAACGCCGAGCTGCTCACCGGCCTCCTGAAGGAGGATTGGGGGTTCGACGGCGTCGTCGTCTCCGACTGGCAGGCCGCCCGGTCCCTGGAGGCCTCCGCCCTGGCCGGCCTCGACCTGGTGATGCCGGGACCGGACGGCCCCTGGGGCGACGCTCTGGTCGCCGCCGTGGAACAGGGCAGCGTGCCCGAGTCCGTGGTCGACGACAAGGTACGGCGGATCCTGCGGCTCGCAGCACGCACCGGCGCCCTCGACGGCGTCGACGGGCCGCCGGCAGAGCCCGTGCCCGGCGACATACGCGCACGCATCCGCGACCTCGCCGTACGCGGGTCGGTCCTGCTGCGCAACGACGGCCTGCTGCCGCTCGCCCCTGCCGCGCTCCGCAAGGTCGCACTCATCGGACCCAACGCGGTTCGTTTCGCACCGCAAGGCGGCGGCAGCGCCCATGTCACACCCGAGCATGTCGTGACACCCGCGGACGGCCTGCGCCGCGCGCTCGGTGAACACGTCGAGGTCACTGTCCACCCGGGCGTCTTCCCGCACGCCAAACTGCCCCCGATCCACGCAGGGTTGACCACTGACCCCGTGGACGGCGCGCCAGGCGTGCGCCTGGAGTACCGCGCGGCAGACGGCACCCTCGTCTCCGACGAACACAAGGACCCCTCGGCCTGGTGGTTCCCCATCATCCTCGGAGACGACGTCGATGAACTGTGCCTGCGGACCCGGCTCACCCTGACGGAGTCCGGCGAGCACCGCCTGTCCGTCCTGGGAACCGGCCACTTCACCCTGCACGTGCCGGGCCAGCAGCCCCAGACCCACGAGGAACTGCAAGAAGGCGACGACATCGCCGCACTCCTGCTCAACCCGCCGTCGCACACCTTCGTCTTCCCCGCGGCGCGAGGCGAGACCGAGATCCTGGTGCGGGTGCGCCCGCACCGCAACCTCCCCTACCCCATCACCCTGCTGGGCCTCGGCTACGACGTCCCGCGCTGCAGCGACGAGGAGGAACTGCGGGCGGCAGCTGACGCCGCGGCGGACGCGGACGTCGTCGTTCTCATGATCGGCAGCGACGCCGACACCGAGACCGAGAACACCGACCGCACTTCCCTCACGTGGCGCGGCCTTCAGGACCAGCTCGTCGAACGAGTCTGCGCCGCGAACCCCCGCACCGCCGTCGTCGTCAACGCCGGCTCGCCCTTCCTGATGCCGTGGGCCGAACGACCGGCCGCGCTGCTGTGGTCGTGGTTCCCCGGCCAGGAGGGCGGCGACGCGATCGCGGACATCCTGACCGGCACCGAGCCGGGCGGGCGCCTGCCCACCACCTTCCCGGCGGTCGAGGAGGACGTACCGGTTCTGTCGACCCAGCCGGTCGACGGCGTCCTCGACTACATGGAAGGGACACTGATCGGGCACCGCGCCTACGCGGCGTCCGGCACGGCACCGCTCTTCCCGTTCGGCCACGGTCTTTCGTACACCACCTGGCAGTACCAGGACTTCGTGGTCACCGGAGACCTGGAGCGCGGGCTCACCATCCGCGTCCATGTCCGCAACACTGGTTCAAGGGCCGGCCGGGAGGTCGTCCAGGCCTATCTGGAACCGGCCGACGGCTCCGAACCGGCCCGCCTGATCGGATTCACCGCCCTCGAGGCGGAGGCCGGCGCCGCCGCGGTCGCCACCGTCCAGGTGCCCGCACAGGCTCTCGCCCGCTGGACCGGGAGCGGTTGGGGCACCCGATCCGGGCCGCACCTGCTCCGGGTCGGACGCTCGGTCCTGGACACCCCGCTCGGTACCCATGTGGCGCGACCAGCCTGAACGCCGGTGAGTCCCTGGTATGCCGAGCTGACGGACGGTGAAGTACGGTCGGGGCGTGAGCACACCACGCAAGCCCCGCGGCCCCTACCGCAAGGGTCTGGAGCGCCGGAAGCAGATCCTGCGGGCCGCCCTGGAGGTCTTCCACGAGCACGGCGAACGCGGCTCGTCGCTCAAGGAGATCGCCGACCGCGTGGGCATGTCGCAGGCGGGTGTGCTGCACTACTTCGACTCCCGCGAGGAACTACTGCTGGCCGTCCTGGCCGAACGAGACGCCCTGGACACCGAGTCGGTCGCCGACGCGACGTCCCCGGGCGAAGCCGTCGCCCGGACCGTGGCACACAATGCCCAAGAGCCGGGCCTGGTCGACCTGTTCGTCACCCTGTCCGCCGCCGCGTCCGACCCGGACCATCCGGCCCACGCGTTCTTCAAGCAGCGGTACGCGGACCTGGGTGCCCAGATCGAGGACGGTCTGGTCACGGCCCAGCAGCAAGGGCAGATCCGTCCGGACATCACACCGCGGCACATGGCGCGGATGCTGGTGGCCCTCTCGGACGGGCTTCAGTTGCAGTGGCTGCTGGATCCGAGTGTCGACATGGCGGAGACGATCGACGCGTTCAACCGGATGTGCCGGGCCTGGTCGGACGAGACGAGCGGCTCGGCGCCTCAGGCGTCGTCCCGCGACCACGCCTGAGCTTCGACACCACAACTCACCGCAGCACCGCCTTCAAGCCGCCGCGCACCGTCACAGGGCCCTGCGGTCACTCCCGCGCGCCCTCAGCGGCCACAGCGCGGTCCTGGTATTTCCGTAGCATCCAATACCTAGCGTCATTCGCTTTTTGCTTCTAGAGTCGGTCGCCGACGCCCTTCCGTGTCGTCGCGCCTGGCCATCCACGTATGCGGCGCAGCTACCCCGCCGCAGGCCGCAGCACGGGAAACGGCGCCTCTTCCGCCTCCTCGAAAAACAACCACGATGCGTGCGCGCACCGCACTCAGCGGCTCCGCCGCAAGACCAAGAGGCAGCCCTATGGAACGCCTGAACAGCCACCGCATGCTCGTCACCGGATCCGCTTCCGGCATCGGCCGTGCGACCACCCTCCGACTCCTTTCCGAGGGAGCCCGCGTCGTCGCAACAGACATCGCCGAGGACAGCCTTGCCGAGACGGCCGAACTCGCCGACAAGGCAGGAACCGGCGACCGGCTTCGGACGACCGTCCTCGACGTCTCCGACGAGAGCGCGGTGAACAGCGTCGTGGCAGACGCCGTCGCCGGTCTCGGCGGTTTGGACGCCCTGGTCAACGTGGCCGGCATGCTGCGCGGGGCCCACACCCACGAATGCTCCCTGGAACTGTGGAACCGCGTCATCGCCGTGAACCTCACCGGCACCTTCCTGGTGACCCGGGCGGCGCTGCCCGCACTGCTGGAGGCGGGCCGGGGCGTGGTGGTGAACTTCAGCTCCACCTCGGCCCAGTTCGCCCACCCGTTCATGGCCGCGTACTCCGCGAGCAAGGGCGGGATCCTGTCCTTCACCCACAGCATCGCCCAGGAGTACGGCAAGCAGAGCCTGCGCGCGGTGAACATCAACCCGGGCAGCATCTCCAGCGGCATCACCGAGAACATCTTCTCGCTCGTCCCCGAGGACACCGACTGGAACCTCTTCACCAAGCTCACGCCCGCCCTCGGCGAGGGCTTCGGTTCGCCCGACACCGTCGCCGGCGTCGTCGCGATGCTCGTCTCCGACGACGGAGCCTTCATCACCGGCACCGAGATCCGCATCGACGGCGGCACCCACCAGTAGGACCTGCGCGGGAGCATCTCGCGCCCGCGTCGACACTCCCCCACCGAATCCGCGCATGAGCATGCCTGACCGGCCGGAGGCCGCCATGTCCCACCCCTCAGCCGAGCTCCCCGCCCGAGCAGTCGTGCCCGAAGGCGCCTCCGACGCTCCCGCCCCGGTCAGCCGGCGGTTCATCACCCTCTACGTCATCGCCTACCTGGGCCTGTACCTGGCGGTGCTGACCCCGCTGCTGGTGTCGCTCGCGATCCGACTCGAGGACATCGACGCGGACGGCAAGACCAGAAGCCTCGGCCTGGTGGTCGGCGCGGGAACACTCGTGAGCATCGTGGCGGGCGTAGTCATCGGAGTCCTGAGCGACCACACCACCGCACGCCTGGGCAGGCGCAAACCCTGGATCATCGCCGGGATCCCGGTGCTGCTCGCCGGATCCGTGGTCACGGGTCTCGCCTCGTCGGTCGGCATGGTGCTCGTCGGCTTCGTCATCGGTCAGCTGGGGCTCAGCTCGATCATGACGGGGATGCAGGCGTTGCTTCCCGACCAGGTGCCCGAGCAGCAACGCGGCAAGGTGTCGGGCCTGCTCGGCTTCACCGCACAGATCGCGGGGGTGGCCGGTTTCCAGCTCGCGGGACCTCTGAAGAGCTCCGGGCTCCTGCTGTTCCTCGTCCCGGCCGCCCTTGCCTCCCTCGCGCTCCTGCCCGTCGTCGTCTTCCTCCCCGACCCTGCCGTACGCATCGCAGGGAAGGACCGTCAGAGCTTCGCCAACGTGTTCCGCGGTCTCACCTTCAACCCGCGGCGCCACCCGGACCTGGGGTGGACCTGGGCGGGCCGGTTTCTGATCCAGCTCAGCCTGATGTTCCTGTCCACCTACCAGCTCTACTTCCTCACAGACCACCTCGGTTACAAACTGAGCGAGGTGACGGGCCTGCTCGCGCTCTCCGGCGGGATCGGCCTGCTGATGACCTCCACGGGAGCCGTGGCCAGCGGCATCCTCTCCGACCGCCTGCGCCGCAGGAAACCGTTCATCTACGCCGCGGCGGCCGCATTTGCCGTCGGCTTCGCCATCGTGGCGACCGCCCCCTCGTTCCCGCAGGTCATGATCGGCTCCCAGATCATCCTGCTCGGGGCGGGCGTCTTCGGAGCGGTCGACATCGCACTGGTCACCGACGTCATCCCGAACCGGGAGACCGAAGGCGCCAAGTACATGAGCGTCTTCGGGATCGCCAGTGCCCTGCCGCAATCACTGGCGTCGCTCATCGCCCCCTTCATCCTCGCGATCGGCGGCGGCGACAACTACACGCTCCTCTTCCTCACAGCGGGGGGCGTCGCTGTGGCCGGCGGATTGACGGTCCGTCCGATCCGCGGCGTCCGCTGACGCGTAGGTGTTGTTCCCATACGCCAAAACCTAGCATCATTCGGTATTGGCGGTAGGATTTCCTTCGCCGACGCACACCGCTCCTCACCTCTCCCGCAACGCCGAACCCGCCGTCGCTCCACGCGTCGGCATGCCGGTCCGCGTCTCTTGCACCCGGCAACCGCCCAGAAATCTCGAGGTATAAGCCACATGACTCACGCCCACACGGCCACCGAGCCGAGTCTCGACGACAAGACCACGCTCCTTTCCGGCCGGGACTTCGGCAGCACCGAGGCCGCCGAGGCCTCCGGGATCCCCTCGCTGGTGCTCAGCGACGGCCCCCACGGAGTGCGGCGCCAGCGCGCGGACTCCGACCACATCGGAGTACACCAGAGCGAGCCCGCCACCTGCTTCCCGCCCGCTGTGGCGCTGGCCTCCGGCTGGGACCCCGACCTCCTGCGCCGACTCGGCGAAGCCCTCGGCCGTGAGGCACGCCACCTCGATGTGGATGTTCTGCTCGGCCCCGGCGTGAACATCAAGCGCTCACCGCTGTGCGGCCGCAACTTCGAGTACTTCTCCGAGGACCCGCTGCTCAGCGGAGTCCTCGGAGCCGCCTACGTGCGGGGCGTGCAGAGCCAGGGCGTGGGCACGTCGGTCAAGCACTTCGCGGCCAACAACCAAGAGACCGACCGCATGCGAGTCAGCTCCGACGTCGACGAACGCACCCTGCGGGAGATCTACTTCCCGGCGTTCGAACGCATCGTCACCCAGGCGCGGCCGGCCACCGTGATGTGCTCCTACAACAGGGTCAACGGCGTCCACGCCGCCGAGAACCGCTGGCTGCTGACCCAGGTGCTGCGCGAGGAATGGGGCTTCGACGGCCTGGTCGTCTCCGACTGGGGCGCCGTCAGCGACCGCGTCGCCGCACTGCTCGCCGGCACGGACCTGGAGATGCCCGGCAACGGCGGCGCCACCGACGCGGAGGTCGCCGCGGCGGTGCGGGCGGGCGAACTGGACGAGGGAGTCGTCGACACAGCCGTAGCCCGGTTGCGCACGCTCGCGGAGCGCGTCCGGGCCGGGGGCGCCCCGGCCGGGGTGGACCACGAGGCGCAGCACCGGCTCGCCCGCGAGATCGCCGCAGACTGCCTTGTCCTGCTCAAGAACCGGGACCGGACCCTCCCGCTCGGCCCCACCGGCCGCATCGCCCTCATCGGCGAGTTCGCACAGACCCTGCGCTACCAGGGCGGCGGCAGCTCCCACGTCAACGCCACCCGCATCGACAGCCCGCTGGAACAGCTGCGCGCCGCGCTGCCTGACGCCGACATCGACTTCGCCCAGGGGTACGACCCCACCGGCCAGGCCGACGCGGCCCACCTGCGTGGGCAGGCCGTCGCGCTTGCCGCGCAGGCCGACACCGCCGTGCTCGTCGTCGGCCTGCCCGAAGCCGACGAGTCCGAGGGCTTCGACCGCGAGCACATCGATCTGCCGCGGGATCAGGTCGAGCTGATCCAGGAGGTGGCCCGCGCGGCCCGCCGTACGGTCGTCGTGCTGCTCAACGGCGGTGTGGTGAGCCTGGAGGGCTGGCACGACGAGGTGGACGCCGTGGTGGAGGCGTGGCTGCCCGGCCAGGCGGGCGGGGGCGCGATCGCCGACGTGCTCGCGGGCCGGGTCAACCCCTCCGGCCGTCTCGCCGAGACCATCCCGTTCCGCCTCCAGGACACACCGTCCTTCCTCAACTTCCCCGGGGAGCAGGGGCATGTCCGTTACGGCGAGGGCGTGATGGTCGGCTACCGCTACTACGAGAGCGCGGATGTCCCGGTCCGTTACTCGTTCGGCCATGGCCTGAGCTACACGACCTTCGAGCAGAGCGACTTCCGCGTCACCGCCACCGGTGCGGACACGGCGACGGCCACCGTCACGGTCACCAACACCGGCGACCGGTCCGGAAAGCACGTGGTCCAGGTCTACGTCGCCGCCCCCGAGCGACCGGTCAGCAGCCCGGCCCGGGAACTGCGCGGCTTCGCCAAGGTGTCCCTCGCGCCCGGCGAGAGCACGGTCGTCGAGATCGACCTGGACCGCCGCGCGTTCGCCTACTGGGACATCACCCGCGCCGACTGGACCGTGGCCGCAGGACGCTACGAGGTGCAACTCGCCGAGAACGCCCACACCGTCGTCGCCGCCGTACCCCTGGACCTCGCGGGCGACCTGCTGGCGAAGCCGCTCACGCTGGACTCCACTGTCGGCGAGTGGTTCGGCCACCCGTCCGTCGGCCCCGCCCTCACCAAGGCCGTCGAGTCGGGGTTGACCGAGGAGCAGGCCGCCGTCGCAGCGGAGAACGCGGACGCGATGCGCATGGTCGAGTCCATGACCATGCGGGCGTTCCTCGGATTCTTGCCGAATCCACTGCCCGAGGAGTACCTGGAACAGCTGATGCAGACGAGCCGCACCCTTGCATGACGGAGTGAGCGGACAGACCCAGTCGGCGGCCAGGGACGGGAAAGCCATGACCGTCGTGGCCGTGCAGCAGCGGACCTGAACGCACCGGCCGTGAACGGCGCGACGGCTCCGCGGGATCGCAGCCGAGAGCCCAAGGCCGGCCTTCCCCTGCCTTGGGCGGCGGCCGGAGACCGGCTCACGTTAGGGAGGCAGGACGACCGGGGCCCGAGCTGAGCCGCATGACTGTGTCGGCCCTTTCGGGCAGCTCGCGCGACTTGACTCGCAAGGAGCCTTGGCGAAGCGAGACGTACCGTCGCGGTTGTCAACACCCAGGCCACCGAAGTCCGAGTCGGCGAGGACGACCTGACCCCCGGCTTCACCGCCTATCGCACACACCTCCAGGTGCAGAGCCACGGCCGACTGGCGGAACACCGTGGGCGAGATCGTCGCCGCCGACCTCATGCGCTTCACCGTGGGTCAGGGTGACCTTGGTGCCCCGGGGAGCTTCCCGGCCTACCGGCACTTCGGCATCCGGCCCGAGCCGGGGGGCGGCCTCGTCTCGGCGGAGGCCGAGTTCGACTCCGCGTACGGTCGCATCGCCTCCCGGTGGCGTGTCTCGGACGGCTGTTTCCACCTGACCGTCACGGTTCCACCGGGCACCACGGCGACGGTGACCATGCCGGACGGGCGGGTGTTCGACGTCGGCCCCGGCGAGCACCACGAGACCTGCCCGACATCCTGAGATCACCGACACAGAGGACCAGAGCGATGCCCAGTGATGCCTTCAGCCTCATGAAGGACATCATCAAGTCGGGTCGGATGGACGCGAGCGCGAAGCCGGCCGGCCTGGCCGCAAAGCGGCGACAGCAGGCCGACATCGCGGCGATGTACCGGCCCGTTCCCGGAGTCCTCGACGAACCCCTGGCGGACCTGCGGGACGGCTCGTACCTGATGACCCCTGACCGGCCTCACGAGGATCTTCTGATCCTCTACATCCACGGCGGAGGGTTCCGGACCGGGCTGGCGGCGATCGCACGGCCGCTCGCCGCCCATCTGGCCCTGGGCACACAGGCGCGTGTGGTGCTCCCCAAGTACCGGCTCGCGCCCGAAGACCCCTACCCAGCAGGTCTGGACGACTCTGTCGCCGCATTCGAGTACGCCGCGACCCTCGCCCCACGGGTAGTGGTCGCCGGGGAGTCCGCGGGCGCCAACCTCGCCGCCGCGGTGCTGCTGCTGCACGCGAAGGCACAGCAGGACACACGGGCCCTGGCCGGTGTGCTCTACTCCGGCGTCTTCGACCTGCGCATCGAGCGCTACGCATCCGGCAGCTGGGTCGAACGCCGCGACACCGATCTCATTCTCGCGGGCGCGGACAGCGCGATGACCACCGACTACATCGGTGATCAGCGCTACGACGCGCCCCTCATCTCACTCCTCCTCGCCGACCTGCACGGACTGCCGCCGCTGTTCGTCCAGGTGTCGAGCGCCGAGATGCTGCTGGACGACTCACTGGAGCTGGTGGCGAGGGCGGGTGTGCAGGTGGAGTTGGAGGTGTGGCCGGAGATGACCCATGCCTGGCAGATCGCCGCAGGCTTCCTACCCGAGGCAACCGAAGCCACCGCCCGCACGGCGGCCTTCATCAACCGCGTGGCCGAAGGCCGGGTCGTCGACGGGGCCGCCCTACTCGGCGGTCCCGCGATTCTCGACGAGGTCTGACAGCCTGGCTACTGTCGGAGGGCTCGCTGGCCCGAGTCCGATGAGCAGCTCGTGCCCCCAGCTCACCGCGCGGTCCTCGGTCTCCGGAGAGAGCTCGTGGCTCGCGTCGTCAGGGGCGGTGGCCATGCGGACGGCTCAGGTCACGATCATCGCGTCCCGAGAGGGGCACGGCGACGGGGCCCTCTGCCTGTGGGGAGGAGTCCGGCTCCAGGTCTGACTAGGGGTCACCGCGCCGCCGTGCACTCCTATTAGGTCTTGACTAATACTCGGGCCGCGTCCGGAGTGCGCTCGCGACATCGTCCGAGGTGGCTCACACCTCTCAATCTCGAACGTCAGTAGGTTTTCGACTGGCTACGCATCGCCTCCCCCGGTGCCCACCGCGACCCGGGCGCCATCCGTCTGCCGTGGCGGCGCGCCGGGCGCCGAGGCCGGGTGAGTCGTCCGGCGGGCCAGCCTCTCCCCCTCGATGTCCACGTCCGGCAGGGCCCGCTGCAGGAAGCGCGGCAGCCACCAGGCTCTGCCGCCGAGGATCGCCATCACCGCCGGCACAAGAGTCATACGGACGACGAACGCGTCCAGGAGCACACCGATCCCGAGGGCGAATCCCATGCCCTTGATGACCTGCATATCGGCGAAGACGAAGGACCCGAAGACGGCGATCATGATCAGGGCGGCCGCGGTCACGACCTTCGAACCGTGGGCGAACCCCCGGATCATGGCCTCGGCGGGCGGCTGGCCGTGGGCGTGCTCCTCCCGCATCCGGGAGACGAGGAAGACCTCGTAGTCCATCGCCAGGCCGAACAGGATGCCGACGAGCAGCATCGGCAGGAAACTCAACACCGGGCCGGTGTCCTTGATACCGAGGAGCCCGGAGAGCCATCCCCACTGGAAGACGGCGACCAGTGCGCCGAGCGAAGCCCCCAGCGAGAGCAGGAAGCCGACGGCAGCCTTCACCGGTACGGCGATCGCGCGGAAGACGATAACCAGCAGCAGTAGCGCCAGGCCCATGACCAGCAGGCAGTAGACGGGCAGGGCCGCCGAGAGCTTGTCCGCCACGTCGATGTTGACGGCGGTCGTGCCGGTGACCGCGATGTCCGTGTCCGTGCGCTCCTCGACAGCGTCGCGCGCGTGCCGGATTTCGGCGAGAACCCCCTTGGTGGCCTCCGTCTCCGGCCCGCTCGACGGCGTGACGCTGATCAGGGCGGCGTCGCCGGATGCCGCGGTCACCACCGGGGACACGGCGCGGACGCCGGGCAAGTCCCGGACCGTCGAGGAGAATTCCTCGGCAGTGGCGACCACGGTCCTGGTGGCGCCCTGGACCAGAACGACCAGGGTGCCGCTGTAGCCGGGACCGAAGCCGTCGTCGACGAGTCGCTGCGCGCGCGCCGCGGAGGTGTCGGGGTCCTGGGTACCGCCGAGGCCGAGCTGCAGGTCGGCCGCCGGGACGGCAAGGATTCCCAGGCCCAGAAGGGACACGACGAGCACGGTCCACCGGCGCCGTGACACGAGGGTCGCCCAACGCCGCCCCGCGCCGTTTCGCTCCGTACGGCGTGCGGCACGCTCCGTGGAGCGGCGCAGCACCGGGACGGTGCTGGTGGCGATACGGGTACCCATCAGACCGAGCACGGCTGGGAGAAGGGTGACAGCGACCAGCACGGAGACCACCACCGTCGCGGCGGCTCCCAGCCCCATCACGGTGAGGAACGGAATGTTCACCACGGACAGCGCGGCCAGCGCGATCACGACCGTGGCGCCGGCGAACACCACCGCGCCGCCGGCCGTGCCGTTCGCGAGGCCGGCCGACTCCTCGGGGTCCATGCCCTCCCTGACCTGGGTCTGGTGGCGGGAGACGATGAACAGGGCGTAGTCGATGCCGACCGCGAGGCCGAGCATCACGGCGAGGATGACCGAGGTGCTGTCCATCGTGACGACGCTGGTCAAGGACAGCAGTGCGAGGACGCCTACGGCGACCCCGACCAGCGCGGTGGCCACCGGGATGACCGCGGCGCGCAGGGATCGGAAGACGAAGACCAGCACGCCCAGGGCGATCAGCACGCCGACCGCTTCCCCGGGCCCCAGCACCTCGACCTTGACCTGGGAGAACGCGTCACCGCCGAGTTCCACGGTCAGCCCCGCCCGACGGGCGTCGGCGGCGGCCTCCCCGACGGCCGCCTTCGTGGTCGCCGGCAGCGTTGCGCCCTTCTTGGTGGAGAAGACCAGCTCGGCGATGCCCGTCCTGCCGTCGGCGGACACGGTTCCGGCCTTCGCCGACGGAGCGGCGGCCGACGTCACGCCTCGTACGTCAGCGACCGCTTCGACGCTTCGACGGACGGCCGCTCCAGCCTCCCCGGCGCTCACAGTCGCCCCGCTCCGCGCCCGGAAGACGATCTTCCCGGTGATGTGGGCGTCGTCGGTGGGGAATTCCTCCCGCACGACGTCGAGCGTGCGCTGGGCCTCGGTGCCCGGAATGGTCGTGGCCGAGGCGAACGGCTTCATCAGCCCCAGCGCGGCAACGACCGCCACCAGCAACAGCACGGACCAAGCGCCGATGACGGACCATTTGCGCCGGTAGGCGAAACGGCCCAGGCGGTACAAGAGCGTGGACACGCGAAAACTCCCGGATACCTAGCGAGGACAGGCGACATCTGCGTGATCCACGCTAGGAACACCGTGCGGCCCTTCCCACCGAAAGAGCCTCCGGCGACCGCTCTTCACACACAACTCCCATGGAACACGTCCACGTGGCCGCGAAATGATCGAATGGAGTCGCCGAGAAGCAGCGAGCAGAAGAGGGTCCCGCATGTCCGATCAGCCCGCCAGGACCGACGCCACGGCACCGAAGCCGCTCGGTCGACTGCTGGTGGTCGACGACGAACCGGCGATCCTCGACACGGTCGGCCGCTTTCTGCGATTCATCGGATACGAGGTCCGTGCGGCCACGACGGCCAAGGACGCCCTGGTCGCGGCGCGCGAGTTCCTTCCCGAACTCATCCTGCTGGACGTGATGCTCCCGGACGGCGACGGTTTCGAGGTGATGCGCAGGCTGCGCTCGGACGGCCTGCCGCACGCCGTCGTCTTCCTGACCGCGCGCGACACCCGCACGGACCTTGTCCGCGGCCTGAGCGAGGGCGGCGACGACTACATCACCAAGCCCTTCGGTCTCGACGAGGTCGCCGCCCGCGTCGGAGCCGTCCTGCGCCGAACCCGCCGCCACGAGCGCCAGGACCGCGTCCTGCGCGTCTGCGACCTCGAACTCGACCCCGACACCCACACCGTCCGCCGCGCCGGAAGCCCGGTGGACCTCTCCCCTACCGAGTTCCGCCTCCTGCGCTACCTCATGCTGCACAGCGGCCGGGTCGTGCCGCGCGCCCGGCTGCTGGAGCACGTCTGGTCGTACGACTTCAACGGCGACGACACCGTGGTGGCCACGTACATCAGTTATCTGCGCCGCAAGCTGGACGCCCTGGGCCCGCCACTCATCCACACCCAGCGTGGCGTCGGCTACAGGATCGGGGAGCCCCGATGCTGAGCCGGGCCACCCGCCGCCCCCTGCGCACCCGGCTCAGCGTGCTGGTCACCGCCCTGTGCGCCTGCGCGATGGCGGCAACCGCACTCACGTGGATCCTCAGCGGGGATCCGGCCGTCATCGTGATCGTTGAGCTGGCCGGCCTGGCCGGAGTGGCGCTGGTCAGCACCGCGGTGGTCCGACGGGAGCTGCGCCCTCTGGAACAGGCTGCGGACACCGCCGATGCCATCGCCACGGGCGACTTCGGCCGACGGATCGTCGCGGCCGACGACGCCCCGACCACCGAGGTCGGCCGCCTCACCGACGCGCTGAACCGCATGCTCGGGCAGATCCAGGCCTCCCTCGCGGCCCGCGAGCAGTCCGAGGACCGCATGCGCCAGTTCGTGGCGGATGCCTCGCACGAACTGCGCACCCCGCTCCAGTCGCTGCGCGGGTACGCCGAGCTCTACCAGCAGGGTGCGCTCCCGGACACGGCAGCGGTCGACGACGCCGTCGCCCGCATGCTCTCCGAAATCCACCGGATGACACGACTGGTCGAATCAATGCTGATGCTGGCCCGCTTCGACGAGCAGGACGACGCCGAACTCGAACAGGTCGACCTCTCCCGCGTCGTGGCCGATTCCTGCCGCGACGCCACCGCCGTCGAACCGGCACGCCCGCTGCACTCACACATCGAGCCCGGAGTGACCGTCCTGGGCGACGAGGCACAGTTGCGCGGCCTGCTCGGCAACCTTCTCGGCAACGTCCGCATGCACTCCGGCCCAGGCACCCCCTGCCACGTCGATCTGGTGAGGGCCGGGAGCGATGTGCTCCTGCGCGTCGAGGACGAGGGACCCGGCATTCCCGAACACGCGGTGGCCCACGTCTTCGACCGCTTCTACCGTGCTGACAGGGGTCGAAGCCGCGCGAGCGGAGGCAGCGGGCTCGGACTGCCCATCGTCGCCGCCATCGCGGAACTGCACGGCGGCCGAGTACGACTGGACAGCGCGCCCGGCCGCGGCACCCGCGTCGAGGTGATCCTCCCCGGACGGGCGGCTTGAGGTTCACCGAACGGACGCGAGGGACTGGGTGGAGCACCTGGTTCTCCCTCTGCCAGCCACGCCGCGGCGATCCGTAAAGCGCCTGATTGCGCGACCAGGACGGACTCCCCACGCGGGCGTGGTCAAAGGGCAGGCAGGTTGATGGCGGTGCGGGTGGCATCTCAGTGGTGGTCAGGCCGGATCCCTTGGGATGGTGGGAGGCGGTCGCGGAAAGGCGTGAGCGCGGTCCTCAGGCTGCGCACTCAGCGTTACTTGGTCAGCAGATGGCGTGTGAGCTTGTCCTACCGTTTTGGCACGGGTCCACGTCGGTCATTCGTAGGATCGGTGGACTCGAGGACTCCGGGTATGGCAGTCAGCTTGTCGCCACTCGATGGCTGAAAAGACTTGGCTGCCCGGAGCCCGTGACGGTCACAACCGCTCATTGGGATAAGCGACTTGATCGCTGTGTAGGACAACGCCGGTGAGGCCGTCCGCGGGACCGCGGAACAACCAGCTGGCGGAGGCGGCCATGTTCAGGATCTGGGCCGGTGTCTACATCGGCAAGGAGCATCACCACTGCGTGGCACTCGACGCCCATGGTGAACGGATGCTGTCGCGACGTGTCGGCAACGACGAGCCCGAGCTGCTGGAACTCATCCGGGGTGTACTCGCCCTGGCTGACCCGGGCGAGGTGCTGTGGGCGGTGGACATCAACCACGGCAGTGCGGCTTTACTCATCGGGCTCCTCGTCGACCGCGGACAGCCGATGGTCTACCTCACCGGTCTGGCCGTTCACCGCGCCTCGGCCGGCTACCGCGGTCAGAGCAAGACCGATGCCAAGGACGCCCACGTCATCGCCGACCAGGCCCGCGTGCGCCAGGACCTCGGGCTGCTGCGGCCTGGCGACGAGGTCGCCGTCGATCTGCGCATCCTCACGGGCCGTCGCCTCGATCTCGTCAACGACCGCACCCGGCAGATCAACCCGCTGCGCGAGCAACTCCTGGAGATCTTCCCAGCGCTGGAGCGTGCTGTCGGCCGCAGCCGAGGTGGCTGCCCCGATCACAGCGGACACGCCACTCGCCGAGCTGATGGACCGTCCGGACGCGCGGCGGATCTTCACCGAGACGCTGATCCGGTACATGCCGGAGGCCGCTGGCTACATCGGCCAGCCAGACGCGATACCCGGGGACGCGAGCATCCGCAGCATCGCCGCCGTGCACCCAGGAGGTGACAAGTTTCTCGCCGACCTGGAAGAGCAGTTCACCGCGCCCAGTCAGGCCGGTGAGGCGGAGTGAGGTATCGCGGGAGCCGGGATCGCCGACTCCGAACCCCCGCATCCGGCCTGCGCGGCCTCGGCCATCCCGCGGACAGGATCCCCGCGCAACCGAACCCGTGCTGCTCACAGGGGAGCAGCAGGCGCTGTCTCCCGCTCACTGGAACACCTACTCCGCCAGGACCCCCGAACCGCTGTACTGCCCATGTGCCGGGATCGCACCGCAGGCCGAGCGGTCCGCTCTACCGGCGTCGCAATCCACCGCGTTCCTGGAGGCACCGTGGCCGATGACCCTCGTTTCGCGTTCACCAAGATTCTGGTGGACGACCTGGAGACCGAATCCACGTTCTACAACACGGTCCTCGGCCTCGTCGAGAAGCACCGGGTGGCCGGAGGGGAGGGCGGCGGCGCGTACACGCAGAGCGTCATGTGCTGCGTGGGCAGCGACGAGCCCTCGCTGTTGCTGCTCAAGCCTCTCCACCGCAAGGCGCCCACGCCCGGCGAGGCTGTGCTGGGCTTCGCCGTTGCCGACGTGGACGAGGCCGTACGAGCGACGGAGCGCGCCGGCGGCTCAGTGAGAACGGGGCCCAGGTCGCTTCCGGAGCACGGCTTGCGCATCGCCCAGGTCACGGATCCCGAAGGGCATTTGCTGGAGCTCATGCAGCGCCTGTGAAATCCCTCGCCGGTGAGCGCGGTGACTCCCGAGGAGTGGGACCGCGCCAGCGCGAATCTCCGACAACCACTGTGCAGGGAAAGGAACACGATGTTCGATCTTTCGGGCCGCACCGCCCTGGTGACCGGGGCCGGTCAGAACGCCGGAGCGGGGATCGCTCGGGCACTGGCCACGCAGGGCGCCGCGGTGGCGGTCAACGATCTCGTGGCCGAGCGGGCCGAGGCGGTCGCCAAGGAGGTCACGGCCGCGGGCGGGACAGCCGTCCCGGTCGCCTTCGACGTAACGGACCTCGACGGGGTGCACGACGGGGTCGACAGGGCTCGCGCCCTGCTCGGGCGCCATCTGGACATCCTGGTGCACAACGCGGGCATCGCGGCCGACTTCGGTCAGGGACACTTCCGTACGCTCGACCCGAGTCGGTGGCGGGCCCCTGTGGAAATCAATCTGTTCGGCGCCATGAACTGTGTGTCGGCGGTCATCGACGAGATGTGCGAGGCGGGCTGGGGACGGATCGTCCAGATCTCCTCGGGGTCCGCACGCACCGGATCCGCACACGGTCTGTCGCTGTACGGGGCGGCCAAGAGCGGGGTCGAGGGCTTCGTCCGGCACATCTCCCAGGAGGTCGCCCCCCTCGGCGTCACGGCCAACACACTCGCGCTCGGGCTCCAGGCGAACGCCGCCGGGGACAGCAACGCGGACATCGCCGCCAGGATCCCCACGCGCCGGCTCGGCACCCCTGAGGACGTCGGTGCCGCCGTGGTCTACCTCGCCTCCGCAGAGGCCGCCTGGATGACCGGCCAGACCCTCAACCTCAACGGCGGCAGCGTCACGTACTGAGGTCGACGGGTTCACCTGGCCATGGGTGCGGCCAGGGTCCGCAACCCCTACGGTGGAGCGGATCGCAAGGAGTGCCCATGCCGCCCAGAAACCCGTCCGCCACCGACACGAGTGCCCCAGCCAGCCAGGCGGTGGCGCGCGTGATCGACGGGATCAAACAAATGATCACGGCGGGGGATCTCCTGCCCGGCCAGCAGATCCGCCAGGAGCACATGGCGGCCGCCCTGGGGGTGAGCCGCCTGCCGGTACGCGAGGCACTGCGCCAACTCGTTGCGGACGGGTTGGTCGTTCACGTGCACCACGTCGGTTTCGCCGTCGCCCGCCTGAGCCGGTCGGAGTTCGACCAGGTATACCTCATGCGGCGGCTGCTGGAGACCGAGGTGATCCGTAGTCTGCCGCGGCCCACACCCGCTCAACTCGCGGAGATTGAGGCCCTGGCCGAGGAGGTCGAGCGGGCTGCCGCCGATCTCGACCTGCCGCGCATGCGCACGCTCAACAGCCGGTTTCACATGGCGATCTTCGGCCTGAGCGACCTGAGCCTCGTCGTGGGCGAGATCAAGCGCATCTGGACCTGGGCGCTGCCGTACCACTCGGTCTATCTCTACGACGGCGCCGGGCGGGCACGCATCCTCGCCGAGCACAAGAAGATGGTCATCGCGTTGGGGGCCGGTGACACGCAGCGCCTGGCCGACCTCATGGACGCCCACCGCGCGGGCTCCGAGGCCCAGTTGAACCTGATGCTCGAAGCAGGAGCGGTGGCGCGACCACCCGTGAGCTGACCTGCAAGCCGGTGTTCCGTCCACTCAACGGAACACCGGCTACTTTTTTGGATCCAATCTCATAGCGTGGACCGGACCTGAAGGAGGAGTCCGGTTGAGCGCGACAATCCATCTCTCCCCGTACCAGCTCGGCCCCGCAGCGCGTGAGCTCCGTAAAGAAGTACGAGGCTTCCTGGACAGCGAGCGCGAGGCAGGAACCTTCACCCCGCGCTGCGACGCCTGGATGTCCGCCCCGGACCCGGCGTTCAGCCGTCGCCTCGGGGCGCGTGGCTGGATCGGCATGACACTCCCCACCGCCTACGGAGGCCATGGCCGGTCTGCTCTCGACCGCTTCGTCGTCACCGAGGAACTGCTGGCCGCCGGCGCGCCCGTGGCCGCCCACTGGATCGCCGACCGGCAGATGGCACCCTCCCTTCTGCGTCACGGCACCGAGGCGCAGCGGCACCGCTACCTGCCCGCGATCGCCCGCGGCGAGTGCTACTTCGCCATCGGCATGAGCGAGCCCGATGCGGGCTCGGACCTGGCGTCGGTGCGCACCCGGGCACGGAAGGTGCCCGACGGCTGGGAGGTCTCCGGGACGAAGGTCTGGACGACCGGGGCGCACTACGCCCATGCGATGGTCGTCCTCGTCCGCACCGACGGTTCACCGGACGACCGGCGCTCCGGCCTGTCCCAGTTCGTCGTGGATCTCCCGGCACCGGGTATCGAGATCCGGCCCATCCTCACCATCGACGGAGAGCACCACTTCAACGAGGTCGTGTTCGATTCGGTCGTCGTCCCGGAGGACAGTCTGCTGGGCGAACGCGGAGCCGGCTGGGGTCAGGTCACCGCCGAGCTGGCGCACGAACGGTCCGGCCCCGAGCGGCTGATGAGCACGGTGCCGTTGCTGCGTGCCTGGGCGGAGCAGCTGCCCTACGGCCCGGGCGACGCAGTGGCGGACCGGGCGCTCGGCAGGCTCACGGCTCGTGCCTGGACACTGCGCCAGCTGTCGCTGTCGGTGGCCGCCGCTCTCGCCGAGGGACGGTCGACCGAAATCGCCGCAGCGCTGGTGAAGGATCTCGGCTCTCGGTTCGAGGGGGACGTGGTGGAGACCGTACGGCAGCTGACGGACGCCGAGCCCCGAAGAGGCGCGGACGGACTGGAAGGGCTGCTGGCCGAGGCGGTCCTTCACTCTCCGGCGTTCACCCTGCGGGGCGGCACCAACGAGATCCTGCGCTCGGTCGTGGCGCGTGGGCTGGGGGTTCGATGAACGCCGATCTGCACAAGGAGATTCGCTCAGCAGTCGTCACGATCCTGCGCGCCCACAGCACAGAGGGGACGCCCTCGGCGGACTTCGACCATCGCGTGTGGAAGGACCTGAGCCAAGGAGGGTTCCATCTGCTGGGCGTGCCTGAGGAGGCCGGCGGCAGCGGGGGCGGGCTGAGCGCTCTCGCCGTGGTGGTCGATCTGACCGCCTTTCACGCCGTCAGGGTGCCGGTGGCCGAGGCCGCGTTCCTCGCGGGATGGATGCTGGCCCGCACGGATCTGTCCCTGCCCGAAGGGCTCGTGGTCGCGTCCCTCGACGAAGCTCACGGTGAGCGGCGAAGCGGTGCACTCCGGCTGTCGGGAAGCATTCGAGTGCCGTGGGGGCGGCATGCGAATCACGTCGTCACGCCCGTGCGTTGCGGTGGCGAGACCCTGATGGCCGTCCTGCCCGTGCCGCAACAGGGCGCGGAGGCCATGCGCCTGGTGACGGCCGAGAACCTTGCCGGTGAGCCGCGTGACACGCTGATCCTCGACGGTGTGGAACTGGCCGACCCTGTCGCCGTCGTGGCGCCGCCCAGCGTTGACTCGGCTGCGCTGATGCGGCGAGGGGCGCTGGCCAGGTCCCTTCAACTCGGCGCAGCGGCCCGCTCCGTACTCGAATCGGCCGGCCGGTACATCACCGAGCGGGAGCAGTTCGGTCGCCCGCTCGCCCACTTCCAGGCGGTGCAGCACCAGTTGGCCGTGCTCGCCGCCGAGGTCACCGCTCTCCAGGTGAGTGCGGACGCCGCTCTGCTGGCTGTGGAGACTGACGATCCAGGCGCGGCTGTGGCGGTGGCCGCGGCGAAGGCCACCGCCTCCGCGGGCGCACAGTTGGTCGCCTCCATCGGCCACCAACTGCACGGCGCGATCGGCTACTCGGCCGAGCATCGTCTCGGGCAGGCGACGACCCGGTTGTGGGCCTGGCGGGAGGAGTTCGGCAACGAGAGTCACTGGCACGACCAGCTCGCCGCCATGGTGCGTCAGGACGGTCCATGGTGGCCCCTGGTGGCAGGTGGCACGCGATGAGCGCGGCCGGAGCCATCCAGGGCGTGCGCGTACTCGATCTGAGCCGGGTCCTCGCCGGCCCGTTCTGCGCGCAGATGCTCGCCGACCACGGCGCTGAGGTGATCAAGGTCGAGTTCCCCTCGGGCGACGAGACGCGGCGCTGGGGACCGCCGTTCGTCGACGAGGCAGCGACCATGAGCGCCTACTACCAGGGGCTCAACCGCAGTAAGGCCAATATGGCACTGGATCTCCGGGTGCAAATGGCCCGGGACGTGCTGCACGACCTCATCGCCCAGGCGGATGTGGTCGTGGAGAACTTCAAGGCCGGTAGCATGGAACGCTGGGGCTTCGGTTACGAGGCCCGCCTCTCGAAGGAGTTCCCCCGGCTCGTCTACTGCCGGATCACCGGCTACGGCGCCGACGGCCCGCTCGGTGGGCTACCAGGGTACGACGCCGTACTCCAGGCCTACGGCGGGCTGATGAGCGTCAACGGAGAACCGGACCGTGAACCGCTGCGTGTCGGGGTACCGATCGTGGACATCACCGCCGCGCACCAGGCTTTCGCGGGTGTCCTGCTCGCTCTGCTGGAGCGGACACACAGCGGGCGCGGACAGCTCGTCGACGTGACGCTGTTCGACGCGGCCCTGTCGATCATGCACCCGCATACCGCGAGCTATCTGCAGTCGGGCCAGGTGGGCAGGCGCACCGGGGCGGCGCACCCTACAGTCGCCCCGTACCAGGTGTTCCGTACCGCGGGGCAGGGACGCCTGTTCGTCGCCGCCGCCAGCGACGCGCAGTTTGCGGCACTCACTGACGTCCTTGGGGTCCCCCGGCTGGCAGAGGACCCCCGCTTCCGGCGCAACCGGGACCGGATGGCCCACCTACCGGAGCTGTTGGCGGAGTTGGAGCCGACGTTCCTGACACGGAAGGCGGACGACCTCGCGCCGGCCCTCACGGCGCGTGGGGTCCCGGCCGGCCCGGTCCACGACGTCGAGGGCGCGCTGTCCGCACCGCACGCGCGGCACCGTTCGATGGTCGTCCAGGACGGCGCCTACCGCGGCATCGGCGTACCCATAAAACTGAGTCGGTCCGCTCCCACGCCGCCCCGGGCACCGGCGGCCACAGGAGCGGACACCGACCTCGTACTCGCCGAACTCGGCTACAGCGCTGAGGAGATCACCGCGTTGCACCGATCCGGCGCTCTCGGACCAGAGGACACCCCCGCGGACTGATCCGCCCCTGAGGATTCCAGAGGGGCCCCAGAGGCCGCCTCGCTCACCCGCGCGCCAGCTGAGCAGGGCGGTTCGTCCGTACGCCGTCGAGCACCATCCGGAAGGCCTCGCGCAACAGGTCCGCGATGTCCTCTCCGGCCTCCGACGTGATCCAGTACATGAAGACCTGACGGGTCGCCTGCACAATCAGGAAGCCCGGCAATACGGACTCCAGGGTGCCCTCACCCTCTCCGATGCGTTCCTGCAGGAACTCGGCCATCGCCTCGCACAGTTCGTCGTCGACCTCCATCCACCGCAGGCGGTGCTGCGGGCTCGACGCCACCAGCGTCAGGAACTGTCGGCCGAAGGGGCTCAGGTTCGGCCCCGCGTCCAGTTCCGACGTCCAAGCGGCGACGAGCGCCTCCACCAGATCGCCGTCTTTGGGCGCGTTCCGCAGCGCTTGCATGACCATCCGCGAGCTGTGCCGGAACAAGGGCCGGACCACGTCCTCCTTGACGGGGAAGTGGCGGTAGAAAGTACGGGTCGACATGCCCACCTCGTCGGCGATGCGCTCGACGGTTGCCGAGGTGTCACCGTCGGCGACGAAGATCTCGGCCGCCTTCCGCGCAATGGTCATGTGCAGTTCCTCGGCCCGCCGCTCTGTCAGCGTCGGACGGCTGCTCTTCACCATGACTGCACCTTCCCATGCACTGCGCCAGTACCGCCGCATCGGCCGACGCACGGTCAACTCGTATGAGGAAATTGGATCCAATCCGTTTACGTGTTCGCAATCCAGCAGTAGGCTCAGGCATGTCAGTTTGCGACATGTTGTCGCAACGTGCAACCGGGCGACGATGCCGGGAGGCCACTATGACCACGGCTCCGACAAGCCAGGGCGCACCCATCGCCATGATCGACAGGGTGGCCTCTCTGCTTCAGGTATTCGACGGCCGATCCAGACTCACGCTGGCCGAGATCTCACGGCAGGCCGATCTGCCGCGTTCGTCGACGCATCGCATCCTGCAGCGTCTGGTCGAACTGGGCTGGGTGGAACGCGAGGGGTATCAGTACAGCCTCGGCATCCGGATGTTCGAACTGGGTTCGCAGGTCGTCCGGCGCGACCGTATCCACCGGGCATCCCTGCCGTTCATGCACGCGCTGCACCGCTTAACCGGTCTGACCG
Source organism: Streptomyces sp. HD (assembly GCF_028369295.1). GTDB lineage: Bacteria > Actinomycetota > Actinomycetes > Streptomycetales > Streptomycetaceae > Streptomyces. The sequence goes on from NZ_JAQMYP010000032.1 coordinate 103,273, forward strand.
TGCACCTGAGCACCCTCGTCGCCTCGGACGTGCTGCACCTCGAACGCACCGGCGACTGGCCGGAGAACGGGGACAGTTGGTGTCTGGGGGCCCGGCAGCCTGCCGTGCACTCGGCCGCCGGCCGGGCCCTCCTCGCCCAGCTCGCCGAGACCGACTGGCCCACCCTGGCCTTCGCGCCACCTGCCACCGTGTACGGGATCCACACACTCCGAGATCTCCGGCGCGACCTCGAGCGCGTCCGCGACCGAGGCGGCGTCGCTGTCGACTTCCAGGGCTGCGGAGCCGGGATCACCGTGGTGGCCGCCCCCGTCGGCCCATCCGGGAGCAACGTGCGCACAGCACTCTCGCTGTGCGGGCCCGTAGACGCCCTGCCGACGCAGGAGGCCGGCGAGGCCGTACGCATGGCCGCGATGGACATCTGGTACGCCGCGTCCGGGATGCCTCGCCGAAGCCGACGCACTGGCGGGGGCGTCTCCTGTCCTCTGCGGCGCTCCGACAGGACGCCAGTCCCGTCCCACGAGTGACCTCAGCCCGACGATTCCTCGCTCGTCTCGACTTCTCTCACGGCGTTGTTCGCCACGCTCACCCACTCGCCAAGGACCCGGTACCCCGATGACCTTGATATCCCCGAACCAGCCCACCTACGTCCTCTCCCCCGTCACCGACGTTGACCGGGAGGCGCTCGCAGCGGCCATAGATGTCGCCGAGCCGGGCGCGCTGCTGATGTCGCTGGTCCATGTGAGCGGAGACACGAGTCTCGTCGACGAGTTCAGGGACAAGCTCTCGGAGGCTCGCCGCCTCGCTGAGGACGAGGGACGCCCGCCGACCGTCATGGGCGAGTATCCGTCGGCGGTCGCCTCCGAGATCCGCGCCCGGGCTCGCAAACTCCTCGACGGCCCGCTGACGCCCCGTATAGCGGTCCCCGGGAACTTGCTCTTCCGGCGGATGGCCGAGGTCTGCCTGAATGACACCGTCGGCGAGGAGTACATGCCCCATCTGCGGGAGCAGGGAGGCTTTGAGGCGACGCGGCCGACCGTCACGCGGAACCGCACTCCCCCCGCGGACTTCAGCGTCGCGATCATCGGTGCCGGGATGATCGGCGTGAACGCCGCGATCAAGCTCGGCCAGGCCGGCTTCGGTTGCCGGGTCTTCGAGGAGCGCGAGGACCTCGGCGGCACGTGGTCACGCAACACCTATCCGGGGGCCGCTGTCGACACCCTGAGCCACTTCTACTCTTACTCGTTCGAGCTCAATCCCGGGTGGTCGAAGTACTACCCGACGGGACCCGAGTATCTCGCCTACCTGCGGGGCGTGGCCGACAAGTACGACCTCCTTCCGCGCATCACCTTCTCGACCAGGGTGCTCGGCTGTACTTGGCACGAGAACGACCAGATCTGGGAGATCACCGTCCAGCACAGGGACGGCACCGTCCGGACGCATCGCGCCAACGCCGTGGTCACGGCCACGGGCGTACTGAACGGACCGTCGATCCCCGACATCGACGGAGCGAGCTCGTTCGCGGGCGAGATGATGCACACGGCGGAGTGGCGCCCGGATGTCGACCTGTTCGGCAAGCGCGTGGTCGTCCTCGGCGCGGGCTGTACGGCCGTCCAGGTCGTCGCCGACATCGCCGACCAGGTGGAGTCTCTGGACGTCGTGGCACGCCAGCCGCACTGGGTGATCCCCGAGCGGAAGGTCTCCGCCGAAGTACCCGACGGGATGCGGTGGGCGCTGGAGAACATTCCCTACTTCCACCAGTGGTTCCGGACCAAGACGTACTGGTGGGCCGCGGACAAGGGCTGGCCTGTTCCCCGTATCGACGAGGAGTGGTACGCCACGCACGTCTCGGCCTCTCCGGCCAACGACGCGGTGATGCAGGTCTGCCTGCGGTACCTGGACGAGGCGTTCGCCGACCGTCCCGACCTCAAGGAGAAGCTGACGCCGGACTTCCCCCCGTTTGCCAAACGGATCGTGAAGGACCCCGGCTTCTTCCAAGCCGTCAAACGAGACAACGTATCGGTGCACCGAGCGTCCTTCCAGAAGATCCGCCCCGACGGTGTCGTCACGACGGAGGGGAGGTTCATCGCGGCGGACGTCATCATCTGGGCCACCGGTTTCAAGCTCGAATACCTCGGATTCCTGGATGTCGTGGGCCGCGGTGGCATCAGGCTCAGCGACGAGTGGGCCGACCAGAACCCGCGGGCGTACCTGGGCATCACCGTTCCCGGCTTCCCCAACCTCTTCGTCACGGCGGGCCCGAACGCCGCACCCAACCACGGGGGCGGCCACAACGTCACGAGCGAGGAACACGTCAACTACGTCGTCGAAAGCCTCCAGTACCTGATCGAGAACGACTTCACCTCGTTGGAGCCAACCCGGGAGGCCACCGACACGTACAACCGCCGCGTCGACGACGAGCTCGACAAGACGGTCTGGAAGCACGGCGGCACGGCAAACGGCTACTACCGCAACAGGGCCGGGCGCGCGTGGGTCAGCTGCCCGTGGCGTCTGGTCGACTACTGGGCCATGCTGCGCGCGCCCGACCCGGCGGACTACGTCTTCTCCGCACGCGCCGAGAACTGATCGCCGTCGCAGGCCGTCGGGACGGGCAGCGACGGCCCTCGTCGTCATTCCCCGCGGAACACCGGCGGTCGCCGCTCAACACTCGCCGCGATGCCTTCGGCGCAGTCGCGGGTCGCCCACAGGCGGGCCTGCTCGGACAGCTCGTGTGCCAGCGCGTCACCGACCCTGCGCGAAAGGTCGCCACGCAGCGTCGAGCGGATCGACCTGACGGCGAGGGGTGCCGCGGCAGCCAGCCGTCGCGCCCACTCCAGAGCCGCCTCGCGCTGCGCGCCGGGGCCGGACAGCCGATCGACGAGCCCCATCGCGTGGGCCTCCTCACCCCTGACCGCCCGGCCGGTCAGCAGCATGTCCGTGGCGGCCTGTCGGCCGACGAGTTCCGGCAGCGTCACGCTCAGCCCGAAGCCCTGGTGGAAGCCCAACAGCGCGAAGTTGGCGACAAAGCGCGCGCCTGCGTCGGCGACGCGGAAGTCGGCCGCGCAGGCCAGGCCCAGACCGCCGCCCACAGCCGCGCCCTGCACGGCGGCGACGATCGGGACCCCGATCTCGAAGAGCTGCGCGGCGCGGCGGTAAAGGCGCTCCGACACTCCTACCCGGTCCTGGTCGAAACCGCCTCCGTTACCGAAGTTCGCGCCAGCGCAGAAGTGCTTGCCCTCGGCGGCGAGCACGATGGCTCGACACTGTGGGTCCTCGTCGAGTGCGCGGGCGGCGTCGACGATCCGGCCGATCAGGTGCTCGTCGAAGTAGTTGGCGGGCGGCCTTCGCATGACAAGAAGCCCGACGCCGTCCTCGAGCGTGACCGAGAGGTCCCGTCCTTGCACTTCCTTGGTCTGAGCGTCGGCGTCTGGTGTCACGGAAGCGGCCTCCATGTCGGCGAGGACTACGGTCGGCTTCCAAAATCCCCCGGATGAAGGGCCCTCACGCAGGAGGTGTCCGGTGAGTGGACGTTCGCTCCGGTGGCGGGCCGCTCCGGGCGCACAGTCGGTCGCGGGGGCTCGGACCCCGCGCCGCATTTGACACCGGCTCGTTCCGCCATCCACCGAGGGCAGGAGAGACATGCAACTCCCCCAGACGGACCCGAAGGACACACCGGACGTCTCCAGGATCGTGAACGTCCTCAACGCGTTCGCCCGCATGGCCGACGAAGGCACCGTGGCGCAGATGGGCGAGTTGCTCGCCGACGACGTGGAGTGGCACATGACCGGTACGGCTTGGCGGGGACACACGGAGGTCCTCGAAGGGCTGGGCGGGATGCGTGCTCTTGGCCACGCCGGCCCCGGCTCCGGCAACAGGCACATCGTCACCAACCAGGAGGTGTATGTCGAGGCTGAGCACGCCCGGGCGTTCTCCTCCTTCCTCCTGGTCTCCTGGTCTCCTGTGCCGCCCCGGCCTCGATCCTGGTCACGGGTTCCTATCGCGACGAATTGCGGCGCTGTGAGGACGGCCGATGGCTGCTGGTGAAGCGTGACGTGTCGGTCTGACAGCGCCGGCCGGAAAGCCGTCCACTCACCGGAACAGCGCGCCGGAGTGCCCCTACACCGGGCCTAGCGTCAACACCGAGCAGCGGGGCCGCGGTTGCGGCATTACGCAAGGCCCTCACCCGCACGTCGCCCAAGGAGAGCCGATGACCGCCTTGGCCACCCATGACCCACGCATCACGAAAGCCCTCGAACGTTCCCTGGAACTGGGCGAGACCGGCATCGCCGTGGCCGCCTACCACCGTGGCGAGCTGATCGTCGACGCCGTGGCGGGTCTCGCCGACGTCGAGCGCGGCACACCGGTCGACGAGCGCACTCTCTTCCCGGTGTTCTCCGTGACCAAAGGGGTCACGGCGACGGCGCTCCACCTGCAGGCCGAGCGCGGGTTGGTGGACCTGCGGGCTCCCATCGCGCGGTACTGGCCCGAGTTCGCCGCCCACGGCAAGGAGACGATCACGGTCGAGCAGGCGCTGTCGCACCGCGCGGGGATCCCACAGATGCCCGAGGGTGTCACGCCGGACCTGATGGCGGACTGGGAGTGGATGACGAGCCGCATCGCCGAGTTCAGGCCGGTCTTCGAGCCGGGCACCACCAGCGCGTACCACGTGCTCGTGTGGGGGTGGATCATCGGTGAGGTCGTGCTCCGCACGGACCCGGCGCACCGTCCCTTCGACGTCTTCGTCGCGGAGGAGATCTGTACGCCCCTGGGTGTCGAGAACTTCCATCTCGGCGTTCCCGACCCCGACTTGGGGCGTGTGGCCACGCTGTACGGCGGTAACGAGTTCGGGACCGTCGACGATCACAACGTCAGCCCGCCGGCGGTCTTCCCGGGATCCGACGCCCACAACCAGCGCACCGTGCAACAGGCCGTGGACCCCGGAGCGGGCGCGATCGCCACCGCCGGTTCCGTGGCCCGGATCTTCGCGATGCTCGCCGAGGGGGGTGAACTCGACGGTACCCGGCTGCTCTCACCGCACCGGGTGGCCACCTTCACCCGGCCGCGCCAGGACCCGCACGCCCCGGACCGGATCCTGACCATCCCGGTCTGGTTCGGCGCGAACGGGTTCTGGCTCGGCGGCGAACCGGAGGCATCCGATCCGCTGGTCGGCGACCACCGCGACATCATCTACAGCCCCGGCGCGGGAGGCTCCGTCGCGTGGGCCGACCTCCGTGACCGGGTTGCCGTCGCGATCTGCCACAACAACATGGACACCCCGGCAATCCAGAGTCCCGAGCGGACGTTCGCACCCGTCGCACGAGCCGTCCGCGAGATCGTCGCCGAACATGAAGGGAACGGCCGATGACTTCCGCACAGGAGTTGTTCGGCGGGGGCATCGCCGTGATCACCGGGGCCGGTGCCGGCGTCGGAGCGGGTCTGGCCCGTTACGCCGCACGCGAGCTCGGCATGACCGTGGTGCTGGCCGACGTCGACACCCGTGCCATCGCCGAGCTGCGTGCCGAGCTGGAGGCCGTCGGCGCCCGCGTTCTCGACGTGACCTGCGACGTGCGTGACCCTCAGGCCCTGGAACGGCTGGCGGAACGCACGATCGCCGAGGCCGGTCCTGTCAGGCTGCTGGTCAACAACGCCGGAGTCGAGCAGTTCGGGTATCTGTGGGATACGCCGGTGCCGAACTGGGAGCGGCTTCTCGCCATCAACATCAGCGGTGTCTTCCACGGCATCAAGGCGTTTCTGCCCCGGATGACGGCCGAGCCGGGGCAGTCCTGGGTCTGGCACCTCTCCTCGGTGGGCGGGGTCAGCGCGAGTCCACTGCAGGCGCCGTACATCATGAGCAAGCACGCCGTCCTGGCCCTGACCGAATGCCTGCACCAGGAGGTCGAGCTCGCCGGGCACGCTCATCACGTGCATGTCCAGGCGGTCCTGTCGGGCGCGGTGGCGTCGGACATCTTCGAGTCCGCCGGTGCCGTCGAAGACAGCGACATCGCCGCTGCGGAAGACCACCGCGCCGCGATGCTGAGGATCAAGGCGCAGGCGATGGACCCGGTGGACGCTGCGAGGGTGTTCTTCGACCAGGCGGCCGAGGGTGAGTTCTATCTGCGGTCCCAGCCCTTCGTCGCCGACGCCATGGCAGCGCGGGCCGACGTCCTGACGCATCGCCGTGCCCCGCTCCTCATCCGCGGCGACTACGCCGTTCTCGCGAACTGAGCCGCCACCGACGCCGGAGACCACCATGTGCCCTCAGCTTCCCCCGCTGGACCCGGACGCCGCGGCGATCGCCGCCGCCGTCGCCGACACGCCGCCGATGCGCAAGCGCGGCATCGCCGCCCTGCGCGAAGACCTCGAAGCCATGCCCTTCCCGAAGGGCCTGCCGGTCATGGCCGAGACCAAGGATCTCCGGATCGACGGCCCCTGGGGGGAGATCCCGCTGCGAATCCACCGTCCCTCCCTCGGCGACCGGGCGCCGGTGCTGGTGTATTTGCACGGCGGCGGCATGTGCATGGGCTCCAACCACTCCTTCGAGCCACTCGCTCGTCATTTCGCCCACAGCAGTGGGGCCACGGTCGTGTCCGTGGAATACCACCTGGCCCCCGAATCTCCGCCCCCCGCACAGTTCGACGACGCCTACGCCGCCACGCTCTGGACCGCCGAACACGCCGACGACATCGGAAGCGACCCCGACCGGCTCGTCGTCATCGGCGACAGCGCCGGAGGCACGCTGGCCGCCGCCGTGGCCCTCGCGGCACGCGATCGAAGCGGCCCGGCGATCAGCTGCCAGGTCCTCGTCTATCCCGGCCTCGACCGAGACCTGGGGGCCCGGTCGATCACCGAGTGCGCCGACGCGCCGATCCTGAGCCGGGACGACGTGTTGTTCCTCAACGAGACAGCCGACGGCGGCCAGGGCTACCCGGACAGCCCGTACCGCATCCCGGCCTACGCCCACGACCTCACCGGTCTGCCCCCGGCCATCGTGGTGACGGCGGAGTGCGATCCGCTCCGGGACTGGGCTGAGAGGTATGCCGCCCGGCTGCGCGAGGCCCGCGTGCAGACCACTCTCACGCGTTACCCGGGCTCTTACCACGGCTTCCTCATGCAGTCCGACCACCTGGCCAGGGGGCGGCTCGCCGTCGCCGAGATCGGCGGGCTGCTGCGGGCCAAGTTCGCTCATCCGCTGCCCTTCTGACCAACGCCGCCCGTCCCCCGTCACTCCGCATCCACCACCCGCTGCCAGCCCGTGCCAGGAGGAACCGTGACCGACACCGCCGTCGACCCGTTCGCCGACGCCCGCCCGCTCACACCCCACAAGCTGTCGAGCGGGTTCACCTGGGCCGAGTGCCCGCGGTGGCACGACGGGGCCTTCTGGTTCAGTGACATGTACGCCCACCGCATCCTGCGCCTCGACGCCGACGGGACGCCGCACACAGTGCTCGACCTCTCCCGGCGCGCCTCGGTGAACGGAGTCGAAGTCATCCCGGGCGGGTTCGGCTGGCTCCCCGACGGCACGCTGATCGTCACCTCCATGCACGAGCGGCTCGTCCTCGCCTACGACGGGGTGCGGCTGACGGAGTACGCCGACCTGCGCGACCTGGCGACCGGGTCGATCAACGACATGGTCGTCGACGGCGACGGCCGCGCCTACGTCACCCAGCTCGGCTTCGACCTGTTCGCCGGCGAGGCTCCGCGCGAGTCCGCGCTGCTCGTCGTGGAACCCGACGGCGCGTCCCGAGCCCTCACCGAGCTGGACGGCTTCATGGGCGCCAACGGCATCGCAGTCACCGCCGACGGCCGCCACGTGCTGACCGCGGAGGCCTTCGCCGACCGCATCACTGTCATGGACCGCGACGAGCAGGGTCGCCTGAGCGGGCGGCGGATCTTCGCCACGACACCGTCCCTGCCGGACGGCATCTGCCTGGACGACGACGGAGGCGTCTGGGCGGGGCTGCCCTCGGTGCCCGCCGTGGCACGGTTCACCGCCGGAGGTGCGATCACCGACGTGATCCGCTTCGACGTCACCGAGGCCCTGCCGCCCGCCTGCGTTCTTGGCGGCGAAGGCCGCCGGACCCTGTTCGTCTGCGCCGGCCTGGACGTTCTGGACTGGGAGGAATCCCGCAAGAACCGCAACGGGACCGTCTGGCAGGTCCCGGTCCAGGCGAGCGGCGGAGCCAACCGCCCCTGACAACAGCTCGCGCAAGGGGGCCGGCCAGCGGCGCGGCGCCCACCGATCAGTTGGGACCTGATACATGGACACTCTCTCGTTCGAAGACCGCGTTGTCGTGGTCACCGGTGCCGGACGCGGTATCGGCCGGGCGCATTCGCTGCTGCTGGCCGCGCGCGGCGCCGGTGTCGTCGTCGCCGACCTCGGGGCCCGCGTCGACGGCTCCGGCGTGGCCGGCGACGACCCCGCGATCGACGTCGTCGCCGAGATCCTTGCGGCGGGCGGGAAGGCCGTCGCGTGCCGGGCCGACGTGTCCACCGAGAGCGGGGCCGCGACGGTCGTCGACACTGCCGTCAAGGAGTTCGGCAGGCTCGACGCGGTCATCAACAACGCCGGCATCGTGCGCACCGCCCCCTTCGCGGACGTCCCGGCCGAGGAGTACCAGCGCCACCTCGACGTGCACTTCTTCGGCTCGCTGTTCGTGTGCCGTGCCGCATGGCCCCACCTGATCGCCTCGGGCTCCGGTCGAGTGGTCAACACCGTCTCCGCGGCGATGCTCGGCAACCCGCTGATGACGCACTACGGCAGCTCCAAGGGCGCGGTCTTCGCACTCACCCGCAACCTGGCCCTGGAGGGTGCCGAGCACGGCATCCTCGTCAACTCCCTGGCACCCGGCGCCGGTACCCGCATGGCCGAGAGCTCCGCCGACTCGCTGTCACCCGAAGTAATGGAGTACATGCGGACCCAGCTCCTGCCCGAGCACGTGGCGCCTGTGGCCGCCTACCTGGTCCACCCCTCCTGCCGGGTGACCGGCGAGGTCTTCAACGCCGCGGGCGGAGGCGTCAGCCGCACGGCTGTCATCACCACCCAGGGCATCCACGAAACCGACCTGACCATCGAGACGGTGGCCGAACGGTTCGACGAGGTCATGGCCCTCACCCCCCAAGCACAACCGGAGTTGGTCGGCGCACCGCATCCCCACACCGACTGAGCCACCCATCCCAGCCCAACCGGAGAAGCCGATGACCGCATCCACCGACGCCGGCACCGAGTACCCCTTCGGCCCACTGCCCGCCACCGAGGCCGTGGAGCACCTGCGTCGCCTCCTGGCCGACCGGCCCATGAGCAAGGTCACCATGCCGTACGGCGGCGACATCTGGATCGTGCACCGCAACCGCACGGCACGGCAGCTGCTCGGCGACCCCCGGTTCGTCCGGGAGCCGTTCCGCACCGGTGAACGGGTCGTACCGTTCTTCGTGCCGTTCCCCGACTTCCTGCGCTCGACGCTGCAGTTCGAGGACCCGCCCCAGCACACGAAGCTTCGCAAGCTGGCGCAGAAGGCGATCTCGCCCCGGCGGGTCCGGGACATGCGCGATTCCGCCGTGGCCTTCGCGGGCGAGCTGATCGACGGAATGCTGGCCCGCGGCGGTGTCCGCGACCTCGTACCCGAGTACGCCCTGTCCCTGCCGATCGAGATGCTCAGCTCCTTGCTGGGCGTGCCCTCCTCGGACCGGGAGAAGTTCGAGCGGTGGAGCTCCTCCACGCTGTCGGTCGCGGGCAGGAGCGAGGAGGAGATCGCCGCCGATCTCGGAGAGCTCTCGGCCTACATGACGGATTTGATCGCGAAGCGCCGCGAGGAGCCGCGCGATGATCTGCTCAGCGCTCTGGCGCATGCCCGCGAACGCGACGAGACGCTCACCGATGCCGAGATCCTCCCCATCGCATTCCTCCTCATCGTCGGCGGATTCGACAACACCGCCACTTTCCTTGCCACCGGGGTCCTGTCGCTGCTGCGCTCCGACGACCAGCGCGCGCTGCTGGTGTCCGACCCGGACGGTCTGGCTCCCACCGCCGCGGAGGAGATCCTGCGCCACAGTCAGTGGGCGATCGGATATCCCGTGTTCGGGGGCGGAGGCCTGGTGCCGTTCGTCGCCACGGAGGACGTCGAGGTGGACGGGCAGCTGATCGCCGCGGGCGAGGCCGTCAGCTTCGACCCCGGTGCCGTGAACCACGACGCCGAGGTCGTCGAGAATCCCGCACGCTTCGACATCACCAGGACCGACAACCCGCACCTGATGCTCAGCCACGGCCTGCACCACTGCCTCGGCGCTCCCCTGGCCCGCATGGAGCTGCAGGTGGGCATCGCCGAGCTCTTCAAGCGCATCCCCGGCCTCCACCTGGCCGGCGAGCCGGTGTTCAACCGCGATGTCCTGACCCAGCCCATGACCAGCCTGCCCGTCACGTGGTGACAGAAGGGAGCACCATGCCCAAAGTGTTCTACACCCAGCCCGACGGCACCGAGCGGGCCGTGGAGGGCGCGGTCGGCGACTCCGTGATGCAGACCGCCGTACGCAACGGTGTCTCGGGGGTGCTCGGACAGTGCGGGGGCGTGTTGTCCTGTGCGACCTGCCACGTCTTCCTGCACGAGCGGAACGCCGAGGACTTCCCGCCGATCAGCGAGGACGAGGACGAGATGCTGGACTGCACCGCCGTCGACCGGCAGGACACCTCACGGCTGTCCTGCCAACTCCCCCTTGCCGAGGGACAACACGTCCACGTCACCATCCCGAAGGCGCAGCTGTGACCACTGACCGCCGTCTCCTGATCGTGGGCGCCGGGCAAGCGGGCGTCCAGACGGCGAGCAGCGCCAGGGAACTCGGCTGGCGAGGACCCATCACCCTCCTCGGCGCCGAACCACACGCGCCATACGCTCGTCCGCCCCTGTCCAAGGCCTTCCTCAACGGCACGGCAACCGTCGACTCCCTGGCCCTGCGTACGCCGGAGTTCTACGCCGACCACCGCATCGACCTGGTTCTGGACGAGCGCGTGGAGCACCTCGACCTGGCGGGCGACGGAACTGGCAGCGCCGTCACCGCCGCCGGCCGTCGGTGGGCCTTCGACCGCCTGGTCCTCGCCACCGGAGCGGCACCGCGGCGTTTGCCGCTGGAAGGCGCCGATCTTGAGGGAGTGGTCGTGCTGAGAGACCTGCACGACGCGATGTCTCTCGCTCGCCGTCTCGACGCCGCCGACCACATGGTGGTGGTGGGCGGCGGCTTCGTCGGATTGGAGGTGGCCGCCGCCGCAGTCGCTGCGGGCGTCCGCACGACCGTGGTCGAGGCCGCCTCCAGCCTGATGAACCGCGTGGTCAGCCCCGTCACCTCGGAGGTCGTCGAGAGGGCGCACCGGGCCTGCGGGATCCACGTGCTGACCGGTGTCCGTCCCACCCGTCTCACCGACGACGGCCAGGGCGTCGTCGCGGCTGTGGAGTTGGACAACGGCGTTCGCCTGCCCGCCCGCCTAGTTCTCGTCGGTGTGGGCGCGGGCCCGCGCGACGACCTCGCCGCGGCAGCGGGCCTGCACTGCCACAACGGGATCGTGGTCGACGACAGGTCACTGGCCTCCGACGGTCACACCCTCGCCGTCGGCGACTGCGCGAACCTTCCCGATCCCTCCCCAACTCGCGGGCGCGTGCGGCGCCTCCGCCTGGAAAGCGTCGACAACGCCGCCGAACAGGCCCGGGCGGCTGCCACGACCTTGGTCGGCCGTCCTCAGCCCTACCGCAGTGTGCCGTGGTTCTGGTCCGACCAGGGCAGCCTGAAGCTGCAGATCGCGGGCCTGGCCGGACCGGACGACGACGTCATCGTCCGCGCCGGCAAGCGCCCCGGACAGCACACGACGCTGCGCTACCGGGGCCCCGCCCTGGTCGCCGCCGAATGCATCAACAGCCCCGCCGACTTTCTCGCGGTACGCAAGGCGCTCACCACCGGTACCTCACTGTCGCGAGAAGCCGCTGCGGACACCCGTATTACGCTCAAACAGCACCTCAGCACCGCCGTGACCGCCCTGCACCCCTGACGTCCCCGGTGGTCCCACTCAAGAAGCCTCGATGTCCTACGGTCTTTCATCGATCCTCGGCGAGGTACTCCGGAACCCACGAGCCGCAGCCGTGGTGCACAAACGCCTCCCCGGTCTTGAGAACGCGCCGCCCCGGGTGCAGTTCATGCACGGCACGCTGCAGCAGGTGGCCGGCTTCATGGAAGGCATCCGGAATGACCGAGCCGCCTGGAAGGCCTTCTTCGCCAAGCTGGCCCCAGTTGCAGAGGACGCCCCGAACCCATCCAACGCATGGTCCACCGCTTGCGGCCCTTGTCCGTCGGGTCCAGGCTCAGCAGCGCCATGTAGATGCAACTGAGGGCGGCGGCCTCGTTGGGGAAGTGCCCGCGGGCGCGGACAGACCTGCGGATGCGGGCTTTGACGCTCTCGATCGCGTTCTTGCTTCGGATGACCTTGCGAATCTCGACGTC
>NZ_JAQMYP010000033.1 GCF_028369295.1 Streptomyces sp. HD
GGCACGTTCGCGCAGCACACCCCGGTCGATGTAGTCCTGTACGGAGGCCACATGGAGCCGCAGCCCATGTGCGGCCACCACACGGTCGCGGTACTCGATGACCTCGGGGAAGTTGTGTCCCGTGTCCACATGCAGCAGCGAGAAGGGAACCGGCGCCGGGGCGAACGCCTTCAACGCCAGATGCAGCATGACGATGGAGTCCTTGCCGCCGGAGAACAGGATCACCGGCCGCTCGAACTCGCCCGCCACCTCACGGAAGATGTGCACCGCCTCCGACTCCAGCGCGCCCAGGTGACCGGACCGGTGCAGGGTGTCGCGTATACCGCCGGGCGCCACCGTGGTGGCCATCAGACGAGGCCCCTCGCGGTCAGGAGGTCGATGACCGACGACACCGACTCGTCCACGGTCAGCGACTGGGTGTCGAGCCGGAGATCGGGGGCGGTCGGCGGCTCGTACGGGTCGTCGACCCCGGTCAGGCCCGTCAGCTCGCCCGCGGCCTGCTTGGCGTACAGGCCCTTCACATCGCGTACGGAGCACACGTCGACCGGAGTGGCCACGTGCACCTCCAGGTACGGCGTGCCGGTCGCCTCGTGGCGACTGCGGACCGCCTCGCGGCTGTCGGCGTAGGGCGCGATGACCGGGACGAGGACGAGCACGCCGTTGCGGGCGAGCAGGTCGGCGACGTAGCCGACGCGCTGCACGTTGGTGTGCCGGTCCGCGCGGCTGAAGCCGAGGCCCGCGGACAGGAACGTACGTATCTCGTCGCCGTCGAGCACCTCCACGAGGCGGCCACGGGCCCGCAGTCTTCCGGCGGTGGCGGAGGCGATGGTGGTCTTGCCGGCGCTCGGGAGTCCGGTGAGCCAGACGGTGGCACCGTAGGGAGGGAGTTGTGAGGCGGCGGACGGTGCCGCGGTGACATCGAGGCGCTGGGTGGGCACGTTCACTGGGTCTCTCCGTCGTGGGTGAGGTTTCGGCTGCCGTGCGAAGGCGCGGCAGGAGGCCTAGAGCGGAAGTTCCGAGGGGTCTGCGGCGTGCAGGCCCGCAAGCGGACCGAAGGTCTCGATCACCCATGCGTCGTTGTAGAGGGTGTCGACATAGCGATCGGCGAGGTCGGGGGCGATGGCCACCGCGACGGCGTCTCCTCCCTCGGGGAGGCGGTTGCGTGCGGCGCTGACCACGGTTCCGGTGGAGCCTCCGAACAGATAGCCGTGGCGGGCCAGTTCACGGCATGTGGTGACCGTGTCCGCCTCGTCCACGAGGATGACCTCGTCCACGAGGCTCCCGTCGAGGATCTCCGGCCGCCTGCTGGTGCCCAGACCCGGGATGTACCGCGGCGTCGGTAAGCCGCCGAACGTCACGGAGCCGACGCTGTCGACCGCCACGATGCGTACGTCGGGCCGGTGTTCCCTGAAGTAGCGGGCGCAGCCCATCAGGGTGCCCGTTGTGCCCGCGCCGACGAACAGATAGTCCAGGTCGGGGTGGTACTTGTCGATGGCGGGGGCCGTGAGTTCGTAGTGGGCCTGCCAGTTGTACGGGCTGGCGTACTGGTTCAGCCAGACGACGGCGGGGTTCTGCCGGCAGAGTTCCTGGACGTAGCTGATGCGGGATCCGAGGTATCCGCCGCCGGCGTCGGGTTTGGTGATCAGGACGACGCGTGCGCCGACGGCCTCGATCAGGGCCCGGGTGGTGGCGTTCGACCTCGGGTCCGTGACACAGACGAACTGGTAGCCCCGGCTGGCCGCCACCACGGCCAGGGCGACCCCCAGGTTCCCCGACGAGGACTCCACGAGGACGGAACCCGGTCTCAGCCGGCCCTCGCGCTCGGCGGCCTCCACCATGGAGGTCGCGGCCTTGAGCTTGACGGAACCCGCGAAGTTGAATCCCTCGCACTTGAGCAGGAGTTGCCGGTCGAGGATCGGCTGCAGATTCACGTAGAGGTCGTCGATGAACAACTCGTCCGGGGACTGAATCGTGGGCATGCTGCGCTCAACCGCCTGTGACTCTCGGGGGACATCGTTCGGCTGTCTCGACTCGCATGGTGCGAACCGCTCCTCGTCAGGACCGCGGGGCGATCCGCTTGGGGTCGTCGAGCAGGTGCTGGTACAGGTCCACGGCCCAGCGAACGTGCGCTCGAAGGCCGCCGTCCTCGGGGAACTCCGTGAGCTCGGGGACGGTCTCCATGGGCGGTTCGATGCCCTTGCTGTTCAGCACGCGGGTGAAGAAGTGGTCGACACCTGTGGTGCGGTGGTTGCTCAGCGCCATGTCCGGGCGCGGCTCCCAGGTGAGCTGAGCGGGGTCGAAGTCGAGGCCGAGGCGTGCGCTGACCTGGCTCATCACGGAGGCCGGCTGGGAGCGGAAGTCGAAGGCGTCGACCAGGACGTAGTCGATGCCGTTGTCCCGGCAGTGCGTGATGTGCCGGTCGAGCGCCTGCCAGCCCGTCTCGGCCAGGGGGAACTCCAGCGAGCTTCCCGCCCTGCGCTTGACCTCCCGCCGTGAGCTGATCGTCAGTCGCGGATCGCGGATCAGGAAGACGGGCACGGAGGTGGCCACCGCGAGGAGTTCCCCGATGCGCTCGCCGACCTGAAAGGCGATCTCCTTGATCAGCAGCGAGTTCCCGCTCTTCGCGCCGACCACGGCCGACAGGTCGACGGCGTCGCGCACGGACTCCCAGGCGTGTTCCGGGCCGTATCCCTCGAAGTAGCCGGCCTCGAAGGGCTCGTGGGCGTAGTAGCCGACGGCGGGGTTGTTCCAGAGGACCCGGGCGAAGGCCGTCGAAGCGGTGCGGGGAGGCGCCACGACGACATGGACGGCTTCATGCTTGGCGGTCAGTTCGGGGGAAGGGTGGGACATCGTTCCTCCTTCATCGGTTCCGGCTCAGGACTCGTGTGCACCCGCATGACCAGGCCGAGGGGCGGCTTGAGCGGGAAGTACGTCGACTTTCTGGGAAGTCGACGTCCCGCGAGTGCGGCGCGGCGGATGTCGGCTTCGTCAGGTGGATTGAGCAGTACGGCGACCCGCCCGCCCGGCCCGCTTCGGCCGCCGCGTACGCGGCGGAGTCGATGGCTTCGGCGTGCGGCGCGCCGGTGCCGCCGATCCGGGGCAGGAGGTGACGGGCCGCCAGCTCGGCATCGGTGAGGTCCGGTTCGGGCGGTGTCGGCCCGAGGTGGGTGAGGCAGTGGCGTTCGCCGTCGCTCAGCAGCGCGATCCGGCGGTCCCGGTGGGCGGCCAGCCGGGTGAGGGCGGCCGCGAGCGTGCCCTCGCAGATCTCGTACGGGTGCGCCGGACCGAGCCGGTCCAGGGCGGTGGGCAGGGGGACGTCGCGGACCACGTGGTGGATGGCGCGCGGTGTCATCGAGTGCTGCTCGGTGTCGACGACGAGTGCCAGGACGTGGTCCCAGAATCCGGCGGGCCGGTCGTGCGGTCGTGCCTCCCCGCTGAGCCGGGTGTGCGCCGCGAAGCGGTGGTGTCCGTCGGCTATCACGGCCTGGCTGACGGCCAGTTCGCGTTGGACGGCCGTGATCTCCTGCTCGGCGGTGACCGCCCACAGCCGGTGTACGGTGCCGTGGCCGGTGACCGCCTCAAGTAAGGGGGGCCGCTCGGTGGCGGTGCCGATGACGGACGCCACGGTGCCGGTGCCCCGGTACCACAGCAGCAGGGGTTCGACGTCGGCCCGGAGGCCGGCGAGCATGGTGGTGAGGCGGTCGACGACATCCGCCGCGACGTCCTCGTGCGGGGCCACTCCGCCGGTCGGGTGCCGATCGCCGCGCAGTGCGCCGATCAGTCCGCGCAGCACGGCGCCGGAGGGCTCACGCTGCTCGTACGCGTAGAGCGCGGGGCGGGTATCGGCCCTCAGTACGCCGCGGGGCAGCCATGCGCGCAGCAGGCGCCCGGAGTCGTCGTGGTCGAAGCCCTCGTGAGGCAGGACCAGACGTAGAACGTGGTGTGGGGGAAGTCCGGCGAAGGCGTCGGACTCTCGTCGGGCCGCCTCCCCCGCCTCCGTGGACGAGGCGATGAACGCGGATGCCGCGCCGGGGCGTCCCGCGTTGTAGAAGACGCCTGCGAACGGCTCTAATCGAAGTCCGGTGTGCTTACTGTGGTCCGCCTGACGATGCACAGGGGTTCGGCTGTGGGGCATGGACACTTTCGGAGCAGGAGTGGGCCGAACGCGAACCGCAAGGTTTACGGCCGCGATGACTGTCCGTGGGAAGTTCTGCTGTTGGCGCCACTTCCCACGGCGATGCTGCCATCGCCCACAGGGGGAAGAGCAGTCCCGCGAGCGATCATCAATCGGTAGGGCCTAATCAGGAAGGCAGCAGGAACCACCGCGAGTCACAGAATTCGAATATCCGGGATCATCCGGACATGACGCTGAATTCCGTGGCACCGGAGCCGTGTGATCAGGAATCTTCCGGCACGATCTCGATCTTGTACGCCTCGACGACGCGCCGCATCGCGGCCTCGGCCTCCTCCGGACTGTCGCCACGGACGTAGACAACAGCGCTGGCGGACGCGGAGTTCAGGTGGGCCGGGACGACATCGCCCTTTCTCCGGAGCATGTCGACCCGGACGACCGACGGCAGCGCGGCCAGTTCCTCCTCCGACGTCTGCTCGACGATCCGCCCGGGTGACACGGGGAGGTGGCAGTGGGCCAGCACGCCTTCCTCGGCCTTCAGCTCCAGCTTCGGGCTGAGCCCCAGCGACACCTCCAGGCAGGCGCGCCAGAGGTCGACGCCGGTGTGCATGCGGATGCACTCGGGGAAGGACCCGCCCGCGGGCCGGCAGGCGATCTCACCCGCGAGCAAGCCGTCGGGCATCTCGAAGAACTCCATGTGTGTGACGCCGGAATCCAGCCCGAGACTGCTCACCGCCTGCGCGTGCATGTCCGTCATGCGCTGACGCGTGGGGTCGTCGGGCGGCAGGATGCACGAGCCCAGGAAGCTGTCGCGAGCGAGGACGGGCGAGGAGTAGCGCGAGCCGACCGAGAAGAGGACCTGGCCGTTCTCGACCACGGCGTCGAAGTGGTACTCGGCGCTCATCCGCACGAACCGCTCGGCGAGCAGTGGTACGGGCAGTGCGCGCAGGCGTTCGGCGGCGGGCGTCCGGCAGAACTCCTCGAAGTGTTCGGGCCCGTCGATGACGCTCACGTTGATGGAGCCGCCCCCGATCACGGGCTTGATGACGACGGGCCAGCCCAGCCGGTCGGCGGCCTCGGGAACCTGATGGAGCCCGGCCGCGAGGCGGAAGTCGGTGACGGGCAGCCCGCCGGCCGCGAGGCGCTGCTTCATCACGTACTTGTTGGAGAAGTTGTTGGCCACGTCGAGGCCGGTACCGGGCAGCCCGAAGTACGAGCGGAGGTAGCCCGCCGCCGACTGGCCGAGCTCGAACGGGGCGAAGATACGGTCGATACGGCGCTCGCGCAGGATTTCGAGCACCTTCGCCCGCATCACCTCCAGGTTCTGCACGCTCTCCACGAGATGGACGTCCACATCGGGGCCGTACTGCTGTACGTGACCCGGCTCGGTGATCACCGTGAGGCGGCCGAGCTCCTCGGCGTTGTGGATACGCTCCGGCAGTACGTTCTTCATGACGTGCAACAACAGGACGTTCGCGTCCAAGATCATCTCCTGGTGGTGATGTGCGGGCCCTCCGCCGCCGTACAGGACGCACGAAGGCGTGGAGGAACGGCGGGGCCAGTCTTGCCCTTGACCCCGGACCCGGCCAGGAAGGTCAGGGATCAGGTTTCTGCCCGACACGGATAGGCCGCCGGAACAAGAGGGACGATCCCCATCGAATGGCGTCTTGTACGTCCCCCCGCGCACCCCCGGTTGGATACGCTCGCACCATCAACAGCCGTTCCTACGGGGGTCGTTGATCTACTTCTCGTTGTTCCCGGAACCAGATGCTGGAGGCTGACGGGTGAACAAGCTGGAAGGCGTATATCTCCCCCTCGTGACACCGTTCCACGACGGCGCCGTCGACCTGGAGTCGCTGCAGCGTCTGGTGGGGCACTACAAGGGCCTGGGGCTGGCCGGCTTCGTCCTGCTCGGAACGACCGGCGAGAGTCCGACGATCGAGCCCGGCGAGCAGAAGTCGCTCGTCGCCGCGGTACTCGACGCGGTGGCCGGGGAATTACCGGTCTACGTCGGTGTCGGCGGCAACTCCACCAAGCACGTCGCGAGCGGCATCGCGTCGTACGAGTCCATGGACGTGGACGGCTATCTGGTCGTCACGCCGTACTACAACCGGCCGCCCGCGGACGGTCTGGTCGAGCACTTCCGGGCCGTGGCCGACCAGACCGGGCGGACGATCATCGCCTACAACGTGCCGTATCGCACCGGCGTCAATCTCTCCAACGACACGGTCCTCGAACTGGCCGCCTGCGTGCCCAACATCCGGGCCGTGAAGGACGCCACGGGAAACGTCCTGCAGAGCCTCGATCTGCTGCACCGGGCCCCGGACGAACTCGCCGTGCTCACCGGCGAGGACCCGCTGTACTTCACGAGCCTGGCCAACGGCGCCGCGGGCGGCATCCTCGCCTCGGCCCATCTGGCGACGACGACGTTCGTCGAGGTCACGGAGGCCCTCGCCAACGAGCGTCTGGAGAAGGCGCGTTCGTCCTGGCGTGGCATCAGTCCCATGATCCCGACCCTGTTCAGCGAGTCGAACCCGATGCCGCTGAAGTACTGCCTCTGGCGTCTCGGCCTGATCCGCTCCGCCGAGTGCCGGCTGCCGCTGACCCGCGTCTCGGAGCAGCTCGCGGGCCGGCTGGACGACCTCGTGGGACGGCTGTCCGCCCAGTAGGTCCCGCGTGGCGCGGCCGCACTCCGGCCGGTACGGCCGGTACGTGCACGAGCGGTTCACGGTCGACGACGGCGCCTGGGAAGCCTGACCGGCTTGCCCCGCCGAACAGGTCGGCGGGGCAAGCCGCTTCCGTGACTCCTCGAACCGGCTACGCCGGGTCCGTCGCAGCGTTGAGGTGTTCTCGGAACTCGCTCGGTAACAGGGCACCGAGCAAACCCCACCCGGTGTCCTCGTCACTCACGGACGGCATGGAGGGGCACACCGCGCGAGCGGGAGAGAGGGAAACGGTCGAAGCGGGACATCGAACAGACATCGTGCCTCTTGTCTTTCTCGGGTCGGTTCAGGAACGGAATTGCGAATCAATGGCTCTGCCGATTGGCGACCAGTCCGGCGCCGACCAGCGAGACCAGCCCGCCGATCACTCCGAGCGTGCTCGGGAGTTTGTCGACCCAGAGCACGGACATCACGATCGTCATGGCGGGAAGTGCGTAGAGCGACGAAGTCGTCGCGGTGACGCTGAGGTGGGCCAGCGCCATGTTCCAGAGCAGATAGGCGACCGCGCCCGGAAAGACGCCCAGATACACCAGGAGAAGAATGCTGCTGAGGGACGCGGAGGACAGGGAGGACAGGGCCTGTCCGGCGTACGGCAGCAGCATGACGGTTCCGGCGACGGTCACCCACGCGTTGAGGGCGTGCGGGCTGTAGCGCTCCAACAGCGGTTTGGAGAGCACGAAGTACAGGCACTCGCCGACCGTGGCGGCCAGCACGTACAGCGAACCGGTGTTGACCTGTACGCCGGTCTGGTCGGCGAACAGCATCAGCACCACGCCGGCCGCTCCGATGGCCACGCCCAGCCAACCGCGTCCCGTGACGCGCTCCCTCAGGAGCAGGAACGCCAGCAGGATGCTGAAGACCGGAGCCTGGCCGGCGATGAAGCTGGCCGTGCCGGGAGTGACCGACTGCTCGCCGTAGTTGACACCGAGGCTGTAGACCACGACGACCATGAGGGCACTGACCAGGATGGGCCACACGTCCCGGCGGGCGGGCGCCTCCAGCGGCTCCCGCCGCCTGCGGCTGTACGCCAGCCACATCAGTACGGCGACCACAGAGGAAACCGTGTAGCGCACGAGTGAGATGGCACCCGGTGTGAAGTCCGCGAGCGCGGAACTGATCCCGACAAAGGCGGAAGCCCACAGGGCGAGTGCGCCCAGCAGAGCCAGCCAGACCGTGAGCGGCGCTGATCGTGCCGGGGCCACGGTTTCCTCTACGACCATCGATGATTCCTGTCGTCGGACCGGTGTGCGGCCGTCCGCGGAGGGCCGCACACCGGAGGTACAGCTAGATGTGGGGGATGTAGGGGGTGAAGTCGATCAGCAGGATCGAGCGCTCCCCGGGGCGTGGCGCGGATCCCCCGCACACCGGGCTCACGTAGTGGCTGACCTTCTCGTCGTAGACCGCGTAGGAGTCCAGCGGGTTCTCCAGGGTGAACTCGGCTTGGCGGAGGTCCGCGGAGATCTCCTCCGGTTTCATCCCGGCGCAGCGCGGGGGCGCGATGACATTCGTGCCGCCGACGACGTTGTCACGGTTGATCAGGTGGGCGAAGGTGAAGCGTTCGCCGTCCTGGTGGAGGAAGTCCGGGGAGGGCACGGCCCGTTCGCCCTCGCCGTCGACGCGCAGGGTCAGGAAGTGGACACCGATGTGCACCGGGCCGTCCCGGAGCTCATCCAGCCACAGGGCCTGCTCGGCGTCGAACAGGACGATCTGGCGCAGGAGTTCGTTGTTCCGGGCTTCCTCCGGGATCGCCGGGAACCGGCGGCGCGCACCCGGGAACTCCGGGTTGAAGTCCCCCTGGAAATACTCGGTCGCCGGGCCTAACTCGGCGTCCTCGACGGTCGGCAGCCAGGTGAGGTTTCCGCTCCACGGCACGTACACCGCCCGGCCGTAGCGGCGGTACCTGTTCGTGTTCGGACCGTAGGGGTCGCTCGGCATACCCACGAACTGTCCCTGCAGTTCCTTGAGGAGCCGGTCGGTGTCGAATCCGTCGACCCTCGTCAGGAAGTCCTCGGCGGCGTACCGTGCGAACCCCGCCTCGCTGAGCTCGGTGGTCGTTCCCGTGCCCAGTGTTTCCACGCTCATGCTTTTCCCATCTATATGGCCCAACTGGTGGCGACACTTGTTCCGCTCCGCACGGCCCGACGCGGTGCAGCGACTGCAGCCGATACCTGGAGCGGCGCCAAATGGCCGGCGATGTCGAACGGCCGCCTCGTGAGCAGGCCGGAATCAGCCTTCAGGGATCCCCCGTTTCACATGGTCGCGCCCCGGCACTCGCCGGGGCGCAATCTGCAACTGGATGCTACGCACAGGTTTCTACAACAGGCAACATCCTTCCGGGCGCCGGACGCCCTTAATCAGCCACGCGTCGATACACCGGGTATCTATTCAGCGGCCAACCTCCGGTAACAGTTCCATCCTCTTTACCCCCGTCCTGAACCTGACCCCAGTCGGGGGTATGCACCCGGCGACAGATTCGAAATCATGTCTTTCACCGTTCACCGCGGTCGGTACGGCTCCGGCATTTGGCAGAAGGTGAGCGAGCACACATAAAAGGCATTGCGAACCACGCGGAAGAGTGTGCGGCCTCCGGAATTCAGCTCTGCGGGATCGGATCGGCCTCGCCGTCCGGTTCGACGTGCGTGGTGAGCAAGTCGGACGAGGCCAGCAGATAGCCCAGATGGGTCCGGTTGCGAGCGCCGAGATGTTTCATCAGCTTGGCGATGTGGCCCCGGCAGTTACGCTCGCTGATCCCGAGGCGCCGCGCGATGGCCGCATCCTTCTCCTCGTGCAACAGCAGTCGGGCGATGGCCCGTTGGATGGCCGAAACGATCCCGTCCTCGGTACGGCTCTCGTAGGCCGAACTGAACGGCACGGCGGTCAGCCAGACCCGGTCGAACGCCCCGGCGAGGAACTCCACCACCGCCGGGTTCCTGATCATGACCGCGGCCTCCTGGTCGTCCGGATCCGGAATGAAAGCCACGGCACGGTCGAAGACGATCAGCCGCTCGAAGAACTCGGCCAGGGTGCGGACCTCTCCACCGAGGGCGGTGACTTTCTCCACGTAGGCCTGGGTCGGGGCGCTGAAGCGCGCCGGGTGCTGGTAGAGGGTGCGCATACGGACGCCGCGCCTGAGCATCGCGACATCCCTCGGCAGCGCCTCCTCCAGGACCTCCGGTTGCCGCGGCCCTCTGGGCTGGGCGGTCGCGAGGCTCTCCCGGCAGTCGGTCGCGGCGGCGGTCAGCAGCGCGTTGATCTCACGCAGTCCCGAGATCCGGCGCAACTCGCCACCATGCTCGCTGCTCTTGCCGAGGGCCTCCTGGACCTGCCGCAGCTGCGCCAGCCCGGCCCGGACGTCGCCCAGCTTCCCCTGGATCGCCCGGGCTTCCTGTTCCAGGGCGGCGAGGGACAGGGAGCTGTCCGAGCGCTGCGGGCCCACCCAGGGCATTAGTCGGGTCTCCGATTGATGAGCTTCGTTCGATGACATCCGCATTTCTCCCCCATTCACGATCGTGCTGTGCACGTATATGACTCCCCAAACTCCTATGTCCGACGCCTCAACAGCGGCAACCTGACACCGGCGAACCGGGAATCCGGGCACTCGGGCCATACGCATGCCCGACCGTGGAATCATCGCACGGGGACTCGCACGCATCCGGCTGCCGCTAACACCTCGACCATCCGAACCTCAAGAGTGTGTGTCAGCCATTTTCGCCTACATCTTCCTTCGCATCGGATTTCGGCCACCACTCGGAAATCGAATACCGTGACCCCATAAGGTGGACCGGGCTTCCCGAGCGGCAGCGAGAGGACCTGGACAGACAACCGGACAGGCGAGGAGCACTGCCCAGCGATGACCGTGGATGTTCTGCACAGCGTGAGCGAGATTCCCGCCGACGCCTGGGACGCTATGGCCCAAGAGCTCGATATCGACGCGGACCGGGGCTATCTGCGTTTCCGGGAATATCTGGAATCCGGCCAGAGCGTGATGGTGACCGCGCGAGAGTCCGGCACTTTGCGCGGGGCCCTCCACGGCGCCCTCACCACTCCCCGCACCGGACTGGCCAGTCACCCCTGGAAGTTCATCGGTTCGGAGGCCGTACTACGGCTCGCAGAGGACGACCCGGATGCCGAGCAGGCGCGCCGTACCCAGCGGGATCTCGCCGGCGCGCAGCAGCCGGCGTCGGCAACGGACGCGGAACCGCTCTGGCAGATACTCGACCGGCGGTTCGGTTCCTGCTACGTGATCAGGGGCTTCGACAACAGCCAGGTGATCCTGGAGCCGGGGCTGGACGCCGTCACGGCCGAGCGGGTGACGGGGCGGCTGATCCAGGAGGCGCAGTCGGCGGCACTGGACCACGGGGCGGGAGCCGTGGTCTTCCCGTTCGTACGGCCGGGCGACCGGATGCTGCGCGGCGTGCTGGCCGAACAGGGCTTCCACGGTGGGGTGACGACCGCGGCCTCCGCCTTCCGCCTGGACGGCTGCTCCACCTACGACCAGTATCTGGAAGCGCTGCCGAGCCGACGCCGGCGCCGGTACCGCCAGGAGGAACGGCAACTCCTCGCCTCCGGTCTGTCGACCGGCGAGATCGACCTCGTCCCGAACGCCGGGCGGATCGCCGAACTGGAGGCACAGACGCTGGCCAGACACGGCGGCCGCCCCGACCCGGAGGCGATCCGCCGGGCCCGCACCGTGCTGGCGGAGGCACTGCCGGCGGCGGTCCGGGTGCCCGCCGTGCACCGGGACGACCTGCTCATCGCCTGTGCGCTGCATCTGTTGGGGCGGCGCAGCAGCCTGTTCATGGCGTACGGCTGCGACTACGACGTGGCGGACCGCGGTCCGTCGTATCCCTGGGCCTGCTTCTACCACCCCATCCGCATGGCCGTGGAGCACGGGGCCGGGACGGTGCGGCTCGGGCTGGAGGGGTTCGAGGCCAAGACCCAGCGCGGAGCCGTGGTGGAGGCACGGGAGATGTGGATCTGGGTTCCGGACTCGGGGACAGGCAAGCAACCGGGCACCCTGCTCGATTTCCTCGACGCCAGGAACACGGCGTATCTGCGCCGCTATACGGGTTGAGGGAGCATCTGCGTGCCGCAGGGCGTCAGGCGGTCGGCGCCCGCATCGACCGCCGAGGACCTCGGGGACGGACGCGCCGGAAATGACGCCCGCCGTGGCCGGCCCCGCGCGGCCCGCGGCCGGGAACCGGCCTGCGCGGGCGCGACCACGAGCGGCGGGTTCGCGTCATGGGCGCGTGAGCCACACCGGCGTTCACGGACCGAGCTCGGCGCCTCGGCCTTCAGGCGCCCAGCGCGGCACGGACGGCCTTGACCCGCTCCTCCGTGAACACCCCGCTCTCCAGCAACGGCAGGATCGACAGCACGCCGCCCGAGGAGCCCCAGCTGCCCTCGTCGATCACCCGGAAGTTGACCCACCAGGCCGGCGCCGGCTTCTCCAGCCCGCACGCTGCCGCCAGTGCGGCCAGGACGCGTTCGATGACCTCGGCGCGCACCTCCGGCTGCCAGGCGGCGTCCATGACGGCGAGGTCGATCACCATCACGTCGAGCTCCGGGTCCACGTCCGCCAGCAGCCGACCGCCGATGGCCATCATGTCCCGCTCACGCTCGACGAAGTGCACCTGGAACCCGGCCCGGGCCGCCGGGGCGGGCTGACCCACCTCGGGCACCAGCACCGCATCCGTCAGGGTCTCGGCCAGCTCACGACGCTGTTCCAGGCTCAGGCGCCCCTTGGGGGCGTTCACAGTGATGATCGTCACGACACGCTCCTATGACAGTTGTTATAGGAGGCAGACTACACACTTCTATAACGACCGTCATATCGAGCTGGAGCATCACGTTGCCCAACCACGACGAGGCAGCGGCTGTCCGACCGTTGACTCCGACCTGGGTGCGCCGACACCTGGAGGTCGGTGAACGGATCGTCAGAACCGAGGCGCTGCGCGGCGGCATCACCGCCGAAATACGGCGGCCGACCGTCGACACACGGGACGGAGGCACGCGCGGCCTGGCGCTGCGGACCCTTGTCGATGTGGCGCACGCCGAGGACTGGCCGAACAGGGAGGCCGATGCCCTGACCCTGCTCACGGGGACCGGCCTGCCGGCTCCTGAACTCGTCGCGGTTGATCCGACCGCCGCCCACTGCGAGTATCCGTCGCTCCTGAAGACGCATCTGGCGGGCCGGACGGTCCTCGACGACGAGGGCACGGAGGCGCGCATCCCTCTGCTGGCCCATCGACTCGTCGCGATCCACGCACTGCGCCCCGCCGAGCGACCCCGGGAGCCCGGCAGGCACCCGGATCACCGGCGTCGTGGACCGGGCAGGGGCCTCCTGGGGCCCGGCGGACCTCGATGTCGCGCACTGCTCCACCAATCTCGCGCTGCTGCACGGCCCGGCGTGGGGTCCGCGGTTCGCCGAGGCGTACGAGGAGGCCGGCGGGGTGCCGGCAGCGACCGCGAGCGAGCGGGTGTACTGGCAGGTGCGGGACGGGCTGGCGTTCTCGGAGGAACTGCGACTGGTGGCGCGGCCCTGGCGGGAGGCGGGCAGGACCGAGCTGACGACCCGAGCCGTGGAGCAGCGGTTGGATGCCTACGTGGCCGCCCTGATGGACAAACCGGCTGAGCCAAGGCGGCCCGGGGCACCGGCACATCAACGAACCGCCCTCCCCCTGCAACTCAGCTCTCCACATCGACAGCCCCCCGCTCCTCCACGCCGGAGCGCCTGAGCGCGAGGGCCGCGATGTCGTCGTCGAGCCGTCCGCCGCTGTGCTGGAGCAGATCCCGGTGCAGCCGGTCGAGCAGTTCGCGGGGCTGCTCCTCGGCCTGCCGCCGCATCCAGTCGGGCAGCGGGAAGAACTGGCCGGCATGGTCCCGGGCCTCCGATACGCCGTCCGTGTAGAGCAGCAGCTGGTCCCCCGGGGCGAAGGCGACGATGTCGACCCAGTAACGGTCACCGATGAGCGCTGCGAGGTTGAGGGGCGGCGAGGGGATGCTGGGCTCCAGGACCCGGACCTTCCCGCGATGCGCGATCAGCGGCGGGGGATGCCCGCAGTTGAGAAGCCGCACCTGGCCGCCGCCGTGCGGGATCTCGGCGAGGAGGGCGGTGGCGAAGTGCTCGGGCTGGTCGTGGGCGGGAAACGCGGCGCTGTGGCGGGTGATGGTGGTTTCCAGGCGATGGATGATGGCCCTCAGGTCGGGCTCGTCGTACGCGGCCTCCCTGAAGCAGCTGATCACCGCCGAGGCCGCCCCCACCGCGGACAGGCCCTTGCCCCGTACGTCGCCTATGAGCAGCCGGACCCCGTGTGGCGTCCCGATCGCCTCGTAGAAGTCGCCGCCGATCCGGGCCTGTTCCTGGGCCGCCAGATACAGCGACTCGATCTCGACGTCCTCGATGCGGCGGGGCAGAGGGCGCAGCAGCACCTTCTGGGCCGCGTCGGCCACGAGCCGGACCTGGAAGAGGATCTCCTCCCGCTGCAGTCGGACATGACTGCCGTATGCGGCCGCCAAGGTGACGGCGACGATCGCGGCCGACGTGTACGGCGTCCCCAGATCGGTGTAGAAGAAGCTGAGGACGATCATGGTCAGCAGGCAGAATGCCCCCAACAGGACCGTGGGGAACACGGGCCACATCGCGGCGGCCAGGGCGGGCGCGGCGGGCAGCAGGCGGCTGACGGCGATCTCCCTGGGGGTGGAGAACGCCAGGCCGGCGATGAGGACGGTCAGGATCACGGGTGCCAGCCGAGCAGCTTCCCATCGACCGCTGTAGGCGGGGCGACGGCGCCGCAGCCGTGCAGACATGACCACAAAATGCATCATATCGACCCGATCGGACATCGAGCGCACCCGAGGTCGGCCGGGCGAGGATCGGGCGGGCGGGCTCTGGCCACCTGGGATCACCGATGTTAGAAAGGTCGCATGGCGAACCGTTTCGCCCGTTTTAAGCGCCTATCGGCCAAGCGAATGATCAGCAAGAGCCCGCGAAGCGTGGCCGGGCAGGTGCTGGTGTTCCAGGTGGCTCTGGTAGTGCTGCTCGTGGCCTGCGGCGTCATCGCCCTCGTCCTGCAGTCCGAGCGGGACACCAGCGCCGAGGCCAGGCGCCGCTCCACCGCCGTGGCACAGACCTTCGCACACGCACCGGGCGTCCTGGAGGCCCTGCAGGCCCCGGACCCGAGCAAGATTCTCCAGCCGCTCACCGAGGCGGCACGCCGGGCCGCCGGCGTCGACTTCATCGTGGTCATGGACACCGAGGGCATCCGCTACACGCACCCCTTGCCCGAGCGGATCGGAGGGCGGTTCGTGGGCGAGATCGGGCCGTCGCTGGAGGGGAAGGTCTACGTGGAGAGCGTCGACGGCCCGCTCGGTCGCGAGGTCCAGGCCACGGTCCCGATCAAGGACGCCGACGACAAGGTGGTGGCCCTCGTCTCGGCCGGGATGAAGGTCAAGAACGTCGAGAGTCAGGTGGACCGGCAACTGCCGATCATCCTGGGCGCCGGGGCCGGAGCGCTCGCGCTGTCCACCGGTGTGACGGCACTGGTGGGCAGGCGGCTGCGACGGCAGACCCACAGCCTGGCACCGACCGAGATGACCCTGATGTACGAGCACCACGACACGGTGCTCCACTCCGTCCGGGAAGGCGTGCTGATCGTGGCCGCCGACGGGCGGGTGATGCTGGCGAACGACGAGGCCAGACGGCTGCTGGAGCTGCCTGCGGACGTCGAGGGGCGGCTTGTCTCGGAACTGCCGGACCTCGATCCCGAGACGAAGGCGCTGCTCACCTCCGGGCGCGAGGCCAGTGACGAGGTGCACCTCGCCGGAGAGCGGCTCCTCGCGGTCAACCAGCGGCCCACGGACCGCAAGGGAGGCCCCAAGGGAACGGTGGTGACGCTGCGCGACTCCACCGAACTGCAGACGGTGACCGGCAGGGCCGAGATGGCACGGGAGCGGCTCAGGCTGCTGTACGACGCCGGACTCCACATCGGCACCACGCTGGACGTGCTGCGCACCGCCGACGAGTTGGCGCGCGTTCCCGTTCCCCGCTTCGCGGACTTCGTCACCGTGGACCTGGCCGACGCCGTCCTGCGCGGCGAGGAGCCGGCGCCCACGGCGACGGACATGCGACGCGCGGCCGTATGCGGAATCTGGGACGACCATCCGCTCTCCGAACAGGGCCGGCTCTTCGACTATCTCCCCTCCACCCCCCAGGCGCGCGGTTACGGCAGCGGCCGCTCCCAGCTGGTGAGCGATCTGCCGACCGCCGCGGACTGGCGCGTGCAGGACCCGGAGCGCTCCAAAGCGATCATTGGCTACGGCATCCATTCCCTCATCACCGCCCCCATCCAGGCCCGTGGCGTCGTGCTGGGCGTCGCCAACTTCTGGCGCGCGCAACACCATGAGCGTTTCGACGAGGAGGACCTGTCGCTGGCGGAGGAACTGGTCGCCCGGGCCGCGATCAGCATCGACAACGCCCGCCGCTACACCCGTGAGCACACCCTGGCGGTCGCCCTCCAGCGCAGCCTGCTGCCGCAGGCCATGCCCGAGCAGAACGCCCTCGACATCGCCTACCGCTACCTCCCCGCCCAGTCGGGCGTGGGCGGGGACTGGTTCGACGTGATCCCTCTGCCGGGGAGCCGGGTGGCCCTGGCCGTCGGCGACGTGGTCGGCCACGGCCTCCACGCCGCCGCCACGATGGGACGACTGCGGACCGCGGTGCACAACTTCTCCACCCTCGATCTGCCGCCCGACGAGCTACTGAGCCATCTGGACGACCTGGTCGGCCGCATCGACCAGAACGAGGCGGCCGAGAGTGCCGCGGGCGTCGTGGGCGCCACCTGCCTCTACGGCATCTACGACCCCGTGACGCGCCGCTACGTCATGGCGCGTGCGGGGCATCTGGCGCCCGCGCTGGTCCAGCCCGACGGAACGGTCACCTTCCCGGACGTGCCGGCCGGCCCGCCCCTCGGCGTCGGTGGCATGCCGTTCCAGACCGCGGAACTGTGCCTCGCGGAGGGAACCCAGCTCGTCCTGTACACCGACGGTCTCATCGAGGACCGCAGGCGCGACCTGGACGCGGGCATGGAACTGCTGCGGGTCGCGCTGGCGGACCACCCCGGACGGCCGCCCGAGGAGACCTGCCAGGACGTGCTGGACAGTCTGCTCCCCGAGCGCCCCAAGGACGATGTCGCCCTGCTCGTGGCCCGCACGCGGGAACTGCCACCCGACCGGATCGCCGACTGGGACGTACCGGCGGACCCGGCGGCGGTCGGCCAGATGCGCGACGCCGTGTCTCACCGGCTCGAAGCATGGGGCCTGTCGGAGTTCGGCTTCACCATGGAGCTCATCCTGAGCGAGCTCATCACCAACGCCATCCGCTACGGCGCCGAGCCGATCCATGTGCGGCTGATCCGCGACCGCAAGCTGATCTGCGAGGTCGCCGACGGCAGCAGCACCTCACCGCATCTGCGGTACGCCGCGACGATGGACGAGGGAGGCCGGGGCCTGTTCCTGGTGTCCCAGATGGCCGAGCGCTGGGGCACCCGGTACACCCCGCAGGGCAAGGTGATCTGGGCGGAACAGGCCCTGCCCGAGGTCGTCCAGCAGTCCGACCCGAAGGTCCAGGGGTGAGGGCGGGGGTGTCCCTGCTCAGAACGCGGAGTTGGCGAACCAGTGGGCCAGCAGGTCCTCGTCCCCCTCGTGGGTGAGGACCTCTGCCTCGTAGGGCAGCCGGCCGTAGACGAGCAGGAGCAGGTCGGCCGCGGTTCCCTGGACGGTCGCGTCGGCGGCGGCCTCGGCCGGGTGGGCCGTATCGAGCCCGAAGCCGTCGGGGCGCAGGCGGACGACCCATGTTTCGTCCCCGTCGGTCGTGCGGAAGCGGATGGTCCTGTCGGGGCCGCGCAGCTTGGCCACCTCGGGGGCGAAGAAGGCGGCGAAGGGCAGATTGACCAGGAACTCGTCGATCCCGTCGACCGCGACGAGGCGGTCCATCGCGGGCCGGAGTCCGAGTGCTAGCTCGGCGTCGGCCCGGTGCAGCAGCGTCTCGAAGAGCATCCGACGCGCCCAGAATCGGGCGTGCTGGTCGGCGCCCCAAGCCCACATCGGCTGGTTCGGGTCGGTGCCCGCGAAGGCGTCCGCGGCCACGGTCGCGCTCTCGGCCAGCCAGTCGGCGTATCCGTCCTCGTGGTCGGGGAGCCGAAGGTCCACCTCACGCTTGCGCGGGGGTTCCTGGATGCGCGCCCGCAACAGCACCGAGAACCAGCGCTGGACGCTTCCGGTGTGCTTGACCAGCTCGGCCAGTGTCCAGCCGGGACAGCTGGGCACCGGCGTGGCCAGGTCGGCGCCCTTGACCACCGCGACGAAGCGGGCGGTCTCCGCCGCGATCGCCGTGCGGTGATCGACCGCGGTGACGGCGGACGCGTGGTCGCGGTGGTCAGAGGTCTTCATCGTGCATGCCTTTCGGAGACGCCGGAGGTCCATCCCGGACGGCTGGTTGAGAACGGCTTTGTCGTACGGATCGCCCTGTCTCAGACGTCGGCGAGCCGCCCAGGACCGGGGACGGTACGGAACCGGAACGGCTCCGGGTCGCGGCCGGGCTGGATGAACCAGCACTCCCCGGTGCCGTCTCCGGTGACGATCCGCAGCACTGTATCCGCCACGACCTGAGCCGGGATGATCGGCAGTCCCTGTCCGGAGAGCATGTCGCGCAGCGGATCGATGATCCGCGACTCCGCGAACCCGGGGCAGACGGCGTTGAAGCGCACGTTCTCCGGCGCGAGAGCCGGCCCCAGGGAGCGGGCGAGCCCTACGACCGCGTGCTTGTTGGCCGCGTAGAGGGGATCGAGCGGTACGGCCGCAAGACCCGCCAGGGACGCGGTCGCCACGATCGCCCCTCCCCCGCGGGCTCGCAGCGCGGGCAGCACCGCGTGCGTGCCGAAGACCACGCCGTCGAGGTTGGCTCCCATCGCGCGACGGTAGCGGGCCAGGTCGAAGTCCTTGCCGAGGCCGCATCCGGTCGTCACGCCGGCGTTGAGCAGGGCGATGTCGACACCGCCGTACTGCTCCTGGGTGAAGTCCACCAGCGCACGGTTGGCGTCGGGGTCGGAGACGTCGCAGGCACGGAAGTGGCCGCCGACCAGGTCGGCCACCTCGCGGCCGCCCCGCGCGTCGAGATCCGCGACGACCACGCGGGCCCCGGCCTTCGCCAGCGCGAGCGCCGTGGCCCGGCCCAGTCCACTGGCACCGCCGGTGACGATGGCCACCTTGCCCCGGAGCACGGCGCCGACCGCCTGCCCCGGCCCGGCCGCGGTGTCGCTGTCGACGGCGGTCATACGAGCTCCAGCACGAGCTTGCCGACGTTCTCCCCGCGGAAGAGCATCCCCAGCGTCTCGGGGAAGTCGTCCACGCTCCCCGTCACCACATGTTCCTTGACCTTGACGCGGCCGGCGCCGATCCAGGCGGAGATCTCCTGCGCGGCCTGCGCGTAGCGCTTGGCGTAGTCGAAGACGACGAAGCCCTCCATGCGGGCGCGGCGCACCAGCAGCGAGAGGTAGTTGGAGGGGCCCTTGACGGGCGTGGCGTTGTTGTACTGGCTGATCGCACCGCAGACCACGACTCGCGCGTGCATCGCGAGCCGCGTCAGGGCGGCGTCGAGGATGTCCCCTCCGACATTGTCGAAGTAGACGTCGATGCCGTCGGGGGTCTCCCGGCGCAGCGCCTTCCTGACGTCCTCGGCGCGGTAGTCGATCGCCGCGTCGAAGCCCAGTTCGTCGACGAGCATGGCGCACTTCTCCGGCCCTCCGGCGATGCCCACGACCCGGCACCCCTTGGCCTTCGCGATCTGGCCGGCGATGGTGCCGACGGCCCCGGCCGCGCCGGACACCACGACGGTCTCACCGTCCTTCAGCGCCCCGACGTCCAGCAGGCCGAAGTAGGCGGTCATGCCCGGCATGCCCAGCGCGCCGAGGTAGGTCGAGGGCGGGGCGAGCGAGGTGTCGATCTTCAGGGCGCCCTTGCCGTCGGAGATCACGTACTCCTGGACGCCGAACGTGCCGACCACGTGATCGCCCGGTTGGAAGTCGGGGTGGTTGGAGGCGGTGACCTCGATGACCGATCCGGCGCGCATCACCTCGCCGATGCCCACCGGTGGCAGGTAGGAGGGGCGGTCGTCGAGCCAGCCACGCATGGCCGGGTCCAGGGAGATGACCCTTGTACGGCCCGCGAACCGGCCCGGGCCCGGTTCGTCGACGGGCCCCGAGAAGTGCTCCCAGTCATCGGGCTTGACCTCGCCCACGGGGCGGGCTGCCAGTCGGATCTGGCGGTTGGTCGCAGACATCGCGCCTCCTGTCGTTCACGGCCTCGCCGTAGGGTACCGACCGGTAGGTATGTCTGAGTGCGTGACGTTCACCACAGGCCCGACCGCACCGACCCCGAAACGTGACCCACGGCGACCTTCTAGGCATTCCAACCAGTCGGTATCGTGCGCCGCCACAGCCGTTCGTCCCGTCCACCTCCACGGATCCGATCCGTAGCGGAAGGCCCCGCCATGACATTTGCCGACGAGAACCGCTATCCGCCCGCAGAACCGGAGTGGTGGCCGCCGCACACCGAACCCCCGTGGTACGGGTATGACGCCCCTCGATACGAGCCATACGGTCAGCCCCCTCGACACGAGCCATACGGTCAGCCCCCTCGACACGAGCCATACGGTCAGCCCCCTCGACACGAGCCGTACGACTCGTACGAGACGCATCGGCGCCGTACCGACCTCGCCGCGCTCCGCTCGGCCTACCGCCTGCTCCGCCGGATCTCCACGCTGACCGCGCTCGGCTCCTTCGTGGTGTACGTCGTGCTGTCCTGCTGGGCACCGGGCCTGATGGGGTCCAAGATCGCCGGAGAGCTGAGCCTGGGCATGGCCCTGGGGGTCCTCCAGCTCGTCGTCACCTTCGCGGCGGTGTTCTGGTACGGACGCAGCGCACAGCGCTCGGTGGACCCGCTGGCCCGCGCCGTCAGGGAGGGGACGGTCCCCGCCGGCCGGTACCCGGGAGTCGCGAGATGAACGACTTCAGCTCCGGGACGCAGGCCGCCGTCCTGATCCTGTTCACCACGCTGGTCACCGTCACGCTGATGATGTGCGTGATGGCGGGACCGGACCGCGACGACCTGACGAACTTCTACACGGGCTACCTCTCGCTCACCCCGCTCAAGAACGGCCTGGCGATCGCGGGCGACTACATCTCCGCGGCCACGGTGCTGAGCACCACCGGCATCATCGCGCTCGCCGGATACGACGGTTACGTCCTCGCGGTCAGCACAGCACTGTCCCTGGTGCTGCTGATGTTCCTGCTGGCCGAACCCCTGCGCAACGCCGGCCGGTTCACCATGGGCGACGTCCTGGCCCGCAACATGCCCGGCCGGGCCGTGCGTGTCGCGGCCTGTGTGGTGACGCTGTCGGCGACGCTGCCCTTCCTGGTCGTCCAGCTCTCCGGGGCCGGTTCGCTGCTGACCTTCATCCTGAACATGCCGCACGTGGCGGGCGCCAGGACCGCGTGCATCGTCATCGTCGGCAGCCTGATGATCATCTACGCGGCGATCGGCGGCATGCGGGGCACCGCGCTCATCCAGATGATCAAGATCATCATCCTGCTCGGCACCAGCCTCGTCGTCGCCGCCCTCGTACTGAACCGCTTCGACTGGAGTCCCGGCGGCGTCCTCAGGGCAGCGCAACAGGGCAGCGGTGCGGGCCCGGCCTTCCTGGAGCAGGGCCTTCAGCTGGGTACCTCGACCCTCGACCGGCTGGACTTCGTCGGTCTCCAGATCACCGTGGTCCTCGGCGTGGCCTGTCTGCCGCACATCACGATGCGTCTGTACTCCGCGCGGGACGTGCCGGCCGTGCGCCGCTCCATGTCGTGGGCGGTCGGCACGGTCACCACGTTCTGCCTGCTCGTGATCATCATGGGCACGGGTGCCGCGGCGCTGGTGGGATCGCGGTACATCACCGCGGCCGATCCGCAGGGCAGAGCGTCGGTGCTCATGCTGTCGCAGGTACTCGGCGGCGCCCCCGACTCGGCCGGGTCTACGATTCTCTACTCGGCCGTGGCAGGCATGGTGTTCATCACCCTGCTGTCGTCGGTCGCGGGGATGACCCTGGCCGCGGCCTCGTCGCTCGCCCACGACCTGTTCGCCCACGCGGCGCGCCGGGGACAGGCCGAGCCGCGTACGGAGATGACGGTCGCGGCGTGGACGAGCGTGGCCGTGGGAACCGTCGCCATCGGGCTGGCCACCGTGGTCCAGCACTGGGACGTCGGCGTGCTGACCACCCTGGCCATCTGCATCGGGGCATCGGCGGTGGCACCCGCGCTCACCTACTCCCTGTTCTGGCGCGGATTCACCCGCACCGGCCTGCTCGCCACCCTCTACGGCGGCGCGGCCTGCGCGATGGTGCTCATGGTCTTCTCCAAGGCCGTCTCTGGCACGCCGTCCGCCGTCTTCCCGGACGCAGACTTCGCCCTGTTCCCCATGCAGTCCACCGGGCTGGTCTCCATCCCGTTCGGGTACCTGGCGGGTTGGCTGGGAAGCCGGTCGGACCGCCGGCACCGTGCCGCCGACAGCCGCGAGAGCCGGCGGCTGTACGAGGAGAGCGAGGCCCGGCTGCTCGCCGCAGCCGAATGATCGGGCAGCCGACACGGAAGCCCGCCACGCCCGAGTCGGTCAGGCGAAGGGGCCGGCCAGTGGCTGTTCGGTCCACACGGTCTTGCCCTCGCGGCTGTAGCGGGTACCCCAGCGCTCGGCCATCTGGGCCACCAGCAGCAGGCCGCGCCCGCCCTCGTCGGTGGTACGGGCGCGGCGCAGGTGTGGTGACGTGTGGCTGGTGTCGCTGACCTCGCACACCAGGCTCCGTTCACGGATCAGCCGCAAGGTCGCGGGGCCACTGGCGTAGCGGTAGACGTTGGTGACCAGTTCGCTGGCGATCAGCTCGGTCGTGAACGCCAGGTGTTCCAGACCCCATTCGCTCAGCTTGGCCGAGGTCAGGGCCCGGGCCCAGGCGGCGCTGGTGGGCTCCAGCGGCAGACGCCAGGAGGCGACGTTGTCCGGTGGCAGCATGCGGGTGCGGGCGATCAGCAACGCGACGTCGTCGGTGGGCGTGGCTGCCACGAGTGAGTCGACCACCGCTTGGCATGTCCGTTCCAGCGCGTCCGCGGGCCGGGTGAGCGCCGCGCACAGCTTGGTCAGGCCGAGGTCGGCATCGATGTGGCGTTCGCCGATGAGTCCGTTGGTGTACAGGCACAGCAGGCTTCCCTCGGCCAGTTCGACATCCCGGGCCTCGAACGGCAGGCCGCCCAGCCCGAGGGGTGGACCGGCGGGCAGGTCGAGGAGGGCCGCCTGTCCGTCCGGCGCGGTCACCACCGGCAGGGGATGGCCGGCCCGGGCCAGGGAGCACCGCCCGGAGGTCGGGTCGTACACGGCGTAGAGACAGGTGGCCCCGATGACCTGCTCCCCCACGGGCCGTTCGCCGGATGCTTCCTGTTCGGCTGCCAGCAGGTCGACCAGGTCGTCGAGCCGGGAGAGCACCTCGTCGGGTTCCAGGTCGAGGCTGGCGAGCGTGTGTACGGCGGTACGCAGCCGGCCCATGGTGGCGGCCGCGTGGATGCCGCGTCCCACCACGTCGCCGACGACGAGGGCGACCCGCGCCCCGGACAGCGGAATGACGTCGAACCAGTCGCCGCCCAGGCCCGGGGCCGCGCTGGCCGGCAGGTACCGCAGGGCCACCTCGACGGCCGACTGGTCCGCCACCGCCCGGGGCAGAAGGCTGCTCTGCAAGGCGAACGCGGTCTGTTGCTGCTGGGTGAAGCGCCTGGCGTTGTCGATGGAGACGGCGGCGCGCGAGGCGAGTTCCTGGGCGAGGGTGAGATCGTCCGCCTCGAACGGATCGGGGCGGCGCGATCGCCACAAGGTCATCACGCCGAGCACCAGGCCACGGGCGGCGACAGGTACCACGATCAGCGAGTGGGCGCCCAGGTCCGGAGCGTGGGTTCCCTGGCGGCCGTCCGTCGAGAACCAGTCGGGCGGGAGAACCGGTTCCAGGACGGCCCGCCCTTCGGCCAGGCATCTGCCCTGCGGAGTGTCCGGCGCGAACTGGACCGGCTCGCCCTGGGGATGGGGCGGGCCGGGCTGCTGGGCGCCGACGCTGCAGACCCCCACCCGGACCACGGGGCCTGCCAGGGCCTGCGCCGGTTCCTCACCGCGCGTCACCGGCTGCAGCAGGTCCACCGACACATGGTCGGCGAGGTGAGGCACCATCACCTCGCCGAGTTCCCGCGCGGTCTCCGCCACGTCGAGGGTGGTGCCGATACGGCTGCCGGCCTGGTCCAGGAGCGCGAGCCGCCGCTGGGCGCGATGGCGTTCGGTGATGTCCTCGATCATCTCGGCCACCCCCAGCGTGCGGCCGGAGGCATCCTCCAGCGGGAAGGACGAGACCATCGCGACCTGCTCCCGCGCCGGATCCCACTCCAGCCGGACGAACTGCTCGGAGTAGACCATCGGCCTTCCGGTCTCCATCACCTGACGCACACGGTCCACGGCCCTCCGCGCGTCGTCGGGGACGAGGAAACAGCCGGTGGGCCGCCCCCGGAACTCCGCTGCCGGGACGCCGCTGAAGCGTTCGATGGCCCGGTTGACCCGGAGAAGCCGCAGGTCGGGGCCGTGCACGACCAGGCCGACCGGGCATCGGCGATACAACCCGTCGAGCACCGCGCGGTCCCTCTGCCACTCCAGGACGTCGACCGCGAGTGCCCCGGCGAGGAGCCACTCACGGCTGCGGTCATCTCGTGCGAACGGATGGGCCCTGAGCCCCATCTCCACGAGCTGCCCGTCGCGGTGCCGCACGTTGAGCACCCCGAACCAGCCGTCGGCTCTTCTGCAGCTCGCCGCGGCGGCCCTGACATCGGGCAGATCGCGGGGATCGACAAGGACCTCGAATGCCGGACGCCCGATCACGGCTGTCGCCGGATGGCCGAGCAGTTCCTGCGCCCGCCGGTTCCAGCCGACCACGGCTCCCCGGTCGTCGAGCACGGCCAGGGCGGCGAGGTGTGGGGCGAACGGATCCTCGTGGGCTTCGCTGAACTCCGTCATCCGCGTCTCCAGGCAGTCGCTCGGCGTTCCCCCCGCACGCTGACCTGCTGATGCCAGGTAAGCCTACGGAGGTCCTGGCCGACTTTGTGGAAGTGTCCTCAGCTCGCGTGCCGCCAGCGCCCAGCTGAGCTCCACCGCGGTGTCCGGAGCGTCCAGGCTGGTGCCGGTCAGCTCCTCGAACCGGCGCAGCCGGTAGCGGACGGTGTTGACATGGACGTGTGCGCCGCGGGCGACCTCGCGGATGTGCCGTCCCTTCTCCAGGTATCCCCGCACCGACATTTCGATGAGTGCTCCGAACTCGCCCTCCGCCTCCAGTGGGCGCAGATAGCGGTCGAGCAGCAACTCGGCGAGTTCCGGTTCGGCGACGACGGCGACTCGCCAGGACAGGTCGCTCAGGTCGTACACGCCGCGCAGACCGTACGCGCGGGCGGCTTCCAGCAGTCGGCCGGCAGAACGGAAGGAGCGGTGCGCCGCGGCGAGGTCCGTCGGCGGGCCGAGCCCCGCCGTCACCTCCAGGTCACCGATCTGCGGCTTTGCCTCGACGACTCCGGCGACCGTCTCGTCCAGCACGGTGAACAGCGCCCCTCGGCCGTTCCTGCGGCCGTGGGAGTCCAGGGAGCGTTCCAGCGCGTCCGGACCGATGTCGCCGTTGGGTACGGCTGTGACGGCCTGGTACGGCCGCCCCGGGTCCAGCCCGTAGATCGCCGCACCGCTGTGGATCTCCGACGCGCTCAGCGTGCCGTAGAGCAGGCCACGCAGGAAGTCGGCGCGGCGGCGGGCGTCGGACAGGGCGGAGGCGACCTCCGCCTGCCGGTGGACGGTGGCGATCTGCAGGCTCGCGACGTCCGCGAGCTCCCACAGGCATGTGGTGCGGTCGAGGATGAGGCCGGGGTCCAGCCCGTGTTCGGTCGCCTCGGCGAGGAACAGGTCCCGTATGCCGCTCAGCGCCCGGCGGAAGGCGCGCAGCCCGTCGCCCAGCGGCACGCCTCGGTCGACCCGGTCCCGGGCCACGTCGGCTTCGCCGAAGTCCTCCGGAGCGGGCACCGTCCCCTCTCGCACCACGGCGAGAGCCCGCTGGAAGTGCCGATGCCAGATCTGGTCCAGGAGGTCCCGCGGGACCTCCCGGTAGGACGGAATACGGTCCGTCACCTCCGCGTGCAGCCGTCCGCCCAAATGCCGCTGCCGCGCGGCCATCGCGGCGATGACCCGTTCGAGGGACGCCGCCGCGCCGGCGCCCGGCTGTGCGCGCATGGACCTCACCTCCGTCCCTCGGGCACCGGCCGTTGTGCAACCGAACAATGTGCCGCCCCGCCGCCTTGGCCGGGGAGCCGTCGACAACTCCCCACCCACGAAAGCACAGTGGCACCGCGGGGAAGGAGAGCCACGGCGCGCAGGCAGCAAGGCGCCGCTCGACCGTGCTCGGACCCGCTACCGCGCCACCGACCCATCCTGACGAACCGTGCGGAGACCGCCATGACCGACGAGCCCCATGACCGACCCCACCGCGCCGCCGACACCGATCCGCGCCTCGCACCACTGCCCGAGGACGGCTGGGACCCGGCCACCCGGCAGCTGCTCGCCCCGATTCCCCAGGACGCCGACGGCAGCCTCGCCCGCGTCTTCACCACCTTGGTACGGCACCCCGATCTCTTCCGGCACTTCCTGCCGTTCGGCACCTATCTGCTGCGCGACGGCCGTCTACCGGCCCGAAGCCGGGAACTGCTGATCCTGCGCACCGCCTGCAACACCCGGGCCGTTTACGAATGGGGGCGCCACGTGCCGCTGGCCAGGGCCGCAGGGGTCACCGACGAGGAGATCCGGCGGGTCGGCGCGGGCCCGGACGCCCAGGGGTGGACGCCGGCCGACGCCCATCTGCTGCGCGCCGCCGACGAACTGCACCGCGACGCACGCCTGTCCACGGCCACCTGGTCCGCGCTGGGCGCCGACCACGACGAGGCACAGCTGATCGAGATCACCATGCTCGTCGGCCAGTACCACATGGTGGCGTTCTTCCTGAACTCCGCCGGTACGCAGCTTGAGGCCGGCTACGACACGGAAGCCCTGCCCGAGCCTGTCCGCGCCGGCGCGGACATGACGGAAGGCGCACACGGCGATGCCTGAGCCCCGTCCCGCCACGACCCACCCGGTCGGCCTCCTGAGCGGCCGGAATGTACTGGTCATCGGCGCGGGCACCCGCCCAAGCGACGATCCGAGGGCCCCGGTGGGCAACGGGCGGGCGGTGGCCGTCCTCGCCGCCCGCGAGGGAGCCTCCGTGGCCTGCGCCGACGTCTCCCCCTCCGCCGCGGCGACCACCGCCGCCTTGGTCGCCGACGAGGAGGCCCGTGGCCTGCCCGTGGTCGGTGACGCCACGGATCCGGCCCAGTCCTCGGCCATGGTCGCCGAGGCCGTCCGCGAACTCGGTGCGCTCGACGCGCTCGTGGTCAACGTCGGCATCGGTCTCGGCGCGGGCCTGGCGGACACCTCACCGCAGCAGTGGGAGCGCGTGCTCTCGCTCAACCTGAGCGCCCCCTTCCTCGCCGCCAAGTACGCACTGCCCGCGATCGCCGACAAAGGATCGATCGTGTTCGTCGGCTCCGTCGCCGGGCTGCGCGCGGCCACCGACTCGCCCGCCTACGACAGTTCCAAGGCGGGCCTGTTCGGTCTCACCCGTCATGTCGCCAAGGAGGGCGGGCCCCGCGAGATCCGTGCCAACCTGGTCGTCCCGGGTCTGATCGACACCCCGATGGGCCGCGAGGCCTCGGCCCGGCGGGCGTCGCGTTCCACCTCGTTCAGCCGCATACCGCTCGGACGCCAGGGCACCGCCTGGGAGGTGGCCGCAGCCGTCACCTTCCTGCTCTCCGACCGCGCCTCCTACATCACGGGGCAGAGCCTGGTGGTGGACGGCGGACTCAACGCCGTCTGAGCAGGTGGGCGCCTTTCGGCTCCGTGTGGCGGGGGCGGTCCCGAGAGGGAGGGCATCGACCGGGACCGCCCCCGCCGGCTCACTTCGCCGGTGGACCGAACTCCTTGCGGGTGTCCACCGGCTTGCCGAACAGCTGCCACCGCTCGCCCTTGAACCGCATCAGCTGCATCGTTTCCAGCGGGAAGGCGTCGTCCTGGCCCGTGGACAGGGTGACACCGGGCAGCAGAAGGCCCACCTTCACGTCCTTCAGGTTGCGCACCGCGTCCCGCAGCCCTTCCCTGGTCGGGCACTTCATCGTGTCCAGGGCCTTGTGCAGGCTGGAGGCGACGGCCCAGCCGTAGGCGTTGAACTGGTTGGCCGGGTCGGCGTCGGAGGCGTACTTGTGCAGGGCGCTTGTGTAGGTCTTCATCTCGGGGTCGTCCGCCCACTGCGGGTCGGCGGGGTCCTTGAAGTAGGTCGCCGAGACCACACCCTGGACGTTCTTGAACCCGACGGGCTGGAGCACGGCGGTGGAGGAGGACACATTGTTGACGATGTGCAGCGGGTTCCACTTGGTGTTCCTGGCGTCGGCGGCGAGGGCCTGGCTGCCGAACTTGGGCGTGGTGATGTCGAGCAGCACGTCCGCCTTGGACCGGGCGAGGCTCGTCATCTGCGCCGAGAGGGAGGGGTCGGTGACCTCGTAGCTCTCCTCGGCGACCACCTTGATGCCACTGCCCGCGACGGCCTCCTTGAAGCCGCCGAGCAGGTCCTTGCCGAAGTCGTCGTTCTGGAAGAGGACCGCGACCTCGGCCTTGGGCTTCTCGTCCTTGAGGTACTTGGCGTACACGCGCGCCTCGGACACGTAGTTGGGCTGCCAGCCGATGGTCCAGGGGTGCTTGTCGTCCGTGCCCCAGATCGAGGCGCCCGTGGCGACGAAGGGCTGCGGCACCTTCTGCTTGTTGAGGTAGTCCCAGACGGCTGCCGTGGACGGGGTGCCAAGGCTCTGGAACACGGCGAAGACCTTCTCCCGCTCGACCAGTCTTCGGGCCTCCTCGACCGCCTTGGGCGGCTGGTAGCCGTCGTCGCGGACGATGAACTCCACCTTGCGGCCGTCTATGCCGCCCTTGTCGTTGACGTGGTCGAAGTAGGCGGCCACGCCCTTGCTGATCGTGCCGTAGGCGGAGGCAGGTCCGGACAGCGGGTAGATCCCGCCCAGCTTGATGGTCTTGTCGGTGATACCGGTGGTCTGCTGGCCCTTGCACGCGCCATCGGCGGCGGTGTCCTGGGAGTCCTGCCCTCGCTGACTGCTGCAGGCGGTCGCGGTGAGCAGAGCGGCGGTCGCGGCCGCGGCCGCCCGCAGTGCGGTGGTCTTGCGCATCTGATTCATTCCTTTTCCGTGCGGGGCGGTGCGCCCACGGGTTCGGCATCGGCAACTGCGGGGTCCGCGGGGGTGACCGTCGCGGAGGGTTCGGATTCGGCCTGGGGCTCCGGCTCCCCGTCCGGCGCGGATGCGGCCTCGGGGGGCCCGGCGAGGGTGGTTGGAGTGGCTGCGGGGCGGGGCAGGCGCCGGGCGACAGCCGCCCGGACGCGGCCCGGCAGACCGGCCAGGCCCGTCGGGGCCACGAACATCACGGCGATGATCAGCAGGCCGAACACCACTCCCGGTGCCGCCTCGCTGAGGTCCTGGGAGACGCTCGGCACGTACATCACGAACGCCGCCCCCAGCAGGGGTCCGTACAGCGAGCCGAGCCCACCGACCACCAGGCCGGCCAGCAGGGTGATGGACAGCACGAAGCTGAAGGAGTCGGGCGAGACGAAGCCGATCACCCAGGTGTACAGACATCCGGCGACACCCGCGAACATCGCGCTCCACGCGAAGGCGAGCGTCTTGTGCAAAGACAGCCGTACGCCCATGACCTCGGCGGCGCTCTCGTTGTCCCGCACCGCGAGCAGTGCCCGGCCGACCCTGGATCGCAGCAGGTTGCGGGCGAGCAGCAGGGCCGCCGCGGTGACGGCGAGGACGACGAAGTACATCCACTGGTCCTCGGCGAGCCCGCTCCAGGCGGGTGGCTGCAGTTTGTCCACGGTCAGGCCCATGGATCCGCCCGTGACCGGTTCGAGCCGCTTGAGCAGGGGCGGCAGGAACACCGCGAACGAGAGGGTCACCAGGGCCAGGTACAGTCCGCGCAGCCGCAGGGCGGGCACTCCGAACCCGAGGCCCAGCACGAAGCATCCGGCGGCCGCGACCGGCAGGGTGGCCAGGTGTGCGGTGTCGTACCGGTCGAGCATGACCGCCGCCGTGTAGGCCCCCGCCGCGAAGAACGCACCGTGCCCGAGCGAGATCTGCCCGCCGAAGCCGACCAGCAGGTTGAGTCCCGCCAGCGCCACGGCGTACAGGAGCACCATGGTCAGCTGGAAGACCTGGAAGGGGGCGAAGTAGAACGGTGCGCCGACGGCGGCGGCCGCCGCGAGCAGGACGGTGAGCGCGGCCCGCAGACGCCGCGCGCGGTCCGTGCCGAGTGTGACGACGATCGTGCTCATGCGCGCTCCACCGCCGCCCGTCCGAACAGGCCCTGGGGCCGTACCAGCAGCACCGCCAGAATGATCGCCAGGGGGACGCCCACCTTCAGATCGGCGCCGATCACGTCCACGTACGCCCCCGTCAGGGTCTCGGCGACGCCCACGAACAGGCCGCCGACCACCGCACCGACCGGGCTGTCGAAGCCCCCGAGGGTGGCCGCGGCGAACGCGTAGATCAGCACTCCGCCCATCATGTTGGGCTCCAGGAACAGCAGCGGGGCGACGAGTACGCCCGACACCGCGCCGACCGTGGCGGCCAGACCCCAGCCCAGCATCCGCACCCGGCCCACGCGGATGCCGGACAGCCGGGCGGAGGAGGGGTTGCAGGCGGCCGCCCGCATCACCAGGCCGATGGAGGTGTGCTGGAACAGCAGGTACAGCAGGCCCATCACGACGGCCACCACGCCGATGATCCCGAGCGTCGACCAGTCCACGCGCACCCCGGCCAGGTCGAGCCCGCCGTCGGGGAACGGCTGGGGGAAGTCCTTCACGGTGAACGACCAGATCAGCCCGGCCATCGCGTTGACGAGGACGAACAGGCCGACCGTGACGATGACCACGGTCAGCTCGGGCGCGCCCTGCACGGGGCGGATGACGATCCGCTCGACCAGCATGCCGCCGGCGAAGGACACCGCGAGGGTGATCGGCAGCGCCAGCCAGAACGGCATCCCGGACGCCATCAGCTGCCAGGCGACGTACGTCGAGAGCATGGCCAGCTCGCCCTGCGCGAAGTTGACGATCCCCGTGAACCGGTGGATCAGCACCAGGGCCAGCGCCAGGCCGGCGTACACCGCGCCGGAGCCCAACCCTTCCACCACTTGCTGGAGAAGCTCTGTCACGGCACTCACCCGGCCTTCAGGGAGTCGACGGAGACACCGAGGTACACCTCGGCGACCTGCCCGTCCTCCCGGATCTGCTGGGCCGGCCCGGACAGCACCAGCCGGCCGGCCTCCAGTACGTGCGCCCGATGCGCGATGTCCAGCGCGAGCTGGGCGTTCTGCTCGACGACGATCACGGTGGTGCGTTCCTCCTCGTTCACGGCCCGGACGATCTCGAACAGTTCGCGGGTGACCAGGGGGGCGAGCCCGAGCGACGGCTCGTCCAGGAGCAGCAGCGAGGGCCGCAGCATCAGGGCCCTGCCGATGGCGAGCATCTGCTGTTCCCCGCCGCTGAGGCTGCCGGCGGCCTGACGCGACCGCTGGCGCAGTTTGGGGAAGTGGCCGTAGATCCGTTCCAGGTCGGCCGCCACGGCCGCACGCTCGGTGCGACTGCGCCAGCGGGCGCCGCGCAGGTGGGCACCGATGCGCAGGTTCTCCTCGACGCTCAGGTCGTTGAAGGTGCCCCGGCCCTCGGGCACATGCGCCACGCCGAGCCGGGCGGCCTGTTCGGGCGAGCGGCCCAGCAGTTCGGTGCCGTTCAGGGTGATCGAGCCGTGGCCGCGGACCATGCCGCACAGTGCCCGCAGCGTCGTGGTCTTGCCCGCGCCGTTGGGTCCGAGGATGGCGCACACCTCGCCGCGTGCGACGGAGAAGTCGAGGCCTTGAAGCACGCGGGCCTGCCCATATCCGGCGTGCAGTCCGGCAACCTTCAGGAAGGCCTCCGGCTCCGCACTCTCCCGGGCCTCGGTGCGGTCGGACGTGGGCTCGCTCATGCGGCCACCCCCAGGTACGCCTCGACAACCGCCGGGTCGCGCTGGATCTGCTCCGGCGAGCCCTCGGC
Organism: Streptomyces sp. HD; assembly: GCF_028369295.1. Taxonomy (GTDB): domain Bacteria; phylum Actinomycetota; class Actinomycetes; order Streptomycetales; family Streptomycetaceae; genus Streptomyces. The sequence goes on from NZ_JAQMYP010000033.1 coordinate 32,189, forward strand.
GATCTTGCGGCCGAAGTCGAGGCAGATCACCTTGTCGCACAGGCCCATCACGAATCCCATGTGGTGTTCGACCACCACGAGGGTGAGGTCGAAGTCCTGGTGCACCGAACGGACGAGATCCGCGAATTGGCCGACCTCGCCGTGGCTGAGCCCGTTGACGGGTTCGTCGAGCAACAGCAGCCGGGGCCGTACGGCGAGCGCCCGGGCGAGTTCGACGCGTTTGAGCGTGCCGAACGGCAGCCCGGAGGCGGGGTGGTCGGCGACGTCCGCCAGACCGAGCCGCCGTAGCAAGTCGTCCGCCTGATCACGTAGTTCCCTCTCCTCCCGCCGGACGCGGGGCAGCCGGAGCGCCGCGGCGAGGTGTCCGGTGCGCCCCCGGCTGTGGGCGCCGACCATGACGTTCTCCAGGACCGTGAGCTGCGGGAACAGGCCCAGGTTCTGGAAGGAGCGGGCGATGCCGCGCGCCGCCACGGCGTGCGGCGGGAGGGCCAGTAGGTCCTCGTCCTGGAACCGCACCTCTCCCCCGTCGGGAGTGCAGCGCCTGGTGAGGCAGTTGAACAAGGTGGTCTTGCCGGCTCCGTTCGGCCCGATGAGCCCTACGGCGGTGCCCGGCTCGACGGTGAACGCGACACCGTCCAAGGCCGTGATCCCGCCGAAGCGCACGCTGATACCGTCGACCACGAGCATGGGTGACGCCCCTTCCGACGTGCTGGGGGGTGGGAGAGCGTCACAGTAGGTGGGGGCCTTCCGGGCGCACATTGGGTGTGAGCACCCAACTTCCCGGTCGCCGGACTGTGCGCCGCGCACAGGTGCCGGGAGATGTCTCACGCCGAGACTGTTGACGGAGCACGAAGCGGACGGCGACGATCGGCTCCATGCCTCGCGGTCCTGTCCTGGGCACTCCCCGACTCTCCGAACCGCTCCGCCGGGAGCGGGGGCGGATCCTGCACGCCGTCCACGACCGGGTCGAGGAGGTGGCGGAGACCGCCGTCGAGGTGATGCGCGCGGAGATCCCGTCGTACGCGCTGCAGGACGAGCGGTTCTTCGAGGACGTACGTGGGCAGGTGCTTGAGCACTACCGGATGCAGTTGGCGGCGCTGGCCGGCGACCGGGACATCGCTCCCGAGGACCTGGTGTTCAGCCGCGGGGCGGCGATGCGCCGGGCACGCGCGGGGTTCGCCCTGGAGGACTGGATCAGTGCCTTCCGGGTCGGGCGGCAAGTGCTGTGGGACGCGCTGCTGCACTGTGCGGGCACGTCCGCCGAGGCTCAGCAGGCCGCGCTGTCCCTGGTCACACCTCTGATGCGATACGTCGACTACGCCAGCACCCACGCCGCGCAGGCCTACGTCGAGTACCAGCAGCACGTGGTGGCGGACGCGGACCGGGAGCGCCGGGACCTCCTGGACCAGCTCCTGGCAGGCATGGCACCGGCGCGGGGGCCGCTGTTCGCCGCGGCACAGGCGTACGGCATCGGACCGCGCTCGCCGATGATGGCGGTCGTGGCGGTGTGCGTGGACGACACCCAGACCGGGGATCTCATCTCGGCCGAGAACGGGTACGCCACCAGCGCGTCGATCACCCTCGCCGGGCCCTGGGCCGGCCGGACCCTGGTCGTCGTGCGCCACGGCGAGGTGGTGGCCGTCCCCGTGGTCCGCGCCGGCATGAACGCGGACGACGTCTGCGCCCACTTCGAGGCCGTGCAGCGGCGGCTCGCGCGGGAGGGAACCCTGCTCTCCATGGGCATCAGCACCGTCGCACAGGGCGCGTCCGAACTGCCGCGCGCCTACGAGGAGGCGCGGGCCGCCCTCGACCTGGTGCCGAGCGGGGGCGGGGTGGCGGCGCTGCCGCGGCTGTCCCCCTTCGACTACCTGGCGCTGCGTGCCGACGACCTCGCACGCCAACTGGTCGATCCCCGTGTGCGTGCTCTCCTGGAGGAGGACCGCAGACGCGGTGACACGCTCGCCGCCACCGTACGGGCCTTCGCGGAGGCGGATCTCAATCTGCGGCTGGCCGCCGACCGGCTGCGGATCCATCACAACACGGCGCACTACCGGTTGCGCCGGATCGAGGAACGCACCGGCCGCAATCCGCGCCGGATCGCCGACCTTCTGGAACTGCTGGTCGCCCTCGCCATCCGCGACGGGGACGCGGAGAGTGAGGATTGCTCGTGAGCGGGATGGTGGAATCCGCCGGGACCGGGGCGGCACGTCAACTCCCGGATGGGCAGCGGGACATGGGCCTGCCGGTGAAGCACGCCGGGCAGGACCGGACGGTCCGGCGCGTACTGCTGGACGCCGCGTTGGAGGTGTTCGCCGAGCGGGGTTACACCGACACCGGCCTCACCGAGATCGCGGCACGCTCAGGCGTCCCGGCAGGCACCCTCTTCCAGCACTACGGCGGAAAGCGAGGGCTCTACCTCGCCCTGTGGGAGGAGTTCCGGGAGGAACAGGAGCACCGGACCGCGGCCACACTGGCCGCGCAGCGCGGCCACGGCGTGGACGACCCCATCGCCCTCTTCGTGGCGGGAGCCAGGGCGTATCTGGAGGGCGCCTGGGCCAGCCGACGGCTCGCCAGGCTCCTCGCGGGGGACGACGGCCCGGCGGGCTTCGAGGCGCTGCGCCGCCAGTGGGACCGCGCATGGGTACGGCGCAACGCCCGGCTACTGGAGGTGGACGAGCGCCGCCGCGCCGGCCGGGTCCGGGTGAGCGTGCTGACGACCGTCATCGGCGGGGCGGCACGCGAGCTGGGCGACTGCGAGGACGAGACGGAGGCCGGTGAGATCGTGGCCGAAGTGTGCGGCATCCTGATCTATCTGTCGGCGCCGCCCGGCTGAAATGCCCGACACAGGCCCGGGGGCACCGTGCCGGGCACTGCCCGGCGCCGAATCCGACGATGTCCGGCTCTAGAAACCGATTCCGACACCTTGCCTGAACGGGAGGGCGTCGCCGAGCAACTGCCCGCCGTCGATCACCATCGTCTCGCCGGTGATCCAGCTCGCGGCGTCGGAGACGAGGAAGGCGACCGCCGAGGCGATGTCAGTGGGCTCCCCTATGCGCCCGAGTGCCGTCGAGGCGGACACCGTCTGCTCGTGTTCCTTCCACAGAGCCTCGGCCAGTTTCGTGCGCACCACACCCGGCGCCACCGCGTTGACGCGGACTTTCGGCGAGAGTTCCAGGGCCAGTTGCTTCGTCAGGTGGATCAGTGCGGCCTTGGACGCGTTGTACAACCCGATGTTCGCCTCGAAGGCCATGCCGCCGACCGACGCCGTGTTGACGACCGCGCCGCCGTGCTCGCCCATCCAGGCCCGGGTGGCCAGCCCCGTCCACAGGACAGGAGCCCACAGATTGACGTCGAAGGTCTTGGCGAACCGGCCGTGGTCCTGGTCGATGACCGGGCCGAAGGCCGGGTTGGTCCCCGCGTTGTTGACGAGGATGTCCAGGCTTCCGAAGCGCTCCAGCGTCAGATCCACACAGCGCTGTGCCGCCTCTTCGTCGACCGCGTGCGCACCGACGCCGACCGCGGCGCCGCCGACCTGGGCCGCGGCGGCATCCGCCGCCTCCTGGGAGCGGGAGGTGAGGACGACGTTCGCGCCGGCGGCGACGAGGGCTTGAGCGATCGCCAGCCCGATACCGCGCGAGGCACCGGTGACGACGGCGGTGCGGCCGGTGAGATCGAGTCCTGCCATCTCAGTTCACCGCCGTCGTGGCCGTGTCGCGGTACTGCCGCAGTTCCTGCCGGGCGATGGCGCGCTTGTGGACCTCGTCGGGACCGTCCGCCAGCCGCAGCGTCCGCAGCCCCGCGTACATCATCGCCAGCGGGTAGTCCTCGGTCACTCCCGCTGCCCCGTACACCTGGATCGCACGGTCGACGATCTTCAGGGCGATGTTCGGGGCGGCCACCTTGATGGCCGCGATCTCGGTGCGCGCTTCCTTGTTCCCGACCGTGTCCATCAGGTGGGCGGCCTTGAGCGTGAGCAGGCGGATCATCTCGATGTCGATGCGCGCTTCCGCGATCCAGTCCTGGATGTTGGAGCGTTCGGCCACCGGACTGCCGAAGGTCACCCGGGACTGCGCGCGCCGGCACATCAGCTCCAGCGCCCGCTCGGCCGCCCCGATGGCCCGCATGCAGTGGTGGATACGACCGGGCCCGAGCCGGGCCTGGCTGATCGCGAAGCCCTCGCCCTCGCCCTTGAGGAGGTCCTTGGCCGGCACCCGTACGTCGGCGAAGTCGATCTCGGCGTGTCCTTCGCGGTCCTGGTAGCCGAACACCGGCAGGCCGCGCATCACCGTGACCCCGGGGGCGTCGATCGGGACGACCATCATCGACTGCTGCCGGTGCACAGCCGTAGTGGGGTCCGTCTTCCCCATGACGATGAGGACCTTGCAGTTGCGGTGCAGGGCATTGGACGCGAACCACTTGCGGCCGTTGAGCACGTACTCGTCGCCGTCGCGCTCCATCCGCAACTCGATGTTGGTGGCGTCGGAACTGGCGACCCGCGGCTCGGTCATCGCGAAGGCCGAGGCCATCGTCCCGTCGAGCAGAGGCTTGAGGTACTTCTCCTTGTGCTCGTCGCTGCCGAACAGCGTGAGCACCTCCATATTGCCGGTGTCGGGAGCGTTGCAGTTGCATGCTTCGGAGGCGATGTGACTGCGCCCCATGATCTCCGCCAGCGGCGCGTACTCAAGGTTGGTCAGCCCCGGCCCCCACTCCGGATGCGGGTGGAAGAGGTTCCACAGTCCGCGGCTTCGCGCCTCCGTCTTGAGTTCCTCGATGATCGGCGGCTGGAAGTGCGGGTCACCGGAGGCGGCCATCTGCTCGTGGTACACCGACTCGGCGGGGTAGATGTGCGAGTCCATGAACTCCAGCAGATCCGCCTGGTACTTCTTGGCACGGTCCGATGTCTCAAACAGGGACATTTGTACTCCTGACAGGAGGTAGGGAAGGAAAATTGGGCGGGCGCTTTTCGAGGTGGCTGGCCACGCCTTCGACGACGTCAGCGCCTCGGAAGGCCTGGAGCATGAGGCTCTCCGCCCGGGTCACGGAGTCGGCGTAGGTGCCGTCCGCGTCGGTGCGCAGTTGGCTCTTGATGGTGGCCATGGACCCCGGGGAGCAGCGCGTCGCCAGATCGGCGGCGTACGCGACAGCGGCGTCGACCACGCTGCCGGTGGGGACCAGGTGGTCGAGGAGTCCGATCCGCAGTGCCTCCTCGGCGTCCACCATGCGACTCGACAGCAGCAGGTCCGCGGCCCGGCTCCGCCCCACCAGTCGGGGCAACAGCCAGGACATCCCGTACTCGGCGATGAGCCCGCGTTGCGCGAAGGCCGTGATGAACCGGGCCGAGGGCGAGCCGAAGCGGATGTCGCAGTAGAGCGCCTCCACCATGCCCAGGCCCGCGGCCACCCCGTTGACCGCGCCGATCAGCGGTTTGCGCAGGGTCAGCGGCACGTCGCGCGGACGACGCCGGGCCCGGTCCGCCGCGGAGGCCTCGTCGATCTCACCGACCGCCTGCAGCTGTTGCAGGTCGGCGCCGGCGCAGAAGCCACGCCCCGCACCGGTGACCACGACGGCGCGTACGTCCGGGTCGTCCTCGGCGGAGTCGAGGAGCGCGAAGTAGCGGTCTTCGAGCTCATCGGTCCAGGCGTTCAGCTTGGCGGGCCGGTTGAACGTGAGCACCAGTACAGCCCCGCGGTGTTCGGCGAGGACGAGTTCGCCCGGCTCGACGGTCATTGCTGCTCCAGCAGGGAGCCCTGGTAGCGGCGCATCCCGCGCAGCCACCGGTCGTAGTCCGCGCCCTTGTGCCGGTACATGTCCAGCACCTCTTCGTGCGGCAGGATCAGGAAGCGCTCGTCCGCGATCGCGGCGATGACGGCGTCGGCGACCTCGGCCGGCTCCAGGACGTCGCCCGCGCCTGTGACAGCCTGCGTGGCCGCTCGCCCCATCGCGTCCCCGGAGTCCTTCCCGGCGGACAGCATCGGGGTGTTCACCCCCATCGGGCACAGACAGCTGACGCGGACCCCGCGATCGCCGTACGTGACACTCAGCCATTCGGCGAAGCCGACGGCGGCGTGCTTGGTGACGGCGTACGTGGCGGAGCCGATCTGCGTGAGCAGCCCGGCGGCGGAGGCGGTGCTGACGAAGTAGCCCTCGCCGCGTTTGAGCCACCGCGGCAGCAGCAGTCTTGCCGCACGGATGTGGGCGCGCAGGTTGACGTCGATCGAGAGGTCCCAGTCCCGCTCACTCGCGTCGAGGCCGGGCGCGCCCGCGATGCCCGCGTTGGCGAAGTAGAGGTCGACCGGACCGAAGGTGCTCTCCGCCAGGGCGATCAGCTGCTGGATCTGGGCGGTCTCCGACACGTCCAGGCCGGCGCTGACGGTGCTTCCCGGATGGTCGGAGTTGACCCTCTCCGACACTGCCCGCGTGCTGTCCGCGTCGAGGTCCGCGACGACGACCCGGGCGCCCTCGCGAGCGAGCCGCGCGACCAGCGCACTGCCGATACCGCCGCCGCCACCGGTGACGATGGCGACTCTCTGTGCAACGTTCATGGCGGACCCTCTCCGTCGAAGGCGTGCAATGCCTGGCATCTGTATAGTTGAATCCGACGTCATGTTCAAGAGTTGCCCGCACGGCCCCACACGCAGAAAGCCGCCCAACCCCCAGGGGAGTGAGCGGCTATGAGGCAGGCGGATCAGCGGTGGCCGGGAAACCGCAGGGCGTTCGCCCAGAGCCGGGTGACCGTGGACACGAGCTCCTCGAAGTCCGCCGCCGCGGCTTCGTCCTGCCCTTCTTGCCCTTCAGTGAGCACGAAGGCGTTGTGGGCCATGACGCTGACCATCCCCGACAGCGCACGGGACGCCAACATCGGATCGACCTCTCGGTCCGCGACGTCCCGCGCCTGCAGTTCGGCGATGCCGCGGGCATTCCGGCGGATGAACGCGTCCCCGCGCCGCCTTCGGAACTCGCGGAACTCCGGCTCCACTTGCGCGACCTGCTCAAGCAGTGCCATCAGTTTCGCGTTCCGCCGGTACGCCGCGAGATAGGCGCGATTGCTCGCCTCCAGTACCGCATAGGGATCGTCGGTACCCTGCACCCGCCCCATGCCGGGGTGCATCATGTCCTCCTGCGCCTCCAGGAGGACGGCGGCAAGCACCTCTTCCTTGTTGGCGAAGTATGTGTAGAAGGATCCCGCCGCGCATCGAGCCTCTTTGGTGATGTCGGTCAGGCGGGTGTCGAGGTAGCCGTCCCGCTCGAACACCTTCCGCGCAGCCTTCACCAAGGCGGCCCGTGTCCGCGCCCCGCGCTGCGTCGTCGGCGGCTCGCGAAGTTGCGAGAAGGGCGCCACGGGCGGCGCACTCTCGCTGTCGATCTCCTCGGGCGCAGTTGTGTCCATCCTCGGGACTTTACTTGAATCCGACGCCATAGTCATAAGCCTCAAGGGGCGGGCGGGATCGATCGGTGTTCTGCGAAGACGCTGATCACGGGCGGCGCCTTCCGGGTGCCGCCCGTGATCGACCTGTCGGTCAAGTAGTGATACGGAAGCCTTCCGCGAGTTGGCGACGGGTGTCGGCGGCGCTGGTGTGCAGTACGCCGCCGATTCCGAGCCGTGCCGCTCCGTCGAGGTTCTGCTGCAGATCGTCGATCATGACCGCCTCCTCGGGGGCGATGCCGAGGCGTTCACATGCGATCGCGTAGATCCGTCGGGAGGGCTTGCGGATCCCGACCTCGGAGGAGATGACGACGACATCGGCGACAGCGGCGAGATCGATGCCGTCGTAGGTCCCGGTGCCGAACGAATTGGACACCAGCGCGACGGGACGACCGGCGGCTCGAAGATCACCGAGCAGCGTGAGCATGTCCTGGTCGATCGACATGCCCGCCTGCATCCGGGCCGTGAGCCCCTCGGCCGACACGTCGGCACCGTGGACGCGGAGACGTTCGGCGAACCCTCGCTCGAAGCTTTCCGCGTCGATGCGGCCGCACTCGTGGTCGACCAGGAGGGTGCGTGACGGCTGGTCCCGGCTGAGAAGGTCCAACGGCAGGCGCGGGTCGCCGCCGAGGGAGGCACCGAAGTCGGTGAAAGCCCGCAGCACACTGGAGGTGATGACCCCTCCGAAGTCCACCAGGACCGCGGTTCGGCCCCTTGCCATCAGGCGACCTCGAACAGGCCGGCTGCGCCCATGCCGCCGCCGACGCACATAGAGATCACCACATACCGGACCCCGCGGCGCTTGCCCTCGATGAGGGCATGCCCCACCAGCCGGGCACCGGTCATTCCGTACGGATGACCGACCGAGATCGCGCCGCCGTTGACGTTGAACCGCTCCGGGTCGATGTGCAGTTCGTCGCGGCAGTACAACGCCTGGGAGGCGAACGCCTCGTTGAGCTCCCACAGGCCGATGTCGTCGATGGTGAGGCTGTGCTGCTTCAGCAGTTTCGGAATGGCGAACACCGGGCCGATGCCCATCTCGTCCGGGCCACACCCGGCAACGGCCATGCCCCGGTAGACGCCCAGCGGTTCCAGCCCGCGGCGCTCGGCCTCCCCCGACTCCATCAGCACCGACGCCGACGCCCCGTCCGACAACTGGGAGGAGTTGCCCGCCGTCACGCTGGAATGCGCACTCACCTGACCATCGGGCAGTACCGGCGCCAACCCGGCCAGCCCTTCGAGCGTCGTGGACGCGCGGTTGCCCTCGTCCCGGGTGAGGGTGACTTCCTCGTCCCGCACCTCCCCCGACTGCTTGTCGAGGGTCTTCTTGACGCTGCCCAGCGCGACGATCTCCTGGTCGAACCGGCCGGCCTCCTGCGCCGCCGCGGTGCGCTGCTGTGACACCAGCGCGAACTCGTCCTGGCGTTCCCGGCTCACGCCGTAGCGTTCGGCGACGATCTCCGCCGTCTGCAACATCGGCAGGTAGATGCCGGGCTTGTGCTCGACCAGCCAGGGATCTGTCATGCGGTGGGTGTTCATGTGGTCGTTCTGCACCAGGGAGATCGACTCGACGCCGCCGCCGACGGCGACCTGCATGCCGTCCGCGACGATCTGCTTGGCGGCCGTCGCAATGGCCATCAGGCCCGACGAGCACTGCCGGTCGATCGTCATCCCCGACACGGTGTCCGGAAGCCCGGCACGGAGAGCGGCCTGACGCGCGACGTTGAAACCGGATGCCCCCTGCTGCACGGCGCAGCCGAAGATCACATCCTCGACCTCGCCGCCCTCAAGCCCGGCGCGCTGAACGGCGTGGGAAAGGGCATGGGCGGCAAGTTCCTGCGACTGGGTGTCGTTAAACGCGCCGCGGTAAGCCTTTCCGATCGGCGTCCGCGCCGTCGAAACTATGACTGCTTCCCTCATGTCGCCTCACTGCTTCTTGTTGGTCCAGGGGGTACCGAGCGCCAACTGCGGCGCGGTGAGGGCTCATTGACCGCCTCCCCGGTGACCGACGACATGAGCCATGGCCGCAGGGGGCACGTACGTCGGCCTCCGGATCCGGTTATAGTTGAATCCGGCGTCATGTTCAACCAGACCCTCTCCTCTCCCCTCCGGACGAGATTCGGACCCACATGCACGCGACCTTGACAGCGCGTGCCTCTACCTGGAGGCTACCGACCAGTCGGTATGAAGGGTGGATCGTGACCGAGCTGAGCATCTCCACCGGTGCGGGTGCGTTCGACGCGATCGCGGCGGGTCCGCCCGAGGGCCGCCCGGTGCTGCTGCTGCATGGCTTCCCGCAGACGGGGCTGGCCTGGCAGCGGCAGATCGCGGAGTTGGCCGCGCACGGCTACCGGGGGGTGGCGCCCGACCAGCGCGGCTACTCCCCCGGTGCGCGCCCTGAGCGGCCCGAGGACTATCGCATGAGTCTCCTCGTCGACGACGTGGTCGCGATCACGGAGGAACTGGGCTGGGAGGCGTTCGACCTGGTCGGCCATGACTGGGGAGGCGCGGTGGCCTGGTGGACCGCTGCCGCCCACCCCGGCCGCGTACGCACCCTGACAGTCGTGTCGACACCGCATCCCGGCGCTCTGGCCACCGCCCTGCGCACCGACGAGGACCAGCGCAGCCGCTCGCACTACATGATCGACTGGCGCGAGACGCCCGCGACCGAGGAGCGCATGCTGGCCCACGACGCTCAGCTGCTCCGCGCCCTCTACGCCGGAAAGGTCCCGCAGGACAGTGCCGAGGCCTATGTACGGCACCTGCGTCGGCCCGGCGCCCTCACCGCAGCGCTGAACTGGTACCGGGCAGGCCGCCCCGACGGCAGGATCGGCGTCATCGACGTGCCCACGCTGTACGTCTGGAGCACGGACGACAGCGCGTTCGGCCCGGCACCGGCGCAGGAGACCGAACGCTGGGTCAACGGGCCGTACCGATTCGAGACCCTGCAGGGCGTCAGCCACTGGGTCCCCGAGGAGGCGCCCGAAACCCTGAACCGCCTGCTCCTCGAACACCTGCGAGCGCACGGCGAGTACCGAACCGCAGCACATGCCCCCTCCCCCGACTCTCCGAAGAGGTAACCGTGAAGACAGCGCGCGCGGCCTGGCGCGGACTCGAACCCGTACACGGCATGATCTACTTCGTCCCCGAGGCGAGGCGACGGTACGCGGACCTCGGACTGAGCGGACGCGCCGGCTACTTCTGCTCCCGCAGCGCCGCGTTCGGCCGAGCATCCGCCGAGCTGATCATCGCGACCTTCTACAACTTCAACCCCGATCTCGTACGGCAGGCGCTCGACGGGGCCTGGGACGCAACGTCGCCGCAACAGGTGCTGGACGCCCGCTACGCCGCTGCGGACGAAGCCCTGCGACGGGCGGGAATCCACGAACTGCCCTACCTGGACGAGGTCGTGGCACTGACCCGCCGGGCCGCCGAGACGGCCTGTGAACATGCGCAGGGCCGCCCGCTCTTCGCCGCGCACGCCGCACTGCCTTGGCCGCAGGAGCCGGTGCTGCAACTGTGGCACGCCCAGACCCTGCTCCGTGAGTTCCGTGGAGACGGCCATGTCGCGTGCCTGTTGAGCGAGGGCGTCGGGAGCCTGGAGGCCCTGGTTCTGCACGCCGCCACCGGTGAGGTTCCCGTCGACTTCCTCAAGTTGAGCCGCGCATGGCCCGAGGAGGAGTGGGCCGACACCCAGGAAGGCCTGCGCAAGCGAGGTCTCCTCGACGGCGACTCCCTCAGTTCGGAGGGCGTCGCCCTGCGTCGACGCATCGAGGACCGCACCGACCACCTGGCGCTCCCCGCCTACGCCGCACTCGGTGACGCCGGCTGCGAGCGTCTCGCCGAACTCGCCACCCCCTTCGGCCGCGCCGTCGTCGAAGCCGGCCTTCTCAAGCTCGGCTGAGGCCGGGAGCCGCGTCGGGCAGCTCCCGCGTCACGGGAGCTCTGCCCGCCCACACCGGCCGTTGCTCACCGGCGGCCAAGAGCTGATCGAGCGACAACCTCCTTGGCGCTCAAGCGCCTTCCGCCCGAAAGAGGCTGCCGTCTCTATCCGGTCATTCCCCTACCGGCCGGTAGACACGGCAGCTCCTGAATGGAACGCTCCCTACAGAGCACAGGCGGTTCACGCGCCGTTCGCATGGCGCCGTCCCTCTGCTCCGGCCCGCCGCTCCAGCGTCACACCGCAAGGCGCCCTGCCGCGTTGCTGGCACGAGCCGCATATCGCACCAGCAGGAAGTCCGCGGAACAGCCGTGTCCTCCCTGTTCCTGCATCAGCCGAGCCTCCCTTTCCTCGCCGAGAGGAGTTCACCTGATGAACCTCCGAGCCCTCAGAACCAGCCCGGCGGCACTGACCATCGTCCTCGCCACGGCAGCAGCACTCGCCACCCCCGCAGCCAGGGCCGACGCGTCCGTGGCCACCGAGCCGACCGGGTTCACCGTGGGCACCACGTCCGACGCGGTCGATGCCGACCCGTCGGACGGCCTGTGCCGCACCGTGTCGGGCACTTGCAGCCTGCGCGCCGCGGTGATGGCCGCCAACTCCCGCCCGGGCAGCACCATCACACTGCCGCCGGGGCGCTATCGGCTGGCCGTCCCACCCGATCCCCGCCTGATCAACGGAGACCACCCCGACCCGACGACGGGCGACCTCAACGTCGCCGCAGCCACCACGATCCGCGGCTCCGGCGCACGGACCACCCTCATCGACGCCAATCGGCTGGACCGCGCGTTCCGTATGCAGGCGGACACGAGGCTGTCCGATCTGACCATCACCGGGGGCGTGGCCAAGGAACGCGAACTGCCCATCACCGACACCGGCGGCGGCGCCATCGCCAACGGACACCACATGACGCTGCGACGGGTCGCCGTGACCGGGAACTCAGCGGGCTACGGCGGCGGCATCTTCAACGTCCCCGGTTCACACCTCGATCTGATCGACAGCACCGTCAGCGGGAACGTCGCGGGAGAGGCCGGTGGCATCAGGTTCGACGACAGCGGAACCGTGACCAACTCGACGGTCGCCGGCAACCGCGTGACGAACCCGGGCGACCGCCCCGGCAGCCTCGCCGGCTACGGCGGCGGGATCGACGTCCGCGGCCTGGAACCCGTGGAGATCCTCAACTCGACCATTTCCGGGAACAGTTCGAGCGATGGCGGAGGCGGAGTCAACATCGCTCCCGCCTACCTGGACAGTCTGCCCTCCCCGATCCCCGACGTCATAGATCTGCCGCTGGGTCGGCTGACCTTGCGCAACTCCGTCGTCGCCGGCAACACCGTCGACGGCAAGGCCGCCGACTGCAAGAAGGCCTTCGCCACCATCGCGTCGCAGGGCCACAACCTCGACGGTGACGGAAGTTGCCGACTCACCGGAGTGGGCGACCTGCCCAGCCGTGCACCGCTGATCGGCCCACTCGCCGACAACGGCGGTCCCACCGACACCGCCGCGCTGCTGCCGGGCAGCCCCGCCCTGGACGCGGCGGTCGACTGCCCGGCCACGGATCAGCGCGGAGTCGCCCGCCCCCAGGGCGCCGCCTGCGACATCGGCGCCTACGAGCACACGTCATGACCACGCCGCTCGCACCACGTCAGGGGATACGACTCGTACCGGCATCGGGAGATTTGATGAGATCGCCGAGCCTGCGCAACGCCCTTTCCCGCGCCACGACCGTGCTTCTGGCCCTGCTGCTGTCCTTCCTCACCGCTCCCCCGTCGACGGCCCGGGCCGCTGCCGCGCACGACTCCCTGGTCGTGCGCACCGACCGCGGCTGGGTGCGCGGCGCGGCCCACCGTGACGGCGGCCGGGTCTTCCAGGGCATCCCCTTCGCCGCCCCGCCGACGGGGAGGTCGCGCTGGCGTCCGCCACGGCCCGCCGAGCGCTGGTCCGGCGTGCGGGACGCCACCGCACCGGCCCGCCCCTGCCCCCAACTGCCGCTGACCCTGCTCCCCGACGGCGGCCCCGTCCTGCCTGGCGAGTCCAACCGCACCGGCAGCACGACGGAGGACTGCCTGTATCTCAATGTGTGGACGCCGGCCCGCACCATCGGCCGGCCGCTCCCGGTGCTGGTGTGGCTGCACGGCGGCGGCAACGCCTACGGCGCGGGCAGCGACTACGACGGCTCGGCGCTGGCCGCGCGCGGCGTCGTGGTCGTCACCGTCAACTACCGCCTGGGAGCACTGGGGTTCCTCGCCCACCCCGCCCTGTCGTCCGAGAGCAGGGACCATGCCTCCGGCGACTACGGCTTGATGGATCAGCAGGCCGCGCTGCGCTGGGTTCGGCACAACATCGGCGCCTTCGGTGGCGACCGCCACCGAGTGACCCTCGGCGGCCAGTCCGCCGGATCGGCGGACACCTGCGCCCACATCGCCTCCCCGACCGCCAAGGGCCTGTTCCAGCAGGCGATTCAGCAGAGCGGGAGCTGCGCCTCGGACGGCGGTCTGACACCGCTCACGCTCGGCGCGGCCGAGCGGAAGGGAAGCAACTTCGCGGCCTCGCTCGGCTGCGCGGACCCGACGACCGCGGCGCCCTGTCTGCGCGCCCTGCCCACCACCGAGCTCCTGCGCGGCGCCGGGACCGGGGCAGCCTCCTTGTGGGGCCCGAACACGGAGCCACGTGTCCTGCCGCGCCCTCCGCACCAGGCGTGGGCTGAGGGACGAGTGAACGCGGTCCCGACCCTCAACGGCAACACCCACGACGAGTACCGGTACTTCACCGCGCTGTACGTGGATCTGCCAGGCGGCGGCCCCCTCACCACCGCCTCGTACGCCGCCCTGATCGAGCTCCAGCACGGCAGCCGGGCCGCGGCGGTCCTGGCCACCTATCCGGCCTCGGCGTACCCGTCCCCCAACCTGGCCTACTCGGCGGTCAACACCGATCAGCGGTTCGCGTGCCCGGCACGGTCCGACAGCCGCCTTCACGGCGCCCGGGCGCCGGTCTACGCGTACGAGTTCCACGACCCCCAGGCACCACCGTTCATCCCGGCACCGCACACACCACAGGGCGCGTTCCACGCCTCCGAACTGGCCTATCTCTTCCCCATGGACTCCCTGCGCCTGACGCCCGCCCAGCAGCGGCTGTCCGCCACGATGACCGCCTACTGGGCCCGGTTCGCCGCCACCGGCGACCCCAACGCGCCCGGTGCCCCCGCCTGGCCGCGCTACACGGCGGAAGGGGATCGCATCCAGGTGCTGGCCCCGGACCGGGTCGGACCCACCACCGGCTTCGCGACCGACCACCACTGCGCGTTCTGGCTTCCCTCCTCCGCTCCCCGCGGAGCCGTGCGATGACATCGGCCTGTTCTCGCTCGCTCGGACCGTGTCCCCCGTCGTCGTCATTCCCCGTCAGTGACGCCACGCGCCACGGCGCCCTCGGCCGAGGTTCCGCTCATCAGAACGTTGTGGTGGGCCGCGAGCGCCAGTAGGGCGACGCGCAATGGCCCGGTCTCCAGGACGGCGCCCGGTTCGAACCAGCGGGCGACAGCGGTGCCGCTCGCCATTCTGAGCGTGAAGCGCGCCAGTTCGTCCGCGACGTCCGCGCGGTCGTTCAGGCCGAATACGGCGATCAGCGCATCCCGGGCCCAGGCCACCAGCGCGTCGCGGTAGTGATGCACCTCGGCCACTGCCGCCGCGCTGGCGTCCTGCTGCACCATGCCCAGCCCCAGCAGCAGTTTCACTCCGTGTGGGTGGCGCCGGAAGGCGTCGTCGACCTCCACGAGGAAGGCGTCGAGGCGCTGTTCGACGTCGGCACCCGGCACCTCGGTCGGGGGCAGGGCTGCCAGCAGCGCGGTCCTGGCTCGCTCCAGCACCGCGACGTAGATCCCGTCCTTGCTGCCGAAGTGCCAGTAGATCGAGCTGGGCGGCAGACCGCACTCGGCCGAGATCATGGAAATGGACGTGGCCGCGTAGCCGTACCGCGACATCAGTTCGCCGGCGGTGTCGAGAATCGCGTCGCGGGACCGTGCGCCGCGGTTCTGGGCCGGTGCCTGCGTCATGCGGCCGACTGTAGGCGAGATGTCGGTTCTCTATCAGCCTCGCGGAGCTTCTCGGCATCACATCCGGCCGCGGCCCCGCACGACGCCGAACAGCCCGGAGTATCTGTCCGCAGAGCCGGCTTCCCCTTCAGGACCGGCTGTTGAGAAATCCGATCGCCACGGCTCCCCACCAGCCGACCTGCGACACCACGACGGAGACTGCTCCACGCACCAGAAGCCGTGTGTCCACACCTTCTGCCGCCCGCTCGGCGAGGTCTCGGTGCAGAGCGTGTGCGTGCACACCGTTGAGAGCGACCAGGAGGACCAGTCCGAGCTTCACCCGGGTGACTGCCGACGCCGGGTCAGGGCCGAGGGCCGCACCGCTGATCACCATTCCTGCCAGACCGCACCAGACGAGGACCTGCAACGGGCCCGTGAAGTCCAGCACTTGGCGCAGGCTGCGCCGCCCCAGCAGCCAGAGCAGTCCGTAGTAGTCGATGGTCTGCACGGTGCCGAACCCGAGGATCAGCGCTGCCAGGTGCACGAAGAGTGCCACGGTGCGCAGCCCGGGGCCGGCTTCGATGTGCACCGCCGCCCACACTCCGGCCGCCCACACCCCGCAGACCAGTACGTCTGCGGCACCGATCATCCAGCCGCGCACCGCTCCCCGGAACCGGTCCGGGCTCATGGGGTCACCTCTGGGCGGTGTGTTGTCGGCACGGGCCGCGCTGTCCCCACGACCATGGGTGGCACGGATCAGTCCTCGGCCACCCAGCCGGCCATGATCCCCATGACGCCGCCGTGCGCGTGGGCGCTCTCGTACCTGCTGGTGATCTGCAGGACGTCGCCCCGTTCGATGGTGCCGAGCGAATCACCGCTGCATGGAGGCATGTCCGAGATTTCCGTGTGTCCGTGGAGGTCGATGAATTCGGGGCTTCCTCCCTCTTCCGCCACGACGTTGCACAATAGCTTTCCCGTGGTGAGGTTTTCCGTACGCACGAAGCGGCCCGCATGGTGCAGGTGGCCGCGCATATGAACGAGCTTTCCGGAAATGGTGGAGCGCCACTTCCTGACCTTTTCGCTGACGCCGTCCGGTGCGTCGTACGCACTGCCGAGACAGCCTCCGGCATCCATCCAGATCGGTGTCACGGGCTTGAGGCGTGAAGCTGCGGCGGGCTCATGGGTGAACGTGAAGGTGATGTAGACGGTCTTGCTCTGGGGTGCATGGTTCATGAGGTCGTAGAGCATGTTCCAGCGCTCCCCCGGGCGCACCTTGATGCCGTATCCCGAGGGCAGCACGCTCTCCACGCGCTCGTTCCCGGAGGCGAACATCCGCTGGGGGCCGCCGCAGACGACGTCGCTCCTGGCGTGGGTGCCCAGCACCGCGTGGTGCAGCATCGGACCGGTGTTGACGTTGGCGTTCGACCCGTCCGCGTAGACGAGGTTCGGCTTGAAGCTCGTGATGATGCAGTCGTCGCACGGTTTGGCGATGTTGAACGCGAGCCGGTTGCCGGTCTCGGCGTGGTCGTCACCTGACGCGGCGGGGAGGGTGATGGGCCCGTAGCGGACGGTCGTTGTCGTCCTCGCGTCGTCGTTGAGCCGCACCGCCCGCGCAGACGTCGGCTCCGCGGCGGCCACCGGGACGGCAGTGGTGATCATCAGTGCCGCGGTGGTCCCCAATGCGGTCACGAGCACAGGGGCGGTACGGGGCAGACTTCGATGGCACATGTCAATCTCCCGTTCATTCTTGAGGACTTGGTTGCCGGACGAGAAGGCGTGTTGCGGAAATCACCGCGGAACCGAAAGGAGAAGAATCACCCCTGGAATCAGGTGCGGGGTTCACGGTTCGCGTTTACGGCCTTGCTGCGGCTCACCGGTAGAGTGGCGTGCACCATTTGCGATGTCAACGCACGCGGGAGACACGCGAATTACGGAAACACACTCGCACGGGTTCGACCAGAGCCTTTCGTTGAATTCCCGGTCACACCGGCCAGGGCGAGACCGGCGACTTCACCGATTCGTGGTCGTAGCACCACCGATGCGGATTATTCGCCAGGACCCAGCCCTGCGAACAGAGCATGCATCAGCGAGGTCCAGGCACCGTGGTCCGGGTTCTCCGCCTGCACGGCCGCGAGCACGTCCACTCCGAGGGATAGGCACAGCACGAGGCGTGCGCAGGCCGCGGCATCGGGACACTGGGAGGAGGCGGCCGCGAAACTGCGTCGGCTCACCCGGATGAAACCGGGTCACCCCGGTGTCGCGCTCCAGGCGATGCCCGCGTATGTGGAGGCCGCCGTCCGCGCCGGGCTCCGCCTGCCGGCGGAACGGGCCACCGCGGCGTTCGCGCGCTGGGCCGAGGGGGTCGGCCAGGGCTGGCCGACCGCACTGGTGGCGCAGTGCCGTGCGGTCCTGGCCCACGATGACCCCGAAGAGCACTTCCGGCTGGCTCTGCGTCTGCACGGGCCCCATGACCGCGCATTGGAGCAGGCGCGCACCGCCCTCCTCTACGGCGAATACCTCAAACGCGAGCGCCGCCGGGCGGAGTCCCGCGTCCACCTCCGGGAGGCGGCGGAGATCTTCCGCAGGCACCGGGCCCGGCTGTGGCTCGACCGGGCCTCTGCCGAGCTGCGCGCCAGCGGTGACAACGCGACCTCCACGCCCGCGGACGATGCCTTGCCGACCGACTCCGCGGGGCCGAACGGCCTGACCGCGCGTCAGCTCGATATCGTCCGGCTGGTCGCGGCGGGGGCAACCAACAAGGAAGCGGCGGCGCGGCTCTGCCTGAGCCCGCGCACCGTCGACTACCACCTTCGACGAGTCTTCCAGCAGCTTGGCATCACGTCGCGCGCCGAGCTCATCCGGCGGTTCGGCGCCGAGTCCGTCCGAAGCGGGTGACGCCCTGACGGAGCCCGGCCGAAGCCACCGGCACACGATCGGCTCCCGGTGCCGGTGGCTGCCGGCCTCACCGTCTCTGACAGGTGGTCAGTTGAGCGGGTCGAGTGTGAGGTAGGCCTGGAGCGGGTTGCCGTCGTGCACGAGCGACTCGTGATGGCCCACGTCGTCGAAGGCGAACGCGTACGCCTTCCCGTCGGCCATCTGCGCGTGGATCTTACGGGCGTAGTGGTTGGTGACGGCGTCCTTGTAGAAGGCGTCGGCGTTGGAGTCGGGCTGGTTGGGATTGACCAGCAGCGTGGAGCGGTTGAACCCGGCACACAGCGTGCGCGAGATCGGGCCGCGTACCAGGTCGTTCGGTGCGTCGAGCCTCCCGTGGCAGCCGAAGACCGAGGAGGCGTCCGGCTTCTGGAAGCTGGTGACGACGGCGCCTGCACTGTTGGTGAACTGCATGACGCCGCCGGAGACCCGGCCGTAGTACTTGGTGTTGGGCTGGTCGGTGAACGGCGTGACCGTCAGCGTCGAGGTGGCGTACTTCTGCCAGACGCGGTTGATGTAGTCGTCCATGACCGTGGCGGGCAGTGCACCGGTCTCCAGTCCGTACAACGGCGACAGGGCGCGCAGCACGGTGCCGTCGGGGCGGGTCTGGATCAGGTTGGCCCAGCCTCCGGGTTGTCCCCTGAGGGAGTTGAAGAAGCCGTTGTATCCACCGGGCTTGAGCCGGCCGGTGCTTGCGGTGCTGCCGTCCGCTCGCTGTACGCCGACCGAGTAGGGCGCGGAGAACATGTCGACCTGTGTGCTGTTGATCCACAGGCCCGAGTCGTTGAGTGTGTACTCGGACCAGTGGAACAGGATGTCCCGATTGGGGTCGGTCGGGTTCTGCACAGCGGGCTGAACCAGGCCGCCGGTGGTGAGCTTGAACACCAGTTTCCGGCCGTAGGAGAAGTACACGCGGCCGGAGAACTTCGGCATGCGGATGGTTGCCGACTGCCCCGCTGCCGGGCCCGGGATCGAGGCGTCGGGCGCTGGAGCAGGCGGATTGCCGCCCGCGGGCCAGGGGTGGAACGTGCCGCCGGCGTCGGCCCAGCCCTGTCGCCCGGTCGACAGTTCGGTGCCCAGGTTGTAGATGTACACCTGCTCGCCGCGGGCCGAGTTGTTGGTGATCTTCAGAGGGATCGTCGCCGGGACGGCGTGGGCCGACGTCTCCCCTCCGGCCACCAGCAGTGAGCCGGCGAGGACCGCGGCGAAGGCCAACCCGGCCGCCCGGGCCCGGCGTCTGAGTGTCCGTAACATGCTCTGTCTCCGTTCGACGATGGTCGATCCAGGAAGTTCTGAGAGCGCTCTCAGCGTTCCGCCTTGGTACGGACCTGTCAATGAGTACGGAGGAGGCCGGTGCGCTCCGCGGACTCTGCCGCCCCCCCAGGGGATCGCCGCAGCAGCCCGTTCACCGTCCGCGCGGAAGACGCCGGGGAGAGGCCCGGGAGAGCGCGCGGGGATTGTATTTCCTCTGTCATGACATGAATGAGCGCACAGGGGAAAGAGGTGCGGAGGGCGTGGATACACGCAGATCACGTGGGTTACGCAGGTTACGCGGGTCATGGAGAGAGGTCATTCCGCTTGCCGTGGCGGCGGTGGCTTCAGTGCTGCTGACGGCGCCGCCGTCGGCCGCGGCTACGCCTACGGCTGCTGCGGCGGCGCCCGTGGCGCCCTGTACGGAACTGCCGTGTCAGGGCTCCGACCCCGGGGCCGTCACCGAGTGGCACGCGGGTGGCGCTCCTCAGCTGAGGAAGGAGGCCGTGCTGGCCTCCGGGGCGCGGATCAGGCTCTACACCGGCAAGCCCGCCTGGGACCCAGCCCAGCAGGTGTACTCCTGGGCCGAGGCGACCCTCCCCGGTAAGGGACGGGTCTGGCTGCGGACGGAGCAGAACGAGGGCGACGGCATCAACATCATCACGCCGCTCACCCACCCCCGCTCGTACCGGGACACGAGCGGCACCACGGGAATGTTCCTGCACGAGACGAGCAGATACGGAGTCGTCTACGCCAACGGCGCCTGCCTCACGGACGGCACCCAGACAGCGTGCGTCACCGCCTCCTACTCCGAGGTGAAGCCCGCCGGGCCGTGCGAGGGCTGGTGCTCGGACGCCGACCCCACCACGATCGCCAAGGACGCCTGGGACTACGTCTCACGTCCCGACTACCGCCGTGTGCAACTGCCGTCCGGCGCCTGGGTGCAGCACGCCGAGGGCCGCCTGAAGCAGGGGAGCTACCTGAACTGGGCCGAGGGATCGCTGCCCGGAGGCGGGCGGATCTGGCTGGAGAACTGGCAGGGGACCGGCCGCTGGGGCGAGGTGTGGACCGAGTTCACGCCTACGGGCGCCTCGCGCACCACATCCGGCAGCACCCGGGCCTACTCCTGGCTTCCGTCGCTGCGCGCCTGCGTCCGTGACAGCTCCGGCACCGCCTGCACCAGTGATGCCGACGCCGCCACCACGGCTCCCACGCAGGCCCCCTGCGCGCAACTGCCGTGCGAGGGGATCGACCCGGCGTCCGTCACGGAATGGATGCCGAACTACGAGCCGAGCCTGCTGGAAGACGCGAACATCTACCTGGGCGGCCGACTGAAGATCTACGAGGGACGCCCGGCCTGGGACCCGCACCACCTCTACTACTGGGGCGAGGCCGAACTCCCGCCCGGCGCCACGGGCGCCTCCGCCACGCTGATGACCCACGCCGCGGGCGGCCCCGATTCACGCGAGAAGCGCCCGGAGGCCATCCCCGGCGCGCGACTGACGGCCTCCGGGAAGACCAAGATGTTCGCCCTCGACCCGCTGTCCGCCAAGAAGATCGCCGGACTCGTCGTGGACGGCAAGAACTGGTCGTTCGCCACCCGCCAGGGCAACAACATGAGCCAGACCGACGTGGAGGGCGCGGTCGGCCCCTGCGCACCGGGTTCGGCGTGTGACGGGATACTCCCCGGCTCGGTGACGAAGTGGTCCTCCCCCGCGACCGACTGGGCCACGGCCGCCCTCCCGAGCGGCAAGAAGGTCACGCTCAGAGGCGGCAAGCCGAACTGGTCGGTGACCGACTACTACGCGTGGGCCCACTCGACCGCCACGGGCGCCCCGGTCTGGCTGGAGGACCGGCAGCCCGACGGCTCCTACAGCAAGGTGGCGACCACCGAGATGAAGGCGACGACCGGACAGCAGGTACGGGCCTGCATCAGCGAGGGCACCACGACGGTCTGCACCAAGTCACTGTCGTAACCCTCCACCTCACAAGGCCCGACGAATGCGTTCCGGCCGTCGCGCGTGCCGAAGCACGGGGCGGCGGCCGGAGCGTGTGCCCCCAACCGTCCGGAACCTGACGACGAGGACCGGCGGCTGCGCAATCACCTCGAACTACGCGCGATGTCTGAGCGCTACGCCCTCGTCAACTCCGGGACGGGCAAGAGGCTCGCGGTGCAGGACGGCGGAGCGGTCCTGGAGGACGCGGCCTCCGGGCCTGCCGGCAGAGAGGCCCAGTGGCTCATGTCGACGACCGGTGACGGCACCTGGACGCTCGTCAACGCCGCCACCGGCCGACTGCTCGATGTCGCCGGGCACGCCACGGCGGACGGCTCCAGGGTGACGACCTGGACGCCGACGTCGAACGCCAACCAGCGCTGGACCGTGACCGACGAAACGACACCGCGCACCTGAACTGCGAGGCGCCGCAAGGGTGCCCGTCTGACGGATCCTCAGGAAAGGCTGCGGCAGGCGGCCTCGGCGGCAGACAGTCTCCGGCGGCAGACGGTCTCCCGGAGGCCGGCGAGCAGTTGGCCGCCCGTCAGGTCCCGGGCCAGGAGGCCGGCGGACCCCATCGGTGAGCCCCAGGGCGCGCACAGGTGTCAGCGGCCGCCAGTATCGTGCCCGTCGTGATGGTGGGAACCGAGGAGACCCGGCTGATCGTCGTGCGCGGCAACAGCGCCTCCGGGAAGTCCTCCATCGCGGCCGGCCTGCGCGAGCGGTTCGGCCGCAACCTGGCCCTGATCGGCCAGGACAACCTGCGGCGCGTCGTACTGCGGGAGCGTGACCGGCCCGGCGCGGCCAACATCGGCTTGATCGGCATGACAGCTCGCTACGCGCTGGACGCCGGATTCCACACGGTCGTCGAGGGAATCCTCTATGCCGACCATTACGCCGCCATGCTGGAGGACCTCGTCCGCGACCACCGGGGCACCTCTCGCTGCATGGCCAGGTGGCTGAACGCATGGGCGGCCGACTTCGCCCGCCGCACCCCCGACTGCCTGCACACCGCCACTCTCCACCCCGAGCCGGACGTCGAGACGTACGTCCGTGAGGCCGTCGAAGCAGGCGCGCGCGTGTTCAAGGCCCATGTGCAGGTGGGAGACTACGACCCGGCCGACGGGCAGCTCCAGCGGGCATGGGGGCTGCTGGCCGAGGCCGGGATCCCCGTGGTGGTGCACTGCGGCTCCGGGCCCGCCCCCGGCAAGCACACCGGACCCGAGCCCATCGCGAGGGTGCTGGCACGCCATCCGAGACTGCGGCTGATCGTCGCGCACATGGGCATGGCGGAGTACGCGGAGTTCCTCGATCTCGCCGAGCGGTACGCCGAGGTACGCCTCGACACGACGATGGCGTTCACCGACTTCACCGAAGGATTCATGCCGTTCCCGCGCCCGGACCTGCCGCGCCTTGCCGACCTCGGTGACCGCATCCTGCTCGGCTCCGACTTCCCCAACATCCCCTATTCGTACCTGCACCAGCTCCACGCCCTGGAGCGGCTGGGACTCGGACAGGAGTGGCTGCGGGCCGTGTGCCACGACAACGCGGCGAACCTGTTCGGCCTGTAACAGCACCTCCCTACAGGCGTTGGTGAACCCACTGCGGTGAGATTGTCGGGGTACTCAGCCGAACCGCAGGATGCGCGCTGCGAAGGTGCCCTCGGGGCCGTCGGCTCGGCCGACCGACCACACCGTCGTCGTGTCCGGTACAGGTGCCAGTCGCAGCACCCGGGAGCGGCCCTCCCCTGCCACCGCCGGTTCGCTGTACGCGGTGAACGACTGTCCGTTCCAGGCAAGGAAATCGGGCCCGGGGACGAGCGGCGGAGAGCTGCCCGGCGGGCCCCACTTCTGCGAGCCGGCCACCGAGACCCAGGACAACGCGCCGGACGTGCCGGGCGTCAGTGAGCTGATCGAGCCGAAGTCGGTCGGCACGCTCACCCGGCTCCACGCCTGCCCGTCCCAGCGGACCAGCAGTGGCGGAATCGGCCGGCCCGGCGGGCCCCCGACGAACCCGGCCGTGCCGCCCGCCCACACCTCCGTCGGCGAAACCGCGAGCACACTGCCCACGGCCGACCGCGGGAACCCGTCCACGATCGTCTGCTCCCACGACTGCCCGTTCCAGTGCGACACGGCCGCACCCGAGCCGGTGGCGCCCGCGGCCCAGACGTCGTCGGCCGCCAGGACGTGCAGGCCGTACACGGTTCCCGCAGGCGCCGGCACGTCCCGCCAGCCATGCCCGTCCCGGCGCAGCAATACCTGCGTGCCGTCCCGCGACCCGATCAGCCAGGTCTCACCGCTTCCGGTTCCGGCGACGACCTTGGTCAGCACGACACCGCTCGGCGGCCGGCTCTCGGACCAGGCGTTGCCGTCGAAGCGGAGCAGGTGGGCGCCGCCCGTCGAGTCGCGGCCGACCGCCCAGACCGCGGTGGGCGAGGTCGCGGCGATGGACAGCAGCTCTCCCTGCCAGCCGATGCCGGAAAGGCTCTGGCGCTGCCACGCGGTTCCGTCCCAGCGCAACACCAGCGGGAAGCCCGGCGCCTCGCGACCGACGGCGTCGGCGCCCACGGCCCACGCCTGGTCCGGCCCGAGCGCCACCGCCTCGTTCAGCCCGGCCTGGGGGCGTATCTGTGCCGGGATCGGAACGTGCTGCCAGGACGGGGTTTCCGCCGCGGCCGAGCTCATGATCGTCACGATGGTCATGGCGACTGCGAGGGCCGCGACGAGCAGTCTGCGTGCCATGGTCAGCCTCCCTGCCGTTCGCTCATCAGGTTCGGTTTCGAGCCGTAGATCTCGACGGTCCCGAAGGACAGCAGTGAGAACCCGGCCCTTGCCAGTGCACGCGGTTTGACGTCGATCGCGTTGGTGCGCTCCGGGCCGTAGGAGAAGGTGGTGCGGGAGCCGGCCACCCGTGCGTACTTCGAGAACGCGCGGTCGCTGCGCACCGGCAGCCACAGCGCGCCGTCCGGGCCGCGCACCATGGCCTCGGTGTAGGTGTCGCCGAGTGATGGGTGGGTGGTGCGCCAGGCCCCGAGCCCGTTCCAGGTCATCAGGTAGGTGCGGGCCACGCCGTCGGTGTACTGGCTGCCGCCGATGGTGACGTGGCCGGACGGTTCGAGCAGGATCGTGTGCACGTTGCTGTTCGGCGGCAGCGGCACGTTCGCGTCCCTCCACGTCTTGCCGTCCCAGCGCAGGACGGTGGTTCCGGTGCTGGTGTCCGCCCAGGCCCAGGCGTCGGTGGCGGTACGCGCGGTGATCCCCATCAGGAACAGCACGCCGTCCGGGGTGGACTGTGTGGTCCAGCCGGAACCGTCGTAGTGCAACACCTTCAGTCCGGTGTCGTCCTCACCGACGACCCATGCGGCACCCGGTACCGCGGTGAAGTCCTGGTAGGTCCAAAGAGTCTGCGGCAGCGGAACGGTACTCCACCCGCCCGCCGACCGACGCAGGATCTCCCCCGCCCCCGCGCGGTTGTGGAAGATCCACACCTCCTCGCCGACGAACTGCACCTTTCCGAGCCAGCCCACCTCACCGGCGCCGGGAAAAGCCGTGTCCCGGCTCCACGCCGTGCCGTCCCACCGGTACAGCATCGGCCGCAGTCCCTCGGCGGCCTGCTCGTACCCGGTGGCCCACGCCTCGCCGGGCCCGCGGGCGGCGAGATCGGACACGGTCACCGGCGGGACCGCAGCCGGCACCGGCAGCGCCGACCAGCTCGGTGTCACAGCCGCGGCCGGCGACACCGTCGCGGCACACGCGATCACAAGGCCGACGATGACCGCACGGAGACCGTTCACGAGACCCCCAGACCACGGAGGTCGCAGAGCTTATGGGCGTTCACTCAACCGTGAACAGACGCCATCCGGCCATGACGCCCCAGCCCGTCCGACGGCTCGTCCGCGACAGCGGGACGGCCTGCGCCAACTTCCTGTCGCTGCGGGCGAATTCACTTCCTCCGGGCTCCGACAAACCTTCGGCGACGGACTGCTCACCAACGACGGGAAGCGCACCAGCGCCACGCCCACGCGGTCACGGTGATTCGCCACCTTGCCGAGCACATCGATCACGCACCGGACACGCCCGAACTGCTCCGTCTCCTCCCCCACACGCCGGAATCCGAGACCGACCGCCCCAAGGCCGCAGGAGTCGGCACCTGCGCGAGGAGCCGTGGTCTGACCCTGGCATCGTCCCCGTCGGCGCCACCAGTCATACGCCGCCCGACCGCCTGCGACGATCCGGAGCGGTGAACGGCGGGGCTGCGGGCCGAGTGCTCTGGCATGATCGCGGCATGAGTTCGAACACTGGTCCGACCGTCCCGGTCGTACACGAAGTCCGGCCTCCCGGTCCCGGCGGCGGCAGGTTGTGGGCCGAGCGCGGCGGGACCGGCAGCCCGGTGGTGCTGCTGCACGGCGCCGGCATGGACTCTCGGCTGTGGGACGTCGTCGCCCCCGAGCTGGCTCGTCATCATGACGTGATTCGCTACGACGCACGCGGCCTGGGCCGCTCCACGGCTCCGGAGCAGCCGTTCAGCGATGTCGAAGATCTGCGGGCGGTGCTTGACCATTTCGGCCTGCGCCGGGCGGCGTTGGTCGGCTTGAGCATGGGTGGGGAGACCTCGCTGGATTTCGCCCTCGCGCATCCCGGCAGGGTCGCCGCGCTGGGCTTGGTCGGCGCCTCGGTGAGCGGTCATCCGTGGCCGCAGGATCCCGAGTCGGTGGCCTATGCCGCGGCCCGCCGCGAGCGGGACGCTGCCGCTCTGGCCGCACTTGAGCTGTCGGTCTGGGCGTCCATGGGCCGCGCGGCTCGTGGAGGAGAGCTGATCGAAGCGATGGTGGTGGACAACGCCCGCCGGCGCATCGTGAGCGAGGCGTACCTCGCGCACTCCCCGAACCACGACGCCGAAGCCCATCTCGGCGACATCACCGCACCGACGCTGGTCATCCACGGCGACCGGGATCACCCCGAGATCGGCGCCATAGCGAAACGGCTCATCGCCGACATCCCCGGCGCCCGTGGCGAGATGGTCCCCGACGCCGACCACTACCTGCCTCTGCGCACACCTGAACGCCTCACCGAGCTCCTGCTGGGGCATCTGTCCCCATACCGAATTCGATGAAGGCCGGTCGACACCCGTCAACTACCCCCTGCCTGCTGGAGTTTGGCGAGGGTCAGGCCGCCCCGCCTGCTGTGTTTCGACGCCCCACCCGGCACCCGGGGCGCCGCCCAGCCGGAGCTGCTGTCGGTCATCGGCACGCAGGACATGACACCGACGGGGGCGAGCGGCGCAGCTGACACGAGGAGCCGAGGGGCGGAGGGGCGGCTTGCGGGGCGGTGGCGCGGCGAGCGCATCCGCCGGCCCACCTCGATGGACAGGGGCACGGCATGCTGCATCACCAGCCGGTCGCCCGACCGGAGCCGACCTGACGGTGCGCCAGAGGGCTTGACGTAACTGCGGACGCCCCTCGGCACTCAGTTCGGGCGCGTCACGCTCACGCGCACGGTCCACGTGCCCCTGTTGCCCTGGGAGCAGTGTCCGGCGGTGTCGTTCATGCCCAGTTGGAGGGTGCCGTTGCCGGCGGCGCGGAAGTTCAACTCCCCGTCCGACGGTGTGAACAGGGCCGTTCTTGACACCGGCAAGGCGGCCAGCAGTGCGCCGAACGGCGTCCCCCGTTTGACCTTGCAGCCCTTCGCGCCGTCAAGCCTCCTGTCGGCCTGCGCGTCGTATCCGGTCGGCCCGGTCGTGGGCATGTTCGCGTTGGCGGCCGTCCATTCTCCCGCGACGAACCGCACGGTGACCCCGTCTCCCCGCTGGACGGGCGCACCGGTCACCGGCTGGACGCCGACCACGTGCGGGTGGGGTACCCGGGCGACGGCACGGGCTCACGGATCGCCCGGCGCGGCCGGGTGCGGTGCTTCTCGTCGCCGGGGTGAGGATGTGCAGTTCCTTCCCGGCGGTCTCGGCGCTCCACCGGCCGTCGCCTGTTCGAGAGGTATGAGCATAGCCGAGCAGTTCGGGACCTATTGCCATCAACTCCCCTGTCCTGAAAGGCACTTGGCGAGCACCTGCGCACGAGCGAGATCATGAAGATGGCTTGGCATCACTGGGTACACGCAATCCCCGAGCGCCTCCGGCGCCACCGTCACGCCCCCCGGCACAACTCAGGCAACCGGACCGCGGGTTCCAGAACTGGCCGCAGCGAACACACCAGGAGGCAGCGATGACGCTCAGCCAGTCCCACAGGGAGACGGCGAGTCCGGGACCACCATCGAGCCTCTGCCGACGACGGCGGCTTCCGCTGATGCGGTCCCCTGCGGTCGGCTGGTTTTGACGGTGCCTCGGGCCGCCGTGTCGAAGCCGCACTCGGGGTCCGGGTGAGCTGCGGGAGCGCGTGGTGGCGTGAAGGCGCCTATAGCGGGTTTACCCGCCTTTGGATGCAGGCTCAAAGCTTGAACACAAATTACACACATCCCCTCTACACACTGGGCCCCGATGGTCTAGATTGACCGTGCTTCAGCTGATCGGACACGTTCTTGGGGTCCGTGAGGGGGCTTTGAGTGCGGGGAGCACTCAAGATTTCGACGGGTTCGCGCGCACTTCGACAGGCCGGCAGGACACGCCAGTCCGCTGCCGCCAGGGCGGGTTCAAGTAGCGCTCAAACAGCCGGCATGTCATGCGCGGGAGGCGGGGGCCTCCCGAGGGGAGGAACAGCGCGGCACGGGGGGCGGGGGGCGCCTTCCGAGGGGAGAGGCAGGGTTGGGCGGTCACGCCGAACCACTGGGAACCTGGGGGGTTCTGTGCGGCAAGGGGGATTAGTCAGCCCGTTTCCGTCGGCGCGCGGGCGTCTGGCGAACGGGGCGATCAGCCAGCCCGCGATCGACTGGGAGCAGCGGTACCGCCGTACCGTGATCATCAGCGACACGGTGGCCACCGCCTTGGTGGTGGCGGCGATCGGCAACTTCTTCGGGGCCCGGGACGCGGCCAACTGGCACGAGAAGTGGGGAATTCTCGCATTCGGCACCGAGCTGCTGGTGCTGGGCTCGCTTGCGGTGAGCCGGTCGTGGGCTCCGGCCGTGCTCGGCCAGGGGGCCGAGGAATTCCGTCGGCTCGGACGCTCACTGTTCACGGCGACCGTCGTGCTCGCGCTCGGCGGGATCGCCCTGACCTCGCGCAACATCAAGCTCTGGATCTTCGTCGCGATCCCGGCGATCGCGCTCATCACCATGACCGCGCGGTATCTGCTCCGCCTCGGGCTGCACAAACAGCGCAACGAAGGGCGGTGTCTTAGACCGGTTCTCGCTGCCGGAAGCCCCGACACCGTGCGCGACCTGATAAGCCGCACCCGCAAGTTCCCGCACCTCGGATGGCGGGTGGACGGAGTGTGCACGACGGACGGTCGCGGGCTCGACGGCGACGAACTGGACGGAGTGCCGGTCGTCGGCCAACTGACGGACGTCGCCAAGTACGTCGACAACGACGGCTATCGTGTCGTCGCGGTCACACCGGACCCGCACTGGACACCGGACCGGCTGCAGCGGCTGGCGTGGAACCTCGAAGGCAGCGACGCCGAGATGGTCGTGGCCCCCGTGCTGATGGAGGTGGCCGGCCCGCGGCTGCACGTCGACGCGGTGCTCGGAATCCCGCTGCTGCGGGTCAGCATGCCGACCTTCACCGGAGGGCGCCGGGCGATAAAAGCGGTCGTCGACCGGATGGGCTCAGCGATCCTGCTGATGCTGTTGGCTCCACTGATGGTGTTCGTCGGACTGCTCGTGGTGCTGGACAGCCGGGGCGGGGCGTTCTACCGCCAGCGCAGGGTCGGCAAGGACGGCCGCGAGTTCACCATCTTCAAGTTCCGCACCATGGTCGTCGGGGCCCACGGGGCACGTGCCGCGCTGGCCGACCGCAACGAGGGTGCGGGGCTGCTGTTCAAGCTCCGCCGGGATCCGCGGGTGACCCGGGTCGGGGCGGTGCTGCGCCGGTACTCGCTCGACGAACTCCCGCAGCTGTTCAACGTACTGGCCGGATCGATGTCGCTCGTCGGTCCGCGGCCTCCGCTGCCGGAGGAGTCCGCGGCGTACGGCCCGGACATCCGGCGGCGGCTGCTGGTCAAGCCCGGGCTCACCGGCCTGTGGCA
Source organism: Streptomyces sp. HD (assembly GCF_028369295.1). Lineage (GTDB taxonomy): Bacteria > Actinomycetota > Actinomycetes > Streptomycetales > Streptomycetaceae > Streptomyces. The sequence continues at coordinate 61,883 of NZ_JAQMYP010000033.1, forward strand.
GATAAGCGGACGCAGCGACCTGCCGTGGGAGGAGGCGGTCCGGCTGGACCTGCGATACGTGGAGGACTGGTCGCTCGCCCTGGACACAGTGATCTTGTGGAAGACGCTGCGTGCGGTGCTGCATGGGCAGGGGGCCTACTGATGCGCGGGGGGCGTCGTTCGGACGGCGCGCGGAGCGCAGGCCACAAGGGCCTGCGCGGGGGGAGGAACGGGTCATGAGAGTCAGCGTTTTCGGGCTCGGCTACGTGGGCTGTGTGTCGGCCGCGTGCCTGGCCAGCATGGGTCACGAGGTCATCGGGGTGGACGTCAACCAGGTGAAGGTCGACCTGGTCAACGACGGCAAGGCCCCGGTGGTCGAGGAGCGGATCGGCGAGCTCATCGCCGACGTCGTAAGGACCGGAGCATTACGAGCCACCGGTGACGTCCGTGAGGCGATCATGGACAGCGAGGTGTCGCTGGTCTGCGTGGGCACGCCGTCGGAGCCCAACGGCAGTCTGTGCACCACCTACTTGGAGCGGGTCACCGAGCAGATCGGCGCGGCGCTGGCCGAGGGGGCCAAGCAGGGGGGCCGGCACACCGTCGTGTTCCGCAGCACCATGCTCCCGGGCACCTGCCTGAACCTGCTGGTGCCGATCCTGGAGAAGAACCTCGGCGGCACGGTCGGGGTGGACGTAGGGGTCGCGGTCAACCCGGAGTTCCTGCGCGAGGGCACCAGCGTGCGGGACTTCTTCGACCCGCCCAAGACCGTCATCGGCGAGCTCGACCGGGCAAGCGGCGATGCGGTGTTGGCGCTGTACGACGGCCTGCCCGGCGAGGTGTTCCGGGTGCCGGTCCCGACGGCCGAGGCGATCAAGTACGCGGACAACGCCTTCCACGGCCTCAAGATCGGCTTCGCGAACGAGCTGGGCGCGGTGTGCCAGGCGCTCGGGGTGGACTCGCACCAGGTGATGGACGTGTTCCTGGCCGACCGCAAGCTGAACATCAGCCCCGCCTATCTGCGGCCCGGCTTCGCCTTCGGCGGCTCCTGCCTGCCCAAGGACCTGCGCAGCCTGGTGCACGCGGCGCAGCGGGCCGACGTCTCGGTGCCGATCCTCTCCCATGTGCTGCCCTCCAACTCCGACCATCTGCAACGCGCGGTGGAGCTGGTCGAGCGCACCGGCAAGCGCCGGGCGGGATTGTTCGGGCTGTCCTTCAAACCCGGCACCGACGACCTCCGCGAGAGCCCGCTGGTCGAGCTGGCGGAGAGGCTCTTCGGCAAGGGGTACGACCTCAAGATCTATGACGCCAACGTGAGCCTCTCCCGGCTGCTCGGCGCGAACCGCGAGTACATCGAGACCCGGCTGCCGCATCTCGCGCAGCTGCTCGCGGATTCCGTCGACGAAGTGCTTGAGCACGCCGAGGTGTGCCTGGTCGGGACCAGGGATCCGGCCGTCCTGTCGGCGCTGCCCCACGGCGGCGCCGACGGCCCGGTGATAGTCGACCTCATCCGCCTACCCGACGCCGAGACGCGCCGGACCGAACCGGGGTACATAGGCCTTGCTTGGTAATGCAATCAGTGGTGACGGGTCGGGGCGACGCGCGCTGATCCTGGTGGAGAACCTGTCGGTGCCGTTCGACCGGCGGGTGTGGCAGGAGTGCACGACACTGCGCGACGCGGGCTGGGACGTACACGTCATCTGCCCGCGGGGGGAGAAGCGGGACACGGAACCGGAGGCGCTGGTCGACGGGGTGCGGATCCACCGCTACCCGTTGCGCGCGGCCACCGGAGGGCCGGCCGGCTATCTGCGGGAGTACGGATCGGCGCTCTGGCACACGGCCCGGCTGGCCCGCAAGGTCGGCCCGGTCCACGTGGTCCACGCCTGCAACCCGCCCGACCTGCTGTTCCTGGCGGCCAGGTGGCTCAGGCGGCGCGGCGCGCGGTTCGTCTTCGACCAGCACGACCTGGTACCCGAGCTGTACCTGTCCCGGTTCGACCGCGGCAAGGATCTGCTCTACCGCGCCGTGTGCGCGCTGGAACGGCGGACCTACCGGGCCGCCGACATCGTGCTCGCCACGAACGAGAGCTACCGGGACGTCGCCATACGCCGAGGCGGTCGACGCCCCGAGGACGTCTTCGTGGTGCGCAGCGCACCCCAGATCGAGCGGTTCCAACCGGTGCCGCCCGAGCCGGAGTTGAAGCGCGGCAAGCCCCATCTGCTGTGCTATCTCGGCGTCATGGGCCCGCAGGACGGCGTCGACTACGCCTTGCGAGCCCTGGCGAAACTGCGCGACGAGCTCGGACGGACCGACTGGCACGCGGTGTTCGTCGGCGCCGGCGACGCCTTCGACGCGATGGTGGAGCTGTCCCGGCAACTCGGACTCACGGAGCAGGTGCAGTTCACCGGGCGCATTCCGGACGCCGACCTGGTGCGCTACCTGTCCACCGCGGACGTGTGCCTCTCCCCCGACCCGCGCAATCCGCTCAACGACGTGTCGACCATGAACAAGGTCCTGGAGTACATGGCGATGGGCCGGCCGATCGTCTCGTTCGACCTCAAGGAGGCGCGCGTCTCCGCCGGTGACGCCGCCGTCTACGCGCCCGCCAACGACGAGGCCGAGTTCGCGGGGCTCATCACGCTGTTGCTGGACGATCCGGAGAAGCGGGCCCGGATGGGCAAGGTCGGCCAGGAGCGGATCAGCGGACCGCTTTCCTGGCGAAACTCGCAAGTCTCGCTGCTCGCCGCCTACGCCGCCGCGTGCCGTGACCGTACTCCGGTCTCGGCGGGCGCCCCGGTTCGCACAGGGAAGAGGCCGGGCAGTTGAGCGATGACACGATCCACCTGGTCACGATCGGGTGGATACTCCGTCGACGGTGGCGGCTTCTCGCCATCGTCGCCGTGGTGGGCGCGCTGGTCGGCTACGGCGCCTCGGTGGTGTTTCCGCCGCGGTACACGGCGTCGGCTTCGGTCCTGCTGCCGGGGCAGTGGGAGGAGCGCGAGCTGCTGACCCAGGTCGACATCGCGACCAGTTCGACGGTGGTCGACGGCGTGGCGGCCAAGCTCGGCTGGAAGGGCGTCAGCGGCAGCGAGCTACGCGAACAGGTGAGCGCCACCGCCGCCGACGGCAACATCATCAAGATCGCGGGTACGGCCGACACCCCGGCGCGCGCGCAGCAGCTCGCCGACCGGGTGGCCCAGCAGTTCGTCGGCTTCGCCGCGCGGATCGCGGGCGGCGACACCGACCCCGAGGCGGCCACGGAGGCCGAGGCGCTGCGACAGAAGGTGGCGGAGACCAACCGCCGTATCACCGACCTGGCCAATGGGGCCGATCCGGGGCAGACCGTGGAGAGCGTGCAGGCCCGCACCGAGCTGGAAAAGCTGCGTACGTCGCTGCAGGAGGCCATGAAGAAGCTGGACGAGGCCGACCCGGCGGCCAACAAGGCCAGCATGGTCGTCATGGGGCCGGCAGCCCGGCCGACCGGCGCGGCGCCGCCGACGCGGATTCAGCTCGTCGTCGCCGGGGCGCTGCTGTCCTTCCTGCTCGCGGTCATCGGCCATCTCGTCGCCGCACGGATGAATCGGCGGCTGCGCACCGAACCGGAGATCGCCGCGGCGCTGGGCTCGGGGCTCCTCGGCACCGTCGACGTGCCTGCCGAAGGTCACGCGCACCGGCCGCAAGGCAGTGGCCCACGGGCCGGTGTCCGCCGGCTCCTCGGCCTCGACACCCCGTGGGACGTACCGGCCCCGCAGCGGTCCGGCGACGAGGCCGGCCGACGGATCCGCTACCGGCGGGTGTGCGCTCGCCTCCGGAACCAGCTGCCTGCCCCCCGACGGCTGCTGGTCGTCGTACCGGACGGCGACGAGATCGCCCGCCGGGCCGCCGGGCAGCTCGTCACCGAGGCCAAGAGCGATCCGCTGCTGCGGGTGGTGGAGGTTTCGGTGGACCGGCCGACGGTGCCGGACCGCGACACCGAGGCAGGTGCCCTGGTCGTCCTCAGCGCGGGCAGCTGGACCGCGGAGGAGCTCGCCGGCATCGCCGAGGCGTGTGCGGACGGCGGCCATCAGGTCGTCGGCATCGTCGTCGCCGACCCGGTCCGGGTCCATCCCCCGCGAACCGCCGAACGTCCTGCCGACGAGGCCACTCTGGCTGTCGCGGTGCGCGGCCCCGCGACGGGAGGTTGAGCGTGACGACGAGCACGACAGCGGAGTCGTCGGCCTCCACTCCGCTCCTCGACCTGCAGGCCCTGGTGGTGGCGGTGCGCAGGCGCCGCCGCCTCTGGAGCGCCATGGCACTGCTGGGACTGCTGGCCGGCGCGGCGGTGGCGGTCCTCATACCGCCGCCCCCGACCGCGGTGACCAAGGTGCTGGTCGCGCATCAGGAGGACCAGCCGAACGACACCGGAACGCTGATCCGCACCGACGTCGAACTACTGGGGACCACCCGGATCGCCGAGAAGGCCCTGCGATCCCTCAAGTCCCCGGAAAAACCGGAAGACTTCATGCGGGACTACCGGGGTGCCGGCCTGACCAACAACCTGCTGCAGATCACCGTGACAGGTGACAGCGACGCGGAGGCGACGGCCCGGGCCAAGGCGCTGGCCGACGCGTTCGTCGCCGACCATGTGAAGCGGATGCGGGACACCGCGACGGCCGAGGCCAAGGCCCTGCTCGACCAGCGTGACCGCATGCGGGACGAGCTCGCCCAGGTCAACAAGGCGATCGGCGAGGGATCCCCGGAGAGCGGGCCGAAGGCGTCGGCGAACATGGAGTCGCTCTTCGCCCGCCGGGCCGAACTCACCTCGCGGATCACCGACTTCGGCCAGCGCGCCGCGGAGGCGCGCACCGGCACACCCAAGGTCGTCGCCGGCACCCAGGTCGTGGACGCCCCGCGCGCGGTGCGGCACTCCCTGCCCAAGGCCGCTGCCACCAACGCCGGGATCGGGCTCGTCCTCGGGCTCGTCCTCGGGCTCGTGGTGGCCGCGGTCGGCACGGTGGTCGCGGACCGGCCCGTACTGCGCCGGGAGATCGCGGCGAACCTCGGCGCCTCCGTCATCGCGGAGCTGCCCCGCCGGTCGGGCAGGCTGTGGCAGCGCCGCCGGATCCGGGCGGCACGCGAACGGCTCACCGCGTCGTTGGCCCGCACCGTGCGCGGCTCGGCGGAACCGGTGTCGCTGCTGGAACTGGGCTGTGCGCGCAGCGCGAGCGTGATCGCCCTGGACCTCGCCGCAGCGCTGGCACCGGACGGGCCCTTTGTGATCGTCGACGCGCTGCCCGGCCGGCAGCTCGCGGGCCGCCGGCAGAAGCCGGGAGACCCGACCGTGGTCAGCGGCAAACGTGCCGCGGATCTCTCGTACGAGGAGCGCCGGTTCGGCGTCGGCTCGGTCGCGCCCGGCACGGCGTGGACCGACCTCCAGTACCTCGGCACCCAGACCGTGCTCGTGGTGCGTGCCGGGCACGGCAACGCCGCATGGCTGCACACCGTGGCGCGGCAGCTCGCGGACCAGGGCATCGAGGTGATCGGTGTGGTGCTGATCGACCCCGATCCGCGTGACCGGACCGACGGCACGCTGTGGAACGGGCTCCACACCGCGCTGCGGGGCCACGGCGAACGGCAGGCCCGGCAGAACAGCGGGGGTACCTCCCACGCCGTCAAGGCAGTGGGAGAGGGCCAACTGCGGACGGAGCGGCAGCCGATGTGGGCGACGCGGGTCCCGGACAGCGACCAGGAGGCGCGGTAGCACATGTGTGGCATCGCAGGCACTTACCGATGGCCGGACGGGAAGGTCGTGACCGACCGGCTCACCGAGACCCTCGCCCACCGCGGCCCGGACGGGGCGGGCCGGTACAGCCACTTAGCCGGTGACGGCGAGGTGCACCTCGGGCACCGCCGGCTGTCCATCATCGACCTGTCCGAGACCGGCGCCCAGCCGATGGTCAAGGACAGCCTCGCCCTCTCGTACAACGGCGAGCTGTACAACGCGCCCGAGCTGCGGGCGGAGTTGGCCGCAGCCGGGGTGCGCTTCCGCGGCACCTCCGACACCGAGGTGCTGCTGGAGGCCTGGCGGCGCTGGGGCACGGACTGCCTGCCCCGGCTGCGCGGCATGTTCGTATTCGCGGTCTTCGACGAGCGGACCGGTGAGCTGGTGCTGGCCCGCGACCAGCTCGGCATCAAACCGCTGTTCCTGCTGCGGCGCGGCGAGGGTCTGGTGTTCGCCTCCGAGCTCAAGGCGCTCGCCGCGGTGACCGGCGGGGCGTTGCAGGTGGACCATGGGGCGCTGGTGGCCTCGCTGCTGTACTACTGGGTGCCGGACTCACGGTGTGCGTTCCGCGAGGCGGAGAAGCTGCCGCCGGGGAGCTGGCTGCGGATCCGGCCCGACGGCCGGGTGGAGCGCGGCCGGTTCTGGAACCTGAAGGACGTCGCCGCCGAGGGCCGGGAGCGCGCGCGGGCCGGCGAGCAGCCGGACCTGGCCGCCATCGTCGAGGAGTCGACCCGACGCCACCTGCTCTCCGACGTACCCGTGGCGACGTTCCTCTCCGGCGGTCTCGACTCCAGCTACCTGACCGCGCTGGCGGCCCGCCACCAACCCGGGATCTCCGCCTACACGATCGGGTTCCGCGCCGAGGACGCCAAGTTCGAGGCGATGCCGGACGACCTGCGCTACGCCCGGCAGGTGGCCGAGCGGTTCGGCGTCGACCTGCACGAGATCGAGATCGCCCCGAACGTGCTCGATCTGCTGCCGCAGATGACGTACCACCTGGACGAGCCGATCGGCGACCCGGCCGCGATCAACACCTTCCTGATCTGCTCGGCCGCCCGGGAGGCCGGGGTCAAGGTGATGCTCTCGGGGATGGGCGCCGACGAGCTGTTCGCCGGCTACCGCAAGCACCTGGCCAATCTGCTCGCGCTGCGCTACCAGCGCGTCCCGCGGCCGCTGCGGCGCGGGGTGTCCGCGGTGGTGGACCGGCTGCCGGTCGCCTCGGCCCGCCGGGGGTACCGGTCGGTGCGCTTCGCGAAGCGGTTCCTGTCCTTCGCCGAGCTGCCGGAGGAGACCGCGTTCCGGCGCAGCTACACGATGTACGACCAGGACGAGTTGCTCGCCCTGGTCGATCCGGACCTGGCCGGGACGGTCGACGACGTGCTGACCGAGCATGCCGACGTCTACGAGGACAACGAGCTGGACGACTTCGTCAACCGCATGTGCCTGGGCGACGCCCGGATGTTCCTGCCGGGCCTGAACCTCGCGTACACGGACCGCTCCAGCATGGCCGCGTCGACCGAGGTGCGGGTGCCGTACGTGGACGTCGAGGTGGTGAAGGCGGCGTTCGCCGTGCCCGGTGATCGCAAGATCGTGGGCCGGCAGGGCAAGGCCGTCCTCAAGGAGGCGGCCACCTCGATCCTGCCCCGGGAGATCGTCTACCGGCCCAAGGGCCTGTTCAGCGCGCCGCTGCGGGCCTGGATGAGCCGGGATCTGGCCCCGCTGGTGCGCGAGGTGATCCACGACGGCGAGCTCGTCCGTTCAGGGTTCCTGCGCCGCGACGCGCTGGAGCGGATGGCCGCCGAGGACGCCGCCGGACAGCGGGACTTCTCCAAGCATCTGTGGCATGTGCTGACCCTTGAGTACTGGTATCGCGACGCGATCTCTGGGTCCGGCCAGAGCACTCGGTTAACGGCTTAGGAATCAGAGGAGTTCGGGTGAAGCAGGTTGTACAGAACTACAAGAGCGGCGAGCTGGCGGTGCTCGACGTGCCGGTGCCCGGGTGCAAGCCGGGCGGTGTGCTGGTACGCAGCGCCTACTCGCTGATCTCCACCGGGACCGAGCTGATGAAGGTGTCCGAGGCCGGCATGTCGATGCTGGGCAAGGCACGCTCCCGCCCGGACCAGGTCGCCAAGGTCATGCAGAGCGTGGCCACCAACGGAGTGCCCGCGACCTACCGCAAGGTGATGGGCAAGCTGGACTCCTACACACCGCTGGGCTACTCGCTGTGCGGGGTGGTCGAGCAGGTCGGCACCGGCATCGACGACGTGAAGGTCGGCGACCTCGTGGCCTGCGCAGGCAACGAGCACGCGCTGCACGCCGAGCTGAACTGGGTGCCGAAGAACCTCTACGCCCCGGTGCCGGACGGCCTGGCCGCGCGGCACGCGGCCTTCGGCACCGTCGGGTCGATCGCGATGCAGGGCGTCCGCCAGGGCGAGCCGCAGCTCGGCGAGGTGGCGCTGATCATCGGCCTCGGCCTGATCGGGCAGTTGGTGGTACAGCTCCTCGCCGCCTCGGGAGTCCGCGTCGTCGGCGCCGACCCCGACCCCGCGCGCTGCGAACTCGCCGCGCGGCTGGGTGCTGTGACCTGCGGCGATCCCGCGTCGGCGGCCGTGGAAACGGCCGTCGCCGAGCTCACCGGCGGTCACGGCGTGGACCAGGTGTACCTGGCCGCGGGCGGCGGCAGCAACCAGCCCGTCGAGCTGGCCGCCCGGCTCTGCCGGGACCGCGGCCGGGTCGTCGACATCGGCAAGTGCCGCCTGGACCTGCCGTGGAACGCGTACTACGAGAAGGAGCTCGACGTCCGGTTCTCCCGCAGTTACGGCCCCGGCCGCTATGACCCGGAGTACGAGCTCGAAGGACGGGACTACCCGATCGGCTATGTGCGCTGGACGGAGCGCCGCAACCTGGCGTGCTTCCTCGACCTCGTCGCCCGAGGCCGCGTCGACGTGGAGCCGCTGGTCTCCCACATCGCCGACTTCGACGACGCCGTCGAGACGTATCAGCGCCTGAAGGACGGCGACTTGAAGGCCGTGGCGGTGCTGTTCCGGTACCCCGAACAGGCGGCCGAAAAGGCCGAGGCCGAGGCCCCGGCGGTGGCCGTGCCGACGGTGAGCGTGAAGCGGAGTCCGGCCCGGGCCGCCGGGACGCCGGTGCGCCTCGCGTTCATCGGCGCGGGCAACTACGCGACGTCGATGCTGCTGCCGCATCTGGCAGCGCGCGACGGCGTCGAGTTGTCGACCGTCGTCACCACGACGGCGCTGTCCGCGGCCAACGCGCAGCGGAAGTTCGGCTTCGCCGAGGCGACCACCGACCTCGACGCCGTGCTCGGCGACAAGTCCATCGACGCGGTGTTCGTGGTCACCCGGCACAGCTCGCACGCCGACCTGACCCGAAAGGCACTGCTGGCCGGCAAGGCAGTGTTCGTGGAGAAGCCGTTGGCGCTGACCGAGGACGAGCTGGCCGGCGTGCTCGCGGCTGTGGAGGAGTCCGGCAACGACCGGCTCCAGGTGGGCTTCAACCGCCGGTTCGCGCCGCTGCTCCAGGAGGCCAAGAAGCGGTTCGGCGCCCGCACCGGGCCGGCGAGCCTGCGCTACCTGGTCAACGCGGGGCGGCTCGACCACGGCAGCTGGTATCTCCAACAGGGCACCGAGGGCTCGCGGTTCGCCGGCGAGGGCGGACACTTCATCGACACGGCGAGCTGGCTGCTCGATGCCGACCCCGTGTCGGTGTACGCGGTAGCCGCGGCCGGCAACGAGGACCTCCAGGTCGTACTGCGCTACCCGGACGGGTCCACCGCCACCATCAGCTACGTCACCACCGGAGCGGCCGGCTTCCCCAAGGAGACGCTGGACCTGGTCGCGGACGGCAAGGTGCTCCAGCTCGACGACTTCGTCCGTGCTTCGGTGTACGACCGCAAGCGGTGGCTGAGTTCGCGGCTGCCCAAGGCCCGGGACAAGGGCCAGAACGCCGAACTGGCCGCGTTCGTCAAGGCCGTACGGACCGGCGGGCCCATGCCGGTGCCGCTGGAGTCGCTGGTCGCCACCACGGCGGCCACCCTCGCCGTGCGGGCCGGCCTGGCCGGCGGCGCGCCCGTGACGTTGGCGAGGGCACGATGACCATGAGCGCGGGCTGGTACCTGCGCCGACTGTCCCGGATGGGGCCGCGGGAGGTCGGCGGCCGAGTGGGTGACACGGTGCGCAGACGGCTGTGGCGGTCGGCGCGGCCGGACTGCCCGAGCGTGACCGGCGCCCGGTTCACCGCCGTACTGCCCGCAGGGACGGTCGCCGCGGTGCCGCCGGACGCCGCGAAACATCTCATCGCCGAGGCGGACCGGCTGATGGCCGGTCATGCCGAGTTCTTCGGGGTGGACCGCGACGATCTGGCCGACCCGGACTGGTGGTACGACCCTAAGACGGGCCGCCGCGCCCCGTGGGGCTACGCCTTCGACGTCCCGTACCGCAGCGAGGACGCGGTCGGGGACATCAAGCAGATCTGGGAGCTGTCCCGGCATCAGTACCTCACCGTGCTCGCCGCCGCCTACGCGGTCACCGGGAACGAGCGGTACGCCGAGCGTGTGACCGAGCATCTGCGGTCGTGGTGGGCGGCCAACCCCCCGCTGCGCGGCGTGCACTGGACCAGCGGCATCGAGCTGGGGATCCGGCTGCTGTCCTGGGTGTGGATCCGCCGGCTGCTCGACGGCTGGCCGGGCGCGGCCGGGCTGTTCGAGGGCAACCCGGTGGCGCTGAACCAGATCTGGCACCACCAGCGCTGGCTGGCCGCCTTCCCCAGCCGGGGATCTTCGGCGAACAACCACATCATCGCCGAGGCCGCCGGGCAGTTCGCCGCGGCCTGCGCGTTCGACTGGTTCCCCACCTCGGCGCGTTGGCGGGCCGACGCGCTGCGGTCGCTGGAGCGGCATCTGCGCGGCAACACCTTCGGCTCCGGCCTCAACCGCGAGCTGGCCACCGAATATCACGGCCTGGTGCTGGAGCTCGGCCTGGCCGCGGTGGCCGAGGCGGATACCGCAGCTGTGCCGGTTCCCGCGTCGATCCGGCTGGTGCTGCTGCGGATGACCGACGCGCTCGCGGCCGTCGTGGACAACCGGCTGCGGCCGCCGCGCCAGGGCGACGCCGACGACGGGCACGGTCTGGTCGTGGACGGCACGGGCACCGACCGCTGGGCCTCGCTGCTGGCCACCGGGGACGCCGTGTTCGGCCGGCTCGACTGGTGGCCGGTGGTGACCGGCACCGATGTGCGCACCCCGCTGCTGGCCTCGCTCATCCGGCCGTACGCGAACAAGGGAACCGCACCGGCCGTGGCCCGCCCGGCAGGCCGACCGGGCCACTTCGCCGACGCGGGGCTCACCATCCTGCGCGGTCCTGAGGAGATCTGGTGCCGCTGCGACGGCGGTCCGCACGGCTTCCTGTCCATCGCCGCGCACGCCCACGCCGACGCGCTGTCCGTGGAGGTCCGGCACGACGGGGTCGACGTGCTCGCCGACCCGGGGACGTACTGCTACCACGGGCAGCCCGAGTGGCGGCAGTACTTCCGGTCCACCCTCGGCCACAACACCCTGCAACTGGACGGCGGTGACCAGTCCGTCTCCGGCGGCCCGTTCCTGTGGACCCGGCATGCCCGCAGCCGCGTCCTGACCGCGGACACATCCGACGCCTCCGCAGGGGGGACGGCCCGCTGGGTCGCCGAGCACGACGGCTACCAGGGCTCCGTGCACCGCCGCCGGGTGGAGCTGACGGCCGCCAGCCGGGAGCTGCGGGTCGTCGACGAGGTGCGCGGTCCGCGCCGGGCCGTGCGGCTGGCGTTCCACCTCGGTCCGGCGATCGCCGCGGACCTGGTGGGGAACCGGGCCGTGCTCACCTGGACCCGGGACGGCGAGGACCGTTCCGCGGCACTCGACCTGCCCGGGCAGCTGTCATGGCGGGCGCATCGCGGCGAGAGCAACCCGCCGCTGGGCTGGTACTCCGCCGGATTCGGGCGCAAGGAACCCACCACCACGCTGGTCGGCACCGGCTTCGCCGACGGCACGGAGGGCTTCACCACCGTGCTCAGGTTCCGCGGCTAGGGGGCGCGCGTGGGGATCAACAGACGGCACTGGGCGTCGGCGGCACCGCTGGCGCTGGCCCTGCTGGCGGTGACCGGCTGCGAGAGCAGCACGCCGGGCACCCCGGCGGCGGGGCCGAACGCTGCACCCGTCACGTCCGGGGCACCGTCCACGTCCGTGGCCCGGGTGTGCGCCAAGCCCGCGGCCGGGCCGGCCGAGGCGCCGAAGGGCGCGGTGACGGTCGACCCCGCGGTGGCCGGTGACCTGGCCGCGAAGACCAAGAGCAGCCCTCCGAACACCACGTTCTGGCTCCGGCCGGGCAAGCACCGGCTTGAGCCGGACCGCTACGCCCAGGTCATCCCCAAGAAGGGGAACACCTACCTCGGCGCGCCGGGCGCGGTGCTCGACGGCCGGAAGACCAACCAGTACGCGTTCGGCGGCACCGCCCGCGACGTCACCATCCGCTACCTGACCGTGCAGGGGTTCGTCGCGCCGCACAACGAGGGCGTGGTCAACCATGACTCGGCCGACGGGTGGGTGATCGAGCACGCGACGATCCAGAAGAACTCCGGCGCCGGGCTGATGGCCGGTGCCCATCAGCAGGTCCGCGCCAGCTGCCTGCGCGACAACGGCCAGTACGGCATGAACGCGTACAAGGCCGGTGATCCCATCCGCGGCCTGGTGGTCGAGGGCAACGAGATCGTGGGCAACAACACCGGCGACTGGGAGCGGCGCCGGAAGGGCTGCGGCTGCACCGGAGGCATCAAGTTCTGGGCCGTCAACGGTGCCGACGTGCGCGGCAACTGGGTGCATGACAACCGCGGAACCGGGTTGTGGGCGGACACCAACAACAACGACTTCCGCATCGAGGACAACGTGTTCGAGGCCAACGACGGCGCCGCGCTGATCTACGAGACCAGCTACAACGCGGTCATCCGGAGGAACACGATCCGGCGGAACAACTGGGTCGAGGGCCGCAGTTACGCCGACCGCGGCGACAACTTCCCGTTCGCGACCGTCTACCTGTCCGAGTCCGGCGGCGAACCACGGGTCAAAGCCCGCACGGACAAGATCGAGATCTACCGGAACGTGCTGGAGAACAACTGGTCCGGGATCACCCTGTGGGAGAACGCCGACCGGTTCTGCAACAGCCCGGCCAACACCTCCTCCGGTGACTGCACGTTGCTGGTGAAGAACACCGACCGCTGCGCACAGCCGGCGATCGCCAGCGCACCGCTCTACGCCGACTGCCGGTGGAAGACCCAGCGGGTGGACATCCACGACAACCGCTTCGTGCTGGACAAGTCCGTCCTCGACTGCACGGTGAAGTGCGACCGGATGGCGGTGCTGGCCAACTACGGCACCTATCCGGACTGGTCGCCCTACCAGGGCGAGCGGGTGTCCGAGGCGATCACCCGCAAGCAGCACAACCGCTGGCACGACAACGTCTACCTCGGACCGTGGACGTTCGTCGCCTACGACCCGAGCCGGGTGCTCGACTTCGGGCAGTGGCAGGGCACGCCGTACCGGCAGGACACGGGCAGCACCCTCCGTGCACAGGACGGTGGTTGAGATGACCGCCATAGCATCCGCGGACCACCCGCCGAAGATCGTCGGGACCGTGTGGGGGCTGCTGATCCTCAACACGCTCGGCTCCGCCGGGGCGAAGACCATCATCCCGCTGCCCCGCTCCCTCATCCAGATGGTCACCATGGGTGCGCTGGTCGCCGCGTTCACGCTGGCGCTCGCGGTCAATCTCCGGCTGCGCATCCGGGCCAGCGCCTATCTGCTCCTGCTCACCCTGCTGCTGGTGCTGAGCGTGATCTCCAGCGCCAACCTGGAGTCCGGGTTCGGCGCGCTGTTCCGCTGCGCACGGCTGGCTCTCTTCGTCGGCACGCTGTGGCTGCTCAGCCGCTGGTGGGACGGCTCCATGACGTTCGTCCGGCACCACATCCGGATGTACTTCGCGGTGCTCGGGTCGGTGGCCGCCGGCCTGGCCGTGTCACCGGGCGCGGCCCTGCCCGACCTCTACGGCGGACGCCTGGTCGGCGCGTTGTGGCCGCTCACCCCGCCGCAGATCGGACAGTACGCCGCGGTGATCATCGGGCTCACCGTGCTGCTCGTGCTGGGCCGCCGGACCGACCGGACCAGCGCGGCGGTGGTCATCGTGCCGTCTCTCGTCCTGCTCGCGCTGACCCACACCCGGACGGCCACGCTCGGCCTGTTCATCGGGCTGGCGTTGGCGATCGGCTCGCTGATCCTGACCAGCGCCGCGGCCCGGCGGTTCTTCACCTGGACGGTGGTGTGCGCCGTGGTGGCCGCGGTGGGGTTCGCCTCCGCGCTGCAGACGTGGTTCCTGCGCGGACAGAGCAAGGAGAACTTCTCCAACCTCACCGGTCGGGCCAAGGTCTGGGACGCCCTGCTGGCCGCGCCCCGGTCGACCTCGCAGGAGCTGTTCGGCGTGGGCCTGGGCGACAAGTCGTTCGGCGGGCTGCCGATCGACAACAGCTGGCTGGCGGTCTACAACGAGCAGGGTCTGATCGGCGTCACCCTGGTCGCGTCGATCATCGTCGTGCTGGGCGGCGTCGCGTTGCTGCGGCCGCCCTCGCTGTCGAGGGCCTGCGCGATCTTCCTGATCAGCTACTGCGGAATCGCGTCGTACACCGAGGCCGGGCTGGGCGACGCCTCGCCGTATCTGCTCCATCTGGCCGTGGCCGCCTCGCTGTTGGCGGCACCTGCTGCGGTGGCTCCCCTCTCGACGCCCGAAGTCCCACGACGACGTGTCCCGCGATGGGCCCAGAGATCGGAGGTGAGCTGAGCATGCACGTTCTCGTGGTGCACAACCGCTACGCCTCGACGCAGCCGAGCGGGGAGAACAAGGTCGTCGACCAGGAGGTGGCGCTGCTGCGCGGGGCCGGCCACCGGGTCGAGGTGTTCGAGCGGCGCAGCGACGACATCGCCGCCATGTCCCTGCTCGCCAAGGCCGCGGTGCCCCTGCGGGTGCCGTGGAACCCGGCGGTCCGCGCGAAGCTCGCCGCCCGGCTGCGCAGCGAGCGGCCGGACGTGGTGCACGTCCACAACGTCTTCCCGCTCCTGTCGCCCGCGGTCCTCGCCGCCTGCGCCGACGCCGGGGTGCCCGCCGTCGCCACACTGCACAACTACACCCAGGTCTGCCCGCCCGGCACGCTCCAGCGGGACGGCCGGCCGTGCACCGAGTGCGTCGGGGCGGCGGCGCCGCTGCCCGCCGTCCGGCACGGCTGCTACCGCGGCTCCCGCCTCGCGACGGTGCCGCTCGCGGTCAGCCTGTCGGCCAACCGGCGGCGGTGGTGGTCCGGCGTGGAGCGGTTCCTGTGCATCTCCGCGGCGCAGCGCGACGTCCTGGTGCGGGCCGGCATGCCGGCGGAGCGGCTGGTGGTGAAGCACAACTTCGTGCCGGACCCGGACGCCCGCCGCTCGGACACCGGTGAACATCTGCTCTACCTCGGCCGGCTCGCGGAGGCCAAGGGCGTGCGGCTGCTCATGACCGCGTGGGACGAGGTCGCGGCGAGCGGCGGTGTGGGCGTACCGCTCATGATCGCCGGCACGGGACCGCTGGAGGCGGAGATCAGGGCCTGGGCGGCGGGCCGGGACGACGTGCGCTACGTCGGCCTGTACGACACGGCCGAGTGCCAGAAGGCCATCGCGCGGTCGGTCGCCGTGGTGGCGCCCTCGACGTGGCTGGAGGCGTTCGGCCTGGTGGTCGTGGAGGCGATGGCGGCCGGGGTCCCGGTCGTCGCGGCCGGTCACGGCGCCTTCGTCGAGCTCGTCGAGAACGGCGTGACGGGGCTGCTGCACCGGCCGGGCGAGCCCGCCTCGCTCGCGTCCTGCATCCGCCGGATCACGGCCGAGCCGGACCGCAACCAAGAGATGGGCCAGGCGGCCCGGCGCCGTTACGAGCAGGGCTTCAGCCCGGCCGTCGGCCTTGAGCGCCTGGTGGAGGAGTACCGCACCGCGATCGCGGGTCGGTCAGCACTGGCTCGCGGTGGGGACACCCACGCGAACAGGGGGGATGGGGACAGTAGATGACACAATGCCGACTCTGCGGCTCGGAAGCGATGGCGAGCGTCGTCGATCTCGGAGCGACGCCACCGTGTGAGAGCTTTCTCGCCGCGGACCAACTGGACCGGCCGGAGCCCGCGTACCCGCTGCACCTGCGGGTCTGCACCGACTGCTGGCTCGCGCAGATTCCTCCGCTGATCACGCCGGAGGACACGTTCAGCGAGTACGCGTACTTCTCCTCCTTCTCGACCTCCTGGGTGGAGCACGCGCGCACGTTCGTCGCCGACGCCGTCCAGCGCCTTGCTCTCGGCCCCGACGCCTTCGTGGTCGAGGTGGCGAGCAACGACGGGTACCTGCTCAGGCATGTGGTGGACGGCGGGATGCGCTGCCTCGGCATCGAGCCGTCGGTGAACGTCGGCGCCGCGGCGCGGGACGCGGGTGTGCCCACGCTCACGGCGTTCCTGTCCCCGGACACCGGCGCGGCCGTCCGCGCCGAGCACGGCCCGGCGAACCTGGTCGTGGCCAACAACGTGTACGCGCACATCCCCGACGTGGTCGGCTTCACCAAGGGGCTGCGCGCCCTGGTCGCCGACGACGGCTGGGTCTCCGTCGAGGTGCAGCACCTGCTGACCCTGATCGAGGAGAACCAGTACGACACGATCTACCACGAGCACTTCCAGTACTACACGGTCGCCTCCGCGATCCGGGCCCTGGCCAGCGGCGGACTCACGCTCGTGGACGTCGAGTTGCTGCCCACGCACGGCGGCTCCATCCGGCTGTGGGCCCGCCCGGCCGAGGTGGCCGGCGAGCCGACGCAGCGGGTGGCCGACGTACTGGCCCGGGAGAAGGCCGCCGGACTCCAGGAGCTGTCCGGGTACACCGAGTTCTCCGCCCGGGTCGCCAAGGTGCGCCGGGACCTCCTGAAGTTCCTCATCGAGGCGGCCGAGCGCGGCGAGACGGTCGTCGGCTACGGCGCCCCGGGCAAGGGCAACACCCTGCTCAACCACTGCGGCATCCGCCCCGACCTGCTCCCGTACACGGTCGACCGCAACCCGTACAAGCACGGCAGGTTCACCCCGGGCACCCGTATCCCGATCCTGCCGCCCGATCAGATAGCGGCCGACCGGCCGGACTACGTCCTCGTCCTCCCGTGGAACCTGCGGGCCGAGCTGGTCGAGCAACTGTCCTTCGTAGGCGACTGGGGCGGCCGACTGGTCTTCCCCATCCCGGAACTGAGCATTGTCGAGGTCAAGGCATGAAGGTCGTTCTGTTCTGCGGCGGTTACGGGATGCGGATGCGCAACGGCACCTCCGACGACGTACCCAAGCCGATGGCGATGGTCGGCCCCCGGCCGCTGATCTGGCACGTCATGCGCTACTACGCGCACTTCGGGCACAAGGAGTTCATCCTGTGCCTCGGGTACGGGGCGCACCACATCAAGGACTTCTTCCTCAACTACGAGGAGACGACGTCCAACGACTTCGTGCTGCGCGGCGGGCGGACCGAGCTGCTGTCCACCGACATCGCCGACTGGACGATCACGTTCGCGCAGACCGGCATCGAGTCGCCGATCGGTGAGCGGCTGCGCCGGGTGCGGCACCATCTGGACGGCGACGAGATGTTCCTCGCCAACTACGCCGACGTGCTCACCGACGCCCCGCTGCCGAAGATGATCGAGAAGTTCGCCGCGCGCGACGCGGGTGCGTCGATGATGGTGGTGCCGCCGCAGTCGTCGTTCCACTGCGTGGAGTTGGGCGAGGACAACCTGGTGGGCGGCATCACCGCGGTGAGCGAACTGCCGCTGTGGGAGAACGGCGGCTACTTCGTGCTCCGCCAGGAGGTCTTCGACCACATACCGGAGAACGGGGACCTGGTCGCCGACGGGTGCGCCCAACTGGCCAAGCGCGGCCGGCTGGTGGCGCACCAGCACCGCGGTTTCTGGAAGCCGACCGACACCGTGAAGGAACGGGCAGCGCTCGACGACGCCTACGCCCGGGGCGACCGCCCGTGGGCCGTGTGGGAACACGACAACGCAGGGGTGGGCGCGTGATCCGGCTCGGCGCCGGGCGCCCGGACCGGATCGTCGCGGTGGGCGCGCACTGCGACGACATCGCCATCGGCGCCGGCGGCACGCTGCTGACGCTGTGCCTGGCGCGGCCGGGTCTGCGGGTCGACGCGCTGGTGCTCTCCGGCGGCGGCAGCGAGCGCGAGCAGGAGGAGCGGGCCGCGCTCGCCGCCTTCTGCCCTGGCGCCGACCTGCGGCTGACCGTGCTCAAGCTGCCGGACGGCCGGATGCCCGTGCACTGGGACGAGGCCAAGGCCGCGGTCGAGGAACTGCGCGGGCAGACCGACCCGGATCTGATCCTGGCCCCGCGCACCGATGACGCGCACCAGGACCACCGCGGCCTGGCGCAGCTGATACCCACCGCGTTCCGCGACCATCTCGTGCTCGGCTACGAGATCGTCAAGTGGGACGGCGACCTCGGCCGGATGGCCGCGTACCAGCCGCTGGCGCCGGAGGTCGCCGAAGAAAAGGTGCGGCTGCTGCAGGAGCACTACCCCTCGCAGCGGCACCGGCCCTGGTACGACCGGGAGGCCTTCCTCGGGCTGGCACGGATCCGCGGCATCGAATGCCACGAGCGATACGCCGAGGCGTTCGCCGTCACCAAACTCACGCTCAACCTGGGGGGTTGAACCATGCGCGTACTGCTGACCGGACATCAGGGATACCTGGGAACCGTCATGGCCCCGGTCCTTGCCGCCGCCGGGCACGAGGTCGTCGGCCTCGACGCCGGCCTGTTCGCCGACTGCGTCCTGGGCCCGACGCCCGCGGACCCGTCGGGACATCGGGTGGACCTGCGCGACGTCACGGCTGAACACGTGGCAGGCGTAGACGCCGTGATCCACCTGGCCGCGCTGTCCAACGACCCGCTGGGATCGCTGGCACCGGAGCTCACCTACGACATCAACCACCACGCCTCCGTACGGCTGGCCCGGCTGGCCCGCGACGCCGGAGTGCGGCGCTTCCTGTACGCGTCGACGTGCTCGGTCTACGGCGCCGCCGGCGGTGACGACCTGGTGGCCGAGGACGCCCCGCTGCGCCCGGTGACGCCGTACGCGGAGTCCAAGGTGCGGGTGGAGGACGACCTGCACGCGCTGTCCGACGGCGACTTCAGCCCGGTGTACATGCGCAACGCCACCGCCTTCGGCTACTCCCCCAGGCTGCGCGCCGACATCGTGCTGAACAACCTGGTGGGCCACGCGCTGTTGTCCGGCGAGGTGCTGGTGCTCTCCGACGGCACCCCCTGGCGTCCGCTGGTACATGCCGCCGACATCGCACGGGCCTTCACGGCCGCGCTGACCGCGCCGCGCGAGGCGGTGCACGACCGGGCGTTCAACATCGGCAGCGAGACCAACAACGTCACAGTCGCCGAGATCGCCGAGCAGGTCGCCGAGGCGGTGTCCGGCGCGAAGGTGAGGATCACCGGGGAGAACGGCGCCGATCCGCGCTCCTACCGGGTGGACTTCTCCCGGTTCCGCGCCGCGATCCCCGGCTTCGACTGCGAGTGGTCGGTGAAGCAGGGCGCGCTCGAACTCGCCGACGCCTACCACGAACACGGGCTGACCCGGGAGAACTTCGACCAGCGCTTCACCCGCCTTGCCGTGCTGCGCGCGGCGTCCGAGGCCGGCGCCGTCGACGACACCCTGCGGTGGCGCCGGTGACCACGCAAGGCGATGAGATGTACGCCCTGGTGGAGCGGCTGTACCCGCTCTGCCGGAGCATCACCGGCGACGGTGTGCGCGCCACCCTGGACATCGTCGGCGAGTACATCCCGCTGCAAGTGCACGAGGTGCCGACCGGGACGCAGGTGCTCGACTGGACGGTGCCGCAGGAGTGGAACATCCGGGACGCGTACGTCGCCGACAGCACCGGCAAGCGGGTCGTCGACTTCGCCGCGTCCAGCCTGCACGTGCTGGGCTACAGCGTGCCGGTGTCGGCGACCATGCCGCTCGCCGAGCTGCGCGAACACCTGCACACCCTGCCGGAGCACCCGTCCTGGGTGCCGTACCGCACCAGCTACTACAAGCCGGAGTGGGGCTTCTGCCTGGCCCAGGAGACCCTGGACGCGCTGCCGGACGGCGAGTACGAGGTGCGGATCGACTCCACACTCGCCGACGGCCACCTCACCTATGCCGAGCACGTGGTCCCCGGGCAGGTCGCCGACGAGGTGATCGTCTCCTGCCACGTCTGCCACCCGTCGCTGGCCAACGACAACATGGCCGGCGTCGCGGTGGCGACGTTCCTGGCCCGGGAGCTGGCGAAGCAAACGCCGTACTACACCTACCGGTTCATCTTCGCGCCCGGCACCATCGGGGCGATCACCTGGCTGGCCCGCAACGCCGAGCGGGTGGAGCGGGTCAAGCACGGGCTCGTGCTGGCCTGCGCGGGTGACTCGGGCAGTCTGACGTACAAGCGGAGCAGGCGCGGCGACGCGGAGATCGACCGGGTGATGGGCCATGTGCTGGCCGCCTCCGAACGCCCGCACAGTGTCGCCGAGTTCACTCCGTACGGCTACGACGAGCGGCAGTACTGCTCGCCCGGGTTCAACCTCGGCGTGGGCTCGCTCAGCCGGACGCCGTACGCCGGTTACCCCGAGTATCACACCTCGGCGGACAACCTGGACTTCGTCTCCCCGGAGGCGATGGCGGACACCCTCGCCGTGTGCCGCGAGGCCTTCGGCGTCCTCGACCGCAACCGGCGGTACGTCAACCTCAGCCCCTACGGCGAACCACAGCTGGGGCGGCGCGGGTTGTACGACGCGCTCGGCGGGCGCAGCGACACCAAGCAGGCCCAGATGGCCATGCTCTGGGTGCTCAGCCTCTCCGACGGCGAGCACAGTCTGCTGGACGTCGCCGAGCGGTCCGGCCTGCCGTTCGACACCGTCGCCGCCGCGGCCGACGCCCTGCACGGCGCCGAACTGATCAAGGTGTGACGCCGATGACCACCGAGGAGGAGAAACCGCCGACGACGGCGCCCCCGGCCGGATCCGCCCGGCGGGCCTTCGTCGGCCGGCTGTCCTGGGGACTGGCCGACCAGGCGGCCTCCAGCATCAGCAACTTCGCGGTGGGCATCTACGTGGCGCGCTCGCTGGGGGTGACCGCGTTCGGGGTGTTCAGCCTCGCCTGGGTGACCTACGGCGTGGTGCTCAACGTCTCCCGCGGGCTTGCCACCGATCCGCTCGTGGTGCGCTTCAGCGGCGTACCGGACACGTCCTGGCGCAGGGCCGTGGCCCGCTCGTCGGGTACCGCGCTCGGCGTCGGTGCCGCCATCGGTGCGGCGTGTCTGGTGGCCGGCCTCGCGCTCGGCGGCCGCGTGGGGCCCGCGTTCGCCTGCCTCGGTGTCATGCTGCCGGGGCTGCTGCTCCAGGACGCCTGGCGGTACGCGTTCTTCGCCGCCGGAGCCGGGCGGAAGGCGTTCGTCAACGACGTCGTGTGGGGCGTCGCGCTCGTCCCCGCCATGGTCGTGGCGGCCCGTGTGGGCAGCGTGGCCGCCTTCGTGCTCGCCTGGGGCGCGTCGGCCACGGTGGCCGCGGGCTACGGCTACGTCCAGTCCGGCATCCTGCCCCGGGTGACCCGGGCCCGCGCGTGGCTTCGCGAGCAACGCGACCTCGGCTACCGGTACCTGGTCGAGAACGTCAGCCTCAGCGGCGCGAGCCAGCTGCGCGCGTACGGGCTCGGCGCGATCGTCGGGGTCGGCGCGGTGGGTGCGGTCCGGGGCGCCGAGCTCCTGCTCGGCCCGTTCCTCGCCGTGCTGATGGGGCTGTCGCTGGTCACCGTCGCGGAGGCGGCACGGGTGCTGCGGCGTGCCCCGCACCGCCTCGGCAGGTTCTGCCTCCTGCTGGGCGGCGCGCAGGCCGCCGCCGCGCTGCTGTGGGGCGGGGCGCTGCTCCTGATGCCGGACCGGCTCGGCGAGCTCGTGCTCGGCGACGTCTGGCACTCCGCCGCACAACTCATCGTGCCGGTCACCCTCGGCGTCGCGGGCGCCGGCCTCGGCACCGGCGCGGCGGCGGGGCTGCGCGCACTCGCCGCGGCCCGCCGCAGCCTGCGCTGCCAACTGCTCGCCTCCGCCTGCTACGTCACCGGCGGTCTCGGCGGGGCCGCCCTGGCCGGCACGGTCGGCTCGGCCTGGGGCGTCGCCGCCGCGACCGGCTGCGCCTCGGCCGTGTGGTGGCTGCATCTGCGGTCCGCCCTCCACGAGCACCAGCACCATTCCATCCTGGAAGTGAGGACGTCATGACCGCCCATCCCCGGCTGAGCATCGGCCTGCCCGTGTACAACGGCGAGGAGTATCTGGCCGAGTCGCTCGACGCCCTGCTCGGCCAGACCTACGAGGACTTCGAGCTGGTCGTCTCCGACAACGCCTCGACCGACGGGACCCAGGACATCTGCCGCAAGTACGCCGCGCAGGACTCGCGCATCCGGTACATCCGGCTGACCCGGAACATCGGGGCCGCGCCCAACCACAACTACGTGTTCACCGAGTGCCGGGGCGAGTTGTTCAAGTGGGCCTCGCACGACGACCTATATGCCCGGGACCTGCTGCGGCGCTGTGTGGAGGCGCTGGACGAGCGGCCGGACGCCGTCCTCGCGCACTCCGACCAGGCGGTCATCGACGGCGAAGGGCAGGTGAAGGTCCCGTACGAGTACGGGCTCGCCACCGCCTCGCCGCATGCGCCGGAGCGGTTCCGCAGTTTCCTGTTCGAGCCCGGTGGCGACGACTTCTACGGGGTGATGCGTGCCGACATGCTGCGCCGGGTGAAGCCGCACGACAGCTACCACCACGCGGACCGCACGTTCGTCGCCGAGATCGTCCTGCACGGACCCTTCCACCAGGTGCCGGAGCTGCTGTACTTCCGCCGCGACCACCCCACCCGCGCCGAGCGGGCGAACCCTTCCAAGCGCTCCCGGTGCGTCAACCTGGACCCCCGCCGGGCGGGCGCGCTGCACCCGACGCCCCGGCTGCTCGCCGAGTACGTCTGGGGCTTCGTCTCAGCGATCCAGCGGGCGCCGCTGTCCACGGCCGACCGCCGCGCGTGCTACCGCCACCTCGCCGCATGGATGACCAGCCGGGTCCGGCCGGGTGCCGGCGAGCGGGTCGAGGACCGCGCCCCGGTCGACCCGGCCCGGCTCACCGTGTCCGTCGACGCCCTCGTCGCCGGCCGCGAGGGACGTACCGGAGGGCAGGCATGACGTCGGCGCACCAACCCCCACCGCGCGTCGGGGTGTTCGGCCTGCTCGGCTCCGGCAACCTCGGCAACGACGGGTCGCTCGAAGCCGTGCTCGGGTACCTGCGCGCCGAGCACCCGGAGGCGGTCGTGGACGCGCTGTGCGGCGGACCCGAGGTCGTCGCGACCCGGTACGGGATCCCGGCGACGCGGCTGCACTGGTACCGCGGGGAGTACCGGACGGCGTCCCGTGCGGCCTCGATCGCGGGGAAGGGTCTGGGCAAACTCGTCGACGTCTTCCGCACCGCCGCCTGGGTGCGCCGGCACGACGTGGTGATCGTGCCGGGCATGGGCGTCCTGGAGGCCACGCTGCCGCTCCGGCCGTGGGGATTCCCGTACTCGCTGTTCCTGCTCTGCGCGACCGGCCGACT
This sequence comes from Streptomyces sp. HD, assembly GCF_028369295.1. Taxonomy (GTDB): domain Bacteria; phylum Actinomycetota; class Actinomycetes; order Streptomycetales; family Streptomycetaceae; genus Streptomyces. The sequence continues at coordinate 85,373 of NZ_JAQMYP010000033.1, forward strand.
GTTCCGCACCAAGGTCGCGCTGGTCGGCGTCGGCGCCGCCGCGATCGGCGACCGGGCGACCCGGGCCCTGATGCGCCGGTCCGCGCGGCTGGCCGCCTACCGGTCGTACCGGGACGCCCAGTCCCGTGACGCGATGCGGGCGATGGGCGTGGACACCAGCCGCGACGAGGTCTACCCGGACCTCGCGTTCGCCCTGCCCACACCACGGAGGAACGCGCCCTCGGGCACGCCGGGCGGCTTGGTCTGCGTCGGCGTCATGGACTTCCACGGCGGCAACGACGACCGCGCCCGAGCCGAGGAGATCCACCGGCGCTACCTGGACGGGACAACCCGCTTCGTCCGCGCGCTGGTCGAGGACGGCAGGCCGGTCCGCCTGCTCACCGGCGACGGATGCGACGCCTCCGTGGTCGCCGAGATCCTCGACGCCGTGGACTCCCCGCTGGTCGCCGCCGCCGAGACGGCCTCGCTGGCCGACCTGATGAAGGAGACGGCGGCCGCCGACACCGTGGTGGCGACCCGGTACCACAACCTGATCTGCGCACTGAAGGTCGGCACTCCGACGCTCGCGCTCAGCTATGCGGCGAAGAGCGACGCGCTCATGGACCGGATGGGCCTGGGCGCTTACTGCCACCCGGCTCGCGAGGTCGACGCCGACCGGCTCCTGGAGCAGTTCCGCGCGCTGGAGAAGCGATCGACGGAGCTACGGCAGACCCTCGCCGAGCGGAACCGGCTCGCCGCTCGGCAACTCCGGGACCAGTTCACCGCCTTGACCGCCGCCCTGTTCCCGGCGAACGACCACTCGCAAGCCCGCACCCGGCAGGAGACTCCATGAAGGCGACCCAAGTCCCGGCGATCGACGGCGCGTTCCTGTTCGAGCCGACGCCGTACGCCGACGAACGCGGCTTCTTCTGCCGCACCTTCGACGCCGACGTGGTCCGCTCGGTGGGCCTCGACCCGGACGCCTTCGTCCAGGACAGCCTGTCCCGCTCGGTCCGGGGCGTGCTGCGCGGCCTGCACCTGCGCTCCGGCGTCGGCGAGGCCAAGCTGGTGCGGTGCTCGTACGGGAGGATCTTCGACGTCGTCGTGGACCTGCGGCCGGATTCGCCCACATACCTGGGCCGGGCCTTCTTCGAACTGTCCGGCGAGACCCAGACGACCCTGTACATCCCGGCAGGCTGCGCGCACGGCTTCCAGGCCCTGACCGAAACCGCCGACACCTCCTACCGGATCGACCGCCCGCACGATCCGGCCGAGGACGTGACCATCGCCTTCGACGACCCGGAGCTCGCCATTCCCTGGCCGCTGCCGGTCACATCGATGTCCCAGCGTGACCGGGAGGCGCCGAGCCTCGCCGAGGTCCTGAAGCACGAGGAGAGGTGAGGCCGGCGTGAACACCGCACACACCGAAGCGACCGTCGGGACCGACGAGATCGACGAGCCCAAGGCGGCTGACGCGACCGAGGAGACCGAGGAGTTCCTCCTGCCCCGGTCGCGGACGGCGAACGAGCGGCTGCACGCCATGATCCCCGGGGGCGCGCACACCTACGCCAAGGGCGACGACCAGTACCCAGAGGACCTGGCCCCGGTCATCAGCCACGGCCGCGGTGCCCATGTGTGGGACATCGACGGCAACCGCTACATCGAGTACGGCTCCGGCCTGCGGTCGGTCAGCCTCGGCCACGCCCACCCCCGCGTCACCGAGGCGGTGCGGCGGGAACTCGAACGCGGCAGCAACTTCGTCCGGCCGTCCATCGTGGAGGTCGAGGCCGCGGAACGCTTCCTGGCCACGGTGCCGACCGCCGAGATGGTGAAGTTCGCGAAGAACGGCTCCGACGCCACCACCGCCGCGGTGCGCCTCGCCCGAGCCGCCACCGGGCGCCCACGGGTGGCCATCTGCGCCGACCATCCGTTCTTCTCCGTCGACGACTGGTTCATCGGCACCACGCCGATGTCCGCCGGCATTCCAGCGGCCACCAACGAGCTCACGGTGACGTTCCCTTACGGCGACCTGGCCGCCACGGAGGAACTGCTCACCCGGCACCAGGACGAGGTCGCCTGCCTGATCCTCGAACCCGCCACCCACACGGAGCCCCCGCCCGGATACCTCGCCGGCCTGCGCGAACTGGCCGACCGGCACGGCTGCGTACTGATCTTCGACGAGATGATCACCGGCTTCCGCTGGTCCGAGGCGGGCGCCCAGGGCCTGTACGGCGTCGTCCCCGACCTGTCCACCTTCGGCAAGGCCCTGGGCAACGGGTTCGCCGTCTCCGCGCTGGCCGGGCGCCGCGATCTGATGGAGTGGGGCGGGCTGCGCCACTCCGGCGATCGGGTGTTCCTGCTCTCCACCACGCACGGTGCGGAAACACACTCACTGGCCGCCGCGATGGCCGTGCAGACCATCTATGCCGAGGAGGGCATCACCGCACAACTGCAAGCCCTCGGCGAGCGGTTGGCGGCCGGTGTCCGCGACGCCGCGGTCGGCATGGGCGTCGGCGACCACGTCGTCGTCCGGGGCCGGGCCAGCAACCTGGTCTTCGCCACCCTCGACGAGAACGGGCAGCCGTCGCAGCAGTACCGCACCCTGTTCCTGCGCCGGCTCCTCGCGGGCGGGGTGCTGGCCCCGTCGTTCGTGGTGAGCAGCGCGCTCGACGAGGCCGACATCGACCACACCGTCGACGTGGTGGCCCAGGCATGTGCGGTGTACCGGAAGGCACTTGACGCCGGTGACCCCACTCCTTGGATGGCCGGACGACCGGTGAAGCCGGTGTTCCGCCGCTTGGCGTGATGTAAGGCGACGTGAAGTGGCGTGGAGTGGTGTGGGGTGACCTGGCGGGACGTGACCTGGCGGGACGTGGCCTGACGTGAAGTGATGTGACGTCAGCTGCGCTCGCGCTGACCGGCGCCGGCCGGCTGGTCGACCGGCCGGGCAGCCGTCCGGTCGACCAGCCACGCGGTCGCCGGTACCACCGCCAGCGCGGTGCACCAGCCGCCGAGGACGTCGGTCGGGTAGTGCGCACCCAGGGCGACCTGGGCCCAGCCCATGGCGGCGCCGGCGACCAGCGCCGCGGTGAGCACGAGTAGCGTGCCGGCCGTCCTGCCGAGGCCGAGCCGGCCGGTCGCGAGCAGCGCCACCACGAGGGCCAGCGCGGTGAGGAACGCGGTGTGCCCGCTCGGATAGGACAGGTTGCCTTCGCCGTGGATGGTGCGTCCCACCAGGGACTTGAGCAGCGTCGCCGTCACCACGGTGATGCCGGCCCCGGCAACGACGAACACCGCCGCGCGAGTACACCGCAAGAGCAGGCAGCCCGTCACGGCGACCACGACCAGCGTCGCCGCTCCGACAGGCTCCCCCAGGAAGTCCGTGGCCAGAGCGACATGCCGCCACGGCGGCCGCACACTGTCCGCCGTCGGGTCGACGAACCACCTGTCGACCCTGCCGGGCTCGCTGTGTCCGGCGTACAGAACCCCGAGCACGACGACCACCAGCGCGGCGAGGGCCGCGATCAGCCCGAGCCACGCGCGCAGCGCCGGAGGCAGCACCGTGGGTGCCGACCGGCCGGTCACGGGCCCACCGTGTCCGGTCGCCCTGAGGTGCCTTGCCCACCCATGTGTCCCCCTAGAGACTGACGAGACCTTCGAGGCCGTTGACGCCATGTCGCCCGCCGCAATCGCGATGCCGCGCCCCTGAGAACTGCCCGCTGCCGTCGGCCCGTCCATCGCCCTGGTCAAGGGCATCGGAACCTGTCTCCCCCGGCCACCCTAACCAACAACGCGGCGGTGCCAAACGGCCGTTGGAGCCGAAACTGGTCCGTCGCCGGTCGACCGGTGGAAGACGGGCAGCAAACGCCACCTGATCTGGGACGGACGCGGCACCCCGTTCAAGGTCATCACTACCCCGGCAAACGTCGGCGACGTTACCGAGACCCTGGCCTTGACCGACGGCATCCCGCCCGTGGGGGCGGGCGGCCGGGTCGCCCGCGTCGGCGCCCCGACTCTCTGCTCGGCAGCCCAATGGTGCACCTACTCGGCGCCGACGTGCCCAAGGCAGGCGTTCCACCACCCGGTGCCTCGGTGCAGTCCAGCAGCGGAACCAAGGCAACGCCACCTCCGTCCGGCGGCATCTTCGGTGACTCGCGCGAGGAGTCGTCTGGCCGACGACCGGCAATACGGCGCTGCGGAACCACTCGACGCCGCAGGAGACGAGCACGAAGATCACGACGCTGCTGCAAGACACCAAGTACCGCACGGCGCCCGCACGGCAGAACTCCGGTTACAACCAGCCTCCGCACCCGGGCTCCCCCATCAGTAACGAGATACAGATGCGCGGCCCCCGCGAGACCTTCAGCCGCCGGAAGAAGAACTCGGGCTGACCACGGCATTCGACCCCTGGGGTGTGCATTTCGCGATCTTCTCCGTCAGTGTGGCGCAGGCCCGCGCCTCGGACGGGTCCGTGGCCGGGGCCATCGGGCTGTAGGCGTCGACACCGAACTTCACCCGGCCGGTCAGCGCTCGTCCGTCCACGGCGTCGACGTGCACCTGATCCCCCACCTTCGCCGCCAGGATGCGACCCCAGGCGGCCTGGCAGCGCGAGCTGTAGCGCAGCTCGATCAGCGTGCCGGACAGCCACACGGAGGCCGCTGTCCGCGCGTCCTGTCCACAGCCCATCAGCTGAGGATCCTTCCCCTCGCACGCCTCTTTCCGGCAGCCGACCGGCGCTGCCGACTGATCGGCCGCCAGGAGCGAGGGGCTTGCCGCCGTCGCCCCGGCCTTTCCGGTTCCGCTTCCCGGCATCCGGGGCTCCTGCTGCTGCAGGACGACGGCCAGGAGGACGGCGAGGCCCGTGAGGAGGGTGGTCGCTGCCGCGCAGACGGCTACGACACCCCGTCGGGCACGTCGGCCTGAAGGGAGGGGCTCGTTGCCACCAGCCCCCTCGTCGCCGTCGCCGTGGCCATCGCCGCCGGTCATCACGGGTTTTTCGTCTACCGTCGCAGTCCCCCCAGAACCATCCTGCCGGCGTTGCTCGTCAGCCGCCGCAGTCCCCCCAGAGCCGTCCTGTCGGCGAGGTCGGCCTCGCGTCTCGGCCTGTGTCGCCCGCTGCCACAACGCGAGCAGGGGTGCGACGTGCTCGGGGCCCGCGATCTCCGCCAACGCGGTGACGGCCTGGCGGGGTGGCAGCTTCTTGCCGTTGAAGTAGCGTTCCCAGGCGGACTTGCTGTAAGCCGTCTTCGAGGCGAGAGCGGCGAGCGTCAGTTCGGTGACGTCCTTGAGGCCGCGCAGTTCTCGAACGAGGTGAGCCACCTCCGGTTCGAGATCCTCCGGGAGCGCTCTCCAACGTGTCATGTCCCCATCCTTCCCACGGTGGCTGGCATCCCACCAGGTCGTGGAGGGGTCGTCCCCGAATTTCCCAGCTTTGGCGGGATGCCCTCCCCACCCGCCGGGGGACCACGACCATGAGTGTCACCGGACCGATCCGGCCGGTCCGTGTTCGAACGCAGCTCACCGAACCCGACGCCGGATCCGGGACGGCCGAGGGTGCATGCCCCGAGGGGGAAGGGCCTGTCATGCCCGAGACAAACATGGCCGAAAAGTGGCAGGGCACATCACGGCGCGGGCCTGCTCCCACCAGTACGACGACGAGTCCGACCCGGTGATCGACAACGAGTACGGCATCCGTTGCACCGCTCGCCACTGAGACCGCGTTCAGGCGAAACGAGGAACCATGCCAGTCACCATCCAGCCGCGCAGCACGTGGGCCGTGTACGTGGAGGACGAGGCGGAGCGGGCCAAGGCAGCCGCTCCGCCGGAAGCCGGGAGCCCGTGGGAGCCGTACAAGGGCGGCGTGTTCATCCACTACAGAGGATCGTTCTTCTCCTTCGATCCCGACTCGGAGGAAGACTGCAAGAAGGACATCGCGGGCGTCTTCGAGGAAGATCTGGACGACGGCGAGAAGGACATCCAGTACAACTTCCTGATCTGCCCGCACGGCGTCGTCTACGAGGGCCGCGGCCTGGAACGGGGGGAGGCGAACGGAGGTGACGCCCCGGCGAGCGGCGACGTCCCCAAGGGCCACATCTGGGTCGACGGCTACGGCGCCGTCGGGCGGAACACCGCCTTCTACTCGATCTGTGCCCTGCTCGCCGAACCGGACTACCCCACCGACGAGATGCTGCGGTCGTACAGGGACCTCATCGGCTATCTGCGCAGCGAGGCCCCGAGCGACAGACGGGCCGGGCCGAACATCTTCCCGCACTCCAAGGGATACGACACCCAATGCCCCGGCAATCTCACCATGTACGCGCAGCAGGGCTCGACGATCGATCCCTCCGTTCCGTGGAAGGGTCGCGGGGACATCTACGTCTACGCGGCGCAGAAGTGGGTGAACGCCGCCTACTCAGGGGTCGCCTCCGGGTACGTGAGATGTCCGGAGACCGGATACACGGGCTGGTCGACCGTTCTGTCCCTGACCCAGGGACTGCAACACGAACTCGGTATATCGCCCACGGTCCAGAGCTATGGACCGGGCACCTTCACCGCCGTGAAGAACCACAACACGCTGCCCGGCCAGGAGTTCAACGCCAACATCGTCCACATCTACAACAGCGCGTTGTGGTGCAAGGGCTACTGGACGTCGACCAAGCTCGGCATATGGAACAGCGACTCCGAGGACGCGCTCGCCCAGCTCTACGGTGACATCGGCCTGTCGTACACGAACCTGTCGCAGAAGTACGCCATGTGGCCCCACGTCTCCAAGGCGTTGCTGCGCATGGACCAGTTCCGTCTCGTGCGCGGCGGCGACATCAACATACGTGCCGTCCAGCACCGTCTCAACTCCCGCTATGTCGCGGGCATCGGTATACCCGCGATGGGGCTCGTCCCCTGCGACGGCATCTACTCCCGTGATGTCCAGCAGGGGTTCATGATGGCCATCCAGTACGAGATCGGCATCGCCCCCGCCTCCATCAACGGGTACTTCGGTCCGGGCACCCAGGCCGGGCTGAAGGGCAAGGGCTCCGCCACGCTCAGCGGCGACCTGCGCCACCTGTTCCGCGCGGCCTGCTACTTCAACTCGCCGACGATCCTGTCGAACGGCGCGCCGCTGATGTACAACCCGGACGACATCGGAACGGACGCCGAGACCAGTACGCACCTGACGTGGCTGCGATCGTTCCAGGCGTTCTCGCAGATCCCGGTCACCGCCACCAACGACTACACGACCTGGGCCCAGCTCCTGGTGTCCTCCGGTGACACCTCGCGCCCCGCCACGGGCTGCGACTGCATCACCGAAATCACACCGGCACGGGCCCAGGCACTCAAGGCCGCCGGCTACCGGATCGTCGGCCGCTACCTCGACGAACACCTCCCTCCGAGCGATCCCTACTACCTCGGCAAGGCCCTCAAGCCAGGCGAACCGCAGGTCATCTACGACGCCGGACTCAGACTCTTCCCGATCTTCCAGTACAACGGCACCCAACTCGGCAACTTCACCTACGACAAGGGGCACGACCAGGGCGCGAAGGCCCACGCCAAGGCCGTGGAGCACGGCATCGGAGCGGGCGCCTGCATCTACTTCGCCGTCGACTACGACGCCATGGACTCCGAGATCGACAGCAACGTGCTGCCGTACTTCAAGGGCGTCAGGGATGCCCTCGCCGCGCTGGGCAACCGCTACGACTACGGCGTCTACGGCTCCCGCAACGTCTGCATCCGCGTCTCGCACGAGGCCGACGCCCGCTGGTCGTTCGTCTCCGGTATGTCCTGGGGCTTCTCGGGAAACCTCGGCTATCCCCTGCCGGCGAACTGGTCGCTCAACCAGATACGGGAGTACGAGTTCCAGCCCGGCTGGGGCCTGGACCACAACGTCTGGCGCGACGGCGGCGACCCGGGGGTGTCCCGTGTCTCCTGATCCGCGCACCGGCCAACCCCGAGGAAGAGAAGCGAGGAAACCGTCCGTGATCACCAGACGTACCTTCATGGGAGCCGCCGCGGGCACCGGCCTGCTCGTCCTCGCGGACGGCGCCCTCGTCCCCGGGTCGGCCGCGGCGGCACCGACCGACCGTCGGTGGAGCCGCGACCGGTCCGCCAACGGCTGGCGCATCGCCCCCGCCGCCATCGGCACCCACCGAATCCAGGGCACCACCGCCAAGGTCGCCCTGCACACCGCCGCGGCCTCGGTGCTGCTGCACGTCGCACGCCGCTGGCACTACGAGATCGCCCCGCTGGACACGGGCGAAGGCGGCGGTGTCACCGGCCACACCACCAGCCGCGTCATCGGCGCCGACTTCGAGTCGAACCATCTGTCCGGCACGGCCATCGCTCTCCACCCCACCGCCTACCCCCTTGGCGGCAGCGAGCGACTGTGGCCCCACCAGGAAGCCGTCGTCCGCGACATCCTCGCGGACTGTGAAGGCATCGTGACCTGGGGCGCGGACCTCACCCCGGTCAAGGCCTCGCACTTCCACCTCAACGCCGGGCCCGGCAGCCGCGCCCTGGCGAAGGTCGCCACCCGGCTGGACACCAGTCGGCACAGCGAGTTCCGGACCCAGACCGCCGGCGCGGTCGCGGACCCGGCCACCCCCGCCCGCCTCGCCAAGTCCCGCCGCGTTCAGCGCATCCGGACCCGCTGACCGCCGAGCGAGGGCGCGTGCGACCGTGGACGCGCGCCCTGAGTTACCGCGAGGAACCGACGGGCGGCCCGCAGACCAACCTCGTCCCGAGCCCAGAGTCCCCACTTCGCCTGTCGGGGTCCGGAAAGACAGGCCGAGGTGGGCCAGGCCGGCCCGCCGTGGCGAGCCTGGGCCGGCTCAGGGATGTCCCGCCCAGAGGTCGCGGCGCATGGCGATCGTCGTCTGCAGCCGAGCGTCCAGGTAGTGATCGGTCAACTCTTGAAACTCGGGGGCGTCGAGGCGCGCACCAGTGCTGACGGCGTGCCGCATCGCCCGGACAGCCCGACTGCACTCATACGCAGGAGTTACAACGTCGTCCGGAGCCAGCAGCTCCAACTCGTGGCGGCAATGTTCCTCAGATCGCTGCCTGCCTGCGCGTGGGCAGCCAGGAATGCTGCGTACAGCGTTTGGCGGGCTCGCCGCCATTCGGCCTCTGTCTCACGTTGGGTCCTGCGCCGTTCCACGAGCAGCGTCGATCCCATCGCGATGACAGCGCCGACGATCGCAGCACCTTGAAGGACGCCGCGAAGTACCTCACATGCCGGACGGGTCCCCCGTGACCACCAGTTGAGCGCCCCGTGGGCAGATGGCGTGCAAGGCAGGTGCGCCGGCCGCGGAACTCTTCGAGTTGAAAAGGGTGAATCCCACTCGGGTTCGGGCAATGGCTTTCTTCACGCATGCCTTGCCGCCTTTCGACTTTCCGCGAGCCGAATTTGGGCAGGTTGGCGGATGGTCGAGTGGTACGGGCGGAGTCGCACACGGCCTGCTGGTGCCGTGACCGGGATGGTTCACCGGAGTGGTGCCATCGGTTTCTCGGGGCGGGGTGTGAGTGGAGCCAGTGTGGCGGGTTGCACCGCGTCGGCTGCGGCCGAGCCGCGCAGGAGATCGGTCAGGTCGTGAGGGTGTGCCTGCTCGGTGGTCGGAGTCGCTGCTGTGATGCGGTCCAGCCGGAAGCCCCGGCCGGCTTGTCGCGTGCGGCACCAGGCGATGAGGTACCACCGGCCGTCGGCGGTGAGCAGTCCGGCCGGTTCGACCATGCGGTTGCTTTCGCGTCCTGCCGCGTCGGTGTAGGACAGCCGCAGGGCCGTGTTGGTGGTGAGGGCCTGTTCCACCGCGGTGCGGACCGTGGTGTCGGAGGCCACGGGCAGCGCAACGATCCGGGTGGCCAGTCTCTGTGCCGCCGCTGAGGCGGGGCCGGTCATCGAGGCCGTGATCTTCTGGGCTGCCGTGCGGGCCGCACCGGCGTACGGGGCGAAGGTATCGGTCGCGGCGAGGGCGACGGCCAGGGCGGAGGCTTCCTCGGCGGTGAAGTGGATTGGAGGCAGGGTCATGGCCGGGTCGATCGACCAGCCCCCGCCACGTCCCGGTGTGGTGCGTACCGGGACGCCGGTCTCCATCAGCGCCTGGAGGTCGCGCTGCACCGTGCGCGCGCTCACCTCGAAGCGCGCGGCGAGTGCCGCGACCGTCAGCGGCCGCGGCACGGCTGCCCGCAACTCCTCCACCAGCGCATACAGTCGGGCAGTGCGGTTCATGCCGGCGACGCTACAGGCCCGTGGTGGACAGGAAGTCCCGTTCGCGGTGCTGTTCCCGTTCGGCGATGGTCAGCGGGAAGAGGGTGAAGCCGTGCATGGCGCCGGCCACGACGCCCAGTTGCACGGGGGCGCCCGCCGCCTGCCACCGCTGGGCCAGGAACAGCGAGTCGTCCCGAAGCGGATCTTCGCTGCCCACCACGATCCGGGCGGGCGGCATGCCGGCGAGGTCGGCGAACAGCGGTGAGACCTCGGGATCACGGCGCTGCTCCGCGTCCATGCCGGGGGTGACCATCTCATAGGTCCGCCGCAGGGTGTCGGTGTTGCTCAGGAGCCGCTTGGAGCCGAACGATCGCTGGCTGGGTGTCATCGACAGGTCGTAGGGGCCAAAGAGCAGGTGGGCGGCCCGGAAGGCACCGGTGATGCCGTGCCGGTCGCGAAGGCGCAGCAGCGCCACGACGCTGAGGTGGGCGCCGGCCGATTCACCGCCGATCAGCAGCCGCTCGGCACCGAACTCGGCCGCGGCGTGCTTCACCAGCCACCGGGCGGCCACTTCGCAGTCGTCGGGTCCGGCGGGAAAGGGGTGTTCCGGTGCGAGGCGGTAGTCCACGCTGACCACGGCGAGCCGGGTCTGCTCGGCCAGTCGCCACAGCCTTTCGTCCTGCCCGTCCGCGGAGCCGAACGTCCAGCCGCCTCCGTGGAAGTGCAGGTACACGCCGTCAACATGCTCCGGGACGAAGACTCGTACCTTCACCCCGCCCTCAACGAGGCGGTCTTGGCCCTGCGGAAGTCGCACCGGTGGCGTGTCGCCGCCGAGCCGGTTGCGCCTCAGGGCGGCCAGCATGGTTGCATCGGGCGTCTCCTCGCGGGCCGGACGGCTCGCCGCCGTGGCCTCGAATTGCTTGTTGAATGCCAGGGTCTCGGCGAGGCAGTCCTCATCGGTGATCGTCATGCGTCGACCATCGCAGTCGTCCGCGACAACACCCTGTCACCGTTTATCGGTGAACTGCGTCACACTCCTGACTTCCTGCTGCGCCACCATCCCGCCCTGCTCATGCCGTCCCTGCTGAGTGCCGGCGGGATGGGGCCAGGCCCCGCGGACGCTGCTGCTCCGGCGCCAGATCATCGTCCAGCGCACGAAGACGTGGAAGAAGCGTCGGCGGCGGAGGTCGCGAACGCCTCCATCGGAACCCGGCCGGGGCCGCGACCTACGAGGTCGCCGTCACGGGCACATCCGGTTCCGACGGCGGCCTGGGGCCCGCCGCTCTCGGCAGGCTCAGCACCATCGTGAGGCCGCCGCCCGGGGTGTCCTCGGCGTGCAGGGTGCCGCCGACGGCCTCCGCGAAACCGCGGGCGACCGCCAGGCCCAACCCCACGCCCGCGCCGCGCGGGGCGTCGCCGTAGCGCTGGAAGGGTTCGAAGATGCGGTCCTTGGCCTCGTCGGGGACACCTGGGCCGCGGTCGACCACCCGCACTTCCACGCGGTTCGCGATGGCGCTCGCCGAGACCAGGACCGGGGTGTCCGTAGGGCTGTACTTCACCGCGTTCTCGACGATGTTGGCGACGGACCGTTCCAGGAGGCCCCGGTCGACGGCGACCATCGGCAGGGTCTCCGGGATGTCGAGGTCGACGCTGTCCTCGGGGACGCCGCCGAGCGCCATCGGGATTACCTCGTCGACGTCGGTCTCGCGGATGAGCGGCATGACGGTGCCGGTCTGCAGGCGCGACATGTCGAGGAGGTTGCCGACGAGGTGGTCGAGGCGGTCGGCGCCCTCCTCTATGGCCTCCAGGAGCTCGGCCTGGTCCTCCTGCGACCACTCGACGTCGTCCGAGCGCAGGGAGGTGACCGCGGCCTTGATACCGGCGAGCGGGGTGCGCAGGTCGTGGCTGACGGCGGCGAGCAGGGCCGTGCGGATGCGGTTGCCCTCGGCGAGTTCCTTGGCCTGCCCGGCCTCCTGCTGGAGGCGCTGACGGTCCAGGACAACGGCGGCCTGGGCGGCGAAGGCCGCGAGGACCCGGCGGTCCTCGGCCGGTGGTACCCGCCCGGTCAGCGCCAGGGCCATGTGGTCGCCGACCGGTACGTCGACGTCCGCCTCGTCGGGGGTGGCGCAGGGCCGGGGACCCACGCTGCCGGCGCAGGTCCAGGGCGCCACATCGCTCTCGCGCTCCAGCAGAGCCGCCGATTCCATGCTGAAGGTCTCCCGGACCCGTTCCAGCAGTTCCTCCAGGCTGGTCTCGCCGCGCAGGACGTTGCCGGCCAGCAAGGAAAGGATCTCCGACTCGGCGCGCAGCCTCGCCGCCTGATGCGTGCGGCGGGCGGCGAGGTCGACGACTGAGGCGACGGACACAGCAACGCCCACGAAGATCGCGATGGCGACGATGTTCTTCGGGTCGGCGATCGTGAGGGTGTGGACCGGCGGAGTGAAGTACCAGTTCAGGAGCAGGGAACCGGCCGCCGCCGAGGCCAGGGCCGGGAGGAGCCCGCCCAGCAGCGCCGCCGCCACCGTCATCGTCAGGAACAGCAGCATGTCGTTGGCGAGCCCGACGTCCGGGAGGACGCCGCTCAGCAGCAAGGTCAGCAGTGCAGGGCCGCCGAGGCCGACCAGCCAGCCCCAGATCAGGCGGGACCGGCCCAGGCGGGCGCCCCGGTTGACGGGGAGTCCGCGTCCCTTGCCCGCTTCGTCGTGGGTGATGAGGTGGACGTCGAGGTCGGGGCCGGAGTCACGGGCGACCGTGGCGCCGACCCCCGGCCCGAAGACGTACTGCCAGCTCTTGCGACGGGAGACGCCCAGGACGATCTGGGTGGCGTTGACTCCGCGGGAGAAGTCCAGCAGGGCGACGGGTATGTCGTCACCGACGACCTGGTGGAAGGTGCCGCCGAGGTCCTCGACCAGGGTGCGCTGGACGGCCAGTTCCTTGGGCGATGCCGCGGTCAGGCCGTCGCTGCGGGAGATGTAGACGGCGAGAACCTCGCCTCCGGCGCCCTTTTCCGCGAGCCTGGCGGCCCGGCGGATCAGCGTCCGCCCCTCCGGGCCGCCGGTCAGGCCGACCACGATCCGCTCGCGTGAACCCCAGATCTTCGACACCCGGTGCTCGCTGCGGTACTCGGTCAGATATGCGTCGACCCGGTCGGCCACCCACAGCAGCGCCAGCTCGCGCAGGGCCGTCAGGTTGCCGGGCCGGAAGTAGTTCGACAGGGCCGCGTCGACCTTGTCGGGCTTGTAGATGTTGCCGTGCGCCATCCGCCGGCGCAGCGCCTGCGGGGACATGTCGACCAGCTCGATCTGGTCGGCCCGGCGTACGACCTCGTCGGGGACCGTCTCCCGTTGCCTGACGCCTGTGATCGACTCGACGACGTCGCCGAGCGACTCCAGGTGCTGGATGTTGACCGTGGAGACGACGTCGATCCCGGCGGCCAGCAGTTCCTCCACGTCCTGCCAGCGCTTTTCGTTGCGGGAGCCGGGGACGTTGGTGTGGGCGAGTTCGTCGACCAGCGCCACTTGCGGGCGGCGGCCGAGGACAGCATCCACGTCCATCTCCGTGAAGACGGTGCCCCGGTACTCCAGTTGCCTGCGTTCGATCTCCTCCAGACCGTGCAGCATCACCTCGGTACGCGGCCGTTTGTGGTGCTCGACGAAGGCGACCACGCAGTCGGTGCCCCGCTCCACACGGCGGTGCGCCTCGGACAGCATGGCGTAGGTCTTGCCGACGCCGGGGGCCGCGCCGAGGTAGATCCGGAGCTTGCCGCGTGCCATGTTCACCCTTCGAAGCGGTAGCCCATGCCGGGCTCGGTGATGAGATAGCGGGGGTGGGCAGGCTCTGTCTCCAGTTTGCGCCGCAGCTGGGCCATGTAGACCCGCAGGTAGTTGGTCTTGCTGCTCTGCGAGACGCCCCAGACCTCTCGGAGCAGATGCTTCTGCGTGATCAGCCGGCCCGGGTTGGTGACCAGGATCTCCAGCAGGTGCCACTCGGTCGGGGTGAGGCGTATGTCGCGACCGCCCCGTACAACCTTCTTGGCCAGGAGGTCGACGGTGAACTCATCCGTCTCGACGAAGGTCGCCCCGGGGGCCGGCGGTACCTCCTCGGTACGGCGGACTGCGGCCCGGAGCCGGGCGAGCAGTTCGTTCATGCTGAACGGCTTGGTGATGTAGTCGTCGGCACCGGCGTCCAGCGCGGCGACCTTCTCCTCGGACGCCTGGCGGGCGGAGAGCACCAGTATCGGCACCCGCGTCCAGGCCCGCAGACCCTTGATGACGTCGGTGCCGTCCATGTCGGGCAGCCCGAGGTCGAGCACGACCACGTCGGGCTGCCGCGCCGCGGCGAGCCGGAGCGCGGTGGCACCGTCGGAGGCCGCGTCGACCCCGTACTGGCGTGCCTGGAGATTGATGAGGAGAGCCCGTACGAGCTGCGGATCGTCCTCCACCACCAGCACCCGTGTCATGGGTGTGTGCCTTTCCTGTCGTACGTCGGGCCTTGGACGCCGGGAGCGGTGCAACCGGCTTCATGACGACGGGAGTTGGCGGACCAGGATCTCTCCCGGACCGCCAACTCCCCCCGTGGATCGGGTAACGCCATCAGCGCTTGGCCAGGAGGTCCTTGAGCGCGATGTTGAGCTCCAGGACGTTCACCCGGGGCTCCCCGATGAAGCCGAGGGTGCGGCTCTCGGTGTGCTCGTCGACGAGCCTCTCGACCTGGGCGACGGACAGTCCGTTCTTTTCGGCGATCCGGTGAACCTGGATCTCCGCGTAGGCCGGGGAGATGTTCGGGTCCAGACCGGATGCGGAGGACGTCACCGCGTCGGCGGGGACCTCGGACGCCTTGACGTTGTAGTCGGCGGTCGAGTTGTCCTTGATGACCGCGGCCTTGGCGGCCGTCACCCAGTCGATCAGTTCCTTGTTGTCGGCGGAACGGTTGGTGGCGCCGGACAGGATCAGCTTGTACTGGGTGTTGACGCTGTTGGTGCCGAGGCCGTTCTGCGGACGGCCCTGGAACCACTTCAGGTCGGGCTCCGGGGTCTCCTGGCCCTTCTTCAGCGGCAGGTTGTACGACTGGCCGATGAGCGAGGAGCCGACGACCTTGCCGTCCGCCTTGATCTCGGAGCCGTTCGCCTTGTCGTTGAACAGCCCCTGCGCGATGCCGGTGATGACCAGCGGGTAGATGACGCCCGTCACCAGGGTGAGGACGAGGAGGGCGCGCAGGCCCGCCCCGATCAACCGGGCCGTGTTCGTTACCGAGTTGTTCATGGTCCTTCACCCGATCCCGGGGATCAGAGAGATGAGCAGGTCGATGAGCTTGATGCCGATGAAGGGGGCGATCAGACCGCCGAGACCGTAGACGGTCAGGTTGCGGCGGAGCATCTTGTCAGCGCTGACCGGCCGGTACTGCACGCCCTTCAGGGACAGCGGCACCAGCGCGATGATGATCAGCGCGTTGAAGATGACCGCCGACAGGATCGCGGAGTCCGGCGAGGACAGGCCCATGATGTTGAGCTTGTCCAGGCCCGGGTAGACGGCCGCGAACAGCGCCGGGATGATCGCGAAGTACTTCGCGACGTCGTTGGCGATGGAGAACGTGGTCAGCGCACCGCGGGTGATCAGCAACTGCTTGCCGATCTCGACGATCTCGATGAGCTTGGTCGGGTTGGAGTCGAGGTCGACCATGTTGCCGGCCTCCTTGGCGGCCGACGTCCCGGTGTTCATCGCCACGCCGACGTCCGCCTGCGCGAGCGCCGGGGCGTCGTTGGTGCCGTCACCGGTCATCGCGACGAGCTTGCCGCCGGCCTGCTCCCGCTTGATGAGGGCCATCTTGTCCTCGGGAGTGGCCTCCGCGAGGAAGTCGTCGACGCCCGCCTCCTCGGCGATCGCCTTGGCGGTCAGCGGGTTGTCACCCGTGATCATGACGGTCTTGATGCCCATGCGGCGCAGTTCCTCGAACCGCTCGCGCATGCCGTCCTTGACGACGTCCTTGAGGTGGATCACGCCGAGGACCCGGGCGCCCCGGTCGTCCTCGACGGCCACGAGCAGCGGCGTGCCGCCGGCCTCGGAGATCCGGTTGGAGATCGTGTCGGCGTCCTCGGCGACCGTGCCACCCTGCTCCTGGACCCAGGCGATGACCGAACCGGACGCGCCCTTGCGGATCTTGCGCCCGTCGACGTCCACGCCGGACATCCGGGTCTGTGCGGTGAAGGCGATCCACTCGGCGCCCACGAGCTCGCCCTGGTGGCGTTCGCGCAGGCCGTACTTCTCCTTCGCCAGGACGACGATGGAACGGCCCTCGGGCGTCTCGTCGGCCAGCGACGACAGCTGGGCGGCGTCCGCGACCTCGGCCTCCGTCGTCCCGCGCACCGGCACGAACTCCGCCGCCTGGCGGTTGCCGAGCGTGATGGTGCCGGTCTTGTCGAGCAGCAGCGTGGAGACATCGCCGGCGGCCTCGACCGCACGGCCGGACATGGCCAGGACGTTGCGCTGCACCAGGCGGTCCATGCCCGCGATACCGATCGCGGAGAGCAGGGCGCCGATCGTCGTCGGGATGAGACAGACGAGGAGGGCGACCAGCACCACCATGGTCAAGTGGGTGCCCGCGTAGTCCGCGAACGGGGGCAGGGTCGCCACCGCCAGCAGGAAGACGATCGTCAGCGAGGCGAGCAGGATGTTCAGCGCGATCTCGTTCGGCGTCTTCTGCCGTGCGGCGCCCTCGACCAGGTTGATCATCCGGTCGATGAAGGTCTCGCCGGGCTTCGTCGTGATCTTGATGACGATGCGGTCGGAGAGGACCTTCGTACCGCCGGTGACGGCCGAGCGGTCGCCGCCGGACTCACGGATGACGGGCGCCGACTCACCGGTGATCGCCGACTCGTCGACGGAGGCCACGCCCTCGACGACATCGCCGTCACCGGGGATGATGTCGCCGGCCTCGCAGACCACCAGATCACCGATCTTCAGCTCGGTGCCCGCGACCTGCTCCTCGGCCCCGTCCTTGAGGAGTCGGCGTGCCACGGTGTCGGTCTTGGCCTTGCGCAGGGTGTCGGCCTGGGCCTTGCCGCGGCCCTCGGCGACGGCCTCCGCGAGGTTGGCGAAGATCACCGTGAGCCACAGCCAGGCGCTGATCACCCAGCCGAACCAGTCGCCCGGGTCCTTGAAGGAGAAGATGGTCGTCAGCACGGAGCCGACCAGCACCACGAACATCACGGGGGACTTGACCATCACCCGCGGGTCGAGCTTGCGGAAGGCGTCCGGCAGCGACTTGAGCAGCTGCTTCGGGTCGAAGAGGCCCGCGCCGACGCGGCCCTCGGCGGGCTTGTGCCCGGTGGGTACGTCGCTGTGCGGCGCCCGGGTCGGGGTGGCTGTGGACATCGAGTCCTCTTGGTTCTCCATACGAGTGGTCATGACGCCAGCCCTTCGGCCAGCGGGCCCAGCGCGAGCGCCGGGAAGTAGGTCAGACCGGTGATGATGAGGATCGTGCCGACGAGCAGACCCGTGTACAGGGGCTTGTCGGTCCGCAGGGTGCCCGCGGTCTCCGGGACCGGCTTCTGCTCGGCGAGCGAGCCGGCCAGCGCCAGCACGAACACCATCGGCAGGAAGCGGCCGAGCAGCATGCACAGGCCCAGCGTGGTGTTGAACCACTGCGTGTCCGCGTTCAGACCGGCGAAGGCCGAGCCGTTGTTGTTGGAGGCGGACGTGTAGGCGTACAGGATCTCGGAGAAGCCGTGCGCGCCGGAGTTCGTCATCGAGTCGGCCGGGGTCGGCAGGGCCATCGCCGCTGCGGTGAAGACGAGCACCAGCGCCGGGGTGACCAGGATGTAGCAGGCCGCCAGCTTGATCTCGCGGGTGCCGATCTTCTTGCCCAGGTACTCGGGCGTACGGCCGACCATCAGACCGGCGATGAACACCGCGATGATCGCCATGATCAGCATGCCGTAGAGGCCGGAGCCGGTACCGCCGGGCGCGATCTCGCCCAGCATCATGCCGAGCATGGTGATGCCGCCGCCGAGACCGGTGAACGAGGAGTGGAAGGAGTCCACCGCACCGGTCGAGGTGAGCGTGGTCGAGGTCGCGAAGATCGACGAGGCGCCGACCCCGAAGCGGACCTCCTTGCCCTCGTACGCCCCACCGGCGATGTCGAACGCCGGGCCGTGGTGGGCGAACTCGGTCCACATCATCAGGGCGACGAAGCCCACCCAGATGGTCGCCATCGTCGCGAGGATGGCGTATCCCTGCTTCACCGAGCCGACCATGAGGCCGAAGGTGCGGGTCAGCGCGAACGGGATGACGAGGATCAGGAAGATCTCGAAGAGGTTCGAGAAAGGAGTGGGGTTCTCGAAGGGATGGGCGCTGTTGGCGTTGAAGTAACCGCCGCCGTTGGTGCCCAGCTCCTTGATGGCCTCCTGCGAGGCGACCGCACCTCCGTTCCACTGCTGGTGTCCACCCATGAACTGCCCGACCTCATGGATGCCGGAGAAGTTCTGGATCGCACCGCAGGCCACCAGCACGACCGCGGCGATCGCAGCGCCCGGCACCAGGATGCGTACGACACCTCGCACCAGGTCGGACCAGAAGTTGCCCAGCTCTCCGGTGCGGGAGCGGGCGAAACCGCGCACGAGAGCGACGGCGACGGCGATGCCGACGGCGGCGGAGACGAAGTTCTGGACGGCAAGACCGGCGGTCTGCACGACGTGGCCCATGGCCTGCTCGCCGTAGTAGGACTGCCAGTTGGTGTTGGTCACGAAGGACACGGCGGTGTTGAACGCCTGGTCCGCGTCGATGGAGGCGAAGCCCGGCGAACCGGGCAGCACACCCTGCAGACGCTGCAGCAGATACAGGAACAGGACCCCGACAGCCGAGAAGGCCAGGACGCCGCGCAGGTACGCGGGCCACCGCATCTGCGTGTCGGGGTTGGCACCGATGCCCTTGTAGATCCACTTCTCGACGCGCCAGTGCTTGTCGGAGGAGTAGACCTTGGCCATGTAGTTGCCGAGGGGGACGTAGGCGAGCGCCAGCGCGCCTATGAGGGCCAGCAGTTGGAGCACGCCGGCGAGTACGGGACCCATTTCTTGTCTCAGAACCTCTCCGGGAAGATCAGGGCGAGGACGAGATAGCCCAGCAGGGCGACGGCCACGACGAGGCCGACGATGTTCTCGGCGGTCACAGCTTCGTCACCCCCTTGGCGACGAGAGCCACCATCGCGAAGCACGCGATCGTGGTGACGACGAAGGCCAGATCGGCCACCGCAGACTCCTGGAGTGAGGTTCGGGAACAACGGACCTCTAGAGGAAAGCGCCTCTCTGGCCGGATTCGGTCGTCCGTTGACGGCTCTCTTACGGCGGCGGCCAGAGCCTTGACGAGACTCTTACGGCCCCTGCTCCCGACCGGTCGGGAGCAGGGGCCGTAACGGTACGGAGCCCCACGCTCACAGCAGCCGGAAGCGCAGTCGGCAGATCACCGCGTCCGTCTCCCGCCGCACGGCATGGGCGACGACCGCGCCCCGCTGGTTCTGCAGCAGCCGTTGCCACAGCCGCTCCGGCTCGGCCTCCGGGATCAGCACCGTCACCTGGGTGGCCGGCTCCGAGGCCATGACGTCACGGACGTACGCGGCGATGGGGCGGCCCAGGCTGCGGCGCTCGCAGGCCAGCCGGACCAGCGGCACGCCGGGATCCCACTCCGCCCAGGAGTGCTCCAGCGCGTGCATCTGGGCCCGGTCCTCGGGATCCGGATAGCAGACGGTGACGGCGCGCACCTCGTCGCCCAGGGAGACTGCCGCGGTCAGCGCCTCGGACGTCAGGCGGGACAGGGACGAGACGGGCACGATCACCAGCGAGCGGTCGCGGTGCGGGGGCTCGGGGACACGGCCCAGGCCGAGCCGCTCGCCGATGCGGGTGTAGGCGCGGTGCACGACGCCGAAGGCCGCCACCAGCAGCGGCAGCGCCACCACGATCAGCCAGGCACCCTCCTCGAACTTGGACGCGGTGACGACGGCGGCCGAGACGCCGGTCAGCAGCCCGCCGAGGCCGTTCAGCAGCGCCCTGCCCCGCCACCCCGGTCCACGCTCGCCGCGCCAGTGCCGGACCATCCCCACCTGCGCGATGGTGAAGCCGACGAAGACGCCGATCGCGAACAGCGGCACGAGCGTGTTGGTGTCGCCGCCGGAGAACACCAGCAGCGCCGCGGAGACAACGGCCAGGGCGAGCACGCCGTGCCGGTGGACCTGGCGGTCGGCCTTCAGCGCGAAGACGTGCGGGAGGTAGTTGTCCCGGGCCAGCAGCTTCAGCAGCACGGGCAGCCCGCCGAAGGAGGTGTTGGCCGACAGGGCGAGCAGGATCATCGTCGCGAACTGGATGACGTAGAAAGCCCAGTTGTGGCCGAAGGAGGCGTCCGCGAGCTGGGCGAGGACCGTGACGCCCTCGACGGGCTGGAGGTGGAAGCGGGAGATCAGCACCGACAGGCCGATCAGCATCACGCCGAGGACCGCTCCGAGGGCGACCTCCGCCCGCTGCGCGCGCTTGGCGCGCGGAACCCGGAAGGAGGGGACGGCGTTCGCGATGGCCTCGACGCCGGTGAGGGCGGAACACCCGGAGGCGAAGGCCTTCAGCAGGAGCAGCACACCCACAGTGGTCGCGTTGTCGGCCAGGACCGACGCATGCCCGGCGGTGGTGGCCGTGCTGACCGGGGCGGACCGGAACAGACCGACGGCTGTCATCACGAAGATCGAGCCGACGAACACCACGGTCGGCACGATGAACGCCTTCGCCGACTCCACGATGCCCCGCAGATTCACGGCTGTGATCAACGCCAGCACCACCAGGCACAGGACCAGCCGGTCGCCGTACAGGCCCGGAAAGGCGGAGGTCAGCGCGGCCACGCCGGCCGTGACCGCGACGGCCACGTTCAGGACGTAGTCCAGGACCAGCGAGGCGGCCGCCACCAGGCTCGTGCGCGCACCCAGATGAGCCTTGGCGACCGCGTACGAGCCGCCTCCGTCGGGGAAGGCCGCGATCACCTGCCGGTACGAGGCGACCAGTACTGCCAGCAGGGCGGCGATGGCGAGCGTCACCGGCAGGGTGAACCCGAGGCCGTGCGCGCCGGCGGCGGCCAGGACGAGAACGATCGCCTCGGGTCCGTACGCCACCGACGCCATCGCGTCCAGCGAGAGGGCGGCCAGGCCCGTGACGGCGGTCAGCCGGTGGCGTTCGCCGGTATCGGGGGGCTCTTCGTCGGCGGGGGTCGCACCCGGCTGGACGGTCAGGACGGACATCGGTGCGTGCTCCTTCTTCCTTCGGCCGCGCGAGGGCTGACGTGTGCGCGGTGCAGTCAGGGTGTGTCCGGTCCCGGCCGCGGCGGACCGCTCATTGCGGTTTCTTCGCGCTGAACCGGCCGACTTTGATGAGGTCTTGACGGGGATGTGACCCGGGTGACAGAGCCATCAGAGTCGCGTCAAAGGCGAGGTGCTCCCGCTCTCCGGATCTCTAAGGTCACCGCCATGGCACCCCGTAACGACATGCGTGGCCCCAGTGACGCAGCGCACGACCTCCGCTGGGCGCGGGATGTACGGGACTCGGTCCGCTGCAGCGGTGTGCTGCTCGCCCTGCTCCTTCTCCTCGACTGGGGCACGGGCCGCCTCACTCCTTGGCGCTGCACCCTGTGGCTCGCCCTGGGGCTGCTGCTCTTCCTCGTGCTGTATCCCGCCCGGGTCTCCGCCGGCGACGGCTGGCTCGCTTCGCGCCGCCTGCTGCGCGAACACCGCGTCCGTACCGACCTGCTGGTGTCCGTCCGGCGTCTGGAGGGCATGTCGGAGCGGCTCGTGCTGCGGGACGCGGTCGGCGGCCGGGTGGAGATCGACCCGGACGTCCTCCAGAGGAACCCGCAGTTGTGGTTCCTTGTGGAGAGGGGCGCCCAGAAGTCGGCGGCCGGCAGCACGCTGCTGTGCGGGGCGACGGCGTTGCGCCGGCTCTCGCGGCGCATCGACAGCGAGACCGCCCACGCGGTCTTCAGAGCCTCCGGTTTGGAATAGCGGACTCAGCCCGGCGGTTCGGGGTCATCCCCGCCCTACCCGCCCCGGCGTGTCCAGCGCCGCCCCCGCCTGGTCGGCCAGAGTCACCGCGACCAGCCGGGCCTGGAGCGCCGGTACCGGCCCGGGACCGGGAGTGAGCAGGAAGCGACCGAGATAGTGGCCGTTGCCGTACGCCCGCAGCTCGATGTCGTCCTGCGCCCACCCCCGCCCGCCGGTCACGCTCCCGTCCTTGAGCAGGCGCGGTGGCCGCCCCGTCAGCCTCCCGTACTCGAAACGGCAGGCGCGCAGCCCGAGCAGTTCGACCAGTTCTCCCCGGACGTGGTCGACCACGGTGTTCGCCGCGTTGGGCGACTGGGCGAGACCGGCCGTCCGGTGGATCCGCGCCAGGTGGGCCGCGTCGGTGACCGTGATGACCTCCAGGCGCCGTGCACGGGCGGCGAGTTGGGACACGAGCAGGCCGACGACCAGCTGCAGCACGGCCGTCTCGATGTCCTCCGACGCGCTGATGGTGAAGGTCTGGAACGGCCGGGTGAGAAAGAAGTCGAACCATGCCGCAGCGGACAGCGCCGCCACGACACCCGCCGTACGGCTTCCCAGCGCTGCGACCGCGACGACCACCACGACGAGGATCAACGCCGCGTTCGTGTGCGACAGGTCCGCACGGAACGGGACGATCGCGAGCGCCACCAGGAAGGGGGCAAGCAGCCCCGCCGCCAGGGCGAGCCGGTCGCGTAGCGGCCAGGAGTCCGCTGTGCCGCGGGTCCCGCCCCTGCGGTGCGGCCTCCGCCATGTGCCGATTCCGGTTCCGATTCCGGTGGTCATCGGGTACCTCCTAGATTCCGCGCACGCGGTGCGGGTTCTCCGTCGGCTGGGGCTTGCGGTGTTCGCGCTGCGGCATTCGTCGTGCGTTGCTCCCGGACCTCATCAGGCGCCTCCCGCCGGGTGCGCCTGCTCCACCGGACACGGTGTCCCGTGTGCCACGCCGGCCTGCTCCGCGAAAGGCAGCGACACGACCATGGTCAGGCCGCCGCCCGGAGTGTCCTCCGGGGTGAGAGTGCCGTTCATCGCCTCGGTCAGGCCCCGGGCGAGGGCGAGGCCGAGGCCGAGGCCGGTGGTGTTGTCGGTGTCGCCGAGCCGTTGGAACGGTTCGAAGATCCGGTCCCGGCCCGTCGGAGGGAGGCCGGGTCCGCGGTCCACAACCCGCAGTTCGACCCGGCCCGCCAGAGCACTGGCGGTCACCAGCACCTTCTGGCCGGGCGGTGTGTGCCGGGCGGCGTTGCCGACGAGGTTGGCGACGACCCGCTCCAGCAGCGGCGGATCGGCGAGCACCGCGGGGATCTCCTCCATGTCCCGCGCCTCGGCCGCGGGCACGTCCGCCAGCGCCATCGGGAGGACCTCATCCAGGGTGGTGGCCCGCAGGTTCAGTGTGAGGGCTCCGGCCTCCAGGCGGCTGAGGTCGAGCAGGTTCTCCACCAGGCGGCTGAGCTTGGCCATCGACTCGTCGGCGGTGGCGAGGAGTTCCTCCTGGTCCGCAGGCGAGAAATCCACGTCCCTGCTCCGCAGGGACGTCACGGCCGCCCAGCCCGCGGCGAGCGGCGTACGCAGGTCGTGGCCGACGGCCCGCAGCAGCGCCGTACGCATCCGGTCCGCGGCCTTCACGGGCTCCACCTCGGCCGCCGCTTCGGCGAGCCGGGCACGCTCGACGGCCGACCCCACGTGCGCGGCGAACGCGGCGAGCACCCGCCGCTCGGAGGAAGACGGGGTGCGCCCGCGCAGCACCAGATACGCGCCGGGGCCGGCGGGAACAGCCGTGATCTCCTCGGCGTCAGGCGGTTCGTCGACGAGTTCCGCCGAGTCCATGCCGAAGGTCTCCCGGGTCCTCTCCAGCAGGGCCGGGATCGTCGTGCCGCCGCGCACGATGCTGCCGGCCAGCGACGACATGGTCTCGGCCTCGGCGGTGGCGCGGGCGGAACGGCGGGAGAGGCGCAGGGAGCGGTCGACGACGGCGGCCACGGTGGCTGCCACCACGGCGAACACGCTCACGGCGAGCAGCGCGTTCGGGTCCTCCAGCGTGAAGGACCCGATGGGCGGGACGAACCAGTAGTTCAGCAGCAGGGACGCCGTCAGTGACGCGATCAGCGCCGACACGACTCCGCCTATGCAGGCCACGCCGACCACTGTGAGCAGGAACAGCAGTGCCTCGCTGGTCAGGTTCAGCGGCCCGCGCAGCTGCGCGAGGGCGGCGGTCAGCAGTACCGGCAGCACGAGCCCGGCCACCGGCCCCGCGATGCGCCGGGCCCTGGAAAGGGTGCGCCGCCGGGACGGCAGCAGTGTGCCGCGTCCGGCCCGCTCGTGGGTGACCCGGTGCACATCGATGTCACCGGACATCTCGGTCACGGTCTCCCCTGTGCCGGGTCCGGTCAGGAACCGCTCCAGACGGCCTCTGCGGCTGGTACCCAGCACCAGCTGGGTGGCGTTCTCGGCCCGCGCGAACTCCACCAGCGCGGTCGCGACGTCGTCGCCGACGACCGAGTGGTAGCTGCCGCCGAGGTCCTCCACCAGCCTGCGCTGCCGGGCCAGCGAGGCGTGCGAGACCCCGGCCGCGAGCCCGTCGCTGCGGGCCACGTGCACGGCCAGCAGATCGCCTCCGGCCGACCGGGCGGCGATACGGGCGGCCCGCCGGACGAGGGTGTCGCCCTCCGGACCGCCGGTCAGCGCCACGACCACCCGTTCCCGGGTCTCCCACACGCCGCCGATGGAGTGCTCGGCGCGGTAGATCTGGAGGGCCTCGTCGACCCGGTCGGCCACCCACAAAAGCGCGAGCTGACGCAGCGCGGTCAGATTGCCGGGCCGGAAGTAGTTGGCGAGGGCGGCGTCGACCTTCTCGGGCGCGTAGATGTTCCCGTGCGCCATACGGCGCCGCAGCCCCTCCGGGGGCATGTCCACCAGCTCGACCTGCTGGGCACGGCGTACGACCTCGTCGGGCACCGTCTCGTGCTGCGGCACGTGTGTGATCTTCTCGACGACGTCGTTGAGGGACTCCAGGTGCTGGATGTTCAGCGCGGTGACGACATCGATTCCGGCAGCGAGTAGTGCCTCGATGTCCTGCCACCGCTTGGCATTGCGGCCCTCGCCGGGAACGTTGCTGTGCGCGAACTCGTCGACGATCGCCACCTGTGGGCGGCGGGCCAGCACCGCGGCAAGGTCCATCTCCTCGAACTGCCCGCCACGGTAGGCGCAGCGGGCCCGGGGAACCGTTTCCAGGCCGTCGAGCATCGCCTCCGTGCGTGGCCGGCCATGACACTCGGCGAACGCCACCACCACGTCCGACCCACGGGCGGCTCGCCGCCGTCCCTCGTCGAGCATCCGGTAGGTCTTGCCCACTCCCGGGGCCGCCCCCAGGTAGACCTTCAGTCGTCCGGACCGTACGTCACTCATCGCAGTCGACGCGCTCCGCTCACTGGTTCAACTCCCTCGGGAGGTGGGTTACTTCTCCCTACGGAAGCGCTTCCGGGGACGGAGCAGGACGCGCGTTAGCGCTTTCTTGGCGCCCGTGCCGGGGACCTTGACACTGTCTTGACATCTCTTGGGCGGATAGGGTGAAAGCGGTGTGCCGGGAAGTCTGGTCGGCGGGGAGCCACGGCGGCTCCGTCAAGCCCCAGGGGGACGGCATGCGTGGCGTAGGCACTGTTCTGGCATTGGTCATCCTGGCCACGGTCGTGGCGACCTTCGCCCGCAGGTGGCGCATTCCCGCACCGTCCTTGCTGGTCGTGGCGGGCCTTGCGGTAGCGCTGCTGCCGGGCACCCCGGAGATCGAGATCAGCCCCGAGGTCATCGGGTTGATCGTCCTGCCCCCGCTGCTGTACGCCAGCGCGGAGGAACTGTCCTGGCGTGAGCTGAAGGCCGTGTGGAAGCCGGTCGGCGTCCTCTCCATCGGGCTGGTGCTGGCATCGGCAGCTGCGGTCGGCTGGGTGGCGTCGCTGGTGACTCCGCTGTCGTGGCAGATGGCGTTCGTGCTGGGCGCGGTCCTGGCCAGCACCGACCCGGTGGCGGTCACCGCGCTCGGCAGACGGCTCGCGCTGCCGCCCAAGGTGCAGGTCCTGGTGCAGGCGGAGAGTCTGTTCAACGACGCCACCTCGCTGGTCCTGTTCCGCGTCGCGGTGAGCGTCGCCGTGGCCACCGCGGCATCCGACTGGGGCGCGGCGGGCGGCGAGTTCGTCGTGCTCGCGGGTGGTGGGACGGTCATCGGCGCCGCCGTGGCCGGGGTGGTGGCGCTCATCCGCCGCCGCACCGAGGACCCGGTCCTGGAGACGGTCATCGCCCTGGTCACCCCGTACGCCGTCTACGTCCTCGCGGAGGCCGCCCACACCTCCGGCGTCACCTCCGTGGTGGTCGCCGGTGTGGTGCTCGGCGGCCGGGGCGATCGGCTCACCAACGCCCGCATACGGCTCCAACTGCACGCGGTCTACGGCACCGTGGTGTTTCTCCTGGAGAGCGTGGTCTTCTCGCTCATCGGCCTGGCACTGCCGGGGCAGGTGCGGGCGCTGTCCGACGCCGACCGGGCCTGGCCCCTGTACGCCCTCGCCGTCGCCGGCACCCTGATGGCCGTACGGCTGCTGTGGCTGGCTCCGCTGTCGGCGGTGGTCCAGCGCGAGGGCGGCATCCAGCGGATGAACTGGCGGGTGCCGGTGGTGCTGACCTGGGCGGGCACCCGGGGTGTGGTGCCGCTGGCGGCGGCCCTGTCCATCCCGGTGGCCACGGAGGCGGGCACGCCGCTGGCCGACCGCCCGCTGGTCCTCGTACTGACCACTTCGGTAGTGGTGGTGACCCTCGTCGTCCAGGGCTTCACCCTGGCTCCCGTCGTACGCCGCTCCGGCATCGCCCTGGAGCCCGACCACACCGAGCGCGAGGAAACCTCGGCCCGCTGCAGCCTGGCCGCCGCGGGTATCCGGCGTCTTGAGGAGCTCTCGGAGCTGGAGGCCGTCCCCGACATGGTCCTCGACCGCCTCCGCCGCGGTCTCACCGCCCGCCTCGACGACGCCCGCGACCGCCTCGCCGAAACCAACGGCACGGGCGCTCCCACCGAGTCGGCCGACCTGATCTACCGTCAACTGCGCCGCGACCTGATCGCCGTAGAGGCCGAGGAACTGCAACGCCTCTACGACGACCACACCATCAGCGACACCACCCGCCGCCGCCTCCAGCGCACCCTCGACCTGGAGGAAGCACGGCTCACGGACGCGTGACCGAGGGCCGGCTGAAGTCGGCCGCCTCGGTCGCAGCCGCGGTCCCAGCGTGGCAGCCTCGGCCCCAGCGTCACAGCCGCGGTCCCAGCGTGGCAGCCTCGGTCCCAGCGTCACAGCCTCGGTCCCAGCGTGGCAGCCTCGGTCCCAGCGTCACAGCCTCGGTCCGAGCGTCGCGGCCGCGGTCCCAGCACGGTCAGGACCGTCCCGGCGAGCAGGACCGTGGCCACGCGCAGGAAGCGCAGCCGCGCGGGTGCGGTGGCCCGGTGGCGGAGGCGCAGAGCGGCCCGCGCGGCCACGGTCTGCTTGCTCGGGCGTGCCCCGGGCCCGGATCGCCCGTCCGCGATCCCCTCGTCTCCGTGGCCCGGGGCACCGCCCGGCGGGGCGATCGCCAGTGGTCGTGGCGGTGCCGCAGAGCCCTGATCGAGAGCCCCGCGTCATGCCGGTCGTGAAGTCACGACGCCACCGACATGACGCCACGGACGGTCGCCCGTCCCCCATTGCCGATCAGTCTGCGACCGGATCGAGCCACCAACGGCCGGCGTTGACACTCCCCTGATGGTTTCCCTGACCTGTTTGACGGGACTTTGACGACCTCCGTGCCCGGCCCGTATGAGTCCCGCAAATTCCGAGCCGGAAAGCCTGGTTCGGGCCGCTGCCGCAGCTAGATTCCCTGTCGGCCATCGCCGAGGCCGCTGGCGTCAACGGCCTCACGGCCGCCGGAGTCCACGCTCCGCAGCGGCTCGGGGCGGCCCGGTGCCCGTCCGTCCGAACGGCTCGCACCCGCGCACCACGCCTGTCGTCGTCCCATCGCCGGCGCCCGTGCGCCCGCCGTGGGGGGGGGGGGGGGGGGGGGGGGGGGGGGGGGGGGGGGGGGGGGG
>NZ_JAQMYP010000034.1 GCF_028369295.1 Streptomyces sp. HD
AACCGTCCAGGACCGCCCCGACGGACCCGAGTTGACCATCACCCTCAGTTGGCCCGGCGGCCTCCTGGACGAGGCGGCGGCGCTGGAGCTTGGCCAGCTGTGGACACGTGTGCTGAACTCGCTGGCCGCGCACACGACCAGCCCGTCAGCGGGCGGCCACACCCCCTCCGACTTCCCCCTCGTCCGCCTCACCCCGCACACCGTGGCGGACCTGGAGGCCCGTGTGCCCGGCCTGGCCGACATCTGGCCCCTGTCACCGCTGCACGAAGGCATGCTCTTCCACGCGGCCTTCGACGACGAAGGCCCGGACGTCTACCAGACGCAGCGACTGCTGGCCCTCGACGGCCCGCTCGACACGGCACGTCTGCGCGCCTCGTGGGAGGCGGTACTCGCCCGGCACCCGGCCTTACGGGCCGGCTTCCACGAGCAGGACTCCGGCGAGGCGGTCCAGGTCGTCGCGCGGAACGTGGAACTCCCGTGGCACGAGGCGGATCTCTCCGCCCTCCCGGAGACCGAAGCCCTGGCCGAGGCCGAACGACTGGCCCGGCGCGACCTCGCGCGGCGCTTCGACCTGACGAGGCCACCGCTCCTGCGCCTCCTGCTGGTCCGCCTGGGCGAGAACCGGCACCGGCTCGCCATCACCTGCCACCACATCCTCCTGGACGGCTGGTCGATGCCGATCGTCCTCAACGAGGTGTCCGCCGTCTACGCGGACGGCCGTGACGCCCCGACCCTGAAGCGGGCGGCTTCCTACCGGGACTACCTGGGGTGGCTCGGCCGTCAGGACAAGGAGGCCGCGCGCACCGCATGGCGGCAGGAACTGGCCGGCGCGGACGAACCGACGCTGGTCGCCCCCGCCGCCGCGGGCAACTCGCCGACGACTTCGGACGTGGTCTGGGAGGAGCTGCCCCTGGAGCGGACCGCGGAGCTCACCGAGTGGGCGCGCTCGCAGGGCCTGACCGTGAACACCGTGGTGCAGGGCGCGTGGGCGCTGGTGCTCGCCCGGCTGTCCGGCCGTACGGATGTCGTCTTCGGCGGCACGGTGGCGGGCCGCCCGCCCGAGCTGCCGGACGTCGAGTCGATGGTGGGCCTGTTCATCAACACACTCCCCGTGCGCGTACGTCTCGACGCCGACCAGCCCGTGGTGCGGATGCTCACCGACCTCCAGGAACGGCAGGCGGCACTGATCGCCCATCAACACCTCGGTCTGCCGGGCATCCAGCAACTCGCCGGTCCCGGCGCGACGTTCGACACGATGCTGATGTTCGAGAACTACCCGCGCGGATCCGTCGCGCTCTCCGGATCCGACCGGTCGGCCGACGACGACGCGACCATCACCATCACCCGACTCCACACCGTCGCGGGCACCCACTACCCGCTCGCCGTGGGCGTCGTCCCCACCGAGCGGCTCCGCGTGGTGGTGACCTACCGACCGGACCTCTTCGACCGGGAGCGGGCCGGCCTGATCGCCCGCCGCGTCGTATCGGTCCTGGAGGAGCTGCTGCGGAACCCATTCGCGCCCGTGGGCCGGGTGGGTGCGCTGGGCGCGGTGGAGCGGGCGGCCGTGCTGGCCAGGTCGAGCGCGGCGGCGAGCGGGGCCCCGAACGGTTCCGTACCGGAGCTGATCGCGGAGCGGGCGCGGGTGGTGCCCGACGCGATCGCGCTGACGGAGGACGACCGGTCGCTGTCGTACGGGGAGTTGTGGGCGGCGTCGGGGCGCGTGGCCTCGTACTTGGCGGGTCCTGCGGGGGTACGGCGTGGTGATCGGGTCGCGGTGGTCATGGACCGGTCGGTGGATCTGGTGCCGGTGCTGTTGGGAGTGTGGCGTGCGGGGGCGGCCTACGTCCCCGTGGACGCGGGGTCTCCGGTTGAGCGGGTGTCGCTGGTCCTGGAGGACTGTGCTCCGGCCGTGGTGCTGTGCTCGCAGGCGACGCGTGCGGTGGTGCCGGACGAGGCAGCTGCCGCACGGGTCGTGGTCGTGGACGAGCGTGCTGTCATACGCGAGTTGACCGCAGGCGGGCCCGCACCCACCGTGCACGTCGGTCCGGCCGACGTGGCATACGTGATGTACACGTCGGGGTCCACCGGCGTGCCGAAGGGCGTGGCGGTGCCGCACGGGAGTGCCGCCGCGCTGGTCGGCGAACGCGAGTGGCACGTGGGGCCCGATGACACGGTGCTCATGTACGCACCGCACGCCTTCGACGCCTCCATGTACGAGCTGTGGGTGCCGTTGGCCGCGGGCGGGCGCGTGCTGATCGCCGAGCCCGGCATCCTCGACGCCCAGCGCATGCAGGCGTACGTCGCCGACGGCGTTACGGCCGCCTTCGTCACCGCGGGCCTGTTCCGGGCCCTGGCCGAGGAGGCACCGGAGTGCTTCGCGGGCCTGCGCGAGGTGCTGAGCGGCGGTGACGTGGTGCCCGCCGCGTCGGTGGCCCGGGTGCGGGAGGCGTGCCCGCAGCTGGCGGTCCGCAACTGCTACGGGCCGACCGAGGTGACCATGTGCGTGACCTGGCACCGGGTGCGCCCCGATGAGCCGGTGGGCTCCGTACTGCCCATCGGGGGGCCCATGCCGGGCCGCCGTACGTATGTGCTGGACGCCTTCCTCCAGCCGGTGCCGCCCGGCGTGACCGGTGAGCTGTACGCGGGCGGAGAGGGACTGGCGCTGGGGTATTGGGGCCAGGCGGGTCTGTCGGCGGAGCGGTTCGTGGCCTGTCCGTTCGTGCCGGGGGAGCGGATGTACCGGACCGGTGACCTCGTGCGCTGGACGGACGACGGCACCCTGGTCTTTGTCGGCCGTGCGGACGCGCAGGTGAAGATCCGTGGGTTCCGGGTGGAGCCGGGCGAGGTGGAGACGGCCCTCGCCGCGCATCCGTCCGTGGCCCAGGCCGTGGTCACCGCACGGGCCGACCACACGGGAGAACTCCGGCTGACCGGATACGTCGTGCCCGAGGGCCCGGACGGTGTGGACGGCGACGACGTGCGCGCGTACGTCGCCTCACGGCTGCCCGACTACCTGGTCCCCACCGCCGTCCTCACGCTCGACGCCTTCCCCGTGACGAGGAACGGGAAGCTCGACCGCGCGGCCCTGCCCACACCCCATGCCGCCGAGAAGACCGGCGGACGGCTGCCGCAGACCGAGACGGAGGCCATCCTGTGCCGGCTCATCGCCGAGTTGCTGGGGCTGGAGCGGGTCGGGGGCGACGACAGCTTCTTCGAGCTGGGCGGCGACTCGATCACGTCGATGCAGTTGGTGGCACGCGCCCGGCGCGCGGGCCTGGTGCTGAAGGTGCAGGACGTGTTCGCCCAGGCGACCCCGGCGGGTCTCGCGGAGCTGGCGGAGGCGGCGAGCGACGACGCCGTCCCGGTCGAAGCCGACGACGGTGTGGGTGTGGTGCCGTGGACGCCGGTGATGCGGGCGCTGGGGGAGCACGCCGCTACTCCGGAGTTCGCGCAGTGGGCCGTGGTCGGGGCACCGCCCGGGCTGGGGCTGGGGGCGCTGGCGGCCGCTCTGGGGGCAGTGCTGCAGACGCATGCGGTGCTGCGGGCGCGGGTGGGCGAGCACCTCACCCTGGTGGTCGGCGAGTCGGCCGCGGTCGCGACGGACGCGCTCGTCACCCGCGTGGACGCGGCGGCCGGCGATCCGGACGAGGTCGCTGGCCGTGCGGCGCGTGCGGCGGTGCGGCGGCTGGATCCCGCGGCCGGGGTGATGGTGCAGGCCGTGTGGGTGGACGCCGGACCGGACCTGATGGGCCGGTTGGTGCTGATAGTGCATCACCTGGTGGTGGACGGGGTGTCCTGGCGGATCCTGCTGCCGGATCTCCGGTCCGCCTGGGAAGCGGTCACCGTCGGCCGCGCACCCGAACTCGACCCGGTGGCGACCTCGTTCCGGGGCTGGTCCGGGCTGTTGACGGAACGGGCCGCCGACCCGGCACTGACCGGTGCGCCGGACGCCTGGGCCGAGCTGGTGCACGTGCCCGACATCTGCTTGGGCGAGCGGGAGCTGGACCCGGCGCTCGACACCGCCGCCACCATGACGCAGCGGTCCTGGACCCTCCCGGCACGGGAAGCCGCCCAGCTGGTGAACACGGCGCCCGCGCTGTTCCGCTGCGGTGTGCGCGAGGTGCTGCTCGCCGCGCTGGCCGGTGCGGTGGCGCACTGGCGTCCGCAGGTCGCGAGCGGCGTGCTGGTCGACGTGGAGGGACACGGGCGCGAACCCCTTGCCGGTACGGATCTGTCGCGCACGGTCGGCTGGTTCACCAGCACCCACCCGGTGCGGCTGGACGTCACCGGCGTAGACCTGCAAGACGCTCTGAACGGTGGTCCGGCGGCCGGTGCCCTGCTGAAGGCCGTCAAGGAACAGGTGCGCTCGGTACCCGGCGGCGACGGTCTGGGCTACGGCCTCCTGCGGTACCTCAACCCGCGGACGAGCACCGTTCTGTCCGAACGGCCCGCCGCGCAGATCGGCTTCAACTACCTGGGCCGCTTCACGACGGGTGGTCGGCAGCAGTCCACCGCCGACGAGCCCTGGCAGCTGACCGGGCAGACCGCGATCGGCGGCTCGGCCGGTCCCGACATGCCCGCCCTGCACGCCCTGGAGGCCGCCGCGACCGTCCAGGACACCCCGGACGGCCCGGTCCTGACCGTCACGCTCGGCTGGCCGACAGCCCTTCTGGACGAGACGGCGGCGGAGGGCCTCGGCCGGATCTGGCGGGACACCCTCATCGGGCTCGCGACCCACGTCGGCGACCCGGCGGCCGGCGGGCACACCCCGTCCGACTTCCCCCTCGTCCGCCTCACACCGCACACCGTGGCGCAACTGGAAACCCGGGTGCCCGGCCTGGTGGACGTCTGGCCGCTGTCGCCGCTCCAGCAGGGGCTGCTGTTCCATGCCGCATACGACGACCAGGGCCCCGACCTCTACGAGGGTCAGCGGATCCTGGCTCTGGACGGTCCCCTGGACGTGGAGCGGCTGCGGACCTCCTGGCGGTCCCTGCTGCACCGGCACCCGATCCTGCGGGCGAGCTTCCACCGGCAGGACTCCGGCGAGGCGGTCCAGGTCGTCGCCCGGGATGTCGAACTCCCTTGGCACGAGGCCGACTTGACGGGGCTGACCGAGGCCGAGGCGCAGGCCGGGCTCGACCGGCTGGTGCGGGACGAGCGGTCGCGCCGCCTCGATGTGACCCGGGCCCCGCTGCTGCGGCTGACCCTCGTCCGGCTGGGCGAGCACCGCCACCTCCAGATCGTCACCAGCCACCACATCGTCACGGACGGCTGGTCCCTGCCGGTGCTCATCGGCGAGGTGTCCGCGATCTACGAGGCGGGCGGCGACGTACGGACCCTGCCCCCGGCGACCTCCTACCGCGACTATCTGGCCTGGCTCGGCACGCAGGACAAGGACGCGGCGCGGGATGCCTGGCGGGCCGAGTTCGCGGGGGCGGACGAGCCGACGCTCGTGGCACCCGGGGAGCAGGGCCGGGTGCCCACGGTTCCGGCGCGGGTCGCCTTCGAGTTCACGGCGGAACTCACCACCGCCGTGGCCGAGTTGGCGCGCGATCACGGGCTGACCGTGAACACGGTGGTGCAGGGTGCCTGGGCGCTGCTCCTCGCCCGGCTCGCCGGACGGACCGACGTGGTGTTCGGCGCGACGGTCGCGGGGCGGCCGGCGGAGCTGCCGCGCGTGGAGTCCATGGTCGGTCTGTTCATCAACACGCTGCCGGTGCGCGTACGGATCGACGGTGACCGGCCGGTCGCCGAACTCCTCCACGACCTCCAGCGGCGGCAGGTCGCGCTGATGGCGCACCAGCACATCGGGATGCCCGAGATCAGGCAGCTCGCCGGTCCGGGCGCAGTCTTCGACGCTCTCTTCGTGTACGAGAACTACCCGCGCCCCCGTCTCGCCGAGCCCTCGCCCGACACCCTCACCATCCGACCCGGGGGCAAGCCGGAGGACACCGGCCACTACCCGGTCACGCTCATCGCGGTGCCGGGGGACCGGCTGCACGGTGAACTCATCTACCGGCCCGAGGTGTTCGGGGCCGAGTGGGCGGAGCAGGTCACGGCTGCGCTCGGGCACGTCCTCGAACAGCTGACGGCGGATCCGGACGCCCCCGTCGGGCGCGTCGATGCGTTGAGCCCGGACCGGCGCGAGCTGGTGGTGGACACATGGAGCGGCACGCAAGCGCCGGTCGAGGCCGCGCCGCTGCCGGAACTGTTCCGACGTCAGGTACGACGGTCGCCGGACGCGGTGGCGCTGGTGTCCCGCGGTTCCGCGGCGGCCCTCTCATCGGCGACGGTCCCCTCATCCGCGACGGTCCCCTCATCCGCGGTGGCCCTCTCAGTCGCGGCGGACGCCCCGGACATTCCGGGCGCCGCGGACCGCCCCGGCCCGGGCGAGCGCACACTGACGTACGCCGAGTTGGAGACGGCAGCCGGGCGCCTGGCCCGCTACCTCACCGATGCGGGGGTGGGCCCGGAGGTCCGCGTCGCCGTGCTGGTGCCCCGCTCGGAGGCGATGATCGTGTCCGTGCTCGCCGTGTCCATGGCGGGCGGTGTCTTCGTCCCCGTGGACGCCGGTCACCCGGCGGACCGGGTGGCGTTCCTGCTGCGTGACTCCGACCCGGCGGTCGTGGTGTGCACCCGGCAGAACAGGGGCACGGTGCCCGACGGGTTCCGGGGACGGATCGTGGTCCTGGACGACCCGGACGTCACCGCATCCGTGGCCCGCCGCAAGGGCGGCCCTCTCGGCGAGGAGGAGCGGCGCGCGGCCCTGCGCCCGGAAAACGCCGCGTACGTCATCTACACCTCCGGATCGACCGGCACCCCGAAGGGCGTCGTCGTCACCCACACCGGACTCGCCCACCTCGCACGGGCGCAGATCGAACGGTTCGCCGTACAACCCGACGCACGGGTCCTGCAGTTCGCCTCGCTGAGCTTCGACGCGGCCGTCTCCGAACTGTGCATGGCCCTGCTGTCCGGCGCCTCGCTCGTGGTGCCGGACCAGGACGGGCTGCCGCCGCGGGTGACGCTCGCCGAGGCCGTGCGGGAGTGGGGCGCCACCCACGTCACCGTGCCGCCCAGCGTGCTCGGCACCGAGGAGCGTCTGCCCGCCTCCCTCAGGACGCTGGTGGTGGCCGGCGAGGCCTGCCCGCCGGCACTGGTGGACCGCTGGGCCGGTGACCGGCGGATGGTGAACGCGTACGGGCCCACCGAGGTGACCGTGTGCGCGGCGATGAGCCAACCGCTCATCCCCGGCGACGTCGACACCGTCCCCATCGGCGGCCCTCCGCCGAACGTACTCGTCTACGTCCTGGACGCCTTCCTCCACCCGCTGCCCCCGGGAGCGGTCGGCGAACTGTACGTCGCCGGCCCGGGGTTGGCCCGGGGCTACGGCGGGCGGCCCGGACCGACCGCCGAACGCTTCGTCGCCTGCCCCTTCACGCCAGGCGCCCGCATGTACCGCACCGGAGACCTCGCCCGCTGGACCGACACCGGCG
Organism: Streptomyces sp. HD; assembly: GCF_028369295.1. Lineage (GTDB taxonomy): Bacteria > Actinomycetota > Actinomycetes > Streptomycetales > Streptomycetaceae > Streptomyces. The sequence goes on from NZ_JAQMYP010000034.1 coordinate 7,494, forward strand.
AACTCGTCTTCGCGGGCCGCGCGGACGGCCAGGTCAAGGTGCGCGGCCACCGCATCGAACCCGCGGAGGTGGAGGCCGCCCTCACCGCGCACCCCGCGGTCGCACAGGCCGTGGTGATGGCCCGCGAGGACCGTCCGGGCGAGCAACGGCTCGTCGCCTACGTCGTCACACGGGCGCGGGCGGCCGGGCCCGAGCCCGGTGCGACCGGGCAGAACGTGTCGTGGTCCGACGAACTCGCCTCCGAGGTAAGGGACTTCGCCGCCACGCGGCTCCCGGACTACATGCTGCCGACCGCCTACGTCCCGCTGGCCGACCTCCCCCGCACCCCGAACGGCAAGCTCGACCGCCCCGCCCTGCCCGCCCCGGACTTCGCCGGAAGGGCACGCGGACGCGAGCCGCGTACACCCGCCGAGACCATCCTGTGCGAGGTGTTCGCCGATGTCCTCGGCCTGGAGCGGGTCGGCGCCGACGACAGCTTCTTCGAGCTGGGAGGCGACTCCATCTCCTCGATGCAGCTGTCCTCCCGGGCCCGGCAGGCCGGACTGGTCGTGACACCACGGCAGGTCTTCGAGGAGAAGACCCCCGAACGCCTCGCCGTCGTCGCGGGCACGACCCCCGCGGCCGGCCGGGCAGGTCCCGACCCCGACGACGTCGCGGTCGGCGAGGTGCCCTGGACCCCGGTCATGCGGGAACTCGGCGAGCACGCCCTCAGCCCCGGATTCGCCCAGTGGGTGGTCCTCGGCGCCCCGGCGGACCTCACCCGCGAGGTCCTGGCGGCCGGGATCGGCGCCCTGCTGACCACGCACCACATGCTGCGTGCCCGGGTGACCGAGGACGGCCGACTCATGGTCGCCGAGGCGGCGTCGGAGTCGGAGGCGGGGGCAGAGACCGGGACCGAGGTCGGGGCCGGCACCGAGACCGGCGCTGAGACCGGCGCTGGGACCGGCGCTGGGACCGGCACTGGGACCGGCACCGAGGCCGACGCCATGGACGCGGATCGACTCGTCCTCCGTATCGACGCCCGCGACGCGACCCCGCACGGCCGCGACACTCTCGCGGACCGCGACCCAAGCGCGGACCTCGAAACCACGGCGGACCTCGACACGATCGCCGTCCGTGCGGCACGCGAGGCCGTATCGCGGCTCGACCCCGCCACCGGCACCATGCTCCAGGCCGTCTGGGTGGACGCCGGGCCCGGGCGCGGCGGACGCGTCGTCCTCGCCGCCCATCACCTCGCCGTAGACGGGGTGTCCTGGCGGGTGCTCGTCCCCGACCTCGCCCAGGCGTGCAGGGACGCCGCGGCCGGACGGGAAGCCCGGCTCGAACCGGCGGTCACCTCGTTCCGGCGTTGGGCGACCCTGCTGGCCGAACAGGCCCGCACGCCCGACAGGACCGCCGAACTGCCGCAGTGGACCCGGCTGCTCGACGTCGCCGAACCCCTCCTCGGCGAGCGCGCCCCGGACCCGGCGGTCGACACGGCGGCGACCGTGCGCCACGCCTCCTGGACGGTGCCCGCGCCGCAGGCGGCCACCCTGACCGCCGCCACACCGGCCCTGTTCCACTGCGGTGTGCACGAGGTGCTGCTCGCCGGTCTCGCGGCGGCCGTGGCGCAGGCCCGGGCAGACGGTGACCGTGTCCTGCTGGTCGACGTGGAGGGCCACGGCCGGGAAACGGTCGACGGCGTGGACCTGTCCCGCACGGTGGGCTGGTTCACCCGCACGCACCCGGTGCGCCTCGACCTGAGCGGCATCGACCTGGAGGACGCCCGCGCCGGGGGCCCGTCGAGCGGGTCCCTGCTGAAGGCGGTGAAGGAGCAGACACGGGAGGTGCCCGGCGACGGGCTCGGCCACGGACTGCTGCGGCACCTCAACCCGGAGACCGCCCCGTCCCTGGCCGCACTGCCGACGCCCCAGATCGGCTTCAACTACCTGGGCCGCTTCACCGCGGGAGCCCGTCAAGGGGCGCCCGGTGACTGGCAGTTGACGGGGGAGATCGGCGGCGGCGCCGACCCTGACATGCCGTCCACGCACGCGCTGGAGGCCGGCGCCATCGTGGTGGACACTGCTGACGGACCCGAGCTCACCCTGTCCCTCGGATGGCCCCGCGGCGTGCTCGACGACGCCGCCGCCCGACGCCTCGGGCAGGCCTGGCTGGACATGCTCCGCGCGCTCGCCGCCCACACCGACGGCCCCGCCGCCGGTGGGCACACCCCTTCCGACTTCCCCCTGCTCGACCTGGCACAGAGCCAGATCGAGGAACTCGAAGCCGGGTTCGCCGACGACCAGGCATAGGCCCTGTCCAGGACCTGCCCGACCACGCCCCGCCGAGGAGAGAAGCGATGACCCGATCGTCAGTCGAGGACGTGTGGCCGCTGTCGCCGCTGCAGGAAGGGCTGCTCTTCCACGCCGCCTTCGACGACCAGGGACCCGACGTCTACACCGTGCAGTCGGCGCTCGCCGTCGACGGCCCGATCGACGAGGCACGTCTGCGCGCGTCATGGGCGGCGCTGCTGGACCGGCACGCCGCGCTGCGGGCCTGCTTCCGGCAGGTCAGCGGAGCACGGATGGTGCAGGTCATCGCGCGGAACGTGACCCTGCCATGGCGCACCGAGGACGTGTCACACCTGCCCGAGGCGCAGGCCCGCGCCGCCGCCGAACGCCTCGCCGAGCGTGACCGCGCCGAGCGCTTCGACCTGGCGACCGCGCCGCTGCTGCGGGTCCTGCTCGTCCGGCTCGCCGAGCACCGCCACCGCCTGGTGATCACCAGCCACCACATCCTCATGGACGGCTGGTCCGCACCCGTACTGATCGGCGAACTCGCCGCCCTGTACGCCCAGGACGGCGACACCTCGACGCTGCCCCGCACGACGTCGTACCGGGACTACCTGCTGTGGCTCGGCAAGCAGGACAAGGAGGCCGCCCGCACCGCATGGCGGGAGGAGCTGGCCGGGGCCGACGAGCCGACCCTGGTCGCACCGGTCGCCCCCGACCGCCGGCCCGTCTTCCCCGACCACGTCGACCGCGAACTGCCGGACGACGTCGCCCGCGCCCTGACCGAGCTGGCCCGCACCCGCGAACTCACCGTGAACACCGTGGTGCAGGGCGCCTGGGCACTGGTCCTCGCCCGTCTGGCCGGGCGCACGGACGTGGTGTTCGGCGCGACCGCGGCCGGGCGTCCCGCGGACCTGCCCGGCGTGGAGACGATGGTGGGGCTGCTCATCAACACCCTGCCGGTGCGGGTCCGACTGGACGGCGACCGGCCGGCCGACGACCTGCTGCGGGACCTCCAGCAGCGGCAGTCCGCGCTGATGGGCCACCAGCACCTCGGCCTGCTGGAGGTCCAGCAACTCGCCGGTCCGGGCGCGGTGTTCGACACCCTCGTGATCTACGAGAACTTCCCCCGGCAGCCCACCGGACGGCAGGGCCGAGCCGCCGCGCCCGACACCCCGGTCATCCGGCCCGAGGGGTTCGCCCGAGAGGCGGCTCACTACCCGCTGACCCTGGTGGTCGCCCCCGGTGAACGCACCCGGTTCCGGCTCGAATACCGGCCCGACCTGTTCGAGAAGTCCGCCGCCGAAGCCGTCCTCACCTCCCTGGTCGGCATCCTGGAGCAGCTGACGGCCGACCCTTCCGTGCCGACGGGCCGCATCCGGGTCACCGAACCGGCGCTCCCGGAGCAGGGTGCCGCGCCCGGCGTGGCGCCGGTCCGCACGGTGCCCGGGCTGATCGCCGGACGGGTCGCCGTCGCCCCGCACGCCGTGGCGCTCGTAACGGACGAACAGGCCCTGACGTACGGCGAGTTGTGGACGTCCGCCGGGCGGCTCGCGGCGTATCTCGCGGACGCGGGAGTGGTGCGCGGCGACCGCGTCGCGGTGGTGCTCGAACGGTCGGCGGACGTGGTCGTGGCACTGCTGGCCCTGTGGCGGGCCGGTGCCGTACAGGTGCCGGTGGACGCCGGTCATCCGGTGGAGCGGGTGGCGGCGGTCCTCGCGGACTGTGCGGCCTCCGCGGTGCTGTGCAGCGGAGCGACGCGCGCCGTGGTGCCGGAGGGCGCGCCGGGCGTCGTGGTCCTCGACGACCCCGCGGTACAGGCCGGCCTGCTCGCGCACCGGGCCGGCCCGGACGCCTTCCCCGTCGCCGCGCACGAGGTGGCGTACGTGATGTACACCTCCGGCTCGACCGGGGAGCCCAAGGGCGTCGCCGTCCCGCACGGGAGCGTCGCCGCGCTGGTCGGCGAGCCCGGCTGGCGGCTCGGGCCGGACGACACGGTGCTGCTGCACGCCCCGCACGCCTTCGACGCCTTCCTGTTCGAGGCGTGGGTGCCGCTGACCGTGGGCGCCCGCGTGGTCGTCGCGGGACCGGGCGTGGTCGACGCGCAGGAGGTGCGCCGGTACGTGGCCGAAGGCGTCACCACGCTGCATCTCACGGCCGGCACCTTCCGGGTGCTCGCCGGTGAGACCCCCGAGTGCTTCACCGGGCTGCGCGAGGTCCTGACCGGCGGGGACGTGGTGCCCGTCGACGCGGTGGCACGGGTGCGGGCCGGCTGCCCGGAGGTGGCCGTACGGCATATGTACGGGCCCACGGAGACCACCCTGTGCTTCACCTGGCACACCCTGCGGCCCGGGGACGAGAACCTGGCCGTGCTGCCGGTGGGCCGTCCGCTGCCCGGCCGGCTGGCCCTTGTGCTCGACGCCTTCCTCCAGCCGGTGCCGCCCGGGGCGACCGGCGAGCTGTACCTGGCGGGCGCGTCCCTGGCCCGCGGCTACTGGAACGCACCCGGGCCGACCGCGGAGCGCTTCGTGGCGTGTCCCTTCCTGCCCGGCGAACGGATGTACCGCACGGGGGACCTGGCCCGCTGGACGGACGACGGCGAGCTGGAGTTCGTCGGCCGCGCGGACGCGCAGGTGAAGATCCGCGGGTTCCGTGTGGAACTGGGCGAGGTCGAGGCCGCCCTGACCGCACACCCGGCCGTCGCGCAGGCCGTCGCCGTCGCCCGCGACGACGGTCCCGGCGGGCGGCGCCTCGTCGGCTACGTCGTCCCCGCCGCCGCGGAGACGGTGGACCCGGAACGGATACGGGAGTACGTCGCCCGGCGCCTGCCCGACTACATGGTCCCGGCCGCCGTCCTCGCCCTGGGCGCGCTGCCGGTGACCCGCAACGGCAAGGTCGACCGCAGGGCGCTGCCCGCCCCGGACTTCGCCGCCCGCGTCACCGGACGCGGGCCGCGCACGGGAGCCGAGGAGAAGCTCTGCCGCCTCTTCGCCGAGGTGCTCGACCTGGAACGGGTGGGCTCCGACGACAACTTCTTCGAGCTGGGCGGGGACTCCGGCCTGGCCATGCGGCTCGCCGGGCGGATCCGTGAGGAGTTCGACGCCGAACTGCCCATCCGGCAGTTCTTCGGCTCGCCCACCCCCGCCGGGGTCGCCCGCCTCCTCGCCACCCGCGCCCGCCCCGTCCTCGGCGCCGCGGCACCCGACGCGGACGGCACCCAAGTCCCGGTCACCGCAGGCCAGTTGCAGACCTGGCTCACCGCCAGGCTCGACGACCTGGCGGGCCTGGACCGCATCCCGGTCGCCCTGCGGCTCACCGGCGAACTCGACAAACAGGCACTCCGCTCGGCCCTGACCGACCTCGCGACCCGCCACACCGTCCTGCGCACGATCTTCCCCGGCACTCGGAGCGGAGACCTGCACCAACACATCCTGACCCCAGAGGAGACCCGGTCCCGGGCAACAGACCCCGACCCCGCCGAGCGCCCTCCGACCAGCGACGCCGACCTCGCCGAGGACGTTCCGAGCACGGGCCTTGCCCTTGCCGAGGGCGCTTCGAGTACCGGCCTTGCCCTTGCCGAGGACGTTCCGAGCACCGGCCCTGCCCTTGCCCAGGACGTTCCGAGTACCGGCCCTGGCCTCGCCAACGGCGCTTCGACCAGTGACCCCGACCTTGCCGAGGGCGCTCCGAGCGCCGACCTCGTGGTCGAGGAACCGGTCGACGAGGAGGCACTGGCCGGTGTCCTCGCCGAACATGCCCGACGCCCCTTCGACCTCGCCCGCCACACCCCCTGGACCCGGCACCTGCTCACCCTCTCGGACACCGACCATGTGCTGCTGCTGGTCGTGCACCGGATCGCCGCCGACGAGGCCTCCGTGGAGGTGCTGCTGCGCGACCTGGCCACCGCCTACGCCGCCCGGCGCGAGGGACGTGTGCCCGAACGGGCCCCGCTGCCCGCGCAGTTCGCCGACTACGCCCGCTGGGAGCGGGAACTGCTCCGCGGCGAGGAGGCCAGGGAGAGCCTCGCCGGCGACCAGCTCGACTACTGGAAGGGCACCCTCGCGGGCCTCGACGCCGAACTCGCGCTGCCCGCCGACCGTCCGCGCCCCCAGGTCGCCTCCCACCGGACCGGCGCCGTCCCGCTGCGCCTCGACGCCGACCTGCACGCCCGCCTCGCCGACCTGGCCGAATCCGCCGACGCGACGCCGTTCACCGTGGTGCACGGGGCGCTCGTGGCCCTGCTCGCCGGGCTCGGTGCCGGCGACGACATCACCGTCGGCACCCTGATCCCGCGCCGCGACGACCCGGCCCTCGAAGGCGTCGTGGGCCCCTTCGCCGGCCCCCTCGCCCTGCGCGCCGACGCCTCGGGCGACCCCACGTTCACGGACCTGCTGGCCCGGGCCCGGGAGACGTACCAGGAGGCGGCCGCACACCGCGACGTACCGTTCGAACGACTCGTGGACGTCCTCGGCCTGCCGCCCTCACTCGCCCGCCACCCGGTCTTCCAGGTCATGCTCGACGTCCGCGACGACATCGCCGACGCCTGGGACCCCTGGGAACTGCCCGGGCTGCGGACCACCCGTCTCGACATGGGCCCACGGCCCGCCGAGACCGACCTCTCGCTCGACCTCGCCGAGCGCTATCGGTCCGACGGCGACTTCGGCGGCATCGACGGCCAGGTCCGCTACGCCACCGACCTGTTCGACGAACCCACCGTCACGGCGTTCGCGCACCGGCTCGTCCGCGTCCTGGAACAGGCCGTCGCCGACCCGCGGCTGCGGCTGAGCGCTCTCGACGTCTTCCTGGACGAGGACGAGCGCCGACGTGCGGTGGACCTCGGCAACACCACGGCCGCGCCGCTCCCCGAGGCCACCGCGGTGGAGCTGTTCGCCGCACGGGCCTCGCGCACCCCGGGCGCCGTGGCCGTCCTCGACCAGCGGATCCCCGGAATGTACGAGGCGTCCATGACGTACGAGACGCTGGACGCCCTCTCCGACGAGGTGGCCGGGCGTCTGGTGGCGGCCGGTGCGGGACCCGAGCGCGTCGTCGTCGTGGCGATACCACCCACCCTCATGCTGGTGATCGCGCTGCTCGGGGTCCTGAAGGCGGGCGCCGCCTGCCGCTTCGCCGACCCGTCCCGGCCCTGGGAGGACGACGCCCCTGCCCGGCCCGCCGCCCTGCTGTGCGACGCCGCCGGACCCCTACCGTCCGACACAGACGTCCCCGTCATCCTCCTGGACGACCCGGTGACGGACGGGACGGATCAGGACGGGACGGACCAGGGCGTGGCTGACCAGGACGGGCCGGCTGTGGACGGGGCGACGGCGGACGGGCCGGCTGTGGACGGGTCGGCGGTGGACGGGTCGGCGGTGGACGCGGCGACGGTGGACGGATCGGCTGGGGACGGGGCGACTGCGGCTGTGCTCGACTCCCTTGCCGGGCAGGCGAGTCGGACCGGGTCCGATGGACACGCACGGCTGCCGCACCCCGACCACCCGGCCCTCGTGCTCGACAGCACGACACATCCCGGTGCCGCGGCGCTCGTCTCCCATCGCGCACTGGCCGGCCAACTGGCCGACCGCGCCCGCACCGCACACACCGAGGAGCCGCTACGGCTGGACAGCAGGGCCCCGGCCGCGGACCTCGTGGCCCCGCTGCTGGCGACGCTGTGCGCGGGAGGCCAGGTGACCCTGGGCACGGCACAGCCGACACCACTGGGTGCCGGACACGGGGCCGCGGAGACGGGCGGCCGGTGGCTGGAGTACGGCGACGGTACGGAAACCGCCGGTGAACAGCCTTCGGCGGGGCGGCAGATGGCCAACACCCGCGCGTACGTGCTGGACGACTTCCTGCGACCGGTGCCCCCGGGCGCCCCCGGCGACCTGTACCTGGCGGGCACCTCACTCGCCCGCGGCTACCTCGGCCGCCCCGGCACGACCGGCGAGCGGTTCGTCGCCTGCCCGTTCGGCCCGGCGGGTGAGCGCATGTTCCGCACCGGGCAGCGGGCGCGCCGGGACGCGACGGGCGGGCTCACCCTGCGGGCCGGCACCGACCCCGCCGCGCGACGCGGACGCGCGGGCCGTCGTACCGGCACCGCAGGCGGCGACCTCAACGTCCTGCTGCCACTGCGCCCCGAGGGCAGCCGCCCGCCGCTGTTCTGCGTCCATCCCGGCATGGGCCTGAGCTGGGGGTACGCCGCCCTTCTGCCGTATCTCCCCGGGGACGTGCCGGTGTACGGCATCCAGGCGCGCGGCCTGGCCCGGCCCGAGGCGCTGCCCGGCAGCATCGAGGAGATGGCCGCCGACTACGCGGACGAGATCCGTGCCGCGCAGCCCTCCGGCCCCTACCACCTGCTCGGCTGGTCCATCGGCGGCACCCTCGCCCAGGCCGTGGCCGCCCGCCTTGAGGAGCTGGGCGAACAGGTGGCGCTCCTCGCGCTCCTCGACGCCTACCCCAGCAGCTCGGCACAGTCCCGGATGCGCGGCGAGGAGGGCGGACCGGCGGACGGCTATGCCGTGCTGCGGCAGGACGAGGGCGGCATCGCCGACCTCTACCGCTCCACGGGGCTGAGCGAACAGTCCCTGGCCAACCTGGAGAAGGTGCTGCGGAACATGGCCGGCTTCACGCCCGACCACACCCCGCGGACCTTCGACGGCGACCTGCTGCTCTTCGTCGCCACCGAGGACCGGCCCGCCGAGCTGCCCGCGAAGGACGCGGTCACCGCCTGGCGGCCCCACATCGGCGGGCGGATCGAGTCCCACGAGATCGCCGTCAGCCACTACGACATGCTCCAGCCCGGGCCCCTGGCGCAGATCATGCGCATCGTCACCGAAAAACTCGTCACGGAATGATTCGTCACGGAAGAACTCCGGAAGGACTGAGGAAATGACCAACCCCTTCGACAACGAGAACGGCACATTCGTCGTCCTGGTGAACGACGAGGGCCAATACTCGCTCTGGCCGAATTTCGCGGAAATACCCGAGGGCTGGACCGTCGCGCACGGTGAGTCCACCCGCCAGGAATGCCTCGCCTTCATCGAGGAGAACTGGACGGACATGCGCCCCAAGAGCCTGGTCGAGGAAATGCGCTGAGCGCGGATGGACACCGAGTCCATCGCGGCCGTCGCCATCGGTGACGTCGCCGTCATCGTCGTCGCCTCGCGACTCCTCGGCGGTCTGGCCCGGCGCTTCGGCCAGCCCGAGGTCATCGGGCAGATCGTCGCCGGGATCGCGCTCGGGCCCACACTGCTCGGGCGGCTGCCCGGCGACTTGACGGGCCGTCTCTTCCCGGCGGAGGTGCTGCCGTTCCTCACGGTGCTCTCGCAGGTCGCCGTCGTGCTCTTCATGTTCGTCGTGGGGTACGAGATGGACCCGCGGCAGCTGCGCCGGGGCGGCAGGGCCTCGGCGACGGTGGCGCTGTGCGCGTTCCTGGTCCCGGCGGGCATCGGGGCCGGGCTGGCGGGAGGCTTCCCGGGAATCTTCGCCGCGGTCCGCCCGGACGGCGCGGCGGGTGCGGACGGCCGGCCGTTCTGGATGTTCATGGCGGTCGCCCTGTCCGTCACCGCGCTGCCCGTGCTCGCCGCCATCGTCCGTGAACGCGGACTGGCGGGCACCCCGGCGGGCAGTGTGGCCACCGCCGCGGCCGGGCTCATGGACGTGGTGGCCTGGCTGGTGCTGGCCGTCGCGCTGGTCGGCACCGGCCACGCGACCGGACCCGCCTGGCCGGTGACGCTGCTGCTGGGCGCGGTGTTCGTGGCGGCGCTGTTCCTCGTCGTACGCCCGCTGCTCGCACGGTGGCTGGAACGGTCCGGCGCGCTGCGGGCCAACCAGCGCACGGTCGCCCTGGCGCTCGCCCTCGGCAGCGGCTGGGCCACCGCGGAACTCGGCCTGCACGCCGTGTTCGGCGGCCTGCTCGCCGGCATCGCGATGCCCCGCAGGGACGGCGTGCCGGACGCCGACGTGCTCAGGCCCGTGGAGGAGAGCGCCGGACTGCTGCTGCCGCTGTTCTTCGTCACGACGGGCCTGTCCTTCGACATCGGGTCCGTCGACGGCGACGGCGCCGGAGTGCTCGTCCTCGTCCTCGCCGTGGCCGTCCTCGGCAAGCTCCTGCCCGCCTACGGTGCGGCCCGGATCAGCGGCATGGAACGGCAGGAGTCGGCGCTCGTCGCCGCCCTGGTGAACACCCGCGGCCTGACGGAACTCATCGTCCTCAATGTCGCGCTGGACGCCGGGATCATCGGCCGGGAACTCTTCACGATCCTCGTGCTGATGGCACTGGTGACCACGTTCCTGACGGGACCGCTGATATCGCTCGTCGAGAAATGGACACGCTTGACGGTCGGACGCCGTCATTACGAGACTCGCACAAGAACTCGCACAAGAAGTCGGAATTCCACGGCCGGGACGGGCGATTCCCCGGTGCGGGAGAACGCGAACAATCCTGAAGGGGGATGAACGTTGCCGGAATCCGAGGAATTCGACGTCGTGGTCGTCGGCGGAGGCCCCGCCGGATCGACCCTGGCCGCCCTGGTGGCCATGCAGGGACACCGGGTGCTCGTCCTGGAGAAGGAGTTCTTCCCCCGCCACCAGATCGGGGAGTCGCTGCTGCCGTCCACCGTGCACGGCGTGTTGCGGATGACCGGGGTCGCGGACGAGCTGGCGAAGGCGGGCTTCCCGCGCAAGCGCGGCGGCACCTTCCGCTGGGGCGCCAACCCGGAGCCGTGGACGTTCTCCTTCTCCGTCTCCCCGCGCATGTCCGGGCCGACGTCCTACGCCTACCAGGTGGAGCGCTCCCGCTTCGACGAGATCCTGCTGAACAACGCCCGCCGCGTGGGCGTCGACGTCCGTGAGGGCTGCGCCGTGGTCGACGTCGTCGCCGACGAAGAGCGGGTCCGCGGCGTGCGGTACACGGACGCCGACGGAGCCGAACGCCGGGCCCTCGCCTCGTTCGTCGTGGACGCCTCCGGCAACCGCAGCCGCGTGTACCAGCGGGTGGGCGGCACACGCGAGTACTCGGAGTTCTTCCGCAGCCTCGCCCTCTACGGCTACTTCGAGGGCGGCAAGCGGCTGGCCGAACCCAACTCCGGCAACATCCTGTCCGTCGCGTTCCCGAGCGGCTGGTTCTGGTACATCCCGCTCAGCGACACCCTGACCAGCGTCGGCGCGGTCGTACGGCGCGAGATGGCCGACAAGATCCAGGGCGACCGGCACAAGGCGCTCATGGCGCTGGTCGACGAATGCCCCCTGATCGGCGAGTACCTCGCGGACGCCCGGCGTGTGACGAGCGGACCGTACGGCGAACTGCGGGTCCGCAAGGACTACTCGTACCACCACACCACGTTCTCCCGGCCCGGCATGGTGCTGGTCGGCGACGCCGCCTGCTTCGTCGACCCGGTCTTCTCCTCCGGCGTCCACCTCGCGACGTACAGCGCGCTCCTCGCGGCCCGCTCCATCAACAGCGTCCTGGCCGGACTGGTCGACGAGCCCCGGGCGATGCGGGAGTTCGAGGCCCGCTACCGGCGTGAGTACGGCGTCTTCTACGAGTTCCTGCTCTCCTTCTACGAGATGCACCACGACGAGGACTCCTACTTCTGGCAGGCCAAGAAGGTCACCCGGACCGACCGGCCCGAGCTGCAGTCCTTCGTCGAACTGATCGGCGGGGTCTCCTCGGGGGACCAGGTCCTCACCGACGCCGACGTCGTCGCCAAGCGGCTCGCCGCGGGCTCCGCGGAGTTCGCCGACGCGGTCGGCACCCTCGCCGGCGACGCCGACGACAGCATGGTGCCGCTGATGAAGTCGTCCGTCGTGCGCGAGGTGATGCAGGAGGGCGGCCAGGTCCAGATGCGCGCCCTGCTCGGCGCCGACGCCGAACCGGAGGCGCCCCTGTTCAGCGGGGGCCTGGTGCCGTCCACGGACGGCATGTTCTGGCAGCCGACGGACCGGGCGGCACACACCGCCGACGGCGCGGGCGAGTGAGGGGATGCGCTGATGGCGCGGCCGACCGACCTCTCGATGCACAACCGGCGCGACCGCCTCGACCCGCTGCCCGAACTCACCCGGCTGAACGCCACGGCACCGCTGACCCGGACCCACCTCACGGACGACCCGTCGGCCGGCACCGGCTGGCTCGTCACCGGGCACGACGAGGTGCGTGCCGTCCTCGGCGACACCGAACGGTTCAGCACCCGACTGCCCGGTGACAGCGGGCGGCCCGCGCAGGTGGGCAACCTCGTGCAGTACGACCCGCCCGACCACACCCGGCTGCGGCAGCTGCTCGCACCCGAGTTCACCGTCCGGCGGATGCGCGGCCTGGAACCCGCCGTCGACCGGATCGTCGAGGACTGTCTGGACTCCCTGGAGAAGGCCGGGCGGCCCGCCGACTTCATGCGCCATGTCGCCTGGTCCGTGCCGGGCCTGGTGATGTGCGAGCTGTTCGGCGTGCCGCGCGACGACCGGGCCGAGCTGGCGCGGCTGCTCAAGGTGGGCCGCCCCGCGTTCCGGGGCCGCCGTACCCAGGTGACCGCGGGCGGCGCCTACCTGGCGTACATGGGCCGGCTCGTGGCCCGCAAACGCCGCGAACCCGGCGACGACCTTCTCGGCAGGGTGGTGCGCGAGCACGGCGCGGAGGTCAGCGACGAGGAACTCCTCGGACTCGGCGCGTTCGTCATGGGCTCGGGGGTCGAGAACGTGGCGGCGATGCTCGGCCTCGGCATCCTCGCCCTCCTGGAACACCCGGACCAGCTCCAACTGCTCAGAGCGCAGCCGGAGTTGACCGACCGTGCGGTGGAAGAACTCGTCCGCTACCTCTCGGTCATCCCGACCGCCACACCCCGCACCGCCCGCGAGGACCTGACCCTGGGCGGCCAGGTGATCAAGGCCGGTGACCGGGTGGCCTGCTCCCTGATCGCGGCCAACCGGGGCACACCGGAGGGCACCGCGGACGGCCTCGACATCACCCGGGACGCCACCTCCCATCTGGCGCTCGGCCACGGCATCCACTACTGCATCGGCGCCTCCCTGGTCCGGATGGAACTGCGCAGCGCCTATCCGGCGGTACTGCGCCGCTTCCCCGCACTGCGACTGGCCGTCCCCGCGCAGGAGATCCAGTTCCGGCCGGGAGCCCCGTACGGCGTGGAAACACTGCCCCTCACCTGGTAGGAGGAGCCATGTCCCAGGCAGTCACGCCCGGCGCGGACACACCGGCCGCGTCCCGGGCGGGCGACCGCGGCGCCGCCGAGCCCCAGCTCGTCTACGCCCGCCGCGACCGGTTCGCCCCGGCGGCCGCCCTGCGCGACCTCGCCGCCGACGGACCCGTCACCCTGGTCGAGGTCGGGCCGGGCACCGACGGGAAGTCGGTCTGGCTGGTCACCGGATACGCCGAGGTCCGTCAAGTCCTCGGCGACCATGTGCGCTTCTCCACCCGCCGCCGCTTCGGGTCGAGGAACGCGACCGGCCGGGACCCCGGCGTCCGGCCCGACCCGATGGTGGGCCAGCTCATGGACTACGACCCGCCCGAACACACCCGGCTGCGCCAGATCCTCACCCCGGAGTTCACCCTCCGCCGCATCCGCAGACTCCGGCCGCGCATCGACACCGTCGTCGGCGAACGCCTCGACGCCCTCGCGGCGGCCGGCCCGCCCGCCGACCTGGTGCCGGCGTTCGCGCTACCGGTACCTGGCGCCGTGCTCTGCGAACTCATCGGGGTGCCGCGCGACGACCGCGACGAGTTCCTGCGCCGCTGCCACGGCTTCCTCGCCGCAGGCCAGGGACGCGGACGGCGGGCCACGGTCGGTGAACTCCTCTCCCGCTACGTCGCCGCGATGGTGGCACGACAGCGCCGCGACCCGGACGACGGCTTCCTCGGCATGCTGGTGCGCGAGCACGGCGACGACGTCACCGACAAGGAACTGCGCGGCGTGTGCGTCCTGTTGGTGCTGGCGAGCCTCGACAACCTCTCCGGCATGCTCGGCCTCGGCACCCTGCTGCTCCTCGAACACCCCGACCAACTCGCGGCCGTCCGCGACGACCCCGGCGCGGTGGACCGCGCGGTCGACGAACTGCTCCGCCATCTCGCGGTGCCGCACGCCCCGACCCCCCGGATCGCCCGCACGGACGTCACCGTCGGCGGACAGCTCATCAAGGAGGGCGAGTACGTCCTGTGCTCCCTGCCGATGGCCAACCGGGACCCCGCCCTGCTGTCCGAGCCCGACCGCTTCGACATCACCCGGGAGCCCACCGCCCACGTCACCTTCGGGCACGGCATCCACCACTGCCTGGGCGCGCCCCTCGCCCGCATGCTGCTCGGCGTCGCCTACCCGGCGCTGTTCGGACGCTTCCCGGGGCTCAGGCTCGCCGAGCCCGCGGTCTCGGTCCCGTTCCGGGTGCACGCACTCGCCCACGGCGTGGACCGCCTGCCGGTCACCTGGTGAGAGGAGACGAGGGACATGAACGAGACGGAAACCCGGACGGCCCGGCCACGCGTCGAGGTCGACCGCAACCGGTGCGTGGCCTCCGGGCTGTGCCTGGCCCATCTCCCCGCCGTCTTCGACCAGTCGGACCGGGACGGCAGGGTCCTACTAGTCGACCCGGCACCCCGGGCCGGCCTGGTGCCGGCGGTGCGGGCCGCCGCGGACCGCTGCCCGTCCGGCGCGATCACCCTGCACGAGCCCGGCCGAACGGGCCACGACCTGGAGGAGGAGTGATGGAGCAAGCAGCCACCGGCACCGAGGACAAGACTCTGACAGCCGTACGGGACGTCGTGGCGCCCCTGTGGTGCGAGGCCCTGCAAGTACCCGAAGTGGCGGACGAGGACGACTTCTTCGCACTCGGCGGCCACTCGCTGGCGGCCCTGCACGTGATGACCACGGTCGAGCAGACGTACCAGGTGGAACTGGGCGGCGTCCGCGACATCTGGGAGAACCCGACCCTCGGTGAGTTCGTCGCGGCGGTCGCGGCGCTGATCACCGACCCCGCCGAGTAGGCCGTGGCCGTGCGTGCAGAAGGTGCGGAAGGCGCGGAAGACATGGCGGGCGAGAGCACCACGGCACTGCTGCCGGCGCTACGGGAAGGCCGGGCCCGCGTCGACGTGGCCGGGCAGCGCCTCGAAGGGGACGAACTGACGGGCGCCGTCGGTGCGCTGGCCCGGTCCGTGGCCGGCGCCCGCAGGGTGGCGATCGTGGCCCACCCCAGCGTCGCCACCGTCGTCGCCGTCGCCGGAGTCCTGACGGCCGGGGCCACCGCAGTCCCGCTGCACCCGGCGGCCGGCGCACACGAACGCGCGCACGTCCTGCGCGACGCCGAGGTCGACCTCGTCCTGGACGAACCCGACCTCACCGACCGCGCCGCACCGCCACCCGAACCACCCGCCGACGGCAGCCCCGCGCTCATCCTGTACACCTCCGGCTCCACCGGACCGCCCAAGGGCGTCGTCGTCCCGCGCCGCGCCATCGCCGCCAGCCTCGACGCCCTCGCCGACCTGTGGCAGTGGTCCCCGGACGACGTACTCGCCCACGCGCTGCCGCTGTCCCACGTCCACGGCCTCGTCTTCGGCAGTCTCGGCCCCCTGCGCATCGGCTCCCCGCTCGTGCACACCGGCCGCTACCTCACCCCGGTACCGCACGCCACGGTCTACTTCGGTGTGCCCGCACTGTGGGGGTCCCTGGGCGTCGCCGACCTGCGGGAACTGCGGCCGGCGCGGCTGCTGGTGTCCGGGGCGGACCGGCTGCGCCGCGCGGTCGCCGAGCGCGTCCTGCTCCACTCCGGCCACCGCATCCTCAACCGGTACGCCATGACGGAGACCCTCGCCATCGCCTCCCCGCGCGCGGCGGACCTGCGCGCCGAGCAGCAGGCCGGGTCGGTGGGGCGCCCGGTGCCGGGGATGCGGGTGCGGCTGTCCGGCGGGGAGGACGGGGACTGCGGGGACTACGGGGACGGCGCCGACGGTGCGGGCCCGGGCGGTGAGGTCCGGGTGCGCGGCACCGGGCTGTTCTCCGGCTATCTCGGGCGCGGGCCCGCGGTCGACGGCGATGGCTGGTTCGGCACCGGAGACCTCGGCGAGTGGCTGCCGGACGGATCGCTGAGGCTGCTCGGCCGCAAGGACACCGACCTGATCAAGAGCGGCGGCTACCGGATCGGCGCGGGCGAGGTCGAGGACGCCCTCCTCGCCCACCCCGCCGTCACGGAGGCGGCCGTGATCGGCGTGCCCGACGACCGGCTCGGGCAGCGCGTTGCCGCGTGGATCGTGGCGGACGACCCCGACCGCGCCGACCTCGTCTCCTTCCTCGCCGCCCACCTCGCCCCGTACAAGCTGCCGCAGGAGATCCATGTGGTGCCGGCCCTGCCGCGCACCGCTCTGGGCAAGGTCCACAAGAGCCTGCTCGCCGCGGAGACTCGATCTCGATAAGTCCCGGACCACACAAGGGAGTTGGCCGAACATGCCGCAGTCCTTCACCCCCCGGTCGTCGATGCCGCCGTCCACTCACCGTCCACTGGAGCTGCCGGTGCGCGAACCCAAGCCCCGCCGCCGCGGGCGGACGATGGTCATCGACGCCGGGGCACCGCTCCGCTGGTTCGAGGACGTCGTGGAGAGCGCCGGAGACTTCATCGACCTCGTCAAGTTCGGCTGGGGCACGGCGCTCGTCACCGCCGGCATCAAACACAAGACGGAGGTGCTGCGGCAGCACGGCATCTCCTACATGTTCGGCGGCACCCTCTTCGAGAAGTACGTGCTGCGCGGCCGGTTCGACGACTACCGCGGGCTGTGCCTGGAGCACGGCTGCGACCGTGTGGAGGTGTCCGACGGCACCATCGACCTCGCCCCGCGGGACAAGGCCCGGTACATCGGCCGGCTCGCCGCGGACTTCGAGGTGATCTCCGAGGTGGGGTTCAAGGATCCGCACCGCTCCGAACTGTTCGCGCCGAGCCAGTGGATCGCCGGGATACGGCGCGACCTGGACGCGGGGGCACGCTCGGTGATCCTGGAGGCGCGCGAGAGCGGCACCAGCGGCATCTGCCGGGCCGACGGGGAGCTCAGGTTCGGGCTCGTCGAGGACGTGCTCGACGCCGGGCTGCCCACCGAACTGCTCATCTTCGAGGCGCCCACGAAAAAACTCCAGACCTATTTCGTGAAACGGGTCGGCAGCGACGTAAATCTCGGCAACATCGCCCTGACCGACATCATCGCCGTCGAAACACTACGGCTCGGTCTGCGCGCCGACACACTGCTCGACGCCGAAGAGTCCGGGGAATTCGAGGTGCACCTGTGAGGAATTCCGCGGACGCGTTTCACATCGCCGTCCCGGCCCACGATCTGGACGACGCCGCACGCTTCTACAATCAGCTGCTCGGCTGTCCGATCGCCCGCCGCTATGCCGACCGGGTGACATTCGACTTCTTCGGCGACCAACTCGTCTGCCACCACTCACCGGACGAACCCGTCGCGGCCCGGCCGCGGCTGTATCCCCGGCACTTCGGGGTGACGTTCCGCTCGACCGCCGACTTCGACGCGCTGCTGCGCCTGGTCGAGGTGCGGAAGGTGCCGGTCTTCCAGGAGGTGCGGTCCCGGTTCGAGGGAACCGTCGAGGAGCACCGCACCCTGGTCCTGGTGGACCCGACCGGCAACCTCCTGGAGTTCAAGCACTACACCGACCCGCGGATGATGTACTGACCGCCGTCGACGTGGCTGCTCACGGCAGCCGCACCGCCCGCAGCTCCCGTGCCCCGGCCGGCGAGGCACACCCGGCCAGCCCCAGCGCGTCACGCAACTCCTCGGCCAGCAGGTCGAGTACGCGCCGTACCCCGGACTGCCCGTCTGCCGCGAGGCCCCACACCGGCGGGCGCCCCACCATCACCCCGGAGGCGCCCAGGGCCAGCGCCTTGAGCACGTCCGTGCCGCAGCGGACCCCGCCGTCCACCAGCACCTCGCAGGATGCCCCGACCGCCTCGGCCACGGCGGGCAGCGCCTCGACGCCGGGCAGCGCGCCGTCGAGCTGGCGCCCTCCGTGGTTGGAGACCACCACGGCGTCGACCCCGAGGCGGGCCGCCCGCACGGCGTCGTCCGGCGCGAGGATCCCCTTCAGGACGATCGGCAGCCGTGTCACCGACCGCACCGCCTCCACGTCCGACCAGGTCAGCGCGGGCGAGAACGCCTCCGCCGTGTGCGCGGCCACCGCGGAGCCGCCCCCGGTGGTCCGGTGGGCCGCCGACGGGGCGCCGAAGTCCAGGTGCGCGGCACGGACATGGCCGGGCAGCGCGAACCCGTTGCGTACGTCGCGCAGGCGGCGCCCCATCCACGGCACGTCCACCGTGAGCACCAGCGCCTCGCAGCCCGCGGCCTCGGCCCGGCGGGCCAGGTCCAGGGAACGCCCGCGCTCACGCAGCCAGTACAGCTGGAACCACACCCGCCCGCCGGCCGCGGTCACCTCCTCCATGGGCACACTGCTCAGCGTCGCGACCGTGAACGGCACACCCGCGTCCCGCGCGGCCCGGCCGGTCGCCAGCTCACCGTCGGGATGCACCAGACGCTGGTAGGCGACCGGCGCGACCACCACCGGCATCCGCGCCGGCCGTCCGAGCAGCGTCGTGTCCGTCGTGCACCCGGAGACGTCCCGCAGCACCCGGGGCGTGACGAAGACCCGGTCGAAGGCCGCGCGGTTGGCCGCGAGGGTCAGCTCGCGGGCACTGCCGCCGGCGACGAAGTCCCACACCTCACCGGGCAGCACGGCCGCCGCGGCCCGCTCTACGTCGTCCAGATCCCGCAACTCCCGAGGCCCGGACGGCGTGTCGAGGGCCGGCCGCGTCCCCGGAACGGGCTCCCCGCCGGGCCCGCTCCGGTCAGTCCCCGGCACGCCGTCCCGCCCGCTCCAGCTCCACGGCCTCGTACAGGGCCTTGATGTTGGAGCTGCCGAACGTCCGCGCCCCCCGACGCTCGATGACCTCGTGGAAGAGGGTGCGGCGCGGGTGCGCGGAGGCGGTGAAGATCTGGAACAGCTGGCCTCCGTGGTCCTCGTCGACCAGCAGGTTCGTCGACCGCAGGTCCTCCAGGGTGTGCGCCTGCAGGCCGATCCGCTCACCCAGCAGGTCGTAGTACGTCCCCGGGGTGCTGAGGAACGTCACGTCGCGCTCCGCCAGCGCCCGCACCGAGCGGACGGCGTCGTCGCTGGAGAACGCCAGGTGCTGGACACCCGGCCCGTGATGGCTCTTGAGGAACTCGTCGATCTGCCCCGGCTGCGCCTCGGGGTCGGGCTCGATGAGCGTCAGGGTGACCGCCTCGGACACGGCGCTCTGCACGACCTTGGACTCCATCGCCTGGGCGCCGACGACGATGCGCTCCTGGAAGATCTCCCTGAAGCCCAGGGCCCGTCGGTAGAACCGGGCCGTCGTGTCGAGGTCACCCGCGTCCAGGCACACCGCGACGTGGTCGACGTCCAGGAGCCCCACCTCGCCGCCGGAGGTGTTCCGCGCGCCCGGGACCGGCACGAACCCGGCCGGCAGCCCCGGACCCGCACCGGGGGCCCGCTCCACGAGCGTGTGCACCACGTCGCCGAACCCCGAGACGGCGGCCGTGACGCGCGGCCCGTCGCCCTCGTGCCGGGTCGGCCGGCGCACCGGCTCGGCACCGCCCGCCACCGCCCGGGCGAAGGCCGCGGACACGTCGGCGGTGCGCAGGGCGATGTCGGCGACACCGTCGCCGTGCGTGGCGACGTACGCGGACGCGGGATGCCGTGCCGAGTCCGTCTCGGTGAGCACCAGCGTCGTCCGCCCCTGGCGCAGCGCGATGCCGCGGTGCTCGGCGAAGGAGCCGGTGCCGACGACCGTGAACGCGTAGCCGTCCACCCAGGCGGACACCGCCCGGTCGAGGTCGTCGACATATAACTCGACGTAATCAATGGCGAGATCGGTCAGTTCCGTCATGAGAGTCCTCGCACACGGAATGGGTACGGATTCGAATGCAGCGGACCGCCGCCCGAATACGCCACGCGGATTGTGCAGTTCCTCTTCCGGGGTGCGTCTTTACCGTCGGGCGGGGAGGTCGAATACTTCTGATGCGGCCCGATCGTACGGAGGCCGGCGCATTACCGCAGCTGTCAAGAAAGACACTGCCGTTCCCGATGAAGGACCCAGGTGATGGAAATCCTGAATTCCGAGATCATCCGGGCCGAGTTGCCCGCGGCCACCCTGCACACCTCGCTCGGCGACACGTCGATGGAGTCCATGACCCTGCTCAACGAGATCGCGGGCACCTACCCGGACGCGATCTCCTTCGCGGCGGGCCGGCCCTACGAGGGCTTCTACGACGTGTCCCTGCTCCACGCATACCTGCGGACCTTCTGCCACCACCTGCGCACCGAACGCGGCATGAGCGAGCCGGAGGTCGCCCGCACGCTCTTCCAGTACGG
Organism: Streptomyces sp. HD; assembly: GCF_028369295.1. Taxonomy (GTDB): domain Bacteria; phylum Actinomycetota; class Actinomycetes; order Streptomycetales; family Streptomycetaceae; genus Streptomyces. The sequence continues at coordinate 28,159 of NZ_JAQMYP010000034.1, forward strand.
CGACACCAAGGGGATCATCACCGACCTCGTGGTACGCAGCCTCGCCGCGGACGAGGGCATCGAGGCCGACCCCGCGTCCGTGGTCGTCACCGTCGGCTGCCAGGAGGCGATGTTCCTCGTCCTGCGCGCACTGCGGGCGAACGACCGGGACCTGCTGCTCGCGCCGAGCCCGACCTACGTCGGCCTGACCGGCGCCGCGCTCCTCGCCGACCTGCCCGTCCTGCCCGTGCGCACCGGCCCGGACGGCGTCGACCTCGACGACCTCGCCGACCGGCTGCGCGGGGCGCGCGCCGCCGGCCACCGCGTCCGCGCCTGCTACGTCACGCCCGACTTCGCCAACCCGGTCGGTGTGAGCATGCCGCTCGCCGACCGCCACCGGCTCCTCGAACTCGCTGCCGCCGAGGACCTGTTACTCCTGGAGGACAACGCCTACGGGTTACTCAACAGCGCCGCCGAGCGGCCCCCCACCCTGAAGGCGCTCGACCGGCACCAACGCGTCGTCTACCTGGGGTCGTTCGCCAAGACCGGTATGCCGGGCGCCCGCGTCGGCTACGTGGTGGCCGGGCAGCGGGTCACCGCGGCCTCCGGCGGCGGCAGCACGCTCCTCGCCGACGAACTGTCGAAGATCAAGAGCATGCTCACCGTCAACACGGCACCCATCGCCCAGGCGGTCGTCGGCGGCAAACTGCTCACCCACGGCTGCAGCATGGCCCGCGCCAACCGCCGCGAGACGGAGGTCTACGCCCGCAATCTGCGCCAGGTGCTCGACGGCCTCGACCGGCGCCTCGGCGGACACGCCGACGTCTCCTGGAACGCGCCGACCGGCGGCTTCTTCGTCGTGGTCACCGTCCCGTTCACCGTCGACGACGACCTCCTCGCCCACGCGGCCCGCCGCTACGGCGTGCTCTTCACGCCCATGCACCACTTCTACGGCTCCACCGCCGGGCACCGGCAACTGCGCCTGTCCATCAGCACGTTGACGCCCAAGCGGATCGAGGAGGGGCTGGACCGGCTGGCCGCGCTGATCGGCGACCGGCTGCCCGGGCGAGAGGGCACGGGGGAGAACCTCCCGAGTGGTGCGCCGTGACCATCCGCACGCTGGCAGTCGTCGGCACCGGCCTCATCGGCACCTCCGTGGCGCTCGCGGCGAGCAGGCACCGGGTGACCGTCTACCTCTCCGACCGGGACGAGTCCGCCCTGCACACCGCGGCCGCCCGCGGCGCCGGTCGGCCCGAACTCCCGCCCCACCCCGTCGACCTGGCGGTCCTCGCGGTGCCGCCCAGCCAGATCGCCCCGGTGCTGGCGCGGGAGCAGGCCCGGGGCCTCGCCCGGAGCTACACGGACGTGGCGAGCGTCAAGGCACGCCCCCAACGCGAGATCCTCGCCACCGCCCCAGATCCCTCCTCCTACGTCGGCGGCCATCCCATGGCCGGCCGTGAGCGGTCCGGCCCTCTCGCGGCCCGCGCCGAGCTGTTCCGGGACCGCCCCTGGGTGCTCACCCCCACGCGGTTCACCACCAAACCCGCCTTCGACCGGGCCCTCGGGCTGATCGCGCTGTGCGGCGGGACACCCCGGGTGATGCGGGCCAGCGCCCACGACGACGCGGTCGCCCTCACCTCCCACGCCCCGCATCTGCTGGCCAGCCTGATGGCGGCTCGGCTGCGGGACGGCCCGGTACCGGCGGCCCGCCTCGCCGGGCAGGGACTGCGCGACGTGACCCGCATCGCCCGCGGCGACTCACGGCTGTGGGGCGACATCGTGGAGTCCAACGCCCTGGCGGTCGCCGACGTACTCACCCGGCTCCAGGAGGAACTCGCCGGAGTCCTGGCCGCCCTGTACGACCTCGCCGAACCGGACGGCGCCGACGGCCCGGGCCCGGAGACCCGCGGCAAGAGCAGGCACACCCTGGTGGACCTGCTGGAGCGGGGCATCGCAGGCGTGGGAGAACTGTCCGAGGACCGGGCCGACGGCACGCCGCACTGACGTCCGGACCACCGACGGCACGGACCGCTGCCGCCGACGCGGGGCGGCGGCCCCCGGGCCGGGGCCCGGGCCTGTACGCGGGTGCGCAAGGAGCCTGTACCCGAGGCGTCTGTTGTGTCCGCGCTGTGACCGCCGCCCGCGTAGTACTTGGCCCCATGTCCACTACTCACAAGCGAACCGCTTCCACCCTGCTCGCGGTGTCCGCGCTGCTCACCGGCGCGTTCCTCACCGGCTGCTCCGACGACGGCTCGTCGTCGAACGAGGCGAAGGCGCCCGCCGGCGCCGAGGCCTCACCCACCAGTCCGCAGGACCAGGCCCTGGCCTTCTCGAAGTGCATGCGGGACAACGGCGTGGCCGCGTTCCCCGATCCGGAGCCCGGCGGCGGCCTCGCGCTCAGCCCGGACAGCGGCATCGACCCCAACTCGGCCGAGTTCCAGCAGGCGTTGCAGGCCTGCCGCGACAAGATGCCCCAGGGCCAGGTCGGCGGCGGCGGTGGCGGCGGCGGGGCGCTCGACTCCACGAAGGTCGCCGCCTGGGCGAAGTGCATGCGGGAGAACGGCCTGCCGGACCTTCCCGACCCGGAGATCAACGGCGGCAACATGAGCATCGACTTCGGGGGCAGCGGCATCAACCCCGGCGGCGAGGAGTTCCAGAAGGCGCGCATGGCCTGCCAGGACAAGTGGCCCGGCGGTGGTCTCACCGGCTCGGGCGGTGGCCAGTGACCGCACCCGACGAGACCCGCGAGCGGGAGCACGAGGCCGACACCGAGGCGCCGCATCCGTCCGGTGACGTCGCCGGCCGGCCGAGCCCCGCGGGCAACGGCGCCGCCCCGGACCCCTCCGTGGCACTGGAACTGCGCCAACCGGACGAGGTGTCCCCGTCGGGCAAGGGCAAGGCCAACGGGGACCTGGAGGCCAGGTCCACGACCGCCCCGGACACCGGCACCCGCCCAGGGGCCGAGCTCGACACCGCCGTACCGCAAACCGCGCCCGCGCGGACGGACGGTGACGACGGGGCGCCTGCGACGGCCTCCCGCCGGCGTCGCCCCCTGCGCACCGCGGGACTGGTCGTGCTCGCGATCGCGGTCGTCGCCGGAGCCGGGGCCGCGAGCGCCGGGGTCCTCGGCGGCGACGGGTCCGGCACGGACGTGAGCGCGCCCGACGCCCCGCCCGGCACCACCGAGGTGAAGCGCACCACGCTCACCCGCAGTCAGACCGTGGACGGCACCCTGGGCCACGGCGACGTGACGGCCGTACAGGCGCCGTCCGGCCCGCAGGGCGGCAGCGGAGTCGTCACCTGGGTGCCGTCCGACGGCGACGTGATCAAAAGGGGCGACGCCGTCTACCGGGTCGCGGAACAGCAGGTCCCGCTCCTGTACGGCTCGATCCCCCTCTACCGGCAGATGCAGGACGGCACCGAGGGCGTCGACGTGCGGATGCTGGAGAAGAACCTCGCCGCGCTCGGCTACACCGGCTTCACCGTCGACGACGAGTACACCGCCGGCACCGCCGACGCCGTACGCGAATGGCAGGACGACCTCGGCCGTGAGGAGACCGGCACCGTACGGCCGGGCGACGCCGTGATCGCCGACGGCGCCCGGCGGGTGGCGGACGTACGGGCGGTGCCCGGGGCGCCGCTCACCGGGGCCGTGCTGACCTGGACCGGCACCGAACGCGTCGTCAGCGTCGACCTCGAAGCGCAGTACGAGGACCTGGTCCACAAGGGCACCAAGGCCACCGTCACCCTGCCCGACGACACCACCGTGCAGGCCGAGGTCACCGAGATCGGCACCCCGACCACCGGCCAGGACGACACCCCCTCCGGCGGCGGCTCGGGAGGCGGCGGCTCCGGCGGCTCCGACAAGGCCACGCTGCCCGTCGAGTTGAAGGTGGCCGACCAGAAGAAGCTCGGCAGCTACCAGGCCGCCGCCGTCGACGTCTCCCTGAAGGCGGAGACCCGCGAGAACGTCCTCGTGGTGCCCATCAACGCCCTGGTGGCACGGCAGGGCGGCGGCTACGCCGTGGACGTCGTCGGACCCGACGGCACGCCGCGGCGCACACCCGTCGAGGTCGGCATGTTCGCCGACAGCATGGTCGAGATCACCGGCAAGGGCATCGAGGACGGCACGGTCGTGGGGGTGCCCAAGTGACGACCGCAGCGGGCCCGTTGGTCGAACTCACCGGGGTCTCCAAGACGTACGGTGACGTCCGCGCCCTGAGGGACGCCGACCTGGTGATCCACCGCGGCGAACTGCTCGCCGTCGTGGGCCCGTCCGGCTCCGGCAAGTCCACGATGCTCAACATCATGGGCACCCTCGACAGACCCACCGCAGGCACCGTCCGCATCGACGGGCACGACGTGGCCGGCCTGACCGACCGGGAACTGTCCGCGCTGCGCGCCCAGGCCATCGGGTTCGTCTTCCAGCAGTTCCATCTCGCTCCCGGCGTACCGGCCCTGGACTCCGTCTCGGACGGGCTCCTCTACAGCGGCCGTACCCGCGCCGAGCGCCGCCGGCTGGCCGAACGCGCCCTGCGCAGGGTGGGGCTGGGCCACCGACTGCACCACCAGCCGCACCAGCTCTCCGGCGGCGAGAAGCAGCGCGTGGCCATCGCCCGCGCGGTACTCGGCGATCCACCGCTGCTGCTCGCCGACGAACCCACCGGCGCCCTCGACTCACGCTCCGGCGCCGTGGTGCTCGACCTGCTCCACGAACTGCACCGGGCGGGCACCACCGTCGTCGTGATCACCCACGACCGGGACATCGCCGCCGCACTCCCGCGCGAGGTGCGCATCAAGGACGGCGGCATCGAGTACGACACCGCCCGCGGGCCCACCGGCGAACGCACCGGCACCCCCGCACCCGCGGTCCTGGAGGAGGCCACGCGATGAGCCTGACCACGCAGCGCCCACCGCGGCAACGGCCGGACTCCGCCGCCCGCCCCCGTCCGAAACCCGCCCGCCTCGGCCCCGCCGACGTCCTGCGCGTCGGCGGATCCGGACTGCGGTCGAGGCCGCTCAGGGTGTTCCTGTCCGCGCTCGGCATCGCCATCGGCATCGCCGCCATGGTCGGTGTGGTCGGCATCTCCACGTCGAGCACGGAGGACCTCGACCGCCGGCTCGCGGCGCTCGGCACCAATCTGCTCACGGTCACTTCGGGCCAGTCGTTCACCGGAGCCGCCGCCCATCTGCCGGACGAATCCGTCGACATGATCGGGAACATCGACGGCGTCACCGCGGTGTCCGCCATCGGCAGGACCGACGCCAAGGTGTACCGCAACGACCGCGTCCCCAAGCAGGAGACCGGCGGGCTCACGGTGTCCGCGGCCCGCACCGACCTGCCGCGCAGCGCGGGCGTCGAGGTCGTCGACGGCCGCTGGCTGAACGCCGCCAACGCCCGGTACCCCGCCGTCGTCCTCGGCCCCAAGGCCGCCGAACAGCTGGGCGTGTTCCGGGCCGGCTCCGACTCCCGGGTGTGGATCGGCGACCAGTGGTTCACCGTCGTCGGCCTGCTCGCCCCCAACGACCTGGTGCCCGAACTGGACTCCGCCGCGCTGGTCGGCTGGCCGGTGGCGGAGGCGGAGCTGGACTTCGACGGATACCCGACGACCGTCTACACCCGTACCGAGGAATCGGCCGTGACCGACGTCCAGTCCGTCCTCGGCCCCACCGCCAACCCGGAGAACCCCACCGAGGCCAACGTGTCACGGCCCTCCGACGCCCTGGAGGCCAAGCAGGCCACCGACGACACACTGAGCGGTCTGCTCCTCGGACTCGGCGCGGTCGCCCTGCTCGTCGGCGGGGTGGGCGTGGCCAACACGATGGTCATCTCCGTGCTGGAGCGCCGCTCCGAGATCGGCCTGCGCCGTTCCCTCGGCGCGACGCGCGGACAGATCCGCACCCAGTTCCTGTGCGAGGCCCTGCTGCTGTCGGCGCTCGGCGGGCTGGGCGGCGTCCTCCTCGGCATCGCCGTCACCTCCGGCTACGCCGCCTACCAGGGCTGGCCGTCCGTGGTGCCGACCTGGGCGATGGCCGGCGGCGTCGGCGCGACCCTCGTCATCGGCGGCCTGGCCGGTTTCTACCCCGCCGTCCGCGCCGCCCGGCTGCCGCCCACGGAGGCACTGGCCACCACCTGACCTCGCGCACCCCGGTACCGCGGTGCCCCCGCCGCCTCCATCCCCCGTCGGCGGCGGGGGCATCGCTCAGCCATGCTCGCGCACCTGCGCGCGGTCCGCTCGCGGCCCACCTGGACAGCGGCCGACTCCCTTACGCTCGCCGCATGACAGAGCAATCAGCGAAGGCCGGCGACGACGCCCTGTTCCAACTGCTCGGTCAACAACGGATCGGCACGCTCGTGACCCTCAAGCGTGACGGCCGCCCCCAGATGTCGAACGTCGGTTACGCCTACGACGCGGAGGCCCGCCTCATCCGGCTCATGGTCACCTACAACCGCGCCAAGACCCGCAACCTGCGCCGCGATCCACGCGCCAGCTTCCTCGTCACCAGTCCCAACGGCTACGCCTACATGATCGCCGAGGGTGTGGCGGAGCTGACGCCGATCACGACGGACCCGTACGACGCGGTCGCCGACGAACTCGTCGTCGTCTTCCGGGGATTCCGTGGCGAACACCCCGACTGGGAGGGCTTCCGCAACGCCATGGTCGCCGAACGGCGCCTGGTCGTCAGGCTCCCCGTGGACCACGTGTACGGGGCGGCAGGCCGCCGCCTGAGCGGCCCCCGAGCGGGCACCGCCCCGGCCGGCCGTCTGTAGCGGACAGCGGGTCGGAGGTCGCTCAGCGGATGACCAGCGGCCGTCGCACCCGAGGCGGCAACGCCCCCACTCGCTGATGCCCCTCGACCACCACCGTCGTCCCGGGCGCGATCTCCGTGAACCCGGCGTCCCGCACCAACGGCAGCCCGGCCGTGGTCAGTTCACGCCAGCGCCCCGGCTCCGCGGTCCGCACGGCCAGAGGGAACCCCGCCTCGCGCCAGGCGTCCCGCTCCTCGTCCGACAGCTCCCACCAGGCGATCTGCGCCGCGTGTCCCGCCTGCGCCATCGTCTTGCCGGCCGACATGTCGAGCTCGGGATTCACCCAGAGCACCGGCGCCGACGGATCGGCGTCCATGGGCGGCTCCGGATCATCCAGCTCGGTTCCCGACACCTGGAGCTTCGCCAGCTCCTTGGGCCACCCGTCCAACGGCACGGGCGGGAACACCCGCACCTCGGCCGCCCTGCCGGTGACGGTGATCCCCGCCAGCCCTTCCGCCCGCCGCCACTCGGCCCCCCGGGCCCGCCGCACGACCTTGCGGATCCGGGCGTCCTCCCAGTCCCGCATGGCCTTCGCCCACTCACCGTCCCCGACGGACCGCTCGTCACTGAGCATCACCAGCACGGCGCGGGCGGCGGTCTCCAGAGCGTCGGTGCGGGCCGGGGGATCGGCCCGCTCGATCCGTACGACGAGGGGTAGGACGTACTGCGGAGCATGATCGCGAGCACTTGGCTCGGACCGAAAAGGACTGGCGTTCACGGAAGTCGGATCACTGTTCACGCCGTCCAGTTTGCCAACTCAAGGGGCGCGGGGCTGTGTCGTTTGCGGCTCCGCCGCGTGGGCGCGACCAGCCCCCACGGCCCCGCAGCCGCGATACGACAAGATGTCCCCATGCATCGCGATCTTCGTCTGGACAACGTAGGCCGCCGCTACGGCCTGCGCGGCCCATGGGTCTTACGCGGCGTCCACCTCACCGTGCCCCCCGCCACCCTCATCCGCATAGAAGGCACGAACGGCACCGGCAAATCCACCCTGCTCCGCCTCCTGGCCCGCATAGACGCCCCCTCCGAAGGCCGCGTCAGCGGAGCGCCCCGCACCGCGTACGTCCCCGAACGCTTCCCCACCGCCCTCCCCTTCACCGCCCTCGGCTACCTCACCCACCTCGGCACGGTCCACGGCCTGTCCCGCCCGGCGGCCACCCGCGCCGCCCTGGAGTGGCTCGACCGCTTCGGCGCCGCCCCGTACGCCCGTACCCCGATGGCCCAGCTGTCGAAGGGCAGCAGCCAGAAGGTCGCCGTCGCCCAGGCCCTGCTCGCCCGACCGGAGCTGCTCGTCCTGGACGAGGCATGGACCGGCCTGGACGCGGACGCCCGCGCCGAGCTGGAGCGTGCCGTCGCCGAACGCACCGCCGCCGGCACCGCGGTGGTCTTCGTCGACCACGACCCGCGCCGCCTGGCCGGGGCACCCGACGCGACGTACACCGTGCACGACGGCGCGCTCAACCTCCGTACCGGCGAGGGAAGTTCACCACCCGCCGGCCCGCACACGACAGTCGTCGTCCAGGGTCCGAGCGGCGCGAGCCTCCCCGCCGAGGCGATCCGCACAGCGACGGAGACGAACGAGCCGGCTCCCGGCACCCACCACCTCACCGTCCCCGCCTCCCACTCGGACGTCCTGCTGCGGGCCCTGCTGACCGCCCACCCGCCCTGGCACGTGGTGAGCGTGAGCCAGGAGACGACGACAACCACCGCTCCCGATCCCTCCGCCCCTTCGGACCCCTCCGCCCCCTCCGCCCCCTCAGAAATTTCCGAAGCCGAGAGTCGCCGATGACGTCGATGAGAGCCCTCCTCCGCTACCAGGCCGCCCTCCTGGCCCGCTCGCAGCGCTGGCTGCCGCCGTTCATCCTGTACGCCGCGTTCCTCGGCATCGGCGTGCAGGGCGGCCAGCCCGTCCTCGACTCGCTGGGCTACACGGCCGCGGCCCTGCTGCCCGTCGCCGCCTGGCTGGTGCGGATCTGTGTCGCCAACGAGCCGCCCGCCGCCCGCAGCTGTGTCGCCGCGGCGGTCGGCCCCGGCCGGGCGCACCTGGCCGCACTGCTGGTGGCCCTGGCGGCCGCCGCGGCCCTGGGCACGCTCGCGACGATCGCCGTAACCCTGATCAGTGACCCGGCGAGCGCGGATCACCAGATGCGTGTACCGCGGCTTCCGGCGGGCGCGGCCGGGCTGCTCGCCACGCTGGCCTGCGCCCTGCTCGGTACGGCTGTCGGCGCGCTCACCGCCTGGCCGGTGCTGCGCTCGACCGGTCGCGCCGTCCCGACGATGCTGCTCGCGGCGCTGCTGGCGGTGGTGGTGACCGGTTCCCCGGCGCAGGCGGCGGTCAGCGGCCTGGTCACGGGCTCCCGCTCGGGCACGGTTCCGATGCCCGTACTGCCCCTGGCTGCAGCGGCCCTGCTCACGGCGGCGGCAACCTCCGTGGCCTGCATGCTCACGTCCCGCAGATCACCCTGAACAGGCCGTGCGCTGCGCCTCCTGCCACTCGCAGACCGGGCAGAGCGTGATCCCCTTGTACGACTCCGGGTACTCAGTGGGCTCCAGGCACAACACACAGTCGGCGTACGGCGGCCCGTCAGCCTTGGGCGGCCTGGTCGCGTCGATCAGGCAGTAGTCGGTGCTGGGCTGCTCCTCGCTCATAGGTCCAGAGTACGAGCCTCAGCCCCGCCGGCCCGCGGCCCCGATCAGCTCGGACACCTTCACGAACCGGAAGCCCTTGTCGCGCAGCGCGGGCACGATCCGCCTGATCACCCGCTCGGTCGTCGGAGCGGCGCTGAGCGTGCAGTGCATGACGACCACGGACCCGGCCCGCACACTGTCCAGCACCCCCTGCGCGACCGCGCGGGCATTCGTCGCGAACGCGTCCCCGCTCACCACGTCCCACTGCACGGCCGTGACCCCGACCGGAGCCAGTGCCTTCAGGGCCCGCCGGTCGTAACAGCCACCGGGAAACCGGAAGTACGGCATCACATCCCGCACCCCCACCGTCCGGAACGCGGTGTACGCCCGCTCCACATCCCCCCGCATCCGCTTCTCGTCGAGGGTCGGCAGCTCGTAGCAGTCGTCGGTGAAGGCGTAGTGGCTGTACGAGTGGTTGCCGACCTCGAACTGCGGGTCCCGCCCGATGGCCCGCGCCTGCCCGGGATACTCCTCGGCCCACCGCCCCGTCATGAACACGGTCGCCGGCACCTTCAACTCCCGCAGCGCCCCGATCAGCCCCGGATTGTCGAACCGCTCCCCGCGCTTCGCCCGTACCCCCTGACCGGCGGTCATGTCGGCATCGAAGGTGAGCGCGAGGGCCCGGTCCCCGCTCCGCGAACCGTGCTCGAAGACGGGGGTCAGCCCCTCGGGCCCGGGAGCGAGCGTCGGCGGCCGGGTACCGGGCGACGTGGAGGACAGGGGCGAGGCGGCGGACGCCGAGGGCGCCGGCAGCGGAGCACGGGTACTGCCGGTCTCCTCGGGCCCCGCACAGGCGGCGAGCGCGCCGAGTGACGCGATCAGGACACAGGCTGCGGTGACGTTTCGTACGCGAGTGATCACCACATGAAGTTATGGGTGCCACCTGGCCATTCCCGCACGTCGGCGGGTGAGCCGGGGCTGGTGTCACCCGCCCGGCGGGGCCGGATCTCTCAGTCGCGGCGGGTGCAGGTGCCCGTCGGTGCGGTGGCCGGCGGGCGGCACTGGAGGCTGAAGTCGGCGGCCTTCTTGCTGAGGTAGCGGCCGATGCAGGTGTTCACCGTCGTGCGGTCGCGCTCGGCGCAGAACTTCAGTGCGGCCCGGCCGGTGGGGAAGGGGCCGGGGGCGTAGAACACCCAGAAGCCGCTGCGCAGGGAGGCGTAGTCGTCGCTGCGCAGGACGGCCGCCTCGGGGACGGTGCGGCGGATGGCGGCGAGCCGCTGGTCACGGTTGGCGGTGCCCGCGGCGACCGGCTCGGAGTGGAGCTGGGCGATCCAGCGACCGGCCCGCACGGGTCCGGCTGGATCGGCGGAGGTCTCCCGGGCGCGGGTCGGGGAGGGGGACGGCCGCTGCTTCGTCGGGGTGGGGCTCGATGCCGAGGTCGACGGGGTCGTGGTGCCGCCTGCCGTGTCGTCACCGTCGCTGCCGCCGGGGCGCAGGGCGATTGCGACGCCCGCCGCCGTGGCGATGACCAGCGCCGCCGCGACGGTCACCACGAGGGCCGTACGGCGTCGGGGCGCGGGCACCTGCTGCGGAACCGTCGGACGCGGGGTGTCCAACTGGGTCGGGACCGGAGCCGGGGCCGGGGCCGGGTGCGGTGCGCCCGCGGCCAGCGTCGGCCGGGTCCAGTGCGGTGTCGTCCCCGCCTCCACCGCCGCCAGCATCGCGTCCAGCCGGGCGGCGTCCGGGCGGGCCGCCGGGTCCCGCACCAGCAGCGCGTCGAGCACCGGTGTCAGCGAGCCCGAGCGGGTCGGCGGCGGGAGCGGGTCGTCGAGTACGGCGGCCAGGGTGGCCAGCGTGGTGGGGCGGCGCAGCGGGCTGACGCCCTCCACACAGACGTACAGGACCACGCCCAGCGACCAGAGATCGGCGGCCGGGTTGTCGTCGCCGTGCCCCCGGATCCGCTCCGGGGCCATGTACTCGGGCGAACCGACGAGCTCGCCCGTGGCCGTGAGGCCCGTCGTGCCCTGCAGGGCGGCGATGCCGAAGTCGGTCAGGACCGCGTGGCCGTCGGGGCTCAGGAGGATGTTGGCGGGCTTGACGTCCCGGTGCTGGATGCCCGCCGCGTGCGCGGCCCGCAGCGCGCCGAGCACCTGGCGGCCGAGCCGGGCCGCCTCGACCGGAGTCAACGGGCCGTCGTCCAGCCGCTGTTGGAGCGAGACCCCCGGCACCAGCTCCATCACGATCCACGGATGCGGGTCGGCGTCCACGATCTGATGGACCGTCACCACATGTGGATGGCTGAGCCGGGCCAGCGCCCGCGCCTCCCGCATCACCCGCTCGCGCATCACGCCGACCGTGTCCGCGTCGGACCGCACCGCCTTCAGTGCCACCTCGCGGTGGAGCACCGTGTCGCGCGCCCGCCACACGGTGCCCATACCTCCGCTGCCGAGCCGTTCCACCAGCTCGAAACGGCCGTCGACGAGATCCCCCGGTGCGTTCATTCCGCACAGGTTAGAGGACGCCGCGGAGGGGCGGCTTCCGCAGGGGAGCCCGTGATCGGGCGGTCACTTGCGCCAGGGTCCGGTCACCGCGAACGTGGTGCCCGGTGTGTAGCAGTTGACGTACATCGTCCCGCCGTCGGGCGAGAAGGTGACCCCGGCGAACTCGCCCCACTCCGGTGCCTGCGGGGTACCGATGTTCTGGGCGTTGCGCGCCATCGCGTAGACCTCGCCGTGCCGGGTCACCCCGAAGACGTGCTGGGCGCCGTTGCCGTCCTCGCAGACCATGAGGCCGCCGCTGGGGGCGAGGCAGATGTTGTCCGGGGACTCGCCGGGCAGCTGCACATCCGTGTCCGGCCCGAAGACGATCACCAGGGTGAGGCGGCGCGCGTCGGGGTCGTAGCGCCAGATCTGGCCGTAGTGGTCGGCCGCCGAACCCTCCGCGCTGTGGGCGAAGGAGGAGACGAAGTAGACGCTGCGGCCGCCCCAGTAGCAGCCCTCCAGCTTCTGCGCGTGCGTGATGCCCCGCGGGCCGAAGTCCTGCAGCCGGACGGGAGTCTGGACGGCCAGCGGATCCGGTACGTCGACCCACTCGATGTTCTCGAAGCTCGCGCCCGGCTCCTGGATCGAGGAGAGGTCGGGAACGCCCGGCACCCGCATCGCCTGGAGCCGCCCGCCCGCGCGCAGGGAACCGAGGCCGCCGAGCGGGGCGTGCGGCAGGAAGCGGTAGAAGAGGCCGAACGGCTTGAGGAAGGCGTCCTCCGTCTCGTAGACGACGCCGCGCCGCGGGTCCACCGCGATCGCCTCGTGCTGGAAGCGGCCCATCGCGGTCAGCGGGACCGCGCCGGAGCGGTACGGGTTCGCCGGGTCGACCTCGAAGATGAAGCCGTGGTCCCGGGTGTAGCCGTTGGTGCCCGCCTTGTCCTCGGTCTCCTCGCAGGTCAGCCAGGTGCCCCAGGGCGTGGGCCCGCCCGCGCAGTTGACGGCCGTACCGGCGATGGCGACGCGCTCCGACAGGACGCGGCCCCGCCGGTCGAGGGTCAGGGCCGTACAGCCGCCCTTGCCGGCCGGGTCGTAGGTGAGGCCGGCGACCGTCGGGACGGGGACCTTGCCGTTGGCGCGGTTCTCGTGGTTGCGGACCAGGTGGACGCGACCGCCCCCGCCGGGCAGGGCGGTCATGCCGTCGTGGTTGGAGGGGACCAGGCCCTCGCCGGAACGGAGCGGGTCGCCCTCGCGGGAGAGGACCCGGTAGCGGAAACCTTCCGGCAGGTCGAGCAGGCCGTTCGGGTCGGGGACGAGGGGGCCGTATCCGGTGTGGCCCAGGGTCTGTGCGGCGGCGGTGCCCGCGAAGAGTTCGGTGAGGTTTCCGGCGAAGGCGATCGACACGCCCAACGCGCCGGTTCTGGCGAGGAGTTGACGACGGGTCGTACGACCGGCGGTCGTGTGCTCGGACATGGGCAACCTTCCTGCTGGCGGACAGGAACTGTGACCCCGCCGTGTCTATCACCTGGTGCCGGTCGCGGGAACCACGCGCGTAGCGTGTGTCCCTTCGGGCTCCCGCACCGCGTGGGTCACTTCTCGGTGGCGTCCTCGATGATGTCGTCCACCGTCCGCTCGACGTCCCGTTCGGCCACGGGCTCGACGGCCTGCTCGGCGTCCTGGCCGACGTCCGGCCCGGCGCTCGGGTCCGCGGATTCCTCCAGGGCGTGACCCGCATCGCGCTTCGGCGCCGGCGTGTGCTTCCCGTCGTGCCTCGCGGGCGCCTCCTCCGCGCCCCTCTCCAGGAAGCGGAGCAGCTCCACCGGGATGGGCAGGACCAGCGTCGAGTTCTTCTCCGCCGCCACCGCCATCACGGTCTGGAGCAGCCGCAGTTGGAGCGCGGAGGGGGTGTCCTCCATCTGGTGGGCGGCCTCGGCCAGCTTCTTGGAGGCCTGGAGCTCGGCGTCCGCGTTGATGATCCGGGCCCGCCGCTCGCGGTCCGCCTCGGCCTGCCGGGCCATGGAGCGTTTCATCGACTCCGGCAGCGACACGTCCTTGATCTCGACGCGGTCCACCTGGACGCCCCAGCCGATGGCCGGGCTGTCGATCATCAGCTCCAGTCCCTGGTTGAGCTTCTCGCGGTTGGAGAGCAGGTCGTCCAGATCGCTCTTGCCGATGATCGAGCGCAGCGACGTCTGCGCCATCTGAGAGACCGCGTACTTGTAGTCCTCGACCTTGATGAGCGCGCTCGCGGGGTCGACCACCTTGAAATACACGACCGCGTCCACACGCACGGTCACGTTGTCGCGGGTGATGCCCTCCTGGGCCGGCACCGGCATCGTGACGATCTGCATGTTGATCTTGTGCAGCCGGTCCACGACCGGAACGATCAACGTGAACCCGGGCGCTCGTACGTCTCCTGCCAGCCGTCCGAGCCGCAGGATCACCCCGCGCTCGTACTGCTTGACGACCCGCGCCGCGGCCGCGACGTACACCAGGCCCACGGCAGCCGCTCCCGCGGCCGCGCCCAGCAGCTCCTCGACCATGACGGCCTCCTCGCGAAGAGGTCCGTTCCGAATGCTCCTGTAACGATATGCCCGCTGCCTGGTCCGGGGCCATGGACGGCCCCGGACCAGGGTCATGCCTCAGCGGGCGTCATCGGTGGGAGTCGTACGCCGGTCAGGGCGCCGTGACCCGCACCGGTTCCGTGCCCGCCGCACTGTGCCGCTCGGCCCAGTTCTCCAGGGCCGTACGGCAGGCGTGGTCGAGGTGGTGCAGCCCGGACAGGTCCAGCTCCACCGGGCGGTCCTGCGGCAGCGACTCCAGGCTGTCGAGGATCTTCGGCAGCCGCAGGAAGGTCGCGTTGCCCGACAGGTGTGCCTGGATGGGTCCGGCGCCCTTGTCGATGACCTCCAGCTTCACGTGCGAGGCCTCCCAGGCGGTCTTGGCGACCGACAGGGCCAGACCGATGAGCACGCCCTCGAACATGTTCACCGCGACTATGGAGACGGCGGTGACCACGAGGATCAGCGCCTCGCCCCGGTGGCCGCGCCACAGCGAGACGATGCCGCGGAAGGGGATCAGCTTCCAGCCCGAGTGGACCAGGATGCCGGCCAGCGCGGGGATCGGGATCAGCGCCAGCGTGGCGGGCAGCAGCGCCGCGAACAGCAGTAGCCACACACCGTGCATGACACGGGACGCCTTGGTCTTGGCGCCCGCCTGGACGTTGGCGGAGCTGCGCACGATGACCGCGGTCATCGGCAGCGCGCCGAGCGCACCGCAGACGGCGTTGCCCGCGCCCTGCGCCATCAGCTCCTTGTCGTACTCGGTGCGCGGCCCGTCGTGCAGCCGGTCCACGGCCGCGGCGCTGAACAGCGACTCGGCCGACGCGATGAGGGTGAAGGCGATGATCGTGCCGATCACACCGACGCTCGCGAGCTCGCCGAAGGCGCTCAGGGACGGCGGCTGGATGGAGCCCAGCAGGCCCTTGACCTCGACGGTGGCGACCGGCAGCGAGAAGACGACCGCGACCAGCGTGGCCAGACCGACCGCGGCGAGCGGACCGGGCACCGTGCGCACCTGGCGCGGCATCCGCTTCCACAGCACCAGGACGGCGATGGTGCCCGCGCCCAGTCCGATCGAGGCCAGCGCCCCGGTGTTCCCGACGGCCTCGACGAGCGCGCCGGGCAGCCCGGCTATCTTCTCCAGCCCCGAGGCGGGCGCCTTGGCGCCCGCGACCGAGTAGAGCTGTCCGGCGATGAGCACAAGGCCGATACCGGCCAGCATGCCCTCGACGACGGAGACCGAGATGGCCCGGAAGTAGCGCCCCAGCTTCAGGGCGCCCATGAGGAGCTGGAGCAGGCCGGTGGCGAGCACCAGCACACCGAGCACGGGCAGCCCGAACTCCTGGACGGCCTCGAAGACCAGCACGGTCAGACCGGCGGCCGGTCCGGAGACCTGGAGGCTGCTGCCGCGCATCATGCCGGTGACGATGCCGCCCACGATGCCGGTGACGAGGCCGAGCTCGGCCGGCACTCCGGAGGCGACGGCCACGCCGACGCACAGCGGCAGCGCGACCAGGAAGACGACCAGCGAGGCGGCGAAGTCCTGCCGCAGATGAGGGTATTTGGTCAGCATGCCGATCACAGGGCCTCGAACGCGTCGGTCGCGGGGCTGTGCGCCTGTACGGCGCCCTTGTGGACCTCGTAGTACCAGGCGTGCAGGGTCAGTTGACGCTCCTTCAGCTTCTGCTCGATGAACGGGTACGAGCGCAGCCGCAGCAGCTGCGCGAGCACATGGGCCTGGACGCCTTCGGCGACCTCGGGGTCCTCGGCGGCTCCCGTCGGACGCGGGGTTGCGTTCGTGAGCCAGTCGCGCACGGCTGGTACGGCGTCGAGGTCGTCGCCGCGCACCAGCGCGCCGACGGCGCCGCAGTGGGAGTGGCCGCAGACCACGATGTCGCTGACGCCGAGGACCTCCACGGCGTACTCGATGGTGGCCGCCTCGCTGGTGGGGTGCTCGGAGGCGTACGGCGGGACGATGTTGCCCGCGGTGCGGAGCTCGAAGAGCTCACCGGGGCGGGCGCCGGTGATCAGGGCCGGGACGACCCGGGAGTCGGAGCAGGTGATGAACAGGACCTGCGGGGACTGCCCTTCGGCCAGCTTGGCGAACTCCTCAGGGCGCTGTCCGAACGTGCGGGCGTTGTCGATGAGGGGCTGCATATGTGGTGACTCCTCCTGGCGCGCCGCAGTGGCGCGTCGGGGTTACATGACAGAGGTGGGGGGATCTGCTCTGCTGCTCAGCAGCGGAAGACCTGAAGCGCGGCCGGGGTGTGCGCCGCCGCGGGTCTCGACGGGCGCTCGTGCGCGGTGCCGGCGGTGGCCGGTTCGCGCGCGGACGCGGGATCCTGAGTGATCAGGGGCCGGTAGGGCGCCAGGGGCCCTGAGTCGGCGACGCGCTGACGGTCACGAGTCCGCAGCGGACCGGTCGGGTCCCCATGGCCCGAGGGTTCGCAGTGGCGGGATGTGAGGGTTTCGTCGCGCAGCGCCTTCCCGGAGAGTTTGATTCCGGGCTGGGCTTTGGCCTTTGCCTGACTGACTGTGTGCGCGTCTGCGAAGGATGCGGTGGGTGCGAAGAACTGGAGGGCGAGCAGGACGGCGGCGAGAAGCGAAACCACGGTCCGTGCCGTCGTACCTCGGAACATGCGCCCCCCTTCCAGTCAGTCCACACCTCTTGCGCGTGCCAACACTTGGTCAATCGTTGGTCAAGAAACACATTAGCCCGGCAAAGTTGTTTGCAGGGTTAACTTAACGTTTCAAGCTGAAGAGAGCCTGAAATGCGAGGGTGGCATGGCTAAAACTCCCCCTTGACCAGGGGGAGTTGACGGGATAGTGAGCGTCAGGCGGTGACGAGACCCTGCGCGTCGCGCGCCAGGGCGGTGAGCCGCGAGATGGCGCGGAAGTACTTCTTGCGGTAGCCGCCCTTCAGCATCTCCTCGCTGAAGAGCCGGTCGAAGGGCAGTCCCGAGGCCAGGACCGGGACCTCACGGTCGTAGAGCCGGTCGGCGAGCACGACGAGCCGCAGGGCGGTGGACTGGTCCGGAATCGGCTGTACGTCGGTGAGGCACACGGCCTTGAGGTCATCGGTGAGCGCGCCGTACCGGCTGGGGTGGACGCGGGCCAGGTGGTCCAGCAGATGCGGGAAGTCGTCGAGCGAGGCGCCCGCGGTGGCGTACGCCGCCTTCGTCACCTGTTCGTCCGAGTACGGCGCCGGCGCCTCCGGCAGGCCGCGGTGGCGGTAGTCCTCGCCGTCGATGCGCAGCGCACGGAAGTGGGCCGACAGGCCCTGGATCTCCCGCAGGAAGTCGACCGCCGCGAAGCGGCCCTCGCCGAGCTTGCCGGGCAGCGTGTTGGAGGTGGCGGCGAGCGCGACGCCCGCGTCGACCAGCTTGCCGAGCAGGGTGGAGACGAGGACGGTGTCGCCCGGGTCGTCCAGCTCGAACTCGTCGATGCACAGCAGCCGGTGACCGGAGAGGGTCTGCACCGTCTGCTGGAAGCCGAGGGCGCCGACGAGGTTCGTCAGCTCCACGAAGGTGCCGAACGCCTTGAGCGACGGCTCGGCCGGCGTCGCGTGCCAGAGGGAGGCGAGCAGGTGGGTCTTGCCGACGCCGTAGCCGCCGTCGAGGTAGACACCGCGGGGACCTGCCGGGGTCTTGGGTGCCTTGGACCTGCCGAACCCCAGGAAACCGCGCTTGCCGGTCTTCCCGGCGCCGCTGGCGTGCGCCCCGCCGAGCCCGCCCGCGAAGCCCTCCAGGACGCGGACAGCGTCGGTCTGGCTGGGCTGGTTCGGGTCCGGTATGTACGTGCTGAAGCGGACCGAGTCGAAACGAGGCGGCGGCACCATCTCGGCGACCAGCCGGTCCGCGGGGACGTGCGGCTCACGGGTGCAGAGCGAGAGCGGGCTCGCTTCGGCTATCGGGCTCGGCTTGGACGCGGCGGTGGAGGACGACACGGTTCACCATGCTAAGCGCCGTGCCACACTCCTTGGCATGCGACGCCTGTTCCCTGTGACCGACGAAACAACAGCGAGGGGCTCCGGCGGTTCGGCCGGGGCGGACGGGGGTGGAGCTGCTGATGGGGAGCTTGTTTCCGGTGCCGCCGGTGCCGCCGGCGGGGGCTCCGGGGTCGTTTTTCCCGGTGGGGACCTGGTCGACCGGGAGTGGAGTCTCGCCGAGCTCGCCGTCGCCTATGCCTACCCGCGGCCCGGGCCCGACGGGCGGCAGCCCTGGCTGCGGGCCAACATGGTGTCCACGCTGGACGGGGCCGCCCAGCACGACGGCCGTTCGCAGCCCATCTCCAGCGCGGCCGACATGCGGATCTTCGGCACGCTGCGGGCACTGGCGGACGTCGTGATCGTCGGTGCCGAAACGGTACGTCAGGAGGGGTACCGTCCGGCACGCGCGCGTGCCGAGTTCGCGCAGGCCCGTCAAGCCGCCGGTCAGGAGCCCGCTCCGGCCATCGCGGTGGTCAGCGCGAGCCTGGACCTGGACTACGGCCTGCCGCTGTTCACCTCTCCCTCCGTGCCCACCCTGGTCCTCACGGGCGCCGCCGCTGCCCCGGACCGGATCGCCGCCGCGGAGAAGGCGGGGGCGCGCGTGGTGGTCGCCGGTGACGGCGTCGGCGTGGACCCCGCCCGTGCCGTCCGGGCCCTGGCCGAGCTCGGCCACACCCGGCTGCTGACCGAGGGCGGGCCGCGGCTGCTCGGTCAGCTGGTGGCCGCCGGGGTGCTCGACGAGCTCTGTCTGACGATCTCCCCGATGCTCACCGCCGGTGACGCGCAGCGCATCGCCGGAGGGCCCTCGGTGGCGGTCCCGAAACGGTTCGGGCTGGCATCCCTGCTGGAGGAGGACGGATTCCTGTTCGGCAGGTACCGGCGGACGTGAGGTTGGTACGGACATGGGTTCTATCGATGCCGTAGTCCTGAAAACGGCGGAATAGGCCGTTCCGTTTAGCTTCCGCCGGGCACACTAAAACTCGCAGTCCCCGTGCGAGCACGGGGCAGGATGGTTTCCGCAGAAGGGGCGCCCGGTGTTCACAAGCGTTTTGATGATCGAGAAGGCCCTGACGTCCGCCGACGTGGAGTTCGTGACCACCTTGCACGGGGACGAACAGGTCGCCTTCCATGTGCTGCTCCAGCCGCGCGGCGAGCAGGCCGACAGGCTGTTGCGCGCCATCGACGACATCGCCCTCGGCGAGCTGGACGAGGCGGTCCGGGAGGGGAAGACCCCGGAGGGGGAGGAGGCGCTCAGTACGGGGGAGCGGGCGCTGGAGGTGTCGCTCACGGCGTTGCGCTCCGCCGGGGCGGCGGCGGAGGGGCGGTTGCTGGAGGACCATCCGCTGGATGCGCTCAAGGCGGTGGTGGAGGAGGTCCGGGCGGATGAGGTGATCGTGCTGACCGATCCCCACTACGTGGAGGAGTTCTTCCATCGGGACTGGGCTTCTCGGGCTCGGCACAGGGTGGGGGTGCCCGTGCTGAAGCTGTTCTCGCACAGTAAGGCGTAGGGGGGTTTTCGGGGGCCGCGCCGTAGGGGCTGACGTCGGTTCCCGGCTGCGGGTCGCCTCTGGCTTGTCGCGCAGTTCCCCGCGCCCCTGGGCGTTGCAGTCACCCCCCAGCCAATAGGCTGGGGCCTCATCGTCGTATCGCAATCCTGGGAGAACACGCATGGCACCCGGCATTCCCACCGCCATGGACCGACCGCACTTCATCGGCATCGGCGGCGCCGGGATGTCGGGGATCGCGAAGATTCTCGCGCAGCGTGGGGCCAAGGTGGCCGGCAGTGACGCCAAGGAGTCGGCGACCGCCGAGGCGCTGCGGGCGCTGGGCGTGACCGTGCACATCGGGCACGCCGCGGAGCACCTCGCCGACGACGCCAGCTGTGTCGTGGTGTCGTCGGCGATCCGGAAGGACAACCCGGAGCTGGCCCGCGCCGCCGAGCTGGGCATCCCGGTGGTGCACCGCTCCGACGCGCTGGCCGCGCTGATGGACGGGCTGCGTCCGATCGCCGTCGCCGGTACGCACGGCAAGACGACCACGACGTCGATGCTGGCGGTCTCCCTGTCCGAGCTGGGCCTGAAGCCGTCGTACGCCATCGGCGGCGACCTGGACGCCCCCGGCTCGAACGCCCTGCACGGCGACGGGGACATCTTCGTCGCCGAGGCGGACGAATCGGACCGCAGCTTCCACAAGTACACGCCCGACGTCGCGATCGTCCTGAACGTCGAGCTCGACCACCACGCCAACTACGCGTCGATGGACGAGATCTACGAGTCCTTCGTGACGTTCGCCGACCGCATCACCGAGGGCGGCACGCTGGTGATCTCGGCCGACCAGGACGGGGCGCGGGAGCTGACCCGACGGGTGTCCGGCACGGTCCGGACGGTGACGTACGGCGAGGCGGAGGACGCCGACGTACGTGTGCTGTCGGTGCTGCCGCAGGGGCTGAAGAGCCAGGTCACCGTCCTGCTGGACGGCCAGGAGCTCACCTTCACGGTCTCGGTCCCGGGCCGGCACTACGCGCTCAACGCGGTCGCCGCCCTGGCCGCCGGCGCCGCGCTGGGCGTCCCGGCCGCCGAGCTGGCCCCGGCGCTCGCGGCCTACACCGGGGTGAAGCGGCGCCTCCAGCTGAAGGGCGAGGCCGCGGGCGTCCAGGTCATCGACTCCTACGCCCACCACCCGACCGAGATGACGGCCGACCTGGAGGCCATGCGCGCGGCCGCCGGAGACGCCCGGATCCTGGTCGTCTACCAGCCCCACCTCTTCTCCCGCACCCAGGAGCTCGGCAAGGAGATGGGCGACGCCCTCGCCCTCGCGGACTCCTCGCTGGTCCTGGACATCTACCCGGCCCGCGAGGACCCGATCCCCGGCATCACCAGCGACCTGGTGATCGAGGCGGCACGGGCGGCGGGCGCCGAGGTGACGGCGGTGCACGACAAGGGCGAGGTGCCCGCGCTGGTCGCGGGAATGGCGAAGCCCGGTGATCTCGTTCTCACCATGGGCGCGGGCGATGTCACCGACCTCGGCCCGCTCATCCTGGACCGCCTGGCGAAGTGAGGGACAAGGACCCATGTCGTACGACGTCGAAAAGCCGGACGAGGAGTGGCGCGCGGAGCTGAGCCCGGCCGAGTACGCCGTCCTCCGCGAGGCAGGCACGGAGCCCGCCTTCACCGGTGAGTACACCAACACCAAGACGAACGGCGTCTACTCCTGCCGTGCCTGTGGCGCCGAACTCTTCACCTCCACCACCAAGTTCGAGTCCCACTGCGGCTGGCCGTCCTTCTACGACCCGAAGGA
Source organism: Streptomyces sp. HD (assembly GCF_028369295.1). Lineage (GTDB taxonomy): Bacteria > Actinomycetota > Actinomycetes > Streptomycetales > Streptomycetaceae > Streptomyces. The sequence goes on from NZ_JAQMYP010000034.1 coordinate 49,903, forward strand.
CACCGACGCGGTGGAGCTGATCGAGGACCGCTCGCACGGGATGGTGCGGACGGAGGTGCGCTGTGCCCGGTGCGGGTCGCATCTCGGGCATGTATTCGAGGGGGAGGGGTATCCGACCCCGACCGACCAGCGCTACTGCATCAACAGCATCTCGCTGCGGCTGACGCCGGACGAGGGCTGACCGCCGGCCCGAGGCCCTCGGCCGTGGAGTGTCCGGGGCGGGACCGCTCCGGACACCTCGGTCAGGAGGCGTTCGACGTCCGTGCCCCAGCGTGAGGCGATCACGAGGTCCCGGGCCGGGTCCACCCACAGCAGGTGACTGCCGCCGTTGCCGCGGGCGCAGCGGTCGGTGCGCGGGGCCCGGGGCCCGGGGCCAGACCGTGCCCCGGTCGTTGAGCCACCACGACAAGCCGTACTCGGGCTTGACGCGGCAGGGCGTCCACGACTCCTCGACCCAGCGGCGCGACAGGACCTGGCGTCCGCCCCACCTGCCGCCGTTCAGGCAGAGCAGGCCGATGCGGGCCAGGTCCAGGGCGCCGATCCACAGGCCGCCGCCCCAGTGGGCGCCGCCGGAAACGACCGGCACCGGCCGCCCCGCCTGGGCACGAACGGCGGGCGCGAGCGCGGTACGGTCGCGGCCCTCCCCGGAGTCGAGGGCCGGGACCTCGCTGTCCGGGGACCGTTCCTTCGTGCCGGAATCCAACCGAGTTCACACCGCATCTCCGCCGAGCAGGGACACGGCCACCTGCCCCGACCCGGCGGAATCCGCACCCATGTCGGGCCTGGCCCGCGTCACACATGGGGTGCGGGTGCGCTGGCACGGGGGAGGCGGTTGTTCCTAGACTCGTAAGACGGGGGGCAGGCCGGAGTCCCGGCCCGGCGTCGTGACCCGTGCGGGAAGGCGGTGGCGGCTTGTGCCGTACGTCGCTGTGAGTGCGATCAGTCATCCCGGCCTGCTGCGCGAGCGGAACGAGGACAGCCTCGTCGTCGGGCCGTGGACCCTGTGCGGCACGGTGACCGAGAATCCACAGACCCTGGTCTTCCCACTCGGCACCCCGCTCGTCGTTGCCGTCGCCGACGGGCTCGGCGGGCATCCCGGCGGTGAGGTGGCCAGCTCCCTGGTCGCCCGGCAGCTCGCCGCGCTGGGCCCGGCCCTGACCAGCGAGGTCGCCGTCCGCGACGTTGTGAACACCTGCAACCGCGCCGTGTACCAGGCGGCCGGCGGCGACCAGGTGACCGAGCTCACCGCCATGGGGACCACGGTCGCCGGCGTCGTCGTGCAGTCCGACTCGGTCCTGGTCTTCAACGTCGGCGACAGTCAGGTCCTCGCGGCCGGCGGCGACGGGCTGCGCCAGGTGAGCGTCGACGACAATCCACCACATCCGCCGGGCCGGACCACCTCCCTGGTCACCCAGTGCCTGGGCGGCTCGCCCACCTACCGCGCCATCCATCCCCACGTCACGTCCGAGACCCCGACACCCGGCGAGCGCTACCTGATCTGCTCGGACGGCCTCACCGACCCGGTGCCCACAGACGTCCTTGAGCGGATCCTCGACGAGCACGACGACGGGCGGGCGGCCTTCGAGCTGTGGAAGGCCGCGATCGACGCGGGCGGGCCGGACAACATCACGGTCGCGGTGGTGCGGGTCGGGGAGGAGTAGCGCGCGGTCACCGGACCGGACGGTGCCGGTGTCGGTGCCTGGTGTCAGTCCGAGGCCAGGGGATCGCGCTGGTCAGCCTCGTCCAGCTTCCCGTAGCCCTTCGCGTAGGTGTGCCGGCGGTCCAGGCCCAGGCCCTCCGTGAAGTGGCGGCGCATCTCCCGGATGGCACCGGACTCGCCGGCCGCCCACGCGGCGCCGCCCTGCGAGGGAACGGTGGCCTTGAGTACGGCGTCCCGCAGTGCCTCCCCGGGCCGGTCGGCGGCCCGGTGGATCCAGACCACGTCCAGGTCGGAGTGCGATGCCGCGGTGGCCGGTGAGTTCGCCGCCGGCCACTACGGACTGCGCGCCGCCGCCACCGGGATACAGGACACCGCGGGTGCCACCACACGGTTCCTGCTGTGCTCGCGCTCCGGAAGGCCCGACGCAGTACCCGCCGACCGCACCTCGCTGATCGGGCGGCTCGCCGGACGGCCGCAGCACATCGGCGCCCTGCTGGACGGCCTGCGCCGGCACCCCTTCCTGCGGGCCGTGTCCCTGCACCTCGTGCCCGACGGTGGAGGCCGCTCGCTGCTCTTCGCCGACTGTCCGGGCCGCATTGACCGTTGCTTGTGAAAGTGGCCCCCGGCTGTCGAGCCGGGGGCCACTCTCATGCAACGGCCAGTGATCAGGCCTTGGGTGACGGCTCACGGGCGAGAGCCAGCACGAGTCGTGCGGTGGAGTCCACGAGTTCCCTGTCGATGGGTGTGCCGGCCACGAGTACCCGGTAGTAGAGCGGGCCGAGCAGCAGATCGACGAGGTGGTCGAGGGTCCGGTCGTCGACGGTGGTCCCGTGATCGCGGGCGAGGAGCTCGCGCAGGCCGGTCATGTCGCGTTCGCGTTGCTCCTTCAGGAAGCCGTCCCGCAGTGACGCGGCGGTGTCGCTCTCCAGCTGGGCGTGGCCGAGCAGTGCCTGGAGCACCTGGCCGGCCGGCTCCTCGAAGAAGTCGGCCACGCGCCGGAGATGGGAGGCGAGGTTCTCCTCGGCGCTCACGGTCTCGTCCGTCCGCCACTGAAGGGCTTCACGGGCGTCGTCGATGAGGGTGTCCAGGAGGATGTCGACCTTCGACTTCCACCAGCGGTAGATCGTCTGCTTGGCCACGCCGGCGCGCTGGGCGATGCCCTCGATGGTCAGACCGGCGAACCCCCGCTCGACGAGGAGATCGTCCGCGGCGTTCAGCACCGCCAGCCGGACACTCTCGCTGCGGTGAGGGCCGGTTCGGCTGATGACCTCGGCCTGTTCGCAGGCGGGTCGTGGCTTACGCGTGGCGCTGATGGTCCGTCAACCTTTCGAGTCGTGTCACTGCTGAGATTCTGGCACAGCGGATCCGCCGTCCGTCGTGGCGAGCGATGGCGGGATCAGGCGGCCTTCCTGCCCGTCCGCACCAGGCTGAGCAGGACGCAGAGGGAGAGCGCGGCCACCGCTGCGCTGAACGTCTCGCCCGCAGGGCGCAGGCTGGTCTCGCGGATCAGGACACCCACGCCGATCGCGGGTACCGCCAGCATCGAGTACAGGATGGCGAAGAAGGTGGACACCGAGGCGCCCCGGTGCTGGGGAGCGCTGCGCGTGGTGATGCTGCCGATGCCGTGGCCCACGGCGATTCCCGTCGCGAGCCCGTTGACCGCGGCGCCGATCAGCAGGGGTGCCAGGGTGCCGGTGGCCATCGACGTGGCGATCAGGGCGGCCGCGACGATCAGGCCCAGGCAGGCGGCGGGCAGGGCGGTGGCCGGCTTGAGCGCACGGACCAGGAGCTGGCCGAGCGCGGTGCAGGCGAAGGCGATGAAGACCACGAGGCCGGTGAGCGCATGGCTGGTTTCGTTGAGCACGGTGCCGAGGAACAGTCCGGTCACGGCGGTCAGCACGCCGAGCACCGCGAAGCCCGAACCGGCCGCCATGGCGGAGCGCAGGAAGTCCGAGCGGATCTCGCTCGGCACGTGCAGCGGCTGGAACTGCAGGGAGAAGCCGGTCCGGTGCGCGCAGCTCTCCCCGTTCACCATGACACCGAGCATGCCGATGGCGGCCAGGACGAGCATGACGACCCACGGCGTGCGCAGCGGGGACGGGGCGACATCGGCCAGGACGCCGGCGAGCAGCGTGCCGCACGCCAGGCCGCCCATGTTGGCGAACAGCGCGATGGTGGCGGGCTTTACGCGCGCGGTGGGCCCGAGCCGTTCGGCGAGGGAGGCGGTGGCCGCACCGGTCACCAGGGCGGCCGAGAACCCGGAGACGACCCGGGCGACGAGCATGACCCCGACGTTCTGGGCGACCAGGAAGACGGCCGCCGCGCACACGGACAGCAGCGTGGCCGCGATGAGCACCGGGCGGCGCCCCACCTGGTCCGAGAGGCGCCCGAAGAGCAGCAGTCCGAGAACGACGCCGAGCGCGTAGACGGCGAAGACGACGGTCACGGTGAAGGGTGTGAAGCCGAACTGCTCGCCGTAGAGCGGGTAGAGGGGAGTCGGCGCCGTGGTGCCCGCCATGGTGATCCACAAGGCGAAGGCCACGCTGAACACGGCGAGTCCGCCGCCCTTCATTCTGTCCGGTGTGTCGGTTCGGTCCGTGGAGTCCATGGACCGGACGGTGGGGTTGCCCACTGCTGTGGCCTCTCGTGAGTTGTCGCAGGCTGAGCGACGCGCCAGTGATACGAGACTTACCGTTGCGTCTATTCAAAAAGACTAGACTAGTCGTCTCGTCTATTCAATGTGGATTGTCGAGGCTACGAGAGGCTGCCGGTCGGCGTCGGCGGGTCCGTGAGTGGGCGTCGGTCAGAGGATCTTGCGCTGGACCATGATCGACAGTATGAGTGCGCCCGGCAGCAGCGGGACCCACACCGTCAGGACGCGGTAGCCGATGACGGTGGCCGCCGCGAGGCCCGTCGGGGCGCCGAAGGTGACCATCGTGAACACCAGGGCCGCGTCCACGGGGCCGATGCCGCCGGGTGCGGGCACGGCGCCCACCGCCGTGCTGGCGAGGAGGAGGGCGAGGGTCACCTGAGTCCAGGACAGCGGCAGGCCCAGGGCGAAGCCGATCGAGGCGATCACGCCGGCCTGGAGCAGCGGGGTGGCCGCGGCCCCGCCCCACAGGGCGAGGACGCGGCTGGGGCGGGTGTGCAGGATCCGTACGTCGGTCAGCGCGGTGCGGACGAAGCAGACGAGGGGGCGGCGCAGCGGCCGCACGACTGCCACGAGCACGCCCGCCGTGCCGAGAGCGGTCGTCACGCCCGCGGCGACCAGGAGCAACGTCCGCTGGTCCGGGACGAGTTCGCCCAGGTGCAGCAGCTCGGGGAAGGCCACCAGGAAGCCGAGCAGCACGACCGTCTTCGCTATCGGCTTGACCAGCGAGTACAGGGCGAGTGAGGCGGTGCCCCGGGCCAGGGGTATGCCCTGGCCCTGCAGGAAGCGCAGGGTGACTGCGTGGGCGCCGATGCTCGCCGGCAGCACGTGGTTGGCGGCGCCGGCCGCGAACTGCGACGCGAGCAGCAGGCCCGGCGGCAGACGTTCCGGTATGGCCCCTTGGCGGACCAGGGCGGCGACCACCCAGCCCATGCAGGTGAAGAAGAGACCGGCGAGCAGCCACCAGGGGTCGGCGGAGGCGAGCCGCCTGGCCCCGTCGAGGAAGGCGGACCGGTCGGCCGCCGCCCACGCACCGATCAGCAGGAGCGGGAGCAGGGTCAGCGCGTGGCGGGTGAGGCGGGCGAGGGAGAAGGGGGAGCGGGGGGAGCGGGCCGACGCCGGGGCTGGCGCGGCGGGCAGCGGTCCGGGGAGATCGCTGAGCGGGAGCGAGGACACGGCGCGGTCGTCCTTCCGCGTCGCACCCGCACGCAGGCGGGCGGACGACTAGAGGGCGAGGCAGGAGGGGACGACGGCAACGTGCCCGTTCGGCATGACGTCATGGTGTCCGGAATCCGAAGGGGCGTCGGCGGGAGGGCGACGCGAGCGGGTCCCCGGCGCCCCACCGCACCGCACAGCCGACCCCGGCACTCTGCTGTTGAATCAGCAAACCACCGGATGGTTGACTTTCGGCTGACCCAGCCAGAGCATTGTCGAGGTGAGCCCTTTCGAACACGAGCACGTCCCCCTCCGGTCGGCCGCCGCGCTCCCCGGCGACCTGGACGAAGCCGCCCACCGCTGTCTCGTCGCCGGGTTCGACGGGGTCACGAGCGTGCCGGACACCCTCAAGGAGCTCATCGACCGCGGCCTCGGCGGCGTCATCCTCTTCACCCGCAACATCCGCGACGCACGGCAGGTGCGCCACCTCACCGACGAACTGCGGGCCATACGCCCCGACCTCGTGGTCGCCATCGACAACGAGGGCGGCGGCATCGGCCACCTGGTGAGCGCCGGCGCCCCCGAGGTCCCCGGCTCCTACGCCCTCGGTGTCGCCGACGACCCGAACCTCACCGCCCGCTGCGCCGACGCGCTGGCCGGACACCTCGCCCGCCTCGGCATCACCGCCTCCTACGCCCCCGTCGCCGACCTCCAGCACCGGCCGGACAACCCGATCGTGCGCACCCGCTCCTTCGGCGCCGGCCCCGAACGCGCCGCCCGCCATCTGCGCGCCTGGATCACCGCCACCGAGGCCCGCGGCATAGCCTCCTGCGCCAAGCACTTCCCCGGCCATGGCGGCACCGCCACCGACAGCCACCACGGCCTGGCCGTCGACCCGCGGCCGTACGACGAACTCCGCGTCGACGTCGAGCCGTTCCGTGCGGCCGTCGCCGCGGGTGTGCCGATGCTGATGAGCGCCCATGTCGTGTTCCCGGCGCTCGACCCCAACCGGCCCGCCACGCTCAGCCGCCGCATCCTGGGCGACCTGCTCCGCCACGACCTCGGCTTCGACGGCGTCCTCGTCAGCGACGCGCTGGAGATGAAGGCCATCGCCGACGCGTACGGCGAGGCGGCCGGCGCGCGCATCGCCCTCGCCGCCGGAGCCGACCAGGTCATCGTCGCCGTACCGGACCTGGACGTCACGCTGGCCTGCCGGGACGCGGTGCTCGACGCGCTGCGGACCGGCGTGCTCGCCCCGGAGCGCGTCGAGGAGGCCGCCGGCCGGGTACGACGGCTCGCCGAGCGCTATGCCACCCCGCCCGGCGAGGTCGCCGACTGGGACGCCGGGGCCGGTCTCACCGCCGCGCGGCGCGCCGTACGCGGCCGGGGCGTACCGCCCGCCGTGCGCGGCGCCCATGTCGTCGACCTCTTCCCGCCGCCGCACCCCGCACTCAACTGGGGCGGCGAGGACCTGCTGACCGAGGTGCGCGCCGTCGACCCCACGGCCACCGGCACGGCGGTCACGGGTGAGTGCGCCGATCCGGACGCTCTCGTCGAGGGCATCGTCGGCCACTGCGGAGCGGCTCCACTGGTCGTGGCCACCTGCGACGCCGGGCTGCACCCCTGGCAACGGCGCTTGCGTGACGCCCTGTTGGGCCGCCGACCGGACGCCGTCCGCGTGGACACGGGGCTGCCGGAGGGCGGCGCGCTGTGCTCCTACGGGCGGGGGCGGGTGAACCTGCGGGCGGTGGCCGAGGCGCTGGCGGGCATCTGACGGGCGACTCGCCCTCAGTGCTCAGGTCGGCCGTACGACCTCCCTGATGCCCCGCGCCGCCAGGTGCTCCGCGTCCAGTGCCCGGTCGGCCAGGACCACCGCCGGTCGCACCCCTTCCGTCCGCAGCCTCATCCACGACTCGAAGAACGCGCCGCCCGGGCCGGACACCGATCGGGTGCCCGACTCGCAGTCCAGCAGCAGGGCGATGTCGCGCGGCGGTGCGTTCTCGGGCGCCCGGCGCAGTTCGGCGATGGTCTCGGCGAGGGCCTTCGCGATCGGCTTCGGGCGGCCGGACGAGTCGAACAGGCCCAGTGTGTACTCCAGTTCCGGGAAGTCGGACAGCGAGCGGTCCACGTCGTGGGAGCACCACCAGGTCACGCCCCACAGCCCCGCGCACCCGGCGGCGTTCCGCACGGTGGCGCGCGCGAAGTCCGCCGCGTCGGTGGCCGGGATGTGCGGTTCCGGCGCGCCCGTCTCCTGGACCCAGACGGGACGTGCCGGGTCGGTCGCGTAGGCCTTGGCCAGCTCGGTGCCGTACTCGGCGAGGTGCTGGACCTGCGGGGAGCGGGGGCCGTAGCGGCGGGCGCAGTCGCCGGAGAACACCCATGGGTGGACGGTGGTCAGGTCGCCCTTGCGGGCGGAGGCCTCGGGCGTGAAGGGGTGGTCGTCGCCGTACCAGGCGGCGTCGTACGCGGAGTGCGTGACCAGGCCGCCGTCGCCGAGTCCGTCCCGGGCGGCGGCCAGCAGGGTGTCGAGATAGTGGTCGACCTCGTCCGCCGTCACCGGGTTGTGCTCGACCAGGTTGTTGAGCTCGTTGCCGAGCTGGAGGCCGATGAGGTGGGGGCGGCCGGCGAGGGCGCGGCCGAGGGTGCGCAGAAGGGTGGCCTGGGCCTCGATGGCCTCCGGGTCGGTGAACACGTTGCGGTGGTGCCAGCTGCGCGTCCACTCCGGGTAGAAGTCGAAGCTCGACAGATGGCCCTGTACGCCGTCCACCATGACGTCGAGACCGGCCTCGCCCGCCAGGTCGACCAGATGAGTCAGGTCGTCCACGGCCGTGCGGCGGATCAGGGTGCGGTTGGGCTGGAGCAGCGGCCAGAGGTGGAAGACGCGGATGTGGTCGAGGCCGAGCGCGGCTATCGCGTCGAGGTCCGCACGCGCCCGTGCGGGGTCGAAGTCGTGCCAGGAGTGGAACCACCCGTGGCGGGGCGTGTAGTTGACGCCGAAGCGGAGCGTGTGGATGGGATCCTCCCCGGGTCCTGGGCGTCCTGCCCTTGTACGTCGCGAATGTATCAACCACCATGGTCGATGATGAATAGTGAATTGAACCAAACCTCGCCCGACGAGGCCCCGGCATACGTCGTCGGCCTCGACGCCGGCGGCACCCGCACGCGCGCCGTCCTGGCGCCCGTGGAAGAGGACGAGCCCGAGGGTGAGGGCGTCTCCGGACCCGGCAACGCGCTGACCGTTCCCGGACCGCAGCTCACCGAGCACCTCGCCGAGGCCCTCGCCCGCGCCGTGCCGGAAGCGCTGCGCGGCCGGGTCGTGGCCGTGGCGGGCGGGTTCGCCGGTGCCTCGCGGACCGCTCCGGACGAGCCGGGCCGCGTCAGGGCGCACGCCGCGCTCACCGTCGCACTGCGGCGGCTCGGCATCGACGCCGCCGAGGTCGAGGTGCACAGCGACATCGAGGCCGCGTTCGCCTCGGCGCCGGGGCATCCCGCCGACGGGCTCGCCCTGGTGGCCGGCACCGGCGCGGTCGCGGCACGCGTCACCGCACGCGCGTGCACCACGACAGCAGGCGGCGACGGCTGGCTGCTCGGTGACGACGGCAGCGGCTTCTGGATCGGGCGCGAGGCGGTGCGGGTGGCGCTGCGCATGGCGGACGGGCGGGGCGGGCCTACGGCGCTGGGCGCCTCGGTGGGACGGGCGCTGGGGGTGCCGGAGGACGTGCTGCCGCCGGGTGCCCCGGGCCCGTACGGCGACGCGTCCTGGACCCGGGCCCGGCACGAGGCCTACCGCATGCACCTGCTCCCCGCCGTCATGGACCGGCCGCCGGTCCACCTGGCCGAACTGGCACCGCTCGTCGCGGAGGCCGCCGGCCACAGGGACGCCGTGGCCCAGGGAATCCTCGAAGGGGCGGCCGACCACCTGTCCGGCCTCGTCCGCGCCCTCGAACCCCGGCCCGGGGAGCGGATCGTCGCGACCGGCGGCCTGCTCGGCCCGGACGGGCCGCTGACCGCCCTCCTCTCCGCCCGGACGCAGCCGCTCGGCCTCACCCTCGACTGGGTTCCCGACGGCTCCAGGGGTGCCGTCGCCCTCGCCCGCCTGGGCCACGACATGGGGTACGGCATGGGACACGACGCGGGACACGACGGATGACCGGCTCCGCCGAGCAGCGGCACCGCACCGGCCTCCCGCACACCCCGCTCACCCCCCACGCCCCGCTCACCCCCCACACCCCTCACACCCCGCTCCACCGCGACCCCACCGCCCCCGTCGACGCCCGCGTCCGCGACCTCCTCTCCCGTATGACCCTGCGTGAGAAGGTCGGCCAGCTCAACCAGCGGATGTACGGCTGGAACGCCTACCACCGCACCCCCGACGGCGGCTTCCAACTCACCGACGCCCTGTACGCCGAGACCGACCGCTTCGAGGGACTCGGCGCCCTCTACGGCCTCCAACGCGCCGACGCCTGGTCCGGTGTCGAGCACGGCGAGGGACCCGGCGCCGAGGACGGCGCGGCCCTCGCCGAGCTGGTGCAGCGGCATGTCGTCGAGCGCAGCCGGTTCGGGATCCCCGCGCTGTTCGTCGAGGAGGTGCCGCACGGACTGATGGCCCTCGACGGCACGGTCCTCCCGGTCAATCTGGCCGTCGGCGCCACCTGGGATCCGGCGCTGTACGAGCGCGCCGCCGCCCACGCCGCCGCCGAACTGCGCGCCCGGGGTGGCCATGTCGCCCTGGTCTCGGCGCTGGACATCGCCCGTGACCCGCGCTGGGGCCGCACCGAGGAGTGCTTCGGCGAGGACCCGTACCTGGCGGCCCGCCTCACGGAGGCCGTCGTACGCGGGATGCAGGGGGAGCCCGGCGAGCACTTCGCCGCCGGCAAGGCCGCCGTGGTCCTCAAGCACTTCGCCGGTCAGGGCGCCACCGTCGGCGGCCGGAACTCCGCCGAGTCCGAACTGGGGCTGCGGGAACTGCACGAGATCCACCTCCCCGCCGCCCGGGCCGGCATCCGCGCCGGGGCCGCCGCCGTCATGGCCGCGTACAACCAGGTCGACGGGCTGCCCTGCGCCGGCAACCGCGCCCTGCTCACCGAACTCCTCAGGGTCCAGTGGGGGTTCGAGGGTCTGGTCATGGCGGACGGACTCGCCGTGGACCGGCTGGCCCGGATCACCGGCGACAAGGTGTCGGCGGGCGCGCTCGCGCTCGACGCCGGTGTCGATCTGAGCCTCTGGGACGAGGGCTTCACCCACCTGGAAGAGGCGGTCGAGCGAGGGCTGGTGGCCGAGGAGGCCGTCGACGCCGCCGTCGCCCGCGTCCTGCGGCTCAAGTTCCGGCTGGGGCTGTTCGACCGGCGGCACGGCGACACGACCGCGCCCCCGACCGGCGGCAGGGACCTGAGCACGGCCCTTGCCCGCGCCGCCGTCACGCTGCTCCGCAACGACGGCGTACTGCCGGTCCCGGACTCCGTCTCCCGTATCGCCGTCCTGGGACCCCAATCGGCCACGACCGCCCACCAGTTGGGCGACTACACCGCCCCGCAACCCCCCGGCACGGGCACCAGCGTCCTCGATGCCCTGCGCACCCTCGCCCGGCCCGGCGTCGACATCCGCCACGCCCCTGGCTGCGCCCTCACCGGCGACGACCTCTCCGGCATCCCCGCCGCGGTCGCCGTGGCCGCCGCCTCCGACCTGGCCGTGCTCGTGCTGGGCGGCAGCAGCGCCCGTACGCCCGACACGGAGTTCGACGCCAACGGTGCCGCGCGGACCGCCGTCTCCCACATGACCTGCGGCGAAGGCGCCGACCTGGCCGGGCTGGGGCTGGGCCGCGGCCAGTACGCACTGCTGGACGCCGTGGTCGCCACGGGCACGCCGACGGCGGTCGTCCTGATCCAGGGCCGCCCACACGTCGTGCCCGACACCGCGGGCGCCCTGCTCACCGCCTGGTACCCCGGCCCGTGGGGCGGCGAGGCGATCGCCGAGGTACTGCTCGGGCTGACGGAGCCGCTCGGCCGCCTCCCGCTCTCCGTCCCGCGCTCCGCCGCCCAACTCCCCGTCCACTACAACCACAAGGACATCGAGTACGGCGGCTACGTGGACGAGAGCGCCGAGCCGCCGCACTCCTTCGGGCACGGGCTGTCGTACACGAGCTTCGCGTACGGTCCACCGCGGCTGTCCGGGCTCGCGGTCGAGGCGGACGTCACCAACACCGGTCGGCGGCAGGGCCGTTCGGTTGCCCAGCTCTATCTGCGCCGGCTGCGGACGCCCGTCTGGCCGCGCACCCTCGAACTGTGCGGCTTCCAGGCCGTCGAGCTGGCGCCTGGCGAGACCCGCACGGTCGCCTTCCCGCTCGGCGCCGACGAGGAGGCCGCCGTCCCGCCCGGCACGGTGGTCGAGTTCCGGGTCGCCGAGTCGGCGCGGGCGGCGCTGACCGCCGTACCGACTCAGAGCTTCACGGCCCCCGACGAGACCCCCTTGTAGAACCACCGCTGCGTGATCACGAACAGCACCAGCACCGGGATCACCGAGATCACCGAGCCCGCCATCACCAGCCGCTGGTCGTAGCCGAACGACGAGGTCTGCAGCCGGGCCAGCCCCAGTGTCAGCGTGAAGTGCTCCTCGGAGCGCAGCACGATCAGCGGCCAGAGGAAGTCGTCCCAGGCGCTGATGAAGGTGTTGATGGTGACGACCAGGATCGCGCCGTAGGCCGACGGCAGGTACAGGTGACGGAACCGCTTCCACTCGCCCGCGCCGTCCAGCATCGCCGCGTCCTCGATCTCGCGCGGGACGGCGAGGAACGCGGCCCGCATGATGAGGACGTTGATCGCGGCGACGAAGCCGGGCAGCCAGACGCCCACGAGGTTGTCGACCAGGCCCATGTCCCGGACGCTCAGGAACAGCGACACCATGATCGACTCGAACGGGAACATCATGGACGCCATCAGCAGCACCCAGACCAGCTTGCGGCCCTTCCAGCCCGGCTTGGAGAGCATGTAGCCGGCCAGGGTGGAGAAGACGAGCTGGCTGGCGATCGAGATGACCGCGACGAACAGACTGTTCCTGATGTACGTCCACACCGGGACCTGGGCGAAGACCTCGCGGTAGGCCCGCAGGGTGGGGTGGTGCGGGATCAGGGAGGCGCCCGCGCCGAAGACGTCCTCGCCGGCGCCCTTCAGGGAGGACAGCACCTGCCAGAGCAGCGGGCCGACCGTGATGAACAGGACGAAGACCAACAGCAGGTAGCGGACGACGAGTTCGCGCGGACGGCCGTAGTCGCGCCAGCGGGGCATCAGGCGCCTGCGCCTCTCCACAGCCGTGGTCATGCCTCGTCCTCCTTCGTCAGGCGCTGGGCGAGCAGCGTCAGGCCCAGGGTGAGAGCGAACAGGGCGACGCTGACCGCAGCGCCGTAGCCGGCGTTGCCGGTGAGGGGGTCGAGGCCGACGTCGCGGATGTAGAAGGGGAGCGTGCGGTCGGCGCCGCCGGGGCCGCCGGTGGCGCCGCCGAGCATGTAGATCTCGGTGAAGACGCGCAGCGAGCCGATGCCGGTGAGGGTGCCGACCAGCATCATCGACGTGCGGACGCCGGGGACCGTGACATGCCAGAAGCGGCGGATCGCGCCCGCGCCGTCCACGGCCGCCGCCTCGTGGAGTTCCCTGGGCACGTTTCCGAGCGCGGCCAGGTAGAAGATCATGTACCAGCCGAGGCCCTTCCACAGCGTCAGGCCCATCGCCGACAGCAGGATCAGCCAGGAGTCGGACAGGAAGGGAACGGCCTCGCGGATGAGGTGCGCCTTCTGCAGCCAGGTGTTGACCAGGCCCTGGTCGCTCAGCAGCCACTGCCAGCTCAGGCCGACGACCACGGACGAGGCGAGGACCGGCGTGTAGAAGGCGGAGCGGAAGAAGCCGATGCCCGGGAGGTTCTTCTCCACCAGGACCGCGAGCAGCAGCGGCAGCAGCACCATCAGCGGGACCACGATCAGTGCGTACAGCAGGCTGTTGCGGGTGGCCAGCCAGAAGTCCGGGTCCCCCAGCATCCGGGTGTAGTTGTCCAGGCCCACCACGTCGTACGCGCCGCCGAGCGGCTTGGCGTCGGTGAAGGACACCACGATCGTGTTGAGGAACGGGAACACCCCGAAGACGGTCGTGCCCACGATCGCCGGGAGCATCCACAGCCACGGCAGCCACCAGCGGCGATACAGCGCCGCGCCCCCCGCGTCCGCGGTCGGGCCGGGGACCACGGAACGCAGGACGCGGCGCAGGCGCCCCGGTGGTTCGGGTACGGAGCCGGGGCGGGGGGCGCCCGATCCCAGGGGAGTCGGAGCGGGCGCCCGGCCCACGGTGTGCTGAGCCATCGTCAGCCTGCCTGCTCGATCAGCTCGTTGGCCTTGGACTGGGCGTCCTTCAGAGCGTCCGCCGCGCTCTTCTTGCCCTGCATGGCCAGCTGGATCTGGGCCGAGATCGCGTTCAACTCGCCCGGCGTGAGGGCGACTTCGTCCGCCGTCGCGGTCTTGCGGTCACTGGCGACGATCTTCCGGGCCTCGGCGAAGGGGTCCGTGCCCTTGACCGACTGGAAGAACGGGTCGTCCAGGGATGCCGTGGTCGACGGGAAGATCACCACGTTCGGGTCCTTCGCCCACTCCAGCTGGTTCTGCGCGTTGGTCAGGAACCGCGCGAAGGAGAGGGCGGTCGTCGCGTTCTTGCTGGTGGAGGCCACGCCCATGTACTGCGGGGCGCCGACGGTGTGGCCGAGGTCGTCCAGCATGAAGCGGGCGACGCCGGTCTTCTTGTAGACGGTCGGGTTGTTCTGCTGGATGAACCGCAGGAAGTTGGGGTTGGTGGGGCCGTAGACCAGCTTTGCCTGGCCGTAGACGTTGGCCGGGTCCTGGGTCGAGGAGAGGGAGTCCCGGGGCATCCCGCCGGCCTTGTACAGCTTGGTCATGGCCTCGACCCACCGCACGGTCTTCTGGTCGTCGGCGAAGGTGAACGACTTGCCGTCGGCGGCGAAGATCTTGATGCCCATCTGCTGCCAGTCGGCCGGGATGCGCAGTTGCGGGTTGGCGAGGAAGGCGTAGTACTTGCCGCCCGATGCCTTGGCCACCTTCTGGGCGTCCTCGAAGAGGCCGAGGACGGTCGTCGGAGGTTTGGCCGGGTCCAGGCCCGCCCTCTTCATCAGCTCGGTGTTGAACGTCTGCACGATGCCGCCGGAGTACCAGGGCAGTACGGAGTGCACCTTGGTGCCGGAGGCGTCCGCGTAGAGGCTCGACTTCCACAGCGCGGGGACGAACGGCTCGCCCGCGTCCGGCGCCTTCTTGTCCAGGTCGAGCAGATAGCCGTTCTTGGTGAGCGCGATCGCCGTGTTGACGTTGATGTTCACCACGTCCGGCAGCGTGCAGCCCTGCGCGTCGGCGACCAGGCGCTGGGTGAAGGTGGCGTCGCCCGGGTCGTCGATCCACTTGACCTTCGTGTCCGGGTGCTCCTTCTCGAAGGAGGCGATGACGCCGTTGAAGTAGTCGCCGAAGTCCTTCTTCAGGTTGGTCGTCTGGAAGGTGATGCTGCCCTTGACGTCCCCGGAGAGCGGGCCGGACCCGACGTTCGCCTTGTCGACCTTGCAGCCGCCGGCCGTGGCGTCGCCGTCGTCGGATCCGCCGGACAGGCCGCATCCGGCGGCCGTGAGCGTCAGAAGGACGAGGCAGGTCAGAGTTCCGGTCAGTCGTCTCGCACGCATGTGTACCCTCCTGCAACCAGCCAGCTGACGGTTCAATTAACCAACTTCTGCTCCGATTGATGAAAAGGTGGACCAGAATTCATCGGAGGTCAAGAGTTGTCGTGTTGCTTTTGGGTTCAGTTCAGTGGCGGTGCTCGTGGTCCGAGTGGGACGGGTCGCCGGGGTGCTCGTGCCCCGGGGCGTACTCCACGCCCTGGCGCACCTGGTCCAGCCAGTCGAAGAACGCCACCCGGCCGGCCGCCCGGCGCAGCTCGCGTCCGATGCCGCCGCGGACCTGGCCGTACGTCAGGAAGTCCGCCGGTTCGGCCGAGGCGCCGTAGGGATCGGCGCCGCGCCGGAGCGCGTCCGGGGTCAGATAGCGGTCCCGGTTGCGGGTGTAGTACTCCCGTACCGCTTCCTCCGGGATGTGCTGCTCGGCCTCCAGCGCGGTGAGCAGTGCGCGGGCGGCGGGGGAGTGGGCGAGGGCCGCCGCGATGATGCTGCCGAGGTCGGCGACGTCGGCCTCGGGCACGGTGAGCATGGCGGCGGGGGACACGTCCGGTGGGGCCGGGAGGCCGCGCTCCGCGCAGGTTCGGCGGGCCAGTTCGTCGATCAGGACGACCTGGGTGGCCCAGCGGCGGCGTTGCCTCTCTGCTCGGGCCGTGCGGTCCTTGGGGAGTGCCGCGGTATGCCGTCGTTCGGCTGCGGGTTCGTTGTGGCTGGTCGCGCCCACGCGGCGGAGCCGCATATCGACACGGCCCGCGCCCCTGCTCGGCGTTGCCGGTCCGTCGGCCAGGAAGCCGTCCACTCTGCTTCTCGGGACCTCCTCTCCCTGCACGCGAGCCGCGTACTCCCTCTCGCCATGCCGGCCCGTCATGGCGTCACCTCCAGCTCCACGGCCTCCGTGTACGCCACGCAGCCGTGCCAGCCCACCTTCGCCATCAGCCAGTACGACCCCGGCGCCACCGCCCCGCCGTCCACCTCGATCACGCACTCCAGCCGCTCCCCGCCGGCCACGGTG
Source organism: Streptomyces sp. HD (assembly GCF_028369295.1). Lineage (GTDB taxonomy): Bacteria > Actinomycetota > Actinomycetes > Streptomycetales > Streptomycetaceae > Streptomyces. The sequence continues at coordinate 66,082 of NZ_JAQMYP010000034.1, forward strand.
AAGCCCTGGCAGCCCGGTGTCACGGCCGCCCAGGTCCCCCACGACGAGACCGCCCACAGCGTGCCGCTGATCGGGCCCCGGGTCCTGTTGTGCAGGGTTACGGGGACCCGGATCCGTTCGTCCCGGCGCACGCTGGCCCGCTCAACTCCCAGACCGGCCACGAGCGTTGGACCCTGATGCCCGTCCGGCACGTCCAGTGCCACGACGTCCTCGTAGGTCTGTCCGCCGTATGGCAACCGGGCCGCCAGCCAGTGCCGCCCGGGCTCGGCGTCGGGCGGTGGAGTCACCGTGACCTCGGCGACCGTGAAGCCGCCGGGGCCCAGGGTGTAGGGCAGTTCGGCCGGTTCGACGGACCAGCCGGGCGGGGCGTGCAGGCTCACCGTGCCCGAGACCGGTGCGTCGGTCAGCTCCGAGGCGATCCGGACCGTCGCGGTGACGGGGCCGTCGGAGCAGGTCAGCGTGGTCGGCGAGAGGTACACCGTGACCGGCAGGTTGCCGCGTGGGGCGGGGCCGGAGTTGTGGAGCCAGTAGCGGGTCGCGACGGGCTGGGCGGGTTCATGGGCGGCGACGCCCGGGCCGGGTGAGGTGCGCGCCGCTTCGGTGGCGGCCAGGACGGTGGCCACCTCGAAGCCGGTCAGGGTGAGGTCCAGTGCCCCCTCGTCGCCGGGCGTCAGCGGCTCGCCCCGCCTCTCCAGCACGTCCGCCCGCGCGCCCTCCGTCCACTCCCGCGGCCCGCTCACCCGCGCCGTCACCGACCGCCCGTTCACCTCATGCACCCGTACGACGACCCCACGCCCCGGATCGGCCGCCGCCGCACTCCCCCGCGCGAGCGGCGACCCGGCCGCCTTGAACGCGTCGAGCAGCACCTCCCCGGCAGGCTCAAGCCCCAGCAGCACGGCCTTCCTGGGCAGTACGGCATCCTCGGCCGCCGTCCGCCTCAGCCGTGCCGTCAGCGGATGGTTGAAGGCGTGCCCGGCCTGCGGCAGCCGCAGCTCCCGCCAGTCGCCGGCGCCCGCGACCACCGCATACTCGAACGTGTGCGACCAGCGCTGGAGTTGGAAGGCGGACCCGTCGGGCGCCGTACGCCGCGGCGGGTCGACCCAGATGCCGGACGGCCAGCCGGTGCAGGAGCGCATCAGGGACATGTAGAGGTCGCCGGACGAGGTGACCACGCAGCCCGGGGTGCCCCGGTTCAGGACCGCGAAGCTGCGCCCGTCCCACGCGTCCCCGGGCGGCAGTGCCTCCCCGCCACCCGCCGCCGTGGCCGACACGACCGCGTCGTCCAGGTCGGCGATCAGCGAGTCCACCGCCTTGGCGTCGTCCTCGGGCCGGGCACCCGCCACCACCAGCAGGGGCAGCCGCTCCAGGTCGCGCAGGTCGGCGCCGGGCACCCACTCCTCCCGCAGCGCGGCGCGCGGCGCCACCCAGACGGCGGCCACCCCCCGCTCGGCGAGCTGCCGCCGCAGCTCCCGCCCGGCCGCCGGGTCCCAGCCGAGAGCCTCGGCGACCACGGAGTTGCGCTCGGGCGTGCCCACCGCGATCCGGATGTCGGGCAGATTGGAGTCGACCTCCAGGTCGCCGTAGCGCGGGCCCCCGGCGATCGTCGACGTCGCCGTCACGCCCACCCGCACCAGGGCCGCCGCGAGCGCGGTGCCCAGTTCACCGGCGTCCTCCCAGGAGGCGTACACCAACTCGGCGACCCCGACGGACCGTTCGCCGAGCGGGCGCCCGGAGCCGTCGGCGACCGCGACCCGTGCGGTGGAGCCCAGCCCGAACCAGGTGTTGGCCGGGTTGTCCAGCGTCCACGGGAACCGCTCGCTGTCCACCTCCACGAACCCGAAGCCACGCCCGATCACCGCGTCCGCCACCTCGTGCACCGGCAGCCCGCCCCGCACGTCGGAGGGCCAGCGGACCCGGATCAGCCGGTCGGCGCCGTCGTAGCCGTCGAGTGTGGTCGTGAGGTCCAGACGGTCGACGCCCTTCCACAGCGTCAGGCGTTGCGTGCAGCGGAAGAGGCCGAGGTCGGCGCGGACGGTGATGCGGGCGCCGGCCGGGGAGTGCTCGACATCGATGTCGGCCGTGACGTCCCTGCTGCGGGCGGCGGTCGTGCCGGTCGGTGTGAGGTGCCAGGGGCCCTCGCCGAAGCGCGGATGCCTCGGGTACTCCTCCTGGACGACCAGCTCGTTGCCGATGTCGCCGGGGCGCAGCAGCTCCCGGCCGCCCTCCGCGAGCGCGCGCAGACTGCTGACGGCGCCGCCGCGTGCGGGGTCGACCGTCACCTCGTAGAACTCGTTGCGGATGGTGGTGCCTTCGCCGCGCGTCCACTCCGGGACGGTGCCCTCGGCGAGCGGGAGTGCCTTGAGGCCCATGCCGGGCACCTCCGGTACGACGACACGGAGTTCGCCGTCCTCCCGTACGGCGGGCAGGGGCAGACCGGTGTCGTCGAGGGGGACCAGCCCGGGATCCGCTACCGTCAGCACATCCCGCCGTTCCCAGGTGGCCGCGTTGAAGACCACCAAGTCCGGTGCGGCACCGGGCAGTTGTGCGACCCGGCTCGCGATGGCGTCGGTCGCGTCGGCGTGCACCGTCTCGGCGAGGTCGTACAACTCCCGCCAGCCGGTGAGCAGGTCGATGTAGACCTGGTCCGACTCCGAGCCGGTGATGGCGTCGTGATGGGCGCCGTAGATCAGCTGCCGCCAGGCCTTGTCGAGTGCCGCGTCCGGATACGGGTGCCCGGCCACCAGCGAGGCGAGCGTCGCCCAGGCCTCCGCGTCGGCGAGCAGCGTCTCGCCGTACCGCTGGGCCTGCTTGGTGTCGATGTAGGAGACGTCCTTGCCGGTGTAGACCGGGTTCATGTCGCGTGTCTGCGGGGACGCCTTGCGGCCCTCCGCGTCCAGCTCCGCGCGCACGGCCGCGAAGAAGTCCCGGGGGATGCCGCTGATGAAACGCGGCCAGACGTACCGTGCGTTCCAGTCCCGGTGGATGCCCATCACCCAGCGGCACGGCGGGGCGTAGTCGCCGCCGACCGGGAGCAGGATGTTGCGGGTGAGCGCGACCTGCTTCAGGCCCTTGAACAGCTTGAGCGCGGCGGCCTCGGCCGCGGGCAGCGTGGGCGCGTTGTCGATCGCCCAGCCGGCGCCGTAGTGGTTGACCATGTACGCCGTCAGCAGGCCGCGTCCGGACGGCGCGATCCAGCTGAACTCCGCCGGGAACTGCATCCGCTTCGGGTCGCGGGGCTCCTCGCCGAAGACGGAGAGCGTCGGGCCCCACTGGTGGAAGGGGCCGCGCGCCCACGAACTGGAGCTGACCCCCGCGTCCGCCATCAGCCCGGGGAACTGCGGATCGTGCCCGAACGCGTCCAGCTGCCAGGCCGTCTCCGGGGACGCCCCGATGACACCGCGCTGGAATCCGTCGCCGTACAGGGCGTTGCGTACGGTCGCCTCGGCGCCGGTGAGGTTGGTGTTCGGCTCGTTGTAGGTACCGCCCATGATCTCGACGCGGCCGGTGCGGATCAGCTGGCGCAGGAAGGCCCGCTCCTCCGGGAAGGCGTCCCAGTAGGGCTTGAGGTAGTCGACCTCGGCGAGCACGAAGGTGTACGCCGGGTCGCGCCGGGCCAGATCGCAGTGGGCCCGGACCAGGCTGATGCCGGACTGGCCGCGCGAGTCGAAGGTACGGGCGGGCAGGCCGGTGGAGTCGGGGTCGTCGGCGACGTCCCAGGTCTCGGTGTAGGCGCCCTGGGTGTTCCACCAGACGGGGTCGTAGTGGAAGTGGCTGACCATGAACATGGTCCAGCCCGGTTCGGCGGCCGTGAAGGCGTCGGAGTGCCGCGCGGCGTGGGCCGGGTCGGCGGCGTCCTCCGCCGTGACCCTGATGTGGGTGCGGTCGCCGGGGGCGAGGTCGGTCGTCACCGGTATCTCGGCGCGTACCGAGCCGTCGTCCCCCGTGGTCGCCTCGGCGGTGCCGTGCACACCCGGCCCCTCCACGGTGAGGCGGACCGCACGGCCGGGAGTGTGCCCGATCTCGACGGCCAGCACCTGCCGCGGCTGGTCCTCGCTACCGACGAACAGCTCGGTCGACTCGACAGAGATGACGCGCATGGGGCTCCTACGAGTACTCGTGGGGGAGCCCCATCCTGGCACCGCCGGGATGGTTCAAACAACCACTCCGACGCATTCTTGGTGGTTCATCCATGCAGTCCCGGACAGGCTGGACGGGCTGACGGGTCGGGCGGGCTCAGCGCGTCCGGCGGGACTTCACCGCGTGCTGGGGGGTGATGTGGTCGGTCAGCGCCAGCGAGGCGCTCGCGCGCTGGTAGGTGAGCTGGGCGACCCGGACGTACAGGCAGTCGACGAGCATCAGGACGGAGTGCCGGCTGCTGATGCTCTCGGCGCGGAAGCTGGTCTCCGAGGAAGACGAGATGAGCCGGATGTCGGCCGCCCGGGCGAGCGGGGAGCGTGGGTCGGTGGTGAGGGCGACGGTGGTGGCGCCGCGCTCCTTGGCCATCTCGAACGGTTCGAGCGTCTCGCGGGTCGCCCCGGAGTGGGAGATGCCGATCGCCACGTCGGCCGGGGTGAGCAGGGCCGCTGAGGTGGCCGCCGCGTGCACCTCGGTCCAGCCGCGGACCGAGCAGCCGATCCGGAACAGCCGGGTCTCCGTCTCCTGCGTCACGGCACCGCTGCCGCCGACCCCGTAGACGTCGATGCGCCGGGCGCGGGCCAGTGCCTGGGCCGCCCGCTCGATTGCGTCGAGGTCGATCCGGTCCATGGTCTGCTGGATGGCCCGCAGATCCGCGGTGCCCACCACCTGCACGACCCGCTCCAGGCTGTCGTCGGGCGAGATGTCCGGGCCGATCTCGGCGGTGCCCCAGTCGGAGACCTCGCCGCGACCGCGCTCCTGGGCCAGCTCGATCAGCAGATGCTGGTAGGAGTCGAGCCCGATGGCCCGGCAGAAGCGGGTCACCGTGGCCTGCGAGGTGCCGGTGCGGCGGCCCAGCTCGGCGGCCGAGCAGTGGGTGACGGCGGCCGGATCCTCCAGGATCAGCTCGCCGACCTTCCGCAGGGAGCCGGCCAGCCGGGGCAGCTCGGTGCGGATCAGTGTGGTGACGTCCGTCGAGGGCATGGGAAGAAGGTAGCAGCCACCGTTTGGCCCGCAGGTTGAATACCAGGACCGGATGCGGGGGTCCATCGCGCGGCGGCGGCTCAGGTGGGTCATGGGTGGGTCATTGCCGGTGCCATCCTGGGTGTGATTTATTGATTCATCGATGGAGTAGTACGAGGTGGTTCAATCCACCAGTGGGGAGTGAGTGACGCGTGTCCGACGACTCCGTGAGCGCCCGGCGCTTCGCCCGCGAGAGCATGGCCGTCCTCGACCGCATGACCGAGTCCGCCCGCGACGAGGTGGCCCGGGCCGCCGAGCTCATCGCCGACTGCGTGCGCGCGGACGGCGTGATCCAGGCCTTCGGCACCGGCCACTCCCAGGCCATCGTCCTCGAACTCGCCGGACGGGCCGGCGGACTGGTCCCCACGAACCGCCTCAGCATCGCCGACCTCGTCCTGTACGGCGGCGAGCCCCCGAGCGTCCTCGACGACCCGCTCCTGGAGCGCCGCGCCGGAGTCGCCGGCCGCCTCTACGAACTGGCCGCACCGCGCCCCCAGGACCTCTTCGTCGTGATCTCCAACTCCGGCGTCAACAACGTCATCGTGGAGATGGCCCTGCACGCCAAGGAGCACGGCCACCGCCTCCTCGCCATCACCTCCCTCGCCCACACCCGCGCCGTCCCCGCCGGGCACCCCAGCGGCAGGAAGCTCGCGGACCTCGCCGACGTCGTCCTCGACAACCGGGCACCGCGCGGCGACGCCCTGCTGGAGCTCCCCGAGGGCGGCGCGGTCTGCGCCCTGTCCACACTGACCGGCGTGATGCTCGTCCAGACGGCCGTCGCCGAGGCCTCCGCCCTGCTCCTCGCCGCCGGGGAACGCCCGCCGGTGTACGTCTCGGCCAATGTGCCGGGCGGCTTCGAGGGCAATCTGGAGCTGGAGAAGCGGTACGCCGGACGGATCCGGCGTACCGCGAGCTAGTTGCTCCGCCGGGAGGGCCGTGGAGAGCCCGCGGGCCGGTGGGGCTGGTCGCGCGCCCACGCGGCGGAGCCGCATATCGATTCAGCCCCGCGCTCCTTTGTTGTGGAGCCGTCACTCCACAGGCACTGGGGTCAGGGCCACGGCGAGTGGATAGGCGCCGGTGGTGAGCGCCGTGCCGGTGCTTCCCGTGGTGGTGTCGACCGGTATCAGAGCGTTGCCGTCGGCCGTCGTGACGTACGCCGCGCCGCCGTTCCAGTCCAGGGCCACGTCGAACGCCGACCTTCCGACAGGCACCTGCTTGCCGGGGGCGCCGGTCACCGTGTCGACGGGCGTGACGTAGTCCCCGTTGCTGGGGCTGACCCACAGGGTCCGGCCGTCCGGCGACAGTCCGAGGCCGTAGGCCTGGCCGGTGACCAGGAGCGTCGGTTCGGTGTCGTTGGTCGCCGTGTCGATCGGAGTCACCGTCGAGCCGCCGGAGTTGGACACGTACACCGTCCGCCCGTCCGGCGCGGCGACGATGTTGAAGGGGCGGGGCCCGACCGGAACGGCCCTGCCGGCGCTTCGGGTGGCGAGGTCGACGGGGCTGACCGTGTTGTCGTGGATGTTCGCCACGTACAGGGTCCTGCCGTCCGGCGTGACCGCCATGTTCTCCGGCCCGGATCCGACCCGGACCGGTTGGCCCGCCGTCAGCGTGCCGGTGTCGATCGGCTGCACCGTGCCGTCCGTGTAGTTGGCGACCCAGAGCGTACGGCCGTCCGGGGTGAGGGCCAGCCCGGCGGGGACCCTGCCCACGGGGACCGTGGCGGTGACGGTGCCCTTCGCCACGTCGATCACGCTGACCGTGTTCGAGCCCTGGTTGGCGGCGTACGCGGTCCGGCCGTCCGCGTCGACGACGACCTCGCCGGGGTTGTCACCGACCGCGATGTTCCTGCTCGTACCAGTGGACAGGTCGAGTGAACTCACCGACGCGCCACTGAAGTTGGCGGTCAGCGTGCGGGGCGTGCCGGTGCCGTCGGTGACCCGGACGGGGAGCGCGCGGTCGAGGAGCCCCTCACCCGACACGACGACGGAGTGGACGCCCTCGGTGACGCCGGTGAGGGTGACCGTGACCGAGGCCGGGGTGGTCGCCGTGCCCTCCGCGGGCGTGGCCTTGACGCCGTCGGGCACATGGAGCCGCCAGCTGACGGTCCTGGCCTGCGCGTCGGACAGGTCGAGGGTGACCTTGGCGGAGGCCCCCGGCTTCAGTGACAGCGAGCCGGGCGAGAAGGCGGCGTCGACGCCCGGGTCGGGCGCGGTGTCCAGCATCGTCGTGTACAGGAACTGGTCCATCACACCCGGGGAGACCTGCTGGGGGATGGCGTCCAACTCCCCGCGTTGTTTCCGGAGTTGGGCCCACAGGCGCGCCACCGCATCCGTGTCGCCGCGCTTGTGGGCCAACAGCAGTTCCACGGCCGTCCCGCCCGCGGTGCCGTAGCGGCCGAGCTTGTCCAGCCAGACGGAGGTCTCGTCGAGGAACCCGGGGTTGTCCAGACGGGCACGCAACCGGTCCGGGGTGGCGGCCATGTCGACGAAGTAGGAGGTGAGCCGGGCCGCCGCACGGTCGAGTCCGCTGTCCTCCTCGTACGCCTTGCGGAACGCCGCGATGAGCTCGGTGAGCGTGGGGGACTCGGTCGGATCCAGTTGGGAGGAGTAGTTGTTCTCCGCGAGGATCCGCAGCCATTTCGCGGCGCCGGGCCCGGCGAGATCTCTTACGGAGGCGAGGAAGGCGGCCCGGGGATCGTAGGCGTCCGGGTTCCAGAGATATGCGCCCGATGTGAACAGCGCGAGCCTGCTCGCCTCGCCCTGGACCATCGGGTTGGCGGTCACCCCGGTGACCTCCTCGGCCACGCCGGGCTCCCGGCCGGTGTAGGGCCCGAGCAGGAGGCGGCTGGTGACGTAGTCGTTGACCGGATAGTTGTCCCAGACCAGGATCGGGTGGCCGTACACCTCGCGGGCCTGCTTCACCTGCTCGGCGGTGATCGTCGGCGCGATCACGCCGACGCCGGTCCACTCGACGACCACGGTCGGGTCGAGCTTCTCCCGAAGCGCCTTCTTGTACGGGGAGTCGGCGAGGTCGGAGTACTCCGTCGGGACCATCTCCAGGGGCTGGAGGTCGGCGTGCTCGGCGCTGAACTCCCGCCACACCGTGTTCAGCAGATGAGCCTGCGCGGTGCCCGCCGCACCCCCGCCCGTCCCGAACCCCGCCGCGTCGGCGGGGCAGTTCCACTTGGTGTAGCTGATGTCGTCGAGCGGGATCGCGAAGGACCGCACGCCGATCGTGTACAGCGAGTCGAACTTGGCGGTGAGCGCCTTGACGTCGGCGTCGGAGGAGTAGCAGACGGAGAGCCCGGGGGAGAGGGCGTAGGTGAAGCGGACGTGGTTGGCACGGGCCCGGTCGACGAGCTCCCTCAGCTTCGCCAGCTCGGCGGGCGGGTACGCGTCGCGCCAGCGGGCCCGGAGGTAGTCGTCGTCCTTGGGCGAGTAGACGTAGACGTTCTGTTTCGTACGGCCGTAGAAATCCAGCTGGGCGAGGCGTTCGGCGTGTGACCAGGGCGTGCCGTAGAAGCCCTCGATGACTCCGCGCAGGCCGGCCGTGGGCCAGTCGCGGACGTTCACCGTGGGCAGGCGGTCTCGCGCGACGAGTTGGCGCAGGGTCTGGGCCGCGTAGAAGGTGCCGGTGGCGTCGGTGCCGGAGAGGGCGACCAGGGCGCGGCCGTGGGAGCGGCCGGAGGCGAGGGCGTAGCCGCCGGAGGGCAGTCCCGTCGGGGACTTGGCGCCCAGTCGTCTCAACACCGCTTCGGTGGCGGGGTTTTCGGTGGGGCCGCCGACGTAGACCGTGAGCGCGGAGGCCGGGGGTCTCTCGCCCGCGGGCACGGTGACGATGTGCCGGGCGCCGGCGTCGCGCAGGACGGATTCCACGAGGCGTCGGGCGGAGGGGTCGGTGTCCGGGCCGACGACCTCGACGACCCTGTCCGGGACGGCGAGGCGGGCCGGGCCCGTGTGCATGCTCTTGGGCGTTGGCCACACCTGCGGGGCCCGGGCCTGGGTCCGGGCTTGCGCGGGGGGTGTGGGCGCGGCGGCCGCGGACGGTGCGGTGAGGCCGACGGCCAGGAGCAGAGCCGCTGGAATTACACGAAGGGATGGAAGCACGAATCCTCCCGGGGTGAATGTATCCACCGGGAGATGCTAGAGATGCTGAATGTTTCATTCAATGGGGCGATTCGGGAGGCAGGTTGGCGCAGGGGGCGCACACTGGATATGTGTGCCGTCGATGCTCAAGGGGGTGTCGGCATGGCTGCGTCAGGGTGCCCGAGGGTGCGGCTGTGGCGGTGGCGGCGCAGCCCGTTGAGGCGGCGCAGCGACCTCGTCGAAGCGTGGGTCGTGCTGGCCGGATGGGTGTTCGCGCTGGTCGGTGCCCTGTTCGCGGGGCTGGCGGCGGCGGACGCGGTCACCCACTCCGCCAAGGAGCAGCGGGCCGAGAGCCACAAGGTGACGGCCGTACTGGTGAAGGACGCGGATGATCCGGGGCCCTCGCGGGTCACCACCGACCATCTCGTGTGGAGCACCGTCCGCTGGACCGACCCGGACGGTACGGCCCACACCGACGACGCCCGGGTGCCGCCCAGGACGCACGCGGGCAGCAAGGTCGTGGTGTGGACCGACCGGCACGGCGTCGTCGTCAACGAGCCGCTGTCCGAGACCGAGATCCTGCTGCACGCGGTCGCCGGAGGCATCCTGGCCGCCGGGGCCGCCGGCAGCGTCGTGCTCGGGTGCACCTGGGTGGTACGGCTGGGTCTGGAGCGGCGGCGGATGGACGAGTGGGCCGCGGAGTGGGAGCGGATGGACACGCCGTGGGGGTGGAAGACGGGCTGACATGCCGTCTCACCACGCGGCACGACCAGCACCACGATTCGTGCGGCCCACCGCCGCCGTCATTTGACGTCCGCGCTCGGCAGCGCCGACGGGGACGCGGTGTTCAGGTCCTCCAGGCCCTTGGGGATGGCGAGCGTGAGAACCGGCGCGCCCGGCTGGGGCGCGGGCGGGGTCATCTGGTCCTTGGGGAGCTTCGGCGGGGTGGTCTGCTGGAAGTTGTTCGCGTCGAAGTTCACCAGGCCCGTCTTCTCAAGGATCGTCATGTGGTCGAGCACCGTGTCGTTCGCCAGGTCCGCCAGCTGACGGACCAGGGTGTTCTGCGTGGTGCCCCGGATCTTCGCGATCGCCGGGAAGATCTGCCCGTGCGTAACCCGCATGATCGCGACACCCGTGGCGTCGAACTCCTTGCCCGTCTTGGAGTCCACCGTCGCCACGAACTGCTGCTGCTGCGGGCTGGCCTGGTTCGGCAGCGTGATGTTCAGCTGGGACGCGAGCTTGCGGCAGGCGAGGTCGAGCCGGGCATGTCCGACGACCAGGTGCTGGCCGGCCTCCTTCATCGCCGGGGTCGTCCCGCGCTGCATCGCCATCATGCCCAGCGGGTGCTCCCACAGGCCCGCCGCACGGACCTTGACGACGAAGTCCCGGTCCGCCTCGGTCAGCGGCCCGAACTGCGTATTGGCGATGACACGGTCCTGGCTGTTGGAGGTGTTGTCCAGGCCCAGCATGGCCGGGTAGGCGAGCGCGGAGAGGGTGAGGACGAGCGCGCCTCCCACGAAGACGGTTCCTACCATGCGGCGCGAGATGGGCATCGTGCCTCCTGACGTGAGCGGCTTGGTCCCCAGGAGGTACGGATGGAACACGCGAAACAATCACCGCCGAGGGAAAAAAACTTACGGCCCGCCGTGCGTCGTCCGTCACACACCACCGTGAACCGCCTGTTCGGTCCCGACAGCCCGGTGACCGGAACCGCTGTGCCCCGGTTCTTGATCCTTCTCGGCGGCGATCGCGGAGGCCGAGACCAGCGTCGCGGCGGCGAGGCTGCCCCAGAGGGCGGTCGGGCCGTGCGGCGCGAGGGCGGTGATGACGGCCGGGGAGACGGCGAGGCCGAGGCCCGTGGAGAGTTCGAAGCGGGCGAGGGTACGGCCCAGGGCGTGGGTCGGGGCGAGGTCGGTGACGAGGGCGGTGGCGCTGCCGGCGTAGACGATCTCGCCGATGGTGCAGAGCACGGACACCGCGGCGACGGCCGGGGCACCCCAGCCGCCGCCCAGTGAGGTGGCCGCGAGGAAGCCCAGGTAGGACACGGTGAGGAGCACACCGGCGAGAGCCAGCACCGTGCGCCGGGAGAAACGGGACAGCAGCACGGTGACCGGCACTTGCAGGGTGACCACCAGCACCGTGTTGGCCACGAAGATGGCCGCCGACCACACCGGGGACGCGTCCAGCTGGGTCACCAGGATCAACGGGAGCGCGATCTCCGGGACGTTGAGGCAGAAGACGTAGACCACGTTGGCGGCGAGCAGCGCACGCATCCGGGGCACCGGCCCGGCGTTCCCAGCCCCAGCCCCAGCTCCAACCCCAGCTCCAGCCCCAGCCCCAGCTCCAACCCCAGCTCCAGCCCCAGCCCCAGCTCCAACCCCAGCTCCAGCGCCAGCCCCAGCTCCGGCCTCGGCCCCGTCCATTTCCTTGGCCAGGGCCGCGGCCGGACGCGCGTGCAGATGGACCGACCATGCCAGGGCCGCCGCGGCCAGATAGGCGAGCCCGGTCACGGCGGCCAGTGTCCGCAACGCCGTCGTGCCGCCCGCCAGGGACACGGTCGCGATGAGCGCGCCCACGCCCAGACCGGCGTTGCGCAGGGCGCGGCCCGCCGCGAGGGCGGTGTCGCGGTCCCGGCCGTGGGCGACCGTGGCCACGACGGCCGCGTGCGCGGCCGGCCATGCCTGGTTGCCGACGCTGAAGAACAGTGCCGCCGTCCCGAACAGCCAGACGTGCCCCGCCGGGGTGGCCAGCAGCAGGATCACGCCGAGCACCCGGACCAGCATCGACGCCGCCACGACCGTGCTGCGCGCACCCCGGTCCAGCCACCGGCCCACTGCGGGCATGCACACCAGGCCCGCGACCACACCGACCGTCATGGCGACGCCGGTGACCGGCGCGGACAGCTTCAGCACCGCCACTCCGTAGAGCAGCAGAAAGGGCCGCAACAGGCCGGTGCCGAGGGCGTCCACGGCCAGGGCGACGGCATAGCGGGGGCCTCCGGAGGCGCGGACGAGGGCGCGGGGCCGGATCTTGGTGGTGGTTGCCATGGCGTCAACGGTGGGTTCGGCCGCAGTACGGGCCGCGTCGGTTGACGGAAACCGTCAACCGACGCTGTCGTCGGCTCTCCGGTGGATGATGATGCGGGCGTGACGTTGAGGATCGACATCAGCGGACTGCCGTCCGAGCGGCTGCGGTTCGCCGCCTCCCCGCTGGCCGAGCTGACCGCGATGCTGCATGTGCTCGCCGAACCCGGCCACCATCCCCAGCACGCCGAGTGGGCCGCGAAGGTCTGGGCGGTGCTGCGGCCCGAGCTGGCCGAGCGGCTGCGGGAGGCGGAGTTCCTCTGGCGTTCCTCGCAGGCCGACTTCCTGATCCCCGCCCGGCCTCGGCCGACCCTCGCGGAAGAGCTGGACGATGTGGACCGGATCGACGACGAGAGGTATGTGACCGCCGCGCTCGTCACCACGTGCGGCAGCAACCGGGTGCATTTCGGCGCGTCGTCGCCGCTCACCGACGCGACCGCGCGCGAGTGGGCCCTGGCCCTGGCCCAGGCCCGCGGCGCGCGGCAAGAGGCCTTCGCGGAACGGCTGCTCGCGGACCCGGCCACGGTACGGGCGCGGCTGCGCGCCACTCTCGAAGAGTGCGCGGAGGCCTTCTTCGACGACGCCTGGGCGGGCGTCGCCGTGCAGCTCGCCACCGACCTGCGCCTGAAGAACCACCTGTTGAGGCGCCAGGGCATCGGAGCGGCGCTCGCCTCCGTCTCCGGCGCGGTCACCCTGGCGCCGGACGGCGACTGCATCGTCGTGGACAAGCTGCAGGACAAGGCGACCGCCGCCCAGAGTGCCGGGGTCACCTTCATCCCCACGGTCTTCGGCCGCCCGCACCTGGTGGCGGTCCACGCGCCCGGCTGGCAGCCGGTGGTGCAGTACCCCGTGGCCGAGCCGAGTCCGTCGGAGCCGGTGTCGCTGGAAACGGTCACCCTGCGGCTGGAGGCACTCGCCCATCCGGTACGGCTACGGCTGCTGCGCACCCTGGCCCGCGGCCCGCACACCACGGGTGAGATGGCCCATGTCTGGGACCTGACCCGCCCGGAGGTCTCCCGCCACCTCGCGCTGCTGCGCCGCGCGGACCTCGTCACGGCCCGGCGGCACGGCCGCTACGTCCGCTACACCCTCGACCTCCCCGCCCTGACAGCACTGGGCACCGACCTGCTGGCGGCGGTGCTGCGCTGAGCGGCACCCGCAGTGTCACGCCGGTTGGGTAGCGCCCCCTAGGGGCGCGGGGCTGTATCGATATGCGGCTCCGCCGCGGGGCGCGACCAGCCACGACGGCGCAGCAGACAGCAGACAGCAGACGGCAGGAGCACCCTGCGACGCCGCGGCGAGCCGTTGTGAGGTGCATCACATTCGAGCTAGGGTGATTACCGCTTGGAGAAGCCCACCGGGCCGTGGGCCGAGCGGCGGCGCGCGCGACCCGGCCGGCTTCGGGTGAGGGAAGTGATCCCGTTGTCCGTCGCCTGGGACGACATCGGCGGGCTCGTCGATGCGCACGAACGGTTCCTCGCCGGCTCGCCGGTCGAGTCGGACGTGCGCGACTGCGTGCTCGACTCCTGGGCGCGCTGCCGCTTCGCCGGCCTGGAGCCGCACCGACTGCTGGTCCGCTACACCGCGGACGTGGCCCTGGACGACCGGCTCCAGCGTGCCGTCGACCCGGTCCTGACGGAACTGTCCGCCTCCCTCGCCGATGTCGGCATGACGATCGCGCTCTGCGACGGACAGGGCCGTATGGTCCAACGGCTCGGCGGTGACCGGCAGTTGTGCGAGCGCCTCGACGCGGTGCAGTTCGCGCCCGGGTTCGACGCCTCGGAGCAGGTCGTGGGCACCAACGGCATCGGCACCGCCCTCGCCGAGCGCGGCCCCGTCTACGTCGTCGGCCGGGAGCACTTCGCCGACTGTCTGCAGCCCTTCGCCTGTGCGGGCGCGCCCGTGCGGGACCCGCTCAGCGGGCGGATCGAGGCCGTCCTCGATCTCACCTGCCTGCGCGACCAGGGCGACCCGGCCATGGTGGGGATGGTCCGCGAGGCCGCCCGGGACATCGAGGCCCGGCTGCTGGAGCAGGCCACCGAACGGGAGCGCGCGCTGCTCGCCGCGTACCGGCGGGCCGACGGCCATGCGCGGGGCTGGCCGAAGCAGCCCGAGCACCTGCCGCCCGGCCCCGACGGCGGAGCCCTCGGCCGGCTCGACCTGGCGGTGTTGCGGGAGAAGGCCGAGGAGCTCCTCGCCTCACCGCACCGCACCCTCGACGAGATCACCCTGCCCAGCGGCCGCACCGCCACCCTGCTGCGCCGACAGGTCAGGGGAGCGGCGGGGGAGAGCGGCGTCGCCGTCGAGGCCCGCGTCCTCGGCAGCCCCCGCCTGAGCCACCTCCGCCCGGCACCGTCGGGCGTGCAGCCGTCCTCCACACACGCGGCGGCCTGGGCCTCGGCGCCCCCCGAGCCCGCCGAACCCTCCGTACCGTCCGGCCCCACGACGGCACCCGCATCCGTACCACCACAGCCCCTGCCCCGGCCCGCACCGCAATCCACGCAAGCGCCGCCCGCACCGCAACCCACCGAAGCGCCGCCCGCGCCGGAACCGCAGCCACTGCCGGCGCCCAACGCCGTGACGCACACCGCCGTAGCCCCACCCGGCCCCGCCACCCGCCCCGAACCGGACGGCGACCACGACATCGAAGGCGACGGCGCCGAAGGCTGGCTGCTGCTAGTCGGCGAGCCCGGCGTCGGACGGCTGGCCATGCTCGCGCGGCGGCGGCTGGGGCTGCTGCACGACGCGAGCGTGCGGATCGGCACCACCCTCGACGTCACCCGCACCGCGGAGGAGCTCGCCGAGGTGACGGTGCCCCGGTTCGCCGACTTCGTCGCCGTCGACCTGCCCGACTCGGTGCTGCGCGGCGAGGAACCGGAGGCGCTCGGCGGCCGGACCGCGCTGCGCAGGGTGGCCATCCGTGCGGTGCGGAAGGACCCGTACAACCTGTACGACGTGGGTGATCTCGTCGAGTACCTCCCGTCCACGCCGCAGGCCCGTTCGCTGGAGACCCGGCAGTCCGTGCTGGAACCCGTCCTGGCCGAGGCGGGCGGCTGGATCGCACAGGACCCGCAGCGGCTGGAGCGGGTGCTCGCGGCGGGCATCCATTCCCTGATCACCGTGCCGCTGCGGGCGCGCGGCACGACCCTCGGCGTGGTCAGCTTCTACCGCTCCCTGCAGCCCGCCTCGTTCGAGGACGACGACCTGTCCCTCGCCCAGGAGCTGGCCGGCCGCGCGGCGATCTGCATCGACAACGCCCGCCGCTACACCCGCGAGCACAACACCGCCCTCACCCTGCAGCGCAGCCTGCTGCCCAGGGGCCGCCCCGAGCAGAGTGCCGTCGAGGTCGCCTACCGCTATCTGCCCGCGCAGGCCGGGGTCGGCGGCGACTGGTTCGACGTCATCCCGCTGTCCGGCGCCCGGGTCGCGCTCGTGGTGGGCGACGTCGTCGGACACGGGCTGCATGCCGCCGCCACGATGGGCCGGCTGCGCACCGCCGTCCACAACTTCGCCTCCCTGGACCTGCCGCCCGACGACGTCCTCACCCACCTCGACGACCTGGTCGGCCGGCTCGACCGGGGCGAGGGCTGGGCCGCGGAGAGCTCTCCCGACTCCGGCATCGTCGGCGCCACCTGTCTGTACGCCGTCTACGACCCGGTGTCCCGGCGCTGCACCCTCACCCGCGCCGGGCACCCGCAGCCCGCGGTCGTCGCCCCCGACGGCACGGTCGCGTTCCTCGACCTGCCCTCCGGGCCACCCCTCGGCCTGGGCGGCATGCCCTTCGAGACGGTCGAGCTGGAGCTGGCCGAGGGCAGCCAGCTCGTGCTCTACACCGACGGTCTGGTCGAGGACCGGCACCGCGACATCGACACCGGCCTGGACAAGCTGCGTACCGTCCTGGCCTGCGTCGACCGTCCGCCGGAGGAGACCTGCGAGGCCGTCCTCGATGCCCTGCTCCCGGCCCGCCCCGGCGACGACGTCGCCCTGCTCGTGGCCCGCACCCACACCCTGGGCGCGGACCGCGTCGCCCGGTGGGACCTGCCCAGCGACCCTGCGGTCGTCTCCCGCGCCCGGGTGGCGGTCACCGAGCGGCTCGCCGCCTGGCATCTGGACGAACTGGCCTTCACCACCGAACTGATCGCCAGTGAACTGGTCACCAACGCCATCCGGCACGCCATCGGCCCGCTCCAGCTCCGCCTCCTGCGCGACCGCGCCCTGATCTGCGAGGTCTCCGACGGCAGCAGCACCTCACCCCGGCTGCGCCGCGCCCGCACCGAGGACGAGGGCGGCCGCGGCCTGTTCCTCGTCGCCCAGCTCACCGAGCGGTGGGGGACGCGGTACACACCCGAGGGAAAGATCATCTGGGCCGAGCAGCCATTGCCGTGACGCCGAGGGCTGCCGCCCTCGGACCGTCCGTCGTCATCGTGTCTCCGGCAGTCCCGGACCGGCGCAGCGCACATCGGCCGCGGGCACCGTCCCGTCGATCAGATAGGCGGCCACCGTCCCGTCCACGCAGGCGTTGCCGCGACTGGCGAACACGCCGTGCGAGTAGTCGTCGTCGAGGGTGACCAGCCGGGAGCCCGGCAGCAGCTCCCGCAGTTCACGCGCGCCCTCGACCGGCGTCACCGGGTCGTGCGCGGAGGCGACCAAAAGCGCCGGTGGGGCGGCCGGACTGCCCAGCGGTGTACGACGGTCGGGGCGGTGGTGCCAGTACGCGCAGGCCGATGCCTCCATGCCGGTCAGGACCGGCTGCGCGTCGAGGCGCCGGGTGCGGCGGATGTCCGCCACGATCTGGCGCGGCGTCGGACCGGGGCCGTCCGCGCATTTCACGATCCGGTTGGCCGCCTCGTAGTTGCGGGCTTCGGGACTGTCGGAGGCGGACGCGGGGCGCAGACCGTCGGGGCTGCCGTCGGCCAGGTAGGCACGCAGTCCGTCGGCCAGGCCCGTCCAGCGCTCGGTGCGGCCCAGGGCACGGTAGACGGCACGGTCGAACTCCGCCGGACCGAAGCCGTTCACCGGGCGGGCGGCGAGTCCCCGGCGGGTACGCAGATACGCCTGCCGTACGGCATCCGTGTCGCCGCCCAGCCCGAAGCGCTCCGGGTGTGCGGCGGTCCAGGCGAAGAAGGTGTCGCGGGCGCGCAGCATCGCCCGGCTCTGGACGACGTCGAAGTCGTACCAGTCCCAGGGGCCGACCACACTGTCCAGCACCATGCGGCCGACCCGGTGCGGGAAACGGGCCGCGTAGGCCGCGCCCAGGTAACTGCCGTACGACACACCGAGGAAGCCCGTCCGGGGCTCGCCCAGCGCGGCGCGGATGGCGTCCATGTCGTACGCCGTCTGCTCGGTCGACAGATACGGCAGCACCTCCGCGCCCGCCCCGGCCGCACAGTCGTCGGCCATGCGGCGCAGTGCGGCGAGGTACGTCCGCTCGGCCCGCGGGGTCGTCGGCACCGGGTCCGCGCCCGGCGCGGTGAACAGGCCGCCCATCGGGCCGCAGTCCACGGGTGTGCTGCTCCCGACGCCGCGCGGGTCGAAGCCGATGACGTCGTACGCGCGCCGCACGCTCGCGGGGAGTTTGGCGCGCTTGGTCACCGCGTAGGGGAGTCCGGAGCCGCCCGGGCCGCCGGGGTTCACCAGCAGGATGCCGCGCCGCTCGGCCGGGGTGCCGGAGGCGGGGACCCGGGAGACGGCGATCTCGATGTGCGGGCCGGAGGGGTGCCGCCGGTCGAGCGGGACGGAGAGGCGCCCGCACTCCACCCGGTCCGGCGCCGGCGGCTTCGGTACGGAGTCGGGGCAGGCGCCGAATGCGAGGGCGGCGGCGGCCCGGGCGGGACCGGCGGTGGGGAGCAGGGCCGCGGCGGCCACGAGGGCGCACAGCAGGGCGGTGGGGCGGGGTGGCAGGGACACGAGGTCACTCCGAGGCGGTTGGGTAAGAACGGGCTAGCAAATGAAAATGATTATCGATAGTGTGTGCCAGTCAAGTCCGGCACCCCTCCCGCCGAGGGGCGCCCCGGGCTGCCCGAAAGTCTGAACTCACGGCACGAAAAGGGGAGTTGTGGCTCATCTGCTGGTGGTAGAGAGCTGGGTCGGGTCGATGAGCAGGCTGCTGCCACGTGCGATCCGGGAGGGCGGACACGAGTTCACCTTCCTCACCCGGGACCTGCATCACTATCTGCGCTCGGCGCCCGAGGGGGCGGCCCATCCGCTGCTCGGTGCCCGCAATGTGATCACCGCCGAGACCAACGACCTCGACGCCCTGCTGCCCGAGGCGGCGCGGCTGCACTCGGTCCTCGGCTTCGACGGCGTGATCACCTCCTGCGACTACTACCTGCCGACGGTGGCCCGCATCGCCGGCCACCTCGGCCTGCCCGGTCCCGGCCCCGAGGCGGTGGAGGACGCCTGCCGCAAGGACGCCACCCGCCGCGTCCTCGCCGACGCGGGCCTGCCAGGGCCGCGCTTCGCCGTGCACGAGGAGTGGGCCGACCTCGCGCGGGCCGCGCGGGAGATCGGGTATCCACTCGTCGTCAAGCCGGTCGACCTGTGCGCGGGCATGTACGTGCGACGCGTCGACGACGAGACCCAACTCGCGGATGCGGTAAGGGTGTTGGGCGAGTTCCCGGTCAATGCGCGGGGGCAGCGGCGCACCTCCGCCGTACTCCTCGAAGAGCTCCTCGACGGCCCCGAGGTGAGCGTCGAGACCGTGTCGTACCGGGGTGCGGTGCACATGGTCGGCGTCACCGACAAGAGCATCGGCGGAGCGCCCGCCTTCATCGAGACCGGCCATATGTTCCCCGCCGCCCTGCCGCTCGCCGACATCGACGCCGCCGAGCAGACCGCGCTCAGCGCGCTCAAGGCGCTCGGGCTGACCGACGGGGTCGTGGCGCACACCGAGATCAAGCTGACGTCCGACGGGCCGCGCGTGGTCGAGGTCAACCCCCGGCCCGCCGGCAACCGCATCACCGAGCTCGTCCGCCATGTCACCGGCATCGACCTCGCCGCCGCCTGCGTGGACGTCGCCCTCGGCCGCGCGCCCGACCTCAGGCGCACCGACACCGGGCTGCGCAGCGCCGCCATCGGCTTCCTCGTCCCGGACCGCACCGGCACCCTCGAAGCGCTCGACGGCCGTCGACCGGCCGACCGGCCCGAGGTGTTGGAGGTGCAGCTCGCCGAGCCCGGCAGGGCCGTGAAGGCGGCCGGCAGCAACAACGAGTACCTCGGCCACGTCATGGCCGGCGACCCCGACGGGCCCGGCGCCCGCGACCGGGTCGAGGAGCTGCTGGCCGGGCTGCGCGCGGGGCTGGTGATCCGATGAGCGTCGTCAGCACCTCGAAGCCGGTACGGAACCCCCCGCCCGCGCCCTGTCGGACGTACGACGAGCTCGTCGCCCGCGTCCGCGCCGGTGCCCTCGGCCCCGACCCCCGCAGCCGGCGGATCGCCGTCGCCTTCACCACCCGGCAGGCCGTACGGCACGACGGACGCGGCACCGGCTACCACAACGAGGTCCTCAGCCTGCGCCTCGCCGGAGCCGTCGGCTCCTGCGCGGTCGAACCCGGCGAACTGCCCGACAGCGCGCTCGACGAGTGTGTGGGCGCCGATGTCGCAGGGCTCCTCGACCATCCGGTGCCCGCGGTGCGGGTGGCCGCCCTCGACGCGTATCTGATGCACGTCACCCCGCACACCCCGGACCACGGGGCGCTGCCCGTCGCGCTGCCCGCCGGATCGTCGCTGGAGAAGTCCACGGCCAGGGCGGAAGCCGTGGTGGAACTGCTGGACCTGGCCGGCGGTTCGTGCGTCCTGGTCGTGGGGGTCGTCAACTCCCTGCTGGAGGCGTTGCGTTCGCGCGGGCTCCGCTATGTGCCGTGCGACCTCAAGGGCGGGACGACGGAGTGGGGCGAGCCGGTCGTCGGCGACGCGCTCGCCGCCGCCGGGAGCTGTGACGCGCTGCTGGTGTCCGGGATGACCCTGGGCAACGGCACCTTCGAGCCGCTGCGCGAGCACGCGCTGCGGCACGGCAAGCAGCTGGTGATGTTCGCGCAGACCGGCAGCGCGGTCCTGCCCCGCTTCCTCGGGCACGGCGTCAGCGCGGTGTGCGCGGAGCCGTACCCCTTCTTCTGGCTCGACGGCGGCCCCGGGGTCGTCCACCGGTACACGTCCTCCGGGGGTGCGCGATGACCGCCACCGCCCTACGTCCCACCGCGCGCCCGGAGCTGCTCACCCTGCTCGGCCGCACCCCCGTCGTCCGGGTCACCACCGACCTGCCGCACGCCCACCCCGGCTTCTGGGCCAAGCTCGAAGGGCTCGCGGCGGGCGGCATGAAGGCGCGGGCCGCCCTGTCGATGCTGCTCGGCGCGCGCGAGCGGGGCGAACTGCGGCCCGGCGCCCCGGTGGTGGAGTCCACCTCCGGCACCCTGGGCATCGGGCTCGCCTTCGCCGGGCAGGTGCTCGGCCATCCCGTCGTCCTGGTCGGCGACTGCGAACTGGAGCCGTCCATGCGGCAGTTGCTGCGCGCCCACGGCGTCCGCCTGGAGATCGTGGACCGCCCCGCAGCACAGGGCGGCTGGCAGGCGGCCCGCCTCGGCCGGCTGCACGAACTGCTCGCCGAACTCCCCGGCGCCTACTGGCCCGACCAGTACAACAACCCCGACAACACCACCGGATACGCGTCGCTCGCCGCCGAACTCGGCGCCCAGCTCGACCACCTGGACATCCTGGTGTGCAGCGTCGGCACCGGCGGCCACAGCGCCGGCCTCATCGCCCCGCTGCGCCGGCACTGGCCCGCGCTGCGCCTGGTCGGCGTCGACGCCACCGGCTCCACCATCTTCGGCCAGCCCGCCCGACCCCGACTGATGCGCGGCCTCGGCAGCAGCATCCACCCCCGCAACGTCGCCTACGACGCCTTCGACGAGGTCCACTGGATCGGCCCCGCCGAGGCCGTGGACAGCTGCCGACGGCTCGCCCGGGGCTGCTTCGTCAGCGGCGGCTGGAGCACGGGGGCCGTCGCGCGGGTCGCCGCCTGGGCGGCCTGCGTACACCCGGGCGCGGTCGTCGCCACCGTGTTCCCCGACGGGCCGCACCGCTACCTCGGCACCGTCTACGACGACGACTTCATCGCCGCCCACGGCCTCGACCTGGCCGGCGCCGCCACCCGGCCCGTGGAGCTACCGCACCCCTGCGCCGCCGAGGCGAGCGGGTGGGCGCGGTGCACACGGGTCGCCGATCCACTCTCCTTCGGAAGGACCGAATGAAGGCCCGCCTGCGCACCGTACGACTCGAACTCGCCGAGCCGCTGCGCATCTCCCGCTCCACCATGACCGCCCGCGACGCCGTGTGGCTGTGCGTCGAGCACGACGGGACGACCGGCTACGGCGAGGCCGTCAGCAGCGTGTACTACGGACTGGACGCCGACACGCTCGTACGCCTGATCTCGGCCGTCGACCTGGAACGGTTCGCCGACCCCGAGAGCGCCCTGGAGGCCCTGCCGTCGGACGCCGCACCGCCTGCCGTGACCGCCGCCGTCGAGTCCGCGCTGCTGGACCTCGTCGGCAAACGGGACGGAGTGCCCGTCCACCGCCTGCTGGGGACTCCGACGCCGTTCGGTGTCGCCACCGCACGCACCATCGGCATCACCTCGCTCGCGCACGCGGCCGCCGAGGCCCGGCGCCTCGCCGCGAGCGGATTCGAGATCGTCAAGGTGAAGGCGGGCTCGTCCGATCCCGAGGACGACGTGGAGCGCGTACGGGTCATCCGGGACGCGGCTCCTCAAGTACGGCTGCTGCTGGACCCGAACGGCGCCTGGAGCGTCGCTCGGGCCGAGCGGCTGCTGCCCCGGTTCGCGGCGCTCGGCGTCGAGGCCGTCGAACAGCCGCTGCCGCCCGGCGACCCGGACGCGCTGGGCGCCCTCGCCGAGAGATCGCCGCTGCCCGTCATCGCCGACGAGGACGCGGTGAGCGTGGCGGACGTACGGCGGCTGGCCGGGCGCGTCCACGGCGTCAACGTCAAGCTCGCCAAGTGCGGGGGAGTCCGAGCGGCCCTGCGCATCGCGGAGCTGATCGAGGGCAGCGGGACCGAGCTGATGCTCGGCTGCCTCACCGCCAGCAGCCTCGGCCTCGCACCCGCCGTCCACCTGGCCGACCGCGCCCGCTGGGCCGACCTGGACGGGCATCTGCTGCTCGCCCACGACCCGTGGCGGGGGATCGGCGGTGCCGACGGGTTCGTACGCCCGAGTGGCCGTCCCGGTCTGGGAGTCGAGGAGGTGACGGCACATGCGGACGTGGCGTGAGATGCGCGGCTTCCCGCTCGCCGTCCAGCTCCTCCTCGTCAACCAGCTCGGCGTCAACACCGGCTTCTACCTCCTCATCCCGTACCTCGCCACCCACCTCGGCGAGAACCTGGGCATGTCCGCCGCGGTCGTCGGGATCGTCCTGGGCGTGCGCAACCTCAGTCAGCAGGGCCTGTTCATCATCGGCGGCTCGGCAGCGGACCGACTCGGGGCGCGGGGCGTCATCATCGCCGGGTGTGCCCTGCGGACCGTCGGGTTCGCGCTGTTCGCGCTGGGCGACGGACTGCCGGTGCTGCTCGCCGCGTCCGTGCTCAGCGGGCTCGCGGGGGCGCTGTTCAACCCGGCCGTGCGGGCCTATCTCGCGCAGGAGTCGGGGGAGCGCAAGGCGGAGGCGTTCGCGCTGTTCAACGTGTTCGCCACGACCGGCGCGCTGATCGGCCCGCTGCTGGGCAGCGCCCTGCTCCTGGTCGACTTCCGTACCTCCGCGCTGACCGCCGCCGGCATCTTCGCGGTGCTCACCGTCGCGCAGGCCCTCGTCCTGCCCGCGCGCAAGGTCGAGCCGACCGGCAGCGGCGTCCTCGGAGACTGGCGCGAGGTGCTCGGCAACCGGGCCTTCCTCGCCTTCGCGCTCGCCATGGTCGGCATGTTCACCCTGGAGAACCAGCTGTATCTGCTGCTGCCCGACGGGGCCCGGGAAGCCACCGGGTGGGACGGGGCGGCCGGACTGGTCTTCCTGATCGGTACGGTGGCCAACCTCGCGCTCCAGCTGCGAATAACCCGCTCGCTCAAGTCCCGTGGTTCCAGGCCGCGTTGGATAGCCGCCGGGCTCGCCGTGATGGGGCTGGCCTTCCTGCCGCCCCTCCTCGCCGCTCCGCTCGTGCTGCTCAGCGCCCTCCTGCTCTACCTCGGCATCATGATCGCCTCCCCGTTCGTGATGGAGCTCATCCCCGGCTTCGGCCGCCCCGAGCTGACCGGCACGTACTTCGGGATCTTCTACGTCGTCTCCGGCATCGCCGCCGCCGTCGGCAACGCGGTCGTCGGCTGGGCCATGGACGCCGGGGAGCATGGCGGGCATGAGTGGCTTCCCTGGATGTGCTGTGCCGTCGTAGGACTGGCATCGGCTGGCGCCGTCGCGTGGCTGCATCGCCGCGGGGCGCTGCCGGCTCAGGCGGACCCGGTGCGCGAGAGGGCCGACGCATGACCGACGGCAGCCTCCTCACCGACGCCAACCTCCTCACCGACAACCCCGCCCTCTACGAGGCCCGCTTCCCCGACGCCGAACGGCTCGCCGGACGCTGGACGGAGGACTGTCTGTGCCGGTACGACGCCGGGCCGCGCCTCCTCGACATGGGCTGTGGCACCGGCCGCGACGCCGCGCACCTGCATGCCGCCGGCCGCGTGGTCACCGGCGCCGACCTCTCCGAGGCGATGCTGTCGTACGCCCGCGCCCGGCATCCCGGCCCCGAGTACGTCCACGCCGACCTGCACGGGTTCGACCTGGGCGTGTTCGACGCCGTCGTCTGCCTGGACAGCTCCCTGCTGTACTGCCACACCAACGACCAGCTCGACGGCTTCCTCGCCTCCTGCCGCCGGGCCCTCGCACCGGGTGGGCTGCTGATCGCGGAGATGCGCAACGGCGCGTACTTCCTGGGCCGTACGGACCTCCTGGACCGCCCGACGGTCAACGCCTTCACCTGGCAGGGCACCGCCTACCGGTCGACGACCACCCTGACCGTCGACCGCACGGCCCAACTCCTGCGCCGTACCCGGGTGTGGACCGCCGACGGCGCCGACGACAGCGGCGGCGGCGATGGATCGCCGCCCGTCGAGCAGCGCTCCGCCTGGCGGCTGCTGTTCCCGCACGAGCTGCGTCACTTCCTCGCCGCGCACGGCTTCGAGGTGCTCGAACTGCACGACGGGCCCGGACCGCGCACCGAACCCCCTTGGCATCAAGGCGAGTTGCCCGGCACTCGCACCGATGCGGACCGGCTGCACCTCGTCGCGCGCTTGCACACCACCTGACTCGAAGCATCAGTCTCGAAACACCAGTAAGGACCAGTCATGTACGACGAACGTTTCCCCGGCCTGCGCCGCCGCGGCTTCCTCGCCGCCACCACGGGCGCCGCCGCCCTCGCCCTCGTCGGCTGCTCGGGCGGCACGGACGACAAGGCGGCCGGCGGCTCCGGCACCCCGAAGCGCGGCGGCCGGCTGCGCGCCGCGTTCGCAGGGGGCGGCGCCGGCGAGACCCTCGACCCGCACCTGGCCAACCTCTTCGCCGACGTGGCCCGCGCCAAGGCCCTCTTCGACAAACTCGCCGACTACGGCGCCGACCTCTCCGCCGAACCTCGTCTCGCCGAGAAGTGGGAGTCCAACAAGACCCTGGACCGCTGGAAGGTGACACTGCGCCAGGCCACCTTCCACGACGGGAAACCGGTCACCGCCAAGGACGTCCTCTACAGCTACCGCCGGATCTCCGACCCCGAGCAGGCCTTCCGCGCCAAGGCCTCCCTCGAACCCATCGACCTCGACGCCAGCCGAGCCACCGGCGAGCGGAGCATCGAGTTCGTGCTCAAGCGGCCCACCGCCGAATTCCCCAACGTGCTGGCCGCGTTCGGCGCCTACATCGTCCCGGAGCACGCCACCGGCACCGACTTCGACCGGAAGCCGATCGGCTCCGGCCCCTTCCGGTTCGTCTCCTTCGCCCCCGGCCGCTCGGCCGTCTTCCGCCGCCACGACACCTACTGGGACGGCGCCCCGCACCTCGACGAGATCGAGTTCGTCGTCGCCAACGAGGAGTCCGCCCGCGTGGGCGCCCTCCTCGGCGGCCAGGTCGAGTACGCCCACGAGCTCAACCCGACCACCGCGCGCGCCCACGAGGGCAGCGGCCGGATCGAGATCGTGCGGCTGCGCAACAGCGCCATGCAGGCGTTCTGCATGAAGACCGATCGGGCACCCTTCGACGACAAGCGGGTCCGCGAGGCGTTCTTCCTCATCGCCGACCGGCAGGAACTCGTCGACGGCGCGCTGTCCGGGGCGGGCGAGATCGGCAACGACCTGTTCGGCAAGGGGTACGAGTACTACGCCGCCGACCTGCCGCAGCGCACGCAGGACCTCGACCGGGCCCGCGCCCTGCTCAAGCAGGCCGGCGCCGAGAACCTCAAGGTCACCCTGGACACCTCGGCCGTCGCCGCCGGGTTCACCGAGGCGGCCGGCATCTTCCGTGACCAGGCCGCCAAGGCGGGCGTCACCATCGACGTGAAGATGGGCAGCAAGGACTCCTACTGGAGCGACATCCTCGACGGCGGCACCCTGTCCTGCTACCGCTCCGGCGCCATGCCCATCGAGGCCCACCTCTCCCAGCGCCTGCTCACCGACTCCACCACCAACGCCACCAAGTGGCGGCACAAGGACTTCGACGCCCTCTACCAGCAGGCCCAGTCGACCCGAGACAAGGCCGAACGGGCCGCCGTCTACGAGCGCATGCAGCGCCGCCTGCACGCCGAGGGCGGCTTCTTGGTCTGGGGCTTCGCAGACTGGATCATCGGAACGGCCAAGAATGTGAGGGGAGT
The DNA here is from genome assembly GCF_028369295.1 of Streptomyces sp. HD. Lineage (GTDB taxonomy): Bacteria > Actinomycetota > Actinomycetes > Streptomycetales > Streptomycetaceae > Streptomyces. The sequence continues at coordinate 92,255 of NZ_JAQMYP010000034.1, forward strand.
TGAAGCCAAGGCCCCCGCCAACACGCTGAACTGGGCGCGCTTCGACAAGGTATGGCTGGCGTGAGGCCCAAGCACGGCGGGCGCAGTCAACTGCGGTTCGACAGCACCGAGAAGGGGCGCGGGGAACTGCGCGACCAGCCACGATGGCGCAGCACCCGTCCGACGACCCCTCTCCCCTTCGTCGCCCGGCGCCTGCTGCTCGGCGCAGCCCAAACCGTGGCCGTCGTACTGCTGGTCTTCGCGCTGACGGAAGCGCTGCCGGGCGACGCCGCAGTCGCCCTGGCCGGCGACCAGCCGGACCCCGCCCGCATCGCCGCCATCCGCGAGGCGATGCACCTCGACCGCCCCGCCCACGAGCGGCTGGCCGACTGGGCGAACGGCGTGCTGCACGGCGATTTCGGCACCTCCCTGACCTCAGGCCGCCCCGTCACCCAGTACATCGCCGACGGCTTCGGACCGACCCTGATCCTGGCCGCGCTCACCCTGGCGCTCCTCGTCCCGCTCGGCTTCGGACTGGGCGTGCTCGCCGCCCGCCACGAGGGAGGGCTCGTCGACCGGCTGGTCAGCTCGGTGACGCTGGCCGTGTACGCGGTACCGGAGTTCGCCCTCGGAGTCCTGCTGATGACGCTGTTCGCCCTGAAGCTCGCCTGGCTGCCGCCGACCGCCCTCGGCTACGGCACCGACCTGCTCGCCCATCCGGCGGCCCTGGTCCTGCCGGTGCTGGTCCTGCTGTCCCGCCCGGTGTGCTCCCTGTCCCGCCTGGTGCGGGCCGGCATGGTCGACGCCCTCGCCTCCCCCTACGCCGCCCACGCCCGCCGCTACGGCATCCCCGGCGCCCGCGTCCGCTACGCCCACGCCCTGCCGAACGCCCTCGCCCCGGCCGTGCAGCAACTCGCCCGTACCGTCGACTGGTTGCTCTGCGGGGTGATCGTGGTGGAGGCCCTCTTCGTGATCCCGGGACTGGGCACGGTGCTGCTCAACGCCGTGGCCGAACGGGACGTACCGGTGGTGCAGGGGCTGGCCGTGGTGTTCGGTGTGCTCACGGTCGTGCTCAACCTCGGCGCCGACCTGGTGGCCCACCGGCTCACGCCGCGCGCGGGGGTGGCCGCGTGACGACGTACCGCCGTTTCGCGCTCGGCCTCGCCGTCATCGCCGTCCCTCTCGTACTCGCCCTCCTCGGACCGCTGTTCACCGGTGACCCCGGCCCCCGCGCCACCTCCTTCACCCTCGGCGGCGACCACTGGCTCGGCACCGACTTCGTGGGCCGTGACGTGTGGCACCAGGTCCTGCTGGGCGGCCGTACGGTCGTACTCACCGCCCTGGCCGCCACCGCGCTCGCCTATCTCGTCGCCGTCCCGGTCGCGCTCGTCAGCGCCCTCACCCGCCTCCGCACGCTGGAGGAGCTGCTGATGCGGCCGCTGGACGTGCTGCTCGCCGTGCCGTCGCTGCTGCTCATCCTGCTCGTGGCGGCCGTGCTCTCACCGGGCGCCGCCGGGCTCGCGCTGCTGGTGGCGCTGGTGAACGTGCCCGACGCGGCCCGGATCGTGCGGGCGGCGGCGGGGGAGGTGGCCGCGCGTCCCGCCGTCGAGGCGCTGCGCATGCAGGGGGAGAGCTGGTGGCGGATCGCCGTCGGCTACGTCGGCCGGTCGACGCTGCGCACCCTCGCGGCCGACGCCGGCATCCGGCTGACCGGCGTGCTCTACCTGGTGTCGACGGCCGCGTTCCTCGGCGTCGGCGTCGCGCCGGACGCCGCCGACTGGGCGGTCATGGTCGACCGCAACCGCACCGGACTGTTCGTGCAGCCCTGGGCCGTGGTCGTGCCCGCGCTGCTGATCGTGGCGCTGACGATGGGCACCAACCTGCTCTTCGACGCGGCGCTGGAGAAGAAGGGACGGCGCCGATGAGGGCCGAGACACCCCCTCTCGTGGAGATCCGCGCCCTGCGCGTGGAGATCGACGGCCGGGCGATCGTCGACGGGGTCGATGTGCAGGTACTGCCCGGGAAGGTGACCGCCCTGGTCGGCGCCTCCGGCAGCGGAAAGACCACCACCGGCCTTGCGATGCTGGACGAGTACCCGCCCGGCGCCCAGGTGACGGGCGAGGTACGGCGGACCGGCGACGGCCCGGTGGGCTACGTCCCGCAGCACCCCGCCGCCGTCCTCAACCCGGCCCGCCGCGTCGGCGCGCTCCTGCACGACATCGCCCGCCGACAGGTCCGCCACCTGCCCCGCGCCGAACGCCGCACCGCGGGCCGTGCCCTGGTTCTGCGAGCCCTGTCCGACGCCCAACTCCCGGATGCCGAAGCCCTGTTGCGCCGCCACCCGCACCAGCTCTCCGGAGGCCAGCAGCAGCGCGTCGTCCTCGCCCAGGCCCTGCTGCTCGGCGCCCGGGTCATCGTCGCCGACGAACCCACCACCGGCCAGGACGCGCTGACCAAGAGCCGGGTCGTCGAACAGCTGGCGGCGGTGGCGGCCCGCGGCATCGCGATCGTGCTGCTCAGTCATGACCTGGACGTCGTACGCGCCCTCGCCGACGAGGTGCTCGTCCTGCGCGCCGGCCGGGTCGTGGAGTCGGGCCCGGTCGAGCGGCTGTGGAGGGCGCCCCGCCATGAGTGGACCCGACGCCTGCTCGACGAACAGCGCGCGGTCCGGCGGGGCGGAGTGGCAGTGACGGCCGGATCGGGGCAACCCATCCTGGAAATACGGGACTTGACCGCCGTACACGACCGTCGGATCCTCGTCCTGCGCGCCCCGCACCTCGCACTCCACCCCGGTGAATGCCTGGCCGTCGTCGGCCGCTCCGGCAGCGGCAAGACGACCCTCGCCCGCTGCCTCGCGGGCCTCCACCGCGACCACGACGGCGAGATCCTGCTCGACGGCGCCCCGCTGCCGCGCAGCCTGCGCCACCGCAGCCGTGCCCAACTCGCCGCCGTGCAGTACGTCTTCCAGGACGCCCGCGCAGCCTTCGACGAGCACCGGCCCGTCCTGGACCAGGTGGCCCGTACGGCGGTGCGGCTGCGCGGTGCCGACGAACGGGCCGCGACGGACGAGGCGTCGGCCACCCTGGACCGGCTCGGTCTGCCGGCGGACCTGGCCCGGCGCCGCCCCGGCGGACTCTCCGGCGGCGAACTCCAGCGCGCCGCCCTCGCCCGCGCCCTGCTCGCCCGCCCCCGGGTGCTGATCTGCGACGAGGTCACCTCCGGCCTGGACACGGTCACCCGGCGCGGCATCCTCGACGTTCTCAAAGGCCTCACGGGCGAGTGCGAGGACCTCTCGCTGGTCCTCATCACCCACGACCTGGACACCGCACGCCTGGCCCACCGCATCGCCGTACTGGACGCGGGTGAACTGGTCGAACAGGGGCCGGCGCGACGGATCCTGACGGAGCCCCGGCACCCGTTCACGATCTCTCTCATGGAGACGACGGAGCTGCTGGAGGCGGGGAGCGGGCGATGAGCCGACCCCCGGGCGCGATCGCTGAGGAGACGGGAAGGCCTCGGCGAGCGGCCCGGAGGCCGGCGTCTTCGGGACGCGCGCTCTGCGCCTGCGTCCGGAGCTGGGTCCAGAGCTGCGCTGGGAGCCGCGTCCACAGCTGCGTGTGCGTTCGCCGCTACGACCTGGTCGGCAGACGTCGGCGGCGCGGCCGGGCGTTGGCCTCCGCGAGCAGGAGGTGGATCTGGCGCACCGCGTCTCCCGGATGGGTGGCCGGGGCCGCGAAGGGCAGACGGGTGTCGTGGTGGGCGTCCGCCGTCTCCACCCGAAGCACCAGGCCGTGCCGGTCGAGCCGCAGCGGCCGTACGTCGCTCGCGCCCAGCCGACTGCGGGCCGGGAGCAGGCGGGCGAGCGGGGCCACGGCGTCGGCGTGGGACGCGTTCAGCCGGGCCAGCATCTCCGCCTCGTGGGTGGCCAGCGGGTCGGGGGAGGCGAGGGTCAGTTCGTCGAGGCCGACGACGGTCGTCCCGTCCGCCTCCGTGAGCACGGCCCGCGCCGGATTGAACACCAGGGCCTTCGGCCCGAGGGCCGAGAGCCAGCCGCCCAACGTCAGCCGGGTGCGCACCCGTTCGCGTACGGCGACGGGAGCGATGTCGGTGAACTCCACCAAGGCCGCCAGGTCGCCGTGGGGTGCCAATGCGAGTTCGGCGGCGAGGTGCGCGTCCGGCGGGTTCTGCAACAGCAGCCGTGCGGCGGCGTCCACGGTGTGCAGGCCGATCAGCTCGACGCGGTGGCCGTGCGTGGTGACGGTCAGTGAGTCGGCGGCCGAGAGCACCGAGCGGGCACGCTCGGCGGGCGTCGGCTCAGGGCAGATGGCAGCAGACATGGGAACCTTTCGGACACCTCGGGTTCGACTTAGGCAAGCCTAACCTTACATTCTCTGTCGGTATTCACCAGCCCGTCAGCAGAAGGTGATTGACGAGCAGCGCGAGCACGGCCTGCGCCACGAGCCAGGCACGCGCCCCCGTCAGCAGCGCGCACGCGGGCAGCAGCCACAGCGCGAACGGCAGCCAGATCCGCTCCGTCTCCGCCTTGCTCATCCCGGACAGATCGGCGACGAGCATCGCGACCAGCGCGCCGGCCACGAGGAGGGCCAGGCGAGCCTGGCCGCCGTCCGTCCTCCGGATCAGCGCCGCCCCCGCCCGCCGCAGCCCGGCCACCGTGGCCAGGCCCACGATGACGACCGTGCACGCGAGGTTGGCCCACACCCAGTAGCCGTACGGCCGCACACCACCGGCGCCCTGGTGGTAGCGGGTGACCAGCACGCGGTACGCCTCCCACCAGTCGAAGCCCGCCGCGGTGAACGCGACGGGGGCGACCAGGAAGCCGGCCAGCAGGAAGGGGAGAGGGCGGGTGCGGTGCGATCCCAGCAGCAGTACCGCGCCGGCGATCACCGCGAAGAGGGTCAGGCCGTAGGAGAGGTAGACGGTCCAGCCGAAGAGGAGGCCGGAAGCCAGCCCCGTCCACCCCGGCCGGCAGCCCGTCACCGCCAGCGCGAGAAGGGCGAGCGCCCATGCCGCGACCGCCGCGAAGTACCCGTCGGCCGACGTGCCCACCCACACCGCCGCCGGGGCGAGGACGAGGAAGGGCGCGGCGCGGCGGGCGAGCCGCTCCTCGGTCAGGGCGCGTACGGCGACGAGGACCGCGACCGCCGCCGTCGTACCGACGGTGATGCACCAGGTGCCCGCCCAGCCGCCACCGCCCAGGCCGATCCGGTCGAGCAGGACGAAGGTGAGGGTGGCACCCGGGGGGTGCCCGGCGACATGGGCGGGCCAGTTGTCCGGCGACTCCAGCAGGATGTGGTCGGAGAAGCCCCGGAGCGCGGCCGGGATGTCGTGGAAGCGGTCGATGACCCGGAGGTACTCGTGCTGTGTCGTCAGCTGCCCCGCGACACCCTGGTGCCAGCCGTCGACCAGGGCAAGGGACCAGGTCCAGGCCATGCCGGTGCCCCAGGCGGCGAGGAGCAGGGAACGCCACGGAAGCCGGACCGCGACGGAGGGGCCGTACACCACCACGGCCGCCGCGACGGCGAGCGCGGCCGGCGTGCCGGGTCCGAGATGCGGATCCCAGTCCGCCAGCAGGGGCGGCCAGTTGACCCGGAGGGTGCCGTGCCGGTGCTGGATCACCGTGCCGACGACCGCGGCGGCGACGACGAGCAGCACGGCGGCAGCCGCCGCGCAAAGGTCGCGGCGGAGGTCATGGTCGAGAGCTTCGGGCAGGTCGCGGTTCACGCCTGAACGCTAGGACGGGCGGTGTCCTCCGCACGGCTGACAGGCACGGACGTCAGAGATTCGTCATCGTTCAAGGCGGCTTCCCCGGCCCCGTCCGGGCCTACGGTCGCCCCATGGCACGGTCTCCCTTCTCACCCTCCTTCTGGCGCAGCCCGCTGCGCGGCCCCTGGCTGACCTCGGTGCTCGGCGTCGTCCTGCTCGGCGGGATCACGGTGCTGTTCGTGACGGGGCTGGTGTCCTACGCCGCCTACAACCCGAACCTGTCGCCGGTGAACGACAAGACCCCGGACAAGGGGATCCTCGGCTTCTACCTCTTCTCCTGGCCGACCGACCCGCACTGGCTGTACCGGCTCAACCAGGGCGTCCACGTCACCCTCGGCATCACTCTGATCCCCGTACTGCTGGCCAAGCTGTGGTCGGTCGTACCGAAGCTCTACACCCTGCCGCCGGCGCGGTCCCTTGCCCACGCGCTGGAGCGGATCTCGCTGCTGCTGCTGGTCGGCGGCGCGCTGTTCGAGTTCGTGACCGGCGTGCTCAACGTCCAGCTCGACTACATCTTCCCGGGCTCCTTCTACACCCTGCACTTCTACGGGGCGTGGGTGTTCATCGCCGCGTTCGTCGCCCATGCGGTGCTGAAGATGCCGACGGCCTGGCGAAACCTGCGCCAACTGCGCGAGGAGAAGAACGAGTTGGTGCCGGCCGAGCCGGCCGAGCCGACCGTCTCCCGGCGCGGCGCCCTGTGGTTCGTGGGCGGCGGCTCGCTGTTGCTGTTCGCCACGACCGTCGGACAGAGCTTCGACGGTGCCCTGCGCCGCACCGCCCTCCTCGCCCCGCACGGCGGCTCCGAACCGGGCAGCGGGCCGGGCGGCTTCCAGATCAACAAGACGGCCGCGTACGTCGGGGTCAGTGACGCCGAGACGAGCGAGGAGGCGTGGCGGCTGGTGGTCGAGGGCCGCGACGGGCGGACGGTCCGCCTCAGCCGCGCCGACCTGCTCGACCTGCCGCTGCACAGCGCGGCGCTGCCCATCGCCTGCGTGGAGGGCTGGTCGACGTCCGACCAGTGGTGGCGCGGGGTACGACTGCGGGACCTGGCCGCGCTCGTCGGCTACGACGAGGACCCGCCCGACGTCTTCGTGGAGTCACTCCAGCGGCGCGGCGCCTTCCGCCGGGCCGCCCTGCGCGCCAACCAGGTCGCCGACTCCCGCTCCCTGCTCGCCCTGTTCGTCAACGGCGAGGAGCTGACCCCCGACCACGGCTACCCGGCGCGGATCATCGTGCCGGCCGCGCCCGGCGTGCTGAACACCAAGTGGGTGGCCCGGATGACGTTCGGAGACCTGTGATGCGACGACCTCAGCTCCTCCCCGTCGGCAGCCCCCTCCAGATCCTCCTTCTCGCCTGCTCGTTCGCGCTCGCCGGATACGCGGGGGTTCGGCTGCTGGAGGGGGACTGGTTCGAGATCGCGCTGTGGTTCGTGGGCGCGGCGATCGTCCACGACCTCGTCCTGGTGCCGCTCTACGGGGCGGCGGACCAGGCGCTGCTGCGCGGCTTCGACGCGGCCGGGGCACGCGGTCGGGTGTCGTACGTCCGGGTCCCGGCCGCGCTGTCCCTGCTGCTCCTGCTGGTCTGGTTCCCGCTGATCACCGGCCGCGTGGCAGACCGCTACGCCGCCGGCACCGGCCTGTCCCCGGACGCCTTCCTGCCTCGCTGGCTGCTGATCATGGCGGTGCTTTTCGGGGGTTCGGCTGTGGTGTTCGTGCTCCGGGAACGGCGGTTGCGCAGGGCGGCGAAGGATCGCGAGCCCGGCTGACGGTACGCGGCGCGGTGCTCAGCGGTTGGGCGCCTGTGACACCGGTCGGCGCTGCCCGTGGTTCCAGTCCTCGGTGGTGGCGAAAGATTGGTCGTTTGCTGGTCTGTTGCTGTCAGTTCTCTGGGCTTGCTCTCGACGGCGTGTTCCTAGGGTCGTTGACGTTCCGCAGGAGGTCCGGCCCCCGGGACTCCGCATCCCTATCGCTCTGGAGACGTCTGATGCGTGCAATACCCCGTCGTGCCCTGGCCGCCGTTCCCGCCGCCGTTCTGATGTTCACCCTGGTCGCCTGCGGCGGCTCCGACTCCGGTGATTCCGCCGCCGGCGCGAGCAACACGCAGGCGGCGCAGGACTCCGGTGCCACCGCAGAGGGCGGGGCCGCGGACGCAGAAGGCGGCGACGCGGTGGAGACGCCGTTGACCGGTGAGGCGAAGCAGAAGGCCGAGGCGGCGGCCCTGGCGGCCTATCCCGGCACGGTGGTCAAGTCCGAGAAGGACGCGGAGAACCCCGGGATGTACGCGGTGGAGATCCAGAAGGCCGACGGCGGTGAGGTCGAGGTCTACCTCGACCCCAAGACGTTCAAGGTCGTCAAGACCAAGGACGAGGAGGCCGACGAGGTCGGCAGCTGATCCCTGACCGGACGGACGGAAGAAAGGCATCATCCGTTCTCTCAGCCCCCAGGCGGGTTCTCGTGAACGACCCGACTCGTGTGACACAGCTGTGCGAGCCTGTCGCCATGCGGCTGCTGTTGATCGAAGACGACGACCGGATCGCCCAACCGCTCACCGAGGGGCTGGGCCGCTACGGCTTCACCGTGGACCGGGTACGCACGGGCGCCGCCGGCCTGGCGGATGCCGCCGCCCGCCCCGATCTGGTCCTCCTCGACCTCGGGCTGCCGGACATGGACGGCCTGGACGTGTGCCGCAGCCTGCGGGCCCGCTCCCCGGTCCCCATCATCATGATCACCGCCCGGGGTGAGGAGGCCGACCGGGTGGCGGGACTGGAACTCGGTGCGGACGACTACATGGCCAAGCCGTTCGGCGTACGGGAGTTGGTGGCCCGTATCCGCGCGGTCACCCGCCGCACCGGCGCCCTGCCCGCCGGGCCGTCGGCCCCCGACGCACCACCCACAGTGCCCGCACCGCAGCGGCTCGGTCCGTTGCAGATCGACCGGCGCACCCGCCTGGTCCGCCTCGACGGCCGCGAAGTCGCGCTGTCTCCCCGGGAGTTCGATCTGCTCGCCCACCTGGCCCAGGACCCCGGGGCCGTACACTCCCGCCGGCAGATCATGGACACGGTCTGGGACCCGCACTTCTTCGGCCCCACCAAGACCCTCGACGCCCACGTAGCGGCGCTGCGCCGCAAGCTCGGCGACCCCGGCTGGATCACGACCGCGCGCGGCGTCGGCTTCCGTCTGACCGTGCCGGGGGATCCGCCACCGGAGGCGGCCCGATGACCCGGCGCCTGCTGTACAGCTATCTCGGCCTGGCCCTGCTCGTGCTGGCCGGCCTGGAGATCCCGCTCGGCTACCTCTACGCCCGCGGCGAGACCTCCCGCTTCTCCCAGACCGTCGAGCGGGATGCGACGATGCTCGCCGAGGTCACCGAGGAGAGCATCGAGGAGGGCAACCTCGCCGAACTGCCCGCGCTGATCGGCGACTACACCGCCCGCACCGGCGGCCGGGTCGTCGTGGTCGACCGCAACGGGATCGTCCTGGCCGCCTCCGGCACCACCGTGCGCACCGGCACGGACCTCTCCGCCCAGCCGGACATCGCCACTGCCCTGCGCAACAGGCCCACCACCGCCACCGTCACGGACACGGGCGGCGGTGACGTCCTGTACGCCACCCAGCCGGGCTCCTCCGGCACCACGATCCGCGGCGCGCTGCGGCTGACGTACCCGATGACGACGGTCACCGACCGGGTGCACCGGATCTGGCTCGCCCTCGCGCTCGCCGGAGCCGCCCTTCTCGCCGCCGTCGCCCTGGTCGCCTTCACCCTGGCCCGCTGGATCACCCGCCCCTTGCGCACCCTGCACCGCGCCACCACCCAGCTCGCCGACGGCCGGCTCGCCGACCCGCCCGACACCACCACCGGCCCGCCCGAACTACGCGAACTGGCCGCCTCCTTCACCCGCACCGCCACCCGCCTGCAGCAACTGCTGGACGCTCAGCAGGCGTTCGCCGCGGAAGCCTCCCACCAGCTCAGGACACCGCTGACCGCGCTGCGGCTGCGGCTGGAGAACTTCGAGCCCTACCTCGACCCGCGCGCCCACGGCGGCCTGGACGAGGCCGTGGGCGAAGTCGAGCGGCTGGGGCGCATGGTGCACGGGCTGCTCGCCCTGGCCCGTCTGGAGAACTCGGCCACCGCACCGGAGCCGACCGACCTGGACGCCGTACTGGCCGACCGCGCCGCAACGTGGGAGCCGCTCGCCGCCGAACAGCACGTCACCCTCGTCGTCACCGGAACGGCGGCGGGCCGGGTCTGGGCGATCCCCGAGGCGCTGGAGCAGATCGTCGACAACCTGGTCGCCAACGCGCTGCGGGTCTCCCCGCCCGGCACCACGCTCACCCTCACCCGCGCCCCCGGCGCCGAACTGCATGTCGTCGACCAGGGCCCGGGTATGCCGTCGGCCGACCGGGAGCGGGCCTTCGACCGGTTCTGGCGCGCCTCGGACTCCCACCACGACGGCACCGGCCTCGGCCTGCCCATCGTCCGCCACCTGGTCCGCGCCTCCGGCGGCGAGATAACCCTGCACGCGGCTCCCGGCGGGGGCTTGGACGCCCGTGTGCGGCTGCGCCCGGTGGCCAGTGGACGGCGGCGGCGCACCCAGAACGGCTCGCCCCGGGCGGCCCGGACCGCAGTCACAGCGCGTTGACCCGTCCAACGGCACGATGCCCGCGGGACGTACGCCGACGCAGCGTACGCGCTCACGGACTGGACATACGCCGTAACTTCTCGTGACCATGGGCGGGTCCGGAGTGCGAGAGGTGGCTCATGTCAGGTGCCGGTTCGGTGGGGACAGCAGGGGAACCCGGTGGGGGAGAGCCTGAATCGTCCGACAGTCTGCGGACGTTCGGGGCGGTGGTGCAGGCCCTGCGGGAGCATGCGGGGTTAGGCAGAGAGGAGTTCGGCGACCTCGTCGGGTACTCCAAACACACCGTCGCCTCCGTCGAGTTGGGGCGTCGGATGCCCGATCCCGCCTTCGTGGAGGGCGCCGACGAGGCCCTCGGTAACACCGGTGCGCTGCGGCGCTCGGCGCCGTATCTCTCGCGGCAGCCGGGGATCGCGGCCTGGTTCCGGCAGTGGGCGCGGCTGGAGGCCGTGGCGATCAGCCTGTACACGTACGAATGCCGGGTCGTGCCGGGGCTGTTGCAGACGGAGGCGTACGCGCGGGCGGTTTCGCTGAGCGTGCCGCCCATTCCCGCCGAGGCTCAGCTGGAGCAGCGGATCGCCGCTCGGCTGGCGCGGCAGGAGTTGCTGTCGACCCGACGCGAACCGCCGTGCAACTTCAGCTTCATCATCGAGCAGGCGGTGCTGGAGCGGTACACGGGCGGGGAGGACGTGACGCGCGAACTTCTCGACCATCTGCTGGACTTGACCGAGCGGCACTGGAATGTGGAGCTGCAGGTCATGCCGTTGCGCGCGCCTGTTCATGCCGGGCTCGATGGGCCGTTGCAGCTGTTGGAGACGCCCGAGCACCGGTGGTTCGCGTACTCGGAGGGGCAGAACAACGGGCGGCTCATCTCCGACCTGAAAGAGATCAGCGTTCTCCAGCAGCGTTATGCGAAACTGCGTTCGCAGGCTCTCTCCCCCGAGGACTCCCGGAGTCTGCTGGAACGGATGCGAGGAGCGCTATGAGCCCCACCACCGAACTGGCCTGGTTCAAGAGCAGTCACAGCGGCTCGCAGGGCGACGACTGTGTCGAGGTCGCACTGTCCTGGTTCAAGAGCAGCTATAGCGGCTCAGAGGGGGACGATTGCGTCGAGGTTGCGCTCGCCTGGCACAAGTCCAGCTACAGCAGCGGCAGTCAGGGCGACTGCGTAGAGGTCGCCGCCTGCCCCGGCCTCGTCCACGTCCGCGACTCCAAGGACAAGGAAGGCGCCAGGCTCGACCTCACCCCGGCCGCATGGGAGCGGTTCATCGCCCACGCCGCGCAGGGGTGAGGGACGCTCACGCCGCCCGCGCCTCCGCCCGGGCCACCGGAAAGCCCTCCGTACGGAAGACCCGCCGCTCGGCGTCCACCGCGAACACTTCGCAACCCGCACGCGAGGCCGCCCACTCGACGCCTTCCGCGCCCATCGCGTACGCGGCGGTCGCCACCGTGTCCGCGACGGTCAGGGAGGACGCCACCACACTCAACGAGAGCAGCCCCGTCGCCGGACGCCCCGTGCGGCCGTCGATGATGTGGTCGCCGCGCTCATAGCGGGCCGACGTCGCGATCGCCCCCTCCGTGAGCTCGGCCACCGTGCACACCTTGTCGGCCTGCTCGGGGTGCCGTACCCCCACCCGCCAGGGCCCGCCGGAGGCGACCACGTCACCACCGGCGTTCAGGACGAACCGCCTCGCACCCGCCGCCTTCAGCAGTTCGGCCGCCCGCTGCACGGACCAGCCCTTCACCACCGCGCACGGATCGAGCCCGCGACCGGGCAGCCGTACGTCGAAGGCGCCGTCCGTGGCGAGCCGGTACTCCTCGCACAGGTCCAGCACCTCGGCGAGGTCCGTGCCGATCTCGCCCCGCGCGATCTCACCCCGGTCCAGGCGGCACACCTCGCTGTCCGCCCTGAACGGGCTGAACCGGGCGTCGACCTCGCGCAGCCATGCGAACACAGCGTCCGCGGTCTCCTCGCCGACGTGCTCGTCGTCGACCCGTAGTGAGACCGGGAACCCCATGACGTGTTCGACTCGGTGCATGATCAGCCCTTCGCGTCGATGGCGGCCTGGAGGGACTCCTTGTAGCCGTCGCTCGTGATGGTCGCGCCGGAGACCGTGTCGATGTCCGCGCTCTGCGCTTCCAGCGTCGCCGCGACCAGCTTCGGGACCGCTGCCGTGGTCTGCGGGTGGTTCGGCTGCTGGAGCATCTTCACCGACGCGATCTCGTCGCCCTCGAAGGTCACCTGGACCTGCACCGGGCCCTTGTCGGTGTCGACCGTCGAACCGTCGATCGTCTGCGTCTGCGACTGCGAGGAGGCGGAGGATTCCGCGTTCGCGTCTATCGCGGCCTGCAACGACTCCTTGTAGCCGTCGCTGGTGATGGTCGCGCCGGAGACCGTGTCGATGTCCGCGCTCTGCGCTTCCAGTGTCGCCGCGACCAGCTTCGGGACCGCTGCCGTGGTCTGCGGGTGGTTCGGCTGCTGGAGCATCTTCACAGCCGTGATCCTGGTGCCCGCGAAGGTCACCTGGACCTGCACGGGGCCCTTCTCGGTCTGCAGCGTCGAGCCCTTGACGACCGTGCTGCCCGACCCCGACCCCGACCCGGCGGGGGCGGACGCCGAGGGCGTCGAGGCGGGTGCGGCGGTCTCGACGGCCGTGCCGACGGACGGCTCGTAGAGCCAGACCGGGACCAGGCCCGCGATGCTCAGGACCAGGACAGGTATTGCTCGCTTCACGATGTGTTCCTCGTCCCTCTCAGCCGGCCAGGCTGAAGCGCTCGAAGTGGACCTGCTGCTTCGGCACGCCCAGCTCGCGCAGGCTGCCGATCACCGCGTTCATCATGGGCGGCGGTCCGCAGAGGAACACGTCCCGGTCGGTGATGTCCGGCACCAGCCGCGTCAGCTCGGCCGGGGCCAGCTTGTCGGGGACGGCCGGGCCCGTGACCAGGTGCAGCTCGGCGCCCTTGGCGTGGGCGAGCTCCACCAGCTCGTGGTACAGGACCGCGTCCCGGTCCGAGGCCACCCGGTAGATCACGACCGCGTGGCCGTGCAGCTCCTCCAGCAGCGCGCGGATGGGCGTGACGCCGACGCCGCCGGCGATCAGCACCGCCTCCGGCCGGGTGCGGTGCAGCGCGGTGAAGGCGCCGTACGGGCCCTCGGCGAAGACCCGCGTGCCGACCTTCATGTGCCGCAGGGACGCCGAACCGTCACCGGCCGCCTTCGCGGTGAGCCGCAGCCGGTTGCCGTCGGGCGCGGCTGACAGGGAGAACGGGTTGGCCTGCCACCAGCGGTCCTTCGTCAGGAACCGCCACAGGAAGAACTGGCCGGCCCGGGCGGGCAGCTTGTCCAGGTCACGGCCGGTGATGTAGACGGAGACCACGTTGTCAGACTCGGGGACGACGGCCGAGACCCGGAACTGGTGGCGCCAGTTCCGCCACAGCGGCAGGACCAGCCGGCCGACCAGGACGGCACCGAGGGCCGCGCCCCACACCCCGTACCAGTACGCCGTGGCGGCGGACGACGACGTGAAGGACGTACCGACCGCGACCTGGTGCGTGAACGCCAGCACCACCGCGACGTACGTGTAGAGGTGGATGAAGTGCCACGTCTCGTACGCCAGCCGGCGCCGCGCGAACCGGGCCGACACCACGCCGATCACGATGATGATCCCCAGCGCGACGACCGCCCGCAGCACGCCCTCGACCGTCTCGGCGAGATCGACCAGCTGGTTCACCGGGTCCAGCGAGGACGACTCGGCGTAGCCGAACGTGATGAATACGACGTGCGCGAGCAGGACCCACAGGACGCTGAAGCCGGTCCAGCGGTGCCAGGACGTCAGCCGGTCCATGCCGATCCGGCGGTCCAGCCAGGGCAGCCGGGCCACCAGCAGCAGCTGGAGCGCCATCAGCAGTGCGCCGAACAGTCCGGTGAGACGGCCGAGCACGATGAGCGTGTTCGAGGCGAAACCGGCGGCGAAGAAGAAGTACAGCACCACGGCCACGTTCGCGGCCAGCACGGCGTACAGACCCGTGCGGGCCACCACCCTGGGGCGTATCGCCGTGGGGGGCGCAGGGGGCGATTGGACGGTCGTCACGGCGACAGCTCCTTGATCTCGTCTGTGGATACCGAGCTTGTCCGGAAAGACCTGTCGAAAAGCTGTCTTTGTTCTTTCAAGTGTTTATCGATGTGCCCGCGACCGCCTCCCGGCCTGCGGGGACCGCCACCCGGTGCCGCACTATGGGCGGGTGGAGAAAGTACGCCTGCTGGTCGTGGACGACGACCCGCCCATCGCCGACCTCGTCGCGACGGTCGCCCGCTACGAGGGCTGGGAGGCGGTCACCGCGAACTCCGGCGAGGAGGCGCTGCGGCTGGCCGCCGAGTTCCACCCGGACATCGTGGTGCTGGACCTCATGCTGCCCGACTTGGACGGCTTCGGCGTCCTGGACCGGCTGCGTGCCGCCGGCGCGATGGTGCCCGTGGTGTTCCTGACCGCCCGCGACGGGGTCGCCGACCGGGTGGCCGGGCTGACCCGGGGCGGTGACGACTACCTGGTCAAGCCGTTCGCGGTGGAGGAGCTGATGGCCCGGCTGCGCACCGTGCTGCGCCGCAGCGCCGGGCCCGGCTTCCAGCGTTCCGTCCTTCGGGTGGCGGACCTGACCATGGACGAGGACACCCGAGAGGTGCGCCGCGGCGACCGACTGCTCACGCTCACGCCGACCGAGTACGAGGTGCTGCGCTATCTGATGCGCAAGTCACCGACCGTGCTCACCAAGGCGCAGATCCTCGACCATGTGTGGGAGTACGGCTTCGGCGGCCGCTCCAACGTCGTCGAGCTGGTCGTCAGCCGGCTGCGCCGCAAGCTCGACGAGTCCGGCGACGGCGGGGGCCCGCTGATCCACACCGTGCGCGGCTTCGGGTACGTCATCCGGCAGGCGGCCGAGTGATCGGCCGGCTGCGGCGGGCGTATCGCGGGATGCGGCTCGGGACCCGGCTGGCGCTGGGCCTCGGGGTGCTGTCGCTGGTCGTGTTCGGCGTCGTGGGCACGGCCCTGACCACCTATATGCGGGACTACCTGTCGGCCCAGCTGGACACGACGCTCGCGCAGGGCCAGATCGCCCAGTCCAAGTCCATCGCGGACTACGGCACGCTCACCGGCAAGAAGTACTACAGCTGGTACTACGCGGTGTACGACGTGTCGGACGGCCAGCCCGTGCTGCGCCGGCCCGAGGACCCCGCCGACGTGCCGGACGACGTCGACGACTTCACCGCCGTGGCCCGGGCGCAGGCCGCCGCGAACACCGAGGTCCTGCGCACCGAGTACCTCCGGGGCAAGGGCGAGTACCGGCTGCGCGCCTGCGAGGTGGAGCCCGGAGTGGTGCTGGTCAGTGCCGCGCCCCTGGATGACATCGAGGACACCGTGGGCCAGCTGATCACCATCCAGGCGGTCACCTTCGGGCTGGCGCTGCTCGCCCTCGTCGTCCTGGGGCGGGGCATGCTGCGGCGCGGGCTGAAGCCGTTGAGCGACATGGCGCACACCGCCCACGACATCACCTCGCACGACCTGACGGACTCGGCACGACTGTCGGTGCGGCACGACCGGCGCGGCGGCGGGCCCGAGGTGGAGGAGCTGCGTACCGCGTTCAACACGATGCTGGAGCACATCGACGACTCCCTCGCGGTGCGCGCGGAGGCGGAACAGCGCCTGCGCCGCTTCGTGGCGGACGCCTCGCACGAGCTGCGCACCCCGCTGATGTCGGTGCGCGGCTATGCCGACCTCTTCCAGTACGCCGCGGCCAACGCCCCGGAGGAGCGCGACAGGCACCTCGCGCGACTGCGCGCCGAGGCCGCCCGCATGGGCTTCCTCCTCGACGACCTGCTGCTCCTCGCCCGTCTCGACGCCGCCGAGGTCGAGACGCCGCTGCGCCCGCTCCAGGCCGACCTGATGGAACTGGTCGACCAGGCGGCGGACGCGTTCCGCGTCACCCACGGCGACCACCCCTTGACGGTGGCCCCCGGGCCGGCCTCCCTGACCCTGCGTCTGGACCCCCAGCGCATCCGCCAGGTCCTGGACAACCTCCTCACCAACGCGGCGGTGCACACCCCGGCCGGCACGCCGGTGTCCGTCGCGGTGTCGCTGACGAACGGCTGGGCACAGATCCGGATCGCCGACGCCGGGCCCGGCATCCCGCCCGCCGACCGACAGCGCGTCTTCGACCGCTTCTACCGCGTCGACAAGGCCCGCAGCCGGGACCGGGGCGGCAGCGGGCTGGGACTGGCGGTCGCGCAGTCACTGGTGCGGGCGCACGGGGGCCGGATCGACTTGACGAGCGAGCCGGGGGCGACGGTGTTCACGGTGACGATTCCGTTGGCGCCGACATCCTTCAGCCCGTCCGGCGATTGAGGACGAGGCCGTTCAGGCCGATCGGGGGTCCCCGGGGGCGAGCCCCCTGGCGGGGCCGAAGGGGCGAAGCCCCTGGGGATGGGACGGGTAGGGGCGGCGGGGGCGAAAACACTTACGGACCCGTGACGTGGCAGGCGCCGAACCGCCGAACCACCCCTCGCAGCCCTAGCGTGGCCGCATGCGCGTACTCGTCACCGGCGGTGCCGGTTTCATCGGATCCCATGTCGCGGAGGCACTCGCGTCGCACGGTCACGAGCCGGTCGTGTACGACATCCGTGCCGCCCCCCACGCGGACGTCCGCGACCCCGACGCCGTTCGTCAGGCCCTGACCGGCATCGACGCCGTGTGCCACCAGGCCGCCATGGTCGGACTC
The DNA here is from genome assembly GCF_028369295.1 of Streptomyces sp. HD. Taxonomy (GTDB): domain Bacteria; phylum Actinomycetota; class Actinomycetes; order Streptomycetales; family Streptomycetaceae; genus Streptomyces. The sequence goes on from NZ_JAQMYP010000034.1 coordinate 109,425, forward strand.
GGCACCGGCTTCTCCGACGCGGCGGAGTACGTCTCCCGCAACGACCTCGGCACGGCCGTACTGCTCACCGCCATGGCGGACGCGGGCGTACGGCGGCTGGTGCTCGCCGGGTCGATGGTGGTGTACGGGGAAGGGCGGTACGAGTGTGCGCGGCACGGTGTCGTACGGCCGGGCCCGCGTGCCGTCGCCCACCTCGACGCGGGCCGGTTCGAGCCGGCCTGCCCCGAGTGCGGCGCCGACCTGGCGCCGGGGCTGGTCGGGGAGGACGCCCCGGTCGACCCGCGCAACGTGTACGCGACGACCAAGCTCGCCCAGGAACACCTGGCGGCGGCGTGGGCACGCGCGACGGGCGGCACGGCGGTGTCGCTGCGCTACCACAACGTCTACGGACCCGGCATGCCCCGCGACACCCCCTACGCCGGGGTCGCCTCCTTCTTCCGCTCCGCCCTCGCCCGCGGCGAGGCACCCCGCGTCTTCGAGGACGGCCGTCAGCGCCGGGACTTCGTCCATGTACGGGACGTGGCCGCCGCCAACGCGGTCGCGCTGGAGGCGACTTCGGCCGAACTGCCCGAGGGTGCCCTCACGGCGTACAACACCGGCAGCGGTGACCCGCACACCGTCGGCGAGATGGCGCACGCGCTCGCCGTGGCGTACGGCGGCCCGGCGCCCGTGGTCACCGGCGAGTACCGGCTCGGCGACGTACGGCACATCACGGCGGACTCGTCGCGGCTGCGGGCGGAGCTGGGGTGGAAGGCGCGGGTGGGGTTCGAGGAGGGGATGCGGGAGTTCGCGGACTCCGGAATGCGGGGTGCGTAGCGGTGCGCGGCGCCTGGGGCATGTCCGGCGGATCAGGCCGGCGGCGCGTTCCTGGCACGCCACTCCCCCAGAGGGGGAGCCCCATGGCGTCGGTGGCCTCCTCCGCCTTGCAGCTGGACGCGCCAGGACCCGCTCACCTGCGCCGATGAGGCGTCGTTGCTCGTAGCCGGCCTGATCCGCGGGACAGGCCCGAGTCCGCTTCGGACCGGTGGGGGGGGGGGGGGGGGGGGGGGGGGGGGGGGGGGGGGGGGGGGGGGGGGGGGGGGGG
>NZ_JAQMYP010000035.1 GCF_028369295.1 Streptomyces sp. HD
CTGGTCCTTGTCGGCTGGTGAGGAGGAGGTGGGTGACGTGGTGGTGGTGGACGAGGTGGCGGGCGAGGAGGGTGCCGAGGGTGCCGGTGCCGCCGGTGATGAGGGCGGTGCCGTTCGGATCGATCCCCCGCGGCACGGTGAGCACGGCCTTGCCGACCAGCTTCGCCTGGCTCAGGTCCCGCATCGCCTCACGGGCCCGGCGCAGGTCGTACGTCGTGATGGGCGGAGGCTGCAGCTTCCCGTCGCGGTACAGCGACATCACCGCCACCAGCATCTCCTGGATCCGGTCGGGACCCGCCTCCATCAGGTCGTACGCCTGGTAGGCCACACCGGGATGGGCCGCGGCCACCTGCCCCGGATCACGCTTGTCGGTCTTGCCCATCTCCAGGAACCGCCCGCCGCGCGGCAGCAGCCGCAGCCCGGCGTCCACGAACTCGCCGGCCAGGCAGTCCAGTACGACGTCCATCCCGCAGCCGCTGCTCGACTCCAGGAAGCGCTGCTCGAACTCCAGCGTCCGGGAGTTGGCGATGTGCGCCTCGTCCAGCCCGTACTCCCGCAGCGTCGGCCACTTGCCGGGGCTGGCGGTGCCGTAGACCTCGGCGCCCAGATGGCGCGCCAGCTGCACGGCCGCCACGCCGACGCCGCCGGCCGCGGCGTGCACCAGCACCGACTCGCCCGGCTGCACGTCCGCCAGGTCCACCAGACCGTAGTAGGCGGTGAGATGGGTGATGGCCACGGTTGCGCCCTGCTCGTAGGACCAGCCGTCCGGCATCGGCGTCAGGAACCGGTGGTCGCACACCGCGACCGGACCGAACGAGTCGGAGCACAGCCCCAGCACCCGGTCGCCCACAGCCACATTGGTCACCCCGGCGCCGGTCTCCAGCACCGTGCCGGCCACGTCGCCGCCGATGCCGTTCTGCCCCTCGACCATGCCGAGCGCGACGATGACGTCCCGGAAGTTGAGGCCGACGGCGTGCACGGCGATCCGGACCTGGCCGGGCCCGAGCGGGTCCAGCACCTCGGGGCAGGGCACCAGTGCCACGTTCTCGATCGTGCCGCGGCCCGTGCTCTCCAGGCGCCACGGCACCGGTCCGGGCGGCGGCAGCAGCGCCGGATGCGAACGGGCCCGGGCCAGCCGGGGCGCGGTGACCGTGCCCCGGCGGATTGCGATCCGGGGTTCGGCGCACGCCAGCGCGGGCCCGAACACCTTCAGGGACTCGTCCTGTCCGTCCAGGTCGACCAGCGCGAAACGGTCCGGGTTCTCGGTCTGCGCAGAGGTCACCAGCCCCCAACTCGTCGAGTTGCCCAGGTCGGTGACGTCCTCGGTGTCGTCCGCGGCGACCGCGCCCGAGGTGACGAACACCAGTCGCGAGGAGGCGAACCGGTCGTCGGCCAGCCAGGCGCGGGCCTGCCCGAGGGTCTCCTCCGCCGACGCGTGCGCGGCGGCCGCGGGATCGTCCGGCGCTCCGGGGACGAGGCACCGGACCACGACGTCCGGTACCGGACCGTCCGCGGCCAGCTCCTCCAGCCCGGCCGCCACCCGCACCCCGGCACCGGCACCGGCCAGTCCGAACGGGTCGTCGCCGATGAGCGCCCAGGACGGGGCCGACGCGCCCTCGATGTCCAGCGCCGTCCAGTCGAGATGCAGCAGCGCCTCCTCCAGCGCACCGCCCGTCGGCCGGTCGATGACGGCGGGCCTGGTCACCAGTGACCCCACCGAGACGACCGGCTGTCCGGTCTCGTCGGTGAGCAGCAGGGCGAGCTGGTCCCCCGAGCCGGTGAGCCGCACCCGGGCTGCCGTCGCCCCGGTCGCGTACAACTGCACCCCGGTCCACGAGAACGGCAGCCGTGCACCGCCCTCCTGGTCGCCGGCGAACGCCATCGCGTGCAGCGCGGCGTCCAGCAGGGCGGGATGGACGCCGTAGCGCGCCGCCTCCGCCCGCTCGGACTCGGGCAGCCGGATCTCGGCGAACAACTCCTCGCCCCGCCGCCAGACGGCCTGCAGGCCCTGGAAGGCCGGGCCGTAGTGGTAGCCGCCCGCGGCGAGTTCGTCGTAGACACCGTCCGCCTCGACGGGCTCCGCTCCGGCCGGCGGCCAGGCCGTCTCGGGGGCGGGTTCCGCGGGTGCGTCCTGGGTCAGGGTGCCGGTCGCGTGCAGCGTCCAGTCGCCCTCGCCGGTACGGGAGTGCACCGTGACCGTGCAGTGGCCCGTGTCGCCGTCCGGGGTCGCCCGGACCTGCACCGTGACGTCGCTCTTGGGACCGGTGTCCAGCAACAGCGGCGCCTGCAGGGTCAGTTCCTCCAGGTGGGGGCGGTCCAGCAGGTCGCCCGCCCGGATCGCCAGGTCGACGAAGGCCGTGCCGGGGAGCAGGACCTGGCCGGAGACGGCGTGGTCGAGCAGCCACGGCTGGGTACGCCCGGACAGCCGGCCGGTGAGCAGCACGCCCTCGCCGTCGGCCAGCGACACGGCCGCGCCCAGCAGCGGATGGTCCGCCGCCTGAAGACCGGTCGCGGTCAGATCGCCGGTGGCCCGGTGGGACTCCAGCCAGAACCGGCGGCGTCGGAAGGCGTAGGTCGGCAGGTCGACGTGGCGTGCGCCGGTCCCGGCGAACACCGCCGGCCAGTCGACCTCGACGCCCAGCACACCGAGTTCGGCCACCGACGTCAGGAAGCGACGGGTGCCCCCGTCGTCCCGACGCAGTGAACCCACCGCTGCCGCGGCACGGCCCGCCTCGTCGATGCTGTCCTGGACCGACGGCACCAGCACGGGATGAGGGCTGATCTCCGCGAAGACGGTGAAGCCCTGGTCCAGCGCGGCCCGGGTCGCCGCCTCGAACTCCACGGTGTGGCGCAGGTTCTGGTACCAGTACGAGCCGTCCAGCTTCGCGGTGTCCAGCGGGGACCCGGTCAGGGTGGAGAAGAACGGGACGGTCGACGAGCGCGGCACGATCCCGGCCAGCTCGTCCGCGAGCGTCTCTTCGATCTCCTCCACCTGGGCCGTGTGGGAGGCGTAGTCCACCGGAATGCGGCGGGCCCGGATGCCGTCGTCGGCGCACCTCGCGAGCAGCTCGTCCAGTGCCTCGGGCGCACCTGCCACCACCGTGCTGGCCGGCCCGTTGACGGAGGCCACCGAGAGGCGTCCCGGCCACCCGGCGACGAGTTCCCGGGCCGCCGCCGACGGCAGCGCCAACGACACCATCCCGCCGCGCCCGGCCAGCGCGGCACCGATCGCCCTGGCCCGCAGCGCCACCACACGGGCCCCGTCGCCGAGATCCAGTGCCCCGCAGACACAGGCGGCGGCGATCTCGCCCTGCGAGTGCCCGATCACGGCGTCCGGTTCGACGCCGTACGACCGCCACAGTGCGGCCAGCGACACCATCACCGCCCACAGCGCGGGCTGCACCACGTCCACCCGGTCCCACGGCGGGGTGCCAGGCTCCTGCCGCAGAACGGCCGACAGCGACCAGTCGACGTAGGGGCTCAGCGCCTCCTCGCACTGCAGCAGCCGGTCGCGGAACACGGGTGCGGAGTCGAGCAGCTCCGCCGCCATCCCCGCCCACTGTGCGCCCTGTCCGGGGAAGACGAACACCACGCGGCCGTCGCCCGAGGAGGCCCCTTCCACCACGCCCGGCGGCAGAGGCGCGTCCGGGTCGGCGGTGCGGGACGCCAACGCCGCCGCGGCGGCCAGCAGTTCGTCCCGGTCTCCGCCCAGCACCACCGCGCGGTGCCCCAGCCGGGCCCGGCCCGTCAGGGTGTGGCCGACGTCCACCGGGGACAGCTCGGGGTGGGCCGTCACATGCGTGACGAGCCGCTCGGCCTGGGCGTACAGCGCGGCCGGCTCGTGCGCGGAGAACACCCACGGCACCACTGCGCCGGGGACCGGCCGGGCCGGCTCGGGCTCCTCCTCGGCCGGCGGCTGTTCGAGGATGACATGGGCGTTGGTGCCGCTGATGCCGAACGAGGACACCCCGGCCCGGCGGGGGCGCCCGGCGTCGGGCCACTGCCGTTCCTCGGTGAGCAGTTCCACGGTGCCCGAGGACCAGTCGACCTCGGGGGACGGCCGGTCGACATGCAGGGTCCTGGGCAGGATCCCGTGCCGAATCGCCATGATCATCTTGATGATGCCGGCGGCCCCGGCCGCGGCCTGCGTGTGACCCATGTTGGACTTCACCGACCCCAGCCACAGGGGCTGTTCCGCGGTCCGCTGCCTGCCGTAGGTGGCCAGCAGGGCCTGGGCCTCGATCGGGTCGCCGAGCGTCGTTCCCGTACCGTGCGCCTCCACCGCGTCCACGTCGCCGCCGCCGAGGCCCGCGCCCGCCAGGGCCTGCTCGATCACCCGCTGCTGGGCGGGCCCGTTGGGGGCGGTCAGGCCGTTGGACGCACCGTCCTGGTTGACCGCCGATCCGCGGACGATCGCCAGCACGGGATGGCCGTTGCGGCGCGCGTCCGACAGCCGCTCGACCAGCAGCATGCCGACGCCCTCGCCCCAGCCGGTGCCGTCGGCGCTCTCGGCGAAGGACCGGCAGCGGCCGTCGGGGGACAGCCCGCCCTGCCGGGACAGCTCCACGAACACACCGGGTGTCGCCATCACGGTCACACCTCCGGCCAGCGCCAGATCGCACTCGCCGGTGCGCAGCGCCTGCGCCGCCAGGTGCAGGGCCACCAGCGAGGACGAGCACGCGGTGTCCAGGGTGACCGCGGGTCCCTCCAGGCCCAGCGTGAACGCGACCCGCCCCGAGGCGACACTGCCGGCCGACCCGGTGCCGATGAACCCCTCGACCTCGTCGGGCAGCTCGCCCGGACCGGAGCCGTAGTCGTGGTACATCACTCCGGCGAACACGCCGGTCCGGCTGCCGCGCGCCGCGCGCGGATCGATACCGGCCCGTTCCAGCGCCTCCCAGGACGTCTCAAGGAGCAGCCGCTGCTGCGGGTCCATGGCCAGTGCCTCGCGCGGCGAGATGCCGAAGAACTCCGGGTCGAACTCGGCCGCGTCGTACAGGAAACCGCCCTCTCGCACATACGACGTGCCCGGCCGCGCCAGCTCCGGGTCGTAGAGCTCCTCCACGTCCCAGCCGCGATCCTCGGGCATGCCGGCGATGGCGTCCCGTCCGGTGGCGACCAGCTCCCAGAGCTCCTCCGGGGTGGCCACCCCGCCGGGGTAGCGGCACGCCATGCCGACGATGGCGATCGGCTCGCCGGGATCGGCGGAGACGGCCGGCCGTGCCCCGGCCGGCGCCTGCTCACCGCCGGTCAGCTCGCCGAGCAGGAAGTCCACCACGGCCGACGGCGTCGGATGGTCGAACACCAGCGTCGCGGGCAGCCTGAGCCCGGTCACCGCCCCCACGCCGTTGCGCAGTTCGATGGCGGCCAGCGAGTCGAAGCCCAGCTCCCGGAAGGTCCGCCGCGCGTCCAGCCCGTCGGGGCTCGCATGCCCCAGCGCCCCGGCCGAGTGCGTGCGGACCAGGTCCAGCAGCAGCCGCCTGCGTTCCGCCTCCGGCAGCTCTCGCAGCCCGGCCGCGAACGCCGTACCCGCACCGGCGCCCTCGACGGCACCGGCCGCCCGGCGGACCGGGGCCCGCACCAGCCCACGGAACAGCGGCGGCAGGGTGCCTGCCGCGGCCTGGGAACGCAGCGCTCCCAGGTCCAGCGGCAGCGGCACGGAGACCGGCGCGTCCAGCGCGACCGCCGCGTCGAACAGCGCCAGACCCTGCTCCCCGGAGATCGGCAGCAACCCGGCACCGGCCATGCGACGCGTCGTCTGCTCGTCGTCGACGAGGTGGGCGGTCATGGTGCTGCGGGTGTTCCAGAAGCCCCAGGCGAGGCTGGTGGCGGGGTGGCCGTGGGCGCGGCGGTGGTGGGCGAGGGCGTCGAGGTAGGTGTTGGCGGCGGCGTAGTTGGCTTGTCCTGCGGTGCCGAGTTGTCCGGCGGCGGAGGAGTAGAGGACGAAGGTGGTGATGGGGTGGTTGAGGGTGAGGTGGTGGAGGTGGGTGGCGGTGTCGATTTTGGGTTGGAGGACGGTGTGGAGTTGGTGGTTGGTGAGGGTGGTGGTGGTGGCGTCGTCGAGGATGCCGGCGGTGTGGATGACGGTGGTGAGGGGGTGGGTGGTGGGGATGGTGGCGAGTGCGGTGTTGAGTTGGTGGGGGTCGGTGGTGTCGCAGGCGGTGATGGTGATGTGGGCGCCGGCGGCGGTGAGTTCGTTGGTGAGTTCGGTGGCGCCGGGGGCGTTGGGGCCTTGTCGGCTGGTGAGGAGGAGGTGGGTGACGTGGTGGTGGTGGACGAGGTGGCGGGCGAGGAGGGTGCCGAGGGTGCCCGTGCCGCCGGTGATGAGGGCGGTGCCGTTCGGATCGATCCCCCGCGGGAGTTGCGGCGTCGCAACCGCCCGGACCAGCCGTGGCGCGGCGGCCCTGCCCTGACGCAGCGCCAGCCGCGGCTCGTCCGACCCGACCGCCGAGCGCAGCGCCGTCAGCGACTCGGCCGTTGCGTCGAGGTCCACGAGGATGATCCGGCCGGGGTGTTCGGTCGCCGCCGAACTCAGCAGACCCCATGCCGCCGCCTGCGCCGGATCCGGCGCCGCGTCCTCCGTCACGGCCACCGCGTTCCAGGTCACCGCCACCAGTCGGGCGTCGCCGAGCCGTTCGTCGGCAAGCCATGCCCGCAGCAGGTCCAGGGTCCGCTCGGCGCTCTCGTGCGCCGCGGCGGCGTCGACGGTGCCGACTGTGCCCTCGGGCGTCCCGACCGTGGCGACGACGAAATCGGGGACGTCGGCCCCCGCCTCCACCGCGGCGCCGAGCTCGGCCGGACCGGCGTGGACCTCGGCACCGGGCAGGCCGGCCAGCGGCCCTGATCCCAGCACGGCCCAGCGCCCCGCCGTCTCGGCCCCGCCGACCGGCACCCAGGACGGCACCAGCAGCGCGCTCCCCGCACCGTCCGGTGCCGCGACCGCCCCGGCGGGCCGCACCATCAGCGACTCCACCGTGGCCACCGGCCGGCCGGTGGCGTCCGCGAAGAGCAGCGAGAGCGTGTCCGGGCCGGTCGGGGTCAGCCGTACGCGCAGGACGGAGGCCCCGGCCGCGTGCAGCGACACCCCGCGCCACGCGAACGGCAGCCTGGCCCGCTGTTCCCGGGCGAACTCGCCCGGCAGGAACGCCGACGCGTGCAGTGCGGCGTCCGCGAGCGCCGGATGCAGCCCGAACTCCCCGGTATCCCGGGCGACTTCGTCGGGCAGCCGGACCTCGGCATACACCTCCTCGCCGTGCCGCCACACCGCGCGCAGCCCCTGGAACGCCGGACCGTAGTGCACCCCGGCCGCCGCGAAGTCCGCGTAGCAGCCGTCGATGTCCAGCTCTTCGGCCGCCGGGGGCGGCCAGGCCGTCAGCTGCTCCTCGGGCGCGCTGCGGGCCGTGCCGAGGGTGCCGCCGGCGTGCCGCGTCCACACGTCCTCGGCAGCCTCTTCGGCCTGCGTGTACAGGCCGAACTCGCGGTCTCCCGACGCGTCCGGGGCGTCCAGGGTGAGCTGGACGCGCAGTCCGCCGCGCTGCGGCAGGGCGAGCGGCAGCTCCAGCGTGAGGTCCGCGACCTGGTCGAGCCCGACATGTCCGCCCGCCCACAGGGCCAGTTCGGCCACTGCGGTGCCCGGCAGCAGGACCGTGTCACCGATCGCGTGGTCCGCCAGCCACGGCAGGCTGTCCGTGGACAGCCTGCCGGTGAACAGCCGACCGCCTCCGGCCGCGGGCACCAACGTGGCCCCCAGCAGCGGGTGTTCCGCGGGCACCAGGCCCGCCGCGCCCAGGTCGCCGGCCCCCGGCACGGTCTGCAGCCAGTACCGGGTGCCCTGGAAGGCGTACGTCGGCAGCGGCACCCGCCGGGCCGGAGGGCCGCCGAAGAACACCGACCAGTCGACCGGCACGCCGGACGTGTGCGCCTGGGCCAGCATGGCCGTCAGCGTCCGCACCTCCGGGCGGTTGCGACGCAGCGCCGGGGCGACGACGGCGGTGGTGCCGGTGTCGGCCAGGGTCTCCTCGGTCATCGACGTGAGCGCGGCATCGGCCCCGAGTTCGAGGAAGACGGTGACGCCCTCGGCGTCGAGGGTGCGCACCACGTCATGGAAACGGACCGGCTCGCGTGCCTGCCGGGCCCAGTACGCCGGATCGGCCCAGTCGGCGGCTTCCAGCAGGGTGCCCGTCACGCTGGAGACGACGGGGATGCGCGCGGGCTGGAACGACAGCCGTCCGGCGACCTCGCCGAGCGCCTCGACGACGGGCTCCATCAGCGGGGAGTGGAACGCGTGGCTCACCGGCAGCCGCCGGGTCCGCCGCCCCAGCTCGGTGAAGTGCGCCGCGATCCGGGTGACGACGTCCTCGTCGCCCGACACCACCACGGAACCGGGCCCGTTGACGGCCGCGATACCGGCCACCGACTCGTGCCCGGCGAGCAGTGGCAGCACCTCGTCGGAGGTCGCCGCCACCGAGATCATCGCCCCGCCCTCGGGCAGCTCCTGCATCAACCGGCCGCGCGCGGCGACCAGTTCGCAGGCGTCGGCCAGCGACAGCATCCCCGAGACGTGTGCCGCGGTCAGCTCGCCGACCGAGTGTCCGGACAGCAGCCGGGGGCGTACTCCCCACTCCTCCAGGAGCCGGAAGAGCGCCACCCCGAGTGCGAACGTGGCCGACTGGGTGTAGAGCGTGCGGTCCAGCAGCCCCGCCTCGGCGCTGTCCGCGTCGGCCAGCAGCAGGGGCAGCAGGGGCCGGTCCAGCCGTGCGTCCAGCTCTGCGCAGACCTCGTCCAGGGCACGGGCGTACACCGGGAACGTCTCGTACAGTTCCCGGCCCATGCCGGGCCGCTGGGCCCCCTGGCCGGTGAACAGGAAGGCACTGCGCACCTCGTCCGCGACACCGCTGACCAGCCCGGCGGGACGTTCCCCGCGCGCCAGCCGGGCGAGGTCGTCCAGCAGTTCCTCCCGGTCTCCGGCGAGCAGCACCGCACGGTGCTCGAAGGCGGTACGGGTGGTCGCCAGCGCGGCCGCCAGCTCACGGAGCGGCAGCCCGGGGCGGTCCAGCAGATGTGTGTGCAGCCGGGCGGCCTGCGCCGGCAGGGCGGCGGAGGTGGCCGCCGACAGCAGCACGGGCGTCACCGCGCCCGTCCCGTCCTCGCCGTCCGCCACAGCCTCGTCCGCCGGGAGATCGACCGCGGCCGGCTCCTCCAGGATGACGTGCACATTCGTGCCGCTGATGCCGAACGAGGACACTCCGGCCCGGCGGGGGCGCCCGGTGCGCGGCCACGCCTGGTTCTCGGTCAGCAGCTCCACCGCGCCCGCCGACCAGTCCACCTCGGGCGTCGGCCGGTCGACGTGCAGGGTCCTGGGCAACTGCTGGTGCCGCATCGCCATGATCATCTTGATGATTCCGGCGGCGCCCGCGGCGGCCTGTGTGTGGCCGAGGTTGGACTTGACGGAGCCCAGCCGCAGCGGGCTGCCGTCCGGCCGCTCCTGGCCGTAGGTGGCGAGCAGGGCCTGGGCCTCGATGGGGTCGCCGAGCCGGGTGCCGGTGCCGTGCGCCTCCACCACGTCGACGTCCGCGAAGCCCAGCCGGGCCGAGGCCAGCGCCTGCTGGATGACCCGCTCCTGCGAGGGGCCGTTGGGGGAGGTGAGGCCGTTGGACGCACCGTCCTGGTTGACCGCGCTGCCCCGGACGATCGCGAGCACCTGATGGCCCGCGCGGCGGGCGTCGGAGAGCCGCTCGACCACGAGCAGCGCGGAGCCCTCGCCCCAGCCGACGCCGTCGGCCGCGGCCGCGAACGACTTGCACCGGCCGTCGCGGGCGAGCCCACGCTGACGGGAGTTCTCCACGAAGGTGGCCGGGGTCGACATGACCGTCGCTCCGCCCGCCAGCGCCAGATCGCACTCCCCGTCGCGCAGCGCCTGCACCGCGAGGTGCAGCGCCACCAGTGACGACGAGCACGCGGTGTCGAGGGTGACCGCCGGGCCCTCCAGCCCGAGGAAGTAGGAGATCCGGCCCGACGCCACACTGGCGGCCATGCCGGTGCTCAGATAGCCCTCCACCTCGTCGGGCAGGACGCCCGGGCCGGAGGCGTAGTCGTGGTACATCAGGCCCGTGAAGACCCCGGTCCGGGAACCGGCCAGGGACCGCGGGTCCACCCCGGTGTTCTCCAAGGCCTCCCAGGCGGTCTCCAGCAGCAGGCGCTGCTGCGGATCCATCGCCAGCGCCTCGCGGGGGGAGACCCCGAAGAACTCCGCGTCGAACTCGGCGGCCCCGTGCAGGAATCCGCCCTCGGTGGCATAACTGGTGCCGGGATGGTCGGGGTCGGGATCGTAGAGGTCGTCGAGCGGCCAGTCGCGGTCCCGCGGCATACCGGCGATGGCGTCCTCACCGCGCAGGACGAGGTCCCACAGCTCGTCGGGCGAACCGACGCCTCCGGGCAGCCGGCAGGCCATGCCGACGATCGCCACCGGCTCGGTGTCCCCGGCTTCGAGTTTCTTGATGCGTCGATGGGCCTGCCGCAGATCGGCTGCCAACTTCTTGAGGTAATCAACCAGCTGCGCTTCGTTCGTCACCTGAGAACCCCGCCTGAGAGATTGGCATACCGCGCCCTTCGAGGGCGAAGCTACGAACCTCACCCCCCTAACCGCGTCCCCACAGCCACCCCAGAAGTCGCGGGCGGACGTATATGGCCGGGTAGGGGTTGGCGATAGGGGTTTCTCCTGCCTAGCCTCTGCGTGAATTCCCGTGCCGCGACGAGGACTGGAGTGTATCCCGCAATGAGTGTTTCTGAGGAGAAAGCCGCAGAATCGACGGAGCAGCAATTCGTCAAGCCGTCGGCGCCGGAGAAAATGCGCGACATCGACTTTCTGCTCGGTAATTTCCGTGCGGAGTGGACCAACTTCACCGCCGATCCGGCTCAGAAGGGCACGGCCGCTTGGAACACCGTGTCGACTTTCGGCGGTCACGCGTACGAGATGACCCAACTCGTGCCGGAACACGACCTCACCGGCCGCTTCGTCGTGCAGTGGGTCGAGCGGGAGTCGTCGTTCTCCGGCTATTACTACGACGACTGGGGAAACCGCACCCTGCTGACCACGGAGGGATGGCAGGACGGATATCTCGCCTTCACCGGCGAATGCATGGGTTTCGGGCATTGGTTCATGCTCAAGGAGCGGTACGAAATCATCGACGAGAACCATTATCTGAAGTGCGGTTTCATCAAGTACGAAGCCGAGAGCGACTGGATTGCCGCAGACGAGGTCCACTGCTACCGGGTCTGACCTCTCCGGGAAATCGACGCTCGGGTTCATGACTCCCGGGAAAGGTGAACCAACCATGACCCTGCTGTCAGAGGCGGTACGCGCGGGTGCGTCGCCGCAGGAGTTGGAGCGGGCGGAACTGCCCCGGGAGTACACCGCCGCGTACATCCAGTCCGAGGACGCCCGGATGTTCGACGGGGTCGCGGACAAGGACGTCCGCAAGTCGCTGCGGGTCGGCCAGGTACCGATGCCCGAACTGGCACCGGACGAGGTCCTGGTCGCCGTCATGGCGAGTGCCGTGAACTACAACACCGTGTGGTCGGCGATGTTCGAGCCGATCCCCACGTTCCGCTTCCTGCAGCAGTTCGCGGCGCAGGGCGGTTGGGCCGAACGGCACGATCTGCCGTACCACGTGATCGGTTCCGACGGAGCGGGTGTGATCGTGCGCGCCGGCTCCGGCGTACGGCGCTGGCGCGTCGGCGACCACGTGGTGGTGAGCTGCGTCCAGCCCGACGACCAGGAACCCGCCACGCACCACGACGGCATGCTCGGCGCCGACCAGCGCATCTGGGGTTTCGAGACCAACTTCGGCGGCCTGGCCCACTATGCCGTCGTCAGGGCGAGCCAGCTGATCCCCAAGCCCGGGCACCTCAGCTGGGAGGAGGCCGCCTGCAACCCCCTGTGCGCGGGGACCGCGTACCGGATGCTGGTCGGTGACCGGGGTGCCCGGTTCAAGCAGGGCGACGTCGTGCTGATCTGGGGGGCGGCCGGCGGACTGGGTGCCTACGCGGTGCAGTTCGTCAAGAACGGCGGCGGCATCCCGGTCGGCGTCGTCAGCTCGCCCGCGAAGGCCGAGGCGGCCCGTCGGCTGGGCTGCGACGTGGTCATCAACCGGCAGGACATCGGGCTGGACGACCGCACCGCCGACGACCCGCGTCTGGTCATCGAGGTGGGCAAGAAGCTCGGCAGGGCCATCCGGCAGCAGGTGGGGGAGGACCCGCACGTCGTCTTCGAGCACGTCGGCCGCTCCACGTTCGGTGTCTCGGTCTTCGTCGTCCGCCGGGGCGGCACGGTGGTGACCTGTGGCTCCAGCACCGGCTATCAACACGGCTACGACAACCGGTACTTGTGGATGAAGCTCAAGCGGATCATCGGCAGCCACGCCGCGAATCTCCAGGAGCAGTGGGAGACCAACCGGCTCATCTCGCTGGGGCGGATCATGCCGACGCTGTCCGAGGTCTACTCGCTGGAGGAGACCGGCGAAGCCGCCCGCTCGGTCCAGACGAACCGGCACATCGGCAAGGTGGGAGTGCTCTGCCTGGCCTCCGGCCCCGGACAAGGCGTCACCGACCCCGAGCTGCGTGCGCGGATCGGCGAGGACCGCCTCAACCCGCTCCGCGGCCTCACCACGACATGACCGTCACCGCCCGGCCGGCCGCGTGGAGCCCCGCGGACCCGGCAGGGCGGCCGATGGAGCGGCCCAGGGGGTGTCCTGCGGATCACCTCGGCGTCGCGGGGGCCGGCACGCGCGTCCATCGCTGCTCCCGCCGGACCCCGCTCGGCCCGGCCCAGAGGTGCCGTGCTCCACAGCCGACCTGATCCGCAGGACACCCCTGGCTCGCTTGCGTTCGCCAAGGTCTGCAGGTCGGTGGCATCGCTCATACGTCCGTCGAAGTCCGCCCAGGAGAACCCGCCGGCCCGTGTCGGCGGAGCAGAGCCCGCCGGGCGGTGCCCGGCCCGAAGGAGATGCGATGACCACCGCGCCGACGGCTTCCCCCACCTCCGCGACCACCTCCGCGACCACCTCCGCGACCACCTCCGCGACCACCTCCGCGACCACCTCCCCGACCACCTCCCCGACCACCCCCGCGACCGCGGCCGGCACAGCGGCCCGGGCGATCCGGCGCGTCGGCGTGGTCGGCTGTGGGGTGATGGGCGCGGGCCTGGCCGAGGTGTGCGCCCGCGCGGGCCGCGACGTGCTGCTCGTCTCCTCGGGGGAGCCCGGCCTGGCCCGGGGCCGCGACCGGCTGGAGCGCTCCCTTGCCCGCGCGGTCGGCAAGGGCAAGATCACCGACTCGGAGCGGGAGGAGATGCTCGCGCGCGTCTCCTACACCACCGACTTCGGTGCCTTCCACGACCGGCAGCTGGTGCTGGAAGCGGCCCCCGAGCACGAGCCCACGAAGCTGCGGATCTTCCAGGCCCTGGACAAGGTCGTCGAGGATCCGGAGGCGATCCTCGCCTCCAACACCTCCGCCCTGTCCGTCATGCGGCTGGCCCGTGCCACCGACCGTCCGGGTCAGGTACTGGGCCTGCACTTCTTCAACCCCGCCCCGGTGCTGCCACTGGTCGAGGTGATCAGTTCGCTGTTGACCGAGGACCGCCACCGGCAGATCGCCACGGAGTTCGTCACCGGAGTCCTGGGCAAGCAGGCGATCCACGCCGCGGACCGCTCGGGCTTCGTGGTCAACGCCCTGCTGATCCCCTATCTCGTGTCCGCGATCCGGATGTTCGAAGCCGGATACGCGAGTGCGCGGGACATAGATCAGGCGATGACCCTGGGTTGCTCCCACCCCATGGGGCCGCTGGCGCTGGCCGACCTCATCGGACTCGACACCGTCGCGGCCATCGCCACCGCCTTGTACGAGGAGTTCAAGGAGCCCACCCACGCCGTACCGCCGTTGCTGTCCCGCATGGTGGATGGCGGGCTGCTCGGCAGGAAATCCGGCCAAGGCTTCTACGCCTACTGAGGGCCGAGTCCCTCACCTCACACCGGCAACTCCCGCGCTCCTGACGCTCTTCTGCCCCACAGTCCGGCGAGCGCCAAGGTAAGAGTCTGACTAGAGCATTGCCAAGTCATGGGGGACGAGTGAGGGGTCAAAGCCCCCCAATAGCAGACAACATGCCTGTGTTTCTGCACAGACGCGCACTCTCACTCTCATGTGTGACTGCGGGCACACGCTCAGGTAAAGACCTCATCAAATAGTTTGTGATACCGTTCACGAGAACCCCGGGCAGAGCCGACGGGCCGTAGTGAAACGGTCCATCGGAGCGAGGCGGCGTGCGGTCTCACGCCCGTCGGGCCGGGGCTACGCTCGTCCATGACGACACCCTGCCCCCCTTGAACGCGGAGTTGCCGCCATGCAGTCCAACGACGTACGAACGCTCCTGCACTGTGCCCTGCCCACCGCAGCCGCGGGTGTGGCGGGAGCCGCGGTGAGTGCCGCCGTCGCCGGCGGCAAGGGTGCGCTCGGTGCCGCCCTCGGTGGGCTTCTCGTTCTGCTCTTCATGAGCAGCGGGCTGGCGGTACTGCTGCGCACTGCGCGCCAATTCCCCCATCTCTTCCAGTCGATGGGACTGTTGCTCTACACGACGCAGATCCTGTTGCTCATGATTGTGCTGATCGTCTTCAGGGGGACCTCGGCGTTCAATCCGAAATGCTTCGCCTTCACGTTGCTCGCGGCCACCCTGGTGTGGATCGCCGCTCAGGTGCTCTCGCACATGAAGGCCAAGGTTCCCTACGTCGAGCCGGACTCCGCCCGGGCGTCGTCGTGACCTGTAGGGCCGGTGTAAAGGGGCTTCCGCTCATTTGCTATGGTCTCGCCACAACTGCGGCAGAGCTGGCGCGGGCGGCAGCCGTGCCTGTGACGCCTCACGGCTCGGAGCCCAGTCGCCGCCCCCATATCCGCAAGTCCAGTCCAGTGCCGTTCCGCGGTCGCAGGCCGCGCCGACACATCGAGGTTGCCGTACCCATGCGCCACTCTGAAGGAGCTCGCGGTGAGTAATGCCAAGACGCTCGCCTTCGAGACCGACTGTCATATTTTCGACGGGTGCGGTTTCCCGACCCCCGGCCTGCACTCGTTCCTCTTCGAGCCCGTGTTCACCGTCGCCGGCATCGACATCAACAAGCCGATGCTGCTGTCGCTGGTGAGTACCTTCGTCGTCATCGGGTTCTTCTGGGCGGCCTTCAACAAGCCGAAGCTGATTCCCGGCAAGCTCCAGATGATCGGTGAGGCGGGCTACGACTTCGTACGTCGTGGGGTCGTCTACGAGACGATCGGCAAGCGCGAGGGCGAGAAATACGTCCCGCTGATGGTCTCGCTCTTCTTCTTCATCTGGATCATGAACCTCTGGTCGATCATTCCGGTCGCCCAGTTCCCCGCCACCGCGGTCATCGCCTTCCCGGCCGGCCTCGCCGCCATCGTCTACATCCTGTGGATGAGCCTGACCTTCAAGCGGCACGGCTTCATCGGCGGCTGGAAGAA
This sequence comes from Streptomyces sp. HD, assembly GCF_028369295.1. Taxonomy (GTDB): domain Bacteria; phylum Actinomycetota; class Actinomycetes; order Streptomycetales; family Streptomycetaceae; genus Streptomyces. The sequence goes on from NZ_JAQMYP010000035.1 coordinate 15,520, forward strand.
CATCACCGGCTACGACCCGTCGCTCGGCCCGGTGTTCCCGATGGTCATGTTCTTCGAGTTCCTGTCGAACGTGCTCATCCGGCCCTTCACCCACGCCGTCCGGCTCTTTGCCAACATGTTCGCCGGGCACGTCCTGATCCTGATCTTCACCATCGGAACCTGGTACCTGCTCAACGGGATCGGCATCGCGTACTCCGCGGTCTCGTTCCTGATGGTCCTCGTGATGACGGTCTTCGAGCTGTTCATCCAGGCTCTCCAGGCCTACGTCTTCATCCTCCTGTCCTGCAGCTACATCCAGGGCGCGCTCGCCGAGCACCACTGAGCACCTGCACCACCATCCCCTGAACTTCCGGTGGCCAACCCCCACCGGTCTGCGTAAAGAGAAGGAAGTTACGGCATGTCCGCTCTCGACACCCTCGCCGCGGTCGAAATCAAGGGCAACCTCGCTGCCATCGGCTACGGCCTCGCTGCCATCGGCCCCGGCGTCGGCGTTGGCATCATCTTCGGTAACGGCACCCAGGCGCTGGCCCGCCAGCCCGAGGCCGCCGGCCTGATCCGCCAGAACCAGATCCTGGGCTTCGTGCTCTGTGAGGCGCTCGCCCTGATCGGTCTGGTCATGGGCTTCGTCTACCCGACGTCCTGACCGTCTCGTCCGACGAGAGAATTCCACGGAAGGAACTGATGTGACCTCGCCCTTGCTGCAAATCGCGGCTGAGGACGCCCAGAATCCTCTGATCCCGGAGATCCCCGAGCTCGTCATCGGTCTGATCGCCTTCGCGATCGTGTTCTTCGTCCTGGGCAAGAAGCTCCTTCCGAACATCAACAAGGTTCTGGAAGAGCGTCGTGAGGCCATCGAGGGCGGGATCGAGCAGGCCGAAGCGGCACGCACCGAGGCGCAGAGCGTCCTGGAGCAGTACAAGGCCCAGCTCGCCGAGGCCCGGCACGAGGCCGCGCGGCTGCGCCAGGAGGCACAGGAGCAGGGTGCCGCGCTCATCGCCGAGATGCGTGCGGAAGGCCAGCGGCAGCGCGAGGAGATCGTCGCCGCCGGTCACGCCCAGATCGAGGCCGACCGCAAGGTCGCGGCGTCCGCGCTGCGCCAGGACGTCGGCAAGCTCGCCACCGACCTGGCCGGCAAGCTCGTCGGCGAGTCCCTTGAGGACCACGCCCGGCAGAGCCGCGTGATCGACCGCTTCCTCGACGAGCTCGAAGAGAAGGCTGAGGCCGCGCGATGAACGGAGCGAGCCGCGAGGCCCTGGCAGCCGCACGTGAGCGTCTCGACGCGCTGACGGACAACACGTCCGTCGACGCGGCCAAGCTCGCCGACGAGCTGGCCGCCGTCACCGCGCTGCTCGACCGAGAGGTGTCGCTGCGTCGGGTCCTGACCGACCCGGCGCAGGCCGGTGAGGCCAAGGCCGAGCTGGCCCAGCGCCTCCTCGGTGGCCAGGTCGGCGGGGAGACCGCCGACCTGCTGTCCGGCATGGTGCGCTCCCGCTGGTCGCAGTCCCGTGACCTGGTGGACGCGCTGGAGGAGCTGGCCGGCACCGCCGACCTCACCGCCGCCCAGCGGGCGGGCGCGCTCGACGACGTCGAGGACGAGCTGTTCCGGTTCGGCCGGATCGTCTCCTCCAGCACCGAGCTGCGCGCCGCGCTGACCAACCGCGCCGCCACGGCGTCGGCCAAGAGCGAGCTGCTGCGCAGCCTGCTCGGCGGTCGGGCCAAGACGACCACCGAGCGTCTTGTGACGCGTCTTGTGACCGCGCCGCGTGGACGTAGCCTGGAGTCGGGACTGGAGTCCCTGTCCAAGCTCGCCGCCGAGCGCCGGGACCGCATGGTGGCGATCGTCACCTCGGCGGTACCGCTGAGCGACGTGCAGAAGCAGCGCCTGGGCGCCGCCCTCGCGAAGCTCTACGGCCGCTCGATGCACCTCAACCTCGACGTGGACCCCGAGGTCGTCGGCGGTATCCGGGTGCAGGTCGGCGACGAGGTCATCAACGGCTCCCTCGCGGACCGCATCGAGGACGCCGGCCGCCGACTGGCGAGCTAGCAGAAACTTAATAGCAGTACGTACTTACGACGGCCCATGTTGGGCCGTGCAGAGGATTCACCCTTTTCCAGGGGGGAGTCCCCATCCCCCCAAAGTGAAACTTCGGGCCCAACAAGGAGAGCAGGGAACCCAGATGGCGGAGCTCACGATCCGGCCGGAGGAGATCCGGGACGCGCTGGAGAACTTCGTCCAGTCGTACAAGCCGGACGCGGCCTCGCGCGAGGAGGTCGGTACGGTCACCCTTGCCGGCGACGGCATCGCGAAGGTCGAGGGACTTCCCTCGGCCATGGCCAACGAACTGCTGAAGTTCGAGGACGGCACCCTCGGCCTCGCCCTCAACCTTGAGGAGCGCGAGATCGGTGCCATCGTCCTCGGTGAGTTCAGCGGCATCGAGGAGGGTCAGCCGGTCTCCCGTACCGGTGAGGTCCTCTCCGTGGCCGTCGGCGAGGGCTACCTCGGCCGCGTCGTCGACCCGCTCGGCAACCCGATCGACGGCCTCGGCGAGATCGAGACGTCCGGCCGTCGTGCCCTTGAGCTGCAGGCCCCCACGGTCATGCAGCGCAAGTCGGTGCACGAGCCGATGGAGACCGGCTACAAGGCCGTCGACGCGATGACCCCGATCGGCCGTGGCCAGCGTCAGCTGATCATCGGTGACCGTCAGACCGGCAAGACCGCCCTGGCCGTCGACACGATCATCAACCAGCGTGACAACTGGCGCACCGGCGACCCGAACAAGCAGGTCCGCTGCATCTACGTCGCCATCGGTCAGAAGGGCTCGACGATCGCGTCGGTCCGCCGCGCGCTGGAGGAGAACGGCGCGCTGGAGTACACGACCATCGTCGCCGCCCCGGCGTCCGACCCGGCCGGCTTCAAGTACCTGGCGCCGTACACCGGTTCGGCCATCGGCCAGCAGTGGATGTACGAGGGCAAGCACGTCCTCATCATCTTCGACGACCTCTCGAAGCAGGCCGACGCCTACCGCGCCGTGTCCCTGCTGCTGCGCCGTCCGCCGGGCCGTGAGGCCTACCCGGGTGACGTCTTCTACCTGCACTCCCGTCTGCTGGAGCGCTGCGCGAAGCTCTCCGACGACATGGGCGCCGGCTCGATGACCGGTCTGCCGATCGTCGAGACCAAGGCCAACGACGTCTCGGCGTTCATCCCGACCAACGTCATCTCCATCACCGACGGCCAGTGCTTCCTGGAGTCGGACCTGTTCAACGCCGGTCAGCGCCCCGCGCTGAACGTCGGTATCTCCGTCTCCCGAGTCGGTGGTTCCGCGCAGCACAAGGCGATGAAGCAGGTCTCCGGCCGTCTGCGCGTCGACCTCGCCCAGTTCCGTGAGCTGGAGGCGTTCGCCGCCTTCGGTTCCGACCTGGACGCCGCGTCGAAGGCGCAGCTGGAGCGCGGTCAGCGCATGGTCGAGCTGCTGAAGCAGGCCCAGTACGAGCCGATGTCCACCGAGGACCAGGTCGTCTCCGTGTGGGCCGGCACCACCGGCAGGATGGACGACGTGCCGGTCGCCGACATCCGCCGCTTCGAGAAGGAGCTCCTGGAGTACCTGCACCGCAAGGAGCAGGGCCTCATGACCTCCATCAAGGAGGGCGGCAAGATGTCGGACGACACGCTCACCGCCGTCGCCGACGCCATCGTGGAGTTCAAGAAGCAGTTCGAGACCGCGGACGGCAAGCTGCTCGGCGAAGAGGCCGGCCCGAAGGCGACCAGCGCCTCCAAGTGACGTAAGGAAGGGACCTGACTCATGGGAGCCCAGCTCCGGGTCTACAAGCGTCGCATCCGATCCGTCACCGCGACCAAGAAGATCACGAAGGCGATGGAGATGATCGCCGCCTCGCGCGTCGTCAAGGCGCAGCGCAAGGTGGCGGCCTCCACGCCGTACGCGACCGAGCTCACCCGCGCGGTCACGGCGGTCGGCACCGGCTCGAACACCAAGCACCCGCTGACCACGCAGGCCGAGACGGTCACGCGGTCCGCGGTGCTGCTCCTCACGAGCGACCGTGGCCTCGCCGGCGCCTTCAACTCCAACGCCATCAAGGCGGCGGAGCAGCTGACCGAGCGCCTGGAGCGCGAGGGCAAGGAGGTCGACGTCTACATCGTCGGCCGCCGTGGTGTGGCGCACTACAACTTCCGTGAGCGCAAGATCACGGAGTCGTGGAGCGGCTTCACCGACGAGCCGACGTACGCGGACGCCAAGAAGGTCGCGGCTCCGCTGATCGAGGCGATCGAGACGGAGACGGCCGAGGGCGGCGTGGACGAGCTCCACATCGTCTACACCGAGTTCGTGTCGATGATGACCCAGCAGGCGCTCGACGCGCGTCTGCTGCCGCTCAGCCTCGAAGAGGTCGCGGAGGAGACCGCCACCAAGGGCGAGCTTCTGCCGCTGTTCGACTTCGAGCCCTCGGCGGAGGACGTCCTCGACGCCCTTCTGCCGCGCTACGTGGAGAGCCGTATCTACAACGCGCTGCTCCAGTCGGCCGCCTCCAAGCACGCCGCCACGCGGCGCGCGATGAAGTCGGCCACCGACAACGCGGGCGAGCTGATCAACACGCTCTCCCGTCTTGCCAACGCGGCCCGCCAGGCCGAAATCACCCAGGAAATCAGCGAGATCGTCGGTGGCGCGAGCGCCCTGGCCGACGCGACCGCGGGGAGTGACCGCTAATGACCACCACTGTTGAGACCGCGACGGCTACGGGCCGCGTCGCCCGGGTCATCGGCCCGGTCGTCGACGTGGAGTTCCCCGTCGACGCGATGCCGGAGATCTACAACGCCCTCCACGTCGAGGTCGCCGACCCGGCGAACGCGGGCGAGAAGAAGATCCTGACCCTGGAAGTCGCCCAGCACCTGGGTGACGGCCTGGTCCGCACCATCTCCATGCAGCCCACCGACGGTCTGGTCCGCCAGGCCGCGGTCACCGACACCGGCGACGGCATCACCGTCCCGGTCGGCGACTTCACCAAGGGCAAGGTGTTCAACACCCTCGGTGAGGTGCTGAACGTCGACGAGAAGTACGACGGCGAGCGCTGGTCCATCCACCGCAAGGCCCCGAACTTCGACGAGCTTGAGTCGAAGACCGAGATGTTCGAGACCGGCGTCAAGGTCATCGACCTTCTCACCCCGTACGTCAAGGGTGGAAAGATCGGTCTGTTCGGCGGTGCCGGCGTCGGCAAGACGGTGCTCATCCAGGAGATGATCTACCGCGTCGCCAACAACCACGACGGTGTGTCGGTGTTCGCCGGTGTCGGTGAGCGCACCCGTGAGGGCAACGACCTCATCGACGAGATGAGCGAGTCCGGCGTCATCGACAAGACCGCGCTGGTCTTCGGTCAGATGGACGAGCCCCCGGGCACCCGTCTGCGCGTGGCCCTCGCCGGTCTGACCATGGCGGAGTACTTCCGCGATGTGCAGAAGCAGGACGTGCTGTTCTTCATCGACAACATCTTCCGCTTCACGCAGGCCGGTTCCGAGGTGTCGACCCTGCTCGGCCGTATGCCCTCCGCGGTGGGCTACCAGCCGAACCTGGCCGACGAGATGGGTCTCCTCCAGGAGCGCATCACCTCGACCCGTGGTCACTCGATCACCTCGATGCAGGCGATCTACGTCCCCGCGGACGACCTGACCGACCCGGCCCCGGCCACCACCTTCGCCCACCTCGACGCGACGACGGTTCTGTCCCGTCCGATCTCCGAGAAGGGCATCTACCCGGCCGTGGACCCGCTGGACTCCACGTCCCGGATCCTGGACCCGCGCTACATCGCGCTGGACCACTACAACACCGCCATGCGCGTCAAGGGGATCCTGCAGAAGTACAAGGACCTCCAGGACATCATCGCGATCCTCGGTATCGACGAGCTCAGCGAGGAGGACAAGCTGGTCGTCCAGCGTGCCCGCCGCGTCGAGCGCTTCCTGTCCCAGAACACGCACGTTGCCAAGCAGTTCACCGGTGTGGACGGCTCGGACGTGCCGCTGGACGAGTCGATCACCGCGTTCAACGCGATCTGCGACGGTGAGTTCGACCACTTCCCGGAGCAGGCGTTCTTCATGTGCGGTGGTCTTGAGGACCTCAAGAAGAACGCGAAGGAGCTGGGCGTCTCCTGACGCACCGGTCTTCGTGAGCCATTGAGCTCTTGTGGTGAGGGGGCGGGGCACGTCCCGCCCCCTCTTCCATGCCTACTAGACTTGTAACCAACACCCGGCAGAACCGCCGGGTGGTGACCCAAGGAGCCACCTTGGCTGCTGAGCTGCACGTCGCGCTGGTCGCCGCCGACCGTGAGGTCTGGTCGGGCCAGGCCACCCTGGTCGTCGCGCGCACCACGTCCGGCGACATCGGCGTCATGCCCGGTCACCAGCCGCTGCTCGGTGTGCTGGAGTCGGGCCCGGTGACCATCCGTACGAGTGATGGTGGAACCGTCATCGCCGCGGTGCACGGCGGTTTCATCTCGTTCGCGGACAACAAGCTGTCGCTGCTGGCCGAGATCGCCGAGCTTTCGGACGAGATCGACGTCCAGCGCGCGGAGCGGGCACTTGAGCGCGCGAAGGGCGACGACGACGCGTTCGCCGAGCGCCGCGCGGAGGTCCGCCTGCGGGCGGCGACGGCGCGCTGACCCACGGGGTCACCTTCCGGGCCGTCTAGGCTCTGGGGGAGCGCACGCGATGACGTCACTCAGCCGCGGCTGGGACCGGAGCAATCCGGTGCCGGTCGCGGCTGAGGCAGATATGGAAGTTTTTTCCGTTCCGTTACCTAGGAGACGAGGAGGTCGGTGTCGATGGTCCTCGCTCTGACTGTGTGCGGAATCGTTGTCGCCCTCGTGGTGCTGGGGCTGTTCGTCTTCGGTCTGCGCCGCAGACTCATCCAGCGCTCCGGCGGCACCTTCGACTGTTCCCTGCGCTGGGACGTGCCGGAGAAACCCGACACCAGCGGCAAGGGCTGGTCCTACGGCGTCGCCCGCTACAACGGCGACCGCATCGAGTGGTACCGCGTCTTCTCCTACGCCTACCGCCCGCGCCGCATCCTGGAGCGCTCCGCCATCGAGGTGGCCGGCCGCCGGGTCCCCGACGGCGAGGAGGAGCTGGCGCTGCTCTCCGACGCGGTGATCCTCACCTGTCTGCACCGGGGCACGCGTCTTGAACTCGCCATGAGCGAAGACGCGCTGACCGGTTTCCTCGCGTGGCTCGAAGCAGCCCCGCCCGGTCAGCGCGTCAATGTCGCTTAGCTCTTGGAGAGAGCCGTAACCCCCTTACGACAGTCCGCTGTTGATGGCGCTCACCAGCTCGCCGTTGCTGCTGTCGCCGCTGAACTCCCAGAAGAACGCGCCGCCGAGGCCCTGGTTCTTGGCCCAGGTCATCTTCCCGGCGATCGTCGACGGTGTGTCGTACGACCACCAGTTGCTGCCGCAGTGCGCGTACGCGGTGCCCGCGACGGTGCCGGTGGCGGGGCAGGAGTTCTTGAGGACCTTGTAGTCCTCGATGCCCGCCTCATAGGTGCCGGTCGCCGGGCCCGTGGCCGTGCCGCCCGGGGCGGACTGGGTGACGCCGGTCCAGCCGCGGCCGTAGAAACCGATGCCGAGCAGCAGCTTGCCGGCCGGGACGCCCTTGCCCTTGAGCTTCGCTATGGCGGCGGCGGAGTTGAAGCCCTCCTTCGGGATGCCGGAGTACGACGTGAGCGGTGAGTGCGGGGCGGTCGGGCCGGTCTTGTCCCAGGCGCCGAAGTAGTCGTACGTCATCACGTTGTACCAGTCGAGGTACTGTGCGGCGCCGCCGTAGTCGGCCGCGTCGATCTTGCCGCCGGAGGAGGCGTCGGCGGTGATGGCGGCGGTGATCAGGTAGTTCGAGCCGAACTCGGCACGCAGTGCCTGCGTGAGGTTCTTGAAGGCCGCCGCGCCGGAGGTGTCGCAGGTCAGGCCGCAGGCGTTCGGGTACTCCCAGTCGATGTCGATGCCGTCGAAGACGTCGGCCCAGCGCGGGTCCTCCACGACGGCCTTGCAGGACTTGGCGAACGCGGCCGGGTTGGCGGCGGCCTGGCCGAAGCCGCCGGAGTAGGTCCAGCCGCCGAACGAGTACAGCACCTTGATGTTCGGGTACTTCGCCTTCAGCTGGCGCAGCTGGTTGAAGTTGCCGCGCAGCGGCTGGTCCCAGGTGTCGGCGGTGCCGCTGACGGACTGGTCGGCGGTGTAGGCCTTGTCGTAGGCGGCGTAGGTGTCGTCGACGGTGCACTGGCCGTTCTTGACGTTGCCGAACGCGTAGTTGATGTGCGTGATCTTCGACGCGGAGCCCGACGTCACCAGGTTCTTGACGTGGTAGTTGCGGCCGTAGACGCCCCACTCGGTGAAGTAGCCGAGCTTGACCTTGTCACCGGTGGTGGGCGGCGGTTCCGTGGTGCCGCCGGTGGTGCGCACCGCGCGGGCGCCGCTGACCGGGCCGGTCTGGTCGGCGGTGTCGCGGGCCTGGACGGTGTAGGAGTAGTCGGTGCCGGCGGTGAGGCCGGTGTCGGTGTACGACGTGGTCGTCACGGTGGCGACCTTGGCGCCGTCGCGCAGGACGTCGTAGTTCTTGACGCCGTTGTCGTCGGTGGCGGCGGACCAGCTCAGCTTCGCCGAGGTATTGGTGATGTCGGAGGCGGTGGGGGTGCCGGGTGCCGACGGCGGGTTGTCACCGGGGACGCTGCCGCCGTCGCAGCTGCCGCCGTTCAGCTTGCAGCCCGTGGGGGAGCCGGAGCCGGTGCCGTTGAAGCCGAAGGAGACGGTGGCGCCGGGGGCGAGGGTGCCGTTCCAGGACTTGTTCTTGGCGGTCCAGTGGGTGCCGGAGGAGGTGACGTCGGCGTCCCAGGCGGAGGTGACGGAGGTGCCGGAGGGGAAGTCCCACTCGACGGTCCAGGAGCTGAGGGCGGTGGTGCCGGTGTTCTTCACCGTCCACTTGCCCTCGAAGCCGGACCCCCAGTCCTGCGTCTTGCTGTAGGTGGCGGTGGCGGACGTCGCCGCCTCGGCGGGGCTCGCGAGGCCGACGAGACCGGCCAGCGGGAGCAACAGGGTCGCGAATCCTGCCGCGGCTCTGTGTCTGAAGCGCATATCGCGCCTCCTTGGTGGGGAGTTGGGGAGTTGTGGGGCATGACTGAGCCTCACGCCCATTCATGGTGCGGTGAGAATAGAAAGGTCTGGACCAGCGGTCAATAGGTCTGGACCAATATCCCTTCGGGCTCCCGGACTCCGCCTTCGCCCGGCCCGCTAGATCCCCAACTCCTGCGCCAGTACGGCCGCTTGGACCCGGCTCCGCAGTTCCAGCTTCCCCAGCAGGCGGCTGACGTGCGTCTTCACCGTCGCCTCGGCCATATCGAGCCGGGTCGCGATGTCTGCGTTCGACAGGCCCTCCCCGAGGCAGGACAGCACCTCGCGTTCGCGGCGGGTGAGGCAGTCCAGGACGGACGGGTCGGCCCTGGGCTCCCGGGCGGGCCTCGCGCCGAACTCTGCGATCAGGCGCCGGGTGACGGCCGGGGCGATCAGGCCCTCGCCGCGCCCCACCGTCCGCACCGCCTCGATCAGTTCCTTCGCCTCCGTGTTCTTCAGCAGGAACCCCGCGGCCCCCGCCCGCAGCGCCCCGAACACGTACTCGTCGAGGTCGAAGGTGGTCAGCACCAGCACGTCGGCCAGCTGCTCGGCGACCACCTGCCGGGTCGCCGACACCCCGTCCAGACGCGGCATCTGAACGTCCATCAGCACCAGGTCGGGCCGCAGCTCGCGGGCCATGGCCACGGCCTGCTCTCCGTCCGCCGCCTCACCCACCACCTCGATGTCGGGCGCGCTGCGCAGGATGAGGACCAGACCGGCCCGGACGGCGGACTGGTCCTCGGCGACCAGGACGCGGATCATGCCCCGTCTCCCTTCACTCTCTGTCTTCCTCGCTCACCGGAAGTGCGGCGCGTACGATCCACATCTTGCCGTGGGCGGAGTCCTCGGGGCCCGCTTCGAAGTCACCGCCGACCAGTGCGACCCGCTCCTGCATCCCGACGAGACCGGCGCCCGAGCCCGGTGCGCGGGGCCCGTTGCTGCCGCCGAAGGGGCTGGTCACGGTCACGGCGAGGGAGCCGTCCCGCCGGGCCAGCGCGACCGTGACCCGGCCGGGGGAGGCGTGCTTGAGGGCGTTGGTCAGCGACTCCTGGACGATGCGGTAGGCGGCGAGCTCGACCGGCGCGGGGACGGTGCCGTGGGCGGCGTCGAGGGTGACGTCGAGGCCGTTGGTGCGGGCGCCGTCGACCAGGGCGCCGAGCCCGTCGAGCGTGGGCGCGGCGACCGGCTCGGTGTCACCGCTGGAGTCGCGCAGGATGCCGATGAGCCGGCGCATCTCGGCGAGCCCCTCGACGCTGTTCTCGCGGATGACCGAGAGCGCCTCCCTGGAGGTCTTCGGGTCGTCGAGGGAGAGCGCGGCCGTGGAGTGGATGGCGATCGCGGAGAGGTGGTTGGCGACCATGTCGTGCAACTCGCGTGCCATGCGGGCGCGTTCCGAGGTGACGGCCTGGGTGCGGTCCTTCTCGGCCAGCAGCGCGGTCTGCTCGGCGCGCAGCCGGGCGGCCTCGGCGGCGTCGCGGTGGTTGCGGACGATCCATCCGGTGGCGGCGGGCGCGTACGCCACGATGCCGACGACCGCGCCGACCAGCAGCGCCTCCGGGACGCGCCACACCGCGAACGGCACCAGCGTCCCGGCCACCGTGAGCAGACCGGTGATCCACTGGATACGGCGGGCCGAGGCGAGCGGGCCGTACAGCACGGCCGCGTACATGATGTCGGTGAACATCAGGACCGTGGCCAGGTTGCCCTGGGTGAGGACGTCCAGGCAGACCGCGGGCGTGCTGACCATCAGGGCCGTGCGGGGTGCCGCCCGGCGCATCAGCTCGCAGCCTGCCGTCACGGTGAGGAGCACCAGGATCGGCCAGGGGCCGTCGAAGAGCGTGATCGGATCCTTGGCGGGCCGCGTGGCCAGGCCGATGCTCACCAGTAGCAGCCCACCGAACAGCCCGCAGAGGGCGATGTGCACGTCGAAGCGGTGCGGGCGGGAGAGGGCCATGACTCCATCCAACACGGTGGCCGCGGGCGACACCTGATTCCGGGGAAGGGTCCTGGACTGCATCTTTCGATGTACCGCCGCTGAATCCTTCGATGTACGGCGAGTTCGTCACCGCCGACGACGAAAGCGGCCGGTTCCGACGGGAGCCTTGGAGGGTGACCGAAGGGAGCAAGTCGTGATCGTCGCCCTCATCATCGCCTGCGAGGTGGGCTTCTGGGTGCTGCTGGCGCTGGGGCTGGCCGTCCGCTACCTGCTGAAGTGGCGCCGCACGAGCGTGGTGCTGCTGCTGTGCGAGCCGTTGCTGGAGCTGGTCCTGTTCGTCGCCACGGCGATCGACCTGAAGAACGGCGCGGAGCCCGGCTGGGAGCACGGTGTGGCGGCGCTGTACATCGGCTACACCGTGGCCTTCGGCCACTACACGATCCGCTGGCTGGACGGCCACGCGGCCCATCGCCTGGGCGGCGCACCGCCCCCGCCGAAGCCCCCGCGCTACGGCCGCGCCCGCGCCCGCCACGAGGCCCGGCTGTGGCTGAAGGCGGTGTACGGCGGAGCGGTGGCACTGGCCCTGCTCCAACTCGCCGTCTGGTACGTCGGCGACTCCGGCGACATCAGCTCCCTGCGCGCCTTCCAGTGGGTGGCGATCCGTACGGTCGGCATCTACGGCCTGATCGCCCTGGGCTACTGGATCTGGCCGAAGAAGGCTCCCGACGGCGCCGAGGGGGAGCAGCGGCCGGCCGGGGCGCAGGAGAAGGAAGGCGTCCGGCGATGACCAAGGCGAGGAAGCACCTGCTGGAGGGGACCGTCCACGTCCTGGTCGGTCTGCCGCTGTGGCTGTTCACCGAGGACGTGGAGGTCCCGATCGTCACCCTGACGAAGGTCGGCCTGGTGGTGACGTGCATCGGCGGCCTTCTCGTCGCGGAGGGCCTGTACCGGACGCTCCGCGAGCCGGCCGGCCCCCGCTGACCTCAGCGCTCGCCGCCCGGGACCCAGAGGACGTCGCCCTCGGACTTGTTCGCCGTCCTGGCGAGAATGAACAGCAGGTCCGACAGCCGGTTGAGGTACGTGGCGGTGAGGGGGTTCATGGACTCGCCGTGCACCTCCATCGCCGCCCACGTCGAGCGCTCGGCCCGGCGTACGACCGTGCAGGCCTGGTGGAGGAGGGCCGCGCCCGGGGTGCCGCCGGGGAGGATGAAGGAGCGGAGCTTCTCCAACTGCTCGTTGTAGTGGTCGCAGTCGGCCTCCAGCTTGTCGACGTAGAACTGCTCGACCCGCAGCGGCGGGAACTCCGGGTTCTCCATCACCGGCGTCGACAGGTCCGCACCCACGTCGAACAGGTCGTTCTGTACCCGGGTGAGGACCTTGACGATCTCCTCGTCCAGACCGCCCAGGGCGATCGCGGTGCCGATCACGGCGTTCGCCTCGTTGGTGTCCGCGTACGCCGAGATCCGCAGATCGGTCTTGGCGACCCGGCTCATGTCACCGAGGGCGGTGGTGCCCTTGTCGCCGGTCTTCGTGTAGATGCGCGTCAGATTGACCATGAGGCCAGCGTAATTACGCTCCGGCGGTTCGGAACACGCGTGTGCCCACGGTCACGGCCAGCACGGCGAAGCCGACGGCGACCAGCGCGCCGTAGAGCATGTGTCCCGTCGTGTACGAGCCGACGTACGCGTCCCGCACCGCGTCCACCAGATAGCGGAACGGCACGAAGTGCGACAGGACGTCCAGCCACGTCGGCCCCAGCGTCATCGGCAGCATCAGACCGGACAGCAGCATCATCGGCATCGTCATGGCGTTGATCGCCGGCCCGAACTCCTGCGGGGTGCGGACCTTCATGGCCAGCGCGTACGACAGCGAGGCCAGCGAGACCGTCAGCAGCGCGACGAACGCGAAGCCGATCAGCACGCCGGGCAGGGGAGCCCGCAGCCCCATCGCGAGCGCCGCCAGCACCAGCAGCACCGCCTGGAAGACGAACACGGTGGCGTCCCGCAGCACCCGGCCCAGCAGCAGGGCGAGCCGGCTGACCGGCGTCACCCGCATCCGCTCCACCACCCCCTGGCTGTTCTCGATGATGATCGAGAAACCGGCGAACGACGCCCCGAACAAGCCGAGTTGCAGCAGCAGCCCCGGCACCAGGACCTGCCAGGAACTGCCCTGCCCACCGAGCGGCAGGTCGGTCAGCAGCGGGCCGAAGAACAGCAGGTACAGCAGCGGCATCAGCACCCCGAAGAGCAGGGCGAAGCGGGAGCGGAGTGACTGGCGGAGGTAACGGCCGTAGATGAGGGCCGTGTCGTGCATCAGCATCCGAGGAGTCCTATACGGCTACGGGGGCGGCGTCGGCCGGGGCGGGGCCGCGGCCGGTGATGGCGAGGAAGGCGTCCTGCAGCGAGGCGTCGATCGAGCCGCCGTACCGCAGCTTCAGCGCGGTCGGGGTGCCCTCGGCGACGACCACGCCCTTGTCGACGACGACCAGGCGGTCGGAGAGAGCGTCCGCCTCGTCGAGGTGGTGGGTGGTCAGGAACACGGTGGTGCCGTGCTCGTCGCGCAGCCGCCGGATCAGGTCCCAGAGGTCGGCCCGGCTGCCGGGGTCCAGTCCCGTCGTCGGCTCGTCGAGGAACAGCACCTTCGGGCGGTGGGTGAGCGCCATCGCGATGTCGAGGCGGCGCCGCTGGCCGCCGGAGAGCGCGCCCGCCTTGCGGTCGAGGAGGTCGGTCAGGCCCAGGTCGCGGGCCAGCTCCTCGGCGCGCTCGGCGGCCTGGGCCTTCGTCAGGCGGTACAGGCGGCCCTGGGTGACCAGTTCCTCCCGCACGCTGATCTGCGGGTCGACCCCGCCCGACTGGGCCACGTAACCGCAGGCCCGCCGCACCCCGGCGGGGTCGGTCGCGAGATCGCGGCCCGCCACGGTGGCCGCGCCCCCGGTGGGCGGCAGCAGGGTTGTCAGCATCCGCAGGGTCGTCGTCTTGCCCGCCCCGTTGGGGCCCAGGAAGCCGAGGATCTCGCCCTCGCGCACGGTCAGGTCGATGCCGCGCACGGCCTCCACCGGGCCGAGCTTGGTCTGGAAGGTACGGGCCAGTCCGGCCGTACTGATGATTGGCATGGCCCCAGAAAAACAGAGTCTCTTAAATTTTGCAATGACCCCAAAGTTTCAGCGAACCCATCGAAGCTAGGATGAGGTCATGGCTGAGGGGCTCAGGGAACGGAAGAAGCGCGAGACGAGGCAGCGGATCTCGGACATCGCCACGGGCCTGTTCCTGGAGCACGGCTTCGTGACGGTGACCATCGCCGAAGTGGCGGAAGCCGCCGACGTGTCCGTGAACACCGTCTACAACTACTTCCCGGCGAAGGAGGACCTCTTCTTCGACCGCTCCGCCGGTGTCGTGGAGCAGCTCTCCCGCTGGGTGCGCGCCCGCGACGCGGGGGAGTCGGCCGCCCGGGCCGTGCTGCGCGAACTGCGCCGCGAGACCGAGGCGGTCTCGCCCCGGCTCGGCCTCATGGCGGGGTACGACCGGTTCATGCGCGTCATCCACGAGGCGCCGCCGCTGCGCTCCCGGCTGTGGAGCCTCCAGCAGGAGATCCACGACCACCTCGAAGCCACCCTGCGCGAGGAGACCGCCGCCGCCGCCGGCGACCCGCTGCCGGGGCTGATCGCCGGTCAGATCGCCTGGACCCACCAGACCGTCTTCGTCACCGTCGGCCGCGAGATGCTCAAGGGCCGCAATCCGGGCGAAGTGTCCCGTGAGGTGCTGGTACTCATCGACGACATCGAGGAGCTGTTGAGCGAGAAGGTGCTCAACTACGCCGTCCGAGCCGCGCAATGACCCCTGCCGGTGTGATGTCCGTCAGATGAGACGTGACTCGCGTTACTAACCGGTCACACAGTGCCTCACTCCCGCTAAGGTCCGCCGAAGAGCAACGTAAACAGGGTGTAAGGCGTTTCAAAGGGGAGTCGCAACAGTGGCACGGAAGCTTGCCGTCATCGGCGCCGGCTTGATGGGTTCCGGGATCGCCCAGGTCTCCGCTCAGGCGGGATGGGACGTCGTCCTGCGGGACGTCACCGACGAAGCGCTCAAGCGTGGCACCGACGGCATCAAGGCCTCGTACGACAAGTTCGTCAGCAAGGGCAGGCTGGAGGCGCACGACGCCGACGCCGCGCTCGCCCGCATCACCGCGACCACCGACCTGGACGCCGTCGCGGACGCGGACGTCGTCGTCGAGGCCGTCTTCGAGAAGCTGGAGGTCAAGCACGAGATCTTCCGCGCGCTCGACAAGATCGTGCGCGAGGACGCCGTGCTCGCGTCCAACACCTCCGCCATCCCGATCACCAAGATCGCGGCGGCCACCGAGCACCCGGAGCGGGTCGTCGGCGTGCACTTCTTCTCGCCGGTGCCGATGATGCAGCTCGTCGAGCTCGTCCGCGGTTACAAGACGAGCGACGAAGCCCTCGCCACCGCGCGGGAGTTCGCCGAGTCCGTCGGCAAGACCTGCATCGTCGTCAACCGTGACGTCGCCGGCTTCGTCACCACCCGGCTGATCTCGGCGCTCGTCGTCGAGGCCACCAAGCTCTACGAGTCGGGCGTCGCCACCGCCGAGGACATCGACCTCGCCTGCAAGCTGGGCTTCGGTCACGCCATGGGCCCCCTCGCCACGGCCGACCTCACCGGCGTCGACATCCTGCTGCACGCCACCAGCAACATCTACACCGAGTCCCAGGACGAGAAGTTCGCCCCGCCGGAGCTGATGCGCCGGATGGTGGACGCGGGTGACATCGGCCGCAAGAGCGGGCAAGGCTTTTACAGCTACTGAGCTTTCGTAAATCACCGCACAGCCCCTGAGCGCGTCACGCGATGGGGTGAATTCGGTATCGGTTCGCTTACAGACGGCAACCTCTGACCGCTCAACGCAGTCAGAGGTTGCATCACCAGCCACAGCGAAGACTCATAGCAGACACAGGCACGGACAACTCATCGCGAGCACGACGCACGCTTGGGGAGCGCATATGCACATCAGGGGCGACCATGCCGAACTGGTCGTCGGGGGGCGCCTCGACGTCCGCAGCGCGGCGGACGCCCGTACGGTCCTGCACTCGGCCGTCGACGACGGAGTCGGCGATCTGGTGCTCGACCTGTCCGAGCTGGAGTTCTGGGACGCCACCGGACTCGGGGTGATCATGGGAGCCCACCGGAGGGCCGGCCGTTGCGGCCGGCGCCTGGTGCTGCGCGGTGTACCGCCGCAGATGCAGCGCCTGCTGGTGGCCACCCGGCTGCACCGGATCCTGGCGATCGAGGGCGGCATCGGGGTGGAGTCACTGCCCCGGGTGTGACACCCGGCACGGGTGGGACGGGACGGTAGGGCGTTCCGGCTGCGAACCGCACGTCAAGCACAATCCTCACGAGACTGTGATGTCTCGGACGGCGCGGTACCCCGAGCTGTCGTAGATACTGTGCGAAGGTTTAGGGTTCGGCTGCCCGCCCACTAGACAAACCCCTTTGCGAGCGGGCCCGGACCAGAAGCGACAGCGCGGTGTGCAGCAAGGCCGGGAGGGGCTTGGCTTCGGCACACGACGCTTTTGGGGGGCTTGAACCTATGGACCCGAACACCCGGGGACCCGAGGAGTACGGCCATGACGCCGGCGCTCAGTCGTCGCGTCAGCGCCCGCCCAGGGATCCCCTCACGACTGATTTCGGACAGCACTCGCCCGCTCTCGCCCGCACCGTGCAACTGGTCTCGGGCGACTTCCTGCTCACGGTCAACCCCGTCGACGGCAGCGAGATCGAGATCTGCCCGCCGGCGGAGCGTCCCGCGCGCCCCGAGAAGCTGACCCCGGCCGCGCGCGCCGAGGCCGACCGCGCCGCCAAACCGCCCGTCCCGCCCGGCCCGACCCGTTCCGCACCGCACCTGCTCGCCCGCCAGGACGAGCGTGAGCAGCTGGTCCGGAAGCTCGCCCGCGGCCGCTCCGTACGTCTCGTCGGCTCCCCGGGCGCCGGTCGCACCAGCCTCCTCGACCTCGTCGCCGATGACTGCGCGGACCTCGCCCCCGACGGCGTGGTCCGCCTCACCGGTTTCCACCGCGGACCCGCCGACCTGCTGTACGACCTCTTCCACGCCGTCCACAGCGCACCCCTGCACCGCCCGGACCAGGACGAACTGCTCACCCTCGTCCGTGAGATCGGCGCGGTCGTCGTCCTGGACGACATCGAGTTCGGCGGCGCCGCGCTGGACGAGTTGCTGGAGGCGACACCCGAGTGCGCCTTCGTGATCGGCGCCACGCCCGATGTGCCCGCGCCGTCCACCGAGTCCGGCATCGAGGACGTCGTCCTCGGCGGCCTCGACCGAGCCGCGAGCGTGGAGCTCCTGGAGCGCGGCGTCGGCCGCGTCCTCACCGAGGACGAGCTGAACTGGGCGGGCGACCTCTGGTTCGAGTCGGAGGGCCTGCCGCTGCGGTTCGTCCAGGCCGGGGCGCTGCTGCGGCAGCGGGACCGGATGCGGGCCGGCACGGACGCCGTCGACGAGTACGGCGTCCTCCAGGACGCGGCGCCGGCCGACGCTCCCTTCGACACGCCCTTCGCGGGCGATACCGGCGCCGAGGAGGTGCCGCTGCCGTCGCTCGGTGAGGCGGCAGGACCGGCGCCGCTGCTCGCCTCGCGGCTCAGCGCCTCCGCCCGCACCACCCTGAGGTTCGCCGTCGCGCTCGGCGGCGAGGTGCCGCACCAGGCGCATCTGCCCGCGCTGGTCGGCGACACCCACGCGGACGCCGCCCTCGGCGAGCTGGCCGACTGCGGGCTGGTCTCACCGGTCGGCTCCCGCTACCGCCTCGCCGCCGGTGTGCAGGCCCAGCTGGAGGCCGCCGGATACGGCGAGGACATCCAGGACAACGCGCTCACCGCCGCCCAGCACTACACCTGGTGGGCCGGCCACCCCTCGGTCACGCCGGAGCGCGTGTGCGCCGAGGCGGACGCCGTGCTCGCCGCGCTGGGCGTACTGGTGCCCGGCACCACACCGCCGGGCGAGGACGAGGAGAGCCCCGCCGTGCGGCTGGGGCACACCGCCGCGCCCGCCTTCGCCGCGGGGCTGCACTGGAGCGCCTGGGAGCGGGCGCTGCGGGCGGGAGCGGAGGCGGCCCGCCTCGCCGGTGAGGTCTCCGAGCAGGCCTACTTCCACCACGAGTTGGGCATCCTCGCGCTCTGCGAGGGCCGGCTGGACCGGGCCCGCACCGAGCTGGAGACCTCCGTCGGGCTGCGCGGCGCCCTCTCCGACAAGCGCGGCACCGTCGCGGGCCGCCGCGCCCTCGCACTGGTCTCGGACCGTTCCGGTACGACGCCGGGGGTGGCCGCGTTCGCCGCCACGGCGGGGGAGGAGGTCCCGGACGCACGGTACGAGGAGTCGCAGTCGCCGCCCGGCGGAGTGCCGACCGCCTTCCCGCCCGTCGGGGACAGCACGACGCTGGTCACGCACCAGGCGTCCGCGCCGTCGTCACCGGCGGCCTCGCACAAGGGCCGGGGCGGTGTCCGGCAGTTCGCCCGGCGCAACCTCGTCGCGGCCGGCGCGGGCGCGCTGCTCGTGGCCGTTCTCGGCACGGTGGTGACACTCGGCGCGACCTCGGACAACGACCCGGACACCCCGTCCACCCAGGTCGGCGTCAACCCGTCTGCCAGCCAGGGCATCGGCGACGACAGCCTCGGCGCCGACAAGGCGGAGGGCGACGACGAGAAGCCCGGCGACACCGGTACGGCGACCAGCCGGCCGACGGATCCGGGCCCCGACGGCACCCTCGGCACGTCGGACGACCCGACGCCGACGGACGGTTCCACGGAGCCGTCGGACGACCCGAGCGGCACACAGGGGTCGGGCGGCAGCCCGACGCACTCCCCGACGAAGCCGCCGTCCTCGCCCACGAAGCCGCCGTCGTCCCCGACCAAGCCGCCGACCACGCCGCCGACGGACGACCCGACGGATCCGACCGATGACCCGACGGATCCGACCACGCCGCCGACGGACGACCCGACGACCCCGCCGACGAACACTCCGACCAGCTCGACCTCGGCCAGTGGCCCGGTCCCGTCCAGCCCGTCGGTGACCACCAGTTCCGCCGGCGCGCCGACGTCCACCGACGCGGGCACGCCGAGCACGGACTCGGACTCGGTGATCTGACGCACCAATCAGGACAAGAGGGCCGGGTCCGCTTTTCGGACCCGGCCCTCACCGTCGTGGAACTGCCAGGAATTGGCAGCAATGATCAAGAACTGCGCGTCAGAACAGCCGCAGTTTGTCGTCCTCGATCCCTCGCATCGCGTCATAGTCCAGAACCTGGCACCCGATACCCCGGTCCGTCGCGAGGACCCGGGCCTGGGGCTTGATCTCCTGGGCCGCGAAGATGCCCCGCACCGGCGCGAGATGGGGATCGCGGTTCAGTAGGTCCAGGTAGCGGGTGAGCTGCTCGACACCGTCGATCTCGCCGCGCCGCTTGATCTCGACCGCGACCGTCTGGCCCTCGGCGTCCCGGCACAGGATGTCCACCGGCCCGATGGCCGTCATGTACTCGCGCCGGATGAGCGTGTAGCCCTCGCCGAGCGTTTCGATGCGGTCGGCGAGGAGCTCCTGGAGGTGCGCTTCCACGCCGTCCTTGATCAGGCCAGGATCCACGCCGAGTTCGTGCGAGGAGTCATGGAGGACCTCCTCCATTGTGATGATCAGCTTCTCGCCCGCTTTGTTGGTGACCGTCCAGACGTCCTGCTGCTCGCCGTCACCCTCCTTCAGGGTGCACGGCGGCGACATCCAGTTCAGGGGCTTGTAGGCCCGGTCGTCGGCGTGGATCGAGACGCTGCCGTCCGCCTTGACCAGGATCAGACGGGGCGCCGAGGGCAGGTGGGCGGTGAGCCGGCCCGCGTAGTCGACGGAGCATCGGGCAATGACGAGACGCATGGTCGGCAACGCTACTCGACGGGTCCCGGTGGACGCGATTCGCCCCAGGGGAGTCCGTATGACCCCGGACTGCCCCTGTTCATTTCTGGCCGATTGTGTGCCTAACGAGAACCGTCCATGTACCCATTCTCCTGGTGCCGTCACCGTCTGTTGCCTACCGTATTAAACGGGAGGTCGCGAGGCGTGTACGCAGAGTGTCCGGTATCGCGAACTCCCTTATCTGTCCGGCAACCCCTGATGTTCCGGGGGTGCGAGAGGAGAACCCATGTCGCTCGACGTCTCACCGGCCCTACTCGAACAGGCCGAGCGAGGCGAGGTCGACGAAGCCGCCTTCGTCGACTGCGTCCGGACCTCCCTGCCCTATGCGTGGGAGATGGTCAGCTCCCTGGTGGCCCAGCTGAAGGTCGACGGCGGCTCGTTCGCCGACAACCAGACGCCCCCGCCGGACGAGCAGGCACGTGGCCAGTTGCTGCGTGCGCTTGCCAGTGACGCGATACGCGGCGCGCTGCAGCGGCACTTCGGGGTGCGACTGGCCTTCCAGAACTGCCACCGGGTAGCGGTGTTCCCGCTCGACGCCTCGGTCGACGAGACGCATGCCCGCTTCACCTCGGTCCGCAGTCAGGTGCTGAACCAGTCCCCGGAGTTCAGGGACTGCTGACGCCGTGAGTCGCTTGCTTGCCGCTCCTTACGCGGGAGGTGCATTCAGTAGTGGGGCGGCAAGCCCTTCCGGCGGCCCGGGTGTTCGGCCATGAAGCAGCGATCCATGCGCGGTGGGCCGGTTCAGCCGAGGTGCGGCAGCACTTCGGCGCCCAGGCGCCGTACGTTCTCCTCGGTGGCCGCCAGGTCGCCCGAGCCCTCGACGAGCAGGGCGAAGCGGGAGATGCCGGTCCGTTCGCTGGTCGCCGCCAGGCGGTCGGCGCACAGGCGAGGGGTGCCCACCGGGTGCAGCCCGCAGAGCAGTTCCGTGTAGGCGAGCGGGTCGCGCATCACACGGTGGCGGCCGTCCACGGTGACATGGGCCTCCAGGCCCTGTCGGAGCCAGCCCGGCATCGCCTTCGTCAGGGACTCGACCGCGTCCGTGCGCCGGTCCGCGATCTGGCAGACGCCGGCCGACACATGGGCCGCGCCCCGGATCTCGTCCGCCGGCCGCCCGGCCGCGCGGGCGTGCTCCCGCCACAGGGCGACCATCTCGGCCTTCTCCTCGTCGCCCACATGCATCCCGAGCAGCATCGGCAGCCCGCGCTCGGCCGCCAGCCGCACGCTGTGCGGCGATGTACAGGCGACGACGACCTCGGGCCCCTCGGCGTCCGTGAGGCACTCCGACGGCTTTGGTACGACGGGGACTTCACGGAAGTCGAACCGCTCGCCGGTGGCCGCGACCGAGGGTTGGCGCAGCCAGCTCAGCAACAGATCGAGTGATTCCGGGAACCCCTCCTCGTACGCCTTCAGGCCCTGCCCGAACACCTCCAGATCGACCCACGGCCCCCCGCGCCCCACACCCAGCGAGAACCGCCCGCCGGAGGTGATGTGCAGCAGCGCGGCCTGTTCGCCGACGGCCACCGGGTGGGCGGTAGGCAGCACGGTGACCGCCGTGCCGACCCGCAGCCGGCTGGTGCGGCCCAGCAGTAACGCGGCCAGGGTGATCGCGGACGGACAGGTGCCGTACGGCACGAAGTGGTGCTCGGCCAGCCAGACGGTGTCGAGCCCCGCCTCCTCGGCGACCTCGGCCGACCGGACCGCGCGGTGCAGCGCCTCCCCGTCGCCCTGCCCCGGGAACCGGGCCGCCAACACGAAACTTCCTACGCGCATCGCTCTTCCTGCTTCCTTGGCTCCGACGCGGAGCTCCCCCACACCCGGCATAACCGTCTGACACGTGCCCAGGACACGGCCTGGCGAAGAGATTTGCGGATTGTCTGCAGAATGGATCATTGGGGTGAGGGACTTGTGGGGGTTGGTCCCGTACGGCTACCCCTGTCCGCGCCGCGTAGGCTGGACATGACCCGTGCATCCTGTATAACCCCGTGAGGTGTTCCGTGTCCCCGCGTCGTAACCGACCCAACGGCCCCAAGGGCGCCGCCTCGTCCGGAGGTGGCGCCGAGGACGACCGTTCCGGCCGTTACGGCGGCTGGCAGTCCTCCGAGAGCTGGGGTGGCGAGGACTGGAACGTACGGCATGTGGCCGGGGCGAGCGCGCAGGGCAAGGCGTACCGCTGCCCGGGCTGCGACCAGATGATCCCGGACGGCGTCCCGCACGTCGTCGCCTGGCCGGACCACGGGGGCGTTGACGACCGCCGCCACTGGCACAAGGCGTGCTGGAACGCGAAGGACCGCCGCACCACGCGGGTGCAGCGGTCCCGTAACGCGCCGAGGTTCTGAACCAGGGCTACACGTCCCGCTTCTCCAGCAGGAAGTAGGCGCCGGCGAACGCGGCGGCCGTGATGGCGAGCATGATCCACAGCGGGTCCCAGCCGGACGGGCCGGACCGGGAGAGGGACTGCGCGTAGAAGACGCTGAGCTGGTTCGGGATGGAGTACTCGAACAGGGCCTGCTGGAGGTCCTTGAGCGACTCCGAGAACATGAACAGTGCGATGACCAGCGGGGCCAGCAGCAGACCGATCATGATCGTGATCGCGCCCGCCGAGTGCCGGATGATCGAGCCGACGACGAGCGAGAGCAGGCCGAGCAGCGCGATGTAGAGCGAGATGCCGACCGTGCCCTTCAGCCACTCCGAGCCGGTGGGCTCACGCGCGTCCACCAGGGCCACGTCCGCGAGGGCGACGAGGAGAGCGGACGCCAGCGTCACGACGAAGGCGACCGAGAAGAACACGATCGACTTCGCCAGCAGCACCCGGCTGCGGCTCGGGCACGCGGTCATCGTGGTCCGGATCATGCCGGTGCCGTACTCCGAGGCCGTGGTCAGCACGCCCAGCGTGATGATGCACATGCTGCCGAGCAGCAGCCCGAAGAAGCCGAGGCCCAGCGGGCTCTCGCCGCCCAGGCCCTCATCCCCGGCGTTGGCGGAGACCAGTGCGGCGGCCGCGAGGCCGATGCCGACGACGAGCAGCACGAACACGCCGAGCGTCCACATCGTGGAGCGCACCGACCGGATCTTCGTCCACTCCGAGGCGAGCGCGTGCCCGAGATGCGTGCGCACCACGGGGATCGGCGAGGTGTAGGTGGGGTACGAGGGGCCGGGCGCCGCCTGCCAGTTCGGTGCGGCGCTCTGCGGCATCGGGGGCTGGGGCGTGCTCATCGGGCGTCCTCGGGCTTGGTCGTGGAGACAGGGGCGGACGGGGCGGCGGCGGGCGGCGCCGGGGCCACGGGCGGCTGTGCGGGCGCCTGCTGAGGCGCGGGCGGCGCGACGGCCGACGGCCCGGCGGGCTGTCCCGGAGCCTGGCTCGGCGGCATCTGGGGCGCCTGCTGGGCGTACGGGTTGGCGGCACCCGCGCCCGGAGTGGCACCGGGCGCGCCGTACGGACCGGCGGGCGCCTGGCCCGGCGCGGCGAACGGCTGCCCGCCCTGCTCGGGCGGCGGCGGGGCGTACCAGCCGGGCTGGCCCTGACCCGGCACCGGCATCGGCGGCTGCGCGCCGGGCGGCAGCGGCTGCTGCAGCCCTTCCTTCTGGTCGATGGTCGAGCGGTAGTCGACGGCGCCCTGCGTCATCCGCATGTACGCCTCCTCCAGCGAGGCCTGGTGCGGGGACAGCTCCCACAGCCGTACGTCGGAGTCGTGCGCGATGTCGCTGATGCGGGGGAGCGGCAACCCCGTCACCCGCAGCGCGCCGTCCTGCTCGGGCAGCACATGGCCGCCCGCCTCGGTGAGCGCGCCGGCCAGCTTCTCGCGCAGCTGCGGCTCGGTGTCGGGCGTGCGGACCCGGGCGAAGCCGGCGGAGTTCGCGGCGATGAAGTCCTTGACGCTCATGTCGGCGAGCAGCTGACCGCGTCCGATGACGATGAGGTGGTCGGCGGTCAGCGCCATCTCGCTCATGAGGTGCGAGGAGACGAAGACCGTACGGCCCTCGGCCGCCAGTGACTTCATCAGGTTCCGCACCCAGAGGATGCCCTCGGGGTCGAGGCCGTTGACCGGCTCGTCGAACAGCAGCACCTGGGGGTCGCCGAGCAGCGCGGCGGCGATGCCGAGCCGCTGGCCCATGCCGAGCGAGAAGCCCTTGGAGCGCTTCCTGGCCACGTCCTGCAGACCGACCACGCCGAGCACCTCGTCCACCCGGCGGGACGGGATGCCGGACAGCTGGGCCAGGCTCAGCAGATGGTTGCGGGCCGCGCGGCCGCCGTGCACCGCCTTGGCGTCGAGCAGTGCGCCGACCTGGCGGGGGGCGTTGGGCAGCCTCCGGTAGGGGTAACCGCCGATGGTGACGTGCCCCGCGGTCGGGTTGTCCAGTCCGAGGATCATCCGCATCGTCGTCGACTTGCCCGAGCCGTTGGGGCCCAGGAAGCCGGTCACGGAACCGGGCCGCACCTGGAAGGAAAGGTTGTACACAGCGGTCTTGTCGCCATAGCGCTTGGTCAGGCCGACTGCTTCGATCATGCTCCGCACCCATCGAAAGGATCAGGACAGCAGGGCATACGCCCCCCGTAAGGGTTAGGAGGATACCGAGGCGCTGACGGTTCCACTCAAGGCCGAGTAAAAACTCGCACCGGCACCCCTCTCGGGCCCCTCACTACGCGTCCCGTTTCCTGAGCGTCAGGTAACCGCCGGCGATCGCCGCGAGCACCCAGAGGGCCATGATGCCGAGCCCGCCCCAGGGGCCGTACGGGGTGTCGTCGTCGACCGGCGTCACCACCTGCATGATCTTGCTGCCGGCCTGGTCCGGCAGATACCGGCCGATCTTCTCGGTGGCCGAGACGTTGCCGAGGATGTTGGAGACCAGGAAGAAGAACGGCATCAGGATGCCCAGCGACAGCATCGGTGAGCGCAGCATCGCGGCGACGCCCATCGAGAACATCGCGATCAGAGTCATGTAGAGCCCACCGCCGATCACCGCCCGCAGCACACCCGGGTCGCCGATCTGCGCCTTGTGCTCGCCGAGCATCGCCTGCCCGAGGAAGAAGGTGACGAAGCTGGTGGCCACGCCGACCACGAGCGCGAGACCGGTGGCCACCGCGATCTTGCTGAACAGGAAGGTGCCGCGCTGCGGAACAGCGGCCAGCGAGCTGCGGATCATGCCGGTGCTGTACTCGTTCGACACGACCAGCACCCCGAACACGATCATCGCCAGCTGACCGAGGCTCATCCCGGCGAAGCTGATGAACGTCGGATCGAAGGACAGCTGGTCCCGCCGGTCCATGTTGTCGAACTCGTTCTTCGACAGGGCCGAGATCAGGATCCCGAGCGCGATGGTGACCACCACGGCGAGCGACAGTGTCCACACGGTGGAGGCGACGGACCTGATCTTGGTCCATTCGGAGTGGATGACCTGGGTGGCTGCCATGTTCAGCTCCTCCTCCAGCCGTCGCCCCACGGCTGTTGCCCGGTGGGCGGCTGGGTGGGCGACTGTGCCTCGGCGTGCGCGTGATACTCCACCGACTCCGCGGTCAGCTGCATGAACGCCTCCTCCAGCGACGCCTGTTGCGGGCTCAGCTCATGCAGCACGACCCCGTGCCGCGCCGCCAGCTCCCCGATCTGCTCCGCCTTGCCGCCGTCGACCTCCAGCCTGCCGTTGCCCGTCTCCACGGCCGTGATCCCCGCCGCGTGCAGCACGTCGAGCAGCCGCTCCCGCTGCGGGGTACGGATCCGGACGTACGACTTCGAGTTCCGCTCGATGAAGTCGGCCATGGTCGTGTCGGCGAGCAACCGGCCCTGTCCGATGACGACGAGGTGGTCGGCGGTCAGGGCCATCTCGCTCATCAGATGCGAGGAGACGAAGACCGTACGGCCCTGCGCGGCAAGAGATTTCATCAGGTTGCGGATCCAGTGGATGCCCTCGGGGTCGAGCCCGTTGACCGGCTCGTCGAACATCAGGATCCGCGGGTCGCCGAGCAGCGCGGCGGCGATGCCGAGCCGCTGGCCCATGCCCATCGAGAAGCCCTTGGTCTTCTTCCGCGCGACCGCCGTGAGCCCCACCGTCTCCAGTACCTCGCGCACCCGCCGCCGCGGAATGCCGTTGCTCTGCGCGAGACACAGCAGGTGGTTGTAGGCGCTGCGCCCGCCGTGCCAGGCCTTGGCCTCAAGCAGGCCGCCGATGTACGTCAGCGGGTCCTTGAGCTGGTCGTAGTGCTTGCCGTCGATGCGGACGTCGCCGGCGGTGGGGCGGTCGAGGCCGAGGATCATCCGCATCGTGGTGGACTTTCCCGCCCCGTTGGGGCCGAGGAAGCCCGTGACCATGCCGGGTCTGACGCCGAAGGTGAGGTTGTTGACCGCCACCTTCTCGCCGTACCGCTTGGTCAGCCCCGCAAGCTCGATCATGCGGCCCACGCTAAAACGGGGCAAAGCCCTCTGCCACCCCAGTGGCAGAGGGCTTTGCCAAAATTCAGCAGACGTGCGCCGGATCGTTACCGGGTCTGCTGGGCGGGCACCCCACGGGAGATCGGCTCGTCCTCGGCCGGCGTGCCGGCGGCGGCCACCGCGGCACCCGTGAGGGTCGCCAGCATCTCGCGGACGTTCGTCAGCTGAGCGTTGATGCTGTCGCGGCGGTTGGTGAGAGCCGCGAGCTCGCGCTCGGATTCCGAACGGATCCGGTCGGCCTTGGCGTTGGCGTCGGCCACGATGTCCTCGGCCTGGCGCTGAGCCGTCTCCACCGTCTGACGGGCACGGCGCTCGGCGTCGGTGCGCAGCTTCTCGGCCTCCAGGCGCAGCTGCTCCGCGCGGTGCTCGATCTCGGCCAGACGCTTCTCGGCCTTGGCCTGACGGGACGCCAGGTCGCGCTCGGACTGCTCGCGGCGCTTGGCGAGGTTCGTCTCGAAGTCGGCGGCGGCCTGCGCGGCCTTGGCGCGGGTCTCCTCGAAGAGGGCGTCGGCCTCCTCGCGCTTGGACTGCGCGTCCTTCTGCGCCTCAGCACGCAGCTGGGAGGCGTCGCTCTTGGCCTTCTCGACGATGCGAACGCCCTCGTCCTCGGCCTTGGCCTTGCGCTCCGCAGCGAACGATTCTGCGTCGTTGCGGACCTGCTGGGCCGCCGACTCGGCGAGCTCGCGGTGCTGCTCGGCGGCGCGGCGGGCCTCCTCGCGCAGATCCTTGGCCTCTTCCTCGGCGAGGCGGAGGATCTTCTCGACACGCGCGCCGAGACCGGCATACGACGGCTCTGCGTCGGTTACCTGGGCCTGGGCGTTCTGCGTTTCGAGATGGAGCTCCTCGATGCGCTTTTCCAGAGCGGTGATGCGGGCGAGAGCGCTGTCACGGTCGGAGACGAGCTTGGAGATCCGTTCGTCCACCTGAGCGCGGTCGTACCCACGCCGCACTAGCTCGAAGCCGTAGGGGGAAGTGTCGCTCATGGGGTTCCTGTCGAATGAGACCGGTGAGGTGATAAGTGGAATCCTAGGGGCCGAAGCGGTGTGTCATCGAGCGGATACGTGTTTGATCTGGAGAATGAGACCCCTTTTGAGTGGCTAACCGTCGGACGGCTTGCCAAAAACTTGGTCAAAGGCCCCAGGAGACACCGGAACCCGTCCCCTTCGCTAGCCGTCTGACGACTTGCCACCCGATCGGGGTGCTCCGACTGTCGCACCCGCCTTGACTCCGCCGTCCTTGCCGGCCGACGGCGCCTCGAAGGACTCCAGCGCCTCCAGGACGTCCTGCACCCGGGAGATCTCGGCGTTGATGTCCTCGCGGCGGCGCACCAGGACCTCCAGCTCGCGCTTGCCCTCCTCGACCGTGCGCCTGGCCTCGCGGATCGCCTCGGCCTTGAGCTCCTCGGCCTCCTTGATGAGGCTGGACCGCTTCTGCTCGGCCTCCTTCAGGAGCCCCTCGGCCTTCTTCACGGCGGCGATACGGACCTTGCCCGCCTCGGAGTTGGCCTCCGAGACCAGCTCCTTGGCCTTCGCCTGTGCCTTGGCCAGCTGCTCCTCGGCGGCCTTGATGAGGGCGTCACAGCGGTCGCCGGCCGACTTCATCGTCTCGGAGGACTCGCGGCGGGCCCGCTCGTGCAGGTCCTCGATCTCGGTCGTGATGCGGTCGCGCAGCTCCTCCGCGCGCTCCCGGATCGAGGTGGCGTCCCGGCGGGCGCCGACGAGCAGCTCGTCCGCGTCCGTACGGGCCTTCTCCACCATGGAGTTGCCCTCGACCGTCGCCTCGGAGACCAGCCGGTCGGCCTCCTTGCGGGCGGCGCCCACCATGGCGTCGGCCTGTCCCTCGGCGTCCGCGGTCGTCTTGTGCGCCTGCGCTTGCGCCTCGGTGAGCAGCTTGTCGGCCTCGGCCGTGGTCTCGGTGATGAGCTTGTCGACCTGCTCGGCCACGTCCTGGCGTCGCTTGCCGGCGTCCTTGCGGGCCTCGTCGAGGGTGCGCTCGGCCTCCTGGCGCGCGGCGGCGACCAGCCGCTCGGCCTCCGCAGCCGCCTCGGCCTTGACGCGCTCGGACTCGCTGCGGACCCGCTCGGCGTGCTGCTGGGCCGACCCCACGGTCTCGGCGGCCTCGGCGCGCAGCCGCTCCGCGTCCGACGAGGCGTCCCCGACCAGCTTCTCGGCCTTGGCGCGGGCCTCGGTACGCACCCGGTCGGCCTCGGCGACGGTCTCCGACTGGAGCCGCTCCGCCTCGTTGCGGGCCTCGGTGATCAGGGTGTCGGCCTGGGTCGCCGCGTCCGAACGGATCCGGTTGGCGTCCTCGCGGGCGTCCGCCCGGGTGCGGGACGCGGCCTGGTCGGCCTCGGCGATCTTGTCGGAGGCCTCGGTGCGGATCCGCTGGGCGTGCTCGGCGGCGTCCGACCGCAGCCGCTCGGCCTCGGCGATCGCCTCCCCGACGGTGCGCTCGGCGAGGGACTTGGCGGCCGCGGACTCCTCATTGGCCTCGCGCCGGACACGGCCGGCGTCCTCGCTGGCCCGCTCCCGCTCGGAGTAGGCGTCGGCGCGGACCCGGTCCGCCTCCTCCTGCGCCTCCCGGCGGGTACGGTCCGCCGCGTGCTCGGCGGCACTGCGCAGCCCGGTGATCTCCTCCTGGGCCTGCTCGTGCAGCCCGGTCACGGAGTCGCGGACCTGCTGGGCGTGCTGCTCGGCCGCCGACACCATCTCGGCGGCGCGCCGGTCGGCCTCCTCGACCAGCCGCACCGCCTCGGCCTGTGCCTCCTCCACCCGGTTGCGGGCGGAGGCCAGCAGCTCCTCGCTCTGCTCGCGGGCCCGCTCACGCTCCTGGTCGGCCTCTTGGCGGGCGGAGCCGAGGAGTTCCTCGGCCTCGCGGCGGCGCCGGGCGGCCTCCTCCTGGGCGGCGGTCAGCGTCTCGGACGCCTCCGTGGCCAGCCGCTCGGCCGCGGCCTGCGCCTCGGCACGCACCCGGTCGGCGGTGTCCTGCGCCTCCGACTTCAGCCGCTCGGCCTCGGCCGCGGCCTCCGACCGCAGCCGTACGGCGACGGCCTCGCCCTCGGCACGGGACGCGGACGCGTCCGACGCGGCCTCGGTGCGCAGCCGGTCGGCCTCCTCCTCGGCCTGCTGCTGCAGCGTGCGGATCCGCTCGGCGGCCTCGGTGCGCAGCCGGTCGGTCTCCTCGGCCGCCTCGCGCCGGATGCGGGAGGCCTCCTCGCGGGCGTCGGCGAGCGCCTGCTCGGCCGACGCGAGCCGCTGCTCGGCCTCGGTGTGAAGGCGGGTCAGCTCCTCGGCGGCCTCGGTGCGGCGGGCCTCTATGGCCTGCTCGGTCTCCTCGTGCAGCTCGCGCGCGGCGCGCTCGGCATCGGCCTTGATGCCCTCGGCCTGCTCGACGACCTCCTCGCGGTGCCGCTCGGCCTCCTGCCGGGTGCGCTGGAGGGTCTCCTCGGCCTGGCGGCGCAGCGTGGTGGCCCGCTCGATGGCCTCGGTGCGGACCTTCTCGCTGTCCGCCGTGGCCTTCTGGCGCAGCTCGTCGGCGTCCTGCCGGGACTTGGCCAGCAGTTCCTCGGCGGTCTTGGCCGCCTCCTCGATCTGCTGGACGGCCTCCTTGCGGGCCTCCGCGCGGATCTTCTCGCCCTCGGCGACCGCATCGGAGCGCAGCTGCTCGGCCTCGCCGCGCAGCCGACGGGCCTCCTCCTGCAGCTCGACCGTCTTGGCGCGGTACTCCTTGGTGTCGTCCTTCGCCGCGCCCTTGAGCTGCTCGGCGATGTCGTGCGCCTCACCGCGCAGCCGGTCCGCCTCGGCCTCGGCCTCGGAGCGGATCCGCTCGGCCTCCTCGGCGGCGGCCTTGGTGGTGTTCTTCGCGTCCTCCTGCGCACGGTTGAGGACGTCCTCGGCCGTCTTGGCCGCCTTGGACAGCTGGGTCGCGCTCTCCTCGGCGGTGATCGTGCGGGCCTTCTCGGCGGCCTCGGCAACGATCTTCTCGGCCTCAGCACGCGCGTCGGCGACGACCTGCTCGGCGTCCGACTTGGTGGACTCGGCCTCCTTGGTGGCCTCGCTGACCAGCCGGGCGACCTGCTCCTTCGCCGTACGCATGCGCTGTTCGTTGGCCGACTCGGCGCTCGCGAGCGTCTTCTCGGCGGCCGTCTTGGCCTCGGTGACCAGCTTCTCGGCCTCGGACTGCGCCTTGCGCAGCGCCTCCTCGGCCTCCGCCATGCGCTGCTCGGCGGCCCGGCTGAGCTCGGCGGCCTGCCGACGGGCGCTGTCGGACTCCGAGACGGTGGAGGTGCGCAGCTGCTCGGCGTGGTCGGTGGCCTCCTGGGCCTGGGTGGAGGCGGCGTTCAGCAGCCGCTCGGCGTCCGTGCGGGCGCGGCGCAGGATCTGCTCGGCCTCCGCGCGGGCCTCCTCGGCCGCACCGGTCAGGCGCTGCCGGGCCTCGCTGGTGAGCCGCTCGGCCTCGGTGCGCGCGGTCGCCATGGCCTGCTCGGCCTCCGCGCGCGACTCGTCGAGGAGGCGGCGGGCCTGGGACTCGGAACGGGCACGCAGCTGCTCCGCCCACGCCACGTTCTCGTTGACGTGCGACTCGACGGTCTGGCGGCGCTCGGCCAGCTCCTGGTCCAGCTGCTGGCGGCGGGTGACCGCCTCCTGGTGCAGCTCGGCCTGCAGCCGGGCGGCGTTCTCCGCGTGCTCCTGGAGGATGCGCTGGGTCTGCGCGCGGGCCTGGCTGAGCTCGCGCTCGGCCTCCTGGCGCAGCTGGTCCGCCTGGACCTGCGCGTTCCGCAGCAGCTGCTCGGCCTGGTAGCCGACGTCGCCGCCGTCGAAGGCGGGCCGGGACATGATGGTCCGCCGCGCCTCGTGCAGCTTGGCGCGCAGCACCTCGACCTGGTAGCCGAGGTCCTCGGCGTGCTGGATCGCCTTCTCCCGCTCGGTCTTCAGCCGATCCATCTCGGCCTCGAACCGAGAGAGGTGGTCGACGTCAGCCGCCGGCTCTCGCTCCTGGCGTTCGTAGCCCCGCACGGCGCGGTCCCATCCGTCCCCTGGTCGCAAGTCTCTCCATACGAGCACCGTCCATCCGCCGAACGGGGCCCCCGGGGAATGGTGTCAGATCAACGGCGGAGCACGGGCTGTTGCCCCACCCTCGTCCCCCGAAACCCGGACCCCGGACATGGCGGTCGCCCTGGAGAAAGCGGCGACCGGACCCAACCCTACCGGCCCATATGTACGAGGGTCAGTGCTCAGGTGACTCAACAGGCGCCGAAGTGACCAGTTCTGTCAGTACGCCATGGCAATCCTTTGGATGCAGGAAGGTGATTCGTGACCCCATGGAGCCGCGCCGGGGCTCTTCGTACAGAACGCGTACGCCCTTGTCCTTGATGTCGGCGGCGTCCCCGTCGACATCTGCCGTACCGAAAGCGATGTGGTGGACACCCTCGCCGTTCTTGTCGAGCCACTTCGCGACGGTGGAGTCGGGGCGCGTGGGCTCCAGGAGCTGCAGGTAGGAGGCGCCTCCGTCGGAGGTGTCGTTGATCTTGAGCATGGCCTCGCGGACGCCCTGCTCCTCGTTGACCTCGGAGTGGAACACCTCGAAGCCATAGGTGGCCCGGTAGAACTCGACGGTCTTGTCGAGATCGAAGCAGGCGATTCCGATGTGGTCGATTCGCGTCAGCATGTTGTTCAGTGGAGCGCTCCCGAGGTGGTTACGCAACGTGCGCGCGATCACACTGACGGGCCGGTGACGGCACGGAGTGCCACTCAGTACATTCGAAGTAAACCCTCGTTCACTCCTCGGCTGTCCAGCTGGAAGGGGATCGCACCTCATGTCTTCTGGAACTACCTCTGTGATCGTCGCGGGCGCGCGTACGCCCATGGGACGGTTGCTCGGTTCACTGAAGTCCTTCTCCGGAGCCGACCTCGGTGGCTTCGCGATCAAGGCCGCCCTCGACCGTGCGGGGATCGGTGGCGACCAGGTGCAGTACGTGATCATGGGCCAGGTGCTGCAGGCCGGCGCGGGCCAGATCCCGGCGCGCCAGGCCGCGGTCAAGGCCGGCATCCCGATGAACGTCCCGGCGCTCACCATCAACAAGGTGTGTCTGTCCGGCCTCGACGCCATCGCGCTCGCCGACCAGCTGATCCGCGCCGGCGAGTTCGACGTGGTCGTCGCGGGTGGCCAGGAGTCCATGACCAACGCCCCGCACCTGCTGCCGAAGTCCCGCGAGGGCTTCAAGTACGGCGCGGTGCAGATGATCGACGCCATGGCGTACGACGGTCTGACCGACTCCTTCGAGAACGTCGCCATGGGCGAGTCGACGGAGAAGCACAACACTCGCCTCGGCATTCAGCGCCCCGAGCAGGACGAGATCGCCGCCCTGTCCCACCAGCGTGCCGCCGCCGCGCAGAAGAACGGCCTCTTCGAGGCCGAGATCACCCCGGTCGAGATCCCGCAGCGCAAGGGTGAGCCGGTCCTCTTCAGCAAGGACGAGGGCATCCGCGCGGAGACCACCGCCGAGTCGCTGGGCAAGCTGCGCCCGGCGTTCTCGAAGGAGGGCACGATCACGGCGGGCTCGGCGTCGCAGATCTCGGACGGCGCGGCCGCGGTCGTCGTCATGAGCAAGGCCAAGGCGCAGGAGCTCGGCCTGGACTGGATCGCCGAGATCGGTGCGCACGGCAATGTCGCGGGCCCGGACAACAGCCTGCAGTCCCAGCCCTCCAACGCCATCCTGCACGCCCTGAAGAAGGAGGGCCTGGAGGTCTCCGACCTGGACCTGATCGAGATCAACGAGGCCTTCGCCGCCGTCGCGGTGCAGTCAATGAAGGACCTCGGCGTGTCCACGGAAAAGGTGAACGTCAACGGCGGAGCCATCGCCCTGGGTCACCCGATCGGCATGTCGGGCGCGCGCCTCGTGCTGCACCTGGCCCTGGAGCTGAAGCGCCGGGGCGGCGGGGTCGGCGCGGCCGCGCTGTGCGGTGGCGGCGGGCAGGGTGACGCACTCATCGTGCGGGTACCCAAGGCCTGAACCTGCTGTACGTGATCCTCGGAACGGAGCTGTGATGCAGGACGTCTCCACGCTGGTGGCCCAGGCCAGACAGGGGCGGCCCAGGGCGGTGGCCCGGCTGATCTCCCTGGTGGAGGGGGCGTCCCCGCAGTTGCGGGAGGTCATGGCGGCGTTGGCCCCGCTGACGGGCAACGCGTACGTGGTGGGGCTGACGGGATCGCCGGGTGTCGGCAAGTCGACATCCACGTCCGCGCTGGTGACCGCGTACCGCAACCAGGGCAAGCGGGTCGGCGTCCTGGCCGTCGACCCGTCGTCGCCCTTCTCGGGCGGCGCCCTGCTCGGCGACCGGGTGCGGATGTCGGACCACGCGTCCGACCCCGGTGTCTACATCCGCTCGATGGCGACGCGCGGCCACCTCGGCGGCCTGGCCTGGGCGGCCCCGCAGGCGATCCGGGTCCTGGACGCGGCCGGCTGCGACGTGATCCTGGTCGAGACGGTGGGCGTCGGCCAGTCGGAGGTGGAGATCGCCTCCCAGGCCGACACCTCCGTCGTCCTCCTCGCCCCCGGCATGGGCGACGGCATCCAGGCGGCGAAGGCCGGGATCCTGGAGATCGGCGATGTGTACGTCGTCAACAAGGCCGACCGCGACGGCGCCGACGTCACCGCCCGCGAGCTCAACCACATGCTCGGCCTCGGCGAGTCCCGCGGCCCCGGCGACTGGCGCCCGCCCATCGTCAAGACGGTCGCCGCCCGCGCCGAGGGCGTCGACGAGGTCCTGGAGGCCCTGGAGAAGCACCGGGCCTGGATGGAGGAGCGCGGCGTCCTCACCGAACGCCGCCGCGCCCGCGCCGCCCGCGAGGTCGAGGCCATCGCCGTCACCGCCCTCCGTGAACGCATCGCCGACCTGCACGGCAACCGACGGCTCGGGGCACTGGCGGAGAAGATCGTCGCCGGGGAACTGGACCCCTATCGGGCGGCGGACGAGCTGGTGGCGGGGCTGACGAACGGCTGACGCGACCTGCACGACCCCAAGAGGGGTACGCACGAGGGGTACGGGACATCCCGTACCCCTCGTGCGACGGGCTGACGTCAGTCGTCGTCGCCGTCGCGGTCGTCCTGACCGTCACGGTCGTCGTGGTCCTGGGTGACCTTGCCCGTCTTGAGGTCGACCTTCCACTCGCCCTTGGTGGTCTCGACGCTCCAGGCCGCGGGGGCGTCGTCGTCGAGGTCGACGTCGGTGACGGTGCCGTTGGCCGCGGCGGCCCGGGCGGCCTCGTGGGCGTCGATGCTCGCGCCCTTCAGGGCGGCGAGGTCCTCGCGGCCGTCGTTGTCGTCGTCGGCGTCGCGCTGGGCGCCGAGGACCTTGCCGTTGTCGGCGGAGACCCGGACGTCGTAGTCGGTGCCGTCGCCCTTGACGACGTTCACCTCCCAGGCGCCTGAGCCGTCGTCCTCCAGGTCGGCGGAGACGGCCGTGCCCGGCGTGTGCTTGAGCGCGGCCGCGATCGCGTCGGCGGCGGTCACCTTGGCGGTGCCGGCCGCCTCACGGACCTCGACGGTGTCGTCGTCCCGGGCGTCGGCGGCGTCCTCCGCCGCGTCCTGCGCGGTGTCGTCCCGGTCGTCGGCGACCCGCACGTTCGACTGCGGCTGCGTGGGTGCGCTCTCGTCGCCGCCCACCGCGTAGGCCGCGACGGTGCCGCCTCCGATCAGGGCAGCGGCGGCGACGGTGGCGATGACGATGTTGCGCTTCATGAGGGTTCCCTCCCGGTTTGCTGCGAATGCTTCGACGTGGATCAATCTGCCGAACCGACGCTGAGGAGAACCTGAAGCCCCCTGAAGAGATCTTCAGCTTCGTTTTGCCAGGCTGTACGCATGCGCCTGTTGATCGTGGAGGACGAGAAGCGGCTGGCCCTGTCGCTCGCCAAGGGGCTGACGGCCGAGGGATACGCCGTGGACGTCGTCCACGACGGCAGGGAGGGGCTGTACCGGGCCTCCGAGGGGTCGTACGACCTCGTGATCCTCGACATCATGCTGCCCGGCATGAACGGCTACCGCGTCTGCGCCGCCCTGCGCGCCGCCGGGCACGCCGTGCCGATCCTGATGCTCACCGCCAAGGACGGCGAGTACGACGAGGCCGAGGGGCTGGACACCGGCGCGGACGACTACCTCACCAAGCCGTTCTCGTACGTCGTCCTCGTCGCCCGTGTCAAGGCGCTGCTGCGGCGCGGCGGCCAGGGCGCCGGGGCTTCTCCCGTGCACGTCCACGGTGATCTGAAGGTGGACACCGCCGCCCGCCGGGTCTTCCTCGGCGACGACGAAGTGACCCTCACCGCCAAGGAGTTCTCGGTCCTGGAGCAGCTCGTGCTGCGGGCCGGCGAGGTGGTGTCCAAGTCCGAGATCCTGGAGCACGTCTGGGACTTCGCGTACGAGGGCGATCCGAACATCGTCGAGGTGTACGTCAGCACCCTGCGGCGCAAGCTGCGGGCCGGGCTCATCCGGACGGTGCGGGGCGCCGGGTACCGGCTGGAGAGAGCGGAGGCCTCGCGATGAGCGGCCGTCTGTTCGGTTCCGTCCGGTCCCGGGCGACGCTGGCCGCCACCCTCGTCGTCGCGGTGGCGCTGGTCGCGGCCGGGACCGCCGTACTGCTGTCGCTGCGGTCCAACCTGATCGGGCAGGCCGGTACGGAGGCGGAACGCACCGCACGGTCCGTCGCGACGGACGTCGCGCTCAAGAGGCCGGACGAGTCGCTGTCGGTGGACAACGACGAACCCGTGCAGATCGTCGACGAGAACGACAGGCTGCTCGCGGCCAGTGAGGATCTGGAGCGGATCAGCGGAACGGGCACCGACGCGGTGCGTCCGCAGCAGAAGCCTTCGCAGGGTGCCGCCTCGGGCGACTCCGACTCCGACTCCGGCGCCGGCTCCGACGACGCCGACGATTCGGACGAGGCCTCCTCCCTCGAACCGGGCGAGATCAGCGAGCACACCACCTTCACCAACGGCACCGCCACGCTCGACGGTGAGACCGACGACTACCGCTTCGCCGCCGTCCACGTCGAGGTCGAGGACCGGGGACGCCTCACGGTGTACGCGGGTGCCCCCCTCTCGGCCGAACAGAGCGCCGTCAAGACCGCGCTCACCGTCATGCTGATCGGCTTCCCGCTGCTGCTCGCCGTAGTGGCCGGCGTCACCTGGCTGGTCACCCGGCGCGCCCTGCGCCCGGTCGAGGGCATCCGAAGCGAGATGGCCGCCATCACGGCGTCCGAGGACCTCGCTCGTCGTGTCCCGGTGCCGGACACGCACGACGAGGTCGCCCACCTCGCGCTGACCACCAACGAGACGCTGGCGGCCCTGGAGACCTCCGTGGAACGCCAGCGCCGCTTCGTCGCCGACGCCTCCCACGAGCTGCGCAGCCCGATCGCGTCCCTGCGCACCCAGCTGGAAGTGGCCGCCGCGCACCCCGAGTTGCTGGACCTCGACGGCGCCGTGGAGGACACCGTACGGCTCCAGGGCCTCGCCGCCGACCTGCTGCTGCTCGCGCGTCTGGATGCGGGGGAGCGGCCCGGCGACACACGGTTCGACCTCGGCTCGCTGGCCCGGGAGGAGGCCGAGGGGCGGGCGAACGTGACAGTGGCGGCGGACGCCGTGCCGGTGGCCGGGTCGCGCGGGCAGCTGGGGCGGGTGCTCACCAACCTGCTGGACAACGCCCAGCGGCATGCCCGCTCGGCGGTCACGGTGACCGTCCGGCGGGACGACGACGAGGAGGGCGTCTGGGCCGTCGCGGCCGTCGCCGACGACGGGGACGGGGTGGCCGAGGCGGACCGGGAGCGGATCTTCGAGCGGTTCGTCCGGCTCGACGAGGCCCGCAGCCGCGACGACGGCGGCGCCGGGCTGGGCCTGGCCATCGCCCGCGACGTCGCCGTACGGCATGGCGGCACGCTCACCGTGGACCGGGCACCGGCGGGCGGAGCCCTGTTCGAGCTCCGCCTGCCGCTAGCTCGCTAGGCGCCGGATCCGCGTGGGTTACGGGCGGCCGCGCTGGCCGCGGAGGTGTTCCGCGATCGGCTTGAGGCCCTTGTCGAGCTCCGTCAGGGCCTCGGGGGACAGCAGGTCGATGAAGTGCCTCCGCACGGACGACACATGGTGGGGCGCGACCTTCTGCATCGTCTCCATGCCGTGGTCGGTGAGGACCGCGTAGAGCCCGCGACGGTCGGACTCGCAGTTCTCACGGCGGACCAGGTTCGCGTTCTCCATCCGTGTGATCTGGTGCGAGAGGCGGCTCTTGGACTGGAGGGTGGCGGAGGCGAGGTCACTCATCCGCATCCGTACGTCCTCCGACTCGGAGAGATTCACCAGGATCTCGTAGTCGTTCATTGTCAGGCCGAACGGCTGCAGGTCCCTTTCGAGCTGGTACGTCAACAGCCTGTTGACCTCCAGGTGGGTGCGCCAGGCGCACTGCTCCGCATCGGTCAGCCAGCGCGTGGCCGTCTCGGTCTCCATGAATGAAGTCTACCTAAGAAGTTGAAAGGCGAACTAGTGAGGGTTTTCTATGACACGACCGTGTGAACTCTGTGTGCTCACACGTTCGATGTCACACTCCGCAGACTACCGCTCACAGCCCGAAGCGACGCTGGAGGTCTCCCAGCTGTCCGGGAAGGCGCGGTACACCAGCCATTTGTGAAGGGCCTGTGTGTGTGCCGCCGGAACCGGGTACTCCGGCGTCCGGCGGAAGCGCCCCCGTGGCCTGCTCGGCCATGAGGGTCTCGGTCGACTGGAGCAGCACCGTGCCGGCTCCGGCGAACTCGAACTGATGCTCCTCTCCGGAGGCCCCTCCGAGGCCCGTAAGTGCACGTAGACCGCCCATTACGCCGGTCATGTAGCCATGGTCGTAGTGGTGGCACGGCGACGGGCAGTCGGCCCAGCCGACGAGTGCCTGCGGGTCCACCCGGATCGGGGGTTCCATGAACACCACCGGACCGTTAGATGCAGCCACGAACTTTCCGGTTCCGATGAGGGTCAGAAAACCCGGCACAATCGATTGCTTGAGCGCGAGACTTGGCTGAAAAGCGAGCAGGTTGCCGGAGCGAATGGTCAGGTTGCCGTCGTCGAGGTCGTACGAATTGACGTCGAACGCCCGGTCGGCCAGCAGCATCTTCCCGGAGCCGTCCGCCACGACCCAGTCGCTCGCGTGCAGTGGCGAATGAAAGGACGTACGGACAAGACGGTCGAGTCGCCCGTGCCCGATGCCGTTGAACTCCATCGAGCCGTAGTAGGCGATCATCTTCCCCTTCTGCAGGAACCACTGGCTTCCCTTGAGTTCCACGCAGAAGGTGTAGGCGTTGACGTTGTCGTCGGAGGGCAGGGTCATGGGGTCGTGCACGGTGGGACCCCCGGCCGGGTAGTGACTCACAGCTTCTCCTCCGACGCCTGGACGTACACCGCACCGTTGCCGCTGAGCTCCAGCTGGAAGGCCTCGCCGGAGCCGCGGCCCACCATGTCGCGCCAGCCGAGGGCGGTGGACAGCTTGTTGCGTACGTCACCGTGGTGGGCGACGTAGGCCTGGGGGTCGACATGGACGGGGCGCTGCGGGGTGATCGGGATCTCGAAGACGCCACCGTGCGCCATGACCGCGACCGCCCCGTGCCCCTTGAGGGTCGTCGTGAACAGCCCCTGCCCGCTGACCTGGCCGCGGACCATGCCCATGACCCCGCCCTGTGAGCCGAGGAACATCGTGCCCTGCTGGAGCGTGCCCTCGAAGGCGAGGAGGCGGTCCGCCTCGACGCACAGGGTGTCGCCGGCGAGGTTGATCACCTGGACGTGGTGGCCGCCGTGCCCGAACAGCACGGTGCCGCTGCCCTCGACGGTCATCAGCGGGGTGTCCTCGTTCGCCACCCGGCGCCCGATCATCGACATGATGCCGCCCTGGCCGCCGCCCATGTTGGGGGTGAAGGACACCTCGCCCTTGTAGGCGAGCATCGCGCCGCGCTGACTGAACAGCCTCTGGCCGGGCATGACGGTCGCCTCGACCATCTTGGAGTTGATCTCGCGAAAGCCCATGTCACACGTCCCCCGCGATCGTGTTCCGCTCGCTCGGCTGTACGTACACCAGCCCGTCCCCCTCGAAGCGGATCTGGAAGGCCTCGCCGCCACCCTCGCCCATGAGCGTGCGGAACGTCACACCGGACTGGAAGGACTGCCGCAGGTTTCCCTGGTGGGCCACATACGCCCCCGGGTCCACTGTCAGCGGGAACTGCTGGCTGACCCGCAGCACCACGGCCGGTCCGTCCGACATGATCGCCGCCTGCCCGTGCCCCTCGATGGTGGTCGTGAACAGCCCGTTGCCCTGCGATGCGCCGCGCATCCCCGTGAAGGAGGTGCCGGTGCGCAGCCCGCCGTCGGTCGCGAGCAGGTTGCTCGACTCGACGTAGAGCTTGTCGCCCTGGAGGCTCACGAGGTTGATCTCGGAGGCGCGGTCCGCGAACCAGCACGTCCCGTGCCCCTTCACCTCCATCAACGTCATCTGCTCGCCGGTGAGGCGCCGGGTCACCATGCCCCGCAGGCCCTCACCGCCGCCGCTCATCTTCTTGAAGGTCATCTGCCCGTCGTACGCGACCATTGAGCCGTTCTTCGCCTTCACGGCATCCCCGGTCATGTCGACGGCGAGCACCTTGCTGCCCTGAAGTCGGAACATCGCCACGCAGCGAAGGTAGCCGCAGGTGCCTGCGGCCAACAGATCCTGTAGGTGGACTTCACCCCTGACGCGACCCCGAGCCACATCCTCCCTCCGGTGTTTGCCACAATGGGCGAGTCTTTGTGCTTGTGTTCACAAGCTGATCCGAGCCGACCGACGTCACTCCCGCCGAACCCCACCGAAGGTGACCTGTGGACATCAAGACCGCCACCGCCCTCCGCCGCCTCCGTCTCGTCTCGGCCCCCGAGGCGGTGTCGTTCCTGCTGCTGCTCGTCTGTTCGGTGCTGAAGCGGACCACGGACTTCAACGCGGTGCCCGCGATGGGCATGATCCACGGTGTTCTCTTCATCCTGTACGTGATCTTCTGGGCGGACGCCTGGAACCGCACCAGGTGGCCCCTGAAGACCGCGGCGCTCTACTTCGTTCTCTCCGTCCTGCCGACCGGCGGCTTCTTCGCCGACCGCAAGCTGCGGCGTGAGGCCGAGGACGCCGTCATCGCCGCCCGCGCCCGCCGGGAAGGAAAGGTCAACGCATGATCGTCGCCTTTTCCGTGACGCCGCTCGGCGTCGGCGAGGACGTGGGGGAGTACGTCGCCGACGCCGTCCGGGTCGTCCGTGAGTCGGGCCTGCCCAACCGCACCGACGCGATGTTCACCTCCGTCGAGGGCGACAGCTGGGACGAGGTCATGGACGTCGTCAAGCGCGCCGTCGCCGCCGTGGAGGAGCGTGCCCCGCGGGTGTCGCTGGTGCTCAAGGCCGACATCCGGCCGGGCGTGACGGACGGTCTCACCTCCAAGGTGGAGACCGTGGAGCGGCATCTGGCCGAGTAGGCAGCGACGCGCAGGGGCGGACGTACGACTTCCGTACGTCCGCCCCTGCGCGTTTTTCGTGCCCAACTCCCGTCGGCGGACGGGCACTTCGGCGTGCCCGTCGGCCGCGCCCGGGCGCTCGGCCCGGTCGCGAGGAGGAGTCAAGTCGCCGCTCACGCAGGCGCATTCCGGTGCGTCCGGTCGGCGGTTCCCTCAATTGGCCCGCATGGCTCGCGGACCCCAGGGCCCTGACCCACGATGAAGGCTCAGGGCCGAAACCCGCGTTCGTGCTGGTGGACGGGGACGGCCGCCGCCTTGCTCCCGCGAAGGAAGGGTCTGTCGGATGACCACTTCGCCCTACACATCCCAGTCGGCGTTCGACGGCTCCAGGATGCGCGTCACCCTTCTGGTCGACCTCCAGGAAGGCGCCCAGCAACAGTTCCTCGACGCGTACGAGTACATGCGCGACCGAGTCGCGTCGGTCCCCGGCCATCTCGGTGACCAGCTGTGCCAGTCCGTGGAAAACCCGTCCCAGTGGCTCATCACGAGCGAGTGGGAGACCGCTGTGCCGTACCTCGCCTGGGTGAGCAGTGAAGAGCACATCGAGACGGTCAAGCCCCTGCAGAGCTGCGTCCGCGACCTCCGGTCGATGCGTTACGGCATCGTCCGCGAGACCGGCGGCGCCCGCCCGGGCACCGGCGGACTCCAGACGGCCGCACGGGTCGGCGACGGCGTCACGCGGCACGCCCTGACCTTCACCGTCAAACCCGGCTCCGAGTCCAAGGTCGCGGAGATCCTCGCCGGATACGCCCCGCCCCAGGCCCGCGTCGACGACTCCACACGGCTGCGCCGGACCACCCTGTTCATGCACGGCAACCGGGTCGTGCGCACCGTCGAGGTGGAGGGCGACCTGATGGCGGCCCTGCGCCACGTCTCGCGCCAGCCCGAGGTGCGGGCCGTCGAGGAGGCCCTCAAC
The DNA here is from genome assembly GCF_028369295.1 of Streptomyces sp. HD. Classification (GTDB taxonomy): domain Bacteria; phylum Actinomycetota; class Actinomycetes; order Streptomycetales; family Streptomycetaceae; genus Streptomyces. The sequence goes on from NZ_JAQMYP010000035.1 coordinate 57,469, forward strand.
CCGCATCTGGAACTGCGCAGGGATCTGTCCGACCCCGAGTCCGCGCGGGCCTTCTTCACCCGTGCCGCGATGCCGCCCGTCCACCATGCGGCACGCGGCGGACCCGAGCCGGACGACATCACCCGGCACGCCCTGTACTACCCGGCACGCAAGGGCTGCGGCATGGCCCTGGCCCGGCTGCTCTCCCTGCAGGACGAGGCCGCGCTGGCCGACCCGGCCGGCCCCGTGCACCGCAGCACCGTCTTCCAGCGCGAGGACATCGTCGTCCGCCTCATCGACGTACGGGGTGATCCCGAGACCGACCCGGTCATGGCGCTCGGCATCCATGGCCCGAGGAAGCCCGCCGTGCTGGCCCGTCTGCTCGACGGCGCCGCACTCGGACTGGCGGGACCGCTCACCGGCGAGCGGGACGCGAACCGCCTCCTGGCACACGCCGACATGATCCCGATCACCGACCGCAGGGCCGCGCAGTCCTGACCCCGCGACACCGGCCTGATCCGCCGGACAGGACCGAGCCGAGGGACCACCCCCCATCGAACGACCTGGAGACAGACCATGGACAAGATGCGCCCGCGCGTCGTGGACATCCGAGAGATCGAGCCCAACCGCAAGCGCGGTGGTGACCTGCGCACTCTGCTCACCCCCGTCACGGTGGGGGCCACGAGCGGGTTCATGGGCCTGGCCATCATGCGGCCCGGCGAACGCATCAGCGAGCACTACCACCCGTACTCCGAGGAGTTCGTGTACGTCGTCGAGGGCCGGCTGGAGGTCGACCTGGATGGAGAAACGTTTTCTCTGCGCTCCGACCAGGGCCTGATGATCCCCATCGACATGCGGCACCGCTTCCGCAACGTCGGTGACGAGGAGGCCCGCATGGTCTTCCACCTGGGTCCCCTCGCGCCGAACCCGAAGCTCGGCCACGTGGACACCGAGGCCCCGGAGATCGGCGACGACGTCACGGCGTACCCGCTCGTCCAGGAGGAGGGCGGGCAGCACGAACGACCGGGGGTCCTGTCATGACCCGGCGGGTGGCGGTCACCGGCATAGGCGTGGTCGCTCCGGGAGGAATCGGGGTACCCGCGTTCTGGGACCTCCTCGCGAGCGGCCGTACCGCGACACGAGGCATCACGCTGTTCGACCCCGAGGGCCTGCGGTCCCGGATAGCCGCCGAGTGCGACTTCGACCCGCTCGCCCACGGACTCGACCCCGAGCAGGTCGAACGCTCCGACCGGTACATCCAGTTCGCCCAGGTCGCCGCGCAGGAGGCGGTGGCCGACAGCGGGGTCGACTTCGCCGCCGAGAACCCCTGGCGGGTGGCCGTTTCCCTGGGCAGCGCGGTGGGCGGCACGACCCGGCTCGAACACGACTACGTCCTGGTCAGCGGGCGTGGGCAGCGCTGGGACGTCGACCATCGCGCCGCCGAGCCCGACCTGCACCGGGCGTTCTCGCCGAGCACCCTCGCGGCGGACGTCGCCGAACGGTTCGGGGCGAGGGGCCCGGTGCAGACCGTCTCCACCGGCTGCACCTCCGGGCTCGACGCGGTGGGCTACGCCTTCCAGACCATCGAGGACGGCCGCGCCGACGTCTGCCTGGCCGGGGCCTCGGACTCGCCGATCTCCCCGATCACCATGGCCTGCTTCGACGCCATCAAGGCCACCTCGCCCAACAACGACGACCCGGAGCACGCCTCCCGGCCCTTCGACGCCCATCGCGACGGATTCGTCATGGGCGAGGGCGCCGCCGTCCTCGTACTGGAGGAACTGGAGCACGCACGCGCGCGTGGCGCGCACGTCTACTGCGAGATCGGCGGCTACGCCACCTTCGGCAACGCCTACCACATGACCGGGCTCACCAGTGAGGGACTGGAGATGGCCCGGGCCATCGACCTCGCGCTCGACCACGCGCGCGTGAACCCCACCGACATCGACTACGTCAACGCGCACGGCTCGGGCACCCGGCAGAACGACCGGCACGAGACCGCCGCGGTCAAGAAGTCCCTGGGCGCCCACGCCTACGACACGCCCATGAGCTCGATCAAGTCCATGGTGGGTCACTCGCTCGGCGCGATCGGCGCCATCGAGGTCGTCGCCTGCGTCCTCGCCCTGGCCCGCCAAGTGGTCCCGCCGACGGCGAACTACGAGACCCCGGACCCCGAGTGCGACCTGGACTACGTCCCGCGCACCGCACGCCCGCGCAGGCTCGACAACGTGCTCTCCGTGGGCAGCGGCTTCGGCGGTTTCCAGTCCGCGGTCCTTCTGACGGGGCCGGCAGGGAGGAATCGATGAGTGGTAGTGGCATACGCACCCGACACACGGCCGTCACCGGCATCGGCGTGGTCGCGCCCAACGGCCTGCACCAGGACACGTACTGGAAGTCCGTCAAGGAGGGCACCTGCGTCCTGGACCGAATAACCAGGGAGGGCTGCGAGCACCTCCCGCTCCGAGTCGCCGGCGAGGTCCGCGGCTTCGACCCGTCGGCGCTCATCGAGGAGACCTTCCTCGTCCAGACCGACAAGTTCACCCACTTCGCCCTGGCCGCCGCCGACGCCGCCCTGCAGGACGCGGGGCTGAGCAGCACCGCCGCCGACTCGCCGTACTCCGTGGGCGTGGTCACCGCGGCCGGATCCGGCGGCGGCGAGTTCGGCCAGCGTGAACTGCAGAAACTGTGGGGGAAGGGATCCCGGTTCGTCGGGCCCTACCAGTCCATCGCCTGGTTCTACGCCGCCAGCACCGGCCAGATCTCCATCCGCAAGGGCTTCAAGGGACCCTGCGGAGTGGTGGCCAGCGACGAGGCCGGCGGCCTGGACGCCGTCGCACACGCGGCCGGGGCCGTGCGCCGGGGCACCGACGTGGTCGTCGTGGGGGCCGCCGAGGCGCCGCTCGCCCCGTACTCGGGGGTCTGCCAGCTCGGCTACCCCGAACTCAGCACCGTCGCCGATCCGGCCCGCGCCTACCGCCCCTTCACCTCCGCGGCCTGCGGTTTCGTGCCCGCCGAGGGCGGTGCCGTGCTGGTGGTCGAGGACCAGGAGCGGGCACAGCGCCGTGCCGCGGTCGTCCGGGCCATCGTGGCGGGACACGCCGCCACCTTCACCGGCGCCTCGCGCTGGGACCTGTCCCGGGAAGGGCTCGCCCACGCCATAAAGGGCGCCCTCGACGAGGCCGGCTGCGCGCCGGAGGAGATAGACGTCGTCTTCGCCGACGCGATGGGGACACCGGAGGCGGACCGCGCCGAGGCCCTCGCCCTCGCCGACGCCCTCGGCCGGCACGGCACCCGAGTGCCCGTCACCGCCCCCAAGACCGGCATCGGACGGGCCTACTGCGGGGCGCCCCTGCTGGACATCGTGGCCGCCGTGCTGGCCATGGAACACGGGCAGATCCCCCCGACGCCCGGCGTCTTCGACATCTGCCACGACATCGACCTGGTGACCTCCACGGCACGCCCGGCAGAGCTCCGTACGGCCCTCGTCCTCAGCCGGGGACTCATGGGCTCCAACTCGGCTCTCGTGCTCCGCCGGGGCCCCGCGACCAGCGTCTAGAACGGCTGCCGCCCGGTCGACGCCGTGCACGGGCGCCGGCCCGGCGGCACCACCTCCGTACCAGGTAATCCGTACCAAGTAAGGCAAGGAGAACCCGTATGACCACCGAAATCACCCAAGTGACCGTCGAGGAGCTGGCCACGCTGATGAAGACGGCCGCCGGCGTGACCGTCGACCCGCACGACCTCGTCGGCCGGGCCAACACCCCCTTCGCCGAGTTCGGGCTGGACTCGCTCGGCCTCCTCGGCATCGTGGGCGAGCTGGAGAACCGGCACGGCCGGGCGCTGCCCACCGACGCGGAGCGCTGCAAGAGCCCCCGCGCCTTCCTCGAACTCGTCAACGGCGCACTCACGACAGGAGCATGAGGTGGCAGGACACACCGAGAACGAGATCACCATCGCCGCACCCGTCGATCTCGTCTGGGACATGACGAACGACCTGGACCGATGGCCGAAGCTGTTCAGCGAGTACGCCTCCTGCGAGGTGCTGTCCCGCGAGGGCGACGCGGTCACCTTCCGGCTGACCATGCACCCCGACGAGAACGGCAAGGTGTGGAGCTGGGTCTCGGAGCGGATCGCCGACCGCGAGAAGCTCGTCGTCCGCGCCCGCAGGATCGAGACCGGTCCGTTCGAGTACATGAACATCGTGTGGGAGTACGAGGAGACTCCCGAGGGCACCCGGATGCACTGGACGCAGGACTTCGCCATGAAGCCCGACGCCCCGGTCGACGACGCCTGGATGACGGACAACATCAACCGCAACTCGCCCATCCAGATGGCCCTCATCCGTGACCGCATCGAGGAGGTCTCGTGCACCACGCCCTGATCGTCGCCAGGATGGCCCCGCACTCGGCACAGGACATCGCCGGCGTCTTCGCCGACTCCGACCGCGGCGAACTCCCGCACCTCGTCGGGGTCACCCAGCGCTCCCTGTTCCAGTACGGCGATGTGTACATGCACTTCATCGAGGCCGAGCAGGACCCGGGCCCCGCCATCGCGAAGGTGGCCGGGCACCCCGACTTCGTCGACATCAGCAAGAGGCTCGAAGCGTTCGTCAGCCCCTACGACCCTCAGACCTGGCGCAGTCCCAAGGACGCGATGGCGCGGTGCTTCTACCGCTGGGAGAGGAACTGAACGAAGAAGGCCGCCGCCCGTGCTGACGAAGCGCGGGCGGCGGCCTCTCGTACGGCTGCTTCGCTCAGCCGGTCACAGCCGGGCCAGCGCCGGCATCAGGCGCAGCGCGTTCTCCCGGTTGATGTCCTGGAGCTGCTGCTCCGAGAGGCAGGCGTCGCCGTCCAGCGCCGGCATCACGCTGTCGGCGATCACATGGGCCGGGGTGGGCGGCCAGTCCGTGCCGAACAGGATGCGGCCGGGGTCCACCGTCGCCAGCAGGGTGGGGGTGGCCGAGGGGGACATCGGGCCCGCCGTGTCGAAGTAGAACCGGTGCAGGTAGTCACGGACCCGGCCGGGCTCGATCCCCGGGGTGAGCCGTCCGCCGAAGAGTTCGAGCCGGGTGGCCATGTAGGGGAGGAAGCCCCCGCCGTGCGGGAGGATGAAGCTGAGGTTCGGATAGCGGTCCAGCGTGCCGTTCCTGATGAGGTTGATGGCCGCTCGGGTGGTGTCCATCAGGAAGTCGCACACGAAGGGCGGCATGCCCGGCAGCCCCGTCCCGTCCTTACCGGCCGGCACCTCCATGGGGTGCGTACTGATCACGGCGGACCGGTCGTTCAGCTCCTGGAGCAGCCGGTCGTGCGACTCGTCCCCGAGGACCGCGCCCTCCACGCTCGTTCGCGTGCTCACCCCGATGGCACCGAGTTCGTCGAGGCCGTGCCGGACGCTCCACGCGGAGAGCTCCAGGTCGTCGAGGAACACGGGCGTGAAGAAGGCGAACCGCTCGGGGTTGCTCTCCACGACGTCGGCGGCGGCCCGCAGCGCGACCCGGGCGCTCTCCTGGCGCTGGGCCCGCTCCCGGAACCGGCCGAGCATGGCGACGGTCATGACGGAGGTGCCGATGCCCGCCTTGTCCATGACCTCAAGCGCCGAGTTCAGGTCCCAGCGCGTCCACCAGGGCAGTTTCTCGCGGTCGACCACGCCTTGTTGCTCCGCCCAGTCCAGCCAGTCGGGGGCGGTGAAGTGGTGGTGGACGTCGATGCGTCCGGCAAGGGTCATAACAGCGTCCTCGGTGTGGGGGGTTCAGCAGGGGAGGGCAGGCGTTCAGTCGCGGCAGAGCAGGGTCTGCAGCACGTTCGTCAGGACGCGGTCGGCGTCCGGCATCGCGGCGTCCGCCCGCCAGGCGACGAAACCGTCGGGGCGTACCAGGACGGCACCGTCCTCGGCCGTGCCGTGCAGCTCCGCCCAGTCGGCGTCCCGTTCGGGGGCGAGGTCGTGATCGGGGCCCGTGCCCACGAGATAGGCCTTGACGGGGACGCCCAGGTTCAGCGAGGCCTTCTCCACGGCGGACCGCCACTTCTGCCCCCCGGACCCGGCGAGCAGCACGAAGGAACGCTCGTACAGGTCGAGCGTGGAGATCCGGGTGCCTTCCCTGGTGACCCACATGTGCGGTGCCCGGCTCCCCGGCTCGCCGCCCAGCTGGAAGGCGTCGGGGACGATCGGACGCTCCGGCGGGGCGCCCACCACGGCGTTCGACGCGTACCGGTAGCAGAGGGAGACGGTCATCAGGTCGGCCGGGTCGTTGTTGCGTCCCGCGGCGGGACTGAATCCCGGGTGCTGCTCGTCGGCCGCCTGGACGCACGCGCGTGTGCCGGTCGCGAGGGCGACGGGCCTGCGCTCGCGCTCGTAGGTGTCGAGCAGCGGCAGCCCGGCCCAGCCGCGCAGCACCGAGGCCAGCTTCCAGGCGAGGTTGTGGGCGTCCTGGATGCCGGTGTTGGAGCCGAACGCCCCGGTGGGCGGCATCTCGTGGGCCGAGTCGCCGGCCAGGAACACCCGGCCCTCGCCGTAGCTGTCCGCGACCCGCTTCGAGGCGTGCCAGGGCGCCCGGCCCGTGATCTCGACGTCGAGGTCCGTGACACCGACGGCGGCGCGGATATGGGCCGCCAGCCGCTCGTCGGTGAAGTCCTCCAGGGTCTCGCCCCGGTCGGGATACCAGGGCACGTGGATCACCCAGCGCTCGGCGTTGTCCACCGGCAGCAGCGCGCCCTCACCCCGCGGGTCGGTGACGTAGCAGACGACGAACGGCCTCTCTCCCACGTGGTTCTTCAGCGTCCTGCTCCGGAACGTGACGCTGACGTTGTGGAACAGCTCGCCCGGCCCCGACTGCCCGATCCCCAGTTGACGGCGGACGGGGCTGCGGGGGCCGTCGGCGGCCACCAGGAAGCCGGCGTTCACGGTGTACGTCTCACCGGTGTCCCGGCGCATGATCCGGGCCTGGACGCCCTCGCCGTCCTGTGTGAAGGAGATCAGCTCCGAGTTGAAGCGGATGTCGGCACCCTGCTGCCGGGCGTAGTCCACCAGCACGGGTTCGAGATCGCACTGACTGCACAGGCACCAGTCCGAGGAGCTGACCCGGGAGGTGTCCATGCCGCCGGCGATGTCCCCGACGATCCAGCGGCGCTCCTTCCCGGTGAGTCGGTCCACCTGGAGAATGCCGTCGTTGCCGGCGAGCACACCGGCCGCGCCGCGAATGCGTGACTCCAGACCGGCGGTCCGGAAAATCTCCATGGTGCGCACATTGTTGCCCCGGCCACGCGGGTGCGTCGATGTGTCGGCGTGCCGCTCCACGAGCATGTGCTCAATTCCGAGGCGCCCCAGGAAAACCGAAGTGGAAAGACCCACCAGGGATCCGCCGACGATGAGAACTGGTACAGATTCCGCTTCGTGTCCACTCACGTCGACGATGCTTACCAGGTAGGCCTCCCGCCCACACGTCATACGCCGACCCGACCCGTATGGCGCAGTGCCGTTTGCGGCGTGCCGGTGCCCGGGAAACGGTGGCTCTGACCGACGGAATCCGACCGCCGGAATCCACGCCTACCCGGGGACAGCCATGACCCAAGCGTTCGCATCCGAGGAATCCGAGGCACTGTCGTCCGAAGAGGCCGCGGCCGCGGCCTCTTCGTGCAGCCGGGAGTTCCGCGCCAACCCGCATCCGGTGTACGCCGCGCTCCGGGAATCGGCGCCCGTGTGCCCCCTGACGCCGCCCCACGGCGTCGAGACGTACCTGATCACCCGGTACGACGACGCGCGCGCCGCGCTGGCCGACCCGCGACTGAGCAAGGACATGTACGGCGCCATCGACGCCTACCACCGAATCTTCGGTGACTCGTCGATCGCGCTCGACGACAACATGCTCTTCTCGGACCCGCCGAAGCACACCAGGCTCCGCAGGATCGTCGGCAACACATTCACCCCGAAAAGAGTGGAATCACTGCGGGCGCGCGTGCAGCAGATCACCGAAGACCTGCTGGACGAATGTCCGACGTCGGAGCCGTTCAATCTTCTCCCGGAGTTCTGCTTCCCGCTTCCGATGCAAGTGATCTGTGAACTCCTGGGCGTCCCGGAAAACGAACGCAAACAGGCGCAGGAATGGTCGGCGACCGTCGCACAGACCGGTTTCGGACCGGAGGCGCGAAAAGCGCTGGAAATCGCCGAGGGAAATCTGCGCGAGTATCTCGTGGACCTGTGCGCGCGGAAACGCACGGAGCCGGACTCGGGCCTGCTCAGTGCCCTCGTCACGGCCCAGGACCAGGAAGGCGCGCTCACCGACCACGAACTGGTGTCGACGGCCTGGGTACTCCTCTTCGCGGGCCACAAGTCGACCGCGTACCAGATCGGCAACGGCGTCTTCCACCTGCTCAGCCGTCCGGACCAGAAGGCGCTGGCACTGCGTGACACGGCCGGCATGACCGCGGCCATCGAGGAGATTCTCCGGTTCGAGACCTCCGTGGAGAACTCCACGTTCCGCTGGGCGAAGGAGGACATCGTCCTCCGCGACCAGCTCATCCCCAAGGGTGCGCTCGTCCAGATCTCGATCACCGGCGCGAACCGCGACCCGGAGGTGTTCGACGACCCCAACGAGATGGACATCCAGCGCCCCAACGTCCAGGCCATGCATCTCGCCTTCGGCTACGGCCCGCACTACTGCGTCGGCGCCCCGCTGGCCCGGCTGGAGATGCAGCTCGCCCTCGGCACGCTGTTCGCCCGGCACCCCCGGATGACCCTGGCCGTCGCGCCGGAGGAAGCGCGCTGGATGACCGTGCCGTTCCCCGCCTTCCGCGGTCTGGCGGAACTGCCCGTCGTCCTCGACCCGTCCTGACGGGAGCGTCATGGAACGCGTACGCGTCATCCGGCTGCTCCACGTCCGGGACGGCTGGGAGGCGGACTTCGTGGAGTCCTACCAGGGCGTGCGCGACCGCGCCCTGAACTTCCCCGGCCACCTCGGCGAACAACTGTGCCGCTCCCTCGACAACCCCGCCCAGTGGCTGCTCACCAGCGAGTGGGACAGCCTGGAGTCCGTCCAGCAGTGGCGGACCGACCCGGACCACCGGACCCTGGTCGAGCCGATGAACGCCTGTCTGCACGACGAGCGGTGGACGGCGGTCTTCCAGGTCAGGGAGACGGCGGGCACATAGCGCCGGAAAAGCAGATCGTCGTAGGGCGATGGACCGAAAGGCGAGACGGGGCTGACCAGCATGTGACCGGCCGGTAGTGTCGGTTCCGTGCCGAAGCCGCTCAGTCTTCCCTTCGATCCCATCGCCCGCGCCGACGAACTCTGGAAGCAGCGCTGGGGCAGCGTGCCGTCCATGGCCGCCATCACCTCGATCATGCGCGCACACCAGATCCTGCTCGCCGAGGTCGACGCGGTGGTCAAGCCGTACGGGCTGACGTTCGCGCGCTACGAGGCCCTGGTGCTGCTCAACTTCTCCAAGGCCGGCGAACTGCCGATGTCCAAGATCGGCGAACGCCTGATGGTGCACCCGACGTCGGTGACGAACACCGTGGACCGGCTGGTCAGGTCGGGCCTGGTCGACAAGCGGCCCAACCCCAACGACGGGCGCGGCACGCTCGCCTCCATCACCGACAAGGGCCGCGAGGTCGTCGAGGCGGCCACCAGCGACCTGATGGCGATGGACTTCGGACTCGGGGCCTACGACGCCGAGGAGTGCGCGGAGATCTTCGCGATGCTGCGCCCGCTGCGGGTGGCGGCACACGACTTCGAGGAGAGCTGACCTCGGGCAACGGCGAGCCGGGGCCCGGGGCAAGATCTCCCGGAACGGGTGGTTACGCTCGTACGCATGAAGAAGAGCGTCCTGACTCGCTACCGGGTGATGGCCTACGTCACCGCCGTCATGCTGCTCGTGCTGTGCACCTGCATGGTGTTCAAGTACGGCTTCGACACGGGCGAGGACCTCACCTTCGCCGTCTCGCAGGTCCACGGCTTCCTCTACATCATCTACCTGGTCTTCGCCTTCGACCTCGGCTCCAAGGCCAAGTGGCCGTTCGGCAAGCTGCTGTGGGTGCTGCTCTCCGGGACGATCCCGTTCGCCGCGTTCTTCGTCGAGCGCAGGGTCACCCGCACGGTCGAGCCCCTGATCGGCGAGCCCGCCCCGGCCGTCGCCAAGGCCTGACCCTCACCGCCGTACGGCTGCGTGCGGCGGTTTCCCATCGACGCTTACTAGGACGTCCTAGTAAAATTCGGGGCATGGACGCTGACGCCATCGAGGAGGGCCGCCGTCGCTGGCAGGCCCGGTACGATGCCGCGCGCAAGCGCGACAGTGCCACCGGGGCGGAGCCCCGGAATTGGACACGCACCACGCTTTCCGGGGATCCGGTGGAGCCGGTGTACGGGCCCCGGCCCGGGGACAGGTACGAGGGCTTCGAGCGGATCGGCTGGCCCGGGGAGTACCCCTACACACGCGGGCTGTATCCGACGGGCTACCGCGGGCGGACGTGGACCATCCGGCAGTTCGCCGGGTTCGGGAACGCCGAGCAGACCAACGAGCGGTACAAGATGATCCTCCGCCACGGCGGAGGCGGTCTCTCGGTCGCCTTCGACATGCCGACGCTGATGGGCCGCGACTCCGACGACCCGCGCTCACTGGGCGAGGTCGGGCACTGCGGGGTCGCCGTCGACTCGGCCGCCGACATGGAGGCCCTGTTCAGCGGTATCCCGCTGGGTGACGTGACGACGTCCATGACCATCAGCGGACCGGCCGTGCCCGTCTTCTGCATGTACCTGGTGGCCGCCGAGCGGCAGGGCGTCGACCCGTCCGTGCTCAACGGCACGCTGCAGACCGACATCTTCAAGGAGTACATCGCCCAGAAGGAGTGGCTCTTCCGGCCCGAGCCGCACCTTCGCCTCATCGGCGACCTCATGGAGTACTGCGCGGCCGGCATCCCCGCCTACAAGCCGCTGTCCGTCTCCGGCTACCACATCCGCGAGGCCGGCGCGACGGCCGCACAGGAGCTGGCGTACACGCTGGCGGACGGCTTCGGCTACGTCGAGCTGGGCCTGTCGCGCGGACTGGACGTCGACGTGTTCGCCCCCGGCCTGTCCTTCTTCTTCGACGCGCACATCGATTTCTTCGAGGAGATCGCCAAGTTCCGCGCCGCCCGCCGGATCTGGGCGCGCTGGATGCGGGACGTGTACGGCGCGCGGACCGACAAGGCCCAGTGGCTGCGCTTCCACACCCAGACCGCGGGCGTCTCGCTGACCGCCCAGCAGCCGTACAACAACGTCGTCCGTACGGCCGTGGAGGCGCTGGCCGCCGTGCTCGGCGGGACCAACTCGCTGCACACCAACGCCCTCGACGAGACCCTCGCGCTCCCGTCCGAACAGGCCGCCGAGATCGCCCTGCGCACCCAGCAGGTCCTCATGGAGGAGACCGGGGTGGCCAACGTGGCCGACCCGCTGGGCGGTTCCTGGTACGTCGAGCAACTGACCGACCGGATCGAGGCCGACGCCGAGAAGATCTTCGAGCAGATAAAGGAGCGGGGCCTGCGGGCACACCCCGACGGGCAGCACCCGATCGGGCCGGTCACCTCCGGGATCCTGCGCGGCATCGAGGACGGCTGGTTCACCGGGGAGATCGCCGAGTCGGCGTTCCGCTACCAGCAGTCGCTGGAGAAGGGCGCGAACCGGGTCGTCGGCGTCAACGTCCACACCGGCTCCGTCACCGGCGACCTGGAGATCCTCCGCGTCAGCCACGAGGTGGAGCGCGAGCAGGTCCGACTGCTGGCCGCGCGCAGGGCGTCCCGCGACGACACCGCGGTACGCACCGCCCTGGACGCCATGCTGACCGCCGCCCGTACCGGCCGCGGCGAAGCCGCCGATGGAGGCCGCAACATGATCGAGCCGATGCTCGACGCCGTACGGGCCGAGGCGACCCTCGGTGAGATCTGCGACGTACTGCGGGGCGAGTGGGGGGTGTACACCGAGCCGGCGGGCTTCTGAGGCGCCCGGGGGCGGACCGTCAGTCCTCGGCGGACTCCGCGGCCGCTCCCCCCAGTCCGAGGAGCAGTACCCGGGTGAAGCCGTGCACCCACTCCTCGTCCGCCGGGTGGCCGCTCACCAGGGTGCGGTGGACCACCGCACCGGCCACCATGTCGAAGATGAGGTCGACCGTGCGGGCGGACTCGGCGGGGTCGGTCTCCGGGGGGAGTTCGCCGCGGTCCTGGGCGCGGGCGCGGCCCTCCAGGACGAGGCGTTTCTGGCGTTCGACGATCGACGTGCGGATGCGTTCGCGCAGGGCGTCGTCCCGGGTCGACTCCGCCACCACCGCCATCAGGCCACTTTTCGCCTCGGGCCGGGCCAGGATCGCCGCGAACTGGAGTACGGCGCCCTCGATGTCGGCGGCGAGACTGCCCAGGTCGGGCAGCCGGAGTTCGTCGAAGAGCTCGGCCACCGCGTCGACCACCAGCTCGTGCTTGCCGGCCCAGCGACGATAGAGCGTCGTCTTTGCAACCCCGGCGCGCGTGGCCACGTCTCCCAGGGTGAGCTTGGACCAGCCCAGCTCGACCAGCGCCTCCCGCGTCGCGGCCAGGATCGCGGCGTCCGCGGCGGCACTGCGCGGGCGTCCCGGACGGGCGGCGGCGGTGCGGCTCTGCATCCCCTGACCATATCCGGGGGGTTCCTGTGTGGTCGTGAGGGAGATCACGGGTTGGTGGTGTTCCGGCGGACCCCGATGCCATTACGCTACGACTCGTAGCGAAAGCGACGACCACTGACGTGGGGTGGGGACCCGGCGTCGAACAGTGCCGGGCAGGCCCGGCTTTCTCACCGCTTTTCACAGTGCGCGCCGAACGGGGGAGGATAGACGCATGCAGCCACGGAACATGTCCATGAGCGGAGTCGTCGACCTCGCCGCGGTGAAGGCGGCCCAGGAGGCCAAGGCGAAGGCGGAGCAGGCGCGCGCCGAGGCCGCCCGGCAGGGCGGGGCCCCCGGCGCGGTCTCGCCCGCGGATCTCGTCATCGACGTCGATGAGGCCGGGTTCGAGCACGAGGTCCTTCAGCGGTCCACCGAGGTGCCCGTCGTCATCGACTTCTGGGCCGAGTGGTGCGAGCCCTGCAAGCAGCTGAGCCCGCTGCTGGAGCGGCTCGCCGTCGAGTACAGCGGCCGGTTCCTGCTCGCCAAGATCGACGTCGACGCCAACCAGATGCTGATGCAGCAGTTCGGCGTGCAGGGCATCCCCGCCGTGTTCGCCGTCGTCGCCGGGCAGGCGCTGCCGCTCTTCCAGGGGGCGGCCGGCGAGGCGCAGATCCGCGAGACGCTCGACCAGCTCGTCGCCGTAGCCGAGCAGCGCTTCGGTCTCACCGGCCTCACCGTCGACCCCGACGCCGAGGCGGGCAGCCGGCCCGCTCCGGCAGTGCCGGCCGGTCCCTACGACGCGCTGCTCGAAGCCGCCGTACAGGCCCTGGACGCGGGCGACTTGGGCGGTGCGGTCCAGGCGTACAAGAACGTACTGAACGAGGACCCGGCGAACTCGGAGGCCAAACTCGGGCTCGCCCAGGCCGAGTTGCTCCAGCGGGTGCAGGGTGCCGACCCGCAGCAGGTGCGCAAGGAGGCCGCCGAGAAGCCCGCCGACGCGCGGGCGCAGATCGCCGCCGCCGACCTGGATCTGGTGGGCGGCCATGTCGAGGACGCTTTCGGGCGACTCATCGAGACCGTGCAGCGCACGGTGGGTGACGAGCGGGACACCGTACGGCTTCGGCTGCTTGAGCTGTTCGAGGTCGTCGGCGCCGAGGATCCGCGGGTGGCGGCGGCGCGCAGGGCGTTGGCTCGTGCGCTGTTCTGACCGGGTCCGGGAGCGGGGCGGGAGCCCCGTTCTGACCAGTCACTAAACGCGAGGGCACGTGTTGCCCGAGTGAAGGATTTGCCGACGGAGCGTCACTGCGGCCGCGCTTTACCAAATCTTGGTAATCGCGGCCGCAGTTACTTGGGGTAAGTCACGGACTTCGGTCTGTCAGAGACTGTCCGTTGATTCCTGGATTTGTCCGGTCGCTGGACAGCACCCTGTGTCGCTGTCCGAGACCTGCGGGTCGTTGTTCGGTTATCCGGCCGTTACTACTGAGTAACGAAGCCCCTTGTGCGGGCGGCGAGAATGCACCACGATCGGCCACGCTCGGTCCATTTCCGCACCCCGACAGCCGGTCGGGTCACGGGAGTTCCTGGGTCCCCACCGAGCAGAGTCGGCGGCAGTGGCGCCGGCTCTTGGGCAGGGGGGTCTTCACCCAAACCGGTGAAGCCTGTCCAGCAAGGTTGTGCGTGATGCGTGTCAGGCGCGACCAGTGGTTGTCGCTCGGGGGTGATCGCCGGTGATTCGGGCGCGGTTGTGCCTCCGAGTTCGGGCGCTCTCCTTCCCGAGGACGTAGCACTTCTCCCATCCCTGCCCGGCTGAGCCGTCGAGCCGACAGTGGCAGCCAGGGCCAGGAGATGTACGTCCGAGAAGGAGGAAATATGGAGTCCCAGGTGCGTGGCGGGACCAGATGGAAGCGGTTCGCTGTGGTGATGGTGCCCAGCGTCGCCGCTACGGCTGCGATAGGTGTCGCCCTCGCGCAGGGCGCTCTCGCCGCGTCGTTCAGTGTCTCCGGCCAGTCGTTCAAGGTCACGACCGACAAGCTCGTCGGTAACGGTTTCTCGCAGTACGGCGCTCTTGACGAGGGCTACACGCTCTCCGGCAAGAAGACGGTTCACCCCGTCGCCGTCTCGGGGTTCAAGACCGCGACGATCAACAGCCTGTGCCAGTCCGTGGTCACCCCCGACATCCCGATCCTCGGGAGTGTCAGCCTGATCCTGCGGGCGGGTGAAGACCCGAACAAGCCGGTCGAGGCCAAGAACCTGTACATCGACGTGGCCGACCTTGAGGCCGACGCCACGTTCGAGAACATCGACATCGGTGTGGCTGCCAAGGACGCCAGCAAGGGTCCGGGCATGAAGGGCGGCGGCGAGCAGTCCAACCCCTTCGGGTTCGCCCAGCAGGCCGACAAGGCCACGCTGGTCGGCGTGAAGCAGACGGCGTGGGCCACCACTGCCGGAACCTTCAAGCTCAGCGGTCTGAAGATGTCGCTGTCGACGGGTGTCAAGGAGTGCTACTAAGCACTCTCTGACGGGCGGGGGAGCCGATGGCGCCCCCGCCCGTCCACACTCCGCCGCTTTCTTCACAAGCGGTCACACGCTCACCAACTCACCACCGCACCATCACCACAGCAACGCCGTACCAGGGAGCTGTTTTCCATGAGCGCCGAGACTCCTGCCGTACCCGGCCAGTTCACCCGCCGGAGGCTGCAGTTCCGCGCCTGGCGGGGTACGAGGCCGTTCTGGGCCGGTCTGTTCGTCATGCTCGGCGGACTCCCCATCGCCTACTTCCCGTACGCGAACCTCCAGATCGGGCACCTGACGCTGGCGATGCAGACCGCGGGGGGCTCCAGCTCCCTGATCATCGGTGTGCTGCTCGTCGTCCTGGGCTTCACCCTCTGGTTCCAGAGGCACGTCCGCACCTTCGCGGGGATCGCGGCGATCCTGCTGGGGCTGGTGTCCATCCCGCTGTCCAACATCGGTGGCTTCCTCATCGGCTTCCTCTTCGCCCTCATCGGCGGGGCGATGGCCGTGGCGTGGGCCCCGGGCGCGTCGTCGGAGCACGAGCCGGCGCAGCACCAGTCGACGGGCACGGGCGGCGATTCCGAGGGCCTGGACCCCGACACCACGGTCCTCCAGCCGGTTCGCGACGAGTTGGGCAATGGGGGCACCTCCCAGGCCTTTAAGGCACTGGGGGAGAACGATCTGTCAGGAACGAGCCCGGCGAACGGGGCGAACGGGAGGCACAGTGCCGGCTGACGAGGTGACCCACGGGACTGAAGTGGACAAGTCCCGTGTGAGAACCGGGCCGCGCCATGCGGCACCCAAGAAGCCGCTGTTCACCAGGTTCCACATGCCCGCCGGCAAGGCGATAGCCCTGGCGGCGATGCCCACCGCGGTCCTCATGGGAATGGGTTTCACGCCGACGCTCGCGCAGGCCGACAGCAACGACTCCGCGAAGCTGACGTCCAACAGCCTGACCGCGGACGAGTACGACGAGTACGCCGACCAGTACAAGGACTGTGTGGCGGCGCTCAAGGACGCCGAGGACGGTTCGGCCTCGCCGTCGCCCTCGTCGAGCGCCGGTGACTCCACGGACCAGGACGACAAGCCTGAGCCGACGCCGTCGGCCTCGGCCGGCCAGGACTCCTCGGACTCCGGTTCCTCGGACTCCTCGGACGACGCGGGCTCGTCGGGTTCCGCCGGTGACTCCGCCTCGTCGGATTCAGGTTCCGACGAGGCGGCCGAGCCCACGCCGGAGCCGTCCCCGAGCAAGTCGAGCGAGGCCCAGTCCGGCGACACGGCCACGCCGTCCCCCTCGCCGTCCGAGAGCGGCGGCAACCTGCTGGAGGACATCGGCGACGCCATCACCGGCATCTTCACGGGCGGCGCCGGCTCCGAGGAGAGCGCGAGCCCGACGCCGTCGCCCTCCGCGAGCGCGAGTGAGGAGGCGTCCTCCGGATCCTCCGACTCCGGCGAGGAGGCCTCCGGCGCGGGCGACACCGTCAAGGAGACCACCGACAAGGTCACCGACACGGTGAAGGACACCGTCGAGGACACCACCGACAAGGCGACCGAGGCGGCCAAGGACACCACCGAGGCGGTCAAGGAGGCGGCAGGCGAGGCCACCGCCACGCCCAGCCCCTCCGCGAGCACCGGCACGGACGCCGAGGACTGCCCGGCCGCCACCGACGACGAGAGCGGCGTCGACAACAAGGTGCCGGTGGCGGACGACCCCTGGTACCTGGATGCCAGCTCGCTGCTGCTGAAGGGCGCGGACTACCAGGGCATAGTCGAGGTGAAGACGGCCAACGGCACCAAGAAGAAGGTGCTGAAGTACGTCATCTCCGACGGCACCGACATCGGCGACCTGCACCAGACGGTGAAGGACAAGCAGTCCGGCAAGACCTACCACGTGCAGGCGGCCGGGGGCTCGACCTCCACCATCCGCGACGGCAAGACGGTGATGTACACCGAGAGCATCTCGGGGAACCTGCTCGGCCTGATCCCGATCACGTTCGACCCGGAGCACCCGCCGCCGCTGAACATCCCGCTGATCTACTTCACGAAGGTGAAGGTCGTGCAGGCCGGTCAGTTCGGTGGCACTCTGCACGTGCCCGGCATGCACGTGTTCACGACCGACTGAACAACCCCACAAGCCCGTTCGGGAGCCGCACACGCCGAGGGCGCCCCCTTTTTCCAAGGGGGCGCCCTCAGCGCCGTACAGGAGCCTTCTCGGCGGCTCTCGGCGGTCAGTCCCGTGCGCCGCCGCCGAGGTGGTGGACGCGGACCATGTTGGTGGTGCCGGGGACTCCGGGCGGGGAACCGGCTGTGATGACCACGATGTCGCCCTCGTTGAACAGACCGAGCTTGACGATCTCCTGGTCCACCAGGTCGACCATCTCGTCGGTGCTGTTCACGAACGGCACCACGTGCGGCTCGACGCCCCAGCTGAGCGTCATCTGGTTGCGCGTGGACTCGTCCGTGGTGAACGCGACGATCGGCTGGGCGGCGCGATAGCGGCACAGCCGGCGGGCGGTGTCGCCGGACTGGGTGAAGGCGACCAGGCCCTTGCCGCCGAGGAAGTCGGCGATCTCGCAGGCCGCGCGGGCCACCGAACCACCCTGCGTGCGGGGCTTCTTGCCCGGCACGAGCGGCTGCAGGCCCTTGGACAGCAGCTCCTGCTCGGCCGCGGCGACGATCTTCGACATCGTCCTGACGGTCTCGATCGGGTACGCGCCCACGCTCGACTCGGCGGACAGCATGACCGCGTCGGCGCCGTCCAGGATCGCGTTGGCCACGTCGGAGGCCTCGGCGCGGGTCGGACGGGAGTTGGTGATCATCGACTCCATCATCTGGGTCGCCACGATCACCGGCTTGGCGTTGCGACGGCACAGCTCGATGAGCCGCTTCTGCACCATCGGGACCTTTTCGAGCGGGTATTCGACGGCGAGGTCACCACGGGCGACCATCACGGCGTCGAACGCCATCACGACGTCCTCCATGTTCGCCACGGCCTGCGGCTTCTCCACCTTGGCGATGACGGGGACGCGGCGGCCCTCCTCGTCCATCACCTTGTGGACGTCCTGCACGTCGTGGGCGTCCCGGACGAAGGACAGCGCGACCATGTCGCAGCCCATGCGCAGCGCGAACCGCAGGTCCTCGACGTCCTTCTCGGACAGCGCCGGCACGTTCACGGCCGCGCCGGGCAGGTTGATGCCCTTGTGGTCGGAGACGACACCGCCCTCGATGACGATCGTCTTCACCCGCGGGCCCTCGACGTCCAGGACCTTCAGCTCGACGTTGCCGTCGTTGATGAGGATCTGGTCGCCCTTGGCGACGTCACCGGGCAGGCCCTTGTAGGTCGTCCCGCAGATCTGCTTGTCGCCCGGGACGTCCTCGGTCGTGATGACGAACTCGTCACCGCGCTCCAGCTCGACCGGCCCCTCGGCGAAGGTCTCCAGACGGATCTTCGGGCCCTGGAGGTCGGCGAGCACACCGATGGCCCGGCCGGTCTCCGCGGCGGCGGACCGGAGGCGCTCGTACCGCCCCTGGTGGTCTTCGTGCGTGCCGTGGCTGAAGTTGAAGCGGGCCACATTCATGCCCGCCTCGATCAGCGAGACGAGCTGTTCATGGGAGTCGACCGCGGGGCCGAGAGTACAAACGATTTTCGAACGGCGCATGGGACGATCCTATCGGTTTGTTTCGCCGCGGAATATTCCGTCTGGCGGAAGATACAAATGAGCCGTGTATTGCTCAGCCGTGTTACTCGGGCGTCCGCTCGGCGGAGCCGCATATCAATGCGGCCCGACCAGTGCGTAGGTTTGTGTCGCGATTTCCAGTTCTTCATCCGTGGGCACCACGGCCACGGCCACACGTGCGTGCGCGGGCGAGATCAGCCGCGGCTCGTCGCTCCGTACGGCGTTCAGCTCGGCGTCCACCACCGGCCCCAGCTCCGCCAGGCCCGCCACGGCGGCCTCCCGGACCGGCGCCGCGTTCTCACCGACCCCGGCGGTGAACGCGATCGCGTCCACCTTGCCCAGCACCGCGTAATAGGCGCCGATGTACTTCTTCAGCCGGTGAATGTAGATGTCGAAGGCGAGAGCGGCCTGCTGATCACCCTCGTCGATCCGGCGGCGGATCTCCCGCATGTCGTTGTCACCGCACAGCCCGATCAGCCCGCTCCTCTTGTTGAGAAGAGTGTCGATCTCGTCCGTGGACATTCCGCCAACTCGCATCAAATGGAAGATGACGGCCGGGTCCATGTCACCGGAGCGCGTACCCATCACGAGCCCCTCCAAGGGCGTCAGCCCCATGGAGGTGTCCACGCAACGGCCGCCCCGTACGGCGGACGCGGACGCGCCGTTGCCGAGGTGCAGCACGATGACGTTCACGTCCTCGGGTGCCTTGCCGAGCAGCTGCGCGGTGGCCCGGGAGACGTACGCGTGCGAGGTGCCGTGGAAGCCGTACCGGCGTATTCGGTGCCGGTCGGCGGTCTCGACGTCGATCGCGTAGCGGGCGGCCGACTCCGGCATCGTCGTGTGGAACGCGGTGTCGAAGACGGCGACCTGGGGCAGGTCCGGGCGCAGCCGCTGGGCGGTGCGGATGCCGGTGAGGTTGGCCGGGTTGTGCAGCGGGGCGACCGGGATGAGCCGCTCGATCTCGGCGAGCACGGCGCCGTCGATGACGGTCGGCTCGGTGAAGTGCTTGCCGCCGTGCACCACCCGGTGGCCGATCGCGGCCAGCTCGGGCGAGTCCAGGCCGAGGCCGTCCTTGGCGAGCTCCGCCGACACGGCCTTCAGGGCGGCCTCGTGGTCCGCTATCGGCCCCGTCCACTCGCGCACCTCGCCGCCGCTCGCCAGCGGGGTGTGCTTGAGCCGGGAGGTCTCCTCGCCGATGCGCTCGACGAGGCCCACGGCCAGCCGGCTGCTGTCACGCATGTCGAGCAGCTGGTACTTCACCGACGAGGAACCGGAGTTGAGGACGAGGACGCGGGACGAGCTCACTGGGCGGTGGCCTTCTCGTGGAGGGACAGGGCGGGGGACTGGGCCTGGATCGCCGTGATGGCGACGGTCGTGACGATGTCCTGGACGAGGGCGCCCCGGGACAGGTCGTTGACCGGCTTGCGCAGACCCTGCAGCACCGGACCGACGGCGATCGCGCCGGCCGAACGCTGCACGGCCTTGTAGGTGTTGTTACCTGTATTGAGGTCAGGGAAGATCAAAACCGTTGCCTGCCCGGCCACTTCGGATCCCGGCAGCTTGGTCGCGGCCACGGACGGCTCGACGGCGGCGTCGTACTGGATGGGCCCCTCGATCTTCAGGTCGGGCCGCCGCTGCCGCACCAGCTCGGTCGCCTCGCGCACCTTGTCGACGTCGGCGCCCGAACCGGACGTACCCGTCGAGTACGACAGCATCGCGATCCGCGGCTCCACGCCGAACCCCTCGGCGGTCGCGGCCGACTGGATGGCGATGTCGGCCAACTGCTCGGCGTTCGGGTCGGGGTTCACCGCGCAGTCGCCGTAGACGAGGACCTTGTCGGCGAGGCACATGAAGAAGACGGACGACACGATGCCGGCGTCCGGCCGGGTCTTGATGATCTCGAAGGCGGGCCGGATGGTCGCGGCCGTCGAGTGGACGGACCCCGACACCATGCCGTCGGCCAGCCCCTCCTGCACCATCAGCGTGCCGAAGTAGTTCACATCGCTGACGACGTCGTACGCCAGCTCGACGGTGACCCCCTTGTGGGCGCGGAACCGGGCGTACTTCTCGGCGAAGGAGTCGCGCAGCTCGCTGGTGGCCGGGTCGATCAGGTCGCAGCCGGCCAGGTCGATACCGAGGTCGGCGGCCTTCTTGCGGATCTGGTCCTCGGGCCCGAGCAGGGTCAGGTCGCACACCCGGCGCCGCAGCAGCACCTCCGCGGCGTGCAGGACACGCGGCTCGGTGCCCTCGGGCAGCACGATGCGGCGCATGGTGGAGCGGGCCTGCTCCAGCAGCTTGTGCTCGAACATCATCGGCGTGACCCGGTCGTTGCTCGGCGCCGAGACCCGCCCCAGCAGGTCCCCGGTGTCGACGTACCGCTCGAACAGGCCGAGCGCCGTCTCCGCCTTGCGCGGGGTGACCGCGCTCAACTTACCCTCCAGGGAGAAGAGTTGCTCGGCGGTGGGGAAGCTGTAGCCGGGCACCGACAGCACCGGGGTGCCCGGGGCGAGGCGGGCGGCGAGGGTGAGGATCTCGTCGCCGGGGCGCTCGTCCAGGGTGAGCAGGACACCGGCGATCGGCGGGGTGCCGGCGCTGTGCGCGGCCAGCGAGCCGACGACCAGGTCGGCGCGGTCGCCCGGGGTGACGACCAGGCAGCCCGGGGTCAGGGCGGTCAGGAAGTTCGGCAGCATGGCGCCGCCGAAGACGAAGCCGAGGGCGTCGCGCGCGAGCCCCGAGTCGTCGCCGAGGAGGACCTTCGCGTCGAGCGACTGGGCGATCTGCGACACGGTCGGCGCGGCGAGAGCGGGATCGTCCGGGACGACGTAACAGGGCACCGGCAGCCGCGACCCGAGCCGCTCGGCGATCTCGTCCCGGTCCTCCCGGGCGACCCGGTTGGTGACCATGGCGAGCACGTCGCAGCCCAGACCGTCGTAGGCGCGATAGGCGTTGCGGGTCTCGGCGAGCACGGACTCGGCGGTCTGCCCCCGGCCGCCCACGACGGGTATCACGGACGCGCCGAACTCGTTGGCGAGCCGGGCGTTGAGGGACAGCTCGTCCGGGAGCTGGGTGTCGGCGTAGTCGGTGCCGAGGACGAGGACGACGTCGTAGTCGCGGGCCACGACATGGAACCGGTCGACGAGCGTGGCCACCAGCTCGTCGGTGCCGCGCTCGGCCTGCAGGGCGGACGCCTCGTGGTAGTCCATGCCGTAGACCGTCGCCGGGTCCTGGGACAGGCGGTAGCGGGCACGCAGCAGCTCGAACAGCCGGTCGGGACTGTGGTGCACCAGCGGCCGGAACACCCCCACCCGGTCGACCTGCCGGGTCAGGAGCTCCATGACCCCCAGTTCGACGACCTGCCGGCCGTCACCTCGGTCGATTCCGGTCACGTACACGCTGCGCGTCACGCGTGCTCTCCCTTTCCTCTTCGTCCGTCGTCTGTCGTCCGTCACCGGGGTCGCAAAATCGCCCAGTGAGGTGAGCGAAACCCTCTTGACAATACCCTTGGCTGTGGATAAGGCGCCCGTCAGTAGGGGAGCGACACCGCCCTCGCGGACATGAAACAATCGGATTGGCTCACCGGTATCAACAGCGAGCAGGAGACACAGCACGATGCGCATCGGAGTTCTCACCGCAGGCGGCGACTGCCCCGGCCTGAACGCCGTGATCCGGTCGGTCGTGCACCGGGCGGTCGCGGACTACGGCGACGAGGTCATCGGCTTCGAGGACGGGTACTCGGGCCTGCTGGACGGCCGCTTCCGGGCCCTCGACCTGAACGACGTGAGCGGCATTCTGGCCCGCGGCGGCACCATCCTCGGCTCCTCCCGACTGGAGCGCGACCGCCTGCGCGAGGCCTGCGAGAACGCCTCCGACATGATCCACCGGTTCGGCATCGACGCGCTGATCCCGATCGGCGGCGAGGGCACGCTGACCGCGGCCCGGATGCTCGGCGACGCGGGCCTGCCCGTGGTCGGCGTTCCGAAGACGATCGACAACGACATCTCCTCCACCGACCGGACCTTCGGCTTCGACACGGCCGTCGGCGTCGCCACCGAGGCCATGGACCGCCTGAAGACGACGGCGGAGTCCCACCAACGGGTGATGGTCGTCGAGGTCATGGGCCGCCACGCGGGCTGGATCGCGCTGGAGTCCGGCATGGCGGCCGGCGCGCACGGCATCTGCCTCCCGGAGCGCCCGTTCGACCCCGCCGACCTCGTCAAGATGGTCGAGGAGCGCTTCGCGCGCGGCAAGAAGTTCGCGGTGATCTGCGTCGCCGAGGGCGCCCACCCCGCCGAGGGCACCATGGACTACGGCAAGGGCGACATCGACCAGTACGGCCATGAGCGCTTCCAGGGCATCGGCACCGCCCTCGCGTTCGAGCTGGAGCGCCGCCTCGGCAAGGAGGCCAAGCCGGTCATCCTCGGCCACGTCCAGCGCGGCGGCGTACCCACCGCGTACGACCGTGTCCTCGCCACCCGCTTCGGCTGGCACGCGGTGGAGGCCGCGCACCGGGGCGAGTTCGGCAGGATGACCGCGCTGCGCGGCACCGACGTCGTGATGGTGCCGCTGGCGGAGGCGGTCACCGAGCTGAAGACGGTGCCGAAGGACCGGATGGACGAGGCCGAGTCGGTCTTCTAGCCACGAGCCTTCGGTCACGAGCCTTGGCCACGAGCCCTCGGCTGCGTGCCTTTGGCCGCGAGCCCCGGTCGCGAGTGCGCCCGCCCGGGGGCACGGGTTCCGCTCAGGGGCTGATCGCCTGGAGCGTCGTCCAGAAGCGGTCCACGATCCGGCTCAGGAACTCGCGGCCGGCCGCGCTGGAGTCACTGTTGTCGCCGCCCCAGCTCAGGGTCGCGGTCATCTGCCCCTGGTAGTCCTGGTGCAGCTCCTGGAGGGCGGTCTCCAGCGCGCGCCGGTCCAGGGGCACCATCTTGCCGACCGGTCGCACATACGCCTGCCAGCGCGTCGTCACGGCACTGCGCAGCAGGTCTGCGAGTTTCGCGTCGCGGCCCGTGACGGTGATGAAGTCCGGCAGCGACAGTCCGAGCAACTCGGCGAGGGCGGCGGACTGACGGTCCGTGCCGCGCCAGTCGTCGAGCTCCTCCATGCGGAGATAGGCGGGCAGGTCGTGCCCGACGGTACGGGCCACGTCCTCGGGCGCGAGACCCCGGGCGAGCCGGTGCTCACGCAAGGTCCGCGGCTTGCCGAGCAGCTCGCTGGGCGAGCACCACAACACCCCCGCGAGTGCGGTGAGTTCACCGCTGGTGGGGACAGCGAGCTCGCGCTCCCAGGCGATCACCAGGTCCTCGGTGACATAGGGGAGTCCGTACGAGGCGCGCATGCCGTACGCGACATGTTCGGGCCCCATGTTGAGGGCGGCCCGGAGCCTGCGGGCGGCGGGGGCGTCGAAAGGGGGAGTGGGTGGGGTCCGGCGGCTGGAGCGGTTGGGGTTGTTCGGCTGGTTCGGTTGGGCTGGGGGTCGGCGCACGGCCCACAACGTAGGGCGGCCGGAGTGGGGTGACTACGGTCTGTTCGGCCAGGATTACGGATTGTAGGAAGCTACGGCTACTGGTGGGTTCGTTGACGGGGGAGATCGTCCGCGGCGGTGGGACGGGCGGTGAGGGTGGTGGCGCCGGGATGGAGAGGGGGGCGGTCGCCGGGTGGTGGGGGTTGGCGAACGGCAAGGTCAAGAGGCATATTCGCGAGCGCTTCCTGATGACGATCTCTTGGTGGTTCATGACGGGAGTCCTGCGGTTTTCGGTCGTCTGAACGAACCCCGAAGAGGGGTGCGTCAGGTTCGATACCTCGGTCGGTCGCCGGGAGGCGGCTGAGGGGCGGCTCAATCCCGACGTTGGGGGAGCCGTCTATTGGAAGGGCGGCATCGGGTGCGGCGGAGGCGTGGGAGGTTGGCCGAATTCGCGGGCCCGGTCACGGGTCATGGCGCCCTCGGTGTCGGCATCGGCCCGGTCGAAGGCGTCGGATGCGAGGAGGTAGTAGGACCCGGCCTCGGAGAATCGCTGCGCCCTCTCATGGCTCGCGGCAAGGTTTCGTAGGGTTTGGCCCACCTTGTACCAATCCTCGAACTCCCGGTGGATCTCAAGCGCCTTCCCGTAGGCCTCCGTCGCCTCCTCCGCCCGGCCGGTGTCCTGGAGCGTGAGACCGAGGTTGTTCCAGGCGATCGCCTCCCGGTGACGATCGCCCACCGTCCGGAACAGATCGCGGGCGTGGGTGTGGGCGTCGACCGCCTCCCCCGAGCGGCCGGCCTTGCGCAGCGCGTTGCCGAGGTTGTTCCATGCGGTGGCCTCGCGGAGCCGGTCACCGGCGGCCCGGAACAGGTCGCGGGCGCGGCCATGCGCCTCGACCGCCTCCTCGGCCCGGCCCGCCTCGCGCAGGACGCTGCCGAGCTTGGTCCAGGCAGCAGCCTCACCGAGCCGGTCGCCCGCACGCCGCGCGGCGTGCCCGGCCGTACGGGCGATGGCGATCCCGTCGCTGAAGTACCGTCGGCAGCGCAGATACTCCGCCAGGCACAGGGCCAGCCCCACCGCCCGCCGCGCGTACCGCTCCTCTGCGGCCCACTCCACGGCCCCCACCAGCCCGGCCCGCTCCCCGTCCAGCCAGGCCAGCGCCTGCGCCCGGTCCCCGAAGCGCACCGGCTCCGGCCTTCCCGGCAGCCAGTGCAACCGGTCGTCCGCGATGTCCGCCCACCGCCAGTAGAACCCCAGCAGCCGCTCCCGAGCAGCCTCCCCCTCCTCCCGCAGACCCGGATCCCCGGCTGTCACGCCCACCCCGAACGCCCGCACCAGGTCGTGCAGCCGCCACCGCACATCCCCGCTCGCCGTATCCCCCTTCCCCGCATCCCTCTTGGCCCGCACGGCCGTGACGAGACATGCGGCGGCCAGGTCCTCCAGGACCCCCACCGCGGCATCCTCGTCGAGGCCCGCGAGGGCGGCCGCGGCCTCCGTACCGGTGTCGCTGCCGGGAGCGAGGGCGAGCAGACGCAACAGCCGGGCCTGGTCTTCCGGCAGCCGGCGGTACGACGTCTCCAGGACCGGGCGCAGGGCGAGAGAACGGCCGTACTGGTCCGTGCCCCGGCTGCCGTTGTCGAGGACGGACAGCGCGTCGCCGACCTTCTTGATGTCGGCGACCAGGGTGGCGATCCCGCGGCTGCGGCGGCGGCGCAGCATCGCGGCGGCGATCTGGAGGGCGAGGGGCAGGTGGCCGCAGAGAACGGTCAGTTCACGCAGGGCCTGAGGCTCGCGGGAGGGGCGGTCGTCGTGCGGGTCGTTGCTGAGTGCCGTGGTCACGAGGGCGGTCGCCTCGTCCTCGGGGAGGGTCTCCAGGTCCACGATGTGCAGCGGGAGCGAGTCGGGGCGGTCGCGGGAGGTGATCAGGACGCGGTGGTGGCCGGAGCCGGGCAGGAGCCGCAGGAACTGGGGCGGGTCCGAGGCGTTGTCCAGCACCAGCAGCGTCCGGGCGCGGCGCTCGGCGAGATGCACCTGGTACGTGTCGTACTGGCGGGCCGTCGTCCTCGGCAGATCCGGGCCGCGTATGCCGAGGGCGTCGAGGAGGGCGAGGACCGCCTGGTCCGAGGTGACGGGGTTGTCGTCGTACCCGCGCAGATCGACGAAGAGCGTCCCGCCGGGGAACCAGCCCTTCGCCCGCGCCTGGTGAGCCGCCTCGATCGCCAGCGCCGTCTTGCCGATGCCGCCCATGCCGGTGAGCGCGGAGATGAGAAGCGGGCGGGCGGTGGCCGGGCCGTCGGCGGTGGGGTCGAGATGGGCGAGCAGCCGGTGCAGGTCCGCGGCCCGGCCGGTGAAACCGAGGGGGCGGGGCGGGAGGACGGTGGAGGCGGTGGGGACGGGGACGTGCGCCGGGCCCGCGGCCCCGGCCCGGTGGGGAGCGCGTGACGGAGGTGCCGTCTCCCTGGGCTCCAGTTCGCGGAGTACGGCGATCGCCGCGTCGGCGGCCCGCTCGGCGGCGTACCGCTGGGAACCCCGCGCTTCCGCCTGCGCCTTGCCGGCGTCCGCCCGGTCGCTGATGCCCCGGATGATCAATGCGCCCGCCCTGCCGGCGAGATGGGCCGCGTGGGCCACCCCCGACCCCTCCATCTCGATGGCTACGGCGTCGTTGAAGTGCTCCCGGATGCGGTGGGCGAGGGGCGAGTCCGCGTCGGACAGGACGACGTCGCCCGCGGCGATCGGCTTGAAGTGGACGTGCGGTACGCCGCGCAGGGCCTGGCGGGCCGCCGAGTCGAGGTGGTGCGGGGCCGGCCAGGTCAGCGGGCGGTCGAGGAAGCCGTCGGGGGTCTCCTTGCCGCCGTGAATCGCGTACACCTTCGTGGCGACGACCACGTCACCGAGCGCGATGTCCTCCTTGAGGGCGCCCGCCACGCCGACGAAGAGGACCGCTTGTGGGGCGAACCAGGTCAGCACCCGCTCGGTGAGGGTGGCTGCGGTGAGCGTGCCCTCGCCCAGTTCCAGAAGGGCGACCCACCAGGGTGTTCCGGGAAGCCGGCCGACTTCGGCACGGGTGCCGTAGTAGGGGTGCACGCGGGTCTCGGTGGCCGGGAGGTGGTCGCGGACCGCCCGGTATTCGAGGGGGAGGGCGGTGAGTACGGCGATGGTGGGGGCGGTGGTGGGCACCATTTCACGGTACTGCCAAGTGGGCTGGTCGCAGCGGGAGTTGGGTGGTTGATGAGGGCGTACCTTGTTGGCAGGCCGGGTTCGGCGGCGGTGCGGGGGCGGCGATGGACGACGAGGACGACGGGCGGTACGGCGGGGATCATCTCGACTTTCGGGGAGCGGAGTTCAAGGGGCTCGTAGTCGCGCACGGGACCATTCACCAGCACGCCGCCGCGCCCACCGCCCTGGACGCCCTGCCCGCTCGGGTGACCGGGTTCGCCGGACGGGGGACTGAGCTGGGACGACTCCTTGACGCGTTCGACCCTTCAGGTGCCGGTGCCGGTGCCGGTGCCGGTGCCGGTGCCGGTGCCGGTGCCGGTGGCGGTGGCGGTGGCGGGTCGGGGCCGGTCGCCGCGCTGTCCGGGACCGGCGGCATCGGCAAGACCGCGCTCGCGGTGGAGGCGGCTCACGAGGCGTGTGCGAGGGGATGGTTTCCGGGCGGGGTGCTCTTCCTGGACCTGCACGGGTACGACGACGATCCCGTCACTGGCGAGCAGGCGCTGGAGGCGTTGCTCCGGGCGCTCGGTGTGGAGCCGGAGCACATTCCGGTACGGGCGGACGAGCGCGGCGCGTTGTACAGGTCGCTCCTGGCGCAACGGGGGCGGGAGCACGGAGCGGTGCTGGTGATGGCCGACAATGCCTCCGCTCCGGATCAGGTGCGACCGCTGCTGCCCGGGGACGCACGGCATCGCCTCCTGGTGACCTCGCGCGGCCGGCTTCCCCAACTGGGCGCGCGAATGGTGGCGTTGGCCGAGCTGACGCCGGGCGAGGCGCACGAGCTCCTCGACCGCGCCCTGCGCATCGCGGACCCGGACGACAGCCGGGTCGCCGACGAGCGCGATGCGGCCATGGACGTCGCCGCTCGCTGCGGGCACCTGCCGCTCGCCCTCCAGCTCGCGGCGGCGCTGCTGGTGCTGGACCCGGAGAAGGCCGTCGCCGAGCTCGCGGCCCAGCTCGCCGAGTTCCGTGACCCCCTGCACGGCCTCGACGACGGTGACCCCAGGGTTCGGGCCGCCTTCGGCCTGTCGTACCGGCGACTGCCGCCCGAGCAGGCCCGGTTGCTGCGCTTGCTGGCCCTCGTTCCGGGCGCCGAGGTCACCACTGCGGCCGTGACTGCCCTGACCGGGGACGAGGTCCCGCCGACCGGCACCTTGGACGCGCTGGCCCGCGCTCACCTTGTCGAGCGGGGGAGCGAGGACGGGCGGTGGCGGCTGCACGACCTGGTGCGGGTGTGCGGTGTGGGGGTGGTGGCGGGAGAGACGGATCTGCGGGAGGAGGGAGAGGCGGCGCGGGAGCGATTGCTGGAGTTCTATCTGCGGTGGGCGGGTGCGGCGGACGCACGGTTGCGCTGGATCCCGGGGAATCCGGAGCCGGAGCGGTTCGCGGACCGGGGGCAGGCGCTGGCGTGGCTGGACGCGGAGCGTGCGGGGCTGGTGGCGGCGGTGCAGTGGGCGAGCGACGAGCGGCACGTGCGAAAGGCGGTGGTGCTGGCCGCAAGTCTGGCGGTGTACCTGCTGTGGCGGCGGTACTTCGATGACGGGATCACCGTCGGCCATGCTGCCCGAGCAGTCGCCCACGGCGCCGGAGAGCGACGCAGTGAGGCCATCGCGTGGAACAACCTCGGACTGGTGCTGAGGGAGGCGGGCCGGCTGGAGGAGACGATCGACGCCCACACCCACGCCCGCGACCTGTTCCAGAGCACCGGGGACCGGCACGGTGACGCCGTCGCGCGGGACCATCTCGGCCTGGCATTGCGGGAGGCGGGCCGGGTGGAGGAGGCGATCGACGCCCACACCCGGGCGTGCGAGCTGTTCCGGAGTGTCGGGGACCGTCACCGGGAGGCCATCGCGTGGAACCACCTCGGCGTTGCCCTGTGGGCGGCGGGCCGGGCGGACGAGGCGATCGACGCCCACACCCGTTCACGCGACCTGTGCCGGGCCGTCGGAGACCGCCACCGCGAGGCGGACGCGTGGAACAACCTCGGCGTCATCCTGCGGGAGGCCGGGCGGACGGGGGAGGCCATCGAGGCGGGTGGCAAAGCGCTGGAGGTGTACCGCGAGTTCGAGGACTGGTACCGGGCGGGCCAGACCCTGCAGAACCTGGGCTCGGCCCACAAACAAGCCCGTCACCCTGCCGAAGCCCGCGCCCACTACCTCCAGGCGGCCGACGCCTTCACCCGCGCCGACGCCGCTCACAAAGCCGCCGAGGCCCGCACCGCCGCAGCCGGCCTCCTCACCCCTTGACCGCCCCACCCAACGCAAACCCCCCACCCAACCGCCTCGCCACCAGCACATAAAGCAAAATCACCGGCGTCGAGTAAATGATCGAGAACGCGGCCAGCTGCCCGTAAACCACAGTCCCCCGATTCCCGAAGAACTCATTGATGCTCACAGCCGCAGGCATCTGATCCGGCGTGAGCAGCAACATGAACGGCACAAAGAAGTTCCCCCACATCATCACGAACGAGAACACCGTCACCACCGCCACCCCGGGCCCCATCAGCGGCAACACGATCCGCACCAGTGACTGGAGCGACGACGCCCCGTCCGTCCAGGCCGCCTCCTCCAGCTCCTTCGGCACGCCGTCCATGAAGTTCTTCATCAGCCAGATGGCGAACGGCAATTGAGAAGCCGCGAAGAAGAAGATCGTGCCCTGCATGGTGTCGATCAGATTCACCTGCACGAACAACGCGTACACCGGCACCATGATCGCCGTGATCGGCAGACTCGTCGCGAAGAGAATCGTGAGCAGGAACGGCCGGTTGAAGCGCGACCGGAACCGCGACAGCGGATACGCGGCCAGCGCCGCGCACGCCACCGTCAGCGCCGTCCCGCCGCCGCACAGGAGCAGGCTGTTCAGCAGCGGCGTGAACGTGATGTCCGGGGTCAGGACGGCGTCGAAGTTGTCCAGGGTCACGCCGTCGGGGAGCTTCACCTGAAGCCCCGCGTCCGTGTCCAGCGCGGAGAGGACCACCCACGCCAACGGCAGCGCGAAGGCCACGGCCACCGCCAGCAGACCCGCGTCGGCGGCCAGGCGATGAGTGGTGCGTCGGGAGGAAGGAGTACGGGGCGTCCGGGACATGGGTGTCAGACCTCCGTTCGCAGCAGACGCAGATAGACCACAGAGAACAGCGACCCCACCACCAGAAGCAGCAGGGCCACCGCGGTGCCGTAGCCGATCATGCTCTTCTGGAACGCCTCCTCGTACATGAACAGCGGCAGCGTCTGGCTCTTGCCGCCCGGGCCGCCCCTGGTCATCACCCAGATGAGCCCGAACACCGACAGCGTCTGAAGGGTGATCAGCATCAGGTTGGTGCCGATCGAACGGCGGATCATCGGGAGCGTGATGTGCCACATCCGGCGCCAGCCGCCGGCGCCGTCGACCTCGGCCGCCTCCGTGATCTCCTTCGGGATCTCGTTCAGCGCCGCCGAGTAGACGAGCATCGAGAAGGCCGTACCCCGCCAGACGTTCGCGAAGGACACCGCCAGGATCGGGAGGGTGAACAGCCAGTTCTGGGTGGGGAGTTGGAGCCAGTCCAGGATGGCGTTCAGGGTGCCCTCGCGGCGGAAGAAGGCGTAGAGGAGGAAGCCCGCGACGACCTCCGGCAGGACCCACGCGGTGATGACGATGCCGCCGACCAGCGTGCGGATCGGCTTCGACGCACGCTGCATCAGGGCGGCCAGCGCCAGGCCCAGGGTGTTCTGGCCGAGCAGCGCCGAGATGACGGTGAAGACGAGCGTCAGCCAGACCGCGTTGACGAACGCCTCGTCGCCGAACGCCGTACGGAAGTTGTCGAGGCCGACGAACGAGTCTTCGGCCTGGCCGGTCAGCTGGAGGTCGGTGAAGGCGATGTAGGCGCAGTACGCGATCGGGCCGGCCAGGAAGAGGACGAGGAGGACCAGGGCGGGGGAGACGGGGAGGGCGCGGGCGAGGGTGCGGTGAAGCGGGGCGTGAGGGTGGGGGCGAGCACGAGTGTGGGAGGTAGGGAGTGAAGTTAGCGGGCCCGAGGGGGACTTGCCGGTCGTCGGGCCCGTTGCGTCGTGCGGTGCTTCGGCGGTCATGGGCGGTCGTCCTCGCCGTCTTTCACTTCTCGATCACCTCTCCGTCCGCCGCCGACTTCAGCTCCTCGTCGTAGCCCTTCGCCGCCTCCGCCACCGACATGTCGCCCGTCGTCACGCCCTCCATCGCTTCCTGGACGGCGGTGGAGACCTTCGGATACGCCGGGTAGGCGGGGCGGTAGTGGGTGCTCGCGACGAGGTCCGTGAAGAACTTGATGCCGGGTTGGGCGTCGGTGTACGCCGGGTCGTCCGCGACGTCCTTGCGTACGGCGATGCCGGAGTTGGCGACGTACCACTTCTGGGCGTTCGCCTTCGTCTGCATCGTCTTGATGAACTCGAAGGCCAGGTCGGGGTTGCCCGCCTTGGCCGGGATGGACCAGGTCCAGCCGCCGGACATGCTCACCTTGCCGGGAGCCTGGCCGTTCTGCGTGGGCATGGCGGCGAGGCCCAGCTCGTCCGACCACTCGGGCCATTCGTGACCACTCCCGGGCAGCCAGTCCTGCGGGAGCCAGGAGCCGTCGAGGGCGATGGCCAGCTTGCCCTTCGGCAGCCACTCGCCGCGCACCCGGGTCATGACGTTGGGATCGAGGGCGTCGGAGACGTCCGGGCCGAGCTTCTCCTTGTAGACGGTCTCGACGAAGGACAGGGAGTCCTTGAAGCCCTGGCCGCCGGCGATCCACTTCTTGGCGGACTTGTCGTACAGCGGGTCCGAGGTGCCGCCGCTCGCGCCCGTGCCGTACAGCAGCATCTCGAACGTCTGCATGGTGGCGGCCTCGCCGACCGGCTTGCCCGTGTAGACGTTGAGGGGGATGACGCCGGGGACCTTCTCCTTGACGGTCCGGGCGGCGTCGAGGACGTCGTCCCAGGTCTTCGGCTGCCAGTCGGCGGGCAGGCCGGCCTTCTTGAAGATGTCCTTGCTGAACCACAGCCCCCGGGTGTCCGTCCCGTCCGGGACGCCGTACGTCTTTCCGTCCTCGCCCTGCGCCGCTGCCTTCGCCGTGTCGATGAACTTGTCCCAGTCCTGCCACTTGGCGAGGTACGGGTCGAGGGGCTTCAAATACCCGCTGGTGATGTCCGAGTTGATGAGGAAGGTGTCCTCGTAGACCAGGTCGGGGGCGGTCTTGGGGGAGCGGAGCATCTGCTGGAGCTTGGTGTAGTACTCCGAGTCCGGGGCCTTGATGGGGACGAGCTCGACCTTCTTGCCGGGGTTCGCCTTCTCGAACTGCTTCTTGATGTCCGCGAGGTAGGTGTCCATCACCTTGATGGAGTTGTCCGTGGACTGCTTGAAGGAGACCTTGACGGTGTCCGGGTCACTGCCGGAGCCGCTGCCACAGGCGGTGAGAGTGCCTGCGGCGGCGAGGGTGAGGGCGAGCAGTGCGGGGAGCGTGGGGCGGGTGGCGGTGGGGCGCACGGGCATGACCTCCTGCGGGCGCACGTCGTTGTGGCGCGGGGATGGCTGCCTGGTGAACGTAGGTTGAGTGGTCTAGTCAGGTCAATGCGTGTGCGGCGGATTGGGCGTCGGCGGCTTCGGCGGGGGCGTTGGCCATGGTGTAGGCATCGGCGGCTTGGAGGTAGTAGGCGCGGGCTTCGGTGGGGCGGTGGGCGCCCTCGTGGGTGACGAGAGCCAGACTGGAAAGGGTCATGCCTGCGCCATACCAGTCCTCGAACTCGCGGCAGGCGGCCAGAGCCTTGCCGTATGCCTCAATGGCCTCTTGCGCCCGGTTTGCCTCCCGCAGGGCCTCGCCCAGGTTGTGCCATGCCGTGCCCTCGCGCCATCGGTCCCCGAGGACCTGGTAAAGGCTGCATGCGTAGCTGTGGGCGTCGATCGCCTTCTCTACCTGGCCCACGGCCTGCAGAGCAATGCCGAGGTTGGTCCACGCGCCGGCCTCGCTGTGGCGATCGCCGGCGCGCTGCAACAGGACGCGGGCGCGGGTATGGGCATTGACCGCCTCCCTCACCCGGCCTGCCTCGCCCATGGCAAGGCCGAGGTTGCCCCACGCCATCGCCTCGCCGAGGCTGTCCCCAACTGCCTGGCACAGGTCGCGAGAGCGGGTGAGCGCGTCGATCGCCTCCCTCGTCCGGCTCGCCTCCCGTAGAGCGACGCCGAGGCGGTTACAAGCATCGGCTTCGCTGCCCGGGTCCCCTGCACGGTGGACTGCCTCCCAGGCGGCACGCGCAGTGGTGATCCAGTCGTCGAAGTACCGCCGCCAGGACAGATACTCCGCCATGCGCTCGGCCAGCCGCACCGCGTTCTCCGCGTGGCGCTCCTCATCCGCCCACTGCACGGCCGCCACCAGCCCCGCCCGCTCTGCGTCCAGCCACGCCAGCGCCTGAGCCCGGTTTGTGTACCGCTCCGGCTCCGGATTTCCCGGGATCCACCGCAGTCGGTCATCCGCCGCATCTGCCCATTGACAGTAGAACCCCAGCAGCCGCTCCCGCGCCGTATCCCCTTCCTCCCTAAAGTCCGCATCCCTGCTCACGACACCCGCCCCGAACGCCCGCACCAGGTCATGCAATCGCCACCGCACACCCCCACCCTGCGGAACCGCAGTGACAAGACCAGCGGTCGCCAAGTCCTCCAGCAGCCCCATGGCGGCATTCACGGCCAAGTCGATCAAGGCGGCCACGGCCTCCGTACTCGTGTCGGCGCCTGGTGCCAGGGCCAGCAGACGCAGCAGCCGGGCATGCTCGGCCGGCAGTCGGCGGTACGACGTCTCCAGGACCGGCCGCAGGGCGAGTGAGCGGCCGTACAGGTCCGTGCCGGTGCTGCCGTTGTCCAGGACAGCCGTGGGATCCTCGGCTTCCCTGATCTCGGCCGCCAGCGAGGCAATGCCACGGTGCCGCCGCCGACGGAGCATCGCGGCGGCGATGTGCAGGGCAAGCGGCAAGTGCCCGCACAACTCGGCCAGTTCACGCAGCGCCTGCGGTTCCCGCTCCGGGCGGTCGTCACGTTCGTCGGCGGCATGGAGGGCGTGGGTCACGAGGGCGACGGAGTCGTCCCGGGCGAGTGCTTCGACGTCGATGAGGCGTACGGGGAGGGAGTCGGGGCGGTCCCGCGAAGTGATCAGCACCCGGTGATGGTCCGTGCCGGGCAGCAGATCCCGGAACTGGGACGGGTCCGAGACGTTGTCCAGGATCAGCAGCGTGCGGTTCCGCCGTTCGGAGAGCAGCCTGCGGTAGACGTCGTACTGCCGCGCGGCCTCCTGCGGCAGCTCCGCCCCCTGCACACCCATCGCATCGAGCAGCGCCAGCACCGCCTGATCCGCCGTCACCGGATCGTCGTCGTACCCCCGCAGATCCACGAACAGCGTCCCACCGGGGAACCACCCCTCCGCACAGGCCCGATGCGCAGCCTCGACCGCCAACGCCGTCTTCCCGATACCGCCCATCCCCGTGACGGCGAAGATGAGCACAGGAAGCGCACCCGAGTCCCCCGCATCAGACGCGAGCTGTGCGAGCAACCGCCCAAGCTCCGCCGACCGCCCCGTGAACGCCAACGGCCGCGGCGGCAGCGTCGCGCTCGCGCGCGGTACCGGCCCGTGGACGGTACCCCTACCCCCGGCCTCCACCGGTCTGCTTACCGATGACCGTGCCGTAAAAGGTCCCGCCCCGAAAGTCGATGTGGTCGCCCCCACCCCGATGGGGCCCCTCCTCGGAGTCGTCGGACCCGGACGCCCCACCCCGCGGCCGATGTTTCCGCAGCACCGCCACCGCCACGGCAGCCGCCTGCGCGGCAGCCCGCTCCTGTGACCCGGACGCGTCGTCGTCCCCCTTGTCGGCGTTGGCCCGGTCGCTGATCCCCCGGATCACCAGCGCGTCCAACTGCCCACTCAGATGCGCCGCGTGAGCCGCCCCGGAACCCTCCATCTCGATCGCGTACGCGTCGCCGTAGTTCCGTCGGACGAAGTCCGCGAAGGCGGATTCGTGATCGGCGAGGACGACATCCCCGCAGGCGATCGGCTTACGGTGCCCCCGCACCCCCTCCCCGGCCAGCTCCCGCAACGCCGACCGCGCCGCCTGCACCAGCCGGTGCGAGCCGTGCCAGACCTCGGGGCGCGCCTCGAAGCCGTCCGGTGTCAGCTTGCCGCCCTGGACGGCGTACACCTTGGTGCCGACCACGACGTCGCCGAGCTCGATGTCGTCCTTCAGCCCGCCCGCGACCCCGACGAACAGCAGCGCCTCGGGGCGGAGCCAGGAGACCAGCTGCATGGTGAGCGCGGCGGCGTTCATCGCCCCCTCGCCCAGCTCGGCGATCGAGAGCGTCCAGGGCGTGCCCGCGAGCCGGCCGCGTTCGACACGGGTTCCGTCGGCGTGGACGAGTTCCTCGGTGTCGTCCAGGTGCGCGCGTACGGCGTCGTACTCGACGGGGAGCGCGGTGAGGACGACAACGCTGGGAGAAGTCTCTGACACCCCCTTAAGGTACTGCCAAGTGGCAGGCCCGGGCGGGTCGTTGGCCACCGAAGGACCAGAGGCCAGAGGACCAGGGGCCGGGGAAAGGGGATCGCCGTCATGGCCGGTACGGAGTCGGACGTCACCGTCGGGCAGTTGCTGCTCGCCGAGTACCAGAGCCTGAAGGACGAGCAGAAGGCCCGCATCGGCTTCCGGGACAACCTGCTGTACGTCACCCTCGCGGTCGTCGCCGCTGTCATCGCCGCCGCGGCCCAGGCGAAGCAGACGTCGATGCTGCTGGCGTTGCCGCCGGTGTGTGTGGTGCTCGGGTGGACGTACCTGGTCAACGACGAGAAGATCTCGGCGATCGGGAGGTACGTCAGGGGCGAGTTGGGGCCCGGACTCGCTCGACTCGCCGGTACGGAGGCCGTGTTCGGGTGGGAGACCTTCCACCGGGGGGACGCGCGACGCGTGTCGCGCAAGGTCGTGCAGCTCGTCGTCGACCTGCTGGCCTTCTGCGTCGTACCCCTGAGCGCGCTCATCGTGTACTGGGCCGGCGACGAGACCTCGACGGGACTCGTGCTGCTGTCCCTGCTGGAGGCGCTCGCCGTGGCTGGGCTGGCGGCGTACGTCGTGCTGTACGCGCTGCCGTTCGGGTCGGCGGCGGGAGACGCGGCGGGGAACAGCGCCGGCTGAGCCCTGTAGGAGCGGGAGAACTCGGCCGAGAACCAGTCGGCCTACCCGGCCCCCGATCCTGCTCCCGTCCCCGGTGCCGTCCCCGGTCCCGAAACCCACCGATAGACCAGTTCCGGCCTCCCCACCTGCCCATAGACCGGCTTCCGCTCAGCCCTTCCGGCCTCCACCAGGTGCTCCAGATACCGCCGAGCCGTGATCCGGGAAATCCCCACGGCCTCGGCGACCCCCGCCGCCGTGAGCCCCTCCCCGGCGTCCCGCACGGCCCCGGTCACCCGCTCCAGCGTCGGTGCGCTCAACCCCTTCGGCAGGGCCGCCGGCCCGGGCGCCCGCAGGGCCGCCAGTGCCCGGTCCACCTCGTCCTGCCCGCTCGCCTCTCCCACCGCCGCGTGGAACTCGGCGTACCGGACCAGCCGGTCCCGCAGTGTCGCGAAGGTGAACGGCTTCAGGACGTACTGCACGACCCCGAGCGAGACCCCCTCCCGCACCACGGCCAGATCCCGCGCCGACGTCACCGCGATGACATCCGCGTGATGGCCGGCCGTCCGCAGTGACCGCGCCAGCTGCAGCCCGTGCACATCGGGCAGATGCAGGTCGAGCAGCAGCAGGTCCACCGGCGTCCGCTCCAGCGCGCGCCGCGCCTCCGCGCCCGTGTGCGCCTTTCCGACCGCGACGAAGCCCGGCACCCGGCCGACGTACATCATGTGCGCGTCCGCCGCCACCGGATCGTCCTCCACGACCAGGACACGAATCGCCTGCTCGTCCGACGCCGTCATACGTCACCTCTCGAAACCGCCGTGCCCCCGGAACCGGCCCCCTCCGTCGAACGGGAACCTCGCGCCCCGGAGGAACCCTGCGCCCCAGGGGAACCTTCCGTCCCGGAGGAACCCTCCATCGAACCCGCGCCTCCCCCCGGCACGGTCTCCACCAACGGCAACCGCACCTCGAACACCGCCCCGCCCCCGTCGGCCTCCGTCACCGACAACACCCCTTGGTGCCGGACCGCGGCCTGCCGTACGAGCGCCAGCCCCAGCCCCCGGCCACCCGGCCCGGCCGGCTTCGTGGAGAAGCCGCGCTGGAACACCGCCTCGGCGAGCGCGGGGCCCACCCCGGCCCCGGTGTCCGACACCCGCAGCACCAGCTCGCCGCCCTCGCGGCCCTCGGCGTAAGCCGTCACCGTCACCCGTGCACCCACGCTTCCCTGCGCCGCGTCGACCGCGTTGTCGATCAGGTTGCCCAGTATCGTCACGAGGTCCCGGGCGGGCAGGGTGTCGGGCAGCAGGCCGTCGTCCAGGCGGCTGTCCTCCGACACGACGAGCTCCACGCCCCGCTCGTTGGCCTGCGCCGTCTTGCCCAGCAGGAGGGCCGCGAGCACCGGCTCGCTGACCGCCGCGACCACCTGGTCCGTCAGGGCCTGGGCCAGCTCCAGCTCGGCCGTCGCGAATTCGACGGCCTCCTCGGCCCGCCCGAGCTCGATCAGGGAGACCACCGTGTGCAGCCGGTTCGCCGCCTCGTGCGCCTGCGAGCGCAGTGCCTGGGTGAAGCCCCGCTCGGAGTCCAACTCGCCCATCAGGGACTGGAGTTCGGTCACATCGCGCAGTGTCACCACCGTGCCGCGGCGTTCTCCGCCCGACACCGGTGAGGTGTTCACGGCCAGGACGCGTGCCGCCGTCAGATGGACCTCGTCGACCCTCGGCTCCGAGGCCAGCAGCGCCCCGGTGAGCGGTGCGGGCAGGCCGAGCTCCGCGACCGACCGGCCCACCACGTCGCCGGCCACGCCCAGCAGCTCCCGCCCCCCGTCGTTGATCAGCGCCACCCGGTACTGCCCGTCCAGCATCAGCAGCCCCTCACGCACCGCATGCAACGCGGCCTGGTGGTAGTCGTGCATCCGGCTCAGCTCGGCCGCGTTCATGCCATGGGTGTGCCGGCGCAGCCGGGCGTTGATCACGTACGTGCCGATCGCGCCGAGCGCGAGCGCGCCCGCCGCCACCCCGATCAGCGCCGTCAGCTGGTCCTGCACCCGCTTGCTGATCGCCTCGACCCTGATCCCCGCGCTGACCATGCCGACGATGTGCGCCGGGTCCCGCCCCCCGTCGTAGATCGGCACGACCGCCCGCACGGAGGGGCCGAGCGTGCCGGTGTACGTCTCGGTGAAGGGCTCCCCGCGCAGGGCGCGCGCCGTGTGGCCGCGGAAGTGCTGGCCGATCTGCTCCTCGTCGGGGTGCGTCCAGCGGATGCCCTCGGGGTTCATGATCGTGACGAAGTCGACCTCGGCGTCGTGCTGGACACGGAGCGCGTACGGCTGGAGCTCGGCCGTCGGGTCGGCGGTACGGATCGCCTCCGGCACGGTCGGGGCGTCGGCGATCGACTGGGCCACCGCCTTGGCCTGGCGGCCCGCCGCGTCCTCGGCCTGGCCACGGTCGCTGATGTAGGTGAACACCGCGTACCCGGCGACGAGCACCGCTATCAGCACGGCCTGCATCGCGAAGAGCTGGGCGGCCAGGCTGCGGGGCCGGGGGACGGGGATGCGCATGTCGTCAGTCTGCCTCCATGGCTGATTGTGAACTAAATGAACGGAAGGGTGACCGCCCTCACACGGCAGGAGATAGTCACCGCATCGCTGAGTAGTACGCCCCCGTCCCCAGGGCCCGCGAGCCGGTCAGCGAACCCCCACCCCGGACGTGAGCCGCACGCCGGTGACAACCGACGAAGACGTCAAGGAGGGCAGCCGTGGCCGCCGCCAGTTCACCCGACAAGGCACCTGCCGCACCCGTCGCCAAGCGGGACCGCACGCACTACCTCTACATCGCGGTGATCATCGCGGTGGCCCTCGGTATCACCGTGGGTCTGGTCGCGCCCGACTTCGCGGTCGAGCTGAAGCCCATCGGCGCGGGCTTCGTGAACCTGATCAAGATGATGATCTCGCCGATCATCTTCTGCACGATCGTGCTCGGCATCGGTTCGGTCCGCAAGGCCGCCAAGGTCGGCAAGGTCGGCGGTATCGCGCTGGTCTACTTCCTCGCGATGTCGCTGGTCGCGCTCGGCATCGGTCTCGTCGTCGGCAACATCCTGGAGCCGGGCACGGGCCTGCAGATCACCGACGCCATCAAGGACGCCGGTCACGAGCAGGTCGACTCGGAGGCCAAGGACACCACCGAGTTCCTGCTCAGCCTCATCCCGACCACGATGGTCTCCGCGTTCACGTCGGAATCGGTCCTGCAGACCCTGATCATCGCGCTGCTCGCCGGCTTCGCGCTGCAGGCCATGGGCTCGACCGGGGAGCCGATCCTGCGCGGTGTGCAGCACATCCAGCGGCTCGTCTTCC
Source organism: Streptomyces sp. HD (assembly GCF_028369295.1). GTDB lineage: Bacteria > Actinomycetota > Actinomycetes > Streptomycetales > Streptomycetaceae > Streptomyces. Next base: position 97,375 of record NZ_JAQMYP010000035.1, read on the forward strand.
GCATCCTCGCCATGGTGATGTGGGCCGCGCCGATCGGTGCCTTCGGTGCCATCGCGGCCGTCACCGGGTCGGCCGGCATCGACGCGCTGAAGGAACTCGCCATCCTGATGCTCGGCTTCTACGTCACCTGCTTCCTCTTCGTCTTCATCGTGCTCGGCGCGCTGCTGCGGATCGTCTCCGGCCTCAACATCTTCACGCTCTTCAGGTACCTGGGCCGTGAGTTCCTGCTGATCCTGTCCACCTCCTCCTCCGAGTCCGCGCTGCCGCGCCTCATCGCGAAGATGGAGCACCTCGGCGTCAGCAAGCCGGTGGTCGGCATCACCGTCCCGACCGGCTACTCCTTCAACCTCGACGGCACCATGATCTACATGACCATGGCGTCCCTGTTCATCGCCGACGCCATGGGTACGCCGATGTCGATCGGCGAGCAGATCCCGCTGCTGCTCTTCCTGCTGGTCGCCTCCAAGGGCGCCGCCGGTGTCACCGGCGCCGGTCTGGCCACGCTGGCCGGTGGCCTCCAGTCGCACAAGCCCGCCCTGGTGGACGGCGTCGGCCTCATCGTCGGCATCGACCGCTTCATGAGCGAGGCCCGGGCCCTCACGAACTTCGCGGGCAACGCCGTCGCCACGGTCCTGATCGGCACCTGGACCAAGGAGATCGACCGGGACCAGGTCGACCAGGTGCTCACCGGCCGGCTCCCGTTCGACGAGACGACCCTCCTCGACGACGCCCACGGCGCCTCGGCCGGCGTTCCGGACCAGGGCGGCGACAAGGAGGACAAGGAACTCGCCAAGGCCTGACCCGCCGACCGGCCCGGCCTTCGAGCCCGGCCCGGTCCCCTCACTCCGGACGCCCGGACCCGCCTGAACCGGGACCGGGCGTCCGGCCATGTCGTCGAAATCCCTTTGACCAGCCGCCCGACCGGGCCACACGCTGGAGGCCCCGACGCAGGCCGTCCGGCAGGAGGCGCGCATGGCGGCAGAGGTATCGACCGGCTCACTCGGCGGCGACGAGGCGTCCCCCGTCTCACTGGACCAAATAAGCGACCTGTTCTTCGAGTTCCTGACCGCGGTCACCCGCGCTTCGCGCAAGGACCAGCAGGACGGCCGCAACCTCAGCACCCGGCTGATGGCCCACCTCGGATCCACCCCCAGCGACCGCCCCGTGGTCAAGGTGGCGTACGCGCCGTACGACCTGCCGAACGTCCATCTCGCCCTGGAGCGCTGGTTCGGCGCCGACCCCGCCCGCTCCTACGAGCTGATCGGCCTGCGCGGCGCCCAGCACCACGGCGACCTGACGCTCGGCGACATCCTCGACGCGGCCGACCGCTACGACCGTTTCGTGATCGGCGCCGTCGACTACGCCCATCTGCCCGTCGCACCGGACACCGAACTGGCCTGCGTCTCCTGCGGGTTCTACCTCGGCAGCGAGGGCGACGAACGGTTCGCGGTGCTGCTGCGCGGGCCGCAGGACGAGTACGGGCGCAACAAGGTCGAGGTTGAAGTCCTCGCCCGGGACAAGGAGTTCGCGGACCGGCTGCTCGCCGAGCTCGACACCCTCGTACGCGCGCACAACGTCTTCCGCGGCCAGGTCCTCTCCTTCGAGGGCTCGGAGTTCGGGCACGGCCTGGGACCGTTCCGCTTCCACCGCCGCCCCGACCTCACCCGCGACGACATCGTGCTGCCCGCCGGCCTCCTCGAACGTCTGGAACGCCAGGTCATGGGCGTCGCCCGGCGCCGGGAACAGCTGCGCGCGGCGGGCCAGCACCTGCGCCGCGGACTCCTCCTGTACGGCCCGCCCGGCACCGGCAAGACCCACACGATCCGCTATCTGCTCTCCCACCTCCCGCAGTTCACGGTGGTGATCCTCGCCGGCACCAGCATCTCGGCCATCGGCCCCGCCTGCGCCCTGGCCCGGATGCTCCAGCCCGCGCTCGTCGTCCTGGAGGACTGCGACCTGATCGCCGAGGCCCGCGACTACGGCGGTGGCGACCAGCCGCTGCTCTTCCAGGTCCTGAACGAGATGGACGGCCTCGGCGACGACGCCGATGTCGCCTTCCTGCTCACCACCAACCGTGCCGACCTGCTGGAACCGGCCCTCGTCCAGCGCCCCGGCCGCGTCGACCTCGCGGTGGAGATCCCGCTGCCCGACGCTGACGGCCGCGCCCGCCTCCTCGGCCTCTACGGCACCGGACTCGGCCTCGGCAAGGACATCACGGACGAGGTCGTGACCCGCACGGAGGGTACGACTGCCTCCTTCACCAAGGAACTGGTCCGGCGCGCCGTACTGATCGCGGCGGAACGCGAGTCGGCCGGTACGGAGGCGGAGGACGTCCGCGCCGCACTCGACGAACTCCTCTCCGACCACGACCGCCTCACCCGCCGCCTGCTCGGAGTCCGCGAGGACGGAGACGGAGACGGGGAGGGGGACGAGGAAGGCGAAGGGGACTGGACGGCTCTGCGGGCCTGACCGTGGCCCGGCCGCCGCCCGCGACGTCAACCGGCGGCCGGTACGGCCTCGGCCTTGACGCCCGCACCGTCCAGCCGCCCCAGCTCCTCCCCGCTCAACACCAGCTCCGCCGCACCCGCCGAGTCCCGTATCGTCTCCGGACGGCTCGCCCCCGGAATCGGGATCACGGCCGGGGACCGGGCCAGCAGCCAGGCCAGGCACACCTGCTGAGGGCTGACGCCGCGTGCCTCCGCCACGGCGTGGAACGCCCCGAAGCGCGAGTCCCGCATCCGCGACGGCCCGTCCAGGGAGCTGCGGGAGATGCCGCCCAGCGGGCTCCACGGCAGGAACGCCAGCCCCAGTTCCGCGCACAGCCGGAGCTCGGCCTCGCTGTCCCGGACGGCCGGCGAGTACTGGTTCTGCACCGACACCAGCCGGTCGCCGAGGATCCGGTGGGCGGCGCGGATCTGGTCCACGTCGGTGTTGGAGACACCGGCCAGCCGGATCTTGCCTTCGTCGAGCAGTTCGCGCAGTGCGCCGACGGACTCCTCGAACGGGACGGCCGGGTCGGGTTTGTGCAGCTGGTAGAGGCCGATCGCCTCGACGCCGAGCCGCCGCAGCGAGGCCTCGGCGGCGGCCTTGAGATGGCGGGGGTCGCCGTTGACCGTCCAGCTGCCGATGGGGGTCCCCCCAGGCCTTGGGGCACTGGGGGACGGTCGGCCCCGGCCGCCCTTGGTGGCCACCAGCACACCGTCCGCGTCGCCGCCGTACGCGGCGAGCGCGCGGGCGACGAGGAGTTCGTTGTGGCCGGGTTCGGCGCCCGGCAGATGGTAGGAGTCCGCCGTGTCCAGCAGCGTGATCCCCGCGTCCAGGGCGGCGTGCACGGTGGCCAGGGCGCGCCGCTCGTCGGGGTGGCCCTCGATGGACAGCGGCATCGCGCCGAGGCCGATCGCGCTCACGCGGTGGGGGCCCAGAGCACGGTGCCGCATATCGGTCGTCATATCAGGCGCCGTCCTTTCCAAGGGTCTCGGCGACGGCCTTCGGGAGCCAGTGCCGGGCGTGTGTGAAGCGGAAACCGAGCCGTGTGGCACGGGAGTTGTCCATGCCGTAGGCACGGGCGAAGGAGAAGGGGGAGACGTCGCCGACCTCGACGGGTCGGAAGACGGTCCGGCCGTCCAGGAGGTGCGCGGCGATCTCGGCGCACAGGTCCTCGGTGGTCAGCAGACCGTGCGAGGCGGCGTTGACCGGGCCCGTGAAGTCCTGGCCCACCGCCCAGTACAGAAAGTCGGCGATCTCCTCGACATGGATGTACGTCGCCGGATGGTTCACCACGGGTACGGCGATCGGCTCACCGGCGCGGATACGGCTCGCGTAGTGCGTCATACGGCCGGTGAAGTCGTCGTCCCCGCCCAGCACATGGGCGACGCGCACCGCCGTGTACGGGAAGGCCGGGGCGGCGGCGAACACGGCCTCCGCCTGTCGCTTGCCCTCGCCGTAGTGGGTGTCGAGGAACTCCGGGTCGTCCCAGGGGAGTTCGAGGTCGACGGATACGGCTGCCGGGTCCACGTCCGTCTCGCGCACGGGGGCGATCGAGTCCTCGTACTCGTACACCTCCACCGTCGACGTCAGCACATAACGACGGGTGCGGCCCGCGAAGACCCGGCGGGCGATCTCCGCCTGTCGCGGGGTGTAGCAGACCTGGTCGACCACGGCGTCGAACGTCCGCGAACCCAGCGCCGCCGTCAGGGACTTCTCGTCGCCGCGGTCGGCGACCAGGTGGACCGCCCCCGGCGGTGGCGGCGACGACCCTCGGTTGAGCACCGTCACCCTGTCCCCGGCGGCCAGCAGCCGTGCGATCAGCCGCTTGCCGAAATAGCGGCTGCCGCCGATGACCAGTACCTCTCGTGCCTTTCCCATGACCATAATTCTCCGGGCCATACACCGCGTCCTGAAGGGGAAGACATGGGAGATCCGGTCACCGCGCCGAAAGAACCACGGCATCTGCGCCCGACCACCACCGAAACATCGGTGGCCTTCGACGCCCTGGACCGGCAGATCCTGGAGCTGCTCCAGACCGACGGCCGGATCAAGTTCAGCGAACTGGGCCGCCGGGTGCGGCTCAGCCCGGCCGCCGTCACCGAACGGGTACGGCGACTGGAGGCGACCGGCGCGATCTCGGGGTACGGCGCCCAGGTCGCCCCCGCCCGGCTCGGCTACGGCATCCAGGCGTTCATCCGGGTCAACCCGCACGGCGGCTACACCCTGCGTCACCCGCGCACCCTGGAGCTGATCGACCGTCCGGAGATCATCGAGGTCCACCACGTCGTCGGCGAGGACTGCTGGATCCTCAAGGTCGCCGTCGAGGACACCGTCCACCTGGAGGAGATCCTCGAACAGACCTCGGCGCTGGGCCGCACCACGACGTCGATCGTGCTGTCCTCCCCGCTGCCGGGGAAGCCCCTGCTGCCACGGTTGCCCTGACGTCGGCGTCAAGGCTTACGTTCGTACGCATGCGAATCGGCGAGCTGGCCGCGCGGGCCGGGACCACGACGCGCACGTTGCGCTACTACGAGTCGCGGGGGCTGCTGCCCGCGCGGCGCAGCGGCAACGGGTATCGGACGTACGACGAGAGCGACCTGAAGCTGCTGCGGCAGATCAGGACGTTGCAGGACTTCGGGTTCGACCTGGAGGAGACCCGGCCGTTCGTGGAGTGTCTGCGGGCCGGGCACCCGGAGGGCGACTCGTGTCCCGCCTCGCTCGCGGTCTACCGGCGCAAGCTGGACGAGCTCGACGCGTTGATCGGCGAGTTGCAGGCAGTGCGGGCCAAGATCGGCCTGCGGCTGTCGATGGCCGAAGGGGAACCACCGTTGTGCGAACTGGGAGGGCAGGAGCTGTGATCAAGGCAGCCGGCGTGGCCGAGGTGACGGACGCGGACTTCGAGACGGAGGTGATCGGGGCGGAGCTGCCGGTGCTGGTGGAGTTCACCGCCGACTGGTGTCCGCCGTGCCGGCAGATGGGGCCGGTGCTCACGGCCCTGGCCGCCGAGGAGGGGGAGCGGCTGAAGGTGGTGCAGCTGGACGTGGACACCAACCCGCTGACCACGAACGCCTACAAGGTGCTCTCCATGCCGACGTTCATGGTGTTCCGCGGCGGTGAGCCCGTGAAGTCGATGGTGGGGGCGCGGCCCAAGCGGCGACTGCTGGAGGAACTCGCCGACGTGCTGTGATCCCGTCCGGGATGTTGTCCGGAACGCAAGAAATCCCCCGAGCAATTGCGCTCGGGGGATTTCTTTGCGTATATTCAATGGTTCGCGACTTCGCGGAATTCCGGTCGCGGTGAAGTTCAGTGAGCACAGTATATCCGGGCGGGAGCAGAATTGTCAAACACCGAATTTCAAGACGGTGAATTGCGTCGCGAGCAGGAATTCATCGACGGCCTGTACGCACGCGTGGACGCGCTGCGCGGTGACACCGAAGGCTCCGTCACGGACGCGCTCGCCCAGGGCAACACGCCCATGCAGGCCCGGCTGGAGCGGGACATCCTGGTCGCCGAGCGCTCGGGGCTGCTCGCCGCGCTGAACGCGGTGGACGGCTCGCTGTGCTTCGGCCGGATCGACCTGGCCTCGGGCGCCACCCACCACATCGGCCGTATCGGCCTGCGCACCGACGACGCGGACCACACGCCGATCCTCATCGACTGGCGGGCCGACGTCGCCCGCCCCTTCTACCTGGCCACCGGCCACACCCCGATGGGACTCAGGCGCCGGCGGCACATCACCACCAGCGGCCGTACCGTCACCGCCCTGCACGACGAGATCCTCGACCTCGGGGACCAGGAGCGGACCGGCCACGAGGACCCGTCCGGTGACGCCGTCCTGCTCGCCGCCCTCGACGCCGCGCGCACCGGCCGGATGCACGACATCGTGCAGACCATCCAGGCCGAACAGGACGAGATCATCCGGGCGCCCCATCGCGGGGTGCTGGTGGTCGAGGGCGGCCCCGGCACCGGCAAGACGGCCGTCGCGCTGCACCGCGCCGCGTATCTCCTCTACGAACACCGCGAACTGCTCGCCAAGCGCGCGGTCCTGATCGTCGGCCCCAACCCCGCCTTCCTCGGCTACATCGGCGAGGTCCTGCCCTCGCTCGGCGAGACCGGCGTGCTGCTGGCCACGGTCGGCGAGCTGTTCCCCGGTGTGCGGGCGACGGCGACCGACACGCGGGCGGCGGCCGCGGTGAAGGGACGGGCCGACATGGCGGACGTCCTCGCCGAAGTCGTACGGGACTGGCAGGCGCTGCCCGATCCGGTGATCGCGATCGAGCACGACCGCGAGATCCTGATGCTCGACGACGACCTGGTGCGGGTCGCCCGCGAGCGCACCCGGGACGCGAAGCTCCAGCACAACGTGGCGCGGGAGACCTTCGAGGGGCACATCCTCAACACACTCACCGAGCTGTACGCCGAGCGCGTCGGCACCGACCCGTACGACGGCGGCAGCCTCCTCGACGCGAGCGACATCACCCAGATCCGCGACGAGATCGCGGAGAACCCCGAGGTGTGGGCGGCCATCGACCAGTTGTGGCCGCGGCTGACCCCACAGCGGCTGGTCGCCGACTTCCTCGCCGACCCCGTCGGCTACCTCCCCGACGAGGACGCGGCCGCCATCCGCCGTCCCGTGACGCGGGAGTGGACCGTGGCGGACGTACCGCTGCTCGACGAGGCGGCGGAACTGCTCGGCGAGGACGACCGGGTGAAGCGGGCGCTGGCCGAGCGGGAGCGGGAGACGCAGGTCGCCTATGCACAGGGCGTGCTGGACGTCTCGTACGCCTCGCGCACCTATGAGTTCGAGGACAAGGACGAGGAGGACTCCGAGGTCCTCTCCGCGCACGACATCATCGACGCCGAGCGGTTCGCCGAGCGGCACGAGGAGGACGACCACCGCAGCGCCGCCGAGCGCGCGGCGGCCGACCGCACCTGGGCGTTCGGGCACATCATCGTCGACGAGGCGCAGGAACTGTCGCCGATGGCCTGGCGGCTGCTGATGCGGCGCAGCCCGACCCGCTCCATGACCCTGGTCGGCGACCCGGCCCAGACGGCCGAGGCGGCGGGTGTCGGCTCATGGCGGAAGATCCTCCAGCCGTACGTCGAGGACCGCTGGGAGCACACCCGCCTCGGCGTCAACTACCGCACGCCCGCCGAGATCATGGACCTCGCCGCGGCGGTCGTCAGGGCGGAGAACCCGGACTTCGAACCGCCGAGTTCCGTACGGTCCACCGGTGTACGTCCCTGGGTGCGGGCCACCGACGACCTGCCCGGGGCGGTGGCGAAGGCCGTCGAGGAGCTCACGCCGGCCGAGGGCCGGCTCGCGGTCATCGCCCCGCGCCATCTGCACCGCAAGCTGGCGGCCCGGCTGGACGGCGTCACCGCGGGCGCCGAGCCCGACCTGACGCGCGGCGTCGTACTCCTCGACCCCCGTCAGTCGAAGGGCCTGGAGTTCGACTCGGTGCTCGTGGTGGAGCCGGGGCTGTACGGCACGAGCGACCTGTACGTGGCGCTGACCCGGGCGACACAGCGGTTGGGGGTGCTGCACACGGGTCGGCTGCCGCAGGCGTTGGCCGAGGGCATGTCGGGGTGACGCCAGGGATTCGCCGCGCCGCGGCAGTGCGGGCTGACTGCGCGACCAACCGCCGTCGGGGGCTGGTCGCGCAGTTCCCCGCGCCCCTGAGGGGCGCTGCGGTCTAGGCGGGCCGCAGCCAGACCGTCGCCAAGGGCGGCAGGGTCAGCCGGATGCTCGCCGGGCGGCCGTGCCAGGGCTGGGGTTCCGGCTTGACCGGGTCGGGGTTGGTGACGTCGCTGCCGCCGTACTTCGCGGCGTCGGTGTTCACCGTCTCGTGCCAGGCGGGGACGTCGTCCGGGACACCGAGGCGGTACTCGTCACGGACGACCGGCGACATGTTCGACACCGCAAGCAGCGGGACGCCCTCCGCGTCGTAGCGCAGGAACGCGAACACGTTGTCGTCGGCCGCGTCCCCGACCACCCACTGGAAGCCCGCCGGGTCGGTGTCGCGCTGCCAGAGGGCCGGCGTGTGGCGGTAGACCGTGTTCAGGTCGCGGACCAGGTCACGCACGCCCCGGTGGTCCGGCTCCGCCCCGTACGCCGGGTCCAGCAGCCACCAGTCGGGGCCGTGCGCCTCGGACCACTCGGCGCCCTGGGCGAACTCCTGGCCCATGAAGAGGAGTTGCTTGCCGGGGTGGGCCCACATGAAGCCCAGGTAGGCACGGTGGTTGGCGCGCTGCTGCCACCAGTCGCCCGGCATCTTCGACACCAGGGAACGCTTGCCGTGGACGACCTCGTCGTGGGAGATGGGCAGGACGTAGTTCTCGCTGTAGGCGTACACCATCGAGAACGTCATCTCGTTGTGGTGGTACTTGCGGTGCACCGGCTCCTTGGCCACGTACTCCAGCGAGTCGTGCATCCAGCCCATGTTCCACTTCAGACCGAAGCCCAGGCCCCCGAAACCGCCGGGCCCCGACACATGCGTCGGACGCGTCACGCCGTCCCAGGCCGTCGACTCCTCCGCGATGGTCACGACCCCCGGCACCCGCCGGTACACCGTCGCGTTCATCTCCTGCAGGAACGCCACCGCGTCCAGGTTCTCCCGCCCGCCGTGCTCGTTCGGGAGCCACTGGCCCGGCTCACGTGAGTAGTCCAGGTAGAGCATGGAGGCGACGGCGTCCACCCGCAGGCCGTCGATGTGGAACTCCTCGCACCAGTACAGGGCGTTGGAGACCAGGAAGTTGCGCACCTCGCGCCGCCCGAAGTCGAACTCCAGCGTGCCCCAGTCGGGGTGCGCGGAGCGCAGCGGGTCCTCGTGCTCGTACAGCGGACGGCCGTCGAACTCCGCCAGCGCCCAGTCGTCGCGCGGGAAGTGCGCCGGCACCCAGTCCATCAGCACCCCGATGCCGGCCTGGTGCAGGGCGTCGACCAGGTACTTGAAGTCGTCCGGCGTGCCGAGGCGGGCCGTGGGCGCGTAGAAGCCGGTGACCTGGTAGCCCCACGAGCCGCCGAACGGGTGCTCGGCCACCGGCATCAGCTCCACGTGCGTGAAGCCCAGGTCCTTGACGTACGCGGGGAGCTGGTCGGCCAGTTGACGGTACGTCAGGCCTGGGCGCCAGGACGCCAGGTGGACCTCGTAGACCGAGAAGGGCGCCTCGTGCGTCGGGATCGCGCCGCGCTTCTCCAGCCACGCCTCGTCGCCCCACTCGTGATGCGAGGCGTGCACGATGGACGACGTGTTGGGCGGGGCCTCCGTCCGGCGGGCCAGCGGATCCGCGCGCAGCGTCTTCGAACCGTCGGGCCGGGTGATCTCGAACTTGTACAGCTCGCCCTCGCCGATGCCCGGCACGAACAGCTCCCAGACCCCGGTGCCGCCGAGCGAACGCATCGGATAGCCCGTGCCGTCCCAGAAGTTGAAGGTGCCGGCCAGCGAGACACCGCGTGCGTTCGGCGCCCACACCGTGAAGCGGGTGCCGGTCACGGCCTGGTGGGTCATGGGCTCGGCGCCCAGCGCCCGCCACAGCTCCTCGTGCCGTCCCTCGCCGATCAGATGCAGATCGAGCTCGCCCAGCGCGGGCAGGAAACGGTACGCGTCCTCGGTCTCCTGCACCGACCCCTCGTACGCCACGAGCAGCTGGTAGCCCTCCGGTACCTCCCGCAGCGGCAGCAGCCCCGAGAAGAACCCCTCCGTGTCGTCGTGCAGTTCCGCCCGCAGATTCCCGGCCACGACGGTCACCGACAGGGCGAATGGCTTGAAGGCCCGGAACGCGACACCGCCGGGCACCGGATGCGCGCCGAGCACGGAGTGCGGGTCGTGGTGCGTGCCGGTGAGCAGGCGGTCGCGGTCGGCGGCGTCCAGGGCCGGCGAGACGGCGCCCCCCACGGGCTCGGCCGGCTTCGGGACCGCCTGCTGCGCCGGGATCCTCTTCTGCGCCGCCTGCTGCGCGGGGATCTTCTTGGCGGCGGGCTTCTTGGTGGCGGTGCCCTTCGACGCCGTGGCCTTCGCGGCGGTGCTCTTCGCCGCGGCCTTCTTCGCCACGACCTTCTTGGCGACGGACTTCTCCGCCACCGCCTTCTCCGCCAGGGCGTTCTCCACAGCGGCCTTCTTGGCGGGCGGTTTCTTCGCCGTGGCCTTCTTGGCCGCCGGTTTCTTCGCGGCCGCCTTCTTCTGCCCGGCGGCCTTCGCCGTCGCCTTCTTCGCCGTCCCCTTCCGTACGGCCTCCGCGGCCTCCACGGCCTTGGTCGCCGCCTTTTTGGCCACGCTCTTCTTCTCGGCCGACTGCTCGGCCGTGTTCTCGGGTTCCGAACCGCTGGAGGGAGTGGTGCGGGGGGTCACGGGCGGGGCCTCCTTGGCGAAGGTGGAGATGCGGGGATGGAGGGGGACGGGGTACCGGAGTCCATGGCGAGGCGATGTATCGCGGACAGCGGCACCGGGAGCCAGTCGGGGCGGTGGCGGGCCTCGTAGACGACCTCGTAGATCGCCTTGTCGGTCTCGTACGCGCGCAGCAGCACCGGATCGGTGCGCGGATCGACACCGCCGGCCTGCGCGTACCCGGAGCAGTACGCGGCCCGGCAGGCCTCGGCCCAGCCGGGTGCCGGACGCTCGGCCGAGTGGGCGGCGTAGTCGAAGGAGCGCAGCATCCCGGCGACGTCCCGCACCGGCGGCTGCGGCATCCGCCGCTCGGCCAGCGACTTCGACGGCTCGCCCTCGAAGTCGATGAGCCACCACTGACCGGCCGGTGAACGCAGGCACTGTCCGAGATGCAGATCGCCGTGGATGCGCTGGGCGGTCCAGGTGTGGCCCTCGGCGGCCAGAGTGGCAAGCGCCTCGAAGGCCGAGCGCAGACCCGGCGCGTACGGCCGCAGCGCGGGCACCGCCTGCGCCGCCGCGTCGAGCCGCTCGACCATGCCGTCGACCAGCTGCTGCACCTGTGTGTGCCCCAACGTCACGGTCGGCAGCGTACGGGCCAGTGCCGTGTGAACCTCGGCTGTGGCGCGCCCGAGTGCGCGCGCCGTGGCGGAGAAGTCCTCACCTTTGGCCAACTGGCGCAACGCCAGCTCCCAGCCGTCGGCCGCGCCCTGCACGAACGGCTGCAGCACACCGAGGACGTACGAGGCACCGGCCAGCTCGGCACGGATCCACGCCGTCGGCGCGGGCACCCGGTCGCAGTCCTCGCGGGCCAGCGCCAGCGGCAGCTCCAGGTCGGGGTTGACGCCGGGCACGACCCGGCGCAGCAGCTTCAGGATGAACGTATCGCCGTAGACGACGGACGAGTTCGACTGCTCGGAGGTGACCAGGCGGGGCACCAGACCGGACCGGATGTCCTGGCTTGCGTCCCGTTCGAAGCGCAGGGCGCCGACCCGGGCCCCGGTGCGCAGCGCTTCGAGAAGCAGCTCGGTGGGGCGGGTGTCGTACAGGGCGTCGTACACCGTGCGTCCGGCGAGCGGGCCCTCGGCCACGTGTCCGATCAGCGCGGGCGCCAACCGCGGCGGCAGCGCCTCGCGCTCCCCTATGAGCAGTTGGTAGCAGTCGGCCGGCTGCTCGGGTGCGCCCGGCACGGGGGCGAGGGGCTGGTGGGCGCGTACCAGCAAGTGGTACAGGCCCAGTTTGCGGCCGGGCGGCAGCAGCTCGGTGGCCGCCACCAGGGAGAAACCCGTGACCGGCCGTCCCTTGCCCGCGAACCAGCGTTGCTGCGGCAGCCATTCCCGCAGCAGTGGATCCAGTGACGCAAGGAGGCCGGGCGAGGTGGTGATGGTACGGGTGACGGCTTCCGACATGGCGTCGCGTCCTTTCCCCGGGAGGTCGGGGTGTTACTCATGCGTGCCCCGGGCGGGGCGGTGGAAACCCCCCCCCCCGGCTCTCAGGCCGCGTCCTTGCGCAGCCGGAACCAGTAG
>NZ_JAQMYP010000036.1 GCF_028369295.1 Streptomyces sp. HD
GGGTGGTGCGCTCGGTGCCGGTGCGTCCGGCGGTGGCCGGCTCGGTGCCGGTCAGGGTCCGCGGGCCGCGCTGCCCGGGCGTGACGGTGGCGGGCAGCCGGGTGCTCAGCGCGGACCTCAGGGTTCGGGCGCGCCTTCGCAGGGCCGGCCGTCGGCCGGTGCGGGCGCCGGGTTCGGCGGCGGCCAGGCTCCGGGTGCTCCGCAGGGGCTGCAGGCCGCGGGCACGGGTCCGGCTTCGTTCGGGTCCGGTCAGGACGCCTTCGGTGCCGGCCAGAACGCCTTCGGTTCCGGGCAGGACGCCTTCGGCGGTTCCCGTGCCGGGTCCGCCGGCCGCGAGCAGTCCCGGCCGCAGAGTCCCGCCGCTCCGCCGGCCGCGTCCCCGTCCGCCGGTGCCGAGAAGGGCCGTCGTGGCCGTCGGCCGCAGCTGCCGCCGCGCGGTGGTGCGCGGGCCGAGCTGCCGGGCGGCGACCAGCCGCGCGTGCCCAGCTGGAGCGACGAGAACGCCCAGCCGCCGGTGCCGCGCGCCTCCCTCGACACCCCGCGCGGGCACGACGAGGACCCCGCACAGACCTCCCGGATGCCGCGCGTCGACGACCGTCAGGGCCCCGGCTCGACGTCGGAGTTGCCGGTGATTCCGCCGCGCCCCGACGACCGCCAGGGCTCGGGCTCGGCCTCCGAGTTCCCCCGCCCCGGTGCGGGCGGCCCGCAGAACAGCGGCTCCCAGAACACCGGGCAGCAGAACACGGGCCAGTTCGTCCGCTCGGACATCTTCGGGGCCCCTGGTTCGCAGAACACCTCGTCGCAGACCGGCCAGTTCGCCTCGCCGCAGGCGTACGACGGCAGCTCGACGGGCCAGCACACCCTGCCCGGCCGCCAGAACCCCGAGTCCACCGGGCAGTTCGAGCGGCCCCAGGTCAACGGCACGTACGGCAACGGCTTCGGTGCCCCGCAGCCCCCGGCCCCGGCGCGCCCGCAGCAGCGGCCCGCCCGCCAGGAGCCCGAGGCCCTGCCGCCCGCGACGGGTCCCGGTGACGGGCGCACCCCGCTGTACGACACGCTGGAGACCAACTGGTTCCACGGCGGTCAGCAGGAACGGCAGTCCGGCGGCAACCATGCGCCGGCCGGCGGTAACACCTCATCGACCAACAACAACGGTTCGGCACCGGCGCCGCAGCAGTCGGCTCCCGCCGCTCCCCCGCAGCGTCCCGCGGCCACCTCCTGGCGCAGCTCGCCGAACGACGACCTCGTACGGCAGGCAGAACGCGTCCGGCAACCGGCCGCGGGCGGTGTCACCACCTCCGGTCTGCCGCGCCGGGTTCCCAGGGCGAACCTCGTCCCGGGTACGGCTCAGCAGCAGCAACAGCACCAAACCGGTCCGCAGATCTCGCGTGCGCCTGACGACGTACGCGGTCGGCTGACCAATCTCCGTCGGGGTATCGCGCAGGGTCGCCAGGTCGGCAACGACCAGACCGGCAGCTTCCCGAACCCCACTCACCAGCAGGAGCGTTAGTTGAGCCAGATGAGCCAAGCGGCACAAAATCTCAACTGGTTGATCACCAACTTCGTGGACAACACCCCCGGGGTGTCCCACACCGTCGTCGTGTCCGCCGACGGTCTTCTGCTGGCCATGTCGGAGGGCTTCCCCCGCGACCGTGCCGACCAGCTGGCGGCCGTCGCGTCGGGTCTCACCTCGCTGACGGCAGGGGCGTCCCGGATCTTCGACGGCGGCAACGTGGCACAGACCGTGGTCGAGATGGAACGGGGATTCCTCTTCCTCATGTCCGTCTCGGACGGTTCGTCACTCGCCGTCCTGGCTCACCCCGAATGCGACATCGGCCTCGTCGGCTACGAGATGGCGCTGCTGGTCGACCGCGCGGGCGCCGTGCTCACGCCGGACCTGCGCGCCGAACTCCAAGGCAGTCTGCTCCACTGATCAGCCCCGGATCCACCCGCCTCACCAAATCACCGTCCGGCCGCCACAAACCCCGCACCGGCGCCCACCAGACGGCCTTGACTGACCGACATGCTGTCCCCGCCCGGAGGATTCATGACCCCGCCCACCGCCTCTCATGATCCGTACGCGGAGCCGTACGAGGATGAGGGCGACCAGCCGCTGGTACGTCCGTACGCGATGACCGGTGGCCGGACCCGGCCGCGCTACCAGCTCGCCATCGAGGCCCTGATCAGCACCACGGCCGACCCGGCAGCGCTCATGGGGCTCCTGCCCGAGCACCAGCGCATCTGCCACCTGTGCCGTGAGGTGAAGTCGGTCGCAGAGGTCTCCGCGCTGCTGTCCATGCCGCTGGGCGTGGCCAGGATCCTCGTCGCGGACCTCGCAGAGGCCGGCCTGGTCGCCATCCACCAGCCGGGTGGCGACGAGAACAACGGCGGCGCACCTGACGTGACGCTGCTCGAAAGGGTGCTCAGTGGACTTCGCAAGCTCTGAACCAGGCCGGGCGACCACCTCCGCCAAGATCGTGGTGGCGGGTGGCTTCGGCGTGGGCAAGACCACGTTCGTGGGCGCCGTCTCGGAGATCAACCCGCTGCGCACGGAGGCCGTCATGACCTCCGCGAGCGCGGGCATCGACGACCTCACGCACACCGGGGACAAGACCACCACCACGGTGGCCATGGACTTCGGACGCATCACCCTGGACCAGGACCTGATCCTGTACCTGTTCGGTACCCCGGGCCAGGACCGCTTCTGGTTCATGTGGGACGACCTGGTACGCGGCGCCATCGGCGCCGTCGTGCTGGTCGACACCCGCAGGCTCGCCGACTGCTTTCCGGCGGTCGACTACTTCGAGAACAGCGGGCTGCCGTTCGTCATAGCCCTCAACGGCTTCGACGGGCACCAGCCCTACTCGCCCGACGAGGTGCGCGAGGCCCTGCAGATCGGCCCGGACGCGCCGATCATCACGACGGACGCCCGGCACCGGGCCGATGCCAAGAGCGCGCTGATCACGCTGGTGGAGCACGCACTCATGGCGCGGCTGCGGTAGATCAAGTCGGAAGCGTCATACGGCAGTTGTCGTAGATGTGCCGGAGCCGGCTGTGGCCTTTGACACGGCCGGCTTCGTTGTTCATAACGTTTCGGCAGAGGAATCGGGTGGTACGGCCACTCGTCGCGGTCATGCGGTCTCGCTGCGCTCACAAATGCCCCGTCTTTTGACGGGGCTCGTTCTTTATGACCGTTTTATCTGGGGCTTACATCACGTGGTATGAACCTCTTCCACTGTTTGGAAGAGCGCAGGCCGACGTGCTGGAATGCCTGAACTGCCTAATAGTCAAAGACGTACTCAGCAGTACTGCGTACTCAATGGCGAACTGGGCTCTGAGACACAGCGGCACATACGTAGGTGCCGACCCCGCCGGAAGGTTGTTGGTCGAGTGAGGCGAAGCAAGAGCAGTCCCGAGCCGTCGGCCCGGGGCAACTTCACCCCGCCGCCGCGCGGAGCGGCGCCCGCCCCTGTGCCCGGATCGGAACCAACGGCCGTGCCGGCCCCGAGCGGCGGCCGTCTCTCCCCGCGCAACTGGCGCGTGCCGACCAGGCTGAACGCGATCCTGCTCATACCCGTGCTGGTCGGCCTCGTCATGGGCGGCTTCCAGGTGAAGAGCTCGATCGACACCTGGCAGGAGGCCGAGGACGCGGAGAACACCGCGCGTCTGGTGGCCGCCGCCTCGGCCTACGGCGACGCCCTCCTCGTCGAGCGCGACTCGACCGCCGCTCCCCTGCTCCAGGGCAAGGGACAGGACGACAAGGCGGTCGTCCAGGCCCGCGACAACACCGACAAGGCCGCCGACGCCTTCGACGAAGCCGCGCAGAACATGCCCGACCGGCCCAACCTGGAGCGCCGTCTGGCGCGCTTCCGGGAGGTGGAGCCGGATCTGGCGGACCTGCGCGCCGCCGCCTACACCACCAAGCTCTCCGGCGTACAGACCGAGGAAGGCTACGTAGAGGTCGAGCACCGGCTGCTTGAGTTCTCCAACGAGCTGGGCCTCGGCACCGGAAACATCACCAGCTACGGCCGTACCGTCTACGCCATCTCGCTCACCAAGGGCGCGCTCTCCCTGGAGCGCTCCATCGGTATGCACATGCTGGTCAAGCCGGGTCCCAAGGCGTCGGACCTGTCCCGGCAGCGCATCGCCCTCTCCTCGTACGCCTACCTGGAGGGCATCGCCATCCAGGAGTACCAGAGCGGCGGCACCGAGCAGGACATCCAGAAGCTCAAGGACGCCAAGGCGGCCATCGAGGCCAAGGGTCTGGCGATGGCCAAGGCGGCCAAGCAGAAGAACCCCGACTACGTGGCGCCGCCGTCCGACCCCACCAAGATGGTCGGGGCGCTGGCCCAGCTGACCTCCACGGACACCAGTGAGCGTGCCGCGCTCGCCCGGCAGGGCATCACGGCCGAGAACTGGTGGGCGGTCAACACCCTCAAGTACAACGCTTACCGCGACATCGAGAACAACCTCGCCAACACCGCGGTGAACGAGGCCTCGGCCATCTCCGACGACGCCAAGCGCGACGCCCTGATCACCGGTGCCGTCGTCGTGGTCGCCCTGCTGGTCGCGTTCATCCTGGCCGGTGCCGTGGCCCGCCAGATGTCCCGCTCGATGCGCCAGCTGCGCAACGCCGCCTTCGGCATCGCCGAGCAGCGGCTGCCGATGCTGGTCGACCAGCTCTCCCGTACCGACCCGGGCCGTGTGGACACCCGCGTCCAGCCCATCCCGATCAACACCCGGGACGAGATCGGCGAGGTCGCCCGCGCCTTCGACCAGGTCCACCGCGAGGCCGTCCGGCTCGCCGCCGAGCAGGCCCTCCTGCGGGGCAACATCAACGCGATCTTCACCAACCTGTCGCGCCGCAACCAGTCGCTGATCGAGGGCCAGCTGACCCTGATCACCGACCTGGAGAACAACGAGGCCGACCCGGACCAGCTGGAGAACCTCTTCAAGCTGGACCACCTCGCGACCCGTATGCGCCGCAACGGCGAGAACCTCCTCGTCCTCGCCGGCGAGGAGCCCGG
The DNA here is from genome assembly GCF_028369295.1 of Streptomyces sp. HD. Lineage (GTDB taxonomy): Bacteria > Actinomycetota > Actinomycetes > Streptomycetales > Streptomycetaceae > Streptomyces. The sequence goes on from NZ_JAQMYP010000036.1 coordinate 5,028, forward strand.
CCGCCGCTGGGACCAGCCGGTCCCGCTGGTCGACGTGCTGCGCGCCGCCTCCTCCGAGGTGGAGCAGTACGAGCGCATCGAGCTGTCCGGCGTCCCGGAGGCCGAGATCCACGGCCGTGCCGTGACCGACCTCGTGCACCTGCTCGCCGAGCTGCTGGAGAACGCGACGACGTTCTCCTCCCCGCAGACCAAGGTTCGCGTGACCGCCACCCGTCTCCCCGACGGTCGGATCATGATCGAGATCCACGACAAGGGCATCGGCCTCACTGCCGAGGACTTCGCGGACATCAACCACAAGCTGGCCAACCCGCCGACCGTCGACGCCGCGATCTCCCAGCGAATGGGTCTGTTCGTGGTCGGCCGGCTGTCCGACCGGCACGGCATCCGCGTCCAGCTGCGCCCCTCCGGCGAGCAGGCCGGCACCACCTCGCTGGTCATGCTGCCGGACGCGATCACCCACGGCGGTGGCGGCGACTACCAGCAGCCGGGCCACGACGAGTTCACCGTCTCGCAGATCATCCCGGAGCAGCAGTTCCAGGGTGAGAACTTCAACCAGCCGCAGCTGCGGACGGCCGCCGAGCTCGGCTTCGACGACAGCCGCTACACGGAGGTCCCGGACGACATCCGGGAGCTGGACCCGGTCGGCCGCTCCCTGATGCGCGAGGAGCGCCGGGCGGCTCTGGAGGCCCAGACGCACGGCCAGGATGCCGCCGAGCCGACCGCGTACGACGACTTCACCGGTCAGTCCGGCTACGACGGCCAGGGCGGTTTCCCTGAGCAGCGCGGCGGATACGACCCGCAGACGTCGTACGAGGACCAGGGGCAGACGTCGTACGAGGAGCAGCAGCAGGCTGCGTACGAAGAGCCTCAGCGCGCCGCATACGACGAGCCCCAGCAGCCGGCGTACGACGACCAGTACTACGCGCCGAACGGCGGCCTGCCGCAGAACGACACCTTCTCGTCGGGCGGCGGCTACCCCGAGCCGTCGTATCCGGAGCCGGTGCGCGAGGAGCCCGCGACCGCGAGCGCCGCCGCGGCGGAGAGCTTCCCGGCCTTCGAGCAGCGACGTCAGCAGGACGACTGGCCGCAGTCGAACGGCTACCGCAACGGGTACCCGGACCAGTACGCTCCGGAAGCGGAATCTGCGCAGGCCGATGACTCGAACGAGCAGGACCGCGTAGGCTTCGACCGTCCGGGACCGGCTTCCTCCGCCGCTCACGCAATGACCGACGCCGGGCTTCCCCGCCGCGGATCCACGGCGAGCGGCACGAACGGCGCGCGGCCCGCGCGGCAGGAAGCGCCGGCCCCCACACCGGAGAGCAACGGCGACAGCAGCTGGCGTTCACAGAACGACGACCGCTGGCAGCAGGCCTCGCAGCTCCGGAAGCCCAAGGCAGGCGGGGTGACCTCCTCCGGTCTGCCGCGGCGGGTACCCAAGGCCAACCTGGTCGAGGGAGCCGCCGCAGCCACCCCACAGGGCGGCCCACAGGTCTCCCGCGCTCCCGAGGACGTCCGGGGCAGGCTGAGCAACCTGCGCCGCGGTGTCCAGCGGGGTCGCAGTGCGGGAAGTGAAACGAACGGCCAGGGCTTCGGTCCTGACAGCACCTACAACCAGGAGCGTTAGTGTGAGCCCGATGAGCCAGGCGGCACAGAACCTGAACTGGTTGATCACCAATTTCGTGGACAACACCCCCGGGGTGTCGCACACGGTGGTGGTCTCCGCCGACGGACTCCTTCTGGCGATGTCCGAAGGCTTTCCGCGCGACCGCGCCGACCAGCTCGCGGCCGTCGCCTCCGGTCTGACGTCTCTGACGGCAGGCGCCTCCCGCATCTTCGAGGGTGGCAGCGTGAACCAGACTGTTGTGGAGATGGAGCGGGGATTCCTGTTCATCATGTCCATCTCCGACGGTTCGTCGCTCGCGGTCCTCGCGCATCCCGAGGCGGACATCGGCCTCATTGGGTACGAGATGGCGCTTCTGGTCGACCGTGCCGGTACGGTCCTCACGCCGGATCTGCGTGCCGAGCTCCAGGGCAGCCTGCTCAACTAACAGACAGTCGGTGCGTTTTGGCGTCCCGGGGCCGTAAGGTTTCGGGACGCGGCTCCACAAGATGGGTGCCAGGCACAGTCGGAGGAGGAGAGAAAGTGGCAACACCCCCAGGCGGTTCATCGTCGGGTAATTGGTCGTACGGTCCCGGCCAGGGCCGGAACGACGGTTCCCAGAACCCGAACCGTTACAACTTCCCCTCCGCACCGAGCCAGCGGCAGCCGTACGCCCCGCAGGGCCCCGGTCCTTCGCCGTACGACCAGCCGCCGGCGCCGCGCATCCAGCCGGTGCAGCCGCAACGACGCGCCCCTGAGCCGGCGCCCGCCGGGGCGTCGAACAACCCCCTGGTGCGCCCGTACGCCATGACCGGCGGCCGGACGCGCCCGCGTTACCAGCTCGCCATCGAGGCGCTGGTGCACACCACCGCGCAGCCGCACCAGATGCAGGGCCAGCTGCCCGAGCATCAGCGGATCTGCAACCTCTGCCGTGAGATCAAGTCGGTAGCCGAGATCTCGGCTCTGCTCACGATCCCTCTCGGCGTGGCCAGGATCCTCGTCGCCGACTTGGCGGAGGCGGGCCTGGTCGCCATCCATCAGCCCGGCGGCGACGAGAACGCCGGCGGCCAGCCAGACGTGACACTGCTCGAAAGGGTGCTCAGTGGACTTCGCAAGCTCTAGCGGCGGTCCTTCCCGCTCCACCACCTCGGCGAAGATCGTGGTGGCGGGTGGCTTCGGCGTGGGCAAGACCACGTTCGTCGGGGCCGTTTCGGAGATCAACCCGCTGCGCACAGAGGCCGTGATGACTTCCGCTTCGGCGGGCATCGACGACCTCACCCACACCGGAGACAAGACGACCACGACGGTCGCCATGGACTTCGGCCGTATCACCCTGGACCAGGACCTGATCCTGTACCTGTTCGGCACCCCCGGTCAGGACCGCTTCTGGTTCATGTGGGACGACCTGGTCCGCGGTGCGATCGGCGCGATCGTGCTGGTGGACACCCGTCGTCTCGCCGACTGCTTCCCCGCGGTCGACTACTTCGAGAACTCCGGCCTCCCCTTCGTGATCGCCCTCAACGGCTTCGACGGCAACCAGCCGTACAACCCGGACGAGGTCCGCGAGGCGCTGCAGATCGGTCCGGACACCCCGATCATCACGACCGACGCCCGCCATCGCGCGGACGCGAAGTCGGCGCTGATCACGCTGGTCGAGCATGCCCTGATGGCACGTCTGCGCTAGCGGCCGGGCTCTTCGGCACGTTTCGCTTGCGGCCCCCGTTCCTCCTGTGGGAGGGATGGGGGCCGCAAGTCGTTTCGGGAGGGGGACGGGGATGAGTGCGGAGGCGGCCGCATTACGGCTGGGGACGACCGTGGCGCGGGCGGCGGCCCAGGCATGGCTCGGCGGGAAGCGGCGGGAGCAGGAACGCCGGTTGCCGATGGCCGAGTTGGTGCGGCTGCGGGTGTCCGGGCTGCGGTTGCAGCGCAGCGTGGAGCGGCAGTTCGAGGAGATCGCGGACGCGGTGTTCGACCGGCTGGCGCCGTTTCTGGAGCGGGAGTTCCGGGGGCTGGACGAGGGCGGCCGGCAGGCGGTGGCCGACGGGGTGTGCGACACCTTCGCGCAGGCGGACCTGTCGGACGAGGCGCTGCTGGCGGCGGACGTGAATCCGGCGGAGGTGGTGCGCCGGGTGGCTGGTTCCGTGCGGGTCCCGGTGGGGCTGAGCGAGGCCGAGACACGACTGTACGAGGTGCTGCTCGCCGAGTGCTGCGAGTACTACGTACGGATCGTGCGGGGGCTGCCGGTCTTCGAGGAGCGGGCACTGGCGGAACTGCTGGCACGGACGACGTCGCTGGGCGCGGAGATCGCCCGGGTGCTGGAGCGACTGCCGGACCGGTCGCTGTTCGCACCGGAGGGGACGGACCGGGACGGGGAGTTCCGGCGGCGGTATCTGGAACTGGTGAGCGCGTCGCTGGACGAGGTCGAGCTGTTCCGGCGTACGTCGGACCGGGCTGCGGCGCGGGCGCGGTTGTCGGTGGCGTATGTGAGTCTGCGGGCCTCGGGGGACGACGGGGTCCGCAGGCATGCGGGCGGGCCCAGAGAGCGCTCCATGCCGCTGTTGCGGCCTGATATGAGCGACTGGGAGTACGGCGAGGCCGCCGGAATGCGGGTGGAGGCCGCACTGGGCGGCGCCTCGCGGGCTCTGCTGCACGGTGACGCGCGGGTTCTGCTGCGTGGTGAGGCGGGCTCCGGCAAGACGACCCTGTTGCGGTGGCTCGCGGTCACGGCAGCACGGGGTGCGTTCACCGGTGAGCTTGCGGGCTGGAACGGTCTGACGCCGGTGCTCGTGAAGCTGCGGGAGTACAGCGGGCGGACGTTGCCGACGCCCGGGGCGATGCTGGACTCGGTGGCCGGGCACATCGCGGGGCTGATGCCGAGGGGGTGGGTGGAGCGGCAGCTGGCGGCCGGGAAAGCACTGCTGTTGATCGACGGGGTGGACGAACTGCTGGACAGTGAGCGCCGCAGCGTACGGGAGTGGCTGCGCAGCCTGCTGTCGGCGTACGGGGGCGTCCGGGTGGTCGTGACCTCACGACCGGCCGCCGCGGGGGCGGACTGGCTACGGCGGGAGGAGTTCACGGCGCTGCATCTGGACCGGATGACGCCCCCTGACCTGGCGGCGTTCGTACGGCAGTGGCATCAGGCGGTGCGGGAGCTCGGTGAGGAGCTGCCGTGCACGGTGGAGGAACTGCCGCACTACGAGCAGTCGTTGTTGAACAGCCTCAAGGACCGGCCGCACCTGCAGTCACTCGCGGGGACGCCGTTGCTGGCCTCGATGCTGTGCGCGATGCACCTGAACCGCGGCAGTCAACTGCCCCGGAATCGTATGGAGTTGTACCGCAACGCCTTGCACATGCTGGTCCATGAGCGGGACGCGGACCGGAATGTTCCCTCGGCCGCGGCCAGCCGGCTGAGCCTCCAGGACAAGCTGGTGCTGCTGCGGGATCTCGCTTGGCGGTTGTCCGACAACGACCGGAGCGAGATCTCGCTGGAGAAGGCGGAGAGGTATGTCGGCCGCAAGCTGGCGGCCATGCGGCATCTGGATGATCAGGACGGCGGCCGCGTCCTGGAGCAGTTGCGGGGCCGTTCCGGAGTGCTTCGCTCCCCCGCCGTGGGGCGGCTGGACTTCGTGCATCGCACCTTCCAGGAGTATCTCGCCGCGGAGGAGGCGACGGAGGAGGACCGGATCGGCAACCTGGTCGGGCGGGCGCACCTCGACATCTGGCGCGAGACGATCATCATGGCCGCGGGCCATGCGAATCGGCCTCAGCGGGAGGAGTTGCTGGGCAGGATCCTGGATTGGGCCGAGCACGCACCCCGGTACGCGCGGCGGTTGCGGTTGCTGGCGGCGGCCTGTCAGGAGACGGTGCCGGAGGTTTCGGACGAACTGGCCGCCCGGCTGGACTCGGCGGTGGCCGCGCTGCTGCCCGCCCGGCGGGAGACGGACCCTCCTGCTCTGGCGGCCGTGGGACCGAGCCTGTTGCGAAGGATGCCGCAGTCACTGGACGGGTTGACGGACAAGGCGGCCGTGCAGACCGTGCGCACGGTCGCCCTGATGGGTGGCCAGAGGGCGTTGCGGCTGGTGGCCGGATACGCCCAGGACCAGCGCGCCGACGTCATCAACGAGCTCATCGACGCCTGGGGCTACTTCGACGCGGATGCCTACGCCGACCGGGTTCTGTCGCAACTGCCGCTGCAGAGGCACGTCGTCACGCTCACGCACTCCGCCCAGTGGAGCGCGGCGACCCGGCTGAGCTCGATGAAGGACTTGCGGATCCGGTATCCGTGCACGGACCTGACCGCCCTGGACGAGCTTCCTCAGCTCTCGACGCTGACCGCCTACGACCTGCGCGGCGCAGCCGACCTCTCGGGGCTGAGCGCGCATCCCGGGTTGACACGGATCCGCCTGCTGGGCAGCGCGTCGCTGCGCCATCTCGATGTGTTGCGCGAACTTCCGGCGCTGATGGCCGTCGCTCTCGACCTGGAGAACGTGCCGGACCTCGGTGCTCTCCGGCTGGCGCCGAGGGTGTTCCTGCTGGAACTGCGGAACGTGACCGCCACCACCGATCTGACGCCGCTGACCGGTTCCGGCATCGCAACACTGGACCTGCGGGCCGACGCCATCTGCCTGCCCAGGGCCATGTCGGCCCTCTCCACCGTCCGGCTGCGAACCCTGACCCTCACAAGAGTGGACGTGGCCGCCTGGCTTCGGGACACGGAGCTTCCTGCCACCATCGACCATCTGAACCTGCACGACTGTGTCCTCCCCGAGGACGCCGCCGCCCTCGGCCCGCCCAGCACGCACGTCGTGATCAGTTCAGCACGCACGTCGTGATCAGTTGACCGCGTGCGTACGGCCCCGCACTCCCGAAGGAGAACGGGGCCGTAGCCACACTCAGAAGCTCAGCGCCAGCTGTGCGGTGCCCGGAAGCCGGGCTCGCGCTCCAGGCGGCGCCAGCCGGCCTTCGCGCGGCCGCGATGGGCCGGGGCGGGGTCGGAGGGCTGGGCGGCGGCGCGGGCCAGGAGGATCGCCGTGATGGCCGCGACTTCCTCGGGCTCGGCATGGCCCTTCTCGACGCGAATATCAGGGAGGTTCATGGGTGTCAGTCTCCGTGAGAGAGGTTTCCGCTGGGGTATCGCGGAGGGTCCGCTGGGTTACTGCGGGGGGTTGCCGTGCTTGCGGGACGGCAGATCGGCGTGCTTGGTCTGGAGCATCGCCAGGGACTTCACGAGCACCTCACGGGTCTCCGCGGGGTCGATCACGTCGTCCACCAGGCCACGCTCGGCCGCGTAGTAGGGGTGCATGAGCTCGGACTTGTACTCCTTGACCATGCGGGCCCGCATGGCCTCGGGGTCCTCGGCCTCGGCGATCTGCCGACGGAAGATGACGTTGGCCGCGCCCTCCGCGCCCATCACGGCGATCTCGTTGGTCGGCCAGGCGTAGGTGAGGTCGGCGCCGATGGACTGGCTGTCCATGACGATGTACGCACCTCCGTACGCCTTGCGCAGGATCAGCGAGATCCGCGGCACGGTCGCGTTGCAGTAGGCGTAGAGGAGCTTCGCGCCGTGCCTGATGATGCCGCCGTGTTCCTGGTCGACGCCGGGGAGGAAGCCCGGTACGTCCAGGAAAGTGACGATCGGAATGTTAAAAGCGTCACACATCTGGACAAAGCGCGCAGCTTTTTCCGACGCCTCGATGTCCAGGACGCCGGCGAGGGACTGCGGCTGGTTGGCCACGATGCCCACGACCTGGCCGTCGAGCCGGGCCAGCGCGCAGATGATGTTCCGCGCCCAGCGCTCGTGGACCTCCAGGTACTCGCCGTCGTCGACGATCTCCTCGATGACCTTGGCCATGTCGTACGGCCGGTTGCCGTCCGCCGGGACCAGGTCGAGCAGCACCTCGCTGCGGCGGTCGGGCGCGTCCGAGGACTCGGCCCGGGGCGGGTTCTCGCGGTTGTTCTGGGGCAGCAGCGAGAGCAGGTAGCGCACCTCGGCGATGCACGTCTCCTCGTCGTCGTACGCGAAGTGGCAGACGCCGGAGGTCTCGGCGTGCACGTCCGCGCCGCCCAGGCCGTTCTGGGTGATCTCCTCGCCGGTGACCGCCTTGACGACGTCCGGGCCGGTGATGAACATCTGCGAGGTCTCGCGGACCATGAACACGAAGTCCGTCAGGGCGGGGCTGTACGCCGCGCCGCCCGCGCACGGGCCGAGCATGACCGAGATCTGCGGGATGACGCCGGACGCCTTGGTGTTGCGCTGGAAGATGCCGCCGTAACCGGCGAGGGCGGAGACGCCCTCCTGGATACGGGCGCCGGCGCCGTCGTTCAGCGAGACCAGCGGGGCACCGGCCGCGATGGCCATGTCCATGATCTTGTGGATCTTCGTGGCATGGGCCTCGCCCAGCGCGCCGCCGAAGATGCGGAAGTCGTGGGCGTAGACGAAGACCGTGCGGCCCTCCACCGTGCCCCAGCCGGTGATGACACCGTCGGTGTACGGCTTCTTGGCCTCCAGGCCGAAGCCCTGGGCCCGGTGCCGGCGCAGCTGCTCGACCTCCCGGAAGGAATCCGGGTCCAGCAGCAGCTCGATCCGCTCCCGGGCGGTCAGCTTGCCCTTGGCATGCTGCGCCGCGGTCGCCTTCTCGCTCGGGCCGGCCAGCGCCTGCGCACGGATCTCGTGCAGCTCGGCGGTCCGTCCGCGCGCGTCGATCGGCTCACCCGGTGCCTCTTCCAAAACGGTCATGTAGTGACCTTACGAAGGACACCAAGGAAAGCGAGCCGTTGACTCCGTACAGTCTCCGGAGCCATTTCCTGGTGCCACTGAACAGAACCATGACGGCATGCAGCCCTTCCGACTGCTCAGAGGGCGTGCGCGTTGTCGGGGTCACACAAAGGCTTCAGCCGAGAGCCACCTCACACTGGTGGGTCGCGCATACCATCCCCGGAGTGACACGGACCCTCAGTCGGCGCCCCGTCGCGAGGATCTCGACCGAGTCGTCGGCCCGCAGGATCCGTCGTACGGGACGGTCCCAGATGATCTCCAGCGGCTCGCCCGTGCGCGGCGGCTCGCTCACGCAGAGGGTAGCGGTACCGCCCCGGCCGCGGAGCAGCACGCTCGCCCCGGCGGAGGCGGTGAGCGGACCCGCCGTACCCGGCTGCCAGAAGTTGGCGGCGGTCAGCCCCAGAGAGGGCACGCGTACGGCTTGGCATCCGCTGTGATTGGCGAGGACCGACAGCCAGCGGGCACCGTACGCGGCCCGCGCCGCCACCGCGTCCCGTTCGGCGCCGGGCATGAGCAGGTAGACGTAGGCCGCATCCACCGGGTCCGTGCCGTGCTCCAGCCAGAGGGTCTGCCAGCGGCGGGTGCGGCGCTCGGTCGTACTGCCGGTGTTGATGTCGGACCAGGCGCCGGTGCGGTCCTCGCGCAGGGTGCGCAGATCGCCGTACGGCACCACCCAGCCGCCGTGGCCCTCCAGATGGGCCCAGCCCCGGCCGCGTACGAGGGCCTGGTCGCCGCCCTCCCCCAGGTTGCGGTTGTCGACGACGGTCTCGACGGGGACTCCGTCGGTGCAGCTGATCCCGGCGCCGAGGCAGATCACGGCGTCCGCGACGCAGAACCACGACTTGCGGGCTTCGAGCGTCGACCCCAGTCCCTTCAGGTGCTGCCCGATCGCCGCGTACTCGCCGTCGGTCGCGCCCCCGACCCACCGCACGCCGGGCTTGGGCTCGCCCCACTCGCCGCCCGCCCTGTCGGGGAGGCGGCGCGTGGAGACGGTGGTGCCGGGAAGGCGGTACCAGTCGACGGTCGGCCAGTACCAGTCCGTGTACTGGGCGGCCCGATCGGCCCGGCCGCCGGGGCCGTCGGCCCACCACGAGAGCATTCCGGCGCCGGTGTGCCAGCCGCGCGGATTCTCGCCGTTGCCGCACTCGTAGTGGGCGATGCGGTCACTGGCCATGGTGATGTTCGCGACGAAGCGCGGGCGGCGGTGGACGGCCCGGTCCATGGCGGCGAAGAGGTGGTGGCCGGTGGGTTCGGGTACGGCCGGGACCGGTGAATCGGCGACGGTGTGCAGTCGGGCGAGGTCGGCGACGCCGAACTGACGCGCAGTCAAGATCGGGGTGACGGTGTCCCGTTCGATCCATCCCTTGATACGGCCGTACCAGCGCTCGCGTTCCGCCGCGCTCGCCCCGCCCGCGAGCAGGGCGACGGCGGCGATGATCGCCTGCCCGTGGTAGTGGTCGCTGCGCATCACCTGCCGCTCGTCGCTCTTGAGGTAACCCCGGCTGATGGCACGGCCGTTGACGCCGTCCATCACCAGTCCGTCGTGGATGAGGGGCGCGTAGGCGCGCTCGACGCCGTCGAGGACGATCTGCCGGTTCGGGTCGGTCACCTCCCACTCGGATCCGGCGAGCAGCGCGAAGAGGCGGCCGAGGCCGTCGAGGAGCACCTGGCCGTAGGTGCCGGAGTAGGCGACCCAGGTGTGCTGGACGAAGGAGCCGTCGGCGTAGAGGCCGTCGCCCTTGGTGACGTACGGAAAGACCGGAGAGAGCGCGTCGCGGGCGAGCGCGATCTTCGCCGGGGCCCGGCCGAGGATGCCGCGCAGGGCGACGCTGCGGCACAGATCGACGCGGTTGGCGCCGGTGGAGGTGCCGGAGTAATCGGTGAGCATGGCGTCCGGGATGAAGTGGTCGACGGCAGCGCAGGCGGCGTCGATCCGGGGATCGGCGAGATGGCCGTACAGCGCGGCCGCGATGTCCATCAGCAGGCGGGGGCTGCCGATCTGCCATTCCCACCAGTTGCCGTAGCGGGTGGTGGAGGGGTTGTAGACGGTGGCGGAGAGGTGGTCGAGGCCACGCAGGACGTCGGCGAGGAGGGCGGGGTCGGCGGTGGATCCGGTGCCCTGCTGGACGTAGGCCTGGGTCATGGTCCACAGGCGGCTGTAGCTCTGCGTGATGCCGGCGGGCGGGTCGTAGGGGTGGTCGGGCCAGAGGGAGGTGGGGGCGGGAGCCATGGTGGCCCGGAAGCCGCGGGCGAGGGTGCCGGTCTCGGCGAGGCGGGAGGCGTACGGCTCCGTGGCGGGGTCGTAGCCGGCGCCGAGGGCGATGGTCAGCCAGCGCAGACGGAGGGCGTCGTAGGGGTCGGCGACGGCGGCGCGGGCGGCGGGAGCGGCCGCGGCCATGAGCGCCGTCGCGACTAAGACGGCTCGGCGAGTGGGTCCCATGGGTGCTCTTCGCTGTGGGTTCATGCCCTGGGCATCTACCACCTCAGAGTAATCACGCCAACACTTTACGGATGATGTTGAACATTGAACGGAATAGCCCTAAGGTCGGTCACGTTGATGTAGTTAAAGATTCAACATCACCGTTTCGGCATCACTGTCGGGACATCACTCGAAGGAGCACGTCATGGCGAACCTCGACCTCTCCGCCCTGACCGGTGACTACACGATCGACACGGCCCACTCCACGATCGGCTTCACGGTCCGCCACGCCATGGTCACCAACGTCAAGGGCAAGTTCCTCGACTTCAGCGGCTCGCTGCACCTGGACGGCAGCGACCCGTCGGCGTCCACCGCGTCCATCGACGTCAAGATGGAGAGCATCGACACCGGCTCCGCGGACCGCGACGGTCACCTCAAGAGCGCGGACTTCTTCAAGGCGGAGGAGTTCCCGACGATGACCTTCCGCTCGACCTCGGCCGAGTCCCTCGGTGGCGACGACTACCGCATCACCGGCGATCTCACGATCCTCGGCACGACCAAGCCGCTCACCATCGACCTGGAGTTCAACGGCGCCGCGAAGGACCCGTTCGGCAACGAGCGCGTCGGTTTCGAGGGCAAGGCGGAGCTGCTGCGGTCGGAGTGGGGGCTGACCTGGAACGCCGCGCTGGAGACGGGTGGGGTGCTGGTCTCCGACAAGATCAAGCTGAACTTCGACATTTCGGCCATCAGGAACGCGTAGGCCTTCGGCGACGGAGCCGCGACCCGCTGAGCATTCGCCCTCCAGTTCCTCAATTCCCGTATCAGGAGGGCGGGTGTCCCGCTCGGCGTCGCCCGCTCACTGGCCCGGACTCCAACTTGGCGATCGCGGCCGCCAGTTGAGCCGCACGGTTCTCCGGAGTACGGGCCCGAAGCAACCCGAGCATGACGAGATAGCGGTCCGTCCTGCCGAGCCCCTCGAAGACGGCCTTGGCCCGGAAGTTGCGCTCCAGTGCGGCCGCGAGGTCCTCGGGGACGGTGGCGTTGCGCTGCGACTCATAGGCCGCCGTCCATCTGCCGTCCGCCTTCGCACCGGCCACTTCCGCGAGCCCGGCGGGCCGCATCCGTCCGGCGGCCGCCAACTCCTCGACCCGCCGGACGTTGACCATCGACCAGAGGCTGCCCGGCCGGCGCGGGGTGATCCGCTGCAGGTAGTGCGTGGCGTCGAGCCCCTTGCGCTGACCGGTGATCCAGCCGTGGCAGAGAGCCACGTCGTTGACCTCGGCGGCAGTGACGGAGGGGGTGCCGGAGCCCTTCTTGGCGACCTTGATCCAGAGGCCGCCCTGCAGCGGGTGCTCGGGGGTGGAGTGAGTGGTCAGCCAGGTGTCCAGAGCGGCGGCCGATTCGAAGGCGCGGGGGGCTGTGCCGTCGGAGGGGGTCATGAGGTCACCGTAGGTCGCCTATAGGTCAGAAACTGGCCTATTCGGAACCTGGCCCATTCGGAACCTGACTTACAGGGCCAAGCACCGGGGAGTGGAACCCGGGGTGGTGGGCCCGTGCGACGGGCGTGCTGAATTTCAGTGGTGCCGGTGCTGTCGGCGTTGTTAGTTTGCGTCCGTGTCCAGCCCCGAAGCCTCCAGACTCCGGCCACCGGCTCTCCGGTGGCTGCTCGTGATGCCGGGCTGATCAGGGCTCACTCCCTTTCAAGGCTCACTCCGCTGCCGGACGGCCGTTCGACGTGCCGTTTTCGACTTCGACTTCGGGTTGCGGAGTTTCTTCATGCCGTTCGCTCTTTTTCTGCTGGGTGTCGCCGTGTTCGCGCAGGGGACGTCCGAGTTCATGCTGGCCGGGCTGGTGCCGGACATCGCGCGGGACCTGGGGGTCTGTGTGCCGGCGGCCGGTGCTCTCAACGGCGATCGGGGGCGAGGCCGGCGGCGGGTATCGGTCGCCCCTGTGGGTCAGTGCTGCGCTGGTCGCCCTGTCGCTGGTGGTGGCCGGGGTGGCGGGTACGGCAGGTGGGGCTGGTGGGGTCGATGGGGGCGGTGCGATGGACAAGGCCGGTGATCCGGCCGCGCGCCGAAAAGGACGGGCAGGTCGGCGCCGTATCCGGACTGCGTCCCGATCAGCCGACCGCTGTCGTTAACTCCCCCTCGCCGCCCGGCTGGTGGCATACGGCCGGGGAACGGTATGGGTGACGGTGGGCGAGCCCGAGCCATCTGCCCCGAGCGGCGTGGCCGGAATTGACCCCTTGTCGTCGCGTGCGCGGGGTTCTCATAATCCAGCAACAACTTTGACCGGCGCATGTCACCAGAAGCTCACTCCCCCCTGCTGGCATGCCCCCGACATTCCAGTGCTCTCTCCACGTTCGTATGTCCAACCCCCCACGGAAGGCATCACGTTGAAGAAGCTCATCACCGCACTCAAGAGATGCGCGGCCATCGGCGCCGCCGCTCTCGCGATCGCCAGCCTTCAGCCCGTCTCGGCCGCGCAGGCCGCTCCCAACCCCGTCGTCGGCGGGACCCGTGCCGCGCAGGGCGAGTTCCCGTTCATGGTCCGGCTCTCCATGGGCTGTGGCGGCGCGCTCTACACCCAGCAGATCGTGCTCACCGCCGCGCACTGCGTGAGCGGCTCCGGGAACAACACGAGCATCACGGCCACCGCCGGTGTCGTGGACCTCCAGTCCTCCAGCGGTCGTGTCCAGGTCCGTTCCACCAAGGTGCTGCAGGCACCCGGCTACAACGGCAACGGCAAGGACTGGGCGCTCATCAAGCTCGCCCAGCCGATCAACCTGCCGACGCTGAAGATCGCGACGACCTCGCAGTACAACACCGGCACCTTCACGGTCGCCGGCTGGGGTGCGGCCACCGAGGGCGGCGGTCAGCAGCGCTACCTGCTCAAGGCCAACGTGCCGTTCGTCAGTGACGCCCAGTGCCGTTCCTACAGCGGCTACAGCGGCCTCATCGCGAACGAGGAGATCTGCGCCGGCCTGCCCGCGGGCGGCGTCGACACCTGTCAGGGCGACTCCGGTGGCCCGATGTTCCGCCGCGACGCCAACAACGCCTGGATCCAGGTCGGCATCGTCAGCTGGGGCATAGGCTGCGCCCGCCCGAACGCCCCCGGCGTCTACACCGAGGTCTCGACCTTCGCCTCCGCGATCGCCTCGGCGGCGTCCTCTCTCTGACCTGCCAGACCCCCGGGCCCGGTGTCTTCGGATGCCGGGCCCGCGGGTTTCGTGTACCGGCTACCGGCTACGGGTCACCGGCTACCGGTCACCTGACACCCGAGCAGGCCCGGTACACGTTCCCGCTCGTCAACGGTTCCTTCTTCCTGGAAACGGCGACATCGCACAGTTGCTGCTCGTCCCAGGAACGCGGAGGACACGCGGCCGTCGACCGCACCGAGAACTGTCACCCGATGTGCGGGGCCACGCCCCGTCTGCCTTCAGAACCCTCCGCCGTCGAACCCACCCCCGCCGAAGTCCCCACCCCCGAACCCGCCACCGAAGTCCCCGGGGTCGAAGTCCGCACCGGACATGTCGCCGCCCTCATAACCCCCGCCGCCGAATCCGTACCCGGCCCCATAGTCGGCCGCATAGGCCGGTGCGGACATCATGCTGCCCAGCATCGTGCCGATGAGGAGGCCGGGGAGGAGGCCGCTGCCGAAGTAACCGCCTGCCCAGGGGCCGTAGGCGGGGCCGGCGTCCCAGTACGGGCGGCGGCCGTGTTCGGTGTCGACCTCGCGGATCACGGGGTCGCGGCCCTCGGACAGGCGGGTGCGGTCGGCCGCGCAGACGGGGACCTCGCGGGCGGTGCCACCGGGCGGGATCCAGGTCTCCTCGGCCACCGCCGTGCCGTGACGGGGATCGAAGAAGCAGGGCGGCCGGCGTTCCGGGAGGGGCCGGTGTTCCCGGCGGGCGGCCAGCTGGGTGAGGGAGAAGCGGCCGTCCGCCAGGGCTTGGGTGACCGCCTTGACGTCCTCCGGTTTACGGGCCCCGTCCATGAGCCGTTTCGCCTGGTCGTAGGCGTCCAGCGAGCGTTCGTAGTCCGCGCGCATCGCGTCGTCGGCGCCGGCCTCGGCCGGGTGGAAGTCCAGGCGGTCCATTTCCTCGCCGAAGGCGGTGATGTCCTCGTCGACCACGACCCGCAGCTTCTCCAGTGCCGCCCGCTGCTCCGCCTCGTGGCGCCGCCGGTTGCGCCTGATCAGCGCGTACGCGCCCGCGCCGCCGGCCACCAGCACCGCGCCGACGGCGACCAGACCGCCGACGTCCACGCCCTCGCCGCCATCGCTCCAGCTCGCCGGGGCCGTGCCGCGCACGTTGTTCAGCGCCGCGTCGACGAAGTCGTTCAGCTGGGCCTTGGCGTCGCCGGCGCTCTGCACCGACGTGACCAGGTTGTCCACCGCCCGCCCGGACATCACGGAGGCGTCGGCCGCCGCGTCGAACCGATCGCCCACGCGGGCGCCGTACAGGCCCGTGATTCCGGTCTCCGTACGGAGGTTCAGCAGGAGCTTCTCGGTGGGCTGATCGGCAGGCAGTACGGCCACGAACACCGGTTTGTCGGCGTCCTCGATCTTGTCGGCGAGTGCTTCGGCGTCCGCCGACGACAGCTGGTCCGAGGCCGCGGGGTCCACGTACACGGGGCCGTCGCGCAGCGCCTCGGCGACCTGGGAAAGGTCCGTGGCCGCATGTGCGCCGGGCGCGCCGGCGGTGAGCACCGCGACTGCCGCGGCGACCGGCACGATCAGCGAGCGCATGAGGCCCCGGACGAGCAGAGTCCTCATACCCTCGACGCTACCTGATGGGGCGGGCAAAGGCGCCGGTCCCGGTGAGCGGATTCCGGTGGGTGGGTTCCCCACCGGGCCGGCGCCGCCCTACGGCCTCCCTCCCCATCCCCGGCCAACCGCTCAGGCCCCCCGATACGCCGCGCTCAGCCTCTCCACCGCCGCCCCGTACCTGCCCGTGAGCAGCAGATGGTCGGCCTCGGCGAAGGGTGCGGCCACCTGCTCGGTGATTCCCTTCGCGGCGGCCCGCTGCTGGACGATCAGGCGGGCCTTGGTGACGAGCGTGCGGCCGGTCTGCGCCGCTCCGGCCTGCTCGGCGGCCGTCGCCGCGACACCCAGCGCCTTCAGGGTCGCGGCGCCTCCGCCGGGCACCTTGGTCAGCGTCGTCAGGCCCCAGCCGTACGGGAACCTCGGGTCGTACGACGTGTCGCCGACGTTGATCGGCAGCTGTGCCTCGCTCTTCGGCCAGGTCACGGGGAGTTGCCCGGTGAAGGGCCGGTTCCCGAACAGCACGTCCGTCACGCCGTCGCCCTCGGTGCCGGGCAGCCAGGAGGCGACCAGGGCGTCGATTCCGGCCAGCTGCTCGTCGTCGATCAGCTGCGGGCGTCCGGAGACGATCAGCACGGCGCACCTCATCGCGCCGCACACCCTGTCCACGGCGGCCCGGTCGGCGGTGCTCAGTCGCAGGTCGTGGCCGTTGCCGACGTCACCGACGCCCTCGGCGTACGGGGTCTCGCCGACCACGACCACGCCTGCGTCGTAGCCGGTCATGGGCGCGGACGCGTCCTTGGAATACGTCAGCCGCGCGGCGTTCTTCCGCATCGCCTCCAGGATGGTCGTGCCGGGGGTGACGGCGCCGGACGAGCCCTGCCAGGTGACGGTCCAGCCGCCGCTCTGGTTGCCGATGTCGTCGGCGTTGGATCCGGCGACGTACACCTTCTGCGACTTCCGCAGGGGAAGCAGGCCGTCGGTGTTCTTCAGCAGCACCTGCGATTCGGCCACCGCCCGGCGCGCCACCGCCCGGTGTTCCGCGGACCCGATCCGCGCCGCGCCGCTCGTGTCGGCGTACGGCTTCTCGAAGAGGCCGAGGCGGAACTTCTGGGTGAGGATGCGGGATACGGCGTCGGTCACCCGCTTCTCGCTGACGCGCCCGGCCCGGACCTCGGCGACGAGGGCCGCGTGGAAGTCCTTGTAGGCGTACGGGGCCATGACCATGTCCACGCCCGCGTTGACCGACGTGCGCACGTCGCTCGCGTAGTCGCCGGGGATCTGGTCGATGCCGTTCCAGTCGCTGACGACGAAGCCGTCGAAGCCCATACGGCCCTTGAGTACACCGTTGATCATGTCGGCGCGGGCATGCATCCTGACCGGGCCCCGGCCGTCGCCGACGAGGTCGAGGGAGGAGTAGGACGGCATGACCGTGCCGACACCGCGGTCGACGGCCGTCGCGTACGGCGCCAGGTGGACGGCTTCCAGCTGCTGCCGGGTGACCTTGGTGACGCCCTGGTCGACGGTGTACGTCCCGGTGGTCGAGGTGCCGTATGCCGTGCCGCCGTCGCCGACGAAGTGCTTGGCGGTGGCGAGGACCTTGTCGGCGCGGTCCAGGTCCCGGCCGTCCGCGCGCCCCTGCAGGCCCTGGATGACCGTCTCCATCGAGTCGACGAGCGCCGGGTCCTCGCCGAAGGACTCGTACGCCCGTCCCCAGCGGTCGTCCCGCGTCACGCACAGGCAGGGCGCGAAGTCCCAGGGGATGCCGGTGGCCCGTGTCTCGGCCGCCGTCACCGCGCCCGCCCGGTAGGCGAGCCCCGGGTTCCGGGTGGCGCCGAGTCCGACGTTGTGCGGCATGATCGTCGCGCCGACCACGTTGTTGTGGCCGTGCACCGCGTCGACGCCGTAGATCAGCGGGATCTGGAAGCGGGTCGCCTGCGCCCGGAGCTGGAAGCCGTCGATCATCTTCGCCCAGGCCGCGGGGGTGTTGGGCGTCGGGGCCGAGCCGCCGCCGGACAGGACCGAACCGAGGTCGTACGCCGCGATGTCCCCCGGGTTCGCCAGGGCGCCGCGCTCGGCCTGGGTCATCTGGCCGGCCTTCTCCTCCAGGGACATCCGGGAGAGGAGATCGGCGACCCGCTTCCGCACCGGCAACTTGCCGTTCAGATACGGCAGTCCGTGCGCGTCGACCACGATCTGCGGGGTCTCGGCCGGGGCCTTGGCGCCGGTCACCGTCAGTTTCAGCGGGATCGTCTCGGCGGGCTCGGCGGACCTGTCCCGCAGGGTGGGGACGTGGATCTCGCGGGTGGTGCCGGAGGCGGTGCCGGCCGGGAAGGTGAGGGTCCCGCCGACCGGGGTGTAGTCCTTGGCGGGGTCGGCGGTGCCGCCGGTGGTCTCGTAGGTGACGGTGACCGGTTCGTCGATGGGGGCGGAGCCGGTGGTGGCGACGGTGAGGCGGACGGTCGCCCGGTCGCCCTCGTCCGTCGGGTACACGGCGGAGTCGGTACGGACGGATGCCTTCAGGGACTGGTCGGCCTTGCCGTACAACTCGACGCCGTCCATGGCGAACTGGCCCTGGACACCGGCGGGGAGTGTGACGGCGTACCCCCAGGTCTCGGTGAGGCCGAGGATGTGGTCGATGCCGCCGACGGGCTGGTAGTCCGTGCGATAAATGAAGTCGGTGAACGGCAGCTCGATCTGTTTCCAGCCGCTGAAGTCGTCGGTGAAGGAGGTCGTCCAGAGCTCGGTGGCGTCGCCGTTGGCGCCGCCGTCCTTGAGTTCGAAGGCGATCTTCCTGCCGTTGTTGCGGCCGTCCCACCACAGGCGGATGCCCTGGTGGGCGGACCAGTCGTGGGCGGGTTCGGTGTAGGCGAATGTATGGGTGAATCCGCCATAGGCGCTGATGTCGTAAGTGCCGGACAGCACCTTCTCGCCCTCGGGCGCGTCGTCGCGGGCGGCCAGCCGGAGAGTGGGCGGGTCGTCGTTGTCACCGCCCCAGGTGAAGACGCCCTCGGCGGGCGGGCCGACGAAGGGGACCTCGCCCTCGAAGCGGTCGACGGGGACCGGGGCGGGGTCGTCGGCGCCGGACGCGGGGGCCGCCGCGGTGAGCGGGAGCAGGGTGGTGAGGAGTGCGGCGGAGGCGAGCAGGGCGGTTCTGCGCATGGCACGTCCCTCGACTCTCATAGTCCACATACGACTTAGCTCACGCCGTGAGTTAACTGGCGGCACCGATTGACGTCAAGACTTCACGTCAGGATCGGTACGCACTCAACTCCCGGCTGAATCTGGAGGGTTGTCGCTTCAGCTAATGAACGCGAGACCCCTTGACGCGTCTACGAACCCGTCATTTACTCACGCCTCGCACGGCCCCCATCCCCACATCCAGAAGGGCTGCGCTCCATGAGGAGATCCACTCGGACGCTCGGGCTGCTCCTCACCGGGCTCCTCGGCACGGCCGGTCTCACGGCGGTCGGCTTCACGACGGCCACGCCCGCGCAGGCGGCGGGCGAACAGGTCACCGCCTGGCTCACCACGACGGACGACTCCGGCGGTCGCCATGTGGTCCGCGGGCTCCAGCCGCAGACCCCGTTCGCCTTCCAGGCGGGCTCCGGCGGGGGCGGCGAGAACATCACCGTCGACGAGAACACCCGCTACCAGTCCTTCACCGGCGGCGGCGCGTCGTTCACGGACACCGCGGCCTGGCTGATGGACGGCAGCGGTGCGCTGTCGCAGGCCACGAAGGACGACACCATGCGCAAGCTGTTCTCGCCGACGGAGGGCATCGGGCTGTCGTTCCTGCGCAATCCCATGGGCGGGTCGGACCTCGCCCGCTTCGGCTACACGTACGACGACGTACCGGCCGGGCAGACCGACCCGGATCTGTCCGAGTTCTCGATCGCACACGATCTGCAGGACGTCGTGCCGCTGACCAAGCAGGCACGTCAGCTCAACCCGGGGCTCACCGTGATGGCCTCGCCGTGGACGGCTCCCGCCTGGATGAAGGACAACGGGCAGCTCAACGGGGGATGGCTGAAGGCCGAGCACTACGGCGCGTACGCCTCGTACTTCGTGAAGTACGTGCAGGCCTATCAGGCACAGGGCATCCCGATCGCGTACGTCACCGCCCAGAACGAACCGACCTGCTGCTCGGGCTACCCGTCGATGAGCTGGAACGCGAGCGGGCTGGCGTACTTCACCAAGAACGAGCTGCTGCCCAGGCTCCAGTCGGCCGGGCTGCCCACCAAGGTGCTGGCGCACGACTGGAACTGGGACACCTACGACGCCTACGCCGCCCAGACCGTGGACGACGCGGCGGTGCGCGGCCACCCGAACTTCGGCGGGATCGCCTGGCACGGCTACGGCGGCGACGTGGCCGAGCAGACGCAGGTGCACGACCGGTACCCGCGGCTGGACGCCCTCGGCACCGAGCACTCGGGAGGCACCTGGATCGCCAACCAGCAGCGCGAGGACATGATGAACATCATCGACTACACCCGGAACTGGGCGAAGTCGGTGACGAAGTGGTCGCTGGCGGTGGACCAGAACCGGGGGCCGCACAACGGTGGCTGCGGGACCTGCGACGGGTTCATCACCGTGCACAACGGGGACTCGCGGCACGGGCAGGTCGACTACACGGTCGAGTACTACACGATGGGCCATCTGACGAAGTTCGTACGGCCGGGCGCGCAGCGCATCGCGTCGACCGCGTCCTCGTCCGTGCCGAACGTGGCATGGCGGAACACCGACGGTTCGAAGGCGCTGATCGCCTACAACGACGCCTCGACCGCGAAGACGGTGACCGTCAACTGGGGCTCACAGCACGCCACTTACTCGCTGCCGGGCAAGACGTCGGCGACCTTCACCTGGTCGGGCACCCAGACCGAGGGCCCATCCCGGTCGGGCGCGTTCGTGGGCCTCGCGGGCAAGTGCCTTGATGTGGCGGGCGGTTCGACGGCCGACGGGGCCGCCGTGCAGCTCTACGACTGCAACGGCACGTCCGCCCAGCGGTGGACCGTGCAGGGCGACGGGTCGGTGCGGGCGCTGGGCAAGTGCCTGGACGTGACGTCCGGATCGACGGCGGACGGGGCGAAGGTGCAGCTGTACGACTGCAACGGCACGGGTGCGCAGCAGTGGTCGTACGACGCGTCGTCGGGTGACGTGGTCAACCGCGCCGCGAACAAGTGCCTGGACGTGACGGACAACTCCTCGGCGAACGGGGCGCGTGCGCAGATCTGGAGTTGCACGGGCGCCGCCAACCAGAAGTGGCGCCTGCAGTAACGGTTCAGACGTACGGCTGCCCGATGCCCAGCAGGTTGCCCTCGCTGTCGTGGAACCAGGCGGCGCGCTCCCCACGAAAGCCTTTGCCGGGGTAGTGCCCCTCGATGTCGGCGATGCCGTTCGTCGTGCGCAGGCCCGGCACGTCGACGTCCTCGAACTCGACGCCGCGCCGCCTGAGTTCCGCCACTACGGCGTCCACGTCCTCCACCTGCCACCCCATCTGCGTGAAGGTGCCGGGGGAGGCGCCCGTCGACTGGTACACGGCGAACTCGGTGCCCCCGCACCGGTACAGCAGCCCGCCCGGGCGCTCGTCGACGGGCTCCAGACCGAGCGTCTCGGAGTAGAAGCGCCGGGCCCGCTCCAGGTCCTGGGCGGGCAGACGGGTCGCGACCTGCCCCCGGGCCAGCAGGTTCCTCACGTCGTCCGTGTCCATGGCTCCAGTGTGCCCTGGACGACGGGCCCGGGGGATGACGGCGAGGTCCGTTCGGCCTACTCGGCCGGTGTCACCCCGGCCCGCAGCAGGCCGTAGGTGTAGGCGTCCTCCAGGGCCTGCCAGGAGGCGGCGATGACGTTCTCGGCGACGCCCACCGTGGACCACTCCCCCGCCCCGTCGGACGTGGAGATCAGGACGCGGGTCGTGGACTGGGTGCCGTGGACGCCCTCCAGGATGCGGACCTTGTAGTCGACGAGGTCCAGCTTGGCGAGCTGGGGGTAGATCTTCTCCAGGGCTACCCGGAGGGCGCGGTCGAGGGCGTTGACGGGGCCGTTGCCCTCGGCCGTGGCCACGATGCGCTCGCCCTTGGCGAAGAGCTTGACCGTGGCCTCGTTGGCGTGGCTGCCGTCGGGTCGGTCCTCGACGATCGCGCGCCAGGACTCGACCTGGAAGTAGCTGAGGGGTTTGCCCTCGACCTCGGTGCGCAGCAGGAGTTCGAAGCTCGCGTCGGCGGCCTCGTAGGTGTAGCCCTTGAGCTCGCGCTCCTTGACCCGCTCGACCACCCGGCCGACGAGTTCGCGGTCGCCGCCGAGGTCGATGCCGAGCTCCTTGCCCTTGAGCTCGATCGAGGCGCGGCCGGCCATGTCGGAGACCAGCATCCGCATGGTGTTGCCGACCTGCTCCGGGTCGATGTGCTGGTACAGGTCCGGGTCGACCTTGATCGCGGAGGCGTGCAGTCCGGCCTTGTGGGCGAAGGCGGAGACGCCGACGTAGGGCTGGTGGGTGGAGGGGGTGAGGTTGACGACCTCCGCGATTGCGTGGCTGATGCGCGTCATTTCGCGCAGGTGGCCGTCGGGGAGGACCTTCTTGCCGTACTTCAGCTCCAGCGCCGCGACGACCGGGAACAGGTTGGCGTTGCCCACGCGCTCGCCGTAGCCGTTGGCCGTGCACTGGACGTGGGTCGCGCCCGCGTCGACCGCGGCGAGGGTGTTGGCGACCGCGCAGCCGGTGTCGTCCTGGGCGTGGATGCCGAGCCGGGCGCCGGTGTCGGCGAGGACGGTGGAGACGACGGCCTGGACCTGGGCGGGGAGCATGCCGCCGTTGGTGTCGCAGAGGATCACGACATCGGCGCCGGCCTCCGACGCCGTACGGACGACGGACTTCGCGTACTCGGGGTTGGCGCGGTAGCCGTCGAAGAAGTGCTCGCAGTCGACGAAGACGCGACGGCCCTGCTCGCGCAGGAACGACACGGTGTCGCGGACCATCTCCAGGTTCTCGTCCAGGGTGGTGCGCAGGGCGAGCTCGACATGGCGGTCGTGGGACTTGGCGACGAGCGTGATCACCGGGGCGCCGGACTCCAGCAGCGCCTTGACCTGCGGGTCCTCGGACGCCTTGCCGCCGGCCCGGCGGGTGGCGCCGAAGGCGACCAGCTGGGCGTGCCGGAAGTCGATCTCCTGCTGGGCGCGTGCGAAGAACTCGGTGTCGCGCGGGTTGGCGCCGGGCCAGCCGCCCTCGATGAAGCCCACACCGAACTCGTCCAGGTGCCGTGCGATGGCCAGCTTGTCCGCGACGGTGAGGTTGATGCCCTCCCGCTGCGCGCCGTCGCGCAGGGTGGTGTCGAAGACATGGAACGAATCGTCGAGCTCGCTGGTTGCGGTCATGGTGTCAAGGCTCCTGCTGTTGGATCCCGTTGGATCGCGGTCTTTACCGGAATGACCGGCTCCACCGTCCTCCTATGATCCCTCGCGCTTTGCTCCCGGCTGAAGGTGGGCCAGAAAAGCGAAAAACCTCTCGCGGGTGCGAGAGGTCTGCGCGCGGGTCGAGGACGACGGTGTCCACCCGTACCTGGTCGTACGTGGTGGTCACTGCGGACCGGCGCGCCTGCTGCCAATAATCATGGCGAACGAGAGCACGGGGGCAGTCTGGCACAAGTCGCCCCCGCGCTCACTGTCCGTCTCAGGATGCGAGCACTGTGCTGATCAGCGCAGGCGGCGGACGAAGCCGTCGTTCACGCCGTTGGTGTCGCCGGCGACGAGCTGGGCCGAGGAACTGCTGAGGCCGATGCGCCTGGCCCTCTCGCTCACCGAATCCAGCCACACGTACGCATCGGTCACGGGGCCGCCGGTGACCGACTCACTGACCAGGCGGGTGGAGCCGGTGCGCAGGTCGCGCAGATAGATGTTGGCCGGGCCGAGCGTTCCGTCGGGCAGCTTCGGCGTGGCCTCGTAGCCCACGTACCGGCCGTCGGCGCTGAGTACGGGCCGGTCCGGCATGCTCTCGCCGTCGGGGCCGGCGTCGATCCGTCGGGTGACGTCCGTGCGCAGGTCGCGGACGTAGATGTCGGACGCGTCCGGGCCGCCGCCGGGGACCAGGTCCTCGTCCCAGTTCTGGAAGGCGACGGTGCGGCCGTCCGCGGAGAGTGTGGCGGGCATCGCGTACCGCGCCGCCGGGGTCCCGTCCGCCTTGACGTTGACCCGCTCCTCGGTGCCGGTACGGCGGTCGTGCACCCAGGTGACGCCGTTCGAGCTGCGCGGCACCAGCTGCGTGTACAGCACATAGCGGCCGTCGGCGCTCACGTCCTGGAAGAGCGCCGGATTGTCGGGGCGGCCGGGGTTGCTGATCCGCTTCGTCGTGCCGGTGCCGCGGTCGAAGACGTACACGGCTCCGAAGAGGTCGCGGGCGCCCTGCTCCATCCGGTCGGCCTTGGCGTTGAAGGTGATGTAGCGGGCGTCGGCCGACATGTCGGCGCCGGCCGCGTAGGCGGAGCCGCCGTCGAAGGCGACGCTGATCCGCTTCGTGGTGCCGGTGCGGCGGTCGTGCAGATAGGTGTCGTCGGCCCCCTCGTCCGCGGGCCGGGTGTCCCAGTGGACCAGGTTCCTGGCGTTGGAGCGGAACAGCACGTACCGCCCGTCGGCGCTGATGGCCTGCACCGTCGACCGCTGGTCGGCCTGTGCGCCGGCCGAGCTGACGCTGACCCGCTCGACGGCCCCGGTGCGCAGGTCGCGCACGAAGACGTCCCCCCGCTCGTTGGTGTCGCCGGGCACCAGGTTGGACGCGTCGGCCGTGAACGCCGCGAAGCGGCCGTCGGCGCTGAACTGCGGCGCGTACGAGTTGCCGTTGCCCTGCTCCCCCGTCGCCGACACGGTGACCCGCTCGGTCGAGGGGACGCGGGGTGCGGCCCCCGCCGACGTCCCCGTGGTCAGTGTCGCCGTGGCGGCGGCGAGGGCGACGGCGATGGCGAGCGCGCGGGCGCGCCTGGTGCTGTGCATGGTGGTTCCCCCGTTGATGCCGGTCGGTGTCAGAGGTGGTCGGTCGTTCCCCTCTTGGTCCTCCCCTGAGGCAAACGCACCATGCGCTACAGGGTCAATCCGCAATATTGCGTACAACCAGGGCGTGGGTTCAGGAGTCCGCGAGGAGGCTGTCGTCCAGGAACTCCCTTACGTGGCGCAGAACTTGCGCCCGGTCCGTGCCGCGCAGTCCGATGGCCACATGGATGGAGAAGCCGTCGAGGAGCGCCCTCAGCCGGGCGGCGAAACGGTCCGGGTCGACCGTCCGGAACTCGCCCCGCGACACCCCTTCCGCCAGCAGCGCCACCAGGTCGCGGTGCCAGGCGCCCTCGATCGCGGCCTGGCGTTCCCTGGCGGCGTCGTCGGCGTTCTGCGAGCGGTTCCAGACCTCCAGCCAGAGGGTCCAGTGCGGGTCGCGATGACCGTCGGGGACGTACAGGTCGACGTATGCGTCGAGCCGCTCGCGGGCGGAGGCGGTGCGCGTCAGCAGCCGGCCGCGCTCGGCGCCGAGCCGGCCCTCGCTCCACTCCAGGGTGCGCAGCAGCAGCTCGTCCTTGGAGTGGAAGTAGTAGAGGAGATGACCGCTGCTCATGCCGACCTCGCGGCCGAGCGCCGCCATGGTGAGCTTCTCCAGACCGCGCTCGGCGATCATCTCCATGGCGGCGGCGAGGACCTCGTCACGAGGCGGCGCCTGCCTGCGCCCACCGGCCATCTGCACTCCTAGCTCTTCGGCTGCTGCTGCGTGATGCAGTGGATGCCTCCACCACCCGCGAAGATCGTACGGGCGTCCACGAGGGTGACCGTCCGCTCCGGGAAGAGGCGGCGGAAGATGCCGGCCGCGAGTTCGTCGCGCGGGTCGTCGAAGGCGCAGAGCACGACGCCGCCGTTGCAGAGGTAGTGGTTGATGTAGGAGTAGTCGGCCCAGTGGCCGTCCGCCTCCAGCACGGTCGGGGCGGGGATCTCGACGACCTCCAGGCGGCGGCCGCGGGCGTCCGTCCGCGACTTCAGCAGGCCGACGATCTCCTTGGTCACCTCGTGGTCGGGGTGCGCCGGGTCCGGCTGCACATGGGCCACGACCACGCCGGGGCGGGCGAAGGCGGCCACGATGTCGACGTGGCCGAGGGTGCCGAAACCGTACGGGGGGTAGTCACCGGTGAGGCCGCGCGGCAGCCAGATCGCCTTGCGGGTGCCGAGCATGGCGTGGATCTCGGCCTCGACCTCCTCCCGCGTCCAGTG
The DNA here is from genome assembly GCF_028369295.1 of Streptomyces sp. HD. Taxonomy (GTDB): domain Bacteria; phylum Actinomycetota; class Actinomycetes; order Streptomycetales; family Streptomycetaceae; genus Streptomyces. Next base: position 30,819 of record NZ_JAQMYP010000036.1, read on the forward strand.
CGGGTTGCGCTCCGGGCCGAGCTGGACGGTCTCCGTGAGCAGGACCGTACCCTCGCCGTCCACATGGATCGCTCCGCCTTCGTTGACGAGCCGCGAGGCATACGTCCTGGTCGACCCCGCAAGGTCGGAGACGTACGCGGCGATCTTCGCGTCGTGCTCCCAGCGGGCCCAGTCCTGGGCGCCCCAGCCGTTGAACGTCCAGTCGACGGCGGCGAGTCCACCGGCGCCGTCGGTCAGGAAGGTCGGGCCGATGTCCCGCATCCAGGCGTCGTCCAGGTCGCGTTCCACGGTGTCGACGTCCGGGCCGAGCAGCCGCCGCGCCTCCTGCGACTGTCCCGGACCGCACACCACCGTCACCGGCTCGAAGCGGCGGATCGTGCGGGCCACCGAGGCCCAGGCCCGGCGGGAGGCGGCCAGGTCGTCCGGGTCCTCGAAGGTCGGGTTCGGCCCCGGCCACGCCATCCAGGTGCGCTCGTGCGGGGACCATTCGGCGGGCATACGGAAGCCGTCGGCGGCGGGCGTGCTCATGCGGTCGTCCTTCACAGGAAGTAGAGGCGGTTGAGGGAGACCGAGTCCGCGGGCTCGGAGCGCAGTGGCTCTCCGTCCAGCGTCACCAGGCCCGTGTGCTGGTCCACGTCCACCGCTCCGGTACGGGAGTTGAGGCGCAGATCGGCCGGCCCGATACCGCGCGTGCCGCGTACGGCGACCCTGCGGCGCCGGGTCGGCATGGTGTCGTGGCCCTGGTCGACGGCGGCCCCGGCGACGAAGGCGACCGAGAGGTCGGCGGGGGTGGCGCCGTACGCCCCGAACTGCGGCCCCAGGACGAGGGGTTCGCAGGTATCGGTCGCGGCGCCCGGGTCACCGACCACGCCGTAGGCCGGGAAGCCCGCCTTCAGCACCAGCTGCGGCTTGGCGCCGAAGTACTCCGGCCGCCACAGCACGACGTCGGCCAGCTTGCCGACCTCCAGCGACCCCACCTCGTGGGCGAGGCCGTGCGCAATGGCCGGGTTGATGGTCAGCTTGGCCATGTAGCGCAGGACGCGCTCGTTGTCGTGGCCGACGTCCGGGGCGCCGAACTCGGCCTTCATCTTCCCGGCCATCGCGAAGGTACGGCGCACGGTCTCGCCGGCCCGCCCCATGCCCTGCGCGTCCGACGAGGTGATGCCGATCGCGCCCAGGTCGTGCAGCACGTCCTCGGCGCCCATGGTCCCGGCGCGGATGCGGTCGCGGGCCATGGCGGCGTCGCCGGGCAGGTCGGTCTTCAGGTCGTGGACGGAGACGATCATGCCGTAGTGCTCGGCGACGGCGTCCCGGCCGAAGGGCAGGGTGGGGTTGGTGGAGGAGCCGATGACGTTCGGGACGCCGGCCATCTTCAGGACGTTCGGCACGTGTCCGCCGCCGCAGCCCTCTATGTGGAAGGCGTGGATGGTGCGGCCCTCCAGGACGCGCAGGGTGTCCTCGACGGACAGGCACTCGTTCAGCCCGTCACTGTGCAGGGCGACCTGGACGTCGTACTCCTCGGCGACACGCAACGCCGTGTCCAGGGCCCGGGTGTGGGCGCCCATGTCCTCGTGCACCTTGAAGCCGCTCGCCCCGCCCTCGGCCAGCGCCTCGACCAGGGGCGCCGGGTCGGACGACGAGCCGCGCCCCAGGAAGCCGATGTTGACGGGCCAGGCGTCGAAGGCGTTGAAGGCGTGGCTGAGCGCCCAGGGCGAGTTGACCCCGACGCCCCACACCGGCCCGAACTCCTGGCCGATGATCGTGGTCACCCCGGAGGCGAGCGACGCCTCCATGATGCGCGGCGACAGCAGATGCACATGCGTGTCGACGGCCCCGGCGGTGGCGATGAGCCCCTCGCCGGACACGATGGACGTACCCGTGCCGACCACGACATCGACCCCGTCGAGGGTGTCGGGATTGCCGGCCCGCCCGATCGAGCAGATCCTCCCCTCCCTGATCCCGATCGAGACCTTCCGGATCCCCAGCGCCGCGTCGATCACGACGACGTTGCTGATCACGACGTCACAGGTCTCCCGGACGGCGGCCGCCTTGAGATGCAGCCCGTCGCGGGCGGTCTTGCCGAACCCGGCGAGGAACTCGTCGCCGTAGCGCTGGGAGTCGGACTCGACGCGGATGGTGAGACCGGAGTCCCCGAGCCGGACGCGGTCGCCGGCGCGGGGGCCGTGGGTGGCGGCGTACTCGTGCGGGTTCATCGTTCGACTCCCAGATATCCGCAGGCGGCGGCCCTGTGCAGGGCCTCTTCCTTCGCCCCCGGCGCGTCCAGCGCCCCGTCGACGAGACCGGCGAACCCGATGGCGATCCGGTCGCCCCCGATGGGCGCGAGCCCGACCTCGACACTCTCCCCCGGCCCGAACCGCACGGAGGATCCGGCGGGGACGGCGAGCCGCATGCCGTACGCCGTGCCCCGGTCGAAGTCGAGGCGCGGGTTGGCCTCGAAGAAGTGGAAGTGGGAGGTGACGGAGACGGGGACGGTCGCCGTGTTCGTCACCGTCAGGCGTACGACCGCCTCGGGCTCGGCGTGCGCCGGCCCCGGCAGCAGCGCGCCCGGCGCCCGGTCGCCCAGTCCCCCGCCGATCGGGTCGCTCACCACCGCGAGCCGCGAACCGTCGTCGAAGACGGCCTCGACGTGCACCTCGGTGACGACGTCCGCGACACCCGGCAGCACGTCGTCGGGACCGAGCACCGAGCGAGCGCGTTCGACGGCCTCGGCGAGCCGGGCCCCGTCCCGGGCGGCCTCGCACACGGTGTCCGCGACGATCGCGGTCGCCTCCGGCACGTTCAGCCTCAGCCCGCGGGCCTTTCGCGTCCGGGCCAGTTCGGCGGCTCCGAAGAGCAGCAGCCGGTCACGTTCCGTTGGGGTCAGTCTCACTACGCGGCACCTCCTTGCCTGCTCGACTTTAGAGCATCACTCTAAACACGAAATCCCGTCGCCCGAAAGGTTGACAGCAAACCTCGGGCACTTCAGATTGAACGTCACTCAAACCGAGGGAGACGCTCATGCCAAGGGAACAGCGCGGAGTCGACACCATCCCCGAGGGGGAACGGACGAGCAGCCCACGGGACCTCGTCTCGATCCTGCTCGGCTCGAACCTCTGCCTGGGGGTGATCGTCTTCGGCTGGCTGCCGCCGTCCTTCGGCCTGGACTGGTGGGCGTCGGTGAGCTCGATCGTGGTCGGCACCCTGGTGGGCACCGCCGTCACCGCCCCACTGGCCCTGATCTCCCTGCGCACGGCGACGAACCTGTCCACGTCCTCCGGCGCCCAGTTCGGTGTCCGGGGCCGCCTGGTCGGCTCGTTCGTCGGGCTGCTGCTGGCGCTGGGCTACTCCGCGCTGACGGTGTGGATCGGCGGCGATGTGATGGTGGGCGTGCTGGGCCGTCTGTTCGATGTGCCGGCGAACGACATGTCGTACGGGGTGGTCTACGGACTGCTGGCCGCGGCGACCGTCGCGGGCGCGGTGTACGGCTACCGGGTGCTGCTCGCCATGTCCCGGGTCCTCGCGATCGGCATGACGGCCCTGCTGGTCCTCGGCGTGATCGCCTACGCCCCGCACTTCACGACCGGCGCGCTGCCCGAGGCGGGCGGCTATCTGCTGGGCGGCTTCTGGCCGACGTGGCTGCTGGCGACGGTGGCGGCGGGTCTGTCCGGCCCGATCGCCTTCATCACCCTCCTCGGCGACTACACCCGCTACATCTCCCCGGCCCGCCACTCCTCCCGCCGGGTCCTGCACGCGACCTGGCTCGGCCTGATCCTGGGCCTGCTGGTCCCCCAGCTGTTCGGCACGTTCACGGCGTACGCGGCACGGGCCGCCCTCGACTACGCCGGACCGCTGGTCTCCGCGTCCCCGACCTGGTACCTGGTCCCGCTCCTGCTGGCCGCCTCCGCGGGCTCGGTCGGCAACGCGGGTCTGATGCTCTACTCCATGGGCCTCGACCTGGACGCGATCCTGCCGCGCGCGTCCCGGGCGACGGCCACCTACACGGTCGCGGTGATCGCGACGGCCTGCGTGTTCGTCGGCCACTACTACTCGTCGGCCCAGGACGCCATGACGTCCTTCGTGCTCCTGCTGACCGCCATCGGCACCCCATGGGCGGTCATCACCATGATCGGCTTCGCGCGATGCCGTGGCGTGTACGACGCGGAGGCCCTGCAGGTCTTCAACCGCCGGGCTCGGGGCGGGATCTACTGGTACCGGGCCGGCTGGCACCTCCCGGCGACCGTGTCGTGGGCGCTGGGCGCGGTGGTGGGGGTGCTGGCGGTGTCACTGCCGTCGTACGAGGGTCCGCTGCTGGCCTGGACCGGCGGGGTGGACTGCAGTTTCCTGCTGTCGGGGGCGGTGGGCGGGCTCGGCTACCTGGCGCTGACCGGGCGGGCAGGCCGTACGCCGGTCGCCGTCGGCACCAAGGGGCCCGAGGGAACCGAGGCTCAGCGCGCCTCGGTGAACTCGTAGGCGGTCCGCCCTCTCCCGTACGTCCTGGTCCTCGGCGAGGAGGCCGCTCGCCCGAGTGCCGCCGAGGAGGGCGGTTGCCGTAGGGGCGCGATCACGCCTACCGGGACGGGAAGCGGAACCTGGAGGAGAGGGCGCAGGCGCTGACCCTGGGCATCGTCGAGCGGACGAAGCCGCCCCGGACGGTGCTGTCCGGGGCGGCTTCGCCTTGGAGTCCTGGGCCCACGGCCTCGGGGGTCAGCCCAGCTTGTGCATCCAGCCGTGCTTGTCCTCGGCCGTGCCCCGCTGGATGTCCAGCAGCGCCTGCCGCAGCTTCAGCGTGACCTCCCCGGGCTGCCCGCCGCTCTGCTGCCACTCGGCGCCGGTGCGCTTCACCGTGCCGACCGGCGTGATGACCGCGGCCGTACCGCAGGCGAAGACCTCGGTGAGGGTGCCGTTCTCGGAGTCGCGCTGCCACTGGTCGACGGAGACGCGGCCCTCCTCGGACTCGTAGCCGAGGTCACGGGCGACCGAGAGGAGGGAGTCACGGGTGACGCCCTCCAGGATGGAGCCGGTGAGCGACGGGGTGATGATCTTGTCGCCGTACACGAAGTAGAGGTTCATGCCGCCGAGTTCCTCGACCCACTTGCGCTCGACCGCGTCGAGGTAGCAGACCTGGGCGCAGCCCTTCGCGGCGGCCTCGGCCTGAGCCAGCAGGGAGGCGGCGTAGTTGCCGCCGGTCTTGGCGTCGCCCATGCCGCCGGGAACGGCGCGGACGTGGTCCTCGGAGACCCAGATGGAGACCGGCTTGACGCCGCCGGGGAAGTAGGCGCCGGCCGGGGAGGCGATGACCAGGAACAGGTACTCGCCGGCGGGCTTCACGCCCAGGCCGACCTCGGTGGCGATCATGAACGGGCGCAGGTAGAGGGATTCCTCACCGCCGTGCGCCGGCACCCAGGCCTGGTCCTGCCGGACCAGCGCGTCGCACGCCTCGATGAACGTCTCGACCGGCAGCTCCGGCATGCCGAGCCGGCGGGCCGACGCCTGGAAGCGCCTGGCGTTCTTCTCGGGGCGGAAGGAGGCGACGGACCCGTCGGGCTGCCGGTAGGCCTTGAGCCCCTCGAAGATCTCCTGCGCGTAGTGCAGGACCATGGTGGCCGGGTCGAGGGAGAGCGGCGCGTACGGCACGAGCTCGCCGTCGTGCCAGCCGCGGCCCTCGGTCCACTTGATCGTCACCATGTGGTCGGTGAAGTGGCGGCCGAACCCCGGGTTGGCCAGTATCGCCTCGCGCTCGCTGGCGGAGAGCGGGCTGGCGGAGGGCTTGAGCTCGATCGTGGGCGTCGTCATGAGTGGATGTCCTTCACCGGTTTTGATTGTGGCGGGCCGCGCTCACGCCAGTACTGCCAGTGGCCAGTGCTAGGACGTCCGAGCATTCCCTCATTCCGCGGCTCCGCATTCGATTATCGCAAGCGGGAGCCGTGGAAGAAATCGGCGTGATCGGCGTGATCCGGCGTGAATCGCGATCCAGGGGTTGATGGTGGCACCCGGCAGCGGACATGGGGAAGCCGCCGGGTGCGGAGTGACCCGGCGGCTTCGAAAGTATTCGAGCGAGCGCGGCGGGTCAGCCGGCTACTCGTACGGCCAGCGCGTCGCCGATCTCCGACGTCGAGCGGGCGGGCTTGCCGGTGCGCTCCGCGAGGTCGGCCGAGACGGCCTCGTCGATCCGGGCGGCCTCGGCGTCGTAGCCGAGGTGGCGCAGGAGCAGGGCGACGGACAGGACCGTGGCGGTGGGGTCGGCCTTGCCCTGGCCGGCGATGTCCGGGGCCGAGCCGTGCACGGGCTCGAACATGGACGGGAACGCGCCGCTCGGGTTGATGTTCCCGGAGGCGGCGACGCCGATGCCGCCGGAGACGGCCGCGGCGAGGTCGGTGATGATGTCGCCGAAGAGGTTGTCGGTGACGATGACGTCGAAGCGCTCGGGCTGGGTGACCAGGTAGATGGTCGCGGCGTCGACGTGCATGTACTCGGTGGTGACGTCGGGGAACTCCTCGGCCACCTTGTTGAAGATGTTGGTCCACAGGTGACCCGCGAAGGTCAGCACGTTGTTCTTGTGGATCAGGGCGAGCTTCTTGCGCGGGCGGGCCTGGGCACGGGCGAAGGCGTCCCGGACGACGCGCTCGACACCGAAGGCCGTGTTCACGGAGACCTCGGTGGCGACCTCGTGCTCGGTGCCCTTGCGGATGGTGCCGCCGTTGCCGGTGTACGGGCCCTCGGTGCCCTCGCGGACGACGATGAAGTCGATCTCGGGCTGGCCGGCGAGCGGGGTGGCGACACCCGGGAGCAGCTTCGACGGACGCAGGTTGACGTGGTGGTCGAAGAGGAAGCGGAGCTTCAGCAGGAAGCCGCGCTCCAGCACACCGGACGGCACCGACGGGTCGCCGATGGCGCCGAGCAGGATCGCGTCGTGCTTCTTCAGCGCGTCGACGTCGGCGTCGGTGAGGGTCTCACCGGTGGCGTGGTAGCGCCGGGCGCCGAAGTCGTACTCCTTGGTCTCCAGCTTCACATCCTGCGGAAGGACGGCGGAGAGGACCTTCAGACCTTCGGCCACGACCTCCTGGCCGATGCCGTCACCGGGAATCACTGCGAGATTGAGGCTGCGAGACATGTCGGCACCCTACTCCTCGTCCCATGGAATGACATGCGGTGTCCGTGATGCGGACACCCGGACAGGGGAAGGTTTCTGCGCTTCAACCGGCGTTCACCCGTACGCAGGGCGGGTGTTGGCCGCCGCTGGGAACTTTCCCACTATGGACATCCCCGACTTCGGCATCCCGCCTCAGCTCGCCCGCCGTATGAGCATGGCGGAACAGCACGAGTACCTGCGCACGAAGCTGACCCGGCGCCGCACGCTGGTGACGGCGGGCGCGGTGGCGGGCGGGCTGCTGACGGGCTGCTCGGGCTCGGAGAAGCCGGCGGGCACGGCCGGCCCGCGGCCCTCCCCGTCCGTTTCCACCAAGGTGCCGGGCTCCGCCGTCGCCCCCTTCGGCCGCCATCTCGCCTTCGGCGCCGACCCGAAGTCGCAGATGCGGATCTCCTGGCAGGTACCGGCCGCGGTGAAGAAGCCGTACGTCCGGATCGGCCTGCGTCCCGACGACCTGAGCCGCAGGATCGACGCCGAGGTCCGTGACCTGTACACCCCCGAACTGCAGGGCATCCGCGCGGCGCTGGAGCAGTACTACGTCCATGCGGCACTGGACTCCCTGCGCCCCGGCACGACGTACTACTACGGCGTGGGCCATGACGGCTTCGACCCGGCGGCCCCGAGGAACCGCGCCACGATCGCCTCCTTCCGCACGGCTCCCGCGAGCCCGGAGACCTTCACCTTCACGGCCTTCGGCGACCAGGGCGTCAGCGAGGCGGCCGCCACCAACGACAAACTCCTGCTGGGCCAGAACCCTGCCTTCCACCTCCACGCCGGCGACATCTGCTACGCCGATGTCAAGGGGCTGGGCGAGAAGTCGGACGGCTACGACCCCGGCTTCTGGGACGGTTACCTCAAGCAGACCGAGTCGGTGGCCAGGTCGGTGCCGTGGATGGTGACGACCGGCAACCACGACATGGAGGCCTGGTACTCGCCGGACGGCTACGGCGGCCAGCTGGCACGCTGGTCCCTGCCGGACAGCGGCTTCGATGCCCGTACGGCCCCGGGCGTGTACTCCTTCACCTACGGCAACGTCGGCTTCGTGGCGCTGGACGCGAACGACGTGTCGTACGAGATTCCCGCCAACCAGGGTCACACGGACGGCCGTCAGACCAAGTGGCTGGACCAGCGGCTCGGTGAACTGCGGGCGGCGAAGGGCGTCGACTTCATCGTCGTCTTCTTCCACCACTGCGCCTACTCCACCTCCTCGCATGCGTCCGACGGGGGTGTGCGGGCCGAGTGGGTGCCGCTGTTCGCCCGGCACCAGGTGGACCTGGTGATCAACGGGCACAACCACGTCTACGAGCGGACGGACGCCATCAAGAACGGCGAGGTCGGCGGGCAGGTGCCCATCGGCGCCTCGACGGACCCGACGCGGGACGGCATCGTGTACGTCACGGCGGGCGGGGGCGGCAAGGAGCTGTACGGCTTCCCCCCGGGCGTCGAGGAGAGCTACGAGGGGCATGTCACCGAGCGGGAGTCGGTCGACACCTTCAAGTGGACCAGGTCACGGAACACCAAGGCGGAGAGCGTGGAGTGGTCGCGGGTGCGCTACCGGGGCTTCTCGTTCCTCAGCGTGGAGGCGGAGGGCGGCGCGAAGCCCCGGCTGAAGGTGTCGGCACTGGCCCAGAACGGCAAGCGCATCGACCACTTCGAGGTGCGGCGCAGCAGCTGACCGACCTGAGGTGCGGCGCCTACGCCGCCTGGTGGCCGGTGGCGCCGCCGTTGTCCCTGCGGTCGAGGGCGCGCTGAAGGGCGGCTGCGGCGTTCTTGCGGTCGGACTCGCTCGTACGGGAGAGGTGACGGACTCGACGGCGGGCGGTCGTCTCGGCCATGGGAAATCGACTCCTTCGACATCCTGGAGTGCAACGGGGGGTTACGAGACGCCGGGTGGGGCGGGGAGCGGTGCCGCAGGGGTTGCCTGCACGGGGCCCGGCTCACGACCGCCATTCGCTTGATCGAGCGAGACGTTCGGCTTCTACAAAGCTAAGGGAGGACGGCGCATCTGTCTCCACAATTACTCGGACTTCCTACTATCTGAGACGGTGGAGTAGGTCACACAGCGCTGACCTGCACTTTTCAACGCCACCCCGTCAGAGCACGTCCCCGTCCCGCCAGTCGAAGACGAGCTCGAAGGCGGGGTCGAGGGCAGGGGTGAGGGCAGCCCTCACAAACGTGCTCCCCTCCTCCTCCGCCAGCCGCACGACGCCCTCGGGCCCCAGCCCGCAGACCCGTCCGCCCCACACCTGCCAGCCCCGGGCGGCGTACAGCGCGGCCCCCTCGTCGCTCGCGGACAGCATCCCCGCGTCGTAGGCCCGGTCGATGACCCGCTCCAGCTCCGCCATCACGCGCCCGCCCAGCCCGGTACGACGCGCATCCGGCAGTACGGCGACCGCCTCGACGTACCCGACCCGCAGCCACCGCGCCCGGTGCCGCACCCGCCGCATGATCACGGACCCGTGCGCGACGAGCCGCCCGGCGTCGTCCTGCACCAGGACGTGCATCCCGCCGAGCCCGTGCTCGAAGTCCTCGTCGGAGAAGTCGCCGTCGAACGCCTCGTCCAACAGGGCACGGATCGCGTGCAGTTCGGCGGGTGTGAGGTCGGCGGTGTGGGCGGTGCGCACGGCGTAGGGGGATGCGGTGGTGGTCATCGGCCCAGTATCGGCGCCCGCGTCGGAGGGGTGTCGAGGACCGGCCACCGGGGTCACGATGGACGGACGCCGCCCGGGCGGCCCGGGCCGTGGATCGCCCACTTGGCTGATCCTCCGCGCGGCACGGGACAGACGGTCACGACGAGGGGAACGGTGAGGTCATGAACGACACGGCGAAGGTGTTCCTTGAGGGTGGCCCGGACGACCTGCCCGAACGGATCGTCCGCACCCCCTCCCCCGGCCCGGACGTGAAGATCGAGCTCCGCAACGGCTACGAACACTTCCGGCCGACCGCACGCAAGGCGAACACACCCGAGGGCAGCCTCCCCGTGTACGAGTGGTGGGAGCGCACGGAGATGCCGGGCTAGCGCCCCGCCCGTCCTACGTCACGGAGCACCGCGGCTCACCCCAGCACCGCCGCCACCGCCTCCCGGAAGCCCTTCGGGTCCTCCACCCAGGGAAGGTGCCCGGCGTCGGGCAGGATCACCCGGTCCACCCTCGGCAGCGCCCGCTCCAGCGAGTCCACCGCCGAGCGCGGCCGGATGTCCCGGGCCCCGTCGACGATGAGCACGGGCACGTCGAGGTCCTGGCAGGCGGCGTACAGCTCGGGGGTGCCCCAGGTGCGGCGCCGTTCGGCGTTCAGGGCCGCACCGCACTCGGTGTTGATCCCGAACCACGGGTCGGCCATCCGCCCGGCATGCTCCAGCGCCCGTGCCCGGTCCTCGAACTCCGCGGACCATTGCAGCACCGCCCGTTCCCGGTCGTCCCGGGGCAACTCCCGCCAGCGGGCGAGCCGTTCGGGGTCCTCGCCCAGCCTGGCGAGGAAGTTCTCCTCGTAGGCCGCACGCCAGTCGGTATCCGGGCCGATGCCCGTTCCGGACACGTACACCAGCGCGCTCACCCGCTCCGGGTGGGCCAGTGCGTGGGCGAGCGCGAGCTGTGCGCCCCAGGAGTGACCGAGCAGCGCCGTCCGCTCCAGCCCGAAGTGCCGCCGTACGGCGTCCAGATCGGCCACGAACCGGTCGGTGGTCCACGGGCCGGCGCACCGCTCGGAGCGCCCGCATCCGCGCTGGTCCCAGCGCACCACCGTGGCCAGGTCACCGAGCATCCCCGCCACGTCGCCGAACATGTCCCACAGCCCGGGCCCGCCGTGGCACAGGACCAGCGGCTCGCCCCGGCCGGAGGCGCTCGCCCACAGTCGTACGCCGTCGTCCGTCCTCACCGTCACGGCCGTATTCTCCCCGCACGGCAAAGGCCGGGTCCGTCAGGACCCGGCCTTGTGCGCTGAGTCGGGGTGTCAGCCCATGTGCGGGTAGGTGTAGTCGGTCGGCGGGACCAGCGTCTCCTTGATGGCGCGGGTCAGGGTCCAGCGCATCAGGTTCTGCGGGGCGCCGGCCTTGTCGTTGGTGCCGGAGGCACGGCCGCCGCCGAAGGGCTGCTGGCCGACGACGGCGCCGGTCGACTTGTCGTTGATGTAGAAGTTGCCGGCGGCGTAGCGCAGCTTGTCCATCGTGTGCGCCGCGGCCGCGCGGTCGCCCGCGATGACCGAGCCGGTCAGCGCGTACGCGGACACCGACTCCATCTGCTCCAGCATCTCGTCGTACTTGTCGTCCTCGTAGACGTGCACGGCGAGGAACGGGCCGAAGTACTCGGTCGTGAAGACCTCGTTCTCCGGGTCGGAGCACTCGACGACGGTCGGGCGGACGAAGTAGCCGACCGAGTCGTCGTAGGAGCCGCCCGCGACGATCGTGCAGGACGGGTCGGACTTGGCGCGGTCGATCGCGGCCTTGTTCTTGGCGAAGGCACGCTCGTCGATGACGGCGCCGATGAAGTTCGACAGGTCGGTGACATCACCCATGGTGATGTAGTCGACCTCGGCCGCGAACTCCTCCTTGAAGCCGGAGTTCCAGATCGACGCCGGGATGTACGCCCGGGACGTCGCCGAGCACTTCTGGCCCTGGAACTCGAAGGCACCGCGGGTCAGCGCCGTCTTCAGGATCGCCTTGTCGGCGCTCGGGTGGGCGACGACGAAGTCCTTGCCGCCGGTCTCGCCGACGATGCGCGGGTAGGAGCGGTACTTCTCGATGTTGTTGCCGACCGTCTTCCACAGGTACTGGAAGGTCTTGGTCGAGCCGGTGAAGTGGATGCCGGCGAGGTCGCGGTGCTCAAGCGCCACCTTGGAGACCTCGATGCCGTCGCCGGTGACGAGGTTGATGACGCCCTTGGGCAGACCGGCCTCCTCCAGCAGCTGCATCAGCAGTACGGCGGCGTGGGTCTGGGTCGGGGACGGCTTCCAGACGACGACGTTGCCCATCAGCGCGGGTGCGGTCGGCAGGTTGCCCGCGATCGCCGTGAAGTTGAAGGGCGTGATCGCGTAGACGAAGCCCTCCAGCGGGCGGTGGTCGAGACGGTTCCAGACGCCCGGGGAGTTGGCGACCGGCTGCTCGGCGAGCAGGTCACGGGCGTACTTGACGTTGAAGCGCCAGAAGTCGATCAGCTCACAGGGCGTGTCGATCTCGGCCTGCTGGGCGGTCTTGGACTGGCCGAGCATGGTGGAGGCGGCCAGCGTCTCGCGCCACGGGCCGGACAGCAGCTCGGCGGCGCGCAGGATGATCGCGGCGCGGTCGTCGAAGGACATCGCACGCCAGGCCGGTGCGGCGGCGAGGGCCGCGTCGATGGCGTCCTGGGCGTCCTGCTGGGTGGCGTTGCCGTAGGTGCCGAGGCGGGCCTTGTGGTTGTGCGGCTGCACGACGTCGAAGCGCTCACCGCCGCCCATCCGACGCTCGCCGCCGATGGTGCACGGCAGGTCGATCGGGTTCTCGGCCAGCTCCTTCAGCTTGACCTCCAGCCGGGCGCGCTCGGGCGAGCCGGGGGCATAGCCGTGCACCGGCTCGTTGACGGGGGTGGGGACCTGGGTCACAGCGTCCATGGGTTCCGTAACTCCTTACTGAGCGGTGGCGGTTCAGCCCTTGGTGATCATGCTTCGTACGAAGAACCGCAGGTTGGCGGGCTTCTCCGCGAGCCGGCGCATGAAGTAGCCGTACCAGTCGGTGCCGTAGGCGGTGTAGACGCGCATGCGGTGGCCCTCGGCGGCCAGTCGCAGGTGCTCGTCGCTCCTGATCCCGTACAGCATCTGGAACTCGTACTCGTCGAGCTTGCGCCCGGCGCGCCGGGCGAGCTCCTGGGCGATGGAGATCAGACGCGGGTCGTGGGACCCGATCATCGGGTACCCGGCGCCCTCCATCAGAACCTTCAGGACCCGGACGTACGCCTTGTCGATCTCGTGTTTCTGCTGGTAGGCGACCTCGGCGGGCTCCTTGTACGCCCCCTTGACCAGCCGCACCCGGCTGTCGGCCGCGGCGAGGCGGCGGGCGTCGGCCTCGGTGCGGAAAAGGTAGGCCTGGATGACGCAGCCGGTCTGCGGGAAGTCCCTGCGCAGCTCCTCGTGGATGGCGAACATCGAGTCGAGGGTGGTGTGGTCCTCGGCGTCGAGCGTCACGGTGGTGCCGATCGCCGCGGCGGCCTCGACGACCGGACGGACGTTGGCCAGGGCCAGCTCGTGGCCGCCGTCCAGCGCCTGCCCGAACATCGACAGCTTCACGGACATCTCGGCCCGGTCGCCCAGCTCCAGCTCCTTGAGCCGGTCGATGAGCGCCAGATAGGCGTCCCGGGCGGCCGCGGCCTGTTCCGGGCGGGTGATGTCCTCGCCGACGACGTCCATCGTCAGCTCCAGACCCCGGTCGCTGAGGTCCTTGATGATCGGCACCATCTCGTCGACCGTCTCGCCCGGGATGAAGCGGTCGACGACCTGCTTGGTCACCGGAGCGGCCGAGATCAGGCGTCGCATCCGGTCGCTGCGCGACGCGGCGAGAATCACGGGACCCAGCACGGGGCACCTCCACAGAACAGCGAAAGGCGGCCGAATCCCAACCATTCGGGTACGGCACGGAGAACCACCGTGAAACCTAAGGATCCCTCCGATCGTCGGCCATCGACAGCTGTCACGCATCCGTGCCGCAGATCTCAGACAGATGTATGAAGCCCCTCGGGATATGCGGGAGAATGCCCGTGTGACGTCCGAATTCAAGGGTGACTACCAGGAGCTGGTAGATGAGATCTCGGAGCTCCTCGGCGCCCCCGCGACCCTGGAGAACCGGGACTTCGAGCTGATCGCCTTCGGTGCCTACGACAGCGAGGACGAGCTCGACGCGTCGGCCCTGGACCCCGTCCGCACCCGCTCGATCCTGACCCGCCGCTCGACGTCGGCCGTCCGGACCTGGTTCGAGGGCTTCGGCATCACACGCGCGACCGGCCCGGTGCGGATCCCGCGGACTCCGGAGGCGGGGGTGTACCGCGGACGTATTTGCCTGCCGGTACGCCATAGGAGTGTCGTGCTGGGCTACGTCTGGCTCCTCGACGACGATCCGGGCCCCACGGACCGGCAGCTGTCGGCCGCGATGGAGGTGACCGCGCGGATCGGCGCCCTGCTCGCGGACGAGGCGCAGCACGGGGCGGACCTGAGCCGGGAGCTGCGGGCGGTGCTGACCGCCGAGCGCGGCTGGCAGGGCGACATGGCGGTCGCCGAGCTGCGCACGGCCCTGGGCGCACGCGCCGACGGCGTCCATACGGTGGTCTGCGTGGCCCCCTGGCCCTCGGCCGACCCCGACGACGCCCCGTCGGTGCGGACGGTGCCGCACGCCACCGCACTGTGCACGGTCCCGTGGGGGACGACGGGGCAGAGCCTCGCGGTGCTGGTCCGGCTGCGCTCGCCCGAGGTGCGCACGGCTGCACTGGCGGCGGCGTCCCGGCTGCTGAAGGAGAGCCCGGCGCGGCCACGGCTATCCGCTCAGGGCCCGGCACGGATGGCGGCCGGTCTCGGTGAACCCCGCACCGGCCTGGCCGACCTGGGCACCGTCTGGCAGGAGGCGTCGGCCGCGGCCCGCGCGGCCCTGGCGGAACCGCGGTTCGGCCCGGTGGCCGAGTGGTCGCGCATCGGCCCGTACCGTCTGCTGACCGCCCTCTCCCCCGACTCCGTCCACGACCCCGCGGTCACCCCTCTCCTCTCCCCCGCCCACCACGAACTCGCCCGCACCGCCGAGGTGTACCTGGACTGCGCGGGCCAGGCCGGCCGCACCGCCGCCGAGCTGGGCATCCACCGCCAGACCCTCTACTACCGCCTCTCCCGCGTCGAACAGCTCACGGGCCTGGACCTGGACGACGGGGAGGACCGGCTGCTGCTGCACATGGCGTTGAAGGGGGCGCGGCTGTAGGCCTGGGTCAGCACGCGGTGATCGCGGCGAGGGCGTCATGGAGCGTGGCACTGTCCGGTGGGGAGCTCCAGCGCACGGCGATATGACCGTCGGGGCGGACGAGCAGGACGCCCAGCGGATCCCGACCCCACCGGCCGGCGTGCTCGGCGGGCAGGATCGCGACGCGCAGCGGCCGTCCAGCAGCCCCGGCCCGGCCCACCCGCGCAGCACGCCCGCCTTCCAGCAGAGGTTGTGCACATCGGCGACACCGCGACCCGCCCCGTCGCACCCGACCCGATTATTGGAAATGATTGTCATCATGCTACGGTCACGGCAACCGCTCTCTTGACCGCCCTTTTACCCGGAGGGTCCCGTGCGCCTGCCCGCCCGCCGCCTGCTCCCCGTCACCGCCGTCACCGCGGCCTCCGCCCTGCTCACCGGCTGCTTCGCCGGGGCGGAGTCCACCGCGGACCCGGCGGACGGCAAGCGCATCCGAGTCGCGATGATGCAGCCCCCGCGCTCCGGGCTGTCCCCGCTCTCGGACGACGCGTTCAAGCTGTCCCGCTGGTCGACGGCCGAGACCCTCGTGAAACTCGACGACGACGGTGACGCCCGACCCGCGCTCGCCACCAAGTGGCAGCAGTCCGGCCGTACCTGGAGCTTCGAGATACGCGACGGCGTCACCTTCCACGACGGCACGAAGCTGGACGCCGACGCCGTCGTACGCTCCCTCACCAGGGCGGCCACGGCATCCCCCAAGCCCCGCATCCTCGACGGCGTCGAGCTGACCGCGAAGGCCGCCGGGGACAAGGTCACCGTCACGACCGCCACCGAGGACCCCCTGGTCCCGCAGCGGCTCAGCTCACCGCAGCTGTCGATCCTGGCGGCGAAGGCGTACCGGGGGAAGACGGTGAACCCCGTCGGCGCCGGCACCGGCCCCTTCGAGCTCACGAAGGTCAACGGCACGGCCTCCGCCACCCTCGACCGCTACGCCGCCTACTGGGGCGGCAAGGCCAAGGCCCCGGGAATCGACGTGACGTTCGTCCCCGACGGGACCGCCCGCGCGGCGGCGCTGCGCAGCGGCGAGGCGGACATCGTGGAGGCGATCCCGGTGTCGCAGGCCGCGGTGCTCGACCAGGACCTGATCACCGAGGTCCCGATGCCGCGCACCAACACCCTGTACCTGAACACCGAGAGGGGCGCGTTCAAGGACGCCTCGCTGCGGGCGGCGGCCCGCGAGGCCATCGACGCCGAGGCCATCGTGAAGGGCGTGTACGAGGGTCGCGCCGATGTCGCCGAGGGGCTGCTGGGGCCGGCGCTGCCGTGGGCGGCCGAGCTGCGAAAGCCGGTCACTCGGGGCGCCGGGGCCGGGAAGCCGGGCGGTGCGGCGATCACCATCGGGACGTACACCGAACGCTCGGAGATGCCCGAGGTGGCGGCCACGCTGCAACAGCAGCTCCAGAAGGCCGGGTTCAAGGTGAAGCTCGACGTCCGCGAGTACACCAACATCGAGGCCGACGCCCTGGCCGGCCGGTTCGACGCGTTCGTCCTCTCCCGCGCCACCGTCCTCGACTCCGGTGACCCGGCCGCGTACCTCTACAGCGACTTCGCCTCCGACGGCACCTTCAACCTGTCGCGGCTCGCCGACAAGGGCGTCGACAAGGCCCTGCGCAAGGCCGCCGACACCAAGGTCGGGGACGCCCGCCGCAGGGCGGTCGTCGAGGCCGAGGCCGCCGTGCTCGCCCGGGACGCGGCCGTCCCGATGCTCCATGAGCGGGTGATCCAGGGCGACGCCGACGGCGTGGTGAACGCCGCTCACGACCCGCGCGAGCGTGAACTCGTCACCGCGCACACATACGTCAAGTGAGGTTCACGGCAAGGAGGCCGGTCAGCCCGGCCGGGCTGACCCGCTTCGGCTGTCTCGTCGCCGTCCTGGCCACCGTCGGCCTGCTGCCCTGGCTCTCGCACCGGGACCCGGCGCTCACCGTGCTGCGCGCCCGGTCGGCCGAGCGGGAGCCGACCGAGGAGGCCCTGTCCGCGATCCGCGAGGACCTGGGACTGGACGCCGGTCCCCTTTCCCTGCTGGGTCGTTGGGCCTCGGACCTGCTGCACGGCGACTTCGGCACCTCCTGGGTGTCGGGCACCGACGTGCTGCCGTCCGTCGTCGCGGGGCTCCAGGTGTCGCTGGGCCTGATGGGCGCGGCACTCGGCGTCGCGGTCGTGCTGGGCGCCCTGCTGGTGGCGCCGGTGCTGGTGCGCGGGCGCGGATCGGCCGGCGCCTTCGCCGCCATGCTCGCCGCGGTTCCCGAGTTCCTGCTGGCCACTGTCGCGCTGCTGGTGTGCGGGGTGTGGCTGGGCTGGCTGCCGACGGCCGGCTGGGCGGGCCCCGAGTATCTGGTGCTGCCCGCGATCGCCCTCGGCGTCCCGGCGGGCGGTCTGCTCGGCCGACTGGTCGCGGACGCGCTGCCCGCCGTCCTCGACGAACGGTGGGTGGAGCTGTGGCGGGGCGCGGGAGTGAGCCGTACGGCGATCGCGACGGCCGCCCTCAAGCGCGTACTGCCGCCGCTGGTACCGCAGTTCGGGATGGCCGCCGTCGGCCTGACCGGCGGGGCGGTCGCGGTGGAGATGGTGTTCGCGGTGCCCGGCATCGGCCGTACCGCGCTCGGCGCGGCCAAGTCGCAGGATCTTCCGCTGCTCCAGGGTTCGGTGCTGGCGTTGCTGCTGCTCGGCCTGGTCGCGGGCGTGTCGGCGGCGCTCGCGCGGCGGTGGCTGCTGGGCCCCGCACTGCGTGACGCCGGTCTGACGCTGCCCCCGGCCCGCCCGGTCCGCGCCCACCCGGCGATCCCGCTGACCCTGTTCACGGTCCTCGCCGTGACCATCGGCTGGGGCCTGCTGCGCGACCCGTACACCGTGCACACGGCCGCCCGCCTCGCCGCCCCCACCTGGGCGCACCCGCTCGGCACCGACGCCCTCGGCCGCGACGTCCTCGCGCGGCTCGGCCACGGTGCCGCCTCGACGGTCGGCACGGCCGCCGCCATCTGCGTACTGAGCCTGCTGGTCGCGCTCGCCCTCGGCTTCCTGCCCGGCGTCGCGGCGGGCGCGGCGGACATCGCCAACGCCCTGCCCCCGGTGATCGTCGGCATCCTGGTCGCCGCGGCGACCGGCCCCGGCACGGGCGGCGCGGCCCTCGCCGTGGCCCTGATCTCCTGGCCCGCGCTGTCCGCGCACGCGGCGGCGCTGGTGCAGGAGGTGCGGGCGTCGGCGTTCCTGACCGCCCAACGGGCCATGGGTGCGAGCCCGTTCTGGATCCTCACCCGGCACGTCCTGCCGTCCGTCGCCGCCCCGGTCGCCCGCCACGCCCTGCTCCGGCTGCCCGGCATCGCGCTCGCCCTGGCCTCCCTCGGCTTCCTGGGCCTCGGCGCCCAGCCGCCCGCCCCCGAGTGGGGCCTGCTGCTCGACGAGTCCCGCGCCTACGTCGAACGCGCCCCCTGGGCCGCTCTCGCCCCGGCCGTCGCCCTGGCCCTCCTCGCGGGGCTGGCGGTGTCCGGGGCGGCGGCCGTGCAGGGCCGGAGGACACGGCGAGTCGCACCGTCGGCGAAGAAGCCCGCGGCGAAGAAGAAGGGGGCCTGCGTTGCCGTCTGATGTGCTCCTCTCGGTGCGCGAGCTGCGGATCGCCTTCGACGGCATCGAGGTCGTACGCGGTCTGTCCTTCGACGTCCGCCCGCGCGAGGCCCTCGCGATCGTCGGCGAGTCGGGCGCGGGCAAGTCCCTCACCGCCCGGGCGCTGCTGGGCATGCTGCCCCGGGGCGCGACGAGGAGCGGGACGATCGAGCCGGACCTCGCGCCGCACCGCGGCCGCCGTATCTCCCTCGTCCCGCAGGACGCCCTGTCCGCCCTCTCCCCCGTGCATCCGGTGGGCGACCAACTCGCCGCCGCCGTACGGTCGGTGGCCCGTGTCTCCCGCAAGGAGGCCCGCACCCGGGCGGTCGCCGCGCTCGACCGGGTCGGCATCCCGGACGCGGCCCGCAAGGCACGGGCGTATCCGCACGAGTACTCCGGCGGCATGCGCCAGCGCGCGGTCATCGCCATGGCGACGATCAACGAACCCGACGTCGTGGTCGCCGACGAGCCCACCACCGCCCTGGACGAGGAGCGCCGCGACCAGGTGCTGCGGGTGCTCGCCGAGCAGCGGGAGGCCGTGGGCGCCGCGCTCGTCCTCGTCACCCACGACATGGACGTCGTACGGGACCACGCGGACCGTGTGCTGGTCATGTACGCCGGGCGCCTCACCGAACTCGGCCGGGCGGGCAAGGTGCTGGACCGCCCCCGCGCCCCCTACACGGCGGGCCTGCTGGCCTCCCTCCCCCAGCACGCACCCCCGGGCCGTCGCCTCCCCGCCCTGCGCGGCACCCCGCCGGCCCCGGCCGCCCTCCCTCCGGGCTGCGCCTTCGCCCCGCGCTGCCCGCTCGCGGCGGGCCCCTGCCATACGGCGGAGCCGGAGCCGCAGGAGGTGGAGGGACGGCTGGTGGCCTGCCACCGGTGGGCCGAACTCCCTTATCCGGCAACGGAGTTGTTTCATGAGTGACGCCCTGCTCGACGTCCGCGACCTCGTCGTCCGCTACGGCGACGCGACCGCCGTGGACCGCGTCTCCTTCACCCTGGCCCCCGGCGAGACCCTCGCCCTCAACGGCCCGTCCGGCTGCGGCAAGTCCTCGACAGCCCTGGCCGTCCTGCAGCTGCGCCGCCCGGATTCCGGCGAAGTCCGCTTCGAGGGCCGGGAGTTGACGACCCTCACCGAACCGGAGCTGCGCCCGCTCCGCCCGCGTATGCAACCCGTCTTCCAGGACCCGTACGGCTCACTGAGCCCTCGCCACCGCATCCGCGACGCGGTGGCCGAGCCGCTGAAGGTGCGGGGCCGCTGGAACGGCAGCGACGGCCCCGCCCGGGTCGCCGAACTCCTCGACCGGGTCGGCCTGGACCCGTCGTACGGCGACCGGCGTCCGCACGAACTCTCCGGCGGGCAGTGCCAACGCGTCGGCATCGCCCGCGCACTGGCCTCGGACCCCCGCCTGCTGATCCTCGACGAACCCGTCTCGTCCCTCGACCCCTCGGTCCGGGCCGGCGTGCTGAACCTGCTCGCCGACCTCCAGGACGACCTCGGGCTCGGCTACCTGTTCATCTGCCACGACCGGGCCGTCGTACGGCATGTCGCGGACCGGGTGCTGGAGATGCGGGACGGGCGGGTCAGGTCCGAGTGGCGGCCTCGATCACCTGACGCAGCCCCTCGGTGAGCTGCTCCGCGGTGGGCGCGGTCTTCGGGTCGAAGGTCCACTGCGCGATGATCCCGGTCATCAGGGTCACGTAGAACATGCCGAGGGTGTCCGCGGCCTCGTCCGGCACGTCCTCCTCCCGCCCGCCCATGAGCAGCGGAATCAGTCCGCGCCCGGCCTCCCGCTGGGCCGCCGCGAGATGGTCGCGGACCTCGGGCAGCTGGTCGCCCATGACGACGATCTCCATGCTGAGACGCCACATCGAACCGGGTTCGCGCATGGTGCCGATGATGTTCGACCACACCTGCCGGAACCGTTCGACCGAGCCGGGCTCGGCGGTGATCCCGCCGGCCCCGTCGCCCTCGAACGCGTCGCCCATCCCCTCGACCAGCGACACATAAGCCTGCGCGAGCAACGCGTCCTTCGAGCCGTAGTGGTAGCCGATCGAGGCCAGGTTGGTCCCCGACTCCTTGACGATGTCGCGCGCGGTGGTGCGCACGAACCCCTTCCCCAGCAGGCAGCGCTTGGCGCCTTCGAGCAGATCCTCACGGTGTCCCATGCGCTCAGCCTATCTAGACAAGCGATTTATACAAGCGTCATAGACAAGCGTTTAATACGCTCGTATAGTCACCGGCATGACGAACCCGACCCCTGCCGGTTCCCTGGCCGGCCGCCGTGAATGGACCGCCCTCGCCGTCCTGATGCTTCCGCTGCTCCTGGTCTCGATGGACGTCTCGGTCCTCTACTTCGCGATCCCGGCGATCAGCGCGGACCTGGCGCCGAGCGGCACCCAGCAGCTGTGGATCTTCGACATCTACGCCTTCGTCCTGGCCGGCCTGCTGATGACGATGGGCTCGCTCGGCGACCGCATGGGCCACCGCCGCCTCCTGCTGATCGGCGCCGCCGCCTTCGGCACGGCCTCACTGGCGGCGGCGTACGCCACCAGCGCCGAGATGCTGATCGCGGCCCGCGCGCTCCTCGGCATCGGCGGCGCGACCCTGATGCCGTCGACGATGGCCATGCTCCGCACGATGTTCACCGACCCCGCCCAGCGCGCGAAGGCGATCGGCCTGTGGTCCGGCGTGATGACGGCCGGGGTCGCACTGGGCTCGGTGATGAGCGGGGTGCTGGTCGAGTACTTCTGGTGGGGCTCGGTCTTCCTGGTCAATCTGCCCGCGATGGCACTTCTGCTGGTCCTGGGCCCGCTCATGCTCCCCGAGTCGAGGAACCCGGCGCCCGACCGCTTCGACTGGCTGAGCGTCCCGCTGTCGATGGCGGCGGTGCTCCCCGTGATCTACGGCCTGAAGGAGATCCCGTCCGAGGGCTGGAACGTCCGCTACGTCGTCTCGATCACCGTCGGCCTGCTGTTGGCGGCGCTCTTCGTCCACCGCCAGCGCACGGCGGCGGCCCCGATGATCTCCCCGGCCCTGTTCCGCGGACGGGGCTTCGCCCCCTCGGTCGCCCTGAACCTCGTATCGGTGTTCGGGATGATGGGCTCGGCCTACTTCACCACGCAGTACCTGCAGTCGGTGCTCGGCAGGAGCGCCCTGGAGGCGGCCCTGTGGGCGCTGCTGCCGTCGGTGCCGATCGGTGCGGCGGCGCCGGTCGCGACCCTGCTGGTGCAGCGGGGCGTCCACCGCGCCCATGTCGTCACCGCGGGCTTCGCCGTCGCCGCGTCGGGCTTCGCGCTGCTGTCCCTCGCCGGCACCGACTCGATGGTGCTGGTGCTGGTCGCGTGCGCGGTCCTCGCCGTCGGCACGGTCGCGGTGATGTCCCAGATCATGGACCTGGCCATGGGCACCGCCCCGGTGGAGCGGGCGGGCGCCGCGTCCTCCCTGATGGAGACCGGCGGAGAGTTCGGCGGCGCGCTGGGCATGGCGGTGCTCGGTTCCATCGGTACGGCGGTCTACCGCCACGAGATCCCGGCGTCGGCGCCGGACGCGGCCCGCGAGACGCTCGGCGGTGCGCTGGCCGTCGCCGATCAGGTCCCCGGACTGGCCACGGTCGCTCGGGAGGCGTTCACCAGCGGGATGCAGGGGGCGGCGATCGCGGGCGCGGTGGTGCTGGCGGGGGCGGCCGTGGTGGCGTCGGTCGCGCTGCGGCGGGTCGAGATCCGGGAGCGGACATGCGAAACGCCGGACGCGCCGAGTGAACTCAGCACGTCCGGCGTCTGACGCCCGGGGTCTGTCGTCTGGATCAGGTCGGCCGCAGGAAACCTCGCAGACCGGCCGAGCAGACCCCGCGACGCCGGCATGGTCCGAACGACAGACCCTGGGCCCGTCAAGGGCGCCGGCGCCTCAGACCAGGTTCACCGACCGGGCCGACGTCGCCCCGATCTCCTCGGCGACCTCCGTCAGCACCGTCTGCGTCACCGTGTCGTCGACGGTGAGGACGGCGAGCGCCTCGCCACCGGCCACCGACCGCGAGACCTGCATACCGGCGATGTTGATGCCGGCCTCGCCGAAGATGCGGCCGACGGTGCCGACGACACCCGGACGGTCCTCGTACTTCAGGACGACCATGTGCTCGGCCAGCGCGAGGTCCACGTCGTAGTCGCCGACCGCGACGATCTTCTGCAGGTGCTTGGGGCCGGCCAGCGTGCCGGACACCGACACCTCCTCGCCGTTGCCGAGCGTGCCGCGCACGGTGACGACGTTGCGGTGGTCGGTGGCCTCCGAGCTGGTGGTCAGCCGCACCTCGACGCCACGCTCCTGGGCGAACAGCGGGGCGTTGACGTACGACACCGTCTCGTCGACGACGTCCTCGAAGACACCCTTGAGGGCGCTGAGCTCCAGCACCTTCACATCGTGCTGGGTGATCTCGCCGTACACCTCGACGTCGAGGCGGACCGCGACCTCACCGGCGAGCGCCGTGAAGATCCGGCCGAGGCGCTCGGCGAGCGGCAGACCCGGCTTGACGTCCTCGGCGATGACGCCGCCCTGGACGTTCACCGCGTCGGGGACCAGCTCACCGGCGAGGGCGAGGCGCACCGAGCGGGCGACGGCGATACCGGCCTTCTCCTGCGCCTCGTCGGTGGAGGCGCCGAGGTGCGGGGTGGCGACGACCTGGTCGAACTCGAACAGCGGGGAGTCCGTGCAGGGCTCCTTCGCGTACACGTCGAGACCGGCGCCGGCGACCCGGCCCTCCTTCAGCGCCGAGTACAGCGCCTCCTCGTCGACGATGCCGCCGCGCGCGGCGTTGACGATGCGCACGCTCGGCTTGACCCTGCGCAGCGCCTCGTCGCCGATGAGGCCGACGGTCTCGGGGGTCTTGGGCAGGTGGACGGTGATGAAGTCGGAGACCTCAAGCAGCTCGTCCAGCGACAGCACCTTGACGCCCATCTGCGCGGCGCGCGCGGGCTGGATGTAGGGGTCGTAGGCGACGACCTTCATGCCGAAGCCGGACATGCGCTGGGCGACCAGCGCACCGATGCGGCCCAGACCCACCACACCGAGGGTCTTCTCGGCGAGCTCCACGCCGGTGTACTTGCTGCGCTTCCACTCGCCGTTCTTCAGCGCGGCGTTGGCCTGCGGGATGTGGCGGGCGGTGGCGACGAGCAGACCGCAGGCCAGCTCGGCGGCGGTCACGATGTTCGAGGTGGGGGCGTTGACGACCATCACGCCGGCCTTGGTGGCGGCGGAGACGTCGACGTTGTCCAGGCCGACGCCGGCTCGCGCGACGACCTTGAGCTTCTTCGCGGCGGCGATCGCCTCGGCGTCGACCTTGGTGGCGGAGCGGATCAGGATCGCGTCCACGTCGGCGATGGCGGGCAGCAGCTCGGCCCGGTCGGCGCCGTTGCAGTGCCGGATCTCGAAGTCCGGACCAAGCGCGTCCACGGTCGCGGGCGAAAGCTCTTCAGCGATGAGTACAACGGGTTTCGAGCTCACGTGAGTCCTCACATGTCCAATGCGGACGGCCGTCCCGACGGCCGCAGGCGGTGGAGGGTACTGGCCGCGTGGAAGACGCACGACGCTGTGGGCCTGACGCGTATGTAGTACGGCAGTGTAGTGCCGTCACAGAGGCGGTCCTGTGCCTCCGTGGAAGGATCACCCGTCCGTGACGCGACGGGATGGACAACGGGACCGGAGCGGCATGCTCCGGTCCCGTCGGCTGAGGCTTACGCCTCCTCGTTCACCCAGCTCATGAGCTTGCGCAGCTCCTTGCCGGTGGTCTCAAGCAGGTGCTCGGAGTCCTGCTTCTTGTACTCGTTGTACTTCTTCAGACCGCCGTGGTACTCGTCCATCCAGGCCTGGGCGAAGGTGCCGTCCTGGATCTCGGCGAGGACCTTCTTCATCTCGGCCTTGGTGGCGTCGGTGATGATCCGCGGGCCGGTGACGTAGTCGCCCCACTCGGCGGTCTCGGAGATCGACCAGCGCATCTTCTCCAGGCCGCCCTCGTACATGAGGTCCACGATCAGCTTCAGCTCGTGCAGGCACTCGAAGTACGCGATCTCCGGCTGGTAGCCCGCCTCGGTCAGCGTCTCGAAACCGGCCTTGACCAGCGCAGCCGTACCACCGCAGAGGACGGCCTGCTCACCGAACAGGTCGGTCTCGGTCTCCTCGGTGAAGGTCGTCTTGATGACGCCGGCACGGGTGCCGCCGATGCCCTTGGCGTACGACAGGGCGAGCGCGAAGGCGTTGCCCGTCGCGTCCTGCTCGACGGCGGCGATACACGGAACGCCGCGGCCCTCCTCGTACTGGCGGCGGACCAGGTGGCCCGGGCCCTTCGGGGCGACCATGCAGACGTCCACGCCGGCCGGGGGCTTGATGAAGCCGTAGCGGATGTTCAGGCCGTGACCGAAGAACAGGGCGTCGCCGTCGTTCAGGTTCGGCGCGATGTGCTCCTCGTAGACCTGGGCCTGGATCGGGTCCGGGACGAGGATCATGATGACGTCGGCCTCGGCGGCGGCCTCGGACGGGGTCACCACGCGCAGGCCCTGCTCCTCGGCCTTCGCCTTGGACTTGGAGCCCTCGTGCAGACCGACACGCACGTCGACACCCGAGTCACGGAGCGACAGCGCGTGGGCGTGGCCCTGGCTGCCGTAACCGATGACCGCGACCTTGCGGCCCTGGATGATGGACAGGTCGGCGTCGGCGTCGTAGAACAGCTCGGCCACTTTGGGTTCTCTCCTTGTGTGCAGGTGTTGCGTCCCACCGTATGACGGCGGGCGGAAGGGAAGTTTCGGGGTCTCGCTATACGGGCGGAATCCGGACGGCCGGTGTCACCCGACCGCCCGATACGCCCTTACGCCGACCGGTCCAGCGCTCGCAGCGAGCGGTCCGTGATCGAACGCGCGCCGCGTCCGATCGCGATCGTGCCGGACTGGACGAGTTCCTTGATGCCGAACGGCTCCAGCATCTTCAGCATGGCCTCCAGCTTGTCGCTGGAGCCGGTGGCCTCGATGGTGACGGCCTCCGGGGAGACGTCCACGGTCTTGGCGCGGAACAGCTGGACGATCTCGACGATCTGGGAGCGGGTCTCGTTGTCGGCGCGGACCTTCACCAGGACGAGTTCGCGCTGAACGGCCGAACCCGGCTCCAGTTCGACGATCTTGAGCACGTTGACGAGCTTGTTGAGCTGCTTGGTCACCTGCTCAAGCGGCAGGTCCTCGACGTTCACCACGATGGTGATGCGGGAGATGTCGGGGTGCTCGGTGACGCCGACCGCGAGCGAGTCGATGTTGAAGCCGCGACGGGAGAACAGGGCGGCGATCCGGGCGAGGATGCCCGGGGTGTTCTCCACCAGGACGGAGAGCGTGTGCTTGGACATGGTCTTTTTACGTCTCTCTCGCTCAGTCGTCTTCGTTGTCGCCGAAGTCGGGGCGGACGTCCCGGGCGGCCATGATCTCGTCGTTGGAGGTGCCGGCGGCGACCATCGGCC
This sequence comes from Streptomyces sp. HD, assembly GCF_028369295.1. Taxonomy (GTDB): domain Bacteria; phylum Actinomycetota; class Actinomycetes; order Streptomycetales; family Streptomycetaceae; genus Streptomyces. The sequence goes on from NZ_JAQMYP010000036.1 coordinate 57,016, forward strand.
ACACCATCGCGTCCTCGTGGACGATGAAGTCGACGACGACCGGGCGGTCGTTGATCGAGTTCGCCTCCTCGATGACCTTGTCCAGGTCCTCCGGCCGCTCACAGCGGATCGCGTAGCAGCCCATGGCCTCCGACAGCTTCACGAAGTCGGGGACGCGGGTGCCGGCGCTCGGCTGCTTGCCGTCGGCCTCGGGGCCGCTGTGCAGCACGGTGTTGGAGTAGCGCTGGTTGTAGAACAGGGTCTGCCACTGGCGGACCATCCCGAGGGCACCGTTGTTGATGACGGCGACCTTGATCGGGATGTTGTTCAGGGCACAGGTGGTGAGCTCCTGGTTGGTCATCTGGAAGCAGCCGTCGCCGTCGATCGCCCAGACGGTCTGCTGCGGGGCTCCGGCCTTGGCGCCCATCGCGGCCGGGACCGCGTAGCCCATCGTCCCGGCGCCGCCGGAGTTCAGCCAGGTGGCGGGCTTCTCGTACTGGACGAAGTGGGCGGCCCACATCTGGTGCTGGCCGACGCCCGCCGCGAAGATCGTGCCCTCGGGGGCGAGCTGCCCGATGCGCTCGATGACCTGCTGCGGGGACAGCGAGCCGTCCTCGGGCTGGTCGTAGCCGAGCGGGTAGGTCTCGCGCCAGCGGTTGAGGTCGTTCCACCAGGCGGCGTAGTCGCCCCGGTGGCCCTCGGCGTGCTCCTTCTGGACGGCCTGGACCAGGTCGGCGATGACCTCGCGGGCGTCACCGACGATCGGCACGTCGGCGGCGCGGTTCTTGCCGATCTCGGCCGGGTCGATGTCGGCGTGGACGATCTTGGCGTACGGGGCGAAGCTGTCCAGCTTGCCGGTGACGCGGTCGTCGAAGCGGGCTCCGAGGGCGACGATCAGGTCGGCCTTCTGCAGCGCGGTGACGGCGGTGACCGCACCGTGCATGCCCGGCATTCCCACGTGCAGCGGGTGGCTGTCGGGGAATGCGCCGAGCGCCATCAGGGTGGTGGTGACGGGCGCTCCGGTGAGTTCCGCGAGGACCTTCAGCTCGGCGGTGGCGCCGGCCTTGATGACACCGCCGCCGACGTAGAGGACCGGCCGCTTCGCGGCGGTGATCAGCTTGGCGGCCTCGCGGATCTGCTTGGCGTGCGGCTTGGTGACGGGCCGGTAGCCGGGCAGGTCCATGGTGGGCGGCCAGGAGAACGTGGTCTTCGCCTGGAGGGCGTCCTTGGAGATGTCGACCAGGACCGGGCCGGGGCGGCCGGTCGAGGCGATGTGGAACGCCTGGGCGATCACCTGCGGGATGTCCTCGGCCTTGGTGACCAGGAAGTTGTGCTTGGTGATCGGCATGGTGATGCCGACGATGTCCGCCTCCTGGAAGGCGTCCGTACCGATCGCCTTGGACGCGACCTGCCCGGTGATCGCCACGAGCGGCACCGAGTCCATGTGCGCGTCGGCGATCGGCGTGACCAGGTTGGTGGCACCGGGGCCGGAGGTCGCCATGCAGACGCCGACCTTGCCGGTGGCCTGCGCATAGCCGGTGGCCGCGTGACCGGCGCCCTGCTCGTGCCGGACCAGGACGTGGCGGACCTTGGTGGAGTCCATCAGCGGGTCGTACGCCGGAAGGATCGCACCGCCGGGGATACCGAATACCGTGTCGGCGCCGACTTCCTCAAGGGAACGGATGAGGGACTGCGCACCCGTGACGTGCTCGGGCACGGGCTGCTGTCCTCCGGATCGGGGCCGTGGCTGCGGATTATGGGCCCCGGAGGCCTGCTCGGTCATCGGCATTCTCTTCTCGATGCTGAGGGTTTTTGCGAGGTTTGAGCGGAGTTCGGGCGTTGCACGAATGGCGCCTGTGCAACAAAAAACCCCTCGTGCCAAAAGGCAAGCGAGGGGAGCGCGCCGGGTGTGGTCGCTGGGAGTTCCGGTTCTGTCCGGACGTCACCAGCTTCAGCCGACGCGCTTTCCAAGTACGAGAATTCGGGTGCGCATGGCACTGACCCTCCCCCCGGCACACACTCACTGTCAAGTGGGTGGGACGGGAGTCTCATTATGTGAGCGGAGGGCGCTTCCGCCTCCGAGAACAGCGGCCACACCACCGGTGTACACCCCCGCACCCCTGTCCAGGGCGCGTTCACCTCCAACACGTCCGTTCGGCTCTCTCACACCACCCGCGTAGGCGGGCTCCGCCGGTCCGTGCGGCACCGGATAGTGGCCGGAACTGAGCGCCCGGCGCAGCCGGTACTCGTCGAGCGGCCCGGAGAACGCCATGCCCTGCCCGTGCGTGCACCCCATCGCGCGCAGCGCGACGACCTGCTCCGGCAGGTCCACGCCGTCGGCCACGGACTGCAGCCCGAGGTCGCCGGCGATCCGCAGCAGCCCGCCCGTGATCTTGTGCAGCCGGGCGGACTCGACGACTCCCTCGACCAGACCGCGGTCGAGCCTGAGGACGTCGACGGGGAGCCGGCGCAGGGCCGTGATCGCCGCGAACCCGCTGCCGAAGCCGTCCAGGGCGATCCGGACACCGATTCTGCGCAGGCCGCCGAGGCGGCGCTCCAGTTCGTCCAGCGAGGCGCGCGGGTCGAGGTCGGACAGCTCGATGATCAGCGACCCGGACGGCAGCCCGTGCCGGGTCAGCAGCGCCTCGATCGAGCCGAGCGGCATCGACCGGTCCAGCAGCCGGCGCGCACCCATCCGCACGACGACGGGTACGGCGAGCCCGGTCGCGGTGCGTTCGGCGGCCTGCTCCACGGCCTCCTCCAGCATCCAGCGGCCCAGCTCGGCGGTCTTGTCGCTGTCCTCGGCCACCCGCAGGAACTCGGCGGGCGTGAACAGCACCCCTTGCGAGGACCGCCAGCGCGCCTGGGCGGCGACCGAGGTGATCCGGCCGTCCGCCAGACACACCACCGGCTGGTGCAGCAGCGCGAACTCACCGTCGTGCAGCGCGGCCCGCAGGCGCGTGGCCAGCTCCGCCTTGCGTACGACGTCCTGCTGCATCTGCGGCTTGTACAGCTCGACGCGGCCCTTGCCGCCCGCCTTGGCGCGGTACATGGCCAGGTCGGCGTTGCGCAGCAGCTCCCCCGCGCCGAGGCCCGGCTCGGCGAAGGCGACGCCGATGGAGGCGTTGACACGGACATCGTTGCCGTCGATGAGGTACGGCTGCGACAGGGTCAGTCTGAGCCGTTCGGCGAGCTCCACGATGTGCCGTTCGCGGGCGGCGCGGTCCCGGGTGTTGTCTCCGACGATCAGGGCCGCGAACTCGTCGCCGCCCAGCCGGGACGCGGTGTCCCCGCGCCGGACCGTGTCCTGGAGTCTGCGGGCGGCCTGGACGAGCAGTTCGTCCCCGGCCTGGTGTCCGATCGTGTCGTTGACGCCCTTGAAGCCGTCGAGGTCGATGAAGAGCACGGCCGTGTTGCGCAGGGCGAGGCCCCGGTCGGAGGCGCGGCGGCCGGAGAGGGCCTGCTGCACGCGCCGGGTGAACAGCGCGCGGTTGGGCAGGTCGGTGAGCGGGTCGTGCTCGGCGTTGTGCTGGAGCTGCGCCTGTAGGCGCACTCTTTCGGTCACGTCCCGGCTGTTGAAGATGAGTCCGCCGTGGTGCCGGTTGACCGTTGACTCGACGTTGAGCCAGCTGTCCTCGCCGGAGCGGAAGCGGCACTCGATGCGCGTAGTGGGTTCCTCAAGTGGGCTGGCGGCGAGGAAGCGGCGCACTTCGTGCACCACGCAGCCCAGGTCCTCCGGGTGGATGAGATTGGCCAGTTCCGTACCCACCAGATCCTCGGCGGAGCGGCCGTAGACCCCGGCGGCGGCCGGGGAGACGTACCGGAGGATGCCGTTGGGTGCGGCGATCATGATGACGTCGCTGGAGCCCTGCACCAGGGAGCGGAAGTGGTTCTCCTTCTGGGCCAGTTCCTGGGTGAGGGTGATGTTGTCGAGCAGCATGATGCCCTGGCGCACCACGAGGGCGAGCACGACGGTGCCGCCGGTGAAGAGCACCACGCGGTCGACGCTGCGGCCGTTGAGGACGTTGTAGAGGATCCCCAGGGTGCAGACGGCGGCGGCGAGGTACGGCGTGAGGGCGGCCAGGGAGCCGGAGATCGGCCGGGTGGCCGGATACCGGCTGTGATCACCTCCCTGCGCGGGGGCGTGGAGGTGGCCCCCGCCGCGCTGTCCCGGCACGTGCTCGTGCACCACGCGTGTGTGCCCCGCCGAGGGGTGCCGGTCGGCCTCCTCCTGCCCACGCCTGGGCGCGGCCCACGGGGCGTACGCCAGGAGCAGGGAGCCGGCGAACCAGCCCGCGTCGAGCAACTGGCCCGAGCGGTAGTTGTTGTGCAGCAGCGGCGAGGTGAACAGGGCGTCGCACATGACGGTCAGGGCGAGCGCGCCGATCGCGGTGTTGACCGCGGTGCGGTTGGCCGAGGAGCGGCGGAAGTGCAGCGCGAGCACCATGCTGACCAGGGCGATGTCGAGCAGCGGGTAGGCGAGCGAGAGCGCGGTGTGCGCCACGCTCGCCCCACCGCCCGAGTCGAGCTTGGCCGCCTGGGCCAGGGCGAGGCTCCACGCCAGCGTCAGCAGCGAGCCGCCGATCAGCCAGGCGTCCAGCCCGAGGCAGACCCAGCCGGCCTTGGTCACCGGTCGCTTGGCGAGCACCAGGAGTCCCACGATGGCGGGCGGCGCGAAGCACAGGAAGAACCCGTCGGCGTAGGAGGGGCTGGGCACGGGCCGCTCCAGGACGACCTCGTACCACCCCCAGACCAGGTTGCCGAGGGCCGCCATCGCGGAGGAGAGGGCGAACAGCAGCCAGGCAGGTCGAAAGCGGATACGGCGGCTACGGGCGTAGCGGAAGCAGGACACGGCGGCGGCGCCGGCCGCGGCGGCCAGTCCGAAGTCGCCCATGATCAGCGCGACTTGATCCGATCCCCAGCCGAGCGCGGAGCCGACGGCGTAGCCGGCGCACAGCAGGGCCAGAACGAGTTGCGGAACCATGCCCGAGCCGCCGCCGGAAGACGACAGCCGGGGCAGCATCGCCGCCGACGAGGGCTGTGCCCGCAGCGCCGAGTCGAGGGTCGTCGTGGGGGGCGGCGGCGAACTCACCGGGCCCTCCCGGTCCGCGCCGCTCCCGGGTCCCGGGGGTCCCGGTGCGCCGGCTGCGCATGCCGCCTGCGGCTGGTGTGCCGGCGGTGGTGATGGTTGTGATGGCAGCCGTGAGTGCCGTGGTGGCCGCGTCTGCGCGCGGCCGTGACCCAGGGTCGCCGACGGCGGCCCCGTCGCGTCGGATCGCTCGTCCATAGGCCGTGCATCGTCCGTCGCCCCCCTCACAAATCTGAAATGTCCATCCCCGGCGCCGAACGTGCGCGGCGCAACCCCTGTCGGGACGATACACCAGTCTCGTCACTCAGGGACATAGCGTCTCTACGCTCCGTGACGACCAGCGCATATGCGAGTACGGACCGCTTCCGCGAGGTTGCGGAGGGTACTCGAAGCGGATGAAGAGCCTGTTGCGCGCGGCGTGTGCGGCACCCGCGCGACGCTCAGCCCGTGAGCGTCACGCGCGCTTCGCGCCCGTCGTAAGGATCACGTTGCGCAACGGCTCCCGGTTCACATAACGACTCAACTGGTCCACCAGAAGCCGCTTGGCGCGCGGCAGGAACGCGGACGTCGGCCCGCCCACATGCGGGCTGATCAGCACGCCCGGCGCACGCCACAGGGGATGCTCCCGGGGCAGCGGTTCGGGGTCGGTGACGTCCAGGGCGGCGGTGATGCGCCCGGTCTCCAACTCGGCGAGCAGGGCCTTGGTGTCGACGACGGGTCCACGGGCGACGTTGACCAGCAGCGCGCCGTCCTTCATCCGGGCCAGGAAGTCGGCATCTGCCAGGTGACGGGTGGTGTCCGTGAGGGGTGTGGACAGGATGACGACGTCCGCTTCCGGCAGCAGGGCGGGCAGTTCGGTGAGCGGATGCACGGGTCCGCGCGCCGTGGTGCGCTCAGAGCGCGCGACGCGCGCCACCCGCGCGAGTTCAAACGGTGCGAGCCGGTCCTCGATGGCGGCGCCGATCGAGCCGTATCCCACGATGAGGACGTTCTTGTCGGCCAGCGCGGGGCGGAATCCGCCGAGCCACTCGCCCCTGTCCTGCGCCCGCACGAAGTCGGGAACGCCGCGCAGCGAGGCGAGGATCAGCGTGAGGGTGAGCTCGCCGGTGCTCGCTTCGTGCACCCCGCGCGCGTTGCACAGCCGCACGCCCGGGTGCAGGTGCCTGAGGCCCGGCTCCACGTGGTCGACGCCGGCGGAGAGCGTCTGCACGACCTCGACGGAGCTCATCCGCGGCAGGGGACGCTGCCCGAGCGCGGGCGGCTTCATGTACGGGACGACGTAGAAGACGCACTCGGCCGGGTCGGCGGGGAAGTCCTCGGCGCCGTCCCAATAGCGGTAGTTGGGGCCTTCTGGGAGGCCCTCGATGTCTTCCGGCGGGATGGGGAGCCACACGTCAGCGGTCATGTCAGGAGGCTATGTCAGGCGAACAGGAGTGCAGAGGTTAGGTTGGGGTGCCGGAAGAGGGAGGGTTACGGCCAGGTGGAGCGCAGGACGATCGGCGCGGCGGCACTCGCGGTGGGGGCCGTCGGGCTCGGGTGCATGCCGATGAACTGGGCGTACAGCTCGTCGCGACAGCGGGGCGAGGAGTCGCTCAGGGCGGTGCACCGGGCACTCGATCTGGGCTCGACGCTGCTGGACACGGCCGACATGTACGGCCCGTTCACCAACGAGCTGTTGTTGGGGCGGGTGTTGAAGGAGCGCCGCCAGGACGCGTTCGTGTCGACGAAGGTCGGGCTGCTCGTCGGCGAACAGCACATCGTGGCCAACGGCCGCCCCGGCTATGTGAAACGAGCCTGCGACGCCTCCCTGCGCCGGCTGCAGACGGACGTCATAGACCTCTACCAGTTGCACCGCGCCGACCCCGAAGTCCCCGTGGAGGAGACGTGGGGCGCGATGGCGGAGCTCGTCCAGGCCGGAAAAGTACGGGCGTTGGGGCTGTGCGCGGTGGGCGCGCGGGGTGGCCGTCGCTCCGGAACCCGCCTGCACGACGCCACGATCCGGCAGTTGCAGCGGGTGCAGCAGGTCTTCCCGGTGAGCGCCGTGCAGGCGGAGCTGTCGGTGTGGTCGCCGGAGGCGCTGGAGACGCTGCTGCCGTGGTGCGAGGCGCGCGGCATCGGCTTCCTGGCGGCGATGCCCCTGGGCAACGGCTTCCTGACCGGCACGCTCACCCCCGGCGAGGGCTTCGAGCCGGACGACGTCCGCGCCCGGCATCCGCGCTTCACCGCGGAGATGATGGCGGCGAACCAGCCGATCGTGGCCGGCCTGCGCCGGATAGCGGCCAGGCACGGGGCCGGGGTCACGCCGGCGCAGGTGGCGCTGGCGTGGGTGCTGACCCAGGGGCGGCATGTCATCGTGGTGCCCGGGACCAAGCAGGAGCGCTGGGTGACGCAGAACGCGGGGGCCGAGGGCGTACGGCTGACCGAGCATGATCTGGCCGAGGTGGCGGATCTGCCGGGGGCGCTGGGGTCCTGGGACTGACGTCCGCCGGAGGCCGGGCGGCATCGGGCGAGGCGGTCGGAGCCGGCTGAGAGCCTGGCGAAGACCGGCCGGGACCCGATCCGACCGAGAGCCGGGCGGCATCCGGCCAGGCGGTCAGAGCCGGCGGGGGACTTGGCGAAGACCGGCCGGGACCCGATCCGACCGAGGGGCCGGGCGGCATCCGGCCAGGCGATCCCGGTCGGCTGAGAGCCCGGCGGAGAGCCACGCGGAGACCGGTCGGGGGATCCGATCCGGCTGCGGGCCGGGCTGCACTGATTCGGGGTTCATGGATCGGGAACCTCTGAGGCGCGAGCGGTGTATGAAGAGTAGAACCGGCCGCGTCGAAGGGACCGTGATCGTGCATCGTCGAGCTGTGACGGCCGTATGGGCCGCGGCCGCACTCCTGCTGACGGCCGGCTGCTCCTCCGACGACGGGGGATCACCGGGCGAGGGCGAGAGCGCGGCATCCAGTACCGCCACGGCCGGAGGGGCGTCGCCCACCCGCCAGGCGGCCGAGACCCCACCGGCGCAGGGCTCGGTCAAGGTCGTGCGTACGGTCGCCGAGGGCCTGAAGACGCCCTGGGGTCTGGCGCCCCTCCCCGACGATGACTTGCTCGTCTCCTCCCGCGACGAGGCCACGATCACGCGGGTCGACCGAGAGACCGGCAAGAAGACCGAGCTGGGCGAGGTACCGGGGGTGTCACCCGCGGGCGAGGGCGGTCTCATGGGCCTGGCGCTGTCGCCGGACTACGCCTCGGACCACATGGTCTACGCCTACTTCACCTCGGCCTCGGACAACCGCATCGTCCGCATGCTGTACGACGAGCAGAAGCCGTCCGGCGAGCAGTTGGGCGCGCCCGACACGATATTCAGGGGCATCCCCAAGGGCTATATCCACAACGGCGGCCGGATCGCCTTCGGCCCGGACAAGATGCTGTACGCGGGCACGGGCGAGAGCGGTGACACGGGGCTGTCGCAGGACAAGAAGTCCCTGGGCGGCAAGATCCTGCGCATGACACCGGAGGGCGAACCGGCCCCCGGCAACCCCTTCCCCGACTCCCCCGTGTACTCGTACGGGCACCGGAACGTGCAGGGCCTCGCCTGGGACTCCAAACAGCGCCTGTTCGCCGCGGAGTTCGGCCAGGACACCTGGGACGAGCTGAACGCGATCAAGCCGGGCGACAACTACGGCTGGCCGGAGGTCGAGGGCAAGGCGGACGACGCCAAGTACCACAATCCGCTGGCCCAGTGGGGCACCGACGACGCCTCTCCCAGCGGCATCGCCCATGCCGAGGGCTCCATATGGATGGCCGGTCTGAAGGGCCAACGCCTGTGGCGCATCCCGCTGAACGGCACGGAGGCATCGGCGGCCCCGCAGGCGTTCCTGGAGGGCAAGTACGGCCGACTGCGGACGGTGGTCGCGGCGGGCGGCGACAAGCTGTGGCTGACGACGAGCAATACGGACGGGCGGGGCGATCCCAAGGACGGGGACGACCGGATTCTGGAGGTGCAGGTGAGCTGAGCGGTCCTACTGCCTGCCGTCGTCCTCGTCGCCCTCCTCGGCCGACGCCTCGGGCGGCCGTACGACCACCTTCCCGGACGCGAGATCTATCGGCCCGCGTCCGGGGTCGTTGTCCCCGACGTCCTCGCGGGTCAGTTCCAGGCGGTTCTGTTCGTCGCTGGTGTGCTTGCGGCCAGGAGAGAAGAGTTCTTCGAACGCGTTGAACACTGGACCTCCACAGGGCCGACGTCCCTTACAGCGTATATCTGCGCTTCAGGTCCCGTAGGTGAGCGTTTCGGCCGGAAACAGCCCCAGCCGATGCGCCACCGCGGCCGCCTCGCCTCTTCCCGAGACGCCGAGCTTCCCCAGGATGTTCGAGACATGGACGCTGGCCGTCTTCGGGGAGATGAAGAGTTCCTCGGCGATCTGGCGGTTGGTGCGGCCTGCGGAGACCAGGCGGAGGACGTCCCGTTCCCGGGTGGTGAGGCCTAGGGACTCGGCTGGGTCCGCGGAGGGCGGGTGCGGGGCTGCCGTGAGGGTGAGGCGGGCTCGCTGGGCCAGCTGGGCCGTGGCGTCGGCGAGGGGGTGGGCGCCCAGGTGGGTGGCGGTGGCGCGGGCCAGGCGGAGCAGTTCCGTGGCGCGGGCACGCTCGTCGTCACCGCCGATCGCGAGCAGCGCCTCGGCCAGCCGGTGGCGGACCTGGGCGAGGTCGTAGGGGCGCCCCATCGCCTCGAAGGCGGTGACCACGTCCGACCAGGTGTCGGGGGTGGCCCGGCTCTCTGCGCGATCGAGCTCGGCTCGGGTCCACTTCTCGTAGGCCAGCCACAGGGGCGCGCCCGTGGTGAGCTTGCGGACGGCCGCGGCCAGCCGTTCCAGGAAGGCGTCGCGGCCGTCCTGGGCGGCGGGCAGTGCGCGGGCATCGGCCTCGGCGACGGCGGCGGCCAGCACCACCGACCAGGCGTAGCGCTGGGTGCCGGGCGGGAAGCCGGCGCTCAGGGCCCGGTCGGCTTCCGCTCTGGCGTCGAGGAGGCGGCCTTCGGCGGCGGCTGTGCCGATGGTGAGGCAGGACATCGGGAGGTTGTTCTGCGGCATGGGGTCGTGGGTGCCGTAGGAGGCACGTGCAGCGGCGAGATGGCGGACGGCCTCGGCGACCTCGCCGCGCGCGAGCGCGAGATGGGCGAGGGAGTTGGAGCCCCCGCCGCGCGGCTTGGCGGACTGTCCCGTGCGCTGGGCGTTGACCGCGGCCTCGGCGGCCTCGTCCCAGCGGCCGAGGGATATGAGTGACTCGGCGAGGTTCGCCCAGACCCAGGCCTCGGAGTCGCGCAGGCCCATCTTCTGGGTCAGCCGCAGCCCCTCCTGCAGAAGGCCGACGGAGTCCTCGGAGCGGCCGATGCCTTCCAGGACGGACGGGAGGTTCACATGGCTGCGGCCCACGACGGTGGCGAGGCCTCGGGCCAGTACCTCGTCCCTGACCTCGTACATCTGGGCCAGTCCGGCCTCGATCTGTCCGGCGTCGACCATGAGCCCGCCGAGAGTGAGGCGGGCGTTCAGCTCGATGTCCTCGGCGCCCACCATGCGCGCGTACTCGACGGCCCGTTCGGCGGCGGAGACGGCCTCGGGCCCCGGGTCGCGCAGCATGGACCAGCCGGCCGCGGTGGCCAGTACCTCGGCGTGCACCTCGGACGGTGGCAGACCGCGCACCAACTGCTGGGCGGTGCCCAGTTCCTTCCAGCCGTCGCCGCGGGCCAGGGCCTGGACCAGACGGGAGCGCTGGACCCAGAACCAGGCGGCGCGCAGGGGGTCGCCCTCGTCCTCCAGCAGGTGCAGGGCCCGCTTGGTGATCTTCAGGGCGCGTTCGCGCTCCCCGCACAGGCGTCCGGCGACGGCGGCCTCGGCCATCAGGTCGAGATAGCGCAGGGGTGTGGTCGCGGGGTCGCAGCCGCAGGGCGGGTAGACCTCGGTGTAGTCGACGGGGCGCAGGGCGGCGCGGATGTCCTCGGGGGCGGAGTCCCACAGCTCCATCGCGCGTTCGAGCAGCCGCAGTTGCTCGGAGTGGGCGTGCCGTCGGCGGGCGGTGACGGAGGCGTCCAGGACGGCGGGCAGGGCCTTGGCGGGGTCGTGGGCGTGGTACCAGTAGCTGGCCAGCCGCATGACGCGCTGGTCGGCCGGGACGAGTGTCGGGTCGGCCTCCAGGGCCTGGGCGTAGTGGCGGTTGAGGCGGGAGCGTTCGCCGGGCAGCAGGTCGTCGCCGACGGCCTCACGGACCAGGGAGTGCCGGAAGCGGTAGCCGTCGCCGGCGGGTGTGGCGATGAGGATGTTGGCGTTCACGGCGGCCCGCAGTGCCTCGATGAGGTCGTCCTCGGCGAGCTGGGTGACGGCGGCGAGCAGCCGGTACTCGACGGTGGAGCCGCCCTCGGCGACGATCCGGGCGACCCGCTGGGCGCTCTCGGGCAGCCGCTCGACGCGGACCAGGAGCAGGTCGCGCAGGGAGTCTGTGAGGCCGGCGCAGGAGCCCTCGTGGGCGGCGACGGCGAGTTCCTCGACGAAGAAGGCGTTGCCGTCGGAGCGTTCGAAGATCTCGTCGACCTGGGCCGGGTCGGGTTCGCTGGCGAGGATGCCGGCGATCTGACGGCCGACCTCGGCGCGGTTGAAGCGGCCGAGTTCGATACGGCGGACCGTGCGCAGTCGGTCGAGTTCGGCGAGGAGGGGGCGCAGCGGGTGGCGGCGGTGGATGTCGTCGGAGCGGTAGGTGGCCAGGACGACGAGGCGGCCGGTGCGCAGGGTGCGGAAGAGATAGGCGAGGAGGTGGCGGGTGGAGGCGTCGGCCCAGTGGAGGTCTTCCAGGGCGACGACGACCGTGCGGTGCGCGGCGACGCGCTCCAGGATGCGGGCGGTGAGTTCGAAGAGGCGGGCCATGCCCTCCTCGTCGGACCGGTCCGGGCGTCGGGGAGGGGCCGCGTCGGCCAACTCGGGGAGCAGCCGGGCCAGTTCCTCCTCCTGGCCGGCGGCCGCGGCGGCGAGTTCCTCGGGCAGTTCGCGGCGCAGGGCGCGCAGTGCGGTGGAGAAGGGGGCGAACGGCAGGCCGTCGGCGCCTATCTCGACACAGCCGCCGAGCGCGACGACGGCGCCCTCACGGGCGGCGGCGGTGGCGAACTCCTCGACGAGGCGCGTCTTGCCGACCCCGGCCTCACCGCCGATCACCAACGCCTGCGGGTTGCCTGCGGCGGCTTGGGCGATGTTGTCGTGCAGCGTCTCCAACTCGGCTGCACGACCGACGAACACGGGGCTGACGGACCTGGTCTCCACGGGGCCGAGCATCGCACGCACCGTCGACAGTCCGGCACCGGATTTCTGGAGGCTGCCGCCCCCGGACCCCCGCTTCGGCCCTGAAGGGGCCTTGTCCTCAAACGCCGGACGGGCTGAAAGAAGCCGACCGGGGGCCAGGGAGGAACGTCCCCCGGCCCCCGTGTCCCCCGCCGTCACGCGGCGCGTGGGTGTCGGTGCCTTCGAAGGCGGGACGTATGTGACTCGGCGTCTCCCGTGCCCTCGGCGGAGCGTTCCGTGGCCTCGCGGCGGGCGGCGCGGCGGAGGCGGAGGGCCTCGCGGGCCAGGCGCTCGTGCTCGGCCTTGCGGATCAGTTCGGTGGAACGGAAGTGGTGGATCTCGTACTCGTACATGGTTGGCCCCTCGTTCGGTCCGGTGAGAGTCGGTTTCGCCATCGCTTGCCGCGATGCCTCAACCTTCGTCTCCCAGAGGGGTCCGCCACATCGGGAGAGTTCCGCATCTTCGCCGGTGGGAGGGGCCTTAGACATGCGTGAGGGGCCTCAGGGCGCCGTCTAAGGTGCTTACGGCGACTCTGAGACCCCTCGGGACCTGCGGTGACTCAGCCCACTGACGGCAGGCCGAGCAGCACGTCCGTGTACTTGAGTACGGCCATCAGCAGGCCGATGACACCGAGCGAGACGCCGGCCCAGGCGACCGACTTGATCCACGGGGCCTGCGGCTTGCCGGGCGCCCCGAACGCGGGCCGGGCGAGCACTCCGACACCCACGATCAAGGCGGCCAGCGCGAAGAGGCCGGCGGTCAACGCGGTGGCGTTCCAGGCGTCCCCGTAGCCGCGCTCAAGCAGCTGGGAGACGTTCTGGGAGGACGACGAGGAGGACTCCAGCTGGGCGATGATGTTCTGCCGCGCGGAGGCGACCGTACCGATCCAGCCGCCGGTCAGGGAGACCAGGCCGAGCACCGCGGAGACGACCGCCGCCGCGCCCTGGCCGACGCCGGAGGGACCCGCTTCCGTTGCCTCGGCGGTCACCTCGTCCCCGGCCTCGGCCTCGTCGCCCTCCGCCACCTCGTCGGCGACGCCGGTGGCGGCGGTGGCGGCGGTCGTCTTGACGACGTTCGCCTTCTCGTCGTCGGTCTTCGTCTCGGTGCCCGTCTCGGCCCCGGTCTCGTCCACTGTCTTCGTTCCCATGTCTCGCACCGTACGGACGCTGTCTGAGAAGTCTCTTAATGATCGCTGTGAGCGGCACGCGCGCGTGCCGCACGCCATTCGGGGGCCAGGATCGACCACACCTCCAGGTCGTGCCGCACCCCACCATAGGGGTAGCTCTCCCGCCGTACGCCCTCGCGGGTCATGCCGAGGCGGCGTGCCACGTTCAGGCTGGGTGTGTTCCCGGCGGCGGCGATCCACTCCACCCGGTGCATGCCGCGCAGCTCGACCGCGAAGTCGATGAGGACACGCATCGCGCGTGTGACGAGCCCGCGCCCGGTGGCCGCTGGTTCCAGCCAGCAGCCGACCTCGCAGTTGGCGTTCTCGGCGTCGAAGTTGAGGAAGAGCACCCCGCCCACCAGCTTCCCCGCCAGCCACAGGCCGTGCAGGGACGCGGTGTCGGCGGCGCGCATGTCGGCGTACCGCTGGAGCGTCTCGCGCGCGGAGTCCACGTCGACGGCCTTGGAGCCGAAGGGGACGTACTGGTTGATGAACTCCCTCCCGCGCTCCAGATGGGCCAGGAACTCCTCGGCGTGCCAGGGCTCCAGGGGACGCAGTTCGGCTCCGTCGTCACCCAGCGATATCGCGTACATCCCGCTGCCGCTCCTCCTCCGCCAGCACGTCCGCCACCTCGGCGTCCGTCGCGGCGGCCAGCCTCTCATGGGCGGCGCGGGACTCGGGCGGCTCGATGCTGATGCGGGGCATGCGCTTGTCGAGCCAGCGGGGCAGCCACCAGTTGGCGCCGCCGAGCATGTGCATGAGGGCGGGGACGAGGAGCGTGCGGAGCACGAAGGCGTCCAGGGCGACGGCGGCGGCGAGGGCGATGCCGAACATGGCGATCACCCGGTCGCCGCTGAGGACGAAGGCGAGGAACACCGAGATCATGATGACGGCGGCGGAGTTGATCACCCGGCTGGTCTCGGCGAGGCCGACCCGCACGGCCCGTCGGTTGTCTCCGGTCTCCAGCCACTCCTCGTACATCCGGCTGACCAGGAAGACCTGGTAGTCCATGGAGAGGCCGAACAGCACCGACACCATGATGACCGGGAGGAAGGGCTCGATCGGGCCCGCACGGCCCAGCCCGAGCAGCTCGCTCCCCCAGCCCCACTGGAAGATCGCGACGACGACTCCGAAGGCGGCGGCGACGGCGGCCACGTTCATCGCAGCGGCCTTCAGGGGGATGCCGACGGACCGGAAGGCGAGCAGGAGCAGCAGACAGCCCAGGCCGATGACGACGCCGACGAACAGGGGCAGCTTGCCGACGATCACGTCGGCGAAGTCGTCGTAGCCGGCCGTCATGCCGCCGACCTGCACATCGAGCGAGGTGCCGGTCTCGGCGCGGGGCAGCACCTCGGAGCGCAGCCGGTCGACGAGATCGCTGGTCTGCTGCGACTGCGGGGAGGACTCCGGTACGACGGTGAGGTACGCGGTGTCACCGCCGGAGCTGTACGTAACGGGCGTCACCGACGCGACGCCCTCGGTGCCCCGCAAGGTGGCGTCGAGGTTGTCGAGGGCGAGCTTGTCGTCGCCGCCGTCGACCTCGGTGACCAGGGTGAGCGGGCCGTTCACGCCGGGCCCGAAGCCGTCGGCGAGCAGGTCGTAGGCCTGGCGGGTGGTGGCGGTCTCCGGGTTGTTGCCCTGGTCGGAGGTGCCCAGGCGCAGGCCGAGGGTGGGCAGCGCGAGGACCGTGATGACGGCCAGGGCGATCGCGCCGAGCGCCTTCGGGTGGCGCTCCACGAACGCCGACCAGCGGGCGGCGAACCCGGTCGGCAGCTCCGGCTCGGGCCCGTGCTCGGCCAGCCGGCGCCGCTCGCGGCGGCTGAGGGCGCGCATGCCGATGAAGGACAGCAGGGCGGGCAGCAGCGTCACGGAGGCGGCGACCGTGAGGACCACGGTGAGCGAGGCGGCGATCGCGACGCCGTTGAGGAAGCTGAGCTGCAGGATCAGCATCCCGAGGAGGGCTATGCACACCGTCGCGCCCGCGAACACCACCGCCCGTCCGGTGGTCGCCACGGCGTTCGTGATCGACTCGGTGACGGGCAGCCCGCGTTTCAGCCCGCGCCGGTGCCGGGTGACGATGAACAGCGCGTAGTCGATGCCGACGCCGAGGCCGATGAGCATGCCGAGCATGGGCGCGAAGTCGGCGACGGTCATGGCGTGCCCGAGCAGCGCGATCCCGGCGTACGCGGTGCCGACACTGACGAGCGCGGTGGCGATGGGCAGCAGCGAGGCGGCGAGCGAGCCGAAGGCGAGGAACAGCACGACCGCGGCGACGGCCACCCCGACGATCTCGGCGATGTGCCCGCCCGGCGACTCGGTGAGCCCGACGGCACCGCCGCCCAGCTCCACCTGGAGCCCGTCGGCCTCGGCGTCCTTGGCCGCGCTCACGACGGCCTGCGCCTCGCCCTTGTCGAGGTTCTCGGCGCTGTCGTCGAAGGTGACGGTGGCATACGCCGTGTGCCCGTCCTCGCTGATCTGGGCGGCGCCCTGCTTGTCGTAGGGGCTGCCGACGGCCGCGACGCCGGGCAGGTCGGCGATCTCGTCCAGGGTGTGCGTCATCGTCTGTTCGACGTCGGCGGCGCGCACGGTGCCGGACGTGGTGTGCCAGACGACGGTGTCGCTGTCGCCGCCGAGGCCGGGGAAGCCGTCCGCCAGGAGCTGGGTGGCACGGCCGGACTCGGTGCCGGGGACGTTGTAGTCGTTCGAGTACGCGGTGCCCGTGACGGCGGCGGCCGCGCTCACCCCGCCGAAGGCGAGCAGCCAGAGCAGTACGGCCACGAGGCGGCGTTGGACACACCAGCGTGCTAGAGCTGCCACGAACGTGCTCCCGGGGGACGATTTACGGATCTTTGGCCGGGATCAGTCGTTCATGAAGTGAACAGCCCGCAAAGAACGCATGAGCGATGTGAAGCAAACTCTCGCAGGCCGAGGAGATCGTTTGCCCCATTCGTGCGTTTATTCACAGGAGTGGGAGGCAGATCACAGGACAGTAACGGCCACTCTGTCGTTCCCGAGTGACGCCTTTCACATCAGTCGAACTGATCCCCCAGCGCCATCACCATCACTCCGGTGACGAGCAACCACAGCGCCCGGCGCGTACGCCCCCGCGAGCCGAGGAACGCGGCGAGCGCGCAGACGGCGGCGCCGCAGGCGTAGGCGGCCGGGACGAGGGCCGGGGCGGATCCGGTGGCCCGCATGACCGACGCGGACAGCCCGGCCAGGGTCAGCAGCATCCCGGCGGCAGCGGCCGTCCAGCGGGCCCGCCGCGCCACCTGCGCCGGGTCCTCGTCGTCCTCCGGTTCGTCGACGTGCTCCTCGTCGGGCGCCTCGGTCCGGTCCTCCCCCGTCTCGGATATCTCGGAATCACCACGTCCACTCATGGCGGGCGAGCGTAGCGCGTCGCGCTGAGAAACCTGATGCGGGGCCGTGCGGTCCGCTGCTAGCTTCCGAAGGTCAGCCACTGTGCGGCACATCGCCGCCGACCTGGGCAGGTGCATTGTTTGAGCGTCCGACCGAGCTCCTCCGTATCCCCTTCCGCCTTCCAGGACTCAAGGAGCCCGTTCACCGATGCCAGACATCACCCCGGGGACCTCGAATGAGGACCTCACCCAGCGGCTGACCCACGCCCGCTACCCGCGCAGCAACAGCTACGACATCCGCTGGGTCATCGAGAACCAGATGGGCCCGAACGCACTGTGGCTGCTGGAGTGGCTGGCCCCCGCCCTCGGCCTGGACGCCCTGCGCCCCTGCGCGCGCGTCCTCGACCTGGGCTGCGGCCGGGCGATGACCTCCGTCTTCCTGGCCAGGGAGTACGACGCCCAGGTCACCGCCGCCGACCTCTGGGTCAAGCCCGACGACAACGCCCGGCGCATCGCCGAGGCCGGTTTCGCCGACCGGGTACTGCCCGTGCACGCCGAGGCGCACGACCTGCCGTTCGCCGAGGGCAGCTTCGATGCGATCGTGAGCATCGACGCGTACCAGTACTTCGGCACGAACGATCTCTATCTGCCCACGCTCACCCGCCTGCTGAAGCCCGGCGGGCGGATCGGGGTCGTCGTGCCCGCGCTGCGGGAGGAGCCGGACGGCCTAGAACCGCCGGAGCATCTCAAGCCCTGGTGGGAGCCCGACTTCTGGTGCTTCCACTCCGCCGAGTGGTGGCGGCGCCACTGGACCCGCGGCGGCGGCGTCGAGGTCGAGACCGCCGACTGGCAGCCGGACGGCTGGCGGGACTGGCTGCTGTGGTGCGACGTGATCGCCGAGGAGAGCCCGGAGGAGTTCCATCGCACGATGGCCCGCCGGGTCGGCGAGATGGTGCGCCATGACGAGGGCCGCACGCTGGGCTTCGTACGACTCGTGGGGCGCCGTAAGTGACCCCGTGAGCACGACCACGGCCCCGGAGGCAGTGCCTCCGGGGCCGTACCGTTCTCGGCGCTCAGCCCTCGCTGACGCCCAGCTTCTCCAGGATCAGCTCCTTGACGCGGGCGGCGTCGGCCTGACCCCGGGTGGCCTTCATGACCGCGCCGACCAGGGCGCCGGCCGCGGCGACCTTGCCGGAACGGATCTTGTCGGCGATGCCCGGGTTGCCGGCGATGGCCTCGTCGACGGCGGTACCCAGGGCACCCTCGTCGGAGACGACCTTCAGACCGCGCTTGTCGACGACCTCGTCCGGGGTGCCCTCGCCCGCGAGAACGCCCTCGATGACCTGGCGGGCCAGCTTGTCGTTGAGGTCGCCCTTCGAGACCAGCTCGGTGACGCGCGCGACCTGGGCGGGCGTGATGGCCAGCTCGTCCAGCGACTTGCCCGACTCGTTGGCGCTGCGGGCGAGTTCACCCATCCACCACTTGCGGGCGGCGGCCGCGTCGGCACCGGCGTCGATCGTGGCGACGATCAGGTCCAGCGCACCGGCGTTGAGGATCGCCTGCATGTCGGTGGCCGAGATGCCCCACTCCGCGAGGAGCCGGGTACGACGGGCCAGCGGCAGCTCGGGCAGCGCCGCCCGGATCTCCTCGACCCACTCGCGGGACGGGGCGACCGGGACGAGGTCCGGCTCGGGGAAGTACCGGTAGTCCTCGGCCTCTTCCTTCACTCGGCCCGAGGTCGTGGACCCCGTGTCCTCGTGGAAGTGCCGGGTCTCCTGGATGATCGTCCCGCCGCTGCTCAGCACGGCCGCGTGCCGCTGGATCTCGAAGCGGGCCGCGCGCTCCACGGACCGCAGCGAGTTGACGTTCTTCGTCTCCGAGCGCGTACCGAACTTCTCGGTGCCGTTCGGGCGCAGCGACAGGTTCACGTCGCAGCGCATCTGGCCCATCTCCATCCGGGCCTCGGAGACGCCGAGCGCCCTGATGAGCTCGCGCAGCTCACGGACGTACGCCTTCGCCACCTCGGGGGCACGGTCGCCGGCGCCCTCGATCGGCTTGGTGACGATCTCGATGAGGGGGATGCCGGCGCGGTTGTAGTCGAGCAGCGAGTGCGAAGCGCCGTGGATACGGCCCGTCGCGCCGCCGACGTGCGTCGACTTGCCGGTGTCCTCCTCCATGTGGGCGCGCTCGATCTCCACACGGAAGGTCTCGCCGTCCTCCAGCTGCACGTCGAGGTAGCCGTTGAAGGCGATCGGCTCGTCGTACTGGGAGGTCTGGAAGTTCTTCGGCATGTCCGGATAGAAGTAGTTCTTCCGGGCGAAGCGGCACCACTCGGCGATCTCGCAGTTCAGCGCGAGACCGATCTTGATCGCCGACTCGACGCCGGTCGCGTTGACGACCGGGAGCGCGCCGGGCAGGCCGAGGCAGGTGGGGCAGGTCTGCGTGTTGGCGTCCTGACCGAGCTCGGTCGAACAGCCGCAGAACATCTTGGTCTTGGTGCCGAGTTCGACATGGACCTCAAGGCCCATGACGGGGTCGTACGACGCCAACGCGTCCTCGTACGACACCAGGTCGGTCGTGGTGGTCACGGTGAAACTTCCCTCTCAGCCCAGCAGGACGTCGTCGTCGCCCAGCCGCTTCAGCTCGCGGTAGAGGATGGCGAGGCCGGTGACGATGGCGGCGGCGGACACGGCGGCGTCGATCAGGCGCAGCGTGTCACTCTCCACGCGGGCCTTCTTGGCCTGCTTGGCGACACTGACCGCACCGAACGCGGTGGTGGCCATGGACAGGTACAGACCGGACTTGGACTTCTTGAAGTCCTTGGCCTTCGACAGCTTGCTCACAGCGACGGTGCCTCCTCCAGAAGCGGGTGCCCCCACTTTTCCACGAAGGCCGCCTCGACGGCCGCCCCGACCTTGTAAAGACGGTCGTCCTTCAGCGCCGGCGCGATGATCTGCAGTCCGACCGGGAGGTTGTCCTCCGGGGCCAGACCGCAGGGCAGCGACATGGCCGCGTTGCCCGCCAGGTTCGTCGGGATCGTGCAGAGGTCGGCGAGGTACATCGCCATCGGGTCGTCGGCACGCTCGCCGATCGCGAAGGCGGTGGTCGGCGTCGTCGGGGAGACGATGACGTCGACCTGCTCGAAGGCCTTCTCGAAGTCGCGCGTGATGAGCGTGCGCACCTTCTGGGCGGAGCCGTAGTACGCGTCGTAGTAGCCCGAGCTCAGCGCATACGTGCCGAGCATGATGCGGCGCTTCACCTCGGGACCGAAGCCCGCCTCACGGGTGAGCGACGTGACCGCCTCGGCGGAGTTCGAGCCGTCGTCGCCGGTCCGCAGGCCGTAGCGCAGGCCGTCGAAGCGGGCGAGGTTGGAGGAGCACTCGGAGGGCGCGATCAGGTAGTACGCGGAGAGCGCGAGGTCGAAGGACGGGCAGTCCAGTTCGACGATCTCGGCGCCCAGCTCCCTGAGGAGGGCCACCGACTCGTCGAAGCGCTGGATGACACCGGCCTGGTAGCCCTCGCCGCGGAACTGCTTGACGACGCCGACGCGCATGCCCTGCACGCTGCCGTTGCGGGCGGCCTCGACGACCGGCGGGACGGGCGCGTCGATCGACGTCGAGTCCAGCGGGTCGTGGCCGGCGATGACCTCGTGGAGCAGGGCCGCGTCCAGGACCGTACGGGCACAGGGCCCGCCCTGGTCGAGGGAGGACGAGAAGGCGACCATGCCGAAGCGGGAGACCGCGCCGTAAGTCGGCTTCACACCGACCGTGCCCGTCACGGCGGCCGGCTGGCGGATGGAGCCGCCGGTGTCGGTGCCGATGGCGAGGGGCGCCTGGAAGGAGGCGAGCGCGGCGGAGGAACCGCCACCCGAACCACCGGGGATCTTGGTGAGGTCCCAGGGGTTGCCGGTCGGGCCGTAGGCGCTGTTCTCGGTGGAGGACCCCATGGCGAACTCGTCCATGTTGGTCTTGCCGAGAATGACGACGTCAGCGGCCTTGAGGCGCTTGGTGAGGGTGGCGTCGTACGGCGGAATCCACCCTTCCAGGATCTTCGAACCGACGGTCGTCGGAATGCCCTCGGTGGTGAAGATGTCCTTGAGCGCGAGGGGGACGCCGGCCAGCGGGCCGAGCTTCTCGCCCCTGGCCCGCTTCTCGTCCACGGCGCGCGCCTGCGCCAGGGCGCCTTCGCGGTCGACGTGCAGGAAGGCGTGCACCTTCTCGTCGACGGCCTCGATGCGGGCCAGGTGGGCCTCGGCGACCTCGACGGCCGTGAGCTCGCCGGAGGCGATCTTCGCGGCGGTCTCGGCGGCGGTGAGCTTGATGATGTCCGTCATGACTTCTTAGTCCTCCCCCAGGATCTGCGGCACCTTGAAACGCTGCTGCTCCTGGGCCGGGGCGCCGGAGAGCGCCTGCTCGGGGGTGAGCGACGGACGGACCTCGTCCACGCGCATGACGTTCGTCAGCGGGAGCGGGTGCGAGGTCGGCGGTACGTCTTGGTCGGCGACCTCGCTGACGCGGGCGACCGCGCCGATGATGTCGTCCAGCTGGCCGGCGAAGTGTTCAAGCTCTTCGGGCTTCAGCTCCAGACGCGCCAGCCGGGCGAGGTGGGCGACCTCCTCGCGCGTGATGCCAGGCATGCAGCGATCCTCTGGGGTGAGAGTTTGTGGTTTGGGGCCAATCCTATGGGGCGGGGACGTGTGGCCGCGCAACGGTTTCCCGGCCCCGCGCCGGTCGGGCCCGGCCGGCGCTCACTCACCGACGCTGCCGGCCCCGGACCTCGCTCCTCGGGGGACATGTCGCGAACCCCCGGTGACGGTGTGGCGCAGAGCTGTTCGGAGTTGTTCAGGCGACGAAGAGCAGGGCGGCGCTGATGAGGACGACGGCCGCCGTGGCGAAGTGGATCCCGAAGGCCACGGCCTTCGTGCCGCCGTGCCGCAGCACTATCAGTGTGTCGGAGAGCGGCACGATCGCCACGGCGAGCATGAACCACGCCTCGGCGCGGGCGCCGACGAAGAACAGCAGCGCCAGGCCCACCACGCCGAAGGTGCCGTCCCTCACGCCCTTGATCGAGAGATAGGCGCCGGCGTCGCCGTCCGGCCGGGCCGGGACGCCGTAGCCGGTGGCGGCGGAGCCGGGCTGGAACAGGAACCGGTACCCGAGGAACAGGCAGAACAGATTGAGCACGACGGCCAGGGTGTAGGCGGTCACGGTCATGGTCTTGACTCCTCGCTAGCAACGCTAGGGACGAGAGCGAAGCTAGCAGAGCGGCGACAAGATGGCTAGCACTGCTAGAATTTCTGGCATGTCGATCCAGACGCGCAAGGAGCGCGAACGAGCGGAACGCGAGCGGCTGATCGTCACGGCGGCCCGTGAGCTGGCGGAGGCCGAGGGCTGGGAGGCGGTCACCACGCGCCGCCTGGCGGCGGAGATCGAGTACAGCCAGCCCGTCCTCTACAGCCACTTCAAGGGCAAGGACGCGATCATGGCGGCGGTGGCGTTGCAGGGCTTCGCGGAGCTGGCCGCCGAGTTGCGTACGGCCCGGACGGCGGCCAAGGGCACGCGCGGGGCGCTTGCGGCGGTGGGCGAGGCCTACACGGCGTTCGCGCGGCGCCGACCGGCGCTGTACGACGCCATGTTCACCCACCGCGTCGACCTGCCGTTCGCCACGTCCGAGTCCCCGGCGCCACTGCAGGAAGGCTTCGGCGAGCTACTGCATGCCGTCGAACCGATCGCGGCCGCGGGAGACGATCCTGGCCTGCTGACGGAGACGTACTGGGCGGGGCTGCACGGCCTCGTGACGCTGATGCGCAGCGGGCGACTGCCGGAGGGGGCGCACGAGCGGAGGCTGGAGCTGCTGACGGAGCACTTCAGCGCGGGGGCGCTTCGCTGATGGGGCCGCGATGGGGAGTGCCGCGATGTGCCGTCTTTCGTCTGCAGGCCCGTCGTGGCGTGTCGCGCCCACGCGGCGGAGCCGCATATCGATACAGCCCCGCGCCCCCAAAGGGCGCGTTGACGTTACTCGGCGGCGGGAAGAGCTGCCCTTGGGCGCTGCCAACCCCGTGATCCGCGCGCCCGCAGCCAGGCCGTCGTCTCTTCCGCGGGCATCGCCGCGGCCACCAGCCAGCCCTGCACTGCGTCGCAGCCGAGGTCGCGCAGCCGTTCCCACGTCTCGTCGTCCTCGACGCCTTCGGCGACCACCAGCAGCCCCAGCGAGTGCGCCAGATCCACCGTGCACCGCACGATCTCCGCGTCCTCGGTGTCCACCGCGAGCCGCGCCACGAACGACCGGTCGATCTTCAGCTCGCTCACCGGCAGCCGTCTGAGGTGGACCAGTGAGGAGTACCCCGTCCCGAAGTCGTCCAGCGACATCTTCACGCCGTGCCCGGTGAGCCCGGCGAGTGTGTCGGCGGCCCGCTGCGGGTCCTCCAGGAGGACGTGTTCCGTTATCTCCAGCTGGAGGGCTCCGGCCGGAACCCCGTGCCGGGCGAGCCGCGCGGCGACCGAACCGGCGAACCCGGGAGTGTGGACATCGCGCGGCGAGACGTTGACGGCTACGGGCACGTACAGCCCCTGCGACCGCCACTGCGCGACCTGCCCGAGCGCCGTCTCCAGCACATACTCCGTCAGATGCGGCATCAGCCCCGACGACTCGGCGATCGCTATGAACTCGTCCGGCGGCACCTGCCCGCGTTCGGGATGCATCCAGCGGACCAGCGCCTCCAGCCCGGCCACCTGTCCGTCGAAGCGGACCTTCGGCTGGTAGTGCAGCTCCACCTCGTGCGCGTCGAGCGCCCGGCGCAGATCCCCCAGCAGACCCAGCCGGTCGGGGGTGTTGGAGTCCCGCTTCGACTCGTAGACCTCTACGCCCGTACGGTCCCGCTTCGCCTGGTACATCGCCACGTCCGCGCGCCGCAGCAGCCCCTCGGCGTCGAGCGCGTGGTCGGGGAAGACGGCTACGCCGGCGCTGGCCTCCAGGACCAGGGTGAGCCCGTCGAGGTCGAGCGGGGAGCTCAGGGCGGCGACGAGATTGCGGGCGACCCGGGTCGCGGACGTCGTGGAGTCGGCGACCGGCAGTAAGACGGCGAACTCGTCGCCGCCGAGCCGCGCGGCCTCCGCTCCGCGCGGCAGGGCGAGCCGCAGCCGGTCGGCTATCTGCAACAGCAACCGGTCACCGGCGAGATGACCGAGCGTGTCGTTGACCGATCGGAACCGGTCGAGGTCGATCAGCATCAGGGCGGACCGGGCGCCGATGCGCTCGGCGTCGTCGAGCGCGGTCCAGATGCGCTCCAGCAGCCACTGCCGGTTGGGCAGCCCGGTCAGCGGGTCGCGCAGCTGCTCCTCGGCGCGGGCCCGGGCGATCCACAGGGTGGAGTCGAGGGCGATGAGCGGGATGGAGAACAGCGGCAGCAGCAGGGGCTTGGCGACGGCGACCACGCACACCAGCGGCGCGATGCCGAGCAGCGCGACCGCGACCAGTCCCTGCCTGACCAGGGCGGTACGGGCGACGGTGGGCAGGCCGCCGCGCGGGGCGTGCAGATACCAGAGCAGGACGCGCGTGACCACGAGATAGGCGGCGGCGACGAGCACCACGCCGGGGGCGGTGTAGAGCGTCCAGCTGTCGGGGTTCCAGGGGTGCTCGACGGTCGGTACGCGGCCGAACGCGGCCAGCACGAGGGCCCCGGCGGCGATGCCGAGGATGTCCACCGCGCCGTGCAGCACGCCCTGCCGCCAGCGGTTGCGGCGGGCGATGCCGACCAGCACGACGACGGTGAGGCTGACCATCCCGGCGGGCACCCAGCCGTACAGCATCAGCACGGCGAGGGTGAGGGCGGCGCCGGAGCCGGTGCCGCCCCACCAGCGGGCGCGTCCGAGCGCGACCAGGTGGCCGACGATGACGCCGGTCAGCACGGCCAGCGACCAGCCGACCGTGCCGGACGGGAAGAGGGCGTGACTGCCGCTGAACGCCTGGTAGAAACCGGCTCCGAGGACGAACCCGGCCGCCGCGACGATCGATGCCGGCAGCGCGGGCCAGGACAGGTGCCGTTCATGCTCGGAGTCCGGCAGCCCGGCGGTGGGCTCGGCGCCGAGCTGCACGCCGGCGCGGCCGTCCGTCGCGGTGTGCTGCCCGGCGGCGCTCCCCGCGCCTCTTTCCGCCCGCGAACGCTCCGCGGTGCGCGCCACCCACTCCCGCCACGCGCCGGTGATCCGGCGCAGCCGTGAGTGGGGGGCGGCGCTCTCGGTCGGTTCCATTCCCGTCCCTCTCACAGCCGGCGGTGCCCACGCCACGCGGCCCGATGCCCGACAACAACCCTCAACGGCACCGCGTTGGAAAACCCTTCCCCTCGCTCTGCAAAGCCCTCTCAGAGCAAGGGGATGCCCCAACCGCAGCTGGGCACGGCAGGCGCACCCCTCAACAGTAGGCCGCAGAAGGCTTCCTCGGGCAACGGTCGCCGACGGTTGCCCGAATGCGCCCCAGCCACCCGTATGCATCTGGTATGCGCCGATCGGGGGGCCTTCAACCGCTACTCCTCTACGGGGAGGGCAACTTCGGCCGCCGCTTCGGGCCCGTCGTCAAGGAGGACTTTGAAGCCGTCCTCGTTCAGGACAGGCACCTTCAGCTGCATGGCCTTGTCGTACTTGGACCCTGGACTGTCGCCGACGACCACAAAAGATGTCTTCTTCGAAACGGAGCCGGTCACCTTCGCTCCGCGACTTTGCAGCGCCTCCTTGGCGCCGTCGCGGGTGAACTGCTCCAGCGTGCCGGTGACGACGACGGTAAGCCCTTCCAGCGGGCGCGGTCCCTCGTCCTCGCCGGTCGACTGCTCCTCCAGCGGAACCCCGGCGGCCTTCCACTTGCGGACGATCTCGCGGTGCCAGTCCTCGGCGAACCATTCCTTGAGCGCGGCGGCGATGATGGGACCGACACCGTCGGTCGCCGCCAGCTCCTCTTCGGTGGCCTGCTCGATACGGTCGACCGAGCGGAACTCACGCGCGAGGGCCTGGGCCGCCACCGGCCCGACGTGCCGGATGGACAGCCCGTTGAGGAACCGGGCCAGCGGGCGCTGCTTGGCCGCCTCGATGTGCTCCAGCAGCGCGAGGGTGTTCTTCTTCGGCTCGCCCTTCTGGTTCGCGAAGACCGTGACGACCTTCTCCTCGCCCGTCTTGGGGTCCCTCTTGGGCAGGCCGCTGTCCTGATCGAGGACGTAGGCCTTGATGGGCAGCAGCTTTTCCACCGTGAGATCGAACAAGTCGCCCTCGTCGACCAGGGGCGGGTCGGCCGGTTCCAGCGGGCGGGTGAGCGCCGCGGCGGCCACGCCGCCGAAATGCTCGATGTCCAGGCACTCGCGGCCCGCGAGATAGGAGACGCGCTCTCTCAACTGAGCGGGGCAGGTACGGGCGTTGGGGCACCGGAGGTCGATGTCGCCCTCCTTCATGGGCCTGAGCGCCGTACCGCACTCGGGGCACTCGCTCGGCATGACGAACTCCCGCTCGGTGCCGTCGCGCAGGTCCACCACCGGGCCGAGGATCTCCGGGATGACGTCCCCGGCCTTGCGGATCACCACGGTGTCACCGATCAGCACGCCCTTGGCCTTGACGACCTCCTGGTTGTGCAGGGTCGCGAACTCGACCTCACTGCCCGCGACCGTGACCGGCTCGACCTGGGCGTACGGCGTGACGCGGCCGGTGCGGCCGACGCCCACCTTGACGTCGATGAGCTTGGTGTTGACCTCTTCCGGCGCGTACTTGTAGGCGATCGCCCAGCGGGGCGCCCGGGCGGTGGAGCCGAGGCGGCCCTGGAGCCGGATCTCGTCCAGCTTGACGACGGCGCCGTCGATCTCGTGCTCGACGGAGTGGCGGTTCTCGCCGTCGTAATGGGCGATGAACTCCCGCACGCCGCCGAGGTCGTCCACGACCCGGTTGTGCCGCGAAGTGGGCAGGCCCCAGGTCTTGAGCAGGTCGTACGCCTCGGAGAGGCGGGTCATGCCCGTGAAGCCCTCCAGGGCGCCGATGCCGTGGACGACCATGTGCAGCGGGCGGGTCGCGGTGACGCGCGGGTCCTTCTGGCGCAGCGAACCGGCGGCGGCGTTGCGGGGGTTGGCGAAGGGCTTGTCCCCCGCGGCGACCAGGCGCTCGTTGAGTTCGAGGAACTTCTCCATCGGGAAGTAGACCTCGCCGCGGATCTCCACCAGGGCGGGGACCTCGTCGCCCTTGAGGCGGTCCGGGATCTCGGCGATCGTCCGGACGTTCGGAGTGATGTCCTCGCCGGTACGGCCGTCGCCGCGCGTGGCAGCGCGCGTGAGCCGGCCGTTCTCGTACGTCAGGTTGACGGCCAGACCGTCGACCTTCAGCTCGCACAGGAAGTGGTACTCCTGATCGCCCAGTTCCCGCGCGATCCGGTCGGCCCAGGCGGCGAGTTCGTCGTCGTTGAAGGTGTTGTCGAGCGACAGCATCCGCTGGCGGTGCTCGACCGCCGTGAACTCCGTCTCGTACGACCCCGCGACCTTCTGGGTGGGCGAGTCCGGCGTACGCAGCTCCGGGTACTCCTCCTCCAGCGCCTCCAGAGTCTTCAGCAGCTTGTCGAAATCCGCGTCGCTGACGACCGGAGCGTCCTTCACGTAGTACCGGAAGCGGTGCTCCTCGACCTGCTCCGCCAGCTGCGCGTGCTTTTCGCGGGCCTCGGCGGGCACCGCCGTCGTCTCCGCTTGCTTGTCGCCGGCCACCGTGTTGTCCTCCCGTTACTCTGGGTTGTCCGCGAGGGATCTCGCCGCCCGGACGCAGTGGGCGAGAGCCCTGCGCGCGTACTCCGGGGAGGCCCCCGCGAGTCCGCACGACGGCGTGACCGTGACCGCCTCCGTGAGAAGCCCCGGTGACAGCCCCAGCCTGCGCCACAACGTCCTGACACCCATGACGCTACCGGCAGGGTCTGACAATGGGCCGTCCGTGCCCGGGACGACACCGGCGAAGAGCCGGGTGCCGCCTTCCACCGCCTCGCCGATCGCGTCGTCGTCACGCTCGGTGAGGAGGGAGAAGTCGAAGGAGATCGCCGCCGCGCCCGCCCTGCGCAGCAGGCCGAACGGGACGTCCGGTGCGCACGAGTGGACCACGACGGGGCCGTCGCCGTGAACCCCGACGACGTCGCGGAGGGTGGCCTCGACGATCTGCCGGTCGACGGCGCGGTGGGTCCGGTAGCCGCTGGCGGTCTTGACCTGGCCGCGCAGTACGGCGACGAGGGAGGGCTCGTCGAGCTGGAGGACGAGCTGGGCGCCGGGGACTCGGCGGTGGACCTCCGCAAGGTGCTGGCGCAGGCCTTCGGCGAGGGAGGCGGCGAGGTCCCGGCAGGCGCCGGCGTCGGAGAGCGCTGCCTCGCCGTTCCTCAGCTCCAGTGCGGCGGCCAGCGTCCACGGGCCCACGGCCTGGACCTTCAGCATCCCCTCGTACCCCTGGGTGAACTCCTCCAGGGCGTCGAGGTCCTCCCTCAGCCAGGACCTCGCCCGCTTGGTGTCCCGCCCCGGCCGATCCCCGATCCGCCAGCCGCTGGGCTCCACGCGCGCGTACAGCTCGACGAGCATCCCCGCGGTCCGGCCGATCATGTCCGCGCCGGGGCCGCGGGCGGGAAGCTCGGCGAGGAACGGGAAGTCGCCGAAGGACCCGGTGCCGGTCTTGGCGGCCTCACGGGCGTCGCCGCCGGGCATGGAACCGATGGCTGTGGCAGGGGCGAAGGTGAACGGGCTGTTTTCACTCACCCGGGAAGCCTATGCAACCTTCCGGTACCGGCTTCCCCCCTGTGGCTTCCAGGACCGCCTTCGCCCCTCCGGCCGGTCAGCGCCCCGGCCGCACCGTCAGGTCGTTCACCTCAGCGTCCCTCGGCAGGTCCAGGGCCATCAGGATCGTCGTGGCCACCGACTCGGGGTCGATCCACTTCGAGGCGTCGTACTCCTTGCCCTCCTGCTGATGCACCTTGGCCTGCATGGGGCTGGCGGTGCGGCCGGGGTAGACGCTGGTGACGCGGACGCCGCCCGCGTGCTCCTCGTGGCGGAGGGAGTCCGCGAGGGCCTTCAGGCCGTGCTTCGACGCGGCGTACGCGGACCAGTCGGCGTGCGCGTTGAGGCCTGCGCCGGAGTTCACGAAGACCACATGGCCGCGGGTGGCGCGCAGTTGGGGGAGGAAGTGGCGGGTCAGTTCGGCCGGGGAGATCAGGTTGACGTTGAGCTGGTGGCGCCAGGCCTTCGGGGTCAGGTCGCCCACCGGGCCCAGGTCCACGACCCCGGCGATGTGCAGCAGGGAGTCCACCCGGTCCGGGAGGGACTGGTGGGAGAAGGCCCAGGACAGCTTGTCCGGGTCCGCCAGGTCGCCGACGAGCGTCCGCGCGCCGGGGAACTCCGCCGCCAGTTCCTTCGCGCGGCCCGCGTCGCGCGCGTGGAGGACGAGTTCGTCCCCGCGCGCGTGCAGGCGGCGGGCGACGGCCGCGCCGATGCCGGATCCGGCTCCGGTGATCACATGTGTAGCCATGCCCGCCATGCTCGCATCAGCGGGAACTCACTCCACGCCCTGGCTCTCCTCCAGGTAGGCCAGCGCCCCGACCGGCTCCTCGGCGAAGAACACCAGGTCGGTCAGCGGGCGGGGCAGGAAGCCCTCGTCCTCCATGCGGCGGAACTGCTCCTTCAGGCCGTCGTAGAAGCCCGCGGTGTTGAGCAGCACCACCGGCTTGTCGGTGTGGCCGTGCTTCTTCAGCTCCAGGATCTCGGTGGCCTCGTCGAGCGTGCCCGTGCCGCCGACCATGATCACCACGGCGTCGGCCTTCTCCAGCAGCAGCCTCTTGCGCTCGGCGAGGTCCTTGGCGATCACCATCTCGTCGACGCCCGGGCGGGCCTTGGCGGCCAGGAACTCCACGGAGACGCCGACGAGGCGGCCGCCCGCCTCCTGCACCCCGTCCGCGACGACCTTCATCAGCCCGACGTCGGAGCCGCCCCAGACGAGCGTGTGCCCGCCCTTGCCCAGCAGTTTCGCGAACTCGCGCGCGGGGTGCGTGTAACGGTCGTCGAGGTCGGCGGCGGAGAGGAAGACGCAGATTCGCATGAGGCCACCGTACGCGGGAAGAACCAGGCGCCCGCGAGCGCTTTCCGGGTATGGCTGATGGACACACGATCACGATCGAGCAGGGCACGCGACGCGTACGGGTCGTTCACGGCGACCAGGTCCTGGCGGAGAGCGACCGCCCCCTCGTCCTGCGGGAGACCGGCTGTCCGGTGCGTTACTACATCCCGGCCGAGGACGTACGACTCGACCTGCTCACTCCCTCCGACACGCACACGTACTGCCCGTTCAAGGGAACGGCCTCCTACTGGTCCCTGCCGGACACGACGGACCTGGTCTGGGCGTACCCGGACCCCAAGCCGGACGTGGCCGAGATCAAGGACCACCTCTGCTTCTACGACGTCGAAGTGTCGTGAGCGATTAGTTCCGTGCCGTAGGGCAGTCTCCACAGGCATGGACAAGAAGACCATTTCGGCCGACGGCACCTCCATCGCGTACGAGATCCGCGGCGAGGGTCCGGTGGTGATCCTCGTCAGCGGTGCGATGTCCACCGGGGGCACCGTGGCGCCGCTGGCCGTGGCTCTGGCGGACCGTTTCAGGGTCGCCGTGTACGACAGGCGCGGGCGCGGTCAGAGCCGTGACACGCCGCCGTACGCGGTGGAGCGCGAGGTCGAGGACCTTGCCGCGTTGATCGAGGCGGTGGGCGGGGAGGCGGCGCTGTGCGGCGTCTCGTCGGGCGGCGCGCTGGTGCTGGAGGCGGCGGCGAGCGGGCTGCCGGTGCGTCAGGTCGCGGTGTACGAGGTGCCGTTCGCCGTCTACGAGGGCGGCGCGAAGGAGCGAGCGGAGTACACCGAGCGGCTCACGGAAGCGCTCGCTCAGGGGAGTCGTGGGGACGCCGTCGAGCTGTTCTTGCGGCTGACCGGGATGGCCGAGCAGATGATCCAGGGTGCACGCCAGTCCCCCATGTGGCCCGGCATGGAGAGGATCGCGCCGAGCCTCGCCTACGACAACGCCGTGATGGGCGACGGCCTGGTGCCCCGGGACCGGCTGGCCTCGATCGGCATCCCGGTGCTGGCCGTCGCGGGCAGCGCGAGCCCCGCGTGGATGCACGAGGCGGCGCGGGCGGTCGCGGAGACGGTGCCCGAGGGGGCGTATCGGAGCCTGGCGGGGCAGACCCACATGGTGGAGCCGGAGGTGCTCGCGCCGGTGCTCGCGGAGTTCTTCGGGAGGTGACCCTGGGCGGCCTCAGACCGCCGTCGGAGTCGCCCGAACCGTGGACGCGATCGTCGCCGAGCCCACCACGCGCGTGTCGTCGTACAGGACGATCGCCTGGCCGGGGGCGACGCCGCGGACCGGCTCGGTGAAGGTGACCTCCAGGGAGCCGTCGATCAGTTCGGCGGTCACCTCGGTCTCGCCGCCGTGGGCGCGCAGCTGGGCGGTGTAGGTGCCGGGGCCGGTCGGGGCGGTGCCGCACCAGCGGGGCTTGATGGCGGTCAGGGCGGTCACGTCCAGCGCGGACGCCGGGCCGACCGTCACCGTGTTGTTCACCGGCGAGATGTCGAGGACGTAGCGCGGCTTGCCGTCGGCGGCCGGGGTGCCGATGCGCAGGCCCTTGCGCTGGCCGATGGTGAAGCCGTACGCGCCCTCGTGCGTGCCGAGCCTGGCTCCCGACTCGTCGACGATGTCGCCCTCCGCCTTGCCGAGGCGGTTCGCGAGGAAGCCCTGGGTGTCTCCGTCGGCGATGAAGCAGATGTCGTGCGAGTCGGGCTTCTTGGCGACCGCGAGGCCACGGCGCTCGGCCTCCGCACGGATCTCGTCCTTGGTCGTCAGCGTGTCGCCGAGCGGGAACATCGCGTGCGCCAGCTGCTTCTCGTCCAGGACGCCGAGGACGTACGACTGGTCCTTGGCCATGTCGGAGGCGCGGTGCAGTTCGCGGGTGCCGTCCTCGTTGAGGACGACCGTGGCGTAGTGGCCCGTGCAGACGGCGTCGAAGCCGAGGGCCAGCGCCTTGTCCAGGAGGGCCGCGAACTTGATCTTCTCGTTGCAGCGCAGGCAGGGGTTCGGGGTGCGGCCGGCCTCGTACTCGGCGATGAAGTCCTCGACGACGTCCTCGCGGAAGCGGTCGGCGAGGTCCCAGACGTAGAACGGGATGCCGATGACGTCGGCGGCACGGCGGGCGTCGCGGGAGTCCTCGATGGTGCAACAGCCCCGCGCGCCCGTGCGGAAGGATTGGGGGTTCGCGGAGAGCGCGAGGTGGACGCCGGTCACGTCGTGGCCCGCTTCGGCGGCGCGGGCGGCGGCTACGGCGGAGTCGACCCCGCCGGACATGGCGGCGAGGACGCGGAGGGGGCGGGAGGGCTGCGCGGTGTCAGTCATAACCCTTCCAGGGTAAGGGGGCGCGGGAACCAGGGCTCCCGAGTATCCGTTGACGATCACATGGGACAGCGGAAGGCCTCGAAGGACGGCGACCGGAAGGTCGGTCGTCGCGCGTTGCTCATCGGCGGTACGGCGGCCGCGGTGGGCTCGGCCGTGCTGGCCCGCGACGAGCTGGCGCGCCTGTGGTGGCGGGTGCCCGGCGTGGAGAAGCCACGCAAGGAGGGCGAGGTCGACTACGCCGGGGCGCGCTGGGTGGCGGCGTCGGACGCGAACTGGCGGCGGGCGGACCGGCCCGACGACTACGGCATCGACATGGTGATCATCCATGTCACCCAGGGCAGCTTCGACAGCGCGGTGAAGGCGTTCCAGGACCCGGAGCACGGAGCGGCCGCGCACTACATCGTCCGCAAGGACGGCCACGTCACACAGATGATCCGCGAGCTGGACGTGGCGTACCACGCGGGCAACCGCGACTACAACGAGCGCAGTGTCGGCATCGAGCACGAGGGCTTCGTGGAGCGGCCGCAGGACCTCACGGACGAGATGTACGAGGCGTCCGCGCGGCTCACGGCCCGGATATGCGCGCGCTACGACATACCCGTCGACCGCGAGCACATCATCGGGCATGTGGAGGTGCCGGGGACCGACCACACGGATCCCGGGGAGCACTGGGACTGGGACCGGTACATGAAGCTGGTGCGGGCGGCGCGTACGGCGGCGCCCGCGTAGCGCGCTAGGTGAGCCCTGCCGCCCGTGCCCGTTCCACCGCCGGGCCGATCGCCTTGGCGACCGCTTCGACGTCGGCCTCCGTGGAGGTGTGGCCGAGGGAGAAGCGGAGCGTGCCGCGGGCCAGGTCGGGGTCGGTGCCGGTGGCCAGGAGGACGTGGCTGGGCTGGGCGACGCCCGCGGTGCAGGCGGAGCCGGTGGAGCACTCGATGCCCTGGGCGTCCAGGAGGAGGAGCAGGGAGTCGCCCTCGCAGCCCGGGAAGGTGAAGTGCGCGTTGGCCGGGAGACGGCCGTCGGATGCCGGGTCGCCGCCGAGGATCGCGTCCGGCACCGCCGTACGGACCGCCTCGACGAGGGCGTCGCGCAGGGTGCCGATCTCGGATGCGAACCACTCGCGCTGTTCGGCGGCGAGGCGGCCGGCGACCGCGAAGGAGGCGATGGCGGGGACGTCGAGGGTGCCGGAGCGGACGTGGCGTTCCTGCCCGCCGCCGTGCAGGACGGGGACGGGGGTGTACTCACGGCCGAGGATCAGGGCGCCGATGCCGTACGGGCCGCCGATCTTGTGGCCCGACACCGTCATCGCGGCGAGGCCGGAGGCGGCGAAGTCGACGGGGACCTGACCGAAGGCCTGGACCGCGTCGGCGTGCAGCGGGACGTCGAACTCCCTTGCCACGTCGGCCAGTTCACGGACCGGCATGACGGTGCCGATCTCGTTGTTGGCCCACATCACGGTGGCCAGGGCGATGTCGTGGGGGCTGCGGGCGATGGCCTCGCGCAGAGCGTCCGGGTGGACCCGGCCGTGGGCGTCGACCGGGAGGTACTCGACGGTGGCGCCCTCGTGTTCGGCGAGCCAGTGGACGGCGTCGAGTACGGCGTGGTGTTCGACGGGGCTGGCCAGGACGCGGGTGCGGGTCCGCGCCGGGTCGGCGTCGCGGCGGGACCAGTACAGGCCCTTGACCGCGAGGTTGTCGGCCTCGGTGCCGCCGGAGGTGAAGACGACCTCGCTGGGGCGGGCGCCGAGCGCTTCCGCGAGGGTCTCGCGGGCCTCCTCGACGGTGCGCCTCGCGCGGCGGCCGGATGCGTGGAGGGAGGACGCGTTGCCGGTGACGCTCAGCTGGGCGGTCAGCGCCTCTGCCGCCTCCGGGAGCATGGGGGTGGTCGCGGCGTGGTCGAGGTAAGCCATGGTGGCGACGATTCTACGGCGCCCTGGTGGGCGCCCCCGAGCCAAGGGCCCCGGGTGGCAGCAGCCGCTGGAAGCTGCGGGACGACGTCCGCTAGAAGCTCCAGGACAACGTGCTGTCCATCTGCATCAGCGTCACCAGGACCAGCAGGTCAGCGACGCCCAGCCCCATCCCCAGGTAGGCGCGGCCCTTGCGGGCGGTGCCGCGCCAGAGGGACGCCGCTGCCAGGACGATGGCGGTCGGGCCGAGGAAGACGTTGAAGACCAGGAGGCCGAGGAGGCCGAGGATGAAGGACGCCACGGCCATGCCGTCGGCGTCGCGGGTGCGGGTGCCGGGGCGGGGGGTGGCCGGTGCGGTGAGTTGCATGATTGTCAGCTCCTGAGGAGTCGGTTCGGTCCGGTCGATGGGGTCAGTTGCGGCGGGCGTGACGCTCGCGGGCGGCGAAGATGCCCAGCCAGACGGCGATCACGGCGGCGGCGACAGCGGTGAAGGTGAGCGGTGCGTGGGCCACGGCGCCCAGCAGCACACCCAGCAGCAGGAGTGCGGCGACGAGGAACAGCATGGGTCGGATCCCCCTTCGAGATCTCTCTTTCGGCGATCTCTCTCGTTACGTTTCGGTGAACAGTTGTAGTAACAGTTGTTCACTGACTCCCAAGTCTAGCGTGCCCCACGGCTTTTCAATTCCAGAGAACAGTTGTTAACTGCATGGCATGAGTCACACCCTCGGCATTCGGCAGGCCCAGAAACAGAAGACCCGACAGGCGCTCCTGGACGCGGCGTTGGGACTGCTGGAGGAGCAGAGCCTGAGCAGTCTGGGCCTGCGCGAGGTCACGCGCGAGGTCGGCGTCGCCCCGACCGCCTTCTACCGGCACTTCCGCTCCACCGCCGACCTCGGCGTCGCTCTCGTCGAGGAGGCGCTGGGCAGTCTGCACCCGATGATCCGCAAGATCGTCACCTCCGCCGGCGACAGCGACCTGCGCATAGAACGCGCCGTCGAGCTGATCGCCCGGCATGTCGACACACACCCGGCCCACGTCCGCTTCATCGCCCGGGAACGGCACGGCGGGGTGCAGTCGGTGCGCGAGGCGATCCAGGACCAACTGGCCCAGTTCGCCGAGGAGGTGAAGGTCGCGCTCACCAAGGACCCGGTCTCCCGGGGCTGGGGCGACGACGACCTCCTGATGCTGGCCAACCTCTACGTCGACCAGATGCTGATGACGGCCTCCCTGTTCCTGGACGCCCTGGAGGAGCCGGAAGAGGAGCGGGAGCGCGTCGCCCAGGTCGCGACCCGTCAGATGCGGCTGATCAGCATCGGGCGCGAGCACTGGCTGGACTGAGCACCGGCAACACGACGCAACACGACAGGGCGGCACCCCCGTTCACCGGGAGTACCGCCCCTGACGCAAGTCGTCCCGCGTCAGCTCTTGGTCGCCGACGCCGCCGCGCTCGGTGCACCGCTCGGGGCGCCACCGGGCGCCCCGGACGGCGGCCGGCAAGACGACGACTGCCGACCGGAGTTGCCACTGTTCGAGTTCTTACGACGAGTCGCCGGATCCGCAGGCCCCCAGGGCCAGGGGCGAGAGCGCCAGCAGGGCCACGGCGGGGAGAAGACGCGCACGCTTCATGAGAAACAGCTCCATGGAAGATGAGGAGAGTCCTTGGAGCCGGAACTCAACCAACGCCGCTCAGGGCTTCCTTGAGGTCCTGCTGTCGATCACCTGTGCGCCGGGCAAAGCACCGCCCAAGAGGCCTCGCCGACCTGCGCGTTCCCTCGGAGCCTCGCGCCACTCGCTGGTACAGGCCCGTGACACAACGGGGCCTCAGCCCAGCCGCACCCGCGCCAGCTGCCTCGACTGGGCCACCAGCCGGTCCGCGCTGTCCCAGACCTCCGCGTCCTCCTCCAGGAACCCGCCCGCGAGGTTGCGCGTCGTGATCGACACCCGCAGCGGCCCCGGGGCCGGGCGGCAGCGTATGTGGACCGTGAGTTCGACCGTGGGGACCCAGCCGGAGATGCCGATCTCGAAGGCGGTCGGCGGCAGGGCGTCCACCGCGAGCAGCAGGGACAGCGGGTCGGCGTCGCGGCCGTCGGCGAGGCCGAACCAGGCCCGCATCTCGCCCTTGCCCGAGGGCTGGCCCAGCGCCCAGCCCAGGGTCGACGGGTCGAGCTTGAGCATCAGGCGGTCGGCGATCGCCGAGCTGCCCGACACCGGTGCCGGACCGTCCTCGGGGCCGAAGCAGTGGCCCATCGGCGGGATCGCGGGCGGCTTGGCCGTCGTACGAACGTCGTCGGGGAGGGCGTCGAGGTCGCCGTAGGAGGCGAGGACGCGGATGCGTTCGACCTCGTTGCCCTGGTCGTCGTACTGGAAGAGCGAGGCCTGGCCGGTGGACAGGGTGCGGCCCGTGCGGACCACGTCCGTGCGGACGACCGCCGGGCCCGGTTGGGACGCGGTCAGGTAGTGCGCGGAGATGGTGAACGGGTCGCCGTGCGGCAGGGCGTCCGCGAGGGCGCGGCCGAGGACGGCCAGCAGATAGCCGCCGTTGACGGCGCTGATGATGGTCCAGCCGGCGGAGAGGTCGATGTCGTAGACGCCGGGTTCGCGCAGGGTGAGCGCGGTGTCGCGGTCGAACTCGCTGTCGCCGATCGTGGCCCGTGGGGCCGTCGGTGCGGAGGCTGCTTCTGGCATGGATGAACGGTACAACAGCAAACTACTAAGCGGTAGCTTTTCGCTCTCCGTGCAGGCCGAAAGGCATTGAGACCTGGGCAACTTTTCGGTAAGTGTCCCTGGTCGCCCGAAACCCGGAGCCCGTTCTCGCCCTCTATGAGGACATGAGTCTCACCGGGACCCCGTTCCTCTACACGCTTGTCACGCTGTGCGCCGTGGCCGTCGTGCTGCCGCTGGTCCTCTGGTCGCGAGTGCGCGGGCCCAGGGTCGTGCGGACCGTCGCCAGAATGCTGATGGTGCTGTTCGCCCAGGGCACGGCGGTCGCCCTGGTGTTCACCATGGTCAACAACTCCAACCAGCTGTACGACAACTGGGGCGACCTGCTCGGCACCAGCGACCATGTCGCGGAGGCGGCCGACCTCGGGGTGAGCGGGACCGGCGGGATCGCGCTGGAGAAGCTGCCCAAGGTGCGGCAGACCTTCAAGCCGGCCAAGGGTCCGGGCATGCGCGCGGAGGGCGGTGTACTCGTCACGCAGCTCAAGGGCCGGGTGTCCGGGGTGCACGCCGAGGTCAACGTCTGGCTGCCGCCGCAGTACCACGAGCCCGCCTACCGCAATCACCGGTTCCCGGTGGTCGAGGTGCTGCCGGGCTACCCGGGCTCGTCGAAGGCCTGGTACGGGACGATGGACGCGCCCCAGCAGCTGGCGCCGCTGATGCGCAGCGGGCAGATCGAGCCGTTCATCATCGTCTCGCCGCGCACCACGCTGCTGCCGGGCAAGGACACCGGCTGCGCGAACATACCCGGCAAGGTCAACGCCGACAGCTGGCTCAGCATCGACGTGCCGAAGATGGTCATGGACAACTTCCGGGCCAAGGCCGCGCCGGACGGCTGGGCGGTCGCCGGGTACTCGGCGGGCGCGCACTGCGCGGCGAAGCTGGCGGTCGCCCACCCCGACCGTTACCGGGCCGCGGTCAGCATGTCGGGGTACAACGACCCCTCCGCCGTACCCCAGTCGCTGGCCGGCAGGTCCCGGGCGCTGCGGGCGGCGAACAACCCGTACATGCTCCTGAAGAACGCCCCTGTCCCGCCGCGCGTCGCGCTCTACATGTCCGGTCAGCCCCGCGACGGGTACGAGGCGGCGATGGCCCTCAAGCAGGTCGCGAAGGCGCCGACGACCGTGAACGTGGTGTTCGTCCCGAAGAACGCGGGCGGCCACACCATGGCGCTGTGGAAGCCGCAGGTCGTGCCCGCGTTCCGCTGGCTGACCGAGGTGATGGGGACGCAAGCCAGGGCCGGCACGGAGTCGGGGACTACTCCTCGCGCACCGTCGACCGCCGGTTCCAGGCACGCGGAGCTCGCCAGTGGAACCGCATCGCGAGAAGACGCAGCACGAAAGCCGTGACGGCCGCGAAGGCGCTGGTGAGCGGGGTCAGGGCGTCGTAGCGGATGCACAGGACGACCATCGTGGCGCCGACCATCGCCGGGACCGCGTACAGGTCGCGGTCCCAGCGCAGCAGGGACGGCACCTCGTTGGCCAGGACGTCGCGCAGCACACCGCCGCCCACGGCGGTCGCGAGGCCCAGGCAGGCGGAGGCGGTGAGGCCGAGTCCGTACTCGTACGCCTTCGTCGTCCCGGCGACGCAGAACAGACCGAGGCCCGCCGCGTCGAAGACGTTCACGCCGGTCTGGATGCGCTCCACGTGCGGGTGGAGGAAGAAGACGAGAAGCGCGGCGAGCAGCGGGGTGAGGAAGTAGCCCAGGTCCGTGAAGGCGGCCGGCGGTACGGCACCGATCACCACATCCCGGAACAGCCCGCCGCCCAGGGCGGTGACCTCGGCGAGGACGGCCATGCCGAAGATGTCGAAGTTCTTGCGGACGGCCAGCAGCGCGCCGGAGATCGCGAAGACGAAGATGCCGATCAGGTCGAGCGTGTGCTGGACGGACGGGCTGAACAATTGCTGGAGCACCCGTACATTCTTGCGCAGCGCAAAGCCCTCGCCTTGCAAAGGAAGGCGAGGGCTTGCGCTGGGCTGGGCTACTTCTCGGTGGAATCCGAGGACGGGGTGGACTCCTCGGACGAGGCATCCGCGGAAGTGGCCTCGGCCTCGGTGGCCTCCTCGGATGCCGTCTCCTCGGCCTCGGCAACCTCCGAGGCCTCAGCAGCCTCCGAGGGCTCAGCGACCGCCTCGGCCTCCACCTGCGCCGCCACCGCGGCGGACGTCGCCGCCGACTCCGCCAGGACCTCGTCGGCCACCAGCTCGGCGGCCTCCTTGGCCACGGACAGCAGCACCGTGTCCTGCGGCTGCTGGTCCTCGAAGTTCTCCGGGTGGTGGCAGGCGACCCGCTGACCGGGCACCAGCTCCTTCAGCGGCGGCTCGGTCGTCGTGCAGATCTGCGTCGCCTTCCAGCACCGGGTGTGGAAGCGGCAGCCGCTCGGCGGGGAGATCGGCGAGGGCACGTCGCCCTTGAGCAGGATGCGCTCGCTCTTGGCCGCCCTGCGCCGCGGGTCCGGGATCGGCACCGCCGACATCAGCGCCTTGGTGTACGGGTGCATCGGCGCCTTGTACAGCGAGTCGCGGTCGGCCAGCTCCACGATCTTGCCGAGGTACATCACCGCGATCCGGTCCGAGACGTGCCGGACGACCGAGAGGTCGTGCGCGATGATCACGTACGTCAGGCCGAGCTCCTGCTGGAGGTCGTCGAGGAGGTTGACGACCTGCGCCTGGATGGACACGTCCAGCGCGGAGACCGGCTCGTCGGCCACCACGAGCTTGGGGTTGAGCGCGAGCGCGCGGGCGATGCCGATGCGCTGGCGCTGACCGCCGGAGAACTCGTGCGGGTAGCGGTTGTAGTGCTCGGGGTTGAGTCCGACCACCGACAGCAGCCGCTGCACTTCCTTCTTGATGCCGCCCTCGGGCGTGACGCCCTGGAGCTTGAAGGGAGCGCCGACGATCGTGCCGATGGTGTGCCGGGGGTTCAGCGAGGAGTACGGGTCCTGGAAGATCATCTGCACGTCGCGGCGCAGCGGGCGCATCCCGCCGACGCCGAGGTGCGTGATGTCCCGGCCCTCGAACTCCACCTTGCCGGCGGTCGGTTCGAGCAGCCGCGTGATCAGCCGGCCCATCGTCGACTTGCCGCAGCCCGACTCGCCCACGACGCCCAGGGTCTCACCGGCCCTGACCTCGAAGTCGATGCCGTCGACGGCGTGCACCGCGCCGACCTGCCGCTGGAACAGGCCCTTCTTGATCGGGAAGTGCTTCTGCAGCCCCGACACCCGCAGCAGGACCTCGCCGGGGGCGGCGTCCTTGGTGAGGGTGGCACCGTCGCTCTTCGCGGGAGTGGTCACGGCTGTGTCCTTGGGATTCTCGCTCACAGCTTCGGCGCAATCTCTTCGGTCCAGATACGCTGCCGCTGCTCCATGGTCAGATGGCAGGCGGCCCAGTGCCGGCTGCCGGCCTCGGTCAGCTCCGGGCGGACGGTACGGGTGACGTTGTCCTTGGGGAGGTCCGCGTACGGGCAGCGGGGGTGGAAGGCACAGCCCGACGGGATGTTGATCAGCGAGGGCGGGGCGCCCTTGACCGGGATGAGCCGGTCCTGCTGCTCACGGTCCAGCCGCGGCATCGAGCCGAGCAGCCCCCAGGTGTAGGGGTGGCGGGGCTCGTAGAAGACCTCCTCGGCCGGTCCGCGCTCGACACAGCGGCCGCCGTACATCACGAGGATGTCGTCGGCCAGTTCGGCGACGACGCCGAGGTCGTGGGTGATGATGATGACCGCGGAGCCGAACTCCGACTGCAGATCGCGGATGAGGTCGAGGATCTGCGCCTGGACGGTGACGTCCAGGGCGGTGGTCGGCTCGTCCGCGATGAGCAGTTCGGGGTTGTTGACCAGCGACATCGCGATCATGGCGCGCTGGCGCATACCGCCGGAGAACTCGTGCGGGTAGCTGTCGACCCGCTTGTCCGGCTGCGGGATGCCCACCCGATCGAGCATCTCGACCGCACGGCGCTTCGCGGTCTTCTTGTCGACGTCGTGGTGGATGCGGTACGCCTCCACGATCTGGTGGCCGATCGTGTAGTACGGGTGCAGCGCGGACAGCGGGTCCTGGAAGATCATCGCCATGTCGCGGCCGCGCAGCTTGCGGACGTGGTCCGGGTCGGCGGACAGCAACTCGGTGCCGTTCAGCCAGATCTCGCCGGAGATCTGCGCCTTGCGCTTGCCGTACTGGCCGGCGGTGTGCAGGCCCATGATGCCGAGCGAGGTCACCGACTTGCCGGAGCCCGACTCGCCCACGATGCCGAGGGTCTTGCCCTTCTCCAGCTGGAAGCTGAGTCCGTCGACGGACTTGACCAGGCCGTCGTCGGTCGGGAAGTGCACCTTCAGATCGCGCACCTCCAGGAAGGAGGTCGGGGCCGGTGAGGTGCCCGTGGGCTCGCCCACGGCCGCTCCGGTCTTGCTGAGTTCGGTCATGCCAGCCTCACTCGGGGGTCGATCACGGCGTACAGGACGTCCACCACGAGGTTGGCGATGAGCACCGCGACAGAAGTGATCAGGGTGACGCCCAGGATGACGGGCAGGTCCTGCGTCTTGATCGCGTTGAGCACCGCCTGGCCCAGGCCGGGCAGGCTGAACGTGGTCTCGGTCAGGATGGCACCGCCGATGAGGGCGCCGAGGTCCATGCCGAGCATGGTCATGATGGGCGTCATCGTCGAGCGCATCGCGTGCTTGCGGATGACGACGCCTTCGCGCAGGCCCTTGGCGCGGGCGGTGCGGATGTAGTCCTCGCCGAGGATCTCCAGCATGGTGGCGCGGGTGATCCGGGCGTACATCGCCGCGTAGAGGAACGCGAGAGTGATCCACGGGAGGATCATGCCGCCGAGCCAGCCCGTGAAGCTCTCCTCCAGTGGGACGTACTCCGCGTTGATCCAGCCCAGGCCGTAGGAGAAGATCGCCAGGCTGAGCAGACCGGTGAAGTAGATCGGGAGGGAGACGCCGGCGAGCGCGATGACCATCGCGCTGCGGTCCCACAGGGT
The DNA here is from genome assembly GCF_028369295.1 of Streptomyces sp. HD. Taxonomy (GTDB): domain Bacteria; phylum Actinomycetota; class Actinomycetes; order Streptomycetales; family Streptomycetaceae; genus Streptomyces. Next base: position 98,923 of record NZ_JAQMYP010000036.1, read on the forward strand.
GCCCCGCTTGAGCGCGGAGAGGACACCCGCCGAGACACCGAACAGCAGCCACAGCACGGCGGCACCGAGCGCGAGACCCAGGGTCACCGGGAAGCGGTCGGTGAGTACCGGCCAGATGGCCTGCTCGCTGCGGAACGAGTAGCCGAAGCAGGGCGCGGCGCACTCCGTGACATCGCCGCCGGCCGCGTAGGTGCGGCCCGTGAAGATGCCCTTGAAGAACTCCCAGACCTGGGCGTAGATCGGGTCGCCCAGACCGAGCTTCTGCCGCACGGCCTCGACGGCCGCAGGGTCGGCCTGCTTGCCCACGAAGCTGGTGGCGATGTCGACACCGGCCCACTTCGGGACGAGGAAGAAGATGCCGAAGACCACCATGATGATGACCACGAGCATCACTGCGGCGGCGAACAACCGCCTGATGAGGTATGCGAGCACAGCTCTCGGCCCGCTGCGGACCGCGGGCCACCGGAGGTCGTCCGATGGCCCGCGGTCACGCCGCGCCGGCCTTCACCTGCCTTTCGTGCCGTATGGCGGGTGTGCCGGGTCTACTTCGGGTTCTTCAGGCCGAGGTTGACGAAGTCGTACATACCGCTGTACGCGTCCGTCGTGTAGACGTTGGCCAGGTTGCTGGAGCGCCAGTTGATGAACTTCTCGAAGACGAAGGGGAGGTAGTAGCCGCCCTCCATGACCTTGTGGTTGATCTCCGAGGCGATCTTGGTCTTACCCGCGTCGTCCAGCGTGGTGACGTACTGGTTGAACAGGCCGTCGATCGCCTTGTCCTTGATCAGGGCGAAGTTGTTGTTACCGCTCTCCAGGATGTACTTGCTGCTCCACAGCGGCAGACCGTAGCCCTGGACGGACGGGAAGTCCGGACCCCAGCCCATGATGATGATGCCGTAGCCCTTCTTCACCACGTTCGAGGGGCTGCCGATGATGCCGGTGCTCTGCGAGCCGTCGTACTGGTCGATGTCGGCGGTGATGCCGACCTTCTTCAGCGAGGCCTGGAGGGACTCGGCGGTGGCCACCTCGGACGGCTTGTTGTTGCGGACCGCGATGGTGGTCTTGAAGCCGTTCGGCTTGCCGCAGGCCTTCAGCGCTTCCTTGGCCTTGGCGACGTTGCCGCTCTTGTTGGCACCGGCGAGCTCGTACGGGTCGTACTTCTGGCCCTCGGCACCCGGGACGGACGGCGGCAGCATGTTGGTGCCGATGTCACCACCGGCGACCGGGCCGCCGCGCGCGTTCTGCAGCGAGACGTGGTCGGCGCCGTAGATCACGGCCTTGCGGCACTCGATGTTGTCGAACGGCTTCACGCTCTGCGGGAAGACCGCGTAACGGATGTAGCCGGAGACCGGGTTGTCCAGGTTGCCCTTGTGCTGCTTCAGGGCGGTGGTGCGGCCCTGCGGCGACAGACCGGTCTGGCTGAGGTCCAGGTCGTAGTCGCCCGCGATCAGACGCGCGTCCAGGTCATTGGCGTTGGAGAAGAACTTGACCGTGACCTTGTCCGGGTACGCCTTGCGGATCGGGTCCGAGGCCTGCTTCCACTCGGCGTTGCGGACCAGCGTCAGGTCCTTGCCCGGGTTGTACGACTCGAACTTGTACGGGCCGGAGGAGAACGGGTGCAGACCGTACTTGGACTTGGTGTCCTTGTCCTGGCGGACCGGGGACGCCGAGGTCAGCGCCAGCATCTCCTCGAAGTCCGAGTTGGCCTGCGGCAGCTTGAAGACGATGGTCTTGTCGTCCGGCGTCTCGATGGCCTTCAGGCCCAGCTTGTCGGCCGCCTTGTCCTTGTACGGACCCTTGTACTCGCCCTTGGGGTCGAGCACGTCCTTCAGGTAGACGGGACCGCCGGACAGCACGTCCTGCGCCCAGACGCGCTCGATGCCGTACTTGATGTCCTTGGAGGTGATCGGCTTGCCGTCCTCCCACGTCACCCCGTCACGCAGGGTGTACGTGTAGGTCTTGCCGTCGTCCGAGACCTTGGCGAGCCCGGTGGCGAGGTCCGGGGTCAGCTCGGCGCCGGCCTTGCCGGGCTCGGTCTTGCCCGTGACGAGCTGACGGCTGTAGTAGCGGGAGAAGTTCCACATGAAGCCGTAGTAGCCACGCGTGGTGTCCCACGAGTCGGCGTCCTGGGCGCCGGCGAACTTCAGCGTGCCGCCCTTCTTGGCGAGGGAAGCCTGGGCAACCTTGTTGTTCGCGGCGTCGAAGCCGGCCGCACCGTCCTTCGACCCCCCGTCGTCGTTGCCGCCGCCGCACGCCGCCGTGGTCAGCAGCGCAGCGACCACCGCGGCAGCGGCCATGGCCTGCTTGCGCCGCCCTGAGGTGCGTTGGGTAGTCACGATCTCGGATCCTCCGGAATTGATGAGAGACCCCGTGTGGTGTCACGGGTCGCTTGGGTAACGGCAGTTCAGCGGGAGCCCTTCGGGTCGAGCGCGTCACGCACGCCGTCGCCGAAGAGATTGAAGGCAAGAACGGTGATGAAGATCGCCAGGCCCGGGATCACCATGTACATGGGGTCCGAGTCGTAGTAGTCGATCGCACTGGAGAGCATCTGCCCCCAGGAGGCCGTGGGCGGCTTGACGCCCACGCCCAGGAAGCTGAGCGCCGCCTCGGTGAGGATGTTGGTGGGGATCATCATCGTCGTGTACACGATGATGGGGGCAACAAGGTTGGGCAGAAGTTCCTTGAACAGGATGTAGAACCGCCCGGCGCCGAGTGATCGGGCCGCCTCGACGTACTCGCGTTCGCGCAGCGAGAGCGTCTGACCGCGGACCACCCGGCCGATATAGGGCCAGCCGAAGAAGCCGATGACCAGGATCATCACGAACAGCCGGACTTCGGTTCCGCTCAGTCCGAGCATCTGGTTCGGCATGACGGAGACCAGGGCGATGATGAACAGCAGCTGCGGGAAGGCCAGCAGACCGTCCATGACCCGGCTGATGACCGAGTCGACCCAGCCGCCGAAGAAGCCGGCCAGGACACCCAGCACGGTGCCGATGACGACCGCGACCAGCGCGGACAGGAAGCCCACGAGGAGCGAGATCCGGGCGCCGTAGATGATGCGCGCGAAGATGTCGCGGCCGCTGACCGGCTCGACACCCAGCAGATGCTCACCGCTGATGCCGCCCAATGACCCGGTCGGCGTGCCGAACAGAGGGTCGATCAAGTCCTCGTGGTGCGTCTCGGGGTCCTGGCCCACGAGACTGGCGATCGCCGGTGCGAGGAGGGCGACGGCGATGAGCACGAGCACCACGACGCCGCCCGTGAGGGCGAGTTTGTCCCGCTTCAGGCGCTCCCAGGCGATCCGTCCCAGGGAACGCCCCTGTACGGCCTTGGCGCCGGTTGTGGCAACCGCCGCCGCTTCCTCGGCCGCACTGGGGGCCGCTTCCGCGGTCGGCTCGTGCAATGGTGCCGTCATGTGGCAGGGACCCCTCTCGACCGGCGGTAGCCGGCCCGCACTTGCCGCTGTGGCGGCGTGATCAGTCCGTCGTACGCAGTGGTACTCAGTCGTCGTACACAGGGGCGAGCACCCCTGGAGCGGGAGTCTTCAACGCTTCGGCGTTTTGTTGCCAGAGCTGGCGGGGAAAGGATGCGCAACCGTGATGCTGTCTGGCGGGTTCCGTTATCCGAACAGCAGGTAACGAACGACGGACGCGAGCTACTTGGGGCGTATGAGGGCGGACCGGGACCTTCCGATCGCATCTACGCGCGGAGATTTACCTGTGAAACCGAAGTCCGTGGCGGTTTGCGCCTACGACAGTCGGGCCACCGACTGAACGGCGGGTCAGTCGGAGAGTGATCAGTAGCGCCCTGGTGGCGGAGGGTAGCCGTATCCCGCGGCCGGGGCCTGGACGGATGCGGGGGCGTGTGCCTCGCGGTCGTAGAAGGGCCGGCCGTTCGCGCGCATCCACATGGCGACCGGGTCGAACTCGTCGGACATCGCCACGGTCGAGACGGGCAGTCCGTCCGGGACCGCGCCGATCGACTGCGACATCATCGAGCGCACCGAGTCCACGGCGGGCGGGCTGGTGTCGTACACGTCGAGCCCGATGGCGAGATACGGCGCGCCGAGCGCCGGCTGTACCCAGGCGCGGCGCAGGGAACGGACGGCCGGGGTGCGGTGGGCGTTCTGCGCGAGCAGGGCGTAGAACTGCGGGATCTCGATGCCGGGCTCAGTCAGGCGGAGCGGGCCGGCGGGCTGGCGGTCCAGGCCGGTGGCGATGCGGCGCAGGTCGAGCCAGGGGATGCCGACGCCGCCGCCGGGGGCGTGCGGGTTGAGCCAGAGGCCGTAGTGGTCCGGGTAGAGGGTGCGCGCGACGTCGACACCGTCGACGACCTCGTAGCTGCGGTTCCAGCCGCTGGCGGACAGCTCCTGGGCGGAGGTGACGCAGGGGGCGTAGCCGTGGCCGTCGACCTCCATGTTTCCGTACTGGGCGTCCGGGGAGCCGGCCTGGCCGTGCCACAGCAGCATCCAGACCTGGCCGGTGGCGGGGGTGGCAAGGGCGCGCAGGAGGGCCTCATAGGCGTCGTAGCGCCCGGGCGTCACCTGGCGCAGCATGTGCTCGACCTGTCCGGTCGAGGTCGTGCCGCTCGCGCTCACCGTTACCGCCCCTTCGGGAAACATGGCTTTTCGCTCCCAGCTTAGGCTCTCCGCTGGGCGAGCCGTTGAGAGCTCGGTACTTAATGTGGTCTGCCGTCTGCGGATTCATTGTGGCTGGTCGCGCCCCGCGGCGGAGCCGCATATGTCACGGCCCCGCGCCCCTGACGGAGCGCTGCCCCCAGGGCGTTCAAAAATCCCGCTGGTAGAAGGGACGGACCTTCTGGCGCATCCACTCGATCACCGGGTCCTGGGCCACGTCCAGGAGGACGAGGTTGACCGGCCACTGGACCGGGGTGCGGCCCAGGGCGCGGGCGAGGGCGTCCATGGGGGCCGCGCGCAAGTCGCCCTCCCGCTGGGAGAGTTCGACGCCTATGAACATCACCGGGGTGGCCGTCTCGATCGCCGCGAGGCAGCGGCGGGCCGTGGCGACGACGCCGGTCTCGGCGAACTCGGCGGACGCCGTGGCGAGGAAGTCGACCGGCTCTTCCTGCCAGTCGGGTTCGTAGAGCCTGACGCGGCCGCCGGAGGTGAGGCCGTCCAGCGGGGTGCGGCCCACCCGGCAGAGCTCGGCGACCGCAGCCGGGGGCAGCGGGACACCGACCACGCCGTCCGGGTTCAGGGCGATGCCGATCTGCGGGGGCAGCCCGCGGGCGAACTCCACCGCGGGGGCGATGGTGTACGACATGTGGGAGGCGACGACCTGGCGGAACTGTTCCTCGGAGCTGAAGACCGGGACGTACGCCTGGCCCGCGATCTCCACCGTGGGCAGGTCCAGCGGGCCGCTCTGCGGGCCGCCGCCGCTGGGCAGGGGCACCCAGAGGAAGCTGCGGCCCAGCACCTCGATGATCCGCCCGCCCGCCGAGGGCAGGCCGAGGGAGGCCGAGAGCACCTCCTCCAGCTCGTTGCCGGGCCAGCCGCCGTGCGGGTGGAGGTGTGTCTGTGCCGGGAAGTCCGCGGGAAGATCCGCCGGGAAGTCCATCTGTCTGACCGCCTGCTGTGAACCACGTCTGAGACCCAAGAGGCTAGCCGGTGTCGGCCCCGCCCTGCTCTACGGCCCGTCATCCCGTACTCACGACCGGTCAGCCCGCGCACCCGGGCTGTCAGCCGGTGAACCCGATCCGGCGCAGTACGTCCGCCGCCGAGCGGTCGATCAGGACCGCCGAGTTGCAGCCCTGGGGCAGACGGCCCTTCTCCACCGAGCGCAGGAGGCGGGCGGCCGCCGTGCGGTGGCGGAGGAAGGCGTAGCGGGAGACGCCTCGGCCGCGCTCGCGTTGGCCTTCCAGGGCGGTGCCGGGGGTGACGTCGAGGAGGAGCAGGTGCAGGGTGCCGCCGCGGCGGTGGGCCTCGCGGGCCAGCCAGGCGCGCACCCAGGCCTGGGTGCCGCAGTCGTGCACGACGACGCCCTTGCCGGAGCGCAGGGCGCGGCGCAGTCCGGCGTAGTGCGCCAGGCGGACCAGGGGGCGGTAGACGGCGTAGGGGAGGAAGCCGGGCATGCGGGCGGCCCAGCGGTCCCGGGTGTCCTGGGAGTCGACACGGAGGCCCTTCACCGTCCGCCTCATCAGCGTGGACTTGCCGCTGCCGGGCAGACCGGTGACCACGACGAGGTCCTCGGGGCCGAAGAGCAGGGCGTGCGGGCTGCGGCCGGAGCGCTCGCGCAGATCGCGGACCACACGTGCGTGCAACGTGCCGCGGGCTTCGACAGCGGGGGCCGCGGGCTGCTTGGGCAGCGCGATGCCCGAGGTCGTCGCGTACGCCGTGGTGCGCTTCACCGTCATCGTCCTCCTCCGGGGTCAGGAGTCCCTTCCCCACTGAGCGTAAAGAGAAGGTAATGGATGATCTCTCGCATTTTCGTTCGCTTACTGCCACAACCCGGTTACAGACACGGCCCTGCCGAAGCCGGGCCCAGGCGTGCAATGATGTCCGCGCCAACTGCATACCGGCCGTTTGAATCCGCGCGGGAGAGTCCCCAGCAGTCCATCGCTGGGGCGCCGAAGGAGCAAGTCCCTCCCTTGAATCTCTCAGGCCCCGTTACCGCGCGGGCGAGGCACATCTGAAAAGCGGGCCACCCCTCTGTCCTGGCGAAGGGGCGTGGCTCCACCCAAGGTGCAAGCCGTGATCGTCCCCGTGGCGGTCGTGGCGAACCTCTCAGGTTCCGATGACAGATGGGGAGGAACGACCTCGCCCGTCATGCCTTTGGAGACAACCGACCGATGAGCAGCACCGCCCCCTCCGAGAAGCGCCGGACCGCGCTCGATGCCCTGCATCGCTCGCTCGGCGCAACGATGACCGACTTCGCCGGCTGGGACATGCCCCTGCGCTACGGCTCCGAGCGCGACGAACACAACGCCGTACGGACCAAGGCCGGACTCTTCGACCTCTCCCACATGGGCGAGATCACCGTCACCGGCCCGCAGGCCGCCGCCCTCCTGAACTTCGCCCTGGTCGGCAACATCGCCTCCGTCGGCGTCGGCCGCGCCCGCTACACCATGATCTGCCAGGCCGACGGCGGCATCCTGGACGACCTGATCGTCTACCGGCTCGCCGAGACCGAGTACCTGGTCGTCGCCAACGCCTCCAACGCCCAGGTCGTGCTCGACGCCCTGGTGGAACGATCCGCCGGCTTCGACGCCGAGGTCCGCGACGACCGCGACGCGTACGCGCTGATCGCCGTGCAGGGCCCCGAGTCCCCCGGCATCCTCAAGTCCCTCACCGACGCCGACCTGGACGGTCTGAAGTACTACGCCGGCCTGCCCGGCACCGTCGCCGGTGTCCCCGCACTCATCGCCCGCACCGGCTACACCGGCGAGGACGGCTTCGAGCTGTTCGTGCGGCCGGAGCACGCCGTCGAGCTGTGGCAGGCGCTCACCAAGGCGGGCGAGGGCGTCGGCCTGGTCCCGTGCGGGCTGTCCTGCCGGGACACGCTGCGCCTGGAGGCGGGCATGCCGCTGTACGGCCATGAGCTGAGCACTTCCCTCACGCCCTTCGACGCCGGGCTCGGCCGGGTGGTGAAGTTCGAGAAGGAGGGCGACTTCGTCGGGCGTGCGGCGCTGACCGAGGCCGCCGCCCGGGCCGAGGCCGCCCCGCCGCGCGTCCTGGTCGGCCTGATCGCCGAGGGGCGTCGCGTCCCGCGCGCCGGGTACCCGGTCGTCGCCGGCGGCGAGGTCATCGGCGAGGTCACCTCCGGTGCCCCCTCCCCCACGCTGGGCAAGCCCATCGCCATGGCGTACGTCGACTCGGCCCACTCGGCGCCGGGCACGGCGGGCGTCGGTGTGGACATCCGCGGCAGCCACGAGCCGTACGAGGTCGTGGCGCTGCCGTTCTACAAGCGACAGAAGTAGAGAGACTGGCTCAGAGGCAGTCCGACAGCGGCCTGGGCGTGACCCTGCGCACATTTCCGCTGCTCACACACGTTTCCAGCAGTCCCCCATTCATCACCACTCCCGCGCGTACAGGAGAATTCAGGCCATGAGCAACCCCCAGCAGCTGCGCTACAGCAAGGAGCACGAGTGGCTGTCGACCGCCGAGGACGGCGTGGCGACGGTCGGCATCACCGAGTTCGCGGCCAACGCGCTCGGCGATGTCGTCTACGCCCAGCTCCCCGAGGTCGGCTCGACCGTGACCGCGGGTGACACCTGCGGCGAGTTGGAGTCGACCAAGTCGGTGTCCGACCTGTACTCCCCTGTCACCGGTGAGATCACCGAGGTCAACGAGGACGTGACGAACGACCCGTCGCTGGTGAACTCCGCCCCCTTCGAGGGCGGCTGGCTGTTCAAGGTACGCGTCACGGAGGAGCCGTCCGACCTGCTCTCCGCCGACGAGTACGACGCCCACTCCGCCGGCTGAGGAGCAGTCCCCCTTATGTCTGAGATGTCTGACAAGTCGCTTCTGAACGCACCCCTGCACGAGCTGGACCCGGCCGTCGCCGCCGCGGTC
>NZ_JAQMYP010000037.1 GCF_028369295.1 Streptomyces sp. HD
GGCCCTCTGACCCTCGGGACAGGCGAGCGCTGCGGCGACGTGGTCCCCTACGCCTCCGCAGCACCTCCCCGCCCATCGAAGGTTCTCAACACCAAGTCGTGATCACATGTCAGCCGGGGCCACAGCGACACCTCGCCGACGCGGCCCACGCTCCGGACCACGGGGAACACGCTCACGTCCTGGCGGTCGACGAGGTCCCGGGTCAGCATCGCCAGGCGGATCTCCGGCCCCCCGCATGCGCGGGCCTGAGCCAGGCGCGCACAGCGAGATGCCATCGTGACCGCCTGCCGCCGACGCGCTGGAGGAGTACGTCGAAGATGCCCTCGGCGAGTTCCCAGTGGCGTGTGTCGAGGACGGCCCGCACGCGGCCGTCGCCGCCCGTGCCGGGTTGTTCGAGCGGCAGTTGCGGAGTCTCGGCGACGGCGGCGAACGCGTCCTCGACCGGGCCGTTGTCCGGAACCAGGAGACGGTCCTGGCCGTGCGTGATGATCTCGCGGGGCCCGTGGTCGCAGTCGGTGCTCACCACCGGGAGCCCGCAGCTCATGGCTTCCACGACGGACATGCCGGATGGTTCGCCCCTGCTCGGCACCACGGCGAGAGCGCCCTTGGCCCACTCGGGGTGCACGGCGCCACGTGATGGCCCGAGCCCACACCGACTCAGCCCCACGAAGGACTGCACGCTCTGAACAGGCCTTTCACCGATCCCCTTCCGCGTGACGGAAGGGCTATTGCGGCGCAGCAACGCGCTTCCGGACGATGCGACCACAGCAGACAGACGGGAGCCGCAACGATGCCGCACATGACCGCCTTCGCCAGGAACCAGTGGTACGTCGCCGCCTACAGCCATGAGGTCGGGCGCGAGCTGCTCGGCCGGACCATCCTCGGGGAGACGCTCGTCCTCTACCGCACGGAGGAGGAGGGGACGCCGGTCGTGCTGCACGACCGCTGTGTGCACCGCCGCTACCCGCTGTCCGAGGCCCCGACCCGGCTCGACGGCGACCGGATCGTGTGCGGGTACCACGGGTTCACGTACGACACGACCGGTACGTGTGTGTACGTGCCGGGGCAGAAACGCGTCCCGCGCACGGCGCGCGTCGCCTCGTACCCGGTCGTCGAGCAGGACTCCCTGATCTGGGTGTGGATCGGCGACCCGGCGCTCGCCGACCCGCAGAGCATCCCGCGGGCCAGGCACCTCGACTCCCCCGGCTGGGTCACCGTGCGCGGTATGGAGCCGATCGACGCCGACTACGGGCTCCTCGTCGACAACCTCCTGGATCTGTCTCACGAGACCTATCTGCACGGCGGTTACATCGGCACCCCCGAGGTCGCCGAGACGCCCATCACCACCGAGGTCGACGAGGGCGCCGGCATCGTCCGGGTCAGCCGGCACATGGACGACGCCGAGTGCCCGCCGTTCTACGCCCAGTCGACCGGCATCGAGGGCCGGATCACCCGCTGGCAGGACATCGAGTACCACGCGCCCTGCCTGTATCTGCTGCACAGCCGCGTCGCCCCGGTCGGTGTCGTGCCCGAGGCGGACGGCAGCGATCCGAACGGCTTCCACACGGAGGTCACGTACGCCATCACTCCGTCCGGCGACGGCAAGGTGTACGACTTCTGGGCCGTCTCGCGGGACTGGGCGACTGACGACGACGAGGTCACCGAGTACCTGCGCGCCAACAACCACACGGTCGTCATGCAGGACGTCACCGCTCTCAACCTGCTGCAGCGCACGCTCGGTACGGAGCGCTCCGGCTACCAGGAGCTGAGCATCAACATCGACACCGGCGGCCTGGCCGCCCGCCGCATCCTCGCCCGGCTGGTCGAGGAGGGCGCGAAGCCCGTGGAGAAGGTCCAGTGACGTCACCGACCGGCGAGATCTATCGCATCGACTGGCTGCCGGGCACCGACGTCCTGCACGGCACCTGCCACTGCGGTCGCGAGCACACCGCGCAGGACCCGGTGGAGATGTGGGAGTGGATGCTCGCCCACCCCCAAGGACACCACCCCCAAGGACACCAGCCCGAGGGACACCAGCCCCGAGGAAACAGCTCATGACCGTGTACGAAGCCGAACTCGTCGTCGCTGGGCGGGAGTTGGCCGCCGACGGCGTCCTCGCCCTCACTCTGCGCCACCCGCTGGGCGAGCAGCTCCCCGCCTGGGAGCCCGGCGCCCACATCGACGTCGTCCTCGGCCTGGAGCTGGAGCGGCAGTACTCGCTGTGCGGCGATCCGGCGGACCGTTCGGCATGGCGGATCGCGGTGCTGCGGGAGCCTGACGGGCGCGGCGGATCCGCCCATGTGCACGAGCAGTTGGGGCAGGGCGACAAGGTGCGGGTGCGCGGTCCGCGCAATCACTTCCGGCTGGAGCCCGCTGCCCGCTACCGCTTCGTCGCGGGCGGCATCGGCATCACTCCGATCCTGCCGATGCTGGCCGCGGCCGAGGCGGCGGGCGCGGAGTGGACCCTCCTGTACGGCGGGCGGACGCGCCGGTCCATGGCGTTCACCGAGGAGTTGGGGCGCTACGGCGACCGTGTCACCGTCGCCCCGCAGGAGGAGGTCGGGCTGCTGGACCTCGCCCCGGTGCTCGACGGCGTTCCCGACGGCACGCTCGTGTACTGCTGCGGTCCCGGTCCGCTGCTCGACGCGGTGGAGGAGCGCTGCCCGGCCGGGCTGCTGCATGTGGAGCGGTTCACGCCGAAGGAGCAGGAGGACGGCGAGAACACGGAGTTCGAGGTCGAGCTGGCGCAGAGCGGCAAGACCCTCATCGTCCCCGCCGACGCCTCCGTGCTCGACACGGTACGCGCAGCCGGTGTCGAGGTGCTGTTCTCCTGCACCGAGGGCACCTGCGGGACCTGCGAGACCGATGTCCTCGACGGCACTCCGGAACACCGGGACTCCGTCCTCACGGCCGAGGAGCAGGAGAGCGGCGAGACGATGATGATCTGCGTGTCCCGGTGTCGTGGGAAGCGGCTCGTGCTGGACCTGTGATCCTGAGGTCGGCCTCGATCCGGGCCACCGCGGCGAGCAGGTGCGGCAACAGGTCCTCACGCAGGGAATCCAGGGTGCGGCCGGCGTGCACCGCGATGTTCACGCCGGCCACCACCTCGCCGTCCGGTTCCCGCACCGGGGCCGCCACCGACCGCAGCCCCTCCTCCAGTTCCTGATCGACGATGGCGTATCCCTGACGGCGCACCCGGCGCAGTTCGGCGCGCAGCGCGTCCGGCGAGACCAGGGTGCGGGCGGTCAGGGGGCGCAGGTCCGTGCGGGCGAGGCGGGCCTCGATCTCCTCGTCCGAACGGTGGGCGAGGATGACCCGGCCCACCGAGGTGACGTGGGCCGGGAAGCGGGTGCCCACGGTGATGGACGCCGTCATGATGCGACGGGTCGGTACCCGTGCCACGTACACGATGTCGTCGCCGTCCAGGACGCACAGCGACGACGACTCCCGTACCCGGTCGACGAGTTGCTCCAGGTGCGGTTCGGCGATCTGCGGCAGGGTGACGCTGGACAGGTAGGAGTAGCCGAGTTCCAGCACGCGCGGGGTGAGACGGAAGAGGCGGCCGTCCTGGTGGACGTAGCCGAGGTCGGCGAGGGTCAGCAGCAGTCGGCGGGCGGCGGCGCGTGTCAGGTCGCAGGTCTGGGCGACCTCGCTGAGGGTGCGGGCGGGATGTTCGGCGTCGAAGCAGCGGATGACGGCGAGGCCGCGCTCGAAGGACCTCACGAAGTGCGGTGCGCGGGCTTCGGCGGACATCGCCACCTCCAGGAGTGTCAACAATGTTGTCGGCGAACCCTGGCGAACCCATTGACCGGATCCGTCAAGGCTTCTACCTTCCCGCTGAGCAAGTACGCGCACTACTGTGCGCCTTGCGCACAACCTGTCGGAACACCGTTGCACCGTTGTCTGTACAGGAGGAGCCATGCGTCGTCTGTCCGCCGGTCTCACCACCGGCGCCCTGCTACTGATCACGACGGCCTGCGGTACGTCCGACAGCGGTTCGACGGAGGCGGGCGCGTCGTCCGGCGGGGTCACCACCGTCAAGGTCGGTCTCATTCCGATCGTCGATGTCGCGCCGCTGTATCTCGGCCAGCAGAAGGGGTTCTTCGAAAAGCGGGGCCTGAAACTGGAGTTCACCGCCGCACAGGGCGGTGCGGCGATCGTGCCGGGTGTGGCGAGCGGTCAGTTCCAGTTCGGGTTCAGCAATGTGACGTCCCTGATGGTGGCTCAGTCCAACGGCGTGCCCGTGAAGGCCGTGGCCAACGGCATCGCGTCGACCGGTGTGCGGGGCAAGGACTTCAACGGCCTGATGGTCAAGAAGGACAGCCCGGTCAAGTCGGCGAAGCAGTTGGAGGGCAAGAAGGTTGCCATCAACACCCTGAAGAACATCAACGAGACGGCGGTCCGGCAGGCGGTACGCACGGCGGGCGGCGACCCGGACAAGGTGAAGCTCGTCGAGATGGCCTTCGACCAGATGCCCGCCGCTCTCGACAGCGGCCAGATCGACGCCGCGTGCGTGGTGGAGCCGGCGACCGCCACGATCCGGAGCCAGGGCGGCCGGGAGATCGCCTCGCCGCTGATCGACATCGCCCCGAAGCTCACGGTCGCGATGTACTTCACCTCGACGCGGTACGCGCAGCAGAACCCGGACGTGGTCAAGAAGTTCCAGGAGGCCACCGCCGAGTCCCTCACCTACGCCGAGGCCCACCCGGACGAGGCCCGGCAGATCGTCACGACGTACACCAAGATCCCGACGTCGGTGCTGGACCAGGTGATCCTGCCGAAGTGGCCGACCGAGGCGAACCGCCCCTCCATCGAGGCCCTGATGAAGCTCGGCGAGGAGGACGGCCTCTTCAAGAAGACGCCCGACCTGGACGCCCTGCTGCCGTGAGGGACGGGGACAAGTGAGGGACGCGGACATATGAGGGGCACGAACGTCGCGCTGGGCACCGCCGGGCTCGTGGCGTTCCTCGCCCTGGGCGAGGCGCTGCCGCGACTCGGCCTGGTCAAGGAGGCGTACTTCCCGCCGACCAGCCGTATCGCCGGCGCGCTCGCGGACGAGGTCGCCGACTCCACCTTCTGGACCGCGCTCGGTGACACCCTCACCGGCTGGGCGCTGGGCGTGGCCATCGCGTCCTGCGCCGGCATCGTGGTGGGCGTGGTCGTCTCGGTCGTCCCCCACTTGCGCGAGGCGACGGCCTCCACCATCGAGTTCCTCCGCCCGATCCCGTCCGTCGCCCTCATCCCGCTGGCGGTCCTGCTCTACGGCAGCGAACTGCGCTCGGTCCTCCTGCTCGTCGTCTACGCCGCCTTCTGGCAGGTGCTGATCCAGGTCCTGTACGGCGTCCAGGACGTCGACCCCGTCGCCGACGAGACGGCGCGGTCGTACGGCCTCGGCACCTGGGCGCGGATCCGGCATGTGCTGTGGCCGACCGCGCTGCCCTATGTGATGACCGGGGTGCGGCTGGCCGCGGCGGTCGCGCTGATCCTCGCCATCACCGCCGAACTCATCATCGGGGCACCGGGGTTGGGCAAGCGCATCGGGGTGGCGCAGGCCTCGCAGGCGGTGCCGGAGATGTATGCGCTGATCGTGGTGACCGGGCTGCTGGGGCTGCTGATCAACGTGGGCGCGCGCACGGTGGAGCGGCATGCGCTGGCCTGGCATCAGTCGGTGCGCGGGGAGGTGGCGGTGTGAGGCGTGTGCTGCTGCGGCTGGTCCTCGTGGTCGCGCTGCCTGCGGTGCTGGTCACGGTCTGGTGGGTGGGGTCGGCGGGCAGCACGGACGTGTACTGGCCTCCGCTGCGGACGATCCTGGAGACCTTCCCGGACGTGTGGACGGCCGAGCGGCTGCGCGCCGACGTGCTGCCCAGCGTCCTGCGGCTGGCAGGCGGTTACGCGCTGGCGGCCGTCGTCGGCGTGGCGCTCGGCACCGTCATCGGCTCCTACCGGCGGGTGCGGGCGGTGTGCGAGCCGGTGCTGGAGTTCCTGCGGGCGGTGCCGCCCCCGGTGCTGGTGCCGGTCATCATGCTGTTCGCGGGCATCGGCGACACGATGAAGGTCACGGTGATCGCGAGTGGCTGCGTTTGGCCGATCCTGCTCAACACCGTGGAGGGCGTGCGGGCGGTGGACCCGGTGATGACGGAGACGGCGCGGTCGTACGGCATCACGGGCGTGGCGCGCCTCAGGCATCTGGTGCTGCGCTCGGCGAGTCCGCAGATCTTCGCGGGCCTGCGCCAGGCGCTGTCCATCGGCATCATCCTGATGGTGATCAGCGAGATGTTCGCCGCCAGTAACGGGCTCGGCTTCACCATCGTCCAGTTCCAGCGCGGTTTCGCGATCCCCGACATGTGGACCGGCATCCTCGTGCTCGGTCTGCTCGGCTTCGTGCTGTCGGTCGTCTTCCAGTCGGTCGAGCGGCGGGTGCTCGGCTGGTACCACGGTCTGCGTGCCTCGACCCGGCGGTCGCCGTGAAACACGAGAAGGGGCGGTCCATGCTCGACGTACGGGGCCTGAAGAAGGTCTACGAGGGGTCGGGGCGGCGTGTGGAGGCGGTCCGCGACCTCACCTTCACCGTCGACGCCGGGGAACTGGTCTGTCTCGTCGGCCCGTCGGGCTGCGGCAAGACGACCCTGCTGAAGTGCATGGGCGGTCTGCTCGCGCCGACGAGCGGTGAAGTGCTCCTGGAGGGGCGCAGGGTGAGCGGGCCGCCGCCCGGGATGGCGTTCGTCTTCCAGGAGTACGGGCGCAGCCTGTTCCCCTGGATGCGAGTCGGCGAGAACGTCGAACTCCCCCTGAAGCAAAAGGACTTGGGCAAGGAGCGGCGCCGGGAACTGGTGCTGGACGCGCTGGAGTCCGTGGGGCTGGCGGATGCCGTGGGGGCGTACCCCTGGCAGCTGTCCGGCGGAATGCAGCAGCGTGTCGCCATCGCCCGCGCGCTGGCGTACGAACCCCGCGTGCTGCTGATGGACGAGCCGTTCGCGGCGGTGGACGCGCAGACGCGGGCCGATCTGGAGGATCTGGTCCGGGGGCTGTGGCGGGAGCGTGGCATCACGATCCTGTTCGTCACCCACGACATCGACGAGGCGGTGTACCTGGGCGAGCGGGTGATCGTCCTGTCCGCCTCCCCCACCGTCGTCCAGGAGCAGCTGAAGGTCGAACTCCCCGCCGAGCGCGACCAGTTGCACACCCGAGTGGACCCGCGCTTCGCCGAGCTGCGGACCCATGTGTACGAGCAGATCCAGGCGGCGAAGCGCGGGGTCGTGCGGGACGCGGTCACGAAGTCCGATACGCCTCCACCTCACTGAACTGGCCTGCGGGCCAGCCGGTGTTGGCGCTGACGGACAGCCGCAGATACCGCAGGCTGGTGGAGTCGGGCAGGGAGACGGTGGCCGTGTTGCCGGTGGCGCTCTCGCCCGAGCGGGTCCCCGAGTGGATCGCCCGCAAGCGGGGGCAGCTCGCCGGCCCTCGGCTGATCGGCTTCTATCTGACCCTGAGCCGGGCGCTGGACCACGCGGAGGACGACCCGCGGCTGGTGGAGCTGGCCGACGAACTGGCTGCCCACCTCACGCGGATGGCCGAGGAACAGGGCGAGAGCTACGTCGACGACACCGATCTCAAGCCCCCGCTCGTCCGGCTCATGGACGACTTGGCGTTCGACACCGTGCCCCCTGCCCGTCGGCTGATCGAGCTCTTGACGGAGCGAGGCTGGAGAGGCTGCCAGGCTTCAGCGCGTGGACCCGCGTCCGCGACCGCCTACTTCGCCGCCCACAGTCCCCGCACATGCCCCAGATGACGGGTCATGACCTCGTGTACGGCCTTCTCGTCGCGGGCGATCAGCGCGTCGAGGAGTTCGAGGTGCTCCTCGGCGGAGGCCAGCAGACGGCCGGCTTCGACGAGTGCGGTGAGGCCGTAGAGGCGGGAGCGTTTACGGAGGTCGCCGACGACCTCCACGAGGTGGGCGTTGCCGGCGAGGGCGAGCAGGCCGAGGTGGAAGCGGGTGTCGGCCTCGACGTAGGCGATGAGGTCGGCGGCGACGGCTGCCTGGACGATCTCCCGGGCGGCGGGGCGCAGCGCCTCCAGGGAGACCTTGTCGGCGGTCCTGGCCAGCTCCACCACCGTGGGGATCTCGACGAGGGCGCGGATGTGCTTGTACTCGTCGAGCTGTTTCTCGGACACGGCGGTGACCCGGAAGCCCTTGTTGGGGACGGTGTCGACCAGGCCCTCCTTGACCAGGTCGAGCATGGCCTCGCGCACCGGGGTCGCCGAGACGCCGAACCGCGCGGCGAGCGTCGGGGCGGAGTACACCTCGCCCGGGAGCAGTTCGCCGGCGATCAGCGCGGCCCGCAGGGCGTCGGCGACCCGCTCCCGGTAGCTGCTCTTCCTTCCGCCCAGGGAGGGCAGCGCCGGGGCGGCTGCGGTGGACGGGGCGCTGGTGCGCTGGGCGGCCATGGGTCTCCTAGCAGGGCGAACAGTGCATTGCCTAGTGCAATGTCACGCGTTACTCACCTCATTATCCTCGACGTTCGCCGGACGCTCACAGCACGAACCCGGCCGGGAACGGGTCGGACGGGTCGAGCAGGTACTGCGCGGTGCCGGTGATCCACGCGCGGCCGGTGAAGCTGGGCAGGACGGCGGGGTGTCCGGCGACTTCGGTGGTGTCCAGGAGCCGGCCGGTGAAGTGGGTGCCGATGAACGACTCGTTCACGAACTCGGTGTGCAGCGGGAGTTCACCGCGCGCGTGCAGCTGGGACATGCGCGCACTCGTGCCCGTGCCGCAGGGTGAGCGGTCGAACCAGCCGGGGTGGATCGCCATGGCGTGCCGGGAG
The DNA here is from genome assembly GCF_028369295.1 of Streptomyces sp. HD. Taxonomy (GTDB): domain Bacteria; phylum Actinomycetota; class Actinomycetes; order Streptomycetales; family Streptomycetaceae; genus Streptomyces. The sequence continues at coordinate 8,823 of NZ_JAQMYP010000037.1, forward strand.
TGACGAGCCGTGGCGCCGGGGGCGATCAGATGGACGTGGTGGCAGCCGCGGATGGACGGGTCCTCCGGGTGGACTGGTTCCTCCTCGGCGTTGATCGCCGCCATGAGGGAGAGGCCCGCCCGCAGGATGTCGTCCTTGCGGGAACGGTCGAAGGGCAGCCCGAACTGCTCCAGCGGCAGGATGGCGTAGAAGTTGCCGCCGTACGCCATGTCGTATGTCACCGTGCGCCCGTCGGGCAGTGCGATCTTGCGGTCGAGGGCGACCGCGAAGGACGGCACGTTGTGCAGGGTGACCGCCTTCGCCGCGCCGTCCTCCACCGCCACCTCGGCGACGACGAGGCCCGCCGGGGTGTCGAGCCGGATCGTGGTGACCGGCTCGACGACCTCGACCATGCCGGTCTCGACGAGCACGGTCGCCACGCCGATGGTGCCGTGCCCGCACATCGGCAGATAGCCGGAGACCTCGATGTAGATCACGCCCCAGTCGCAGTCGGGGCGGGTGGGCGGCTGCAGGACGGCGCCGCTCATCGCCGCGTGGCCGCGCGGCTCGTTCATCAGGAGCTGCTTGATGTGGTCGCGGTGCTCACGGAAGTACAGGCGCCGCTCGTTCATGGTCGCGCCGGGGATCGTGCCGATGCCGCCGGTGATGACGCGGGTGGGCATGCCCTCGGTGTGCGAGTCGACGGCGTGCAGGACGAGTTCGCTGCGCACGGTCCAGTCTCCTTTGCGATCAGCGCGGGTGCGGTTACGCGAGCCCGGCGGCGACGGCCTTCTCGGTGGCGGCACGGACGGCCGCCTCCTGCTCGGGCAGCAGCGGCACCCGCGGTGGACGGCAGCGTCCCCCGTGGCGGCCGACGATGTCCATCGAGAGCTTGATCGCCTGCACGAACTCGACCTTGGAGTCCCAGCGCAGCAGCGGATGCAACTGCTCGTACAGCTTCCTCGCCGTGCCCAGATCACCGCCGACGGCCGCGCGGTACAGCTCGACCGTGGACTTCGGCAGCGCGTTCGGATAGCCGGCCACCCACCCCTTCGCACCGGCGATCGCGAGCTCCAGCAGCACGTCGTCGGCACCGATCAGCAGATCCAGTTCCGGGGCGAGCTCGGCGAGTTGATAGGCGCGGCGGACGTCGCCGGAGAACTCCTTGACCGCGTGGACGTACCCCTCGCCGTGCAGCTTGGCGAGCAGTTCGGGCACGAGGTCGACCTTGGTGTCGATGGGGTTGTTGTACGCCACGACCGGCACGCCCGCCTCGGCGACCTCGGCGTAATGGGCGAGGACGGAACGCTCGTCGGCACGGTAGGCGTTGGGCGGCAGCAGCATCACGGCCCGACAGCCCGCGTCACGCGCCTGCTCGGCCCAGCGACGGGCCTCGCCGGAACCGTAGGCGGCGACGCCGGGCATCACCCGCGCCCCGCCGATCGCGGCGACGGCCGTCTCGACCACCTTGGCGCGCTCCTCGGAGGTGAGGACCTGGTACTCACCGAGCGAGCCGTTCGGTACGACACCGTCGCAGCCGTTCTCGACGAGCCAGGCGCAGTGCTCGGCGAACCTGCCGTGGTCGACGGAGAGGTCGTCGTCGAGCGGAAGGGCGGTGGCGACGAGGACACCTCGCCAGGGTCGGTTCTCGGTGGCGGTCATGTGAGATCCCCTCTTCATCGGGCGTGACATTAGGGCGTGACATCAGGGTGTGACATTTCACTGATGGCGGTCGGACTCGCCGGCCCGGGCCAGCACCCCGAGCGGCACCGGACGGGCGAACGGCCGCCGGGACGAGGTGAGTTCGCACCCGGCGACCCCCGCGACACCGGGTCCGCACACCCGCCCCTGGCACCACCCCATCCCGGCCCGCGTCAGCAGCTTCACGGTCCGCAGATCACCGGCGCCGAGCTCCGCCACGGCCTCCCGGATCACTCGGGCCGTGACCTCCTCGCAGCGGCACACGACGGTGTCGTCGGTGACCTGCTCGGTCCAGCGGGCGGGTGGGGCGTACAGGGAGTCGAGCGCGGTGGAGAACGCGCGCATCCGGGTGCGGACCCTGGCGGCCGCCGCCCAGGCGCCCGGGTCGGGTTCGGTCCCGCGCAGGCGCGCCGCGGCCGAGCGTCCGGCGATGTGGCCCTCGGCGAGGGAGAGGGCGGAGCCGCCGATGCCGGTGGTCTCGCCCGCGGCCCAGACGCCGGGCACGTCGGTGCGCTGTTCGGCGTCGACGCGCACGTCGAGTCCGTCGAGCCGACAGCCCAGAGTCTCGGCCAGGTCACTGTGCGGGAGCATGCCGTGGCCGACGGCGAGGGTGTCGCAGGGGATACGGCGCTCGCTGCCGGGCCTGACCCACCCGTCGCCGTCCAGCGCGGCGACGGTCACGGCTTCGAGCCGCTCGGTGCCGTGCGCCTCGACGACCGTGTGCCGGGCCAGGAGCCTCACCCGGCGGCGCAACAGCCGGGCGGCGTACCCGGCGCCCTCGGCGACCTTGCCGGGCTGCCCCGACAGTGCGCGGGAACGCCGTACGAAGTCCTTGGGGTCGGCGGACTCGACAAGGGCGGCCACCTCGACGCCGGCCGCGGCGAGTCCGGTCGCCACGGGGAGCAGCAGCGGCCCGGTCCCGGCGACCACGGCGGTGCGGCCGGAGACCGCGAGGGCGCCCTTGAGCATGGCCTGCGCGCCACCGGCGGTGACGACGCCGGGGAGTGTCCAGCCCGGAAACGGCAGCACCTTCTCGTAGCCGCCGGTGGCCAGGAGCACTGCGTCGGCGCTCACTTCGGCCGGCTCCTCCTGCTCGGGTCCGATGAGCGCGTGAACGACGAACCCCGGCCCGGACACCGCGCTGGACGCCGCCCCGGACGCCGAGTCCGGCCCCGGTTCCGTCCCCCGCTCGGGCCCCGTCCCCGGCCGCCCGGAACGGCGCTCGACGAGCCAGACATGATGCTCCGTCAAGTGCCGTACGACGCCTGCTCGTACGTACCCGTCCAGCCCGTCCCGCAGCCGCTCCCACGTCCGCCACTGGTGGTGCAGGGCCTGCGGCCGGCGGGCGCGCAGCCCGGCCGCGGGCTGACGGTAGAACTGCCCGCCCGCCTCCGCCGCCGAGTCGACCAGCGTGACCCGGACACCCCGGGCGGCGGCGGCCAGGGTCGCGGCGAGCCCCGCCGGCCCCGCGCCGATCACGGCGAGGTGGGGCACCGCCCCAGGGCTCGGGTCAGTCATCGTGACCAGTCCCCTCCTGTGTGCGGATGGTGTCGCCCGGGTGCAATGGCACAAGGCAGGCCCGTTGGTTCGGGCGGTCGTTGACGGTGACGAGACAGTCGAAGCAGACGCCGATGCCACAGAAGACGCCACGTGGCCGCCCCTCGCCCCGGGTGCTGCGCCACGAGGTGACTCCGGCCGCCCAGAGCGCGGCGGCGACCGTCTGGCCGGGCCGTGCCTCGATCTCACGGTCGTCCAGGGTGACGGTGAACGCGGGGCCCGGCCGGGCCTCGGCCAGCTCCACGGGGCCTCCGCGAGATCCGGGGAGTCTGGGGGATCCGGAGGATCTGGGCGACCTCACACGGCCTCCTCGGCGAAACGGTCGGGGCGGAACGGGGCCAGGTCCAGATCGGGGGTCTTGGCCGTGAGCGCCTGTGCGATCAGGTGCCCGGTCCCGGTGGCGAGCCCGATGCCCGCGCCCTCGTGACCGCAGGCGTGGTACAGCCCGGGAATGCGGGAGTCCGGCCCGACGGCGGGGAGGTGGTCGGGCAGATACGGGCGGAAGCCGAGGTAGGACCGCATCGCGCGCACCCGGTCCAGGAACGGGAACAGCCGGGTCGCCCCCGCTGCCAGCGCCCGTACGACCGGCAGCGAGAACGTCCGGTCGAACCCGACCCGCTCCCGGCTGGCCCCGATGAGGATCGGCCCCGCCGCCGTGCCCTCGACCACCGGCGAGGTCTGCAACGCGGCCGAGTCGCTGGCCACGTCGGCCACATAGTCGGCGGCGTACACCTTGTGACGGACCCGGCGGGGCAGGGGTTCGGTGACGAGGACGAACCCGCGTCTGGGCAGGACGGGCAGGTGCACACCCGCGAGTGCGGCGAGCTCGCCGCCCCAGGTGCCGGCCGCGTTGACGACCGCGGGGGCGTGGATGTCGCCCTTGTCCGTGCGGACCCCGCGCACACTGCCGTCCGGCGCGCGCAGAACGTCCGTCACCGTCCGCCCGGTGAACAGACGGGCGCCCGAGGCGCGGAGAAGGTGGGCGGCGGCCAGGGTGGGCATGACCTGGCAGTCCTGCGGATAGTGGACGCCGCCCGGCAGCCCCGGGGCCAGGTGCGGTTCGAGGTCGTAGAGCCCGTCGCCCGCGACCGACTCGGCGACGACCCCCGCAGCGCGCTGCCCCGCGGCCAACCGCTCCAGCGCGGCGAGCCCCCCGGGCGACGAGGCGACGACCACTCCCCCTTTGGCCTCGTACTCGACGGCCTCCCCGAACTCCCGCGCCAACTCACCCCACAGTCGGCCGGACAGCAGCGCGAGATCGAGCTCGGGTCCGGGCTCCTTGTCGGAGACGAGGAGGTTGCCCTCACCGGCCCCGGTGGTGCCGCCGGCCACGGGTCCACGGTCGACAAGGATCACGTCGAGGCCCGCGCGGCCCGCGTACAGGGCACAGGCCGCACCCACCATTCCGGCTCCGACGACGACGACATCGCAGGTCAGTCGCTTGCTCACACCAGTACTATGTCACATGTCTCTGTTTCGGGGAATGAGGCGAACGTGGCACTCACAGCAAGAGAGACCAGAGGACGAAGCGGCGGCACGGCGGTACTGACGGGACGCCGTCGACGACCTGAACGCCGACGGTGCCCCGATCAGGCCTCGGGGGCGGGCACGACCCTCAGATGGTTCGCGCCACGTCGCGCCCTACGGACCCTGGGCACCCTGGGCCGGTCACGACGCACCTCGCGCAGCACCAGCGTCAGCCGGGTGCAGCCGAGCTCCTGAAGGGTCCTGGGCGTCTCGTCGACGAGGCGGCACTCGGTCGCCCCCACGCGCGGATCGGGGTGCAGCAACGGACGTACGGCACCGTCCTGCACGACGGCCCGTTCGCCGACCGCGCGGATCCAGTGCGGAAGGCCCTGCCGGTAGGCGGCCTCCATGATCGGGTCCTGGGCGATGTCGCGGCGGATGGCCTGCAGTCCGTGGTCGTGGCCGTCCCGCTCCAGGGCGGCCGCGAAGTGGGCGAGCATCGGCAGGCACCAGCTGGACTCGTGCTCGCCGAGGACGGTGCTCGCATCCGGATGGAAGAGCACGAAACGGAGGAAGTTGTCGCCGGGCATGGCCGTCGGATGCGGGCTCATGCCGCGGAAAAGTGACGCGAAAGCGGTGTTCGCCAGAACGACGTCCCAGCGGTGATCGAGGACGACGGAGGGGAAGGGCACGGCCTCCAGGAGAGTGGCGTAGTCCCGGAGATACGCCTGGGCCTCGCAGCTCTCGGGGACGGGTCGCGGCTCGAACCGCTGCCCACCTGCCTGATATGCCATCGGGAGGTCACCCCTCTTGCCTATGCGGCCTTCACGCGGCGCCTTGATCCTGCTGCCCGGGTCCGAGCCATGTCAACTATCGTGGCATTCCACGGCTGTTGACGGCTGAAATTGGCCACAGTTGTGGCGAGACCTGGATGTAAGTTCGAACCAGCGGGTAATCTCCACCAAGTTCACGGCAACCGCTTGTGAGAAGCCTGTGAGAGACGTAGGAGATCTGTCGGTGACGGATGGCTTCGAGGGTCCGAGCGCCATGCCGACGGCCGTGCTGCCGGCCGTCGTCGCTCGCGTCACCGCGCTCGCCGACCGGCTCGGCGTGCCGCACGCGGAGGTCTTCGACACCGGCCGCCTGTCCGTGGCCTCCGGCGTACCGGAGCCCGTGGTCAAGGCCCTGCTGAGCGGCCGCCCGGCGGGTGAGCGCGACGTACAGGCCCGCTTCCTGCAGCGCCTGGATCTCCTGCGCCGCACTCGTCTCAAGCCGAACGGCCGCAAGTACACCCAGCAGGAGATCGCCGACGGCGCGGCCATGTCCCGCCAGCAGGCAGGCGCTCTCATCAACGGCGACCGGCGCCCCACCATGGAGCACTGCGACGCCATCCAGCGCTTCTTCCGGGTGCACGCGGGGTTCCTCACGGCCGAGGACCCCGAGGCACTCGCGAGCGCCCTCCAACGCACCGAGCAGGACCTCCTCCAGAAGCTGGCGGAACGCGAGGCGGCCCAGTCCGCCGAAGACCCGCTGGAGAAGCTCCTCCAGGATCACGGCGTGCGCGGCATCGCCTGGCGGGCCGCCCAACTGCCCACCGACCAGCACCGTGACAAGGTCGCCGAGTGGCTGGACATGCTCCTGGAGAGCGTCAAGCGGCCCGAGTCGTGATGCGGGGAGAACGGGAGACCTGTGGGCATCGGTAGGGAAATGCGCCGCCTGTGCGGCGAGTTGGTCGCGGAACTGACGTTGGTCGCACCCGCGCCGCCCGAGAAGCTGTACGGCGCCCTGTGCGACGCGATGAGCAGACGCCGCGGCCGTCCCGTCCACTTCCGTACGGCCGCCTTCCCGGCCGGTACCGCCAGTGGGCTGTGGCTCGACATGGCCGACCAGGACCTGGTCGTGATCGAGGAGCGCACCGCGCCCGGCCACCAGTTGGTGATCCTCGGCCATGAGCTGTGGCACATGAAGGCCGGCCACTGCAGCCACAGCATCGAGGGCGCCACGGTGGCGGCCCGTCTCCTGGACGACGAGGCCGACCTGCGGTCTACGGTCCTGAAGGTCGCCGCCCGCAGCCACTTCGACCAGGCCGAGGAGAAGGAGGCCGAGGCCTTCGGCCTCCTTCTGGCCAGCAAGTGCCGCGCCTGGCTGGCGGTTTCGTCGGCAAGGGGCCAGCGGGACCACCTGGCGGGCCGGATCGAGGCGTCACTGGGCTACCTCGGACCACAGGGCTGACCTCGGGCACGGCAGCTCAAGTACCGGACGCGCCTCGGGTCATGTCGCGCTGCGCTCGCTCGCCTCACGCAGATCCCGCTCCACCGCGCGGTTGCGGGCCGTGTCGGGCTGCCCTGCCGCCGTGCCGGGCCGGCCCGCCCGCAGCAGCTCACTCCAGGTCTCGCGGCTCCAGTCGGCGGGGGCCGTGCCACTGGTGAACTCCTCGACCAGGGCGACGAACCGGGCCGGGTCGCTGTGGAACGGGAAATGCCCGGCCCCCTCGAAGATCTCCAGCCGGCTGCCCGGCATGGCCTCGTGCGCCCCGTACGCGTGCCGCACCGGAACCACGCTGTCCCGGTCCCCCCACAGCAGCATCGTCGGCATGCCCTCGGTCAGATAGCAGCGGTCCAGCATGGTGACCACCTGTCCGCGCCAGTCGACGACCGCCCTGAGCGTGCGGATGAAGGCGTTGCGCGAGGTCTCGTCGGGCAGCGCGTCGACGAGGGTGAGCAGTTCCGGCGCGTCCTGGCCGAGATCGGTGTCCAGCAGCCGCATCAGCCGCACCGCCAGCCCGACTTGCAGCCGCATGCCGGGCAGCCGCAGTGCCGAAAGCATGAGATGGGCGCCGGGCAGCGAGACCAGCCGCAGCACCGGGTTGACCTCACGGCCCACGCCGCCCGCGCTGACCAGGATGAGCCGCTCCGTGCGCTCGGGGAACTGGTAGGCGAACTGCATCGCCACTCCCCCGCCCAGGGAGTGCCCGACCAGCGTCGCCGACTCGATGCCGAGCGTGGTGAGCAGATCGCGCACACCGTTGGCGTACGCGGCCACCGAGTAGTCGGCGCGCGGCTTGTCCGAGGCGCCGTGGCCGAGGAGGTCGGGGGCGATCACCGTATGCGTGCGGGCGAGGTCGGGGATCAGCTCGGCCCAGGTGTCGGAGGAGTCGCCGATGCCGTGGATCAGCACCAGCGCCGGCCCTTCGCCGGCCATCCGGAACGCGCGCCGGTAGCCGTGTACGACGCGGTACCGCAACGCGAGTTCTCCGTCACCCACCGGGCGCAGCCGTACGGCGCGTGCCTGGTGCGCTCCTGGGACGTCGGCCACGTCACTCGCCCCCGTTCCTGTTCCCGTTTCCTGGCCGCGAGCGCGGCCGAAAGGCCTTCCTTCCAGCGTAGGACGGCTTTCCCACAAGGGATTTCAAGGAGGTTTCACCTCCGCTAAGCGGGCGAACGGACGTGTGCCCGGGCCCGATTGTCAGTGGTGGACGGCAAGCTGGTGGTACGCCCTCATGTGCGGGGCGTGACGTGACTACGCCGACTTGGGGAGAGCCGACCGATGCCCACCGCCGTACTGACCGACCGCGAGCGCACCGCCGTACAGGCCTATCTGCGGCTGTTGCACACCGTACGAGCCGCGTTCGACGGTCCTCCCGGCTCCCGCCGGCCTCCCGTCGTCCCGCCCTCCGTCCTCGCCGAGGCGGAACAGGCGTTGCAGGACGCGGGCCTGAGCGGCAACGAGGAGGAGTTCTTCCGGCTGCTGCAGAACTGGTGCCCCGCGGAGCCGTGACGGCATGGAGGGCTCAGGTGTGCGGCACGCAGACCGCCGTGGCCACCAGCCCCCGCTGGACCGTCCACCGTCCCTCGAAGACGTCGACCCGGTGGTCGCCCACCCACGGGCCCGGTACGAGGAGCCGGGCCCGGAGGCCTCCACTGTGCTGCTCGCCGGGGTCGGCGAAGAGGTCGATGTCGGCCTCGGTGAAGTCGAGCCACTTCCCGGTGAGGGGGAACCACGCCTTGTAGACGGACTCCTTGGCGCTGAACAGGAGCCGGTCCCAGTGGATGCCCGGGTGGTCCCCGGCCAGGCGGCACAGCCGGTCCGTCTCGGCGGGCAGGGCGACGGCGGGCAGGACGCCGTCCGGGAGCTTCTGGTGGGGTTCGGCGTCGATGCCGAGGGAGGCGAGGTCGGCGGCGCGGACCAGGGCGGCGGCGCTGTAGCCGTCGCAGTGGGTCATGCTGCCGACGAGACCGGACGGCCAGCCCGGGGCGCCGCGTTCACCGGGCAGGATCGGCTGCGGGGGCACGCCGAGCTTCTCCATGGCGCGGCGGGCGCAGGAGCGGACGACGGCGAACTCCCGGCGGCGCTTGTCGACGGCCTGGGCGACGACGGCCTCTTCCTCCGGGTACAGGGGCGTCACGGCGAGCTCGTCGTCGCCGTACGCCTCGACGGTGACGACGGAGTCCGGCAGCAGTTCCTCGATCAACGCGCCCCGTCCTCCTTGGGCAGAATCCGGCGCAGCCGACCCGGCGGGTCCGGTCGCTTGCGCCACTCGCGGGGGTACCCCACCGACACCTCCTCGAAGCGGACGCCCTCGTGCCAGGTGGTCCGCGGGATGTGGAGGTGCCCGTACACCATGGTCTCCACGCGGAACCGGCGGTGCCAGTCCGCGGTGAGCCGGGTGCCGCACCACATGGCGAACTCGGGGTACCACAGGACCTCGGTGGGGTGCCGGTCGAGCGGGTAGTGGTTGACGAGGACGGTGGGCAGGTCCTCGGGCAGTGCGGCGAGGCGGCGCTCGGTCTCGGCGACCCGGGCCGCGCACCAGGCCTCGCGGGACGGGTACGGGTCGGGGTGCAGCAGGTACTCGTCGTTGCAGACGACGCCGGTCCCGTGCGCGTACTCCAGTCCCTCCTCCTTGGTGGTGCAGCCGGAGGGGAGGAAGGAGTAGTCGTAGAGCAGGAACAGCGGTGCCACGGCGACGGGGCCGCCGGGGCCGTCCCAGACGGGGTAGGGGTCCTCGGGGGTGATCACACCGAGCTCCCGGCACAGGTCGACCAGGTGCTCGTAGCGGGCGACGCCGCGCAGGGTGGTCGTGTCCTTCGGGTGGGTCCACAGTTCGTGGTTGCCGGGTGCCCACAGGACCTTGCGGAAGCGGCCGGCGAGGGTCTTCAGGGCCCAGCGGATGTCGGCGACGGTCTCCGCCACGTCTCCGGCGACGAGCAGCCAGTCGTCGTCCGAGCCGGGGCGCATGCGTTCGACGAGGGCGCGGTTCTCCTCGTAGCCGATGTGCAGGTCGCTGATGGCCAGCAGCTGTCCGGTACCGGCGACCTTCGACGTCACCCTCGCCCCTTTCCGATCATCCGAATCACTCCACGAGAACACAGGTTGCGTTCACCGTACAAGAGTGGATCACGTCGTCGTCGCGGGGCTGGCGGGAGTGGTCAGGAATGATCCGCAATTCCGTAACACGTACGTTGCACGCGGCACCCCATGAAAGCCGTATGATCGCCCCAACACCACCGCTTTGAAAGCCCCTTCGCACGGGGCGCTTTGGTGTCCCTCCATTCACCCTGCCCGGGCACGGGCCTGCTTTGCCCTGCCCGCGAACCCGAAAGGACGGCCCTGCATGGTCTCTCGCGTACGCGTCTGGCTCAACCGCACGTACGCGGAGAACGTGTTCTTCATGGATCAGCTGCGGAGAAATCCCAGCGATCGGGCGGTCGAGATCCATGCGACGCACGGGGACGCCGACTCGCCCGTGCTGGCCGCCGCCGACACCGCCGAGCTGGAGCCGGAGGGTCTGTCCCCGGCCGGGTATGTGGAGTACGCGCTCGACCAGTGCCAGCGCCGTGGGATCGATGTCTTCGTGCCCCGGATGCACCAGTCGGCGATCGTCGCGCACCGCGCGGAGTTCGAGGCGGTCGGTACGGCCCTGCTGGCGCCACCGCCGGAGGCCGTGGCGGTCTTCCACGACAAGGTGATCGCGTACGAGGCCATGCAGGCGATCGGGGTGCCGGTGCCGCCGTGGTGGCGGGTGCGTACCGCCGACGAGCTCGTGGCCGCCGTCGAGGAGTTGGAGGCGGGCGGGCACAAGGCGTGCTTCAAGCCGGCGTCCGGCGCGGGTGGGGTGGGCTTCCGTATGATCACGCGCTCCCCCTTCTCGCTCATGCACCTCACCGGGTTCCCGACGCCGTATGTGCAGCTGGATCTGGTGCTGGACGCGTTGCGGCAGGCCGAGGAGCCGGTTGACTGGCTGGTGATGCCACGCCTTGAGCAGCCGGAGGTGTCGGTGGACTGCCTCACCGGTCCCGACAACCGGGTGCGGCTGGCGATCGGCCGGATCAAGAACGGCCGGCGGCGCGGGTTCACGTTGCAGGAGCAGTGGCTGGAGCCGGCGCGGCGGATCGCCGAGGGGTTCGGGCTGCACTATCTGTCCAACATCCAGTTCCGGATGTTCGGGGAGACGCCGGTGCTGATGGATGTCAACACGCGGCCGGCCGGCGGGTTGCACCAGCTGTCGTTGTGCGGGGTCAATGTGCCGTGGCTGGCCGTCCAGTTGGCGCTCGGTGAGGATCCGGGAGTGGTGGCTCCGCCGTTCCTGGGGCAGGACTACACGGTGGTCTCGGGACCGCGGCCGGTGCGGCCGGTGTCGCTGCCGCACCAGCGGACCGAGGGATCGGAGGCGTTGCTGCCCGCCGTTCCGGCGCCGGTCGCGTCCGTTGGGGTTTCGGCGCAGGTACTGCCGCTCTAGGCGATCTGCCGGGTGCGGGTGGCGCGTGGCGCGTCGCGCCCACGCGGCGGAGCCGCATATCGACACAGCCCCGCACCCCTTGGGGTGTTGACCAATCCCGGCGTCCGGTCTTGACACCGGGATTGGTCCATACCAACTTGGTTGCGCACCGTTTCGCATGTCTCTGCACTCCCGAACCACCCCACATCCTCAGGGAGATCGCGTGCGCACCTCACCCTTCAGACGTTCCAGACGTCGCATCCTCGCTCTGCTCGGCTCCGCCGCTCTCGCGTTCGCCGGAGCCGTCGCTCTTCCCGGTACCGCTCACGCGGCCAACGTCCTGTCCAACGCCGGCTTCGAGTCGGGCGGGCTCTCCCCCTGGTCCTGCACCGGCAACCTCGGCTCGATCGTCTCCTCCCCCGTGCACGGTGGGTCCAAGGCCCTTGCAGGGGCGGTGAGTTCGAGCGACATCGCCAAGTGCAGTCAGACCGTCTCGGTCCGGCCGAACACCACGTACACACTCGGCGGCTGGGTGCGCGGATCCTACGTCTACCTCGGCGTGGACGGCGGTGCCTCCACCTGGACGTCGTCCCCGTCGGCGTACGGTCAGCTGTCCCTGTCCTTCACGACCGGCGCAGCACAGACCAGCGCCACCGTCTACGTCCACGGCTGGTACGCCCAGGGCACCTACTACGCCGACGACATCAGCCTCGACGGCCCCGGCGGCGGCGGTTCGGACAGTCAGGCGCCGAGTGTGCCGGGCAGCCTGCGGTCCACCGGCAAGACCTCGTCGAGCGTGTCGCTGGCGTGGAACGCCTCGACGGACAACGTCGGCGTGACGGCGTACGACATCTACCAGGGGTCGAGCAAGGTGCTCAGTGTCTCCGGTACGAGTGCCACGGTCAGCGGGCTGTCCCCGAGCACGGGTTACACGTTCACGGTGAAGGCGCGCGACGCGGCCGGGAATGTCTCGGCGGCCTCCAACGCCGTCACGGTGACGACGGACGCGGGCGGCGGTGGCGGTACCGGCTTCAAGCAGGCCGCGCCCTATCTGTACCTGGGCTGGGGCGACCCGCCGAGCGCTCCCTCGGTGATGAGTGCGACCGGGATCAAGTGGTACACGATGGCGTTCATCCTGTCCTCCGGCGGCTGCAACCCCGCCTGGGACGGGTCGCGTCCGCTGACCGGCGGGAACGACCAGAGCGTCATCAACTCGATCCGCTCCGCGGGCGGTGACATCGTGCCGTCGATCGGTGGCTGGAGCGGCAACAAGCTCGGGCCGAACTGTTCGAGCGCCGATGCCCTGGCGGGGGCGTACCAGAAGGTCATCGACGCGTACGGGCTCAAGGCGATCGACGTCGACATCGAGAACACCGACGAGTTCGAGAACGCGACCGTGCAGGACCGGATCCTGAACGCCCTGAAGATCGTCAAGGCGAACAACCCGGGGCTGCGGACCATCCTCACCTTCGGCACCTCGACGACCGGGCCGACCTACTGGGGCAACCGGCTCATCGAGCAGGCCAAAGCGCTCAACGCCGGCATCGACGTGTTCACGATCATGCCGTTCGACTTCGGCGGCGGCGCCGACATGTACGGCAACACCGTGAACGCGACGGACGGGCTGAAGAACAAGCTGAAGGCCACCTTCGGGTGGGACGACGCCACGGCCTACGCCCATGTCGGCATCTCCGGCATGAACGGCCTGTCCGATCAGCAGGAACTCACCTCGCCCGCGATCTGGACCCAGATCCGCGACTGGGCGAACTCCCGGCACATCGCCCGCCTCGCCTTCTGGTCGGTCAACCGTGACCGGCCGTGTCCGGGCGGCGGCGTGACGAGCAACTGTTCCGGGATCAGCCAGAGCAACTGGCAGTTCACGTCGATCACAGCTGGGTTCACCGGCTGAGTGGTCCTCTGCTGTCCCCCGGTCGACGGCGGCCGGGGGACTCGCTCGTCGGGTGTCTTCGGGGGGTCTCGCTCAGTAGGTCTCGCTGCCCGGCGGAAAGTAGTACGTGCGCAGGAAGTCCCGCACGCACAGCGCGGCGAACGCCGAGGAGAGGAACTTCCAGTTGTCCCACTGCCGGGCGTCGCCGTAGTCGCTGATGCCGCGGAAGATCAGCCAGCGGCGCTCGCCGACGGCCCGGACGAATCCGAAGGCCTCCATGTCGGCGGCGCAGATGGTGTTGTCGAAGCGCTCCCTGAGGCCGTTGAGGAACTTGCCGTCCCGCAGGACGTTCTCGCCCGAGGCGATGGTGACGTTGGTGCTGTGCACCTCGGGCACATGGGCGAGGTCCACCGCCTCCGGCAGCAGCTGGCGGGGCAGGCCGCGCAGGAACTGGGTCACCGAGCGCCCGAAGTCCGTGCGACGGGGGTTGTAATAGTAGAGCCCGTAGCCGTAGGCGTCGGTGCCCTGACCGTAGGCCGGGCGTGGCTGCCAGACGTCCGGGCTCGCGAGCCGGCCCGGCTCGTAGTAGTGCACGCTGTGGGTCGCCACCACGTCTCCGAGCCGCACCTTGCCCTGCACTCCGGCCGCCGTGCCGACCAGGAACACGGCCTCGGGGGCGCACCGTTCGACAAGGGCCCGGGTGGGGGCGGCCACCTCCACGTTCCCGGCTCGGGCTGCCGCCGTGACCACGACGGACAGCGGCCGGTCGGGCCGGTGCCGGCTGGACACCTCGGTGAAGTAGAAGCGCTGCCCGCCCGGTCCGGTGTCGAAGAGGCCGTCGTCCAGGCCGAAGACCTCAAGGACGGCCTCCAGTTCCTCGCGGATGACGACCACGATGCCGATGTCGGCCGCCGTGACCGCCTCGGACGCCGTGGGCACGCCCTGCCAGGGCCTGGCCGGGTCCGGCGGCAGGAAGGACTCCACGACCAGCCGGTCGAGGACCGTCTTGCGTTCCGGCGGCAGGCTCAGCGACCTGCGGGCGTAGTCGGCGATCAGCAGGCTGCGCTTCAGCTGGCCGCGCCCGTCGGGGGCGCTGCTCATCGGCTCCCAGTCCCTGCGGCGGGTGTACAGCAGGTGGACGAGCGTCCGGCACGCCTCCTCGGCCGTCTCCGTCCGTGCGCCGGCCGCCTCCCGTGGCCCGTCCCGTTCGGTCATCGGGTGCTCCTCGCCGCCCTGATCCGGTAGAGGGAGTGGACGGGCAGACCGTCCAGGTCCTGCTCCTCGGAGAAGTCGATCACCGGTACGTACGCGCGTGGCTCGATGCCCCAGTGGTCGAGGACGTCCACCATCGTGCGGGCCGTGGTGCCCGAGGCCCGGAACTCGTCGAGGAGTACGACCGGGTCGCCGCGGCCCTTCAGATGGCTGAGCTGCTTCTGCCACAGCTGGCCGTGGGCCTTGTCCAGGACCATCTGGGTCTCGTCGTGTTCCGGGTCCGTGCTGTGGTCCAGCACCTCGCCGGGGATGGTGATCACCATCGGCCGGTCCCCCATCAGGTCGGACAGCCGGGCGACCAGTGTCTTGATGGGGGGCTCGTCTGGGCAGACGATGACGACCCCGGGCGGCACGCCGAGCATCTCGAACAGCGACATGATCTTGGTGGCCAGCCAGTTGCCGTGCTCGGCGAACACCGACTCCAAGTCGGGCGCGTAGTGGAACCGGTGCCCGAACGGCGGCGGGGTGTTCTTCTCCGAACCCCATCGCGACCGCAGGAAGATGTCCCAGACGTCGTAGCTGCGCAGCGTGTGGCCGCGGTCCCGGAGGGGGTCGGTGTGCGGCAGGCCGATGGCGCACTGCTCGCAGTCCTCACGGCGTTTCATGCTCCGCTCCCGCGAGGCCTCGCTGTACACGGGCAGCGACGACTTCGCGAGGGTCAGCTGCGAGCTGGAGTCGGTGATGAGGACGGCCCAGGCCCGCGGCGCGAGCCGGACGCCCTGTCCGCGCAGGGTGTCCACGATGCCCTCGTAGGTGCGGGTGCGGTCGACGACGGAGAAGAACGGCACCACGGTCCCGTCGATCTCGTCGGCGGGCAGCGGGCGGATCCCGGTGGCGTCGAAGATCCGGCCCTCCCTGTCGCATCTGCCGAAGCCGCAGCCCCGGGCGGCGGCGATGCCCGCGATGGCCTCGTGCAGCCCCATCTGGTCGTCCCGGCTCAGCAGGAACAGCTTGGTGCCCTCGGCGGCGGCCCAGGGCACGATCACCCGCTCCAGCCAGGATCCGGCGAGTCGGCTGATCTCGGGGACCGCGTTCTCGACGTGGAAGAAGTACCGCCGGCAGAAGTCTCCCGGCCTGCGGCGGCTCACCCCGTAGTGCCCCAGCCGGCGCACGATCTTGGCCGACAGCGGGGACCGCTCGGGCGCCAGCCTCGCCCGCAGGCCCTTGTACTCGGTGGCGAACACCGGCCCGGGGTCCGGTCCCTGGCCGCGGATCACCTCGCGGCGTCCGTCGTTGGCGAGCACGAGCAGCAGCCGGGACGGCCCGTCCGCGCTCTCCAGGGAGCGCAGCTCGATCCAGAAGGTGGAGGACTCCGGCGGCATCATGGGCACCGTGATCACCAGCGAGCGCTGCGGATGGGCCTTGAACCACTCGCCGGTCAGCCGGGCGACGTCGTACAGCAGTGGCTCGCCCAGCAATTGGTACGGGTTGTCCCCCATGTCGACGATGAGCAGGTGCGGGCCCTCGTCGGCGGGCAGTGCCCGGGCGAGGTAGTCGCGGCTCTCGGACATCGGGGAGTAGAGCTCCTCCGGCCTGACGTAGACGGTCCGTTCGGTCGTCGGCGTCGCCACCTCGGTCCCGGTGAGGCGCTGGCCCAGCCAGCGGTACAGACTGACGCGTTCCTCGGGCACCGACTCGGGTATCTCCCGGCCCACCGCGATCTTCCGCGCGGTGATCCGTATGCCGGGCTCAGGCATCGTGCACCGGCAGCTGTACGGAGAACAGGCACCCGTTCTGCGGCGGGACCCCGGAGGCCAGGTCGACCTCGTAGCGGGAGCCGGCGCCTTCGGCGGCCCTGATCCGCAGGCGGTGCCGGCCGGAGTCGATGCGCAGGCTGCCCTGGAACGTGTCCACAGCGCACTTGTAGAGCGTGTACATACGATGGCTTCCTTCCCCGTCCCCGACCGCGCCCCGGTCGCGCGGATTGCTCGCGATCAGGCTCGCCAGGAGCATCTCGGCGTCGCCGCCGTCCTGCCGTGGCGGTTGCTGAGCGTGGTACGTCTCCTCGGCGTCGCGCCCCTCGCGGCGCACGACGAACCTGTCCGTCCCGCGTGGACCCGTCCAGATCTGTTTGCTGAGCATGTCCGCGCGCAGCCCGCCGTCGTCCCACTCGCTGATCGTGAGGGTGCCGGTGCCGCCGGCCGTGCCGGGCAGTTCGAGCTGGGCTCCGATGACGGCCGTCTGGGCGCCGGTCCGCTGCAGCGCGCCGGACACCAGCTCCTGCACCAGGACGCGCAGTACGTCGGCGGCCGGGCCGCACAGGATGTGCTCAAGGAGCCGGCTGAGCGCGTGCCCGCCCCAGTGCGCGACCTCGCTCTCCAGCATGTGCCGGCGGGTCAGGCTGTCCTTGAGTTCGTAGGGGCGCAGTCCGAAGCACTGCTGGGAGGTGAGGTAGGCGTGCACCGAGGAACGGGGGCTGTCGGCCGCGCCGGACAGCGGGTCGGTGGGCCATGCCTCACCGAAGTAGGCGTAGTCCTCGGGGACCACGAGGAGCCGGAACGGCATGCCGGTGACGGCGGAGACGGCGGTCGGGAACCGCCATTGGCGCAGCTGGTGGCGGGGCGCCGGCCCGGCGGGTAAGCGAAAGCAGGTCTCCAGCCGTTTGCGGTCCCGCGCCGCCACCGCGGACAGCAGCTGCTGCAGGGCGACCACGTCGAAGGACTCCGCCTCGGTGAGGTCGACCAGAACCGTTCTGGCGGACAGCCCGAAGGAGGCCATCTCCACGAGGGCCGCGTCCACCGTGGGCGTCGAGACATGTCCACCGACGCGCAGGCTCGGCATGTTCCGTGCGCGTGGTGCTCCCCGTTGTGCCATGCCGCCTCCCGGAACGGGTGACGCCGAGTGACAGAAATCCGGCTGTCGGTCACGTTGAGGGTCCAGCCTCGGCGACGCGGCTGGCAAGCCCCGTGCACCGGGCAATTGCCACGCGGCGCGCGCTCCGCATTCCGGTCAAATCACCGGCCCGCCAAGTCGGTTGAGATTTTTTCACGGAGAGGTGTATCAGGCGGTCGGGGGCGCGCTCATAAGAGTGAAGGACAACGGGGGACGCAGAAATACAACGGGGGACACACGGGGGAGCAACCGAGGAGGACGGGGGGACCAACGGGGGAGCAACGGGGGAAACGCACCAGCCACGGGGGAATGCACGGGGGCTTCGGATCGGCCGGCGCTGTCACGGGGGCAGCAGTCGGCCGGTCCGAAGGTGCGTGTGGGGTCAGAAACGCCCTGCGCCGCGGTACAGCTCCAGCTCACCGTCCAGTTCGACGGCGAGCACCGTGGCATGCGGGTCGAGGTCCGGGGCGGCGGGCGGCTCGATCCACAGCACGCCCGGCGTCTCGTGCAGTCCGCCGGTGATGCGGTGGGCGAGTTCGGTGCCGCTGCCGAGCACCGTGACCCGGCGTACCGAACCGAGCAGTCCGCGTACGTTGATCTCGGCGCGGGGGGCGTCGAAGAGGATCAGGTACAGGGTGCGGCGGTCCTTGGAGAGGGTGCTCGGGCCGTAGTGGTGCCCGGCCGGGAGGCCGCGCCCGGTGCCGTACACCGCCTCCGCGTGCCGGGCGATCCAGGCGCCGAGCCCCTCCAGTCGCTCGGCCTGTTCGGCCGGGATCGTGCCGTCCTCGCGCGGGCCGACGCTGAGCAGCAGGTTGCCGCCTCCGCCGATCGTCTCGGTGAAGTAGCGGATCAGCTGGTCGACCGACTTGTGGTTGTGGTCGTGGTGCTGGTGGCCCCAGGAGTCGTTGATGGTCAGGCACAGCTCCCAGGGGCCCTCGGGCGGGACGACGGGGGCGCCCTGCTCGGGTGTCGCGTAGTCGCCCTCGCTGAGCATGCGGGCGTTGAAGACGACGTCCGGCACCTCGGAGCGGATCAGCGCGGCCAGTTCGGGGATGCGCCACTGCTCCTCACTGCGGTCCCACTCGCCGTCGAACCACAGCAGGTCCGGCTTGTAGCGGGCCGTCAACTCCCGTATCTGACCGTCCCGGTAGGCGAGGAAGCGGTCCCAGGCGGCCAGGTCCTCGAACTCCACGGCGACTTCGGAGTACCGGTTGTCCTCCAGCTCCGGCGGGCGGCCGGGCTTGCGGGTGGAGGCGTAGTCGGGGTGGCTCCAGTCCGAGTGGGAGTAGTACAGGCCGACCTTGAGGCCCTGCTCGCGCAGGGCGTCGGCGTAACCGGCGATCAGGTCGCGGCCCACGTTCAGGTCGCCGTGGGCGGAGTCCCAGAGGGCGACGCCGTCGTGGTGGCGGCTGGTCAGGACGGCGTACCTGGCGCCGGCCCGCGCGAAGAGCTTCGCCCAGTCGCGCGGGTCGTAGCGGTCGGCGGTGAAACGGTCGAACTGGGACATGTACGCGTCGTACGGAACGATGTCGTCGTAGAACGACCAGGACTCCTGGACGCCGTCGACGGCGTAGATCCCCCAGTGGATGAAGATCCCCAACTTGGCGTCGGTGAACCAGGGTTGCATCGGCACCGGCTCAGCTCCCCTCGGCGCGCCGCAGGCGGAGGGTGAGGACCTGGAAGGGGCGCAGGGTCACGGTCACGCCGCCGTCACCGGTGAGATCCGCCCTCTCCTCCTCCAGCGGGCGCTCCAGCAGGTCGGTGACCTGGGCGCCGCCGAGCGGGAAGCCGGTGCGCAGGACGCCGGTCGCACGGCCGCCGCGGGACTCGTAGAGACGTACGACGACGTCGCCGGACCGGTCGTCGGCCAGCTTGACCGCCTCGACGGTCACGCCGTCGCCGTCCACGGAGACGACCGGCTCGGGCGCGCCCGCCGCGTCCGCGACCCGCAGCGGGAGGTTGAGGGCGTAGCCCTCGGCGACGGCGTCCGCGATGCTCGCGCCGGGGAGGAGCGAGTAGGTGAAGCGGTGCTTGCCCTGGTCGGCCTCGGGGTCCGGGACGCGCGGGGCGCGGACCAGGCTGAGGCTGACCCTGGTGGTGGTACCGCCGTCCTCGCGGACCGTACGGGAGACGTCGTGGCCGTAAGTCGAGTCGTTGATGACCGCGACGCCGTAGCCGGGCTCGGCGATGTGCACCCAGCGGTGGCCGGAGACCTCGAAGCGGGCCGCCTCCCAGCTGGTGTTGGTGTGGGTGGGGCGCTGGATGTGGCCGAACTGGATCTCGGCGGAGGAGTGCGGGGCGCGGAGGTCCACCGGGAAGCCTGCCTTGAGGATCTTCTCGGCCTCGTGCCAGTCGATCTCGGTCTCGAAATCGATCCGGGGGCTGCCGGCGCGCAGGGTGATCGTCTGAGTGAGCTTCGAGCCCTTGCCGAAGGTGCGCTCGACGCGGATCGCCGCGACGAGCGGGCTCTGCTCGACGACCGTGACGGACTCGGCGTCCAGCAGGTCGGTGAAGCGGTTCTTGTAGTGCTTGTCGATGTCCCAGGCGTCCCAGTAGTTGGGGAGGTCGGTGTGCAGACGGAGCAGGTTGCCCCGGTCGGCGAGGACTTCACGGTCGGCCCGCAGGTCCCGTACCGAGGCCAGGGTGCCGTCCTGCGCCACCTCGACCCGGATCAGGCCGTTGTCGAGGATCCGTCCGGAGACCGTCACCGG
This sequence comes from Streptomyces sp. HD, assembly GCF_028369295.1. Classification (GTDB taxonomy): domain Bacteria; phylum Actinomycetota; class Actinomycetes; order Streptomycetales; family Streptomycetaceae; genus Streptomyces. Next base: position 28,948 of record NZ_JAQMYP010000037.1, read on the forward strand.
CTGGGCGGGCTCGGCCGCCGCGAGGGGCGCGCTGCCGTTCGCGGGCACCTCCACGTACGCGGGTGCGCCCTCGGACGTACGGACCACCTCGGCGCGGCCGAACGGGCTCGTGTTGAAGACCCGGGCCTCTCCCCCGCCCAGCGCGGCGACCGCCTCGGCCGTCAGCGCCTCCAGTTCCTCGGCGACACGGGCGTACTCGGCCTCCGCCTCGCGGTGCACCCAGGCGATCGAGGAGCCCGGCAGGATGTCGTGGAACTGGTGCAGCAGGACCGTCTTCCACAGCCGGTCCAGCTTCTCGTACGGGTAGGCGTAGCCCGGCGCGTGCAGGGCGGCGGTCGTCGCCCACAGCTCGGCCTCGCGCAGCCGGTGTTCGCTGCGCCGGTTGCCCTGTTTGGTGCGGGCCTGTGAGGTGTACGTCGCCCGGTGCAGCTCCAGGTAGAGCTCGCCGACCCAGACGGGGGCGTCCTCGTACTCCGCGCGGGCCTGGGCGAAGAACTCGTCGGGGTGTTCGATGACGACCTTGGGCGAGCCCTCCAGGTCGGCCAGCCGGCGCGCCCGCTCCATGATCTCGCGGGTGGGGCCGCCACCGCCGTCGCCCCAGCCGAAGGGGGCGAGGGAGCGCGTGCCGCCGCCCTTCTCCGAGTAGTTGCGGACGGCGCGGTCCATCTCCTCGCCGCTGAAGCGGGCGTTGTAGGTGTCGATGGGCGGGAAGTGGGTGAAGATGCGGGTGCCGTCGATGCCCTCCCACCAGAAGGTGTGGTGGGGGAACTTGTTGGTCTGGTTCCAGGAGATCTTCTGGGTCAGGAACCATTCGTTGCCGGCGAGCTTGGCGAGCTGCGGATAGGCCGCGGTGTAGCCGAAGGAGTCGGGCAGCCAAACGCCCTTGGTCTCGACGCCGAAGTGCTCGATGAAGAACCGCTTGCCGTGGATCAGCTGGCGGGCGATGGCCTCGCCACCGGGCAGGTTGCCGTCGGCCTCGACCCACATGCCGCCGACCGGCGCCCACTGGCCCTTCTTCACCGACTCCTGGATGCGGGCCCACACGTGCGGGTAGTTGTCGCGCACCCACTCGTACTGCTGGGCCTGTGAGCAGGCGAAGATGAAGTCGTCGTACTCGTCCGCGAGGGACGTCACGTTGGAGAAGGTGCGGGACGTCTTGCGCTTGGTCTCGCGGATGGGCCACAGCCAGGCCGAGTCGATGTGGGCGTGGCCGACACCGGAGACCGTGTGCGCGCTGGCGTGCGCGGGGCGGGCCAGGACGGGGGCCAGGACCTCGCGTACGGCGGTGGCGCTGCCGGAGATGTCGTCCAGGTCCAGGGTGTCCATGGCCTTGTCGAGGGTGTGCATGATCTCGTGGCGGCGGGGCTCGTGCTCACCGAGGTGGACCATGAGCCCGCGCAGCACCTGGAGGTCCAGGTCGAGGTGCCAGACCTCCTCGTCCAGGACGGCCAGGTCGGCGCGCCGGAAGGTGTACAGCGGCTTGTCGCCCGCCGTGCGGACGTCGCCGAGCGGGGTGGGCGCCGCGAAGTCGTTCGCCAGGATGTCGGGGTTGGAGGCGGCCTCGACCAGGTAGTCGATCTCCTCGCCGCCGGAGACCGGGTTGCCGATCGGCACGTACTGGTTGAGCGGGTTGACCGCCTTCAGCGGACGGCCGTCGGGCAGGTGGACCAGGGCCTCGGCCTGGTTGCCGGGCCAGTCACCGACGAAGCCGAGGTCGATGACCGCCTCGACGCGCCGCCCGGCCCACTCCGCGGGCACCCGGCCGCGCATCCGGAACCAGGTCGTGCCCCAGGGCGGGCCCCACGGGGTGTCCATCGCGAAGGGCGCGTAGCGGGCGGCCGCGGCCTCCTCGAAGGGGACCGGCTCACCCGGCGCCTGCCACGCCTCGACCTCGAAGGGCACGGTGGCCGAGTAGATCGCGGGCTTGATGCGCTGGTTGTGGAGGCGCTCGACGCGCTCTTCGATCCGGCGGCGTTCGTCGTGCATCAGGTTCTCCAGGGAGGGAGCAAGCGGAGGGGAAGCGAGCGGCGACTGGGAGGGAAGCCGGGTGGGGAAGCGCTTTCCGGCGCGAATGCTACTTAAGGTACGCGAGGCCGGGATGCACCCCGGTGTAGCCGTCGACCAGTCTGCGGGCGACGCCCACCGAGTCGACCAGCGGGTGCAGCGCGAAGGCCTTCACGGCCGTCGTACGGGAGCCGGACTCGGCGGCGGCCAGCACCTCGCGCTCGACCGCCTTGACCGAGCAGACGAGGCCGGTGGCGTGGTCGGGCAGCGGGGCGACGGCGACCGGGTGGGCTCCGTTGGCGTCGACCAGGCAGGGCACCTCGATGACGGCGTCGGTGTCGAGGACGGACAGGGTGGCCTGGTTGCGGACGTTGAGGATCAGGGTGGTGCGCTCGTCTCGGGCGATGGCCCGCATCAGGGCGAGCGCCACCTTCTCATAGCCGCCGGACAGGTCGTCGGCGTCGCGCTCGCCGGCGCCGGCCGTCTCCCGGTTCTCGGACATGTAGGTGGCCTCGCGCTCGGCGCGGGTGCGGTCCCAGACCTCCAGCGCGGAGACGTCGGAGCGGCGGGCCTCGTCGTAGAAGGCGGCCTGCTGGTCGCGCAGGAAGGCGCCGCGGGTCTTCTCGGCCTCCTGGTAGGCGCGGACGGCTTCGCGGTTGAAGTAGTAGTAGTGCAGGTATTCGTTGGGGATGGCGCCGAGCGAGCGGAGCCAGTCGACACCGAAGAGCTTGCCCTCCTCGAAGGAGCCGAGCAGGTCGGGGTCGGCGAGCAGGCGCGGGAGCTTGTCCCGGCCGGCGACACGCAGGCCGCGGACCCAGCCGAGGTGGTTGAGGCCGACGTAGTCGATCCACGCCTCGCCGGGGTTCTTCACGCCGAGCACGCGGGCGATACGGCGGCCTAGGCCGACCGGCGAGTCGCAGATGCCGATGACGCGGTCGCCGAGGTGGCGGGACATGGCCTCGGTGACCAGGCCCGCGGGGTTGGTGAAGTTGATGACCCAGGCGTCCGGCGCGAGGCGCGCCACCCGCTGGGCGATGTCGACGGCGACCGGGACCGTGCGCAGGCCGTAGGCGATGCCGCCCGCGCCGACCGTCTCCTGGCCGAGGACGCCCTCGGCGAGCGCGACCCGCTCGTCGTTCGCCCGGCCTTCGAGGCCGCCGACGCGGATCGCGGAGAACACGAAGTCGGCGCCGCGCAGGGCCTCGTCGAGGTCAGTGGTGGCCGTCACCACGGGCGCGTCGGGCACCCCGGCCGCCTGCTCGGCGAGCACCCGGGTCACCGCGGAGAGTCGCCCGGCGTCCAGGTCGTGCAGCACGACTTGGGTGACCCGGCCCTCGGCGCGGTCCGTCAGGAGCGCCCCGTACACCAGCGGCACCCGGAACCCGCCGCCGCCCAGAATCGTCAGTTTCACGCCTGCACCTTTCCTGCCACGACGACCTCGACGCCCGCCTCCTCCAGGGAGGACCGCGTCGCCCCGTCGACGGGCGCGTTCGTCACCACCACGTCCAGGTCCTCCGGGCCGCAGACCTTCGCCATGCCCGTGCCCGGGAACTTCGCCGCGTCGGCGAGCAGCACGACCTTCTCGCCGGCCTTGATCATGGCCCGCTTGACCGGCACCTCGACGACCGTCGTGTCCATCACCTGCCCGCCCGGCCGCACTCCACTGGTGCCCAGGAACAGCCAGTCGGCATGCAGCTGGCGCAGATTGTCCTCGGTGAGGAAGCCGACCAGGGAGCGGTACTCGCGGCGGACCATGCCGCCGAGCAGCACCAGTTCGATGCCCTCGTCGTCGGCGAGCTCCTCGTAGACCACCAGGTTGCTGGTGATCACGGTGAGGCGGCGGCCGTGCAGCTGGCGGGCCAGCCGGAAGGCGGTGGTGCCGATGTCGAGCAGCACCGACTGACCGTCCTCGATCATCGCGGCGGCGTGCGCGGCTATCGCGTCCTTCTCGGGCACGCGCATCTCGGCGACCTCGGCGAAGGGCTGGTCGCCCTCCTCCACGACCGCACCGCCGTGCACCCGCGTGAGCAGGCCGTCCTCCTCCAGTTTGAGCAGGTCACGCCTGATCGTGGCGGGGCTCACACCCAGCTGCTCGGAGAGATCGGTCACGGCCGCGGGGCCGCCGGAGCGCAGGGCCCGCAGGATGAGTTGGTGTCGTCGTTCTGCCAGCACGACGTGAACACTACTCGTCATCTTCAATCATCGCCATGCTCATTTCTGCTCAGGTATTGACCAATCTCGCGGAGCGGCGCACGATTCCGGTCATCGAAAATGACGAGTTTTGACGAGAGGGTGCACGCGTGGACGACGACAGGCCCGATGTGCTCCTGACCGGGCTGCTCTTCTACGACCTCGTCCTCACGGGGCTCGGGAAACCGCCGACACCGGGTGAGGAGATCTGGACCGGCGGGATGGGCTGCGGTCCGGGCGGCATCGCGAACCTCGCGGTGGCCGCCGCCCGCTTCGGCCTGAGGACCTCGCTGGCCACGGTGTTCGGCGACGACCTGTACGGCGAGTACTGCCGGGACGTCCTGTGCGACCAGGAGGACATCGACCTCTCGCTCTCCCGCACCGCGGACGGCTGGCCCACCCCCGTCACCGTCTCCCTGGCCCACGGCCACGACCGGGCCCTCGTCACCCACGGCCAGGAGCCCCCGTACTCGCAGGACGTGCTGATGGGCGACCCGCCCGAGGCGCGCACCGCCCTCGTACACATCGAGGCCGAGCCCCGCGAGTGGCTCGCCAAGGCCGCCGCGAACGGCACCCACATCTACGCCGACGTCGGCTGGGACCCCACCCAGCAGTGGTCCACCGACCTGCTCGACCAGCTCCGCCTGTGCCATGCCTTCCTCCCCAACGAGACCGAGGCCATGGCCTACACCCGCACCGACAGCGCGGTCGCGGCCCTCGGCACGCTCAGCGAGCTCGTGCCGGTGGCCGTGGTGACACGCGGCGGTGACGGCGCGGTCGCCGTCGACCAGACGACCGGCGAGTACGCGCAGGTGCCCGCCCTGGACGTCGACGTCCTCGACGCGACGGGCGCCGGGGACGTGTTCGGGGCCAGCTTCGTCGCGGCCTCGCTCGGCGGCTGGCCGCTGGAGGAGCGGCTGAGGTTCGCCGTGCTGGCGGCCGGTCTGTCCGTCGGACGGCACGGCGGTGCCCTCGCGGCCCCCGGCTGGTACGGCGTCGACCGCTGGTGGCGCTCCCTGACCGACCCCGAGCTGCGCCGGACGTACGGCTTCCTCGCGGACCGGCTGCCCGCGGATCCCGGTCCCCCGGTCGCGTACGCCCCGGTCACCCCGCCCGCACGGCAGCCCTGACTCCCCCCCCCCACTTGCCCCTCTCATGCGAAGTCCCGAACAGATCCGAAAGGCGGTGGGAGCTGTGCGGCTCTCACGAAGAGGCCTGCTGCGCGCGGGCCTGGCCGGTACGGCCGCCACGGCGCTCGGCGGCCTGGCGTCCGGCTGCGCCGTACCGACCGGCTCGACCGGCCGGAACATGGTCCTGTGGTACTGGAGCGGCGGCCTGAGCGACACGGTCGTCAAGAACGCCAAGGCGCGTTACGGCAGCTCCGTGGAGCTCGACGCCATCCAGATCGGCGGCCAGTACCGCTCGAAGCTCATCACCACCATCACCGGCCGGGCCCACATCCCCGACATCGCGGGGCTCAAGGGCGAGGACATGGCCGCCTATCTGCCGAACGCGGACCAGTTCATCGATCTGCGGACGCTGGGAGCCGAGAAGTACAGGAGCCGGTACCTGTCCTGGAAGTGGGACCAGGGCATCGCCGACGACGGCACGATGGTCGGCTTCCCGATCGACTGCGGGCCGGTCGCGCACTACTACCAGTTCGAGATCTTCCGCAAGGCAGGGCTTCCCTACGAACCGGCCGACGTGTCCAAGGAGTTGAACACCTGGGAGAAGTTCTTCGACGCGGGTGAGCAGCTCAGGAAGCGGATCCCGGGGACCATGCTCCTCACCGACGTGAACTCCGTCTTCGAGAACGTCGTACAGCAGGGTTCCAAGCGGTACGTCGACAAGGACCGCCACTTCATCGGCGACCAGGAACACGTGCGCCAGGCCTGGGCACTCGCCGTGGAGGCCAAGCGGCGCGGGATCGTCTCGGATCTGGTCAGCGGTACCCCGGACCAGCTGTCGGCCAAGCAGGACGGCAAGCTGCCCAGCGAACTGGGCGCGTCCTGGGCGGCCTTCGACATCAAGAACGGCGTGCCGAAGGCCAAGGGCCGGTACCGGGTCGCCGACATGCCCGTGCGGCCCGCCAACAACGGCGGCTCGTTCCTGTCGATCACCAAGGCGTGCCGGGAACCCGAGCAGGCCTTCGAGATCATCACCTGGATCCTCAACGCGGCCAACCAGGCGCAGGGTTATGTCGACGCGGGCCTCTTCCCCTCCACGCCCGCCTCGTACGGCCTGAAGCAGATGCAGGAACCGGACGACTTCTTCGGCGGCCAGGTCACGACCGACGTCTTCGGGCCCGCCGCGCAGAAGATCGCGGTCGCCTACAACAGCCCGTACGACGTCGCGCTCGGGCAGCCCCTCAAGGACGAGATCAAGAACGTCGGCGTCCTCGGCAAGGACCCAGAGAAGGCCTGGAGTGACGCCATGAGCAAGTGCCGTCGCATCGCGAAGCACCTGGGGGTGAGCTACTGATGGCCGTCCTGGAGCAGACCCCGCCCGCGGTGGCACAGCCCTCGCCCACGCAGCCCAAGAAGGGCTGGCGCAAGTACTGGCACCTCTACGCCGCCATCTCCCCCTTCTACCTGATCTTCCTCGGATTCGGCCTGTTCCCGGTCGGCTTCTCGCTCTATCTGTCCCTCCACCGCTGGGACGGCCTCGGCTCGATGGAGTGGGCCGGGCTCTCGCAGTACCAGTACCTGCTGAGCGACAGCGACTTCTGGAACTCGATCGGCAACACGATCATCATCTGGGCGCTGGCCACCTTCCCCATGATCTTCCTGGCGATGGTGACGGCCGTGATGCTCAACTCGGCGGTCCGGTTCAAGGGCCTGTACCGGGTCGCGTACTTCCTGCCGAACGTCACCTCGGTCGTCGCGATCGCCATCGTCTTCGGCTCGATCTTCTCGACCAACTCCGGCCTGGTGAACGCCGTCCTCAACGCGGTGGGGCTCGACCAGGTGGCCTGGCTGAACACTCCGTGGGGCATCAAGGTCACCATCGCGGCGCTGATGACCTGGCAGTGGACCGGCTACAACGCCATCATCTTCCTCGCCGGACTCCAGACCATCCCGAGCGACCTGTACGAGGCGGCGCGGATGGACGGGGCCGGCCCGATCCAGACCTTCTCGCGGATCACGCTCCCGCTGCTGCGCCCCACCCTGCTGTTCGTGCTCGTCGTCTCCACGGTCACCGGCCTGCAGAGCTTCTCCGAACCGCAGGTCCTGCTCCAGACCTCGTCCAACGACTCGACGTTCGCGGGCGGTCCGGGCCACTCGGGTCAGACGATGGTCCTCTACTTCTTCCAGCAGACCTTCGACAACAACGACTTCGGGTACGGAGCCGCGGTGGCCTGGGGCATCTTCCTGGTCGTCGTGCTCTTCTCGATCATCAACTGGCGCCTCGTGCAGCGCCGGGGCGAGTAGGAAGGGCCCATCATGTCTTCCATCAAGGGGTCCCGCCGCAGAGGGATCGCGCTGCACCTCCCGCTGATCATCGGCACGCTGTTCTCGGCCTTCCCGTTCTACTGGGCCGTGATCATGTCGACGCACAGCTCGTCGGAGATCTTCTCCTACCCGCCGAAGCTGCTGCCGGGCACGCACTTCCTGGAGAACCTCCGAGGCCTCTTCGACGCCGTCGACTTCTTCGGGTCGATGTGGAACTCGCTGCTGGTCGCCGTGTCGGTGACCTTCCTGGTCCTGCTCTTCGACTCCCTCGCCGCCTTCGTCTTCGCCAAGTTCGAGTTCCCGGGCAAGAACGTGCTGTTCGGGCTGCTCATGGTCATCTTCATGGTGCCGGCGCAGCTGTCGGTCATCCCGCAGTTCGTCCTCATGGCGAAGATCGGCTGGATCGGCTCGATGACCGCGCTGATCGTGCCGGCCGCGGCCAACGCCTTCGGCATCTTCTGGATGCGCCAGTACATGAAGACGGCCATCCACGACGAACTGCTGGACGCCTCCAAGCTCGACGGTGCGAACTTCCTGCGCCAGTACTGGCACGTGGCGCTTCCGGTGGTCCGCCCCGGCCTCGCCTTCCTCGGCATCTTCACCTTCATGGGCCAGTGGAACGACTTCGCCTGGCCCCTGATCGCCCTCACCAACCCGGACAACGTGACCCTCCAGGTCGCGCTGTCCCAGCTCAACGGCACCCACGGCACCACCGACTACGGCATCGTGATGACCGGCGCCCTGCTCGCCCTCATCCCGCTGCTGATCGTCTTCGCGATCGGCGCCCGCCAGATCATCGGCGACCTCGCGAAGGGGGCCGTCCGCGGATGACGAGCGACCCTTTGCTCGCCCTGCGCCCCTGGGAGGCACCCGAGGTGACCTCCTGGGGACGACTCCCCATGAACGCCGTCGACCGGCGCCCCGGAGCACTCCCCCTGGACGGCGACTGGCGCTTCCAGCTGCTGTCCGCTCCGGACGCGCCGGTCGGCGGTCCCTGGTCGACGACGCACGTCCCCGGCGTCTGGACCCTGCAGGGCACGGACGACCTGCCGCAGTACACCAACGTCCGCATGCCCTTCCCCGACTTCCCGCCGCGCTCCCCTTCGGCGAATCCGACAGGCGTGTACGAGCGTGAGGTGGACGTCCCCGCCGACTGGGCCGGACGCCGGATCGTGCTCCAGGTCGGGGCCGCCGAGAGCGTGCTGCTGGTGCACGTGGACGGACGGCCCGTCGGCATCTCCAAGGACTCCCACCTCGCCGCCGAGTTCGACCTGACGGGACTGCTGCGCCCCGGCGGGCGGGCCACCGTACGGCTGACCGTGGTGAAGTGGTCGGACGCCTCGCACATCGAGGACCAGGACCAGTGGTGGCACGGCGGCGTCACGCGGTCGGTGCTGCTGTACGCGACGGACCCGCTGCATCTCGCGGACGTGACCGTGCGGGCCCGGTACAGCGGTGAGCTGCGCGTCGACTGCCGGGTGCGGGACGCGGGCGGTGCGCTGCCGGAGGGCTGGTACCTCACCGGTGACCTGGACGGAAAGCCGCTCGCGCAGGACGCGGAGTTCGACCGCGCGAACGTCGACGACGAGCGCGTCTCCGACTTCCTCGGCGAGGCCCGGCTGCTGACCAGCGTCCCCGAAGTCCGCACCTGGAACGCGGAGACGCCCGAGCTGTACGACCTCGCGGTCCGCCTGCACCGCGCCGACGGCACGGTCGCCGACACCTCCCGCCACCGGATCGGCTTCCGCGACGTCGAGATCGTCGGCCGGGACCTGCTGGTCAACGGCGAGCGCGTGTTCATCCGGGGCGTCAACCGGCACGACTTCCATCCACTGACCGGGCGGACGGTGTCGTACGACGACATGCGCGCCGATCTGGTGCTGCTGAAGCGGTTCGGCTTCAACGCGATCCGCACCGCCCATTACCCGGGCGACCCGACGCTGTACGACCTCGCCGACGAACTCGGCTTCTACGTCGTCGACGAGGCGGACATCGAGTCCCACGACCACGCGCATGAGATCGCCGACGACCCGCGCTATCTGAACGCCTTCGTGGACCGTGTCTCGCGGATGGTGCTGCGCGACAAGAACCACCCGTCGGTCATCGTCTGGTCGCTGGGCAACGAGTCCGACTACGGCGCCAACCACGACGCGGCGGCCGGCTGGCTGCGCCGGCACGACCCGACCCGGCCGATCCAGTACGAGGGCGCCGCCAAGCTCGGCTGGGCGGACCCGGATCTGGCCTCCGACATCGCCTGCCCGATGTACGCGCCGCTGGAGGACTGCGTCGCCCACGCGCTCTCCGGCGAGCAGACCAAACCGCTCATCCAGTGCGAGTACTCGCATGCCATGGGCAACAGCAACGGCACGCTGGCCGACCACTGGGCTGCCATCGAGGCCACCCCAGGTCTTCAGGGCGGGTTCATCTGGGAGTTCTGGGACCACGGAATTCTTCAACGCGTGAGCGACGGAAGACCGGCCGGGCGTGGGGGCGCCGGGCTCCATGACAACGGTGTCACCGCGCCCGGGTACCGATGGGCGTACGGCGGCGACTTCGGCGAGCCCCTGCATGACGGCGCCTTCATCGCGGACGGCGTGGTGTTTCCCGACCGCACGCCCAAGCCGGCGATGTACGAGCACCGGGAGATCGCGGCGCCGGTGCGCATCGAGTGCTACCGGCACGAGGGCATCGTGCTCGGCAACCACCAGCACTTCCGCGGCCTGGACTGGCTGGCCGGCGAGTGGCGGCTGGAACTCGCCGACGGCACGACGCTGACCGCACCGGCCGAACTGCCCGGCCTGTGCCCGGGCGAGACGGCCGCCGTACCGCTGCCCTTCGAGGTGCCGCGCGACGGCGGCGAGGCCTGGCTGACGCTGCGGGTGACGGTGGCCGAGGACCAGCCGTGGGCGCCGCGCGGCACCGAGGTGTGCGTACCGCAGGTGCGGCTGCGCGGGCCGGCGCCGGTCCAGGACACTCCGGTGGAGCGGCGGGTCCGGACCGACGACGAGGGTCTCCTCGTCCACCCGCTGCTGACGGCCGCGCCCACGCTCTCACTGTGGCGGGCGCCCACCGACAACGACGAGTTGGGCGGCATGGCCGGGCGCTGGCGGAGCTGGGGGCTCGACGCACTGGTGCGCAAGGTCGTGGCGGTGCGTGAGGACGCCGAGCGAAGCGAGATGGGGGTCCCCCCGGCCGAAGGCTGGGGGAGTGTGCGGGTGGAGGCCGAGTACGCGGGCACGACCGGTGTCGTACGGCACCGGCAGGTGCTCACGCCCGTCGAGGGCGGCGTCCGGGTCGAGGAGGAGGCCGAGCTGCCGGAGGCGTTCGACGACGTGGCGCGGGTCGGCACGGTCTTCGAGACGGTCGCCGGACTCGACCTGCTGGAGTGGTTCGGGCAGGGCCCCTGGGAGTCGTACCCCGATCGCGGTGCGGGCGCGCCGGTCGGCCATCACCGCGTCCCCGTCGAGGAGTTGTTCACCCCCTATCTGCGTCCGCAGGAGAGCGGCGGCCGGCACGGCGTGCGGCGGTTCACGCTGTCGGCGCCGGACGCCACCGGGCTCTCCGTCACGTTGGACGAACCGCGCCAGGTCTCCGTGACCCGCTACCGCGCCGAGGACCTGACCGCCGCCGCGCACCACGACGAACTGGTGCCGCGGCCCGGCTGTGTGGTGCACATCGACGCCGCGCACCGGGGACTCGGCACGGCGTCGTGCGGCCCCGACACCTTCCCCTCCTATCGCGTCGCACCGGGCATCCACCGCTGGAGCTGGACCCTGCGCGTTCTCTGACTCCCCCCACGTCTCCTCTCCCCTGTCACCCTTCACGGAGCACACGTGTGCACTTCGCATGACCATGCCCAGGGCGAGGCCGCGCAGGCCGGCGCCGGACGACGCGGTTTCCTCCGGGCCACCGCGCTGCTCGGCGCCGCCGCGACGGCCTCGGTCGCCGTCCCGTCGATGGCCGAGGCCGCGCCCGCCGAGGCCGTGTCCACCGACTGGCGGCCCGACTCGAACAGCCGTCGCTTCACGCTCGCCGTGATGCCCGACACCCAGTACCTCTTCGACGGGCCGAGCATCAACGCCGCCCCGGTCCAGGCGTCCCTGCGCTATCTGCTGGAACACGGCCGGGACGAGAACATCGTGTTCCTGTCCCACCTCGGGGACCTCACCGAGAACGGCGCGAAGAACGAGTTCGCCGCGGTCGGCGAGGCGTTCGAGCTGCTCGACCGGCGCGGCGTCGGCTACAGCGTCCTGGCCGGCAACCACGACGTGAAGTCGTCCACGGACGACCAGCGTGGCCCGACGCCGTACCTGGACACGTTCGGACCCCGCCGCTTCCGGGGCAAGTCCACCTTCGGGGGCGCCTCTTCGGACGGCTACAACACCTACCACCTGTTCCGGGCGGCCGGCCGCGAGTGGATGGTGCTCGCGCTGGACTGGCGGCTGTCGGCGCAGGGCTACTCCTGGGCGAAGGACGTCCTGGCCCGGCATCCGAAGACGCCCGTCATCCTCACCACGCACGAACTGGTCGTCGAGGACGACACGCTGTCGTCCTACGGTCAGCAGCTGTGGGACCAGCTGGTCAAGGACCACGACCAGATCTTCCTCACCCTCAACGGCCACTACTGGCCGGCGGGCCGGGCGGTCCGCAAGAACGCGGCGGGCAACGAGGTCCACCTCCACCTGACGAACTACCAGAACCGCTACTTCGGCGGCGCGGCGATGATCCGCCTCTACCACTTCGACCTCGACCGCGGCGTCATCGACGTCGAGACGGTCTCCCCGTGGATCCTGGGCCGGGCCACCAAGGGCCTCAACGAGCTGGAGCGGCAGGAGATCGAGCTCAGCGGCGACGCCGACCGGTTCTCGGTCGACATCGACTTCGCGGACCGCTTCTCCGGCTTCGACCCGGTGCCGGCCCGCCCGGCGCGCCCCGCCTCGCAGATGCTGATCCGGGGCACGGCCGCCTACTGGCGCTTCGACTCCGCCGTCTCCGGCACCGTCCGCGACCTGTCCGGCCGGGGCAACGACCTCACCGTCGTCTCGGTGGGCGGTGGCAAGCTCGGCTGGTCGGACGACCACCACCCCGACCAGCCGGGACACGGCAGCCTGGAGTTCACCGGCTTCAAGTCGCCGCTGAAGGGGGCGTATCTGCGCACGGTCGACGGTGCCCCGCTCAACTCGGCCACCTTCAGGAACGGTTACACCATCGAGGCGTTCTACCGGCTCCCCGCCGACTGGGACGCCTCCCACCACGCCTGGGCCGGACTGGTGGGCCGTACGGGCACGGGCGGCGCCGCCGGCAAGACCGACGGCGACCCCGACGAGCCGCTCGCCACGCTGTCCCTGTCCGACGGGCCCGGCCCGCAGTGGGCGGTGCGGCCGCTCAACCAGCAGGGCATCGCCACCAACTGGGGCGACGAGACCGCGCGGGAGACCTGGTGGCACGTCGCCGTCGTCAACGACGGCCGGCACACCACGATGTACGTCCAGGGCTGCCCCGTCGCCCGCAACCCGCACGCCACCGCGATCGGCCTCACCTCGGTCGGCCTGCCGTGGCTGCTCGGCGGCTATGAGTACGGCGGCAGGATCGACCAGATCCTGCACGGCCGCCTCGGCGACGTCCGCATCGTCGAACGGGCGCTGCCCGTCACGTCCTTCATGACTCACTGACCCCTGCCGAGGATGACCATGACCGAGCAGCAGCTGCCCACCTGGGCCGATCCCTCCGTCTCCCCCGCCGACCTCGACCCGCAGGGCGTCTCCAGACGCGGACTCCTGCGCCGCGCGGGCCTGTTCGGCGCCGCCTTCGCGCTGGGCGGCGCGGCCGTGCCCGCGGCGGCGTCGTCCGCCTCGGCCGCGTCCGACCGGCGGCCGGGCGGCGACGACCCCCGCCTCGCCTACCTCGTCGGCGACCACCACATCCACAGCGTGTACAGCCACGATGCCAAGTACACGTTCTCCCAGCTGGCCGCCGCGGGCGCCAAGTACGGCCTGGACTGGATGGTGTTCACCGAGCACTCCAACTTCGGGCACGCCAAGTACGGCGCCCGACTGGAGCACGAGGAGATCCTCAGTGCGCGGGCCGAGAACCCGCGCCAGCTGATCTTCCAGGGCCTGGAGTGGTACATCCCGGCCGCCGAGCACTGCACGGTCTTCACGGCGCCCGGCCCGAACGAGGTCGATGTGCTCACGAGGTTCGAGAGCGCCTACGACGGCAAGCTGCTCGGCTACACCGAGGGCGCCGCCGGGGCCGCGGACACCGCCCGCAACGAGGCGCACGCCGTCAAGGCCATCCAGTGGCTGGCCGAACAGCGCCGCACCGGCCAGGTCGACGACGTGCTCGTGCTCGCCAACCACCCGCTGCGCCTGGGCATCGACTCCCCGCACGAGATGCGGGCCTGGCGGGACGCGGCCCCCGAGATCATGATCGGCATGGAGGGCGCGCCCGGCGCCCAGGGCGCGGCGATCCCCGGCTGGCGCGGCGCGACGTCGATGCGCGGCGAGTACGAGAACAAGCCGTCGGCGCAGTCCTGGCCGGGCTACCCGGCGGAGGCGTTCCTGACCTACGGCGGCTTCGACTGGGCGACCGCGACGGTCGGCGGTCTGTGGGACTCGATGCTGGCCGAGGGCAGGCTGTTCTCGATCACCACCAACTCCGACGCCCACCGCATCGTCTTCGACACCTGGAAGAACGGCGACTGGCCGGCCGGGCAGAACTTCGACAACACCGGCAGGCTCCCCGACCCGGTCGACACCACGTCCCCGCAGCCGGGCAGCGACTTCTGGCCGGGCCAGTTCAGCCGGACGCACGTCGGTGTGACCCGGTACGGGTACCGGGCGGTGATGGCGGGCCTGCGCGCGGGCCGGGTCTGGCTCGACCACGGGCATCTGCTGGACGGCCTCGACGTGCGCCTCAAGCGGGACTGCGACTTCGGCCGGGGCGTCACTTTGGGCGGCAGGCTGCGGGTGCGCAAGGGCGAGAAGCTCACGCTGTACGTGACGGTCACGACCGCGTCCCGTCCCAACGCCCAGGGAATCGTCCCGGAGTTGGCGCACGTGGACGTCATCCGGGGCGCGGTGCGCGGTCCGGTGGCGGACCGGGACGTCTGGAGGGCGCCCGACACGAAGGTCGTGCAGACGAGGGACGTGAGCGGCCGCAAGGGGACGTACACCCTGCGCATCCCGCTGACCGCCGGAAGCGAGCCGTTCTACGTGCGGCTGCGCGGCAGCGACGGCAAGCGGCACGGTGCGGGCTACCTCGGCGCGTCGGTGGACCCGCACGGCCCGATCCCGCACGAGCCCGGGAACGGTGACCCGTGGGCGGACACGTGGTTCTACTCGAACCCCGTGTTCGTCGACGTGACAGGCGCCTGACGAAGCGTCATCTCCTCATCCTGGCCTGGACAGGGCCTGGCCAGGGCCTGGCGAGCCGCGCGGACGGCACCCTGCTGTACCGCGGGCTCGCCACCGTCTCGCCCGACGGGCAGTGGCTGGCGTCGGGCGAGTGGGGGGGGGGAGCAGCGAAGACTCCTGGTCTTCCCCGCTCCCCCCTGCCGCAACGCAGCGTGTGCACGGGCACCTTCGAGACGGCCGTCGACTCCTACGAACAGAGCTGAGGGCAGGTCAGGCGTAGAACCGCGACAGGCTCTGCAGGACGGCGGCGGGCTTTCCGGCGCCGTCGATCTCTATCGTGCCGTCGACGGTGATCTGGACCCCGCCCGGTACGTCCTCGACCTCCGCCAGCCTTCCGACCAGCCGGATGCGGGAGCCGACCTTGACCGGCGAGGGGAAACGCACCTTGTTCAGGCCGTAGTTGACCTTGGTGGTGACGCCCTGGACGTCGAGCAGCTCGGTGAACAGGGGGATGAAGAGGGAGAGGGTGAGGTAGCCGTGGGCGATGGGAGCGCCGAAGGGGCCCTCGCCGGCCTTCTCGGGGTCCACGTGGATCCACTGGTGGTCGCCCGTGGCGTCGGCGAAGGTGTTGATCCGCTCCTGGGTGACCTCGATCCACTCACTGGCGCCGAGGTCGCCGCCGGCGAGCTTCTTCAGTTCGTCGAGGCCGTTCACGGTGATGCTCATGCGGTTCCTTACTTGCTGCCGTACCGGGTACGGACACGGGACTTGAGGAGTTTCCCGGAGGCCGTGCGCGGGAGTTCGTCCGCGAGGACCACCGACTTGGGGATCTTGTACTTGGCGAGGCGGCCGGAGAGGGACGCGAGGATCTCGTCCGGGTCGGGGGTGGTTCCCTCGCGGGGGACGACGACGGCGCGCGGCACCTCGCCCCACTTGTCGTCGGGCACCCCGATCACCGCGCACTCGGCGATGTCCGGGTGGGCGAGGAGCAGGTCCTCGATCTCGGCGGGGTAGATGTTCTCGCCGCCGGAGATGATCATGTCCTTGATGCGGTCGACGATGTAGATGTAGCCGTCCTCGTCGACACGGGCCGCGTCCCCGCTGCGGAACCAGCCGTCCACGAAGGAGGCGGCCGTCTCCTCGGGCAGCCCCCAGTAGCCGCGCATCACGCTGGGCCCGCGCACCAGCACCTCACCGTTCTCCCCCGGCACGACCTGGCCGAGGTCGGGTCCGACGACCCGTACGTCGCTGAAGAAGTGCGGGACGCCGGCCGAGCCCGCCTTGCTGACCGAGTGCTCCCCGTCGAGGAAGAGCACCCCGAGCGCCTCGGTCATGCCGTAGCCCTGCAGGAAGGTCAGACCGCGGGTCTGGTAGGCCTCGATGAGCGGCGTCGGCACCGGGGCGCCGCCGCAGCTGAGCATGCGCAGACTGGACAGGTCCGCGGCCGCCCAGTGCGGATGGCGGGCGACCTGTTCGAACATCGCCGGCACCCCGAACATGTAGGTGATCCGGTGCCGTTCGATCAGCTCCAGGGTCCCGCCGGGGTCGAAGGCCTCGACGAGGACACAGGTGCCGCCCTTGAGCAGTACGGGCAGGGTGAGCACGGTGAGGCCCGCGATGTGGAACAGCGGGGCCGAGACCAGGGCCCGCTCGTCGGCGTGGAGGTCCTTGTCGATCAGGAAGTTGACGGCGTTCCAGGTGGCGTTGGCATGCGTCAGCATCGCGCCCTTGGGGCGGCCCGTCGTCCCGGAGGTGTACAGGATGAGGCAGGTGTCGTCGGCCGCGACGGGCTCGTCGATCGGCTCGTCCACGGCGCCCGCGACCGCGTCGTCGTACTCGGCGCCGACCTCCAGATACGTACGGACGTCGGTGTGGCCCGGCAGCCCGGCGACGAGTCCCGCGTGCGAGGGGCCGTAGACGAGGGCCTTGGCGCCGGAGTCGGCGAGCTGGTAGGCGATCTCGGGCCCGGCGAGGCGGGTGTTGAGCGGGACGAAGACCGCGCCGAGCGTGCCGGCCGCGAACAGGGTCTCCAGGAAGGAGGGGTGGTTCGGGCCGAGGTAGGCGATGCGGTCGCCGCGCCGGACGCCGCGCTCGCGCAGGGCGTGTGCGAGGCGGGTGGTGCGGTCGTACAGCGTGGCGTAGTCGACGGACGTCCCGCCGTGGATCAGGGCCGTGCGATGCGGGGTCTTGCGGGCCCGGCGTGCGGGCCACGACCCCAGTCCCTCGTTGCGCATGTCACGCCCCTTACGGTTTCGTCAGCCCGAGCAGCCGGGCGGCGTTCTCCTTGAGGATCTTCGGCCTGACCTCGTCCTTGATCGACAGCTTCGCGAAGTCGGCGAGCCAGCGGTCGGGGGTGAGGACGGGGAAGTCGGAGCCGAAGAGGACCTTGTCCTTGAGCAGGGTGTTCGCGTACTGCACCAGCTGGGGCGGGAAGTACTTCGGCGACCAACCGGAGAGGTCGATGTGCACGCCGGGCTTGTGCGTGGCGACGGCGAGGGCCTCGTCCTGCCAGGGGAAGGACGGGTGCGCCAGGATGATCTTCAGATGCGGGAAGTCGGCCGCCACGTCGTCCACGTGCAGGGGGTTGGAGTACTTCAGGCGGATCCCGCCGCCTCCCGGCACTCCCGCCCCGATACCCGTCTGACCGGTGTGGAACAGGGCGATGGTGCCGGTCTCCTCGATCACCTCGTAGAGGTCGTACGCCACCGAGCGGTCGTTGGGGAAGAAGCCCTGGATGCTGGGGTGGAACTTGAAGCCCTTCACCCCGTACTCCTCGACCAGGCGCCGGGCCTGCTTCACTCCCGCCCGGCCGCGGAAGGGGTCGATGGACGCGAAGGGGATGAGGACGTCCGCGTTGGCGGCGGCCGCCTCGGCGACCTCCTCGTTGGGGACCGGGGGTGTACCGGTCGCGGACTCGGCGTCGACCGTGAAGATCACGGCGGCCATCTTCCGTTCGCGGTAGTGCGCAGCGGTCTCCTCCAAAGTCGGCTTCCGCTTGCCCTCGACCTTGAAGTAGGCGGAGGAGGCGTCGTGCAGATCGTCGTCCAGGGAGGAGTGGCCCTTGGAGGAGACCTCCGCGTGGGTGTGGACGTCGATCGCGACGAGTTCGTCGAGGTTCAGCGAGGGGGCCATCACGCCTCCGGGAACTTGGGCGCCGGAACGCCTACCGACTGGAGTTCGGCGCCGACCGAGGTGGGCCAGACGTCCGCCAGCGCCTCGGGGCTCCAGCCGCCGTCCGCGAACGCCGCCGCGATCTCCTGCGGATGCGACCAGAGTGCCACCTTGTCGCCGCCGATGCCGATGGCCTGACCGGTGATGCCCCGGGCCGCCTCGGAGGCGAGGAACGGCACGAGGGCCGCGCAGTCCTCGGGGGTGCCGAAGCCCTCTCCCTTGCGCAGGAAGTCGGGCAGCGGCTCGCCGTTCTTCATGGCCTCGATGTGCGGGGCGAAGGCGGGGATGGTCTCGGTCATGGCGGTCGCGGCGACCGGCACGATCGCGTTGACGGTGATGTTCGCGCGGCCGAGCTCCATCGACCAGGTGCGGGCGAAGGCGGCGATGCCTGCCTTGGCGGCGGAGTAGTTCGTCTGCCCGAAGTTGCCGCGCTGCCCGGCCGGCGAGCCGACCAGGATCAGGGTGCCGCCCTCGCCCTGCTCGCGCATCCGGACGGCGGCGGCGCGGGCGCAGGTGAAGGTGCCCTTGAGGTGGGTGGCGATCACCGCGTCGAAGTCGTCGTCGGTCATCTTCCACAGCACCTTGTCGCGCAGGATGCCGGCGTTGGTGACCAGGACGTCGAGCCGCCCGAACTCCTCGACCGCGCGGTTCACCAGCCGGTCCGCGGCCTCGGTGGTGCCGACCGGGACGACCTCGGCGACGGCCGTGCCGCCCGCCTCGGCGATGGACTTCACGGCCGCCTCGGCCACGGCCTCGTCGACGTCGTTGACGACCACGGAGGCGCCGTGGGCGGCCAGGGCGTGCGCGTAGGCGAGGCCGAGGCCCCGGCCGCTGCCGGTGACGACGGCGGCCTTGCCGGTGAGATCGATGCTGGGCACGGGCGGGTCCCTTCACATGGGGGGGCGGATCACATGGGGGGTCGGACTGGGTGCGACTTCGAGATCGAAGTTAAGAGCAATAATTGTCGACGTCAATAGTTGTTGGAGACCCGAAGGTGCGTCATGCTGGAATCACCGGAGCGCACCACCCCGCAGAGAACCGAGACCAGGGAGTCCGCCATCACCGGCCAGCACACGAAGAACCCGAACCCGATCGACGCGGACGAGCCGTGGATGCGGGGCCTGCACGCGGACACCGGCTATCTGCTGTACCGCCTCGGCCTGCGCTCGGGTCAGTTGTTCAACACCTTCCTGCAGGAGTCGGGGCTGCGGCTGCGCCACTACGCGGTGCTGCGCTTCCTCGCCGGCTCCGAGGGCGCCCTGCAGCGCGAGCTCAGCGCCCGGCTCGGCTATGACCCGAGCGCGATCGTCGGCCTGGTCGACGACCTGGAGAAGCAGGGTTTCGCCGAGCGCCGCCCCTCCCCCGACGACCGCCGCAGCCGGATCGTCGTCCTGACCGAGGACGGCAGTGCCTTTCTGCGCGACACCGACGAGGCGGGCCTGCGCGTGACGAACGACCTGCTGGGCCCGCTCGACGCGGCCGAGCGGCAGACGCTGCACACGCTGCTGCTGCGGATCGCGGAGGACGGGCTCGGCTGAGGACGCCATGACCACCCGCTCCGCGCCCGAACGGCTGCTGTCCGTGCTCGGGGCCTTCGACCTCGCCCATCCGTCGCTCAGCCTGACGGACATCGGCCGGCGCGCCGGGCTGAGCCTGAGCACCGCGCACCGTCTGGTGGCCGCCCTGACGGAGTGGGGCGCCCTGGAACGGGACGACTCCGGCCTCTACCACGTCGGGCTACGGCTGTGGGAGCTCGCGGCGCTGGCCCCGCGCGGGCTCGCCCTGCGGCAGGTCGCGCTGCCGTATCTGGAGGACCTGTACGAAGCGACGCACGAAAACGTGCAGTTGGCGGTACAGGACGGGCCCGAGGTCGTCTACATCGAGTGGCTGTCGGGACGCTCGGCGGTCGGCGTGCACATCCGCGTCGGCGCGCGCTGGCCCCTGCACGCCACCGGGGTCGGGCTCGCGCTGCTCGCACACAGCGCCCCCGACGCCCAGGAGGAGTACTGCGCCAGACCGCTCGCCTCCTTCACGCCGTACACAGTCACCGACCCGGCCCGGCTGCGCCGCATGCTGGCCGAGGTGCGCCGCACCGGGGTCGCGGTGAGCAGCCGCCAGGTCACCGACGACGCACTGTCGGTCGCCGCCCCGGTGCGCGGGCCGGGCGGGGCGGTCGTCGCCGCCGTATCCGTGGTCGTGCCGCAGGCCGATGCGCAGGTGCCGGTGCTGGTGCCGGCGGTGAGGCTGGCGGCGCGGGGGATTTCGCGGGGGCTGGGGTGGCAGCCGGAGACGCGGACCTAGGGGATCGTTGCTGCGGGCCGCGGATATCCCTCTCGTCGGTGAGGACGGGCGTGAGGTGGCTCGCGATACTGAAAGGGCCCTTGCCCCGAGGAGCCGCCCGTGTCCGCTCGTTCCTGGATCTCCCCCGTAGCCGAGCGCCTGCGCACGACCAACCCGTACGTCGTCGACTCGGCGCTCGCCGCGCTGGTGCTGTTCGCCGTCTCGCTCCAGTGGATCTTCCCCGACGAGGGCGACGACCGCCTGACCTGGCAGGGCTGGCTGATCGGCGCCGCGACGGCACTGCCGCTGCTGTGGCGGCGCAAGGCCCCCTTCGTGACCGCGTGCGCGGTGTCGGTGGCCACCCCGGCCCAGGCGGTCTACCACGCGCCGCCACCCGACGTGATGTACGGCGGCATGGTCGCCCTGTACACGATCGCCACCCTCGGCAAGCCCTGGCAGCGGCGCGCGATGCTGGCCGGCTGGCTGGCCGGGGTCTCCCTCACGATGATGCACAAGGAGGACCCGCAGCCCTTCGAGTACGCCTTCCAGCTGCTCAGCGTGGTCTGCGCGTACGGCTTCGGCGTGCTCGCCCGGGTGCAGCGGGCCTACACCGCCGAACTGGAGGACCGGGCCCGGCGCCTGGAACGGGAGCGGGCCGCCGACACCGCGCGGGCCATCGCGCAGGAGCGCTCCCGGATCGCCCGGGACATGCACGACATCCTCGCGCACGCGGTGAGCCTGATGGTGGTGCAGGCCGAGGCCGGTCCGGTGGTGGTGCGCAGCGACCCGGCGCGCGCGGAGGCCTCCTTCGACGCGATCGCGGCGGCCGGGCGGGACGCGATGGCGCAGCTGCGCCGGATCCTCGGCGTGCTCAAGGAGCCGCAGGCGGGCGACGGTTCCCGGCGGTTGCCGCAGCCGGGCGTGGCCGAGCTGCCCGGCCTGGTCCGCCAGGTCGGCGAGTCCACCGGTCTGCACGTGGAGCTGCACACTTCCGGCACACCCCGCCCGCTGCCCCCGGACACCGAGGTCGCCGTCTTCCGTGTGGTCCAGGAGTCCCTCACCAACACCGTCAAGCACGCGCACGCCACCTCCGCTACCGTCGAACTCGACTGGACGGAAGGCGAGTTGACAGTGACGGTGACCGATGACGGACGGGGGCCGGTGACCGGCCAGGGCGGGCACGGGCTGATCGGCATCCGGGAGCGGGCCGCCGCGTGCGGGGGCAGCGCGCAGGCAGGGCGCGGACCGGAGGGCGGCTTCCGGGTGGTCGTACGGCTGCCCGCGGCCGTCGACCGGGAGGCGGCCCTGGGATGAGCATCCGGGTGGTCGTCGCCGACGACCAGGAACTGGTGCGGGCCGGGTTCAGCATGATCCTGGAGGCGCAGCCGGACATCGAGGTGGTCGCCGAGGCCGGGGACGGGGCCGAGGCGGTCGCGGCGGTGCAGCGGCACACGCCCGACGTGCTGCTCCTCGACATCCGGATGCCGGTCATGGACGGCCTGGACGCGGCACGGCGGGTGTGCGGGCAGTCGAGCTGCAAGGTGGTCATGCTGACCACGTTCGACCTGGACGAGTACGTGTACGAGGCGCTGTGCGCCGGAGCCAGCGGTTTCCTGCTGAAGGACGTGCGGCGCGACGACCTGGTGCACGCCGTACGGGTCGTCGCGGCCGGGGACTCCCTGCTCGCGCCGACGGTGACTCGGCGACTGGTCGCGGACCTCGTGCGGCGCCGCCGTCAGGAGGCCGCGGCCGAGGTCACCCCGCAGCGGCTGGACGTGCTGACGGCACGCGAGGTGGAGACGCTGCGGCTGCTGGCGCGCGGGCTGTCCAACGCGGAGATCGCCACGACCCTGTTCGTCAGCGAGCACACGGTGAAGACCCATGTCAGCAACGTGCTGAGCAAGCTCGCTCTGAGGGACCGGGTGCAGGCGGTGATCTGCGCCTACGAGAGCGGGCTCGTGACTCCCGGATCCCCCTAAGGCCCTGTCGTCAAATCCCGTCTGCCCGGCGACGCCTGGCACGCACTCCCCCAGAGGGGGGACCCCAGCCGCGTTGCCGAACCTCGCACGGGGGGACCCCCATCGCCGCCGGGCCCGCCCCCCGGGCGGACGACGGGAATTTGACGACAGGGCCCAGCGAGGGAGATCGAGCCACCTCTCCCCCGAGCGACGGAGGCCGCAAACCGCTCCCACCGGCGATCCGGTGACCACCCCCGCGGCATGAGTCTGGGGGCGATGGCAATCCACCGTCCTGCCGGGAGGGACCGTGCTCTCCACGCTCGCCCGGGCGGCGACCCGCCGCCCGCTCACCGTCATCGCCCTCTGGGTGCTCTTCCTGCTGCTCGGCTTCGGTCTCGGGACGGGCGTCTTCAGCCGCCTCTCGGACAACGTGGCCGACATCCCGGGCACCGAGTCCGAGGCCGCCGCGCAGTACCTCGACCGCACCGACCCGACCGGCGAGTCGATCACCGGCGTGGTCGAGGGCGCCGCCGTCTCCGACCCCGCCCTGCGGGCCCAGGTCGAGCGGGCCGTCGCCGACGTGCGGGCCGTCGCCGGAGTGGCCGCCGTGCCCGACCCGTACGCCACCCGTGGCCTGACCGCCGAGGACGGGCGGGCCCTGATCATCCCGGTCACCCTCGAAGGCGGCCTGGACGACGAGGCCGAGGAGACGGCCGTGGACGCGGCGGCCGACCGGATCCGGCAGATCGACGCGCCCGAAGTACACGTCAGCGGCGGCCCGTTGCTCGGCACCCAGATCGCCGAGCGGGCACAGGAGGACGTACGGAACGCGGAGTTGATCTCACTGCCGGTCGTGCTCGCCCTGCTGCTGGTGGTGTTCGGCGGGCTGCGCGCGGCGACGCTGCCGCTGGTGATCGCGATCAGCGGCATCGCGGGGGCCTTCCTCGCACTGTTCCTGTTCAGCGGGGTCACCGACATCTCGGTGTACGCGATCCAGGTGACCACGATGCTGGGGCTCGGGCTCGCCGTGGACTACGCCCTGTTGATGGTGGTCCGCTTCCGCGAGGAGCGGCGGAACACCGAGGACGTGGCGGTGGCCGTGCAGCGCACGGTCGCGGCGGCCGGCCGTACCGTGCTCTTCTCCGGGCTGACGGTCGCGGTCAGTCTGACCGGACTGCTCGTGTTCCCGAGCGTGTTCCTGCGCAGCATGGGCCTGGCGGTGGCCGCCGTGGTGGTCGTCGACATGCTGGCCGCGCTGACGCTGCTGCCCGCGCTGCTGGCGAGGTTCGGAGGCAGGATCGCCCCGGCGAAGAATCGGCCGGAGGCCGAGGAGGGCCGCGTCTTCGCCCGCCTGGCCCGCTTCTCGGCCCGCCGCCGGGTCGCCGTGGTGGCCGCCGTCGTCCCCGTCCTGCTGGTCCTGGCGCTGCCCGTCACCGGCATGACGATCAACCTCGGCGACGCCGAGCAACTGCCGTCGAGCACCGAGGCACGGCAGTTGTACGACACCGTGGACGCCCACTTCCCGCCCGGGACCGGTGTCTCCCCCATCACCGTGGTCCTCGGGCCCGGCACGGACGCCGCGACCGCCGACCGGATCGGGGCCCTGTCCCCGACGGCCGAGTCCCGCGAACTGCCGGGCGGCACAACCGTCGTCAGCATCCGGCCGCCGGGCAGTGTGGACGGCAAGGAGGCCACCGACCTGGTCGAGCGGATACGGGATGTCCGCGCCGATGAGCCCGTCGAGGTCACCGGACCGGCCGCCCGTCTGGTCGACTTCCGGCAGATGCTCGCCGAGCGGGCGCCCTGGGCCGCGGTCACCGTCCTGGCCGGCATCTTCGCCCTGCTGTTCGCCTTCACCGGCTCGCTGCTGATCCCGCTGCGCACCATCCTCACCACCCTGCTCAGCCTGGGCGCCGCGCTAGGTGTGGTGGTGTGGGTCTTCCAGGACGGCCACCTGGCCGGACTGCTGGGCGGGGAGGGACTCGACGCGCTGAGCCTGACCGCGCCGCCGCTGATCGTGGCGATCGCCTTCGGACTGGCCATGGACTACGAACTGTTCATCCTGGCCCGGATGCGCGAGGCCCGGCAGCTCACCGGGGACGACCAGGAAGCCGTGGTCACCGGCCTGCGCCGCTCCGGCCGCGTCGTCACCTGCGCTGCGCTGCTTCTCGCGGTGGTCTTCGGCGCCTTCATGACGGGCGGCTTCGCACCGATCCTCCAGATCGGCCTGGGGCTCACACTGGCCGTGCTGATCGACGCGACGGTCGTACGGATGCTGCTGGTCCCGGCGACGATGGCCCTGCTCGGCCGCCGCGCCTGGTGGGCACCGAAACCGCTGCGCCGGGTGCACGACCGGTTCGGGTTGCGGGAGGAGACTCCGATACCCGCACCACCCGTGACGACGAAGGCCTGACGCCTCCCGGACACCGGCACCGGTACGTGACCGGTGCCGGTGCCTAGAGGCTCACGGTCATCTCCACGGCCACGTCGTCGCCCGACCCCAGCCGCCCCCGCACCGCCTTCTTCAGCGGCAGCAGATAGCCGCCGTCCTTGGGAAAGAGCGACGTCTCGAAGGCGACCTCACCGATCCTGACCTCGACCGGGATCACACCCCAGCCGTAGGTGGCCATCGCGGCCACCTCCCGGATGTCGGCGGACTCCTCGTCCGGCACCCGGACGAAGTAGTACGGCGCCGGGCCGCGCCATTCGATCACCGGGCCGGTGAAGACGAGTTCCATGCGATCGGGGCCCCTTCTCTCGCGCTCACGCCTTCATAGAGTGAACTTCCTCGTGACGCAAGGGATTTCTCTGCTTCACCTCTTGACGACCGGAACGACGGAGAGCACATTGGCGACACTTTGAGAGCGCTCTCAGACGCACGTGCACCCACTCCCGCTCCGTACACCGAGAGGCAGCACCCCATGAGTGACCCCTCCGGCATACACCGCAGACGCCGCTCCCCCCGGCGCGTGGTGCTCGCCGTACTCGGCACGCTCGGCCTGATGGCAGCGGCCGCCACCGCGGCCGTCCCCTCCGCGAACGCCGCCGCGCCGCCACCCCCGTCGGGCTGGACGCAGGTCTTCCTGGACGACTTCAACGGCGCCGCGAACACCGGCGTCAACACCTCCAACTGGCAGTACGACATCGGCACCTCGTATCCGGGCGGCCCCGCCAACTGGGGCACCGGCGAGGTCGAGACGATGACGAACAGCACCGGCAACGTCTCGCTCGACGGCAACGGCAACCTGCGCATCACCCCGCTGCGCGACTCCGCCGGCAGATGGACCTCGGGCCGTATCGAGACCGTGCGCACCGACTTCCAGCCCCCGGCGGGCGGCAAGCTGCGCATCGAGGGCCGCATCCAGATGCCGAACGTCACCGGCACCGCCGCCGAGGGCTATTGGCCGGCGTTCTGGACGCTGGGCGCGCCCTACCGCGGCAACTACCAGAACTGGCCGAGCGTCGGCGAGCTGGACATCATGGAGAACGTCCAGGGCATGAACCGGGTGTGGGCCACGATGCACTGCGGCACCAACCCGGGCGGCCCGTGCAACGAGACCACGGGCCTCGGCAGCTACACCGCCTGCCCCGGCTCGACGTGCCAGTCGGGCTTCCACACCTACACGATGGAGTGGGACCGCTCGGTGAGCCCCGAGACGATCCGCTTCTACGTCGACGGCACCCAGTTCCACTCGGTCAACGCGGGCCAGATGGACGCGGCGACCTGGTCCAACGCCACCAACCACGGCTTCTTCATCATCCTGAACGTGGCGATGGGCGGCGCCTTCCCGGACGCGCTTGGCGGCGGCCTGGACGGCGACACGCAGCCCGGTCACCCCATGGTCGTGGACTACGTCCAGGTGCTGTCCAGTGGGAGCGGTACCACGCCCCCGCCGACGGGCAACCGTGACGCCTACAGCGCCATCCAGGCCGAGTCGTTCGACAGCCAGGGCGGCGTGAGCACCGAGTCCACCGCGGACTCGGGCGGCGGACAGAACATCGGTGCCGTCGCAAACGGTGACTGGGCGCTGTACCGGGGTGTCGACTTCGGTTCCTCGGCGGCCACTCAGTTCGCCGCCCGGGTTGCGAGCGGTGCGGCCGGCGGCGTCAGCGGTCTGGTGGAGGTGCGCCTGGACAGCCGTAGCAACGCGCCCGTCGGCAGCTTCGCGGTGGCCAACACCGGGGGCTGGCAGTCGTGGCGGACGATCCCGGCGAACATCAGCGGGGTGACCGGCACGCATGACGTGTATCTGACCTTCAGCAGCGGTCAGCCTGCGGACTTCGTGAACGTGAACTGGTTCAACTTCGGCCGCTAGGCGCGTTGCTGGGGAGCCGTGATGGGCCGTCGCTCGTCTGCGGGTTCGTTGTGGCTGGTCGCGCCCACGCGGCGGAGCCGCACATTGATACAGCCCCGCGCCCCTCAAGGGGCGCGGGCCCCGGCGCCTGTGTGTTCAGCTGCGGCGTCGGAGTGTCCGGATCGCCTTTGGGAGGGCGGTGCCGAGGAGGAGGGCTGTCAGGGGGAGGACTATGTCGCCCCAGGTGTCCCGGATGGGGCGGTAGGTGGAGGTGCCGTTGCGGATCTCGATGTAGCCGAGGGGCTTGGCCTCGACGCCTCCCCCGCCGCCTCCGCCGTCGCCGGCCTTGCCGCCCCCGCCGCCGTCGGCCGCGCGTCCGGCTCCCCCGCCGAGGCCGA
The DNA here is from genome assembly GCF_028369295.1 of Streptomyces sp. HD. Classification (GTDB taxonomy): domain Bacteria; phylum Actinomycetota; class Actinomycetes; order Streptomycetales; family Streptomycetaceae; genus Streptomyces. The sequence goes on from NZ_JAQMYP010000037.1 coordinate 56,051, forward strand.
AGGCGACCTTGGCCACGGGTATGACGGTGACGCCGTCGGTGGTGACGGGTTCGCCGTAGACGGCGGTGACCGTGGCGCTGCTGCCGAGCCTTTCGGCGAGGCGCTCCAGGAGGGTGACGGAGGCGTGGGCCGCTGTGATGTCCGGGTCCGGCAGGTGCACCGGTGCGACCTCTTCTTTGTCTTCTTTCTGTTCTTTGTGGGTGGTCATGCAGGTTTCGTAGACACATGGGATCCCCCTGTCAAGGGAGCCCGTCGGTTCACGCCGCTGTCTCGACCGGCAGGTCGGCCAGTCGCCACTCCAGCATCCCGTCGGTGAGGCGTACGGCGCGGCGGCCGCGGTCCCGCAGGAGGCGTACGGCGTCGTGGGCCAGGACGCAGTAGGCGCCGCGACAGTAGGCGACCACCTCGGTGTCGTGCGGCAACTCGGCGATGCGGTCGGCGAGTTGGTCGACGGGGAGGGAAAGGGCGCCCGGGATGTGTCCGGCGGCGTACTCCTCGGCGGGGCGTACGTCCAGGACGACGATCTCGCCGGCCGCCGCACGGGAGAGGAGTTCCTCGCGGTCGACCGCTGTCGTGTCGTCGGTGCCGAGGTAGGCGGTGCGGGCGGGTTCGACGGCGGGCTGGTGGGTCCGGGCGACCTGGCGGAGCAGGGCGTAGAGGGCGGCGACGTCGTCGCCGGCCAGGCGGTAGTGGATGCGGACGCCGTCGCGGCGGGTGGCGACCAGGCCGGCCTGTCTGAGGGTCTGGAGGTGCGCCGAGGCGGTGGTCAGGTTCAGGCCGGCGGCCTTGGCGAGGGCGTCGACGGTGCGCTCGCCCTGGGCCAGCAGATCGAGCAGTTCCAGGCGTTTTCCGCTGCTCAGCGCCTTGCCGGTGCGGGCGAAGGCGTCGTACAGGGCGGCTTTGCGCGTTGCGTCTCCCATGGCATCCTCCATAATTCCATGGAATATTGTAAGTGAAGGGTGGGCGGATGGGCCACCCGGCTCGTACCGTGGCAGTGGAGGACCCCATGGGCTTCGCCGACGATCATCTGATTCCGCTGGTCGACACCGGCCTCGGCAACAGCGCCTATCTCGTCGACCTGGGCGACGGCCGCGCCCTGGCGGTGGACGCGAGCCGTGATCTGCGGGCCCTGCGCGCCGAGGCCGGGCGGCGGGGGCTGACCGTCGCCTTCGCCGCCGACACGCATCTGCACGCCGACTTCCTCACCGGCGCGCTCCAGCTCGCCGCCGACGACGGGGCGACGGTGCTGGCCTCCGCCGCCGGGCGGCGCGCCTTCGAGCACCGGGCCCTGTCGGACGGCGACGAGGTGGACCTGGGCGGCCTGACCCTGCGCGCGCTGGCCACCCCCGGTCACACGGACGAGCACCTGTCGTTCCTGCTCCTGGACGGCGCACGGGAGTTGGGGGTCTTCACCGGCGGTTCGCTGATCGTCGGCTCGGCCGCCCGCACCGATCTGCTGGGCGCCGCCCGCGCGCAGGAGCTCGCCCGCGCCCAGTACCGCTCCCTGCGGCGGCTGGCCGAGCTCCCGGACGGGACGGCCGTCTGGCCCACGCACGGCGCCGGTTCCTTCTGCTCCGCCCCGCCGGGCGCCGAGCGCACCACGACCATCGGCGCCCAGAAGCGGGCCAACGCCCTGCTCGCCGCGCCGGACGAGGACAGCTTCGTACGGGAACTGCTCGGCAGCCTCGGGTCCTACCCCGCGTACTTCGACCGGCTGGCCGAGGTCAACCGGCTGGGTCCTGCGGTCCTCGGCGCGACGCCCGCGCTACCCGCGCTGCCGCCCGCCGAAGTGCGTCGGCTGCTCGGCGAGGGTGCGCAGATCGTCGATGTCCGACGCGTCCGGGACTTCGCCGCCGGTCACATACCCGGCGCCCTCTCGGTCCATCTGCGGGACCAGTTCGCCACCTGGCTGGGCTGGCTGCTGCCCGGCGACAGCCCGCTCGTCTTCGTCACGGCGCCCGGCCAGGATCTCGCCGAACTCACCTGGCAGGCCCTGAAGATCGGGTACGAGCGGCTGTGCGGGCACCTGACCATGGACGCCTGGACGGCCGACGGCGGCGCCCAGGAGACCGTCGACCTCGTGGCGGCCGACCGCGTCGGCGACCGCCGCGTGCTCGACGTGCGCCAGCGGTCCGAGTGGGACTCCGGGCACATTCCCGGCGCCGTCGGCATCGAGCTGGGCGATCTGGAAGGCCGTACGGACGAGGCGCCGTCGAGCGCCCTGGTGCACTGCGCCCACGGGGAGCGGGCGATGACCGCCGCCAGCCTCCTGCAGCGCACCGGCCACCATGACGTCGCCGTCCTCAAGGGCGGCCCCGACGACTGGGCCCGGGTCACCGGCCACCGCCTCCAGGAGGGTGCGTGACCCCGCACGCCGACGCCCGGGCCGTACGGCTCGGGCTGCGCGCCAACCTGGCCCAGTTCGCTCTGCTCGTCCTCGTCAACGCGCTGGTCGGCGGCATGCTCGGCCAGGAGCGCACGGTGCTGCCGCTGCTCGCCGACCAGGTCTTCCGGCTGTCCGCCTACACGGCCGCCCTCACCTACATCCTGGCGTTCGGCGCGACGAAGGCGGTGACCAACTTCTTCGCGGGCACCCTCTGCGACCGGTACGGCCGCAGACCGGTGCTGATCGCCGGGTGGCTGGTCGCGCTGCCCGTGCCGGCGATGCTGGCGTGGGGTCCGTCCTGGGGATGGATCGTCGCCGCGAACGTCCTGCTGGGTGTCAACCAGGGCCTGACCTGGTCCACCACGGTCATCATGAAGATCGACCTGGCCGGCCCGGAGCGGCGGGGCCTGGCGATGGGCCTCAACGAGGCCGCCGGATACGGCGCGGTGGCGGCCACGGCGATGGCCACGGGCGCGATCGCCGAGCACGCCGGGCTGCGCCCCGAGCCGTTCCTGCTGGGCGCCGCGTATCTCGTCGTAGGCCTGGGCCTGTCCGTGTTCGCCGTCCGCGAGACCCGCGGGCACGCCCGCGCGGAGGCCGCGCTGCATCCCGTACAGGCGCCGGAGGAACGGGAGTTGACGACGGCCCGGATCGCCCGCCGCACCAGTCTGACCGACAAGGCGCTCTCGGCCGCCAGCCAGGCGGGCCTGGTCAACAACCTCAACGACGCGCTCGCCTGGGGCGTCTTCCCGCTGCTGTTCGCCGCGCATGGTTTGTCGGTGGCGGAGATCGGCGTGCTGGCGGCGCTGTATCCGGCGGTGTGGGGTGCGGGCCAGTTGGTCACCGGCTGGTGGTCGGACCACATCGGCCGGAAACCGCTGATCACGGCGGGCATGCTGCTCCAGGCGGCCGCGATCGGCCTGGTCGCCGAGGGGACCACGTTCACGGTGTGGGCCGTCGCTCAGATCCTTCTCGGTATCGGAACGGCGCTGGTCTATCCGACGCTGCTCGCAGTCATCGGCGATGTCGCCCATCCGGCCTGGCGGGCCCGCGCGGTCGGCGTGTACCGCCTGTGGCGCGACGGGGGCTTCGCGGTCGGGGCGCTGCTCTCGGGAGTCCTGGCCGACACGTACGGGCTGACCCCGGCGATCTGGACGGTCGCGGCACTGACGGCCGCTTCGGGCCTGGTGGTGGCGGTGCGCATGTACGAGACGCGGGGTTCGGTGACGCCCCGGACCGAAGCGGCGCCTTAGGCCAGGTCCAGGTCGGCACGGAACAGGTCGTGGTCCGAGGCCTCGGTCTGATGCACGGCGTGCTCAAGCGGGGCGATGCCGCGCAGGAACACGTAGTCGAACTTGGTCTGCCAGTCGGTGGTCGTCTCGCAGGTGCCGGTCTGCGAGGAACGGCACTGGGGGTCCGCGTCCGTGGCCAGTGCCCACATCCCGTCGAGTTCGGGGGCGTCGGGCACGGCGTTGAAGTCGCCGAGGACGATCGCGCGGTCCTGCCGGGCGACTTCCTTGGCGAGTACGCCGACCTGCCGTGCTCGGACCGCCTCTTGACGTCGATGGGCGAGGTGCGTGTTGAAGACGCGGACGGACTGTCCGCCCACCTTGGTGGTGACCGCCATGTACCCGCGGTCCTCGGATCCGCCGTCGGGGTATTCCGCGGCCACATGGCCGGTCATCGGTGCCGCCGAGAGGATGGCCTGGCCGTAGGCCCCGGGATTCCACGGCACTCCCCCGCAGCGGCCCCAATTCCGCAGAACCGTCCCGTACTCGACGTGGTAGACGAGCCCGTGCAGGTTCTCCAGATGGTCCCGGATCCTCTCGACGTCCCGCACGCACGCTTCCTGCAGGCCGATGACCTGGGGCGCGTACCGGGCGATCTCCGCCGCCCGGTCGACGTTGCTCGTCTCGCAGGGGTTGCAGATGTTCCACGTCATGACCCGGTTCGGTACGACGTCCTTGACGGCTTCGACGGACCGTGACCGGCCGAAGAGGGGACCCCCCGGTGTACTGGGGCCGACCAGCACCACGCAGGCCACGATCACGGCGCCCGCGAGCAATCGCGTGCCACTTCCGAGCACCATCGCCTCCTCACCGCGGACGACGTCCGCCGCCTCCAGGCACGAGATTATGGGACGGGGCTGTCGGCGCCGCGTGAGGGCGGCCGGATCCCGGCGGCCTCGGGCGTCAGCGAAGCTCCGCACGGAACGCCGCCGGTGTCGTCTCGGTGTGCTGGTGAAAGAACTTGGAGAAGTTCGCGGCGTCCGGGAACCCGATCGCCGCTCCCACCCGCCCGATCGGCAGGTCCGTGTGGGCGAGCAGCCGCTTCGCCTCCAGGACCACCCGCTTGTCGATGAACCCCTTGGGGGTCTCGCCGGTGGCGGCGCGGACCGCGCGGACGAGGGTGCGGCGCGAGTAGCCGAGTTGGTCGGCATAGGCGCTGACGCTGTGGTTGGTGGCGAAGCCCTGCTCCACCGCGTCCCGGAACAGGGTGAACGTCGTGTCGCCCTGCCGGCGCGCGGCCTCCGCCGAGCTCGCGGCGAGATGAGCCAGGCGCAGCAGGAACGCCGTCAGCGAGTGGCGCAGGACGGCGGTGTGCAGGCTCAGGGGGAGGGTCGTCGTGTCCTCGTACTCGCTTCGGAGTTGGGCCAGCGACGACCGCAGAGCGCTGAGCTGGGCCTCGTCGGGGCGGAGCAGGGGTGGGAGGTCGTAGCGGTAGAGGCCGGTGGCCTCGACCGTGGCGCGCGGCAGGAAACCCGGCTGCATGGCCAGGACGATCCCCCGGTACTCGCTCGTCCGTGAGAAGCGATGGACCTGGCCGGGGCGGATCCACAGCAGGTCGCCGACGCCCGCCTCGTACTCCGTGAAGTCGATCATGTGGCGTACGGGGCCCGCACCGAAGAGCATCACGACGTGGAAGTCGATGCGGTGCACGCGTTCGAGCGGCGCCTCGTCGGCGTGCCAGGTGTGACCGGTGCCGCCCATCGGGCCGATCTGCATGCCGACGCCGCCGACGCTCAGCTCGACGGGAAAGGGGAAGGTCCTGATCCCTCCGTCGCCGGCTTCGACCCTTGTGTCCACCATGTCCGTCTCGCGCCGTCTCAGTCGTGCGTGGCCCGCGCTCAGCCGTGCGCCGCGCTCCTCGCCGTGTCCCACTTTCACCACAGCCTGACACACGTGGACCTTCCCTCGTAAAAGTCAGACTTTTACTTTTGAACGCGTTGGACCAGCCACTTCGCTCCGATCGAGGACTTTTTGAAGATGAGCACGCAGACACCGGACAGCTTCGAATGGACCGAACTCGACCGGCGTGCCGTCGACACGGCCCGCCTTCTCGCGGCCGATGCCGTGCAGAAGGTCGGCAACGGGCACCCGGGCACCGCGATGAGCCTCGCCCCGGCCGCGTACACGATCTTTCAGAAGGTGATGCGTCACGATCCCGCCGATCCCGAGTGGACCGGACGGGATCGTTTCGTTCTCTCCCCCGGCCACACCTCGCTGACCCTCTACACCCAACTGTTCCTCGCCGGGTACGAGCTGGAGCTCGACGACCTCAAGGCCTTCCGGACGCACGGTTCGAAGACGCCGGGTCACCCCGAGTACGGGCACACCGCGGGCGTGGAGACCACCACCGGCCCGCTCGGGCAGGGCGTCGCCAACGCCGTCGGCATGGCGATGGCCGCCCGCTACGAGCGCGGTCTGTTCGACCCGGAGGCGCCGGAGGGCGAGTCCCCGTTCGACCACACCATCTGGGCGATCGTCTCCGACGGCGACCTGGAGGAGGGCGTCTCCGCCGAGGCCTCCTCGCTGGCCGGCCACCAGAAGCTCGGCAACCTGGTCTTCCTGTACGACGACAACCACATCTCCATCGAGGGCGACACGGCGACGGCGTTCTCCGAGGACGTGCTGAAGCGGTACGAGGCGTACGGCTGGCACGTGCAGCGGATCGAGCCCGCGCTGGGCGGCGACATCGACGTCGCCGAGCTGTACGGGGCGCTGCGGGCGGCGCAGGCCGAGACCGAGCGGCCCTCCATCATCGCGATGCGCACGATCATCGCCTGGCCCGCCCCCAACGCGCAGAACACCGAGGCCTCCCACGGCTCCGCCCTCGGCGCCGAGGAGATCGCCGCCACCAAGCGCATCCTCGGCTTCGACCCGGAGCGGTCCTTCGAGGTCGCCGACGAGGTCCTCGCGCACAGCCGCCGTGCCCTGGACCGGGGCGCCGAGGCGCACGCCGCCTGGGACAAGCAGCTCGGCATCTGGCGCGCCGCCAACCCCGAGCGCGCCCAGCTGTTCGACCGGATCGTCGCCGGTCAGCTGCCCGAGGGCTGGGAGTCCTCGATCCCGGTGTTCGAGGAGGGCAAGTCGGTCGCCACCCGCGCCGCCTCCGGCAAGGTGCTCCAGGCACTCGGCCCGGTCGTCCCCGAGCTGTGGGGCGGCTCGGCCGACCTGGCCGGCTCCAACAACACCACCATCGACAAGACGAGTTCGTTCCTGCCGAAGGGCAACCCGCTGCCGGAGGCCGACCCGTACGGCCGCACCGTCCACTTCGGCATCCGCGAGTTCTCGATGGCCGCGGAGATGAACGGCATCGCGCTGCACGGCAACACCCGTGTCTACGGCGGCACCTTCCTGGTGTTCTCCGACTACATGCGCAACGCCGTGCGCATGTCCGCGCTGATGCAGCTGCCGGTGACGTACGTCTGGACGCACGACTCCGTGGGCCTCGGCGAGGACGGCCCGACCCACCAGCCGGTCGAGCATCTGGCCGCCCTGCGCGCCATCCCGGGACTGAACATCGTCCGCCCCGCCGACGCCAACGAGACGGCTATCGTCTGGGCCGAGATCCTCAAGCGGCACTCCACCGACCCCGCCCCGCACGGCCTCGCGCTCACCCGCCAGGGTGTGCCGACGTACGCGCCCAACCCGGATGCGGCGAAGGGCGGTTACGTCCTTCGGGACTCGTCCACCGGGACGCCCGAGGTCGTTCTCATCGCGACCGGCTCCGAGGTTCAGCTCGCCGTCGCCGCGCGGGAGCGGCTGGAGGCCGAGGGGATCGGCACCCGGGTGGTGTCGATGCCGTCCGTGGAGTGGTTCGAGGAGCAGCCGCGCGAGTACCGCGAGAGCGTGCTGCCGCCCGCCGTGAAGGCGCGGGTCGCCGTCGAGGCCGGGATCGGGCTGACCTGGTACCGGTTCGTGGGCGACGCCGGACGCATCGTCTCCCTGGAGCACTTCGGCGCCTCGGCCGACGCGAAGACCCTGTTCGCCGAGTACGGCTTCACCCCCGAGAACGTGGCCGCCGCCGCCCGGGCTGCATTGAATTCGACTACGAGGCTTGCCGCCGCCCGCGGTTGACCTGAACGCAGAAAGAAGATGATCACTGTGACCACCGAAGCAACCGCGACCTCGGGCACGCTGAAGCGCCTCGCCGACGAGGGCGTATCGATCTGGCTGGACGACCTGTCGCGCAGGCGGATCGAGTCCGGCAACCTCGCCGAACTCGTCGCGGACAAGAACGTCGTGGGCGTCACCACCAACCCGTCCATCTTCCAGGCCGCCATCGGCTCCGGCGAGGGCTACGAGGAGCAGCTCGCCGACCTCGCCGTGCGGGGCGTCACGGTCGACGAGGCCGTGCGCATGATGACCACCGCCGACGTGCGGGCCGCCGCCGACATCCTGCGGCCCGTGTACGACGCGACCGGCGGCCGGGACGGCCGGGTCTCCATCGAGGTCGACCCGCGGCTCGCGCACCACACGGCGGCCACGATCGCCGAGGCCAAGCAGCTGGCCTGGCTGGTCGACCGCCCCAACGTGATGATCAAGATCCCGGCGACCAAGGCCGGCCTGCCCGCCATCACCGAGGTCATCGGCCAGGGCATCAGCGTCAACGTCACGCTGATCTTCTCCCTGGAGCGCTACCGCGAGGTCATGGACGCCTACCTCTCCGGCCTGGAGAAGGCCGCGGCGCAGGGCCTGGACCTGTCCGGCATCCACTCCGTGGCGTCCTTCTTCGTCTCCCGCGTCGACAGCGAGATCGACAAGCGACTGACCGGGATCGGCACGGACGAGGCCCTCGCGCTCAAGGGGAGGGCCGCGCTCGCCAACGCCCGCCTGGCCTACGAGGCCTACGAGGATGGGTTCGGCTCTGCCGACAATTCGACACGCGAGGGCGCCCGCTGGACCGCCCTCGCCGGCGCCAAGGCCAACAAGCAGCGCCCGCTGTGGGCCTCGACCGGTGTCAAGGACCCGGCGTACAAGTCCACCCTGTACGTGGACGAGCTGGTCGCGCCGGGCACGGTCAACACGATGCCCGAGGCCACGCTGAACGCCACCGCCGACCACGGGGAGATCACCGGCGACACGGTGACCGGCGGCTACGCGCAGGCCCGCGCCGACCTGGCCGCCGTGGAGGGGCTGGGTATCTCGTACGACGAGGTCGTCACCCGGTTGGAGGACGAGGGCGTCGCCAAGTTCGAGGTCGCGTGGCAGGACCTGTTGAAGGCCGTTGCGAAGTCGCTCGGCAGCAAGGGAGCTGACGCAGCATGACCCCCGACTGGGACAACCCCCTGCGCGATGCGCGCGACCGCCGTCTCCCGCGGATCGCGGGCCCGTCCGGGCTCGTCATCTTCGGCGTCACCGGCGACCTGTCCCGCAAGAAGCTGATGCCGGCGGTGTACGACCTCGCCAACCGCGGGATGCTGCCGCCGGGCTTCTCGCTCGTCGGTTTCGCCCGCCGGGACTGGGAGGACGAGGACTTCGCGCAGATCGTGCACGACTCGGTGCGCGAGCACGCCCGTACGGAGTTCCGCGAGGAGGTCTGGCAACAGCTCTCCGAGGGCATGCGGTTCATCCCGGGCGACTTCGACGACGACACGGCGTTCGACCAGCTGCGCCGGACGGTCCAGGAGCTGGACAAGGCGCGCGGCACGAGCGGCAACTACGCCTTCTACCTCTCCGTACCGCCGAAGTTCTTCCCGAAGGTCGTCCAGCAGCTGAAGAAGCACGGTCTGGCGGACGCCCCCGAGGGTTCCTGGCGGCGGGCCGTCATCGAGAAGCCGTTCGGGCGCGACCTCGCGAGCGCCCGGGAGCTGAACGCGATCGTGCACGACGTCTTCGACCCGGAGCAGGTCTTCCGGATCGACCACTATCTGGGCAAGGAGACCGTCCAGAACATCCTGGCGCTGCGGTTCGCGAACCAGATGTTCGAGCCGATCTGGAACCGGTCCTACGTCGACCATGTGCAGATCACGATGGCCGAGGACATCGGCATCGGTGGCCGTGCGGGCTACTACGACGGCATCGGCTCGGCCCGTGATGTCATCCAGAACCACCTCCTCCAGCTGATGGCGCTCACCGCGATGGAGGAGCCGGCGGCCTTCGACGCCGGGTCGCTGCTCACCGAGAAGCTGAAGGTGCTCAAGGCGGTCAAGCTGCCGGAGAACCTCGGCGAGCACACCGTGCGCGGACAGTACGCGGGCGGCTGGCAGGGTGGCGAGCAGGTTCTCGGGTACCTGGACGAGGACGGCATCGACCCCGGGTCGAAGACCGACACGTACGCCGCCGTCAAGCTGAACGTCGACAACCGGCGCTGGGCGGGCGTGCCGTTCTATCTGCGCACCGGCAAGCGGCTCGGACGGCGGGTGACGGAGATCGCCGTCGTCTTCCAGCGGGCGCCGCACTCCCCGTTCGACTCCACCGCCACCGAGGAACTCGGCCAGAACGCCATCGTCATCCGCGTCCAGCCGGACGAGGGCGTGACGGTGCGGTTCGGCTCCAAGGTGCCGGGCACCTCGATGGAGATCCGGGACGTGACGATGGACTTCGCCTACGGCGAGTCGTTCACGGAGTCCAGCCCGGAGGCCTACGAGCGGCTCATCCTGGATGTCCTGCTCGGGGACGCCAATCTGTTCCCCCGTCACCAGGAAGTGGAAGAGTCCTGGAAGATCCTCGACCCGATCGAGGACTACTGGGACCGGCACGGCAAACCGGCGCGGTACGCGTCCGGCAGCTGGGGACCCGAGGAAGCCGACGAGATGCTCGCACGAGACGGACGGAGCTGGCGCAGGCCATGAAGATCGACCTGAGCGACACCACGGCAAGCAAGATCAACAAGGCGCTGGTGCAGGGCCGCCGCGCGATCGGCACGCCGGCCGTGGGCATGGTCCTGACGATGGTGATCGTCACGGACGAGGAGAACGCGTACGACTCGATCAAGGCGGCCGAGGAGGCCTCGCACGAGCACCCCTCGCGCACCCTGGTCGTCATCAAGCGGCACGCCCGGACCCCGCGCGACCGCACCCGCTCCCACCTCGACGCCGAGGTCCGGGTGGGCGCCGACGCCGGCACCGGCGAGACGGTGATCCTGCGGATGTACGGCGAGGTCTCCGACCACGCCGACTCGGTGGTGCTGCCGCTGCTGCTGCCGGACGCGCCGGTCGTGGTGTGGTGGCCGGTGGAAGCGCCGGAGAACCCCTCGAAGGATCCGCTGGGCGCGCTGGCCCAGCGCCGGATCACCGATCTGTACACCACCGAGACCCCGCTGGCGGACCTGGAGGTGCGCGCCCGCTCCTACGCGCCCGGCGACACCGACCTCGCCTGGACCCGGCTCACCCCGTGGCGTTCGATGCTGGCCGCGGCCCTGGACCAGGCGCGGGTGCCGATCGTCTCGGCGGTCGTGGAGGCCGAGGCCGACAACCCGGCCGCCGAACTGCTGGCCCGCTGGCTGGAGGCCCGGCTGCACGTCACCGCCGAGCGGGTCGTCACCGCCGGACCGGTCGTCACGGGTGTGCGGCTGGGCACCGAGAACGGCGAGATCGTCATCGACCGTCCCGAGGGCCCGCTGGCCACGCTGTCCCTGCCGGGCCAGCCGTCCCGCACCCTCGCGCTGAAGGTCCGCACCACCTCCGAACTCATCGCCGAGGAGCTGCGGCGCCTCGACCAGGACGAGATGTACGCCGTCGCCCTGCGGGGCGAGGCCACCAAGGAGACCCCCGACCATGTCTGACCCGCTGTCCGACACCCCCAGGCTCACCCGGCGCCCCGAGTGGACGGCCCTCGAAGACCACCGCGCGGACACGCTGCGGCGCCCGCGGCTGCGTGAGCTGTTCGCGGCCGACCCCTCACGCGCCGAGCGGTACGTGGTACGCGTCGGCGATCTGCGCATCGACTACTCCAAGCACCTGATCAACGACGAGACCCTTGCCCTGCTGCAGGAACTCGCCGCCGCCACCGACGTGTTCGGGCTGCGTGACGCGATGTTCCGCGGCGAGCGGATCAACGTCACCGAGGACCGGGCGGTGCTGCACACCGCGCTGCGGGCGCCGGCCGACGCGGTGATCGAGGTGGACGGCGAGAACGTCGTGCCCAAGGTGCACGCGGTGCTGGACAAGATGAGCGACTTCGCCGAGCGGGTCCGCTCGGGTGCGTGGACCGGCCACACGGGCCGCCGTATCCGCAACGTCGTCAACATCGGCATCGGCGGCTCCGACCTCGGCCCCGCCATGGCGTACGAGGCGCTTCGCCCGTTCACCGCACGGGAGTTGACGTTCCGGTTCGTCTCCAACGTCGACGGTGCCGACCTGCACGAGGCGGTGCGGGACCTGGATCCGGCGGAGACGCTGTTCATCGTCGCGTCCAAGACGTTCACCACCATCGAGACGATCACCAACGCCACGTCGGCCCGCTCCTGGCTGCTGGCCGGGCTCGGCGGCGAGGACAAGGCGGTCGCCAGGCACTTCGTGGCGCTGTCGACCAACGCCGAGAAGGTCACGGACTTCGGCATCGACCCGGACAACATGTTCGAGTTCTGGGACTGGGTCGGCGGGCGGTACTCGTACGACTCGGCGATCGGGCTCTCGCTGATGATCGCCATCGGCCCGGACCGTTTCCGGGAGATGCTCGACGGCTTCCGCAGCGTCGACGAGCACTTCAAGAGCGCGCCCGCCGAGGCCAACGCCCCGCTGATCATGGGCCTGTTGGGCATCTGGTACGGCAACTTCTGCAGCGCCGAGTCGCATGCGGTGCTGCCGTACTCGCACTACCTGTCGAAGTTCACGGCGTATCTGCAGCAGCTGGACATGGAGTCCAACGGCAAGTCGGTGGACCGTGACGGGCACGTCGTCGGCTGGGAGACCGGTCCCGTGGTGTGGGGCACGCCCGGCACCAACGGGCAGCACGCCTACTACCAGCTGATCCACCAGGGCACCCGGCTCATCCCGGCCGACCTGATCGGCTTCGCCCGCCCGGTCGACGAGCTGAGCGACGAACTCAAGGCGCAGCACGACCTGTTGATGGCGAACCTCTTCGCCCAGGGGCAGGCGCTCGCCTTCGGCAAGACCGCGGACGAGGTCCGCGCGGAGGGCGTGCCCGAGGAGCAGGTCCCGCACCGCACCTTCCAGGGCAACCACCCCACCACCACGATCCTCGCCCGCGAGCTGACCCCGTCGGTCCTCGGCCAGCTGGTCGCCCTCTACGAGCACAAGGTGTTCGTGCAGGGCGCCGTCTGGAACATCGACTCCTTCGACCAGTGGGGCGTCGAGCTGGGCAAGGTCCTCGCCAAGCGGGTCGAGCCCGCGCTGACCGAAGGCGCGGACGTCCCGGGTCTCGATGCCTCCACCGCCGCTCTCGTGGCCGCCTACCGTGAACTCAAGGAAGTGAATCTGACATGACAGCCATGCAGTTGGGCCTCATCGGTCTCGGCAAGATGGGCGGCAACATGCGCGAGCGGATCCGCCGCGCCGGCCACACCGTCATCGGCTACGACCGCAACCCCGAGGTCTCCGACGTCAAGAGCCTCGAAGAGCTGGTCCAGCAGCTCGACGCGCCGCGCACGGTGTGGGTGATGGTCCCGGCCGGCACCGCCACCCAGGGCGTCGTCGACGAGCTCAAGGACCTGCTGTCCCCGGGCGACACGGTGGTCGACGGCGGCAACTCCCGCTGGACGGACGACGAGAAGCACGCCGCCGAACTCGGCATCAAGGGCATCGGCTTCGTCGACGCGGGCGTCTCCGGCGGTGTGTGGGGCCTGCAGAACGGCTACGCGCTGATGGTCGGCGGCAACAAGGAGCACGTGGAGCGGCTCCAGCCGATCTTCGATGCGCTCAAGCCGGAGGGGCCGTACGGCTATGTCCACGCCGGCCGGGTCGGTGCCGGGCACTTCTCGAAGATGGTCCACAACGGCATCGAGTACGCCATGATGCAGGCCTACGCCGAGGGCTGGGAACTCCTTGAGAAGGTCAACTCGGTGGACAACGTCCGCGAGGTGTTCCGCTCCTGGCAGGAGGGCACCGTCATCCGCTCCTGGCTGCTGGACCTGGCGGTGAACGCCCTCGACGAGGACGAGCACCTGGGCAAGCTGCGCGGCTACGCGGAGGACTCCGGTGAGGGCCGGTGGACCGTCGAGGCGGCCATCGACAACGCCGTACCGTTGCCCGCGATCACCGCCTCCCTCTTCGCCCGGTTCGCGTCCCGCCAGGACGACTCCCCGCAGATGAAGATGATCGCGGCGCTGCGCAACCAGTTCGGCGGCCACGCCGTCGAGTCGAAGTAGCCCACCGTGGGGGATCTCCTACTGGTCCGCCACGGGGAGACGGAGTGGAGCAGGTCGGGACAGCACACCAGCTGGACCGACCTGCCCCTCACCGGAACCGGCGAGCAACAGGCCAAGTCCCTGTCCCCGCTCCTGTCCGGCCGGACCTTCGCCCTGGCCCTCACCAGCCCACTGCACCGCGCGCTGCGCACCGCCGAACTGGCGGGCGTGGCAGGGGTCGTACCCGACCCGGACCTGCATGAGTGGGACTACGGCGGCTACGAGGGCGTCACCACCGTCGACATCCACCGCACCCGCCCCGACTGGTACCTGTGGACCGACGGCGTGGCTCCCGGCCCGGCCGACCACCCCGGTGAGTCACCTGCCGAGGTGGGCGCACGCGCCGACCGGGTGCTGTCCCGGGTCGAGTCGGCCCTTCCCGACGGCGACGTCATCCTCGTGGCCCACGGCCACTTCCTGCGTGTCGTCACGGCCCGCCGGCTGGGGCTGGCCCCGGCGGACGGGCGGCTGTTCCAGCTGGCGACGGGCACGGTGAGCCGTCTGTCGACGGAACATGGCCGGGCCGTGATCGCGGAGTGGAACGCCAGGCCCTGAATTCCTCGGCCCGGGCTACAGCACGTCTCCGAACTCGCTCAACACCCCTGGTGGGGCAAGCGCGTTGACGTAGTGGCCCGGGCCGTGGTCGTCGAAGGAGTACTTGAAGGGGATCGTGCGGGTCAGGGCGAGGCGGGTGGCGAAGAAGGCGAGCGGGGCCACCACCGCCAGGCCGGCCAGGCTGTCCATCTGCGGGTAGTGCAGGTCCGGTTCCGTCACCTCCCGCCAGCCCTCGTCGCGGCAGCGCAGCAGTGGTCGTACGGATCGGCGGGCGCCCTCCGTGGCGCGGACCGCCAGGTCGCCCCACCCGCCGGTCGCGACGGTGCGCAGAGCGTCGGTCGGCAGGTTGAGGGCCTCGACGGCCGTGTCCGTGGCCGACGTGAGGAGGGCGTCGGTGAGGCCGTGCCGTCGGCGGTAGTGGAACTCGCGGCCGAAGGGGGCGTACGGGCCGACCGGGCGTGGGGGCAGGGCGGGGACGACGTCCCGGTCGAAGATGTAGCGGATGAGGCGGTCGCGCAGGATGTGCGTCCCGTTCGGGCCGGGCGCCTCGGCGCAGGCGCGGGCCAGGTCGGGGCCGCCGATCATGGGCTGGCCGAAGGTGTAGACGCCCCTGAGCCTGTCGGTGATGTGCCGGTAGCGGGGCTCGTGGACGAGGGTCACCGCCATCAGCGCGGCCATGGCGCCGCCGAGGCTGTGGCCGGTGATGTACAGGGCCTCCAGGCCGCCGCCGCGGGCGCCGGGTTCGTCGGGGATGACGGACTCGCCGCGCAGGGCACCTTCCAGGGCCCGGACGACGAGGTGGCGGGTGGCGCGGACGTTGCGGTAGAAGCCGGCGTGGACCTCGTGCCGGCGGCCCTGAAGTTCGACGGTGAGCATCTCCGGCCGTACGTCGGCGTCGGTGAGGATGCTGATGATGTCCTCGGGCTGGGTGCCGCGGTAGGCGAGGATCGCGACCCGGCGGTCCTTGTCCTGGATCAGATAGGCGGCGGACGCGATGTACATGGCGTCCACGCGCTGCTCGAACACCCGGCAGTCGTTCTCCTCCAGCCCGAGCCTGGCCATGATCACGGACAGGGTCTCCGGGTCGCTCTGGTGCTGGAATCCGGCGTACGCGTATGCCGAGCAGGTCGCCATGACGTGCGGGACGACGCCGTCGGGGTCGGGCTGGCGCGCGTCCTCGACGAGCCGGTCCACCAGGTCTGGGTAGACCGGGAAGTCGCTCGGGTCGGTGGGTGGCTTGGCCGGGCGCAAGGCGGCGAAGCTGGGCCCTTTGACGTATGCGTCCCGCATGTGGGACCTCCCCCGGAACGTCGACGGGTGGTGAGCACACCACCCGCCGCCAGGGCCGTCAATGGAGAGGGCGTCAAGGGGGCGTCGGGGAGGTGTCGTTCCCCGGCCAGCCGCGGATGCGGCCGGATGGGGTTGCTGGGATGCTGGGGTGTGGCGGGATGGACGCCCGATGCCGGCCTGTCTTCAGTCGCCCGTTTGACGTGCTCAAAGACCACTCCGCACCTAATTGTTCACATCGGGAACAAGTAGGAGCACATCGGCGCGAACCCTCGCTGCGGGGGTGGTGTGCCGTGGGTAGCGTGCTGGCCCCCAGCCCCCGTACGCATCCGTACGCATCCGTACGAAAGAAGACCACCGATGGCCGAGTCCGGGCAGCACGAGCAGCGCTACGAACGGTACGAAGGCGGCAGTCCAGAGGCGGAACGGCAGATGTTCGAGCAGCTGGCCCGCGAGCTGATGAAGGTGCAGGTCAGGAATCGGCGGGCCGGCGGCGGCGACATCGCACGGGCCTTCCACGCGAAGGCTCCGGTGGCCGTGGAGAACGCCCGGCTGCGCTTCCACGACGACCTCCCGGCGGCGCTGCGTGTGGGGTTCGCCCAGCCCGGCGCCGAGTATCCGGTGACGGTACGGCTGTCCAACGCGAGCGGTATCCGGCAGGGCGACGGCTCGCCCGATCTGCGCGGTGCGGCCGTGCGGGTGCGGGTGTCGCAGGAGGAGAACCACGATCTGCTGGCGACCAGTTATCCGGTGTCGCATGCTGCGAACGCCCGGGAGTTCGTGGCGTTCGCCAAGGCGATGGCGGGCGCCCGCAGCCCGTTGCAGAAGGCGTTCGGGCTGTTCGTGAAGCTGCCGCTGGCCGTGGGGCTCAGGACCGCGGTCCGGATGCGGCGCAATGTGCAGGCGGCGACCCGGCACACCGTCAACTCGCTTGCCAACGAGACGTACTGGAGCCGCGGCGCGATGCTGTGGGGTGAGGCGGGGCCGGTGCGGTTCCTGTTCCGTCCCACGCCGGGCAGCCCGCCCGCGCCCGCCCCGGACCGCCGGGACCCGGATTTCCTGCATCGTGAGTTCGCGCGCCGGCTGGCGCAGACCGACGTCCACTACGACCTGTGTGTGCAGCGGTTCGTGGACGAGCGGCGCACCCCGGTCGAGAACGCCGCGGTGGAGTGGAGGGACGCGACGTCGCCCGCGCTGCCCGTGGCCAGGCTCACCGTCCCCCGCCAGGACCTGGACACCGCGGAGGCACGGGCGATCGCCCGCCGGATCGAGGACCTCGCCTTCAATCCGTGGTACACGACCGAGGAGTTCCGGCCGCTCGGCAACATCAACCGGGCCCGCAAGGCCGCCTACCAGGCATCGAGTGGGCACCGGCTCGGCCTGCGGTTCCTCACCGAGGAACCGGTGCGCAACAAGGTCCTGGGCCGCCCGATGGAGGCCGTGTTCGCGCTGCTGAACCGGTATGTGCCCTGGCACCGGCTGCCGTTGCAGCTGAGCCTGCTGAACCTGGTGTTCCTGCGCAAGGTGCTGCGCCGGCTGAACCTGATCGACACCGAGCCGCACGAGGCGCCGCCGCGCGCCCAGCGGGTGCCCGAGCCGATCCCGGAGCGGCTGCGCGGCGAGCGGTCGTACGACGGCACGTACAACGATCTGTCGCTGCCGCGGATGGGCGCCGTCGGCTCGGCCTTCGGCCGCAATCTGAAGCCCGCCTACCGTCCCGACCTCTTCGACGTCCCGAACCCGGTCACGGTCAGCCGGCAGCTGCTGTACCGGGAGAGCTTCCTGCCCGCGACCTCGCTGAACGTGCTGGCCGCGGCCTGGATCCAGTTCCAGGTGCACGACTGGGTCAACCACCGCCGCCACAAGCCCGGCGAGCGCGCCGTCGAGGTGCCGCTGCCGCCCGGCAGCGGGCCGTGGCACAACACGCCCGGCGGGCCCGGCGAGAACGTGATGCGGTTCGCGGAGAACGAGGGGCTGGAGGTGCCGGGCCGCCCGCCGATCCTGTTCGGCAACACCGCCTCCCACTGGTGGGACGGCTCCGAGGTGTACGGCGGCGACGAGCAGACCGCCCGCTTCCTGCGCGAGGCCGAGGGCCGTGCCGAACTCCGCCTGGAGGACGGCCACTTGCCGTCCGGGCCGGGCGGCGGCATTCCGCTGACCGGCTTCAGCGACAACTGGTGGATGGGCCTGAGCTCGATGCACACGTTGTTCGCGCGCGAGCACAACGCGGTGTGTGCCGCGCTGCGCGCCGAGTATCCGACGATGAGCGAGGAGCGGATCTACCAGACGGCCCGTCTGGTGGTGTCGGCGCTGATCGCGAAGATCCACACGGTGGAGTGGACACCGGCGATCCTCGCCACCGAGGCGATCGACCTGGCCCTGCACACCAACTGGGAGGGGCCGCCGAGCAATTGGCTGAACCAGCTGGGCCTGTGGCTGTTCGAGGCGCACTCGCTGACCGGCATCCCGAAGACCCTGCCGGATCATCACACTGCCCCGTACTCCCTCACCGAGGACTTCGTCACCGTCTACCGGATGCACCCGCTCATCCCGGACGACTTCGAGCTGCGCGAGCACCACTTCGGTCAGCGTCTGGAGACGGTGGGCTTCCTGGACATCCAGGGCGGCGCGGCGGAGTCCCGTATCCGCAAGACGGGTCTGGCGAACACCCTGTACTCGTTCGGCATCGCCCACCCCGGGGCGATCACCCTGCACAACTTCCCGCGCTCGCTGCAGCAGTTCGAGCGGGACGGCGAGATCATCGACCTGTCGGTGGTGGACCTGGTACGGACCCGGCGGCGTGGCGTCCCCCGCTACAACGACTTCCGTGAGGGGCTGCACAAGCCGCGCATCCGCTCCTTCGAGGAACTGACCGAGAACGCCGAGACGCTGGCCCGGCTGAAGGAGGTCTACCGGTCGGTCGACGAGATCGACACCGTCGTAGGCCTGTTCGGGGAGAACCCGCCGGCCGGGTTCGGCTTCAGCGACACCGCGTTCCGCATCTTCATCCTGATGGCCAGTCGACGTCTGCAGTCCGACCGCTTCCTCAACGTCGACTACCGGCCCGAGGTCTACACCCCGCTGGGCATCGACTGGGTCGAACGGGGCGGCATGAACTCCGTGATCCTGCGGCACTGCCCGGAACTGGCGGCACTGCTGCCGCGCGGGGCGAGCGCGTTCGCGCCCTGGCGGACCGTGCGGCCGACGGAGGGGCCGTCCTGACCAGTACGGCGGCGAGTTGACAGGTTCGACGGCCGGCGTCAGAGTCCCGGCTGATGGAGATCAACGATCTGACGCCGGCCGAACTGCGCGTATGGCACGCCTTCCCACGCGGGGAAGTCGTGGACTTCCGCCCCGAAGCCGAGGAGGACACGGCAACCGGAGGCGGCTGGGGCCCGGAACGCACGCTGCGCGCATCGGTGCTGAAGGCTTTACTCGTCAGCGCGCCCCAGGAGGACGGCGAGATCGCCGCACTCAGAGTCCTGGGCGCCCGGATCACCGGCGCACTCGACCTCACCCACGGCATCGTCGGACACCCGATCCGGCTGGCCCACTGCTACTTCACCGACCCGCCCGACCTCTACGACGCCCAGCTGCGCAGGCTCAGTCTGCGCGGCTCCGTGCTGCCCGCACTGGACCTCGGCGGCGTGCGGGTGGAGGGCGTGGTGCGGTTGACGGACTGCCGGATACGCGGGCCTGTGCACCTGAACGGGGCCCAGATCTCGGGTGCCCTGTTCATGGAGCGTGCCGAACTCACCGCACGGGACGCCGAGGAGCCCGTGCTCAAGCTAACCCAGGCGTCGATCGGCGACGAGTTGTCGGCGACCGGGCTGAGAGCGACGGGCGAGGTACGGCTCAACGGCGCGCACGTCTCGGGCTCGATCAACCTGGACGGGGCGCGGCTCAGCCGCCCCGGCCAGGTGGCCCTGGACGCGGTGACACTGGGTGTGGACGGCGACGTCCTGCTGCGGCGCGTGCACGTCGACGGCTGGATAGGGCTGCGGGGCGCCCGCATCGCGGGACGCCTCGATCTGTCCTACGCACGCCTGTCCAACCCGGGCGACATGACGCTGCGGGCCACCAGTTGCACCGTCGGAGAACTGTGGCTGCGCAGGGGCGATCCACTGGACGGCGGTCTCAACCTGCGCCGGGCCCAGATGGACGTCCTGTTCGTGGAGCCGGAGAAGCTGCCGGACAGGGTCCGTCTCGACGGCCTCGGCTACACGACCCTCACCCCGCACGAGCCCGCCGAGCGCCGCCTGCCCATGCTGGAGCGCGAGATCGACGGCTATGTCCCCCATGTCTACGAGCAGTTGACCGCGGTGTACCGCCGCATCGGTGACGACAACGCGGCCCGGCTCGTCCAGCTCGCCAAGCAACGTCGGCAGCGCACCACCCTGCCCTGGTACGGCCGTCTGTGGGGGCACGTCCAGGACGCCACCGTCGGCTACGGCTTCCGCCCGATGCGCGCACTGGGCTGGCTGCTGTCCCTGCTCGCCGTCGGCTCCCTCTCGTTCGCGCTGCACGCGCCCCCGCCGCTGAAGGCGGACGAGGCACCGGACTTCAACCCGGTCTTCTACACGCTCGACCTGCTGCTGCCGGTGATCTCCTTCGGCCAGGAGCCGGCGTTCGCCCCGGAGGGCGGCCAGCAATGGCTGTCGTACGTCCTCGTCCTCACCGGCTGGATCCTGGCCACGACCGTCATCGCCGGCGTGACCCGGACCGTCAGCCGTCAGTAGGCCCGGTCACCGCACCGGCCGCCCGGCGTGCTGGGCGGCCAGCCGCACCGGCGCGTTCTGGGCGCCGTAACCCCGGTAGCCGTCCCGCTGCACGAGCTCGAAGAAGACCCGGCCGACCGTCACGGTGTAGCAGTGCCGGAACTCGCCGTGTGCGTCACGGTCGTAGAGGATGCCCAGTTCGCGGTACGTCTCCAGCTCGCCGTCCGCGAACTCGTGCCGTGCCGCCAGGTCGTCGTAGTAGTTGGCCGGGATCGGCAGCAGCCGTCCGCCCGCCTTCCGGAAACGGCGTGCGGCGGCGACCACGTCGTCCGTGGCCAGCGCGATGTGCTGCGCGTGCACGGTGTCGTCGGTCGGCGCGGCGCCGACGCTCAGGGCGATCCGCACGCTGCCGTCGGCGTTGGTGACGGCGCGGCTGCGCATCAGGCCGTACGGGTCGGCGACGTCCACGCTCTCCTGGGCGTGCAGGCCAAGGACGCTGCGGTGGAAGAGGGTCGCCTCGTCGTAGTGGTGCCAGGGCTGGGTGAGCGCGAGATGGTCGATGCGGTGCACTCCGGGGATCGCCGGCTCGTGCTCCACGTCCGTGAAGTCGGCACGCCAGTCGGGGAGTTGGGGCTGCGCGTCCGCGGCGCAGAAGAACAGTTCCGTGCCGTCGGGTGCCGCGACCGCGTCCAGCGCGGCGTCCTGCGGGGCGCGGCGCCGGGGCAGTACCGGCGCCAGCAGGGCCTCGGCGCGGCGGGTCGCTCCGGCCGGGTCCGGTGACTCAAGGCCGATGGCGGCGAGTCCGGTGCCGTCCCGACGTGCGGCGCCCGCGGTGTTGACCAGGATGCGGGCCTCGCCCTGCTGCCAGAGGTCGACCGGCTTGCTGCGGTGCCGGGCCGTGCGGGCGAAGCCCAGGGCGCCGAGCAGCGCCGAGACGGGTTCCGCGTCGGGGGTGACCAGCTCGGCGAAGGCGACGCCGGTGGGGACGACGGGGGCGGGCGGGGCGGCGATCCCGACCGTCTCCTGCAGCACGAGCAGCGAGCGATGCGCGTCCACGGCGGTCGGGCCGGCCTCGGCCTGGCGGAAGACGTCGTTGAACACTTCCAGGGAGAGCGGGCCGTCGTATCCGGTGTGCAGTACCCGGCGCACGAGATCCGCCACATCGAAGCCGCCCTGCCCCGGGAAGCAGCGGTAGTGCCGGCTCCACTGCAGGACGTCCATCGCGAGCAGCGGGGCGTCGGCGAGCTGAAGGAAGAAGATCTTCTCGCCGGGGATGTCCGCGATGCCGTCGAGATCCTCGGGCGCGGAGCCGCGGGACAGGATGTGGAAGCTGTCCAGGCAGGTCCCGAGCGCGGGATGGTCGGCGGCCTCGACGATGCGCCAGGCATGGGCGTAGGTACTGACGTGCCGCCCCCAGGCCAGCGCCTCGTACGCCACCCGGATCCCGAACCCCTGGGCCAGATCGGCGAGTTGACGCAGATGGTAGGCGGCGAGCGCGTCGTCGTCCACGGCGAGCGGATGGACGCTGGAGCAGACGAGGACGGTGTCCGCACCGAGCCTGCCCATCAGCTCGAACTTGTGCCGGGCGCGCCGCAGATTGCGGGCGAACTCGTCGGCGGGCACGGCCTCGATGTCCCGCATGGGTTGATAGAGGTCGACGGTGAGCCCGAGATCGGCACACCGGGCGCGGATCTCCTCAGGGGTGAGAGGGCTGGCGAGAAGGTCATTCTCGAAGATCTCGACGCCGCCGAACCCGGCCCGGGAGGCGGCGGTCAGCTTCTCGGTGAGAGATCCGCTGAGGGAGACGGTGGCGATGGATGTACGCATGGTCGAGCCCCTTCAAGGTGCCGTTACTACAGCGCCCCGTCAGGGGCGCGGGACTGTGTCGATTTGCGGCTCCGCCGCGTGGGCGCGACCAGCCACGAACGGCCCGCAGCGAACACACCGGCTAACCCGCCGAGCTCTCCACGACCCCGGCCATCTCAGCAATGTCCGCCAGCATTCGCCCACTGTCAGGCTCACGACCGGTGAACAGCCGAAACGCATCCGCAGCCTGGAAAACAGCCATCCCGCCCCCGTCCAGAGCGGCGCAGCCCACCGCCCGGGCGGCCCGCAGCAGCTCCGTCTCCAGCGGCCGATAGACCACCTCGGCAACCCACAACCCGGGATGAAGCAGTTCCGCGGCGAAGGGCAGACCCGGGTGGGCGGCCATGCCGGTAGGGGTGGCATGCACGATGCCGTCGGCCGAGCCGAGCAACTGGGCCAGCTGATCCGGCGCCGCGGCGGCGGCACGCCCCGCGCCGAAGTGCCGGTTCAACGCCCCGGCGAGACCCACCGCCCGGTCGCCAAGCGCGTCGACGACAGTCACCCGCTCCGCGCCGAGCGTCAGCACGGCATGCGCGACGGCCGCCCCCGCTCCCCCGGCCCCCAGCTGCACGACCCGTTCCAGCGGAGCTTCCGGCAGCCCGCGCGCGAACGACGCGGCGAAGCCGGTGACGTCCGTGTTGTGGCCGACGGCCCGGCCGTCCTCGAAGACGACGGTGTTGACCGCGCCCAGCGCCTCGGCCTGCGGGGCGAGCGCGTCGAGGTGCTCGATGACGAGCTGCTTGCAGGGGTGGGTGATGTTGAGCCCGTCGAAGCCCAGGTCACGGGCGGCCCGCACCAGGTCGCCCACCGCCTCGGGCGGGACGCCGAGCATGTCGATGTCGATGAGCCGGTACAGATAGCGCAGCCCCTGCCGGTCGGCCTCCCGCTCGTGCAGCGCCGGGCTGAGCGAGGGGCCGATGCCGGAACCGATCAGCCCGACGAGATACGAGTCCTTGGCGCCCTTGACCACCGGGAGACCTCCTGAGCGGCTCACTAATGTACGAACTGGTGAGTTAGTCATAGCAGGCGGCACGGAGCTTGGGAAGACCTGCCCCGGCACACGGAACGGCGGGGCTTCTACAATCACCGGCACGCGGGTGGGCCACCGGGGCGCACTCGCCCTCGCCGAAGGAAGCCGATGACCAGCGTCGAAGAGCCGGCACGCGCGAACGGGCGGACCCGTGACGCCGCCCGCACCAGGGCCGAGATCCTCGACGTGGCGACGCAGGAGTTCGCCCGTGCCGGATACGACGGCGCCCGGGTGGACGAGATCGCCGCCCGCACCCGCACCACGAAGCGGATGATCTACTACTACTTCGGCGGCAAGGAGCAGCTGTTCACGGCCGTCCTTGAGCGGGCGTACGGCGTGATCCGGGAGGCCGAGCAGGAGCTCGACGTCGAGCATCTGGACCCGGTCGCAGCCATCCGCCGCCTGGCCGAGCTGACCTTCGACCACCATGAACAGCACCCCGACTTCATCCGCCTGGTCAGCATCGAGAACATCCACGGGGCCGAGCACATCGCCGCCTCCGAGAAGCTCGGCAGGATCGGCTCGCCGGCCCTGGACGTGATCCGCCGGATCCTGGAGTCGGGACAGCGGTCCGGCCTGTTCACGGCCGACGTCGACGCCGTCGACCTGCACGCGATGATCAGCTCCTTCTGCTTCTTCCGGGTCTCCAACCGGCACACCTTCGGCGCCCTGTTCGGCCGCGACCTGGTCGATCCGGCGCAGCGGGAGCACTACCGCGCGATGCTCGGCGACATGGTGATCGCCTATCTGACCGCGGAGCGCGCGGCGGACTGAAGCGGCGGACCAAGTCGTACGGCGTCACCTCTTGACACCCGGGAAACGTGGGCGCAACATCCGTAGCCACCGCTACTAACTACCCAGTGGGTTAATTAGCCGGGATCCGGCCCTTCCCCTTCCTCGCCTTCTTCCTCGCCTTCTCACGTTTCCGCTCACTCCGCCTATGTTGGAGTCCCCTCGAAGGAGCACGCCGTGTCCGTCCCCGTCCCCCAAGCCCCGCCCGGGCAGCCGAGGAAAGCCGCCACCGCCGCCTGGATCGGCAGCGCCCTTGAGTACTACGACTTCTTCATCTACGGCAGCGCGGCGGCGCTGATCTTCCCCGAGGTCTTCTTCGACGAGTCCGACCCGGCGACGGCCACCCTGCTGTCGCTGGCCACGTTCGGTGTGGCGTACGCGGCCCGGCCGATCGGCGCGCTGTTCCTCGGTCACTTCGGCGACCGTATGGGCCGTAAGAAGATCATGGTCTTCACGCTGATCCTGATGGGCATCTCGACGTTCCTGATCGGCTGTCTGCCCACCCGCGACCAGGTCGGCACCCTCGCGCCCGTCCTGCTGGTGCTGTGCCGGGTGCTCCAGGGCATCTCGGCGGCCGGCGAGCAGGCCAGCGCCAACTCGATGACGCTGGAACACGCGCCACCGCATCGGCGCGGCTTCTTCACCAGCTTCACGCTGAGCGGCACACAGGGCGGGCAGCTACTGGCGACGCTGGTCTTCATCCCGGTCGCCGCGCTGCCGGAGGAGCAGCTGCTGTCGTGGGGCTGGCGGGTGCCGTTCTGGATGAGCGTGGCGGTCGCCGTCGTCGGCTACGTCATCCGCCGCAAGCTTGAGGAGACGCCGGCCTTCGAGCAGCAGGCCGCCACCGAGGGCGTCGCCAAGCTGCCGCTCGCGGTGCTGATGCGGGAGCACTGGGCGGATGTGCTGCGGGTGATCGGCGGCGCGCTGATCGCCTCGGTCAGCACGATCTTCACGGTGTGGGCGCTGTCGTACGCCACCAGCGACTCGGTCGGGATGAGCAAGTCGTCGATGCTGTGGGTGGGCGCCTTCGCCAACCTGGTCGCCCTCGCCGCGATCCCGCTGTGGGCCACGCTGTCGGACCGTATCGGCCGCCGCCCGGTGTATCTGATCGGCGCCGCCGGCAGCGCGGTGATGATGTTCCTCTACCTGTGGTCGATCTCCACCGGCTCCTACCCGCTGACCCTGCTGCTCGGCGTCGTCACCTTCGGTGTGGTCTACAGCGCCGCGAACGGCGTGTGGCCCTCCTTCTACGGCGAGATGTTCTCCACCCGGGTCCGGCTGTCCGGCATGGCCATCGGCACCCAGATCGGCTTCGCGGTCGCCGGTTTCGCGGTCACCTTCGCCGCGCAGATCGCGGGCCCGAACGGCGACGACTGGTCCGCGGTGGCCCTCTTCACGGCGGCCCTGTGCGTGCCGCCGGTCGTGGCCGCGCTGTCCGCCCGCGAGACGGCGAAGATCCCGACGGAACAGCTGGGCGAGCGGGCGGCGGGGCAGGCCCCGCAGCCGGCAAAGGTGACCGCCTGACTGTCAGCGGGTCCCCGGACGCCAAGAGGGCTCCGGGGACCCGGGCACCGAACAGCCCACCGCGGTGTCGCGCCCCTCAAGGGGCGTGGGGCTGTATCAATATGCGGCTCCGCCGCGTGGGCGCGACCAGCCCCCACCGGCCCGCAGGTGAATCACTGCGCTTCCGGCGGAGCGCTCAGCAGCTCCGTCCAGGTCTCGGCGACCCGGTCCAGCGAGAAGCCCTCCCGAACCTGGGTGCGGGCCAGGTCACCGGCGGAGCGCCAGTCGTCCTCCGCCAGCGAGGCGATCGCCTCCGCCATCGCCCCGGGGCTGTCATGGATCCACCGCCGGTCGTAGATCTCGTCCGCGCCGGGCCACGGCAGCAGCGAGGGTACGGCGCCGGAGGCCATGCCCTCGGCGGGCGCGAGGTGGAAGCTCTCGTCGTCGCTGGTGGACAGCACATGCCCGACCCGCCGCAGCCAGCCCGCCACGTCCGGCCCGAACGAGTCGAAGACGACGGCCCCTTCGAGCAGTGGTGAGGTCTGCATCCGGCGCAGCACGGCTTCGTAGTGGGCGCGCTCCTCGGGCTTGTTCCAGATCCACCAGTACTCCCACGGCGGCTTGGACTTGACCGACAGATGCCAGCGCGGGTCGTGGGCGCGCAGCGCCTCCAGGACGTCGAGACCGAGGTCGAGGCGTTTACGGCTGGGCGCGATGCCGATCATGCCGAGGCGGTGCTCGGCGCCCGGTGCCTTGGGGCGGTCGAGCTGGTCGGTGTCGACCCAGTTGGGGACGACGACGATCTTCGAGGCGGGCCAGCCGGTGTGCTCCCGGGTGCGGCGGGCGTAGTAGGGGCTGACGCACACCACCCGGTCGACGGCGTCGATGTCGACCTGGCGGGGCCACGGGGCGTCCAGCTCGAAACGGTGCAGCCGTACGACGAGCCGGCTGCCGCGCCGCTTGTGACGGCTGTACCAGACGGCGGCGGGGCCGCACCATTCGACGACCACCACGTCCGCCCAGTCGGCGAGTTCACGACTCGCGTCCGGGTCGTGGCGGGCGAGCGCGGGCCATGCGTCGACCCGTACGTCGAGGCCGGGAGTCGAGCGGAAGTGGTCGAGCAGCCGGGTGAGGAACTTCAGGTCGTGCCCGGCGACGCCCACGCGCAGCGGCCGCTGACGCCTCATCACCTCGACGGGTGCGGCGGGGAAGGCCCGGTCGAGGTGGGTGCGCCAGCGGGCGGCCGCTCCGTCCAGGGTGTACTGGCGGGCGGCGGCGCGGCAGCGGTCGGCCGCGAGGCGCCGCGCTTCCGGCTCACGCACGGCCCGCGCCACGGCTTCGACGGCGTCGTCGAGTCCGGCGCGTCCGGGCACGAACAGCGGATAGTCGGTGCCCAGCAGCGCCTCGTGTGCCGGGGTGCGGTTGAGGACCACGGGCAGGTTCAGCGCCCCGAACTCCAGCACCTTGGTGGACAGTTCGAGGCTGGAGTCGAGCACCGGGTCCCGCCAGCCGAGGCCCAGGTCGCAGTCGGCGGCGATGCGCATGGCCTCCGCACGGGGCTGTCCGCCGTGGTGGTGGACGCCGGGCGAGCCGGCCAGGGCCCGCGCCATGTCCGCCCGGAAGTCGGGGTGGGACGCGTCGTCGTGGATCTTGTCGCCGACGGTGTGCAGTTCGGCGGGGATGCCCCGTTCGGCGAGCAGCTGCGGCAGCCGGGTCATGGGCAGGGTGTTCCAGCGGGGCGCGAACTTGCCGGTGTAGACGAGCCGCAGCGGGTCGTGCGGTCCGTCCCGGTCGGGCATTTCGAAGTCCGGCTCGGGCACGGCGGGCGGACTGAGCACACACTTGCCGCAGGCCTCGGGCACCCAGGTCTCCAGGAAGCAGCGCAACTCCTCGGTCTGGCACAGGAGTCGGTGCGACGCCTCGGCGATCCGGGTGAGTTCCGCGCGGGCCGACTCGGTCATCTCGGCGGCCGACTGCGGGATGTCGGTGAGATAGGCCCAGATCCGCCCGTCGAAGGTGCCGTCGGCGACCACTCGCGAGACCAGTCGCCGGCCGCGCAGCACCAGCAGATCGCAGGGGTCGTCCTCGTCGAGCCGGGTGAGCACCTGTGCCGCCTGCACCGGCGACATCGGCCGGTCGGCCAGACCCGGCAGCCACCGCTCCTCGTGCGGGCGCACCAGGGTGACTCCGGACAGCTCGGCCAGCGGATCGGTCAACCGGCCGGTGCGGACGGGGGACTTGAGGACGAGTCGGCTCTCGCAGCCCGCCCGCGACAGGGCCTGCACCGTCGACTGGGCCCACACGGCGGAGCCGTCGATGAGGTTGAGGTCGACGTCGCCGTAGACGAGGGCCCGCAGCGTACGGCTCATGACGGCTCCTTCCCGCGCACGGCGAACAGACGGTGCCCCCGGCCGGCCCAACTGTCCGGCGCCGTACCGGACATGTGCAGCGCCCGGCGCGTCAGCAGGGGGCGCAGCGACGGTACGAAGACGTAGTCGTCGGCGGCCGGTGTGTGGCCCACGGCGTCGGCGCCGGAGTACTCCTGGGCGCACATCAGGTCCAGCAGCAGGGTGTCGGGCCGGTCCTCGGTGAGGTCCGTCCAGTCGGCGACCCAGGGTGCCAGGGGCTGCCCCTGCCGTACGGTCACCCCGGCGGCGGCGAGTTCGTCGAGCCCCGCCGGGTCGGGCACGACGACCTCGGCCGGGCGGTGCAGCTGGCCGAGCACCTGGCCGACGAGCCGGGCGACCTCGGTACGGTCCCGGGGCGCGGCCAGCACCGCGACGCGCCGCTCGTCCAGCGGATCAGGAGCGCCGGACAGCTTCGCCAGCCGCCCCAGTCGTACCCGGGTGCTGTCCTCCCGGAACACCTCGCGCAGCCGTTCCCGGCCCTCGGTCGCCGGGTCGAGCCGGGCGAGCCGTACGCCGGTGTCGGCGTCGACGACGGCGTCCCAGGCGAACCGGGCCAGCCCGGGTGCGGCGGAGGCGGGAGCGTCCCGCCACAGTACGGCCGACCGGCCCAACACCCTTGCCTCGGCGAGCAGTTCGGCCAGAGTTCGGTCCAGGTCGGGGGCCAGCCCGGTGCCCGTGAGCCACCAGGGGCCGTCGCCCGTGCAGGCGCTCAGCTGTACGAGGAGCACGTCGGGGTCGGTGCGTTGCAGGAGCAGTCGCCCGTCGTGCGGCAGCAGCCGGTTGACGACCACCTCGGCGGCGAAGTCCTCGGCGGTGGCGGTGGTGAGCACTCCGGCGACGACGAGGCGGTCACGGGGCACCGAGGTCAGGGCCCGATGGGCGAGGTGGAAGCGGTCGTTGACGGGCGCGTCCGGCTCGGCCTGAGGCTTCGCCGCCCCGCCGGACACCTGCCCGGCGGACCGACGCCGGCCGCGCCACAGCCCGTACAGCTCCCCCGGCAGCCGCGCCGCCCGCCGCTTCGGCGACCGCGCCGCCGCCACCAGCGCCTTCCCCACCCTGAGCGACGTCGATCCCTCCAGCATGCGCACCCGCGCCTGGAGCACCTCCACCCGCTCCCGCGCCGACCGCAGCGCCGCGGTGACCTGCTCCTTCTCCCGTACGGCGGCGGCGAGCCGGTCGGCGAGCCCGTCCTGCCCGGCGGCGGCCCGGGTCCGCTCCGCCTCCTCGACGCTCGCTTCCAGATCCAGCACCCGCGCGCGCAGGGACCGGGAGGCGAGGTCGGCGAAGACGTACTCGTCGGCGATCCGCAGCGCCGTGGCGTGACCGTCGGACGGGACCGGCCGGCCGAAGAAGTCGTGCGGCGGCAGCAGTTCGTCGGTGCGCGCGATGACCGCGCCCGCGTGCAGCTGGACATAGTCGAGAGGCGCCGCGCGCAGAACCTGGCAGCGGTGGGCGACCAGGTCGTCGAGGAGCCGGTGATAGGGGAGCTCGGAGCCACGGTGACCGAACACGATCAGCCCGCGCGCACCGGGCCTCAGCCGCGCCAGTACGGCACGACAGTCGTCCTCACCGCCGTGCAGCCCGGCGTCGGGGCCGTAGGAGAGAAGCGCCAGCTCCCCCTCGACGACGGGCTGTTCGTCGCCCTCGCCTTCGTCACGCAGGGTGACGCCGGGCGGCAGATGCAGATACGGCTCCAGACGGAGGCGGCCCCGGGTCGTGTCCACCACCGTCGTGACGCCGTCGAGGTGCGGATGGAGCAGGTCGGTCAGACGCATCAGCGGGTCCTCGTGAAGACGTGGAAGCCGACCCGGTCCTCCCGGAAGCCGTACGGGCTGGAGAGGATGTGCCGCAACCCCAGCGGCTCCAGTTCGGCACGGTAGGCGGCGATCGGGCGGTACACGACGAGGGCGTCGCGGTTCAGGGGCTCGGCGGCGACCTCGTCGGGGGCGTGGCCGGGGGCGTGGTCGGTCGGGACCTGGGTCGCGACGTCGGTGACGATCAGGCGGCCGGCGACCCGGACCAGGGAGGCCAGGTTGCGCAGTGCGGCCCGCCACTCCTCGTCGTCGGGCACATGGAACAGGACGTCCACGCAGACAACGATGTCGTACGGCCAGGGACTGCGCCACTCGTCGAGAGCGGCGACGGCACAGCGCGGACCGCCGCCCTCGGCGCGGGCGTGCTCGATCGCGTGCGGGCTGGTGTCGAAGGCGTCGACCCGATGCCCGCAGCGGGCCAGAGCCCGGGCGAAGTACCCCTTGCCGCAGCCTGCGTCCAGCACGAACAACGGGGCGGCCGGGCTGGACAGGTCGCCGATGAGGGAGAGCAGCGTGCCCAGTCGCCGGGCGTAGAAGATCTCGTTGGCGGTACGGTCCAGCCCGAGGTGCGCGCCGGAGGCGAGCTCGTCGTGGTCGGCGTGGCGGGTGTCCCAGTACGTGCGGGTGCTGTTGGCATACGTACCGGTGCTGTCGGCGTACGTGCCGGTGCTGTCGGCATACGTACCGGTGCTGTCGGCGTACGTGCGCGTGTCCTCAGCCATGGCGCTCCAGCCACCCCGTGATGACGTGGGCGATCCGGCCGCCCGCCCGGCCGTCCCACAGGGGCGGCCCCTCCGTGTGCGGTGCTCCTCCGCCCTCCAGCACCTTACGCAGAGCGGGCACCAACTCCCCGTGCGTGACGAGCCTGTTGGTGCCATGGGTGACCGTGACCGGGCGTTCGGTCGTCGTACGCAGGGTCAGACACGGGACGCCCAGCACGGTCGTCTCCTCCTGGACGCCGCCCGAGTCGGTGATCACCGCGGCGGCCCCGCGCACGAGGCTCATGAACTCGACGTAGCCGAGCGGATCGAGCAGATGGACGCCCGGTGCGTCCGCGAGCCCCGCCGCCCGCAGCGCCTGCCTGCCACGCGGGTGCAGCGGTACGACCAGGTCGAGATGGCGGGCGGCCTCGGCCAGGGCACGGGCGGCGGCCGCGGCGGCCTCCGGGTCGTCGACGTTGGCGGGCCGGTGCAGGGTGACGACGCCGTAGCGCTCGGGGAGCCGGTGGGCCGCGCGGGCGGCCGCCGGGTCGAAGTGCTCCATATGGGTGAGCAGGGTGTCGATCATCGGGTTCCCGACGAAGTGCGTCCGCTCGGCGGCGATCCCCTCACGGGCGAGATGCCCGACGGCCTCGGGGCTCGTGACGAACAGCAGCTCCGCCAGCTGGTCGACCAGACGCCGGTTCACCTCCTCCGGCATGGCCATGTCGAAGCTGCGCAGCCCCGCCTCGACATGTGCCACCGGGACACCCAGTTTGGCGGCGACGAGGGCCGCGGCCAGCGTTGAGTTCACATCGCCGTACACCGTGACCAGGGCGGGGGCGCGGGCGGTCAGTTCGGCCTCCAGGGCCATCAGGAGGTCGGCGGTCTGGCGGGCGTGGGTGCCGGAGCCCACGCTCAGGTCGGTGTCGGGTTCGGGCAGGCCGAGTTGCCGGAAGAAGACGTCCGACATCCGGGCGTCGTAATGCTGGCCGGTGTGGACGAGCACCTGGTCGCAGCCTGCCGCGGCGAGGGCGCTGACGACCGGTGCGGCCTTGACGAAGTTGGGGCGGGTGCCTACGACGTGGAGTACGCAGCCGTTCATGGACCATTCTCCTGGCTCGGTCGCCTACGGGGCGCTACATGCCGGTGTTGAGAGACCGACCGTGCTCGGCCCTTCGGGCCTCCGCGCGCTTGACCTCTCAACACCTGCTCGCCCCTTCGGCTCCCTCGCGGCCGGTGTCGTCGGGACAGTGGCTGTTGGTGGGCCGTTGCCCGGCGTTCGGGGTTGGTGGGCCGTTGTCGGCGGGGCGACTTACCTTGGCGATATGTCACAGAATGTTCCTCTTGCCCTCAGTCTGGCTGTCTCCGTCGCCCTTGGCGAGCTGCGCCAGGACCCCCTGCGAGCCGCCCTGCTCGCCGTACGCCTGCTGCCGGAGCGTGCCCGGCGTGGGTTGCGGCCGCTCGAACTGCGGCTTGCCGGGCGGGCGCGTGCCGCGGGGCCGGTCGCCACGCCCTCCGCCGTCCGGGTGCCCGCGCCGGTCGGGCGGCCGTTCCGTCCCGTGCCGGGCCGGGTGCTCCATCTGGTCACCAACGGGCTGCCGTTCCGGCATGCCGGCTACACCGTGCGCACGCAGAAGCTGGCCGAGGCGCAGTCGGCGGCGGGACTGGACCCGCATGTCGTGACCCGGATCGGCTTTCCCGTGACGCAGGGGGTGCTGGACGCCCGCCCGTCGCAGCAGGTGGCCGGGGTGCCACAGCACCGGCTGCTGCCGTTCCGGCTGCCGTACGGACAGGCCCCGGCACTGGCGCGCAACGCCGAACTGGCCGCGCGGCTGGTGGAGCGGCTGCGTCCCGCCGTACTGCATGCCGCGACCGACCACGGCAACGGGCGCGTGGCGCTGGCCCTGCGGGAGACGTACGGGCTGCCGGTGGTCTACGAGGTGCGGGGCTTCCTGGAGGAGACCTGGCTGACCCAGGCGCCGGGTCGTAGCCGGGAGGACGAGACGTACCGGGTCCGGCGCGAACTGGAGACGCACTGCATGCGCGAGGCCGATCTGGTGCTGACGCTGGGTGAGGCGATGAAGGGCGAGATCGTGGCGCGCGGGGTGCCCGAGGAGCGGGTGCTCATCGTGCCGAACGCCGTGGACGACGCCTTCCTGGCCCCGCTGCCGGACGGGGCGCCCGTGCGGGACCGGCTCGGGATCGCGCCGGACGAGTTCGTCGTCGGCACGGTCGGCAGCCTCACTCCGCACGAGGGGATCGGCACATTGCTCCATGCGGGTGAAGAGCTGCGTCGGCGTGGTGTTCCGCTGCGGTTGCTGATCGTCGGGGACGGGCCCGAGCGCCCCGCCCTTGAGGCGCTGGCCGGCCGGCTGGGCCTGGACGACGGGGTCGTACTGTTCACCGGGCGGGTGCCGCACAACCAAGTCCGGGACTACTACGCGGTGTTGGACGTGTTCGCGGTGCCGCGCACCGACGAGCGCGTCTGCCGGCTGGTGACCCCGCTGAAGCCGGTGGAGGCGATGGCGAGCGGCGTACCCGTGGCCGCGAGCGATCTCACCGCGCTACGAGAACTGGTCGAACCGGAGGTTAACGGACGACTAATTCCCAACAAATCGCCAAAATCCTGGGCTGATGAACTTGAATCGCTCATTTACAGTCAAAAGCGGCGGACAGAGTGGGGAGCAGCCGCCCGCGCGATGGTCGCGCGTGACCGCACCTGGAAGCGGGTCGCCGCCACCACTCGTGAGGCGTACGGCGCCCTTGGATGCCTTGAGGCGGGGTGAGTCCCTATGCAGGACGACCAGACCGAACCGCTCGGGGAAGCGAGCGAACCGCTCGGAGAACCCCTCGGAGAAGCAGAACGGCCCGATCACGTGGAACTCGCGGTGATCGGGCTGGGATACGTCGGACTGCCGCTCGCACGCGAGGCGGCGTCGATCGGCCTCAGGGTCGTCGGGCTGGACCGTGACCCCAGGATCGTGGAGGCGCTCAACACCGGGCACTCCCATGTCGACGACGTCTCCGACGAGGACGTCCGCCGGATGCTGACGGCAGGCTTCGCGGCCTGCACGGACGACGCCTGTCTGGCCCGCGCGCAGACGGTGGTGATCTGTGTGCCGACCCCGCTCAGCGAGGACGGCGGGCCCGATCTGAGCGCGGTGAGGTCCGCCGTGCGCACGGTGGCGGGCCGACTGCGGCCCGGGCAGCTCGTCGTACTGGAGTCGACCACCTATCCGGGCACCACGGAGGAGGTCGTGCGGCCGCTCCTGGAGGAGTCCGGGTTCAAGGTCGGCTCGGACTTCGCGCTCGCCTTCTCACCGGAGCGCATCGACCCGGGCAACACCACACACGGCCTGCGCACCACACCCAAGGTGGTCGGCGGCTGCACCCCGTCGTGCGCGGCGCGTGCGGCGGCCTTCTACGGCAAGCTCGTCGACACCGTCGTGCAGGCGAAGGGCACCCGCGAGGCCGAGATGGCCAAGCTGCTGGAGAACACCTACCGGCATGTGAACATCGCCCTGGTCAACGAACTGGCGGTGATCAGCCACGAGTTGCGTGTCGACCTGTGGGACGCGATCCGCTGCGCCGGCACCAAGCCGTTCGGCTTCCAGGCGTTCCGGCCCAGTCCCGGCGTCGGCGGGCACTGCATACCCATCGACCCCAACTACCTGTCGTACAAGGTGCGTTCGTCCCTCGGCTACGAGTTCCGGTTCGTCGAACTCGCCCAGGAGATCAACCGCCGGATGCCGGAGTACGTCGTGCGCCGCGCCCAGGACCTCCTCAACACCGCCGGCCGGCCGTTGCACGGCTCCCGGGTGCTGCTGCTCGGGGTCACCTACAAGCCGGACGTGGCGGACCAGCGGGAGTCGCCCGCGGTGCCGGTGGCGCGGCTGCTGCGGGAGCGGGAGGCCGAGGTCTCCTTCCACGATCCGCATGTGCGGCTGTGGTCTGTGGACGGTGCGGGCGTCCCGCGCGTCGACGACGTCACGCAGGCCGCGCGCGAGCACGACCTGACGATCCTGCTCCAGGACCACTCGGCCTACGACCTGCCGGCCCTCGGCGACGCGGCCCGGCTGCTGTTCGACACACGTGGTCGGATCTTCCGGCCCGACGTCGAGGTGTTGTAGGTCCGCGCCCATGTGAGGCCGTCGTACTCGGGGCAGTCGAAAGGTGCGTGCTCTGATGCGGATACTCGTCGTCACCGTCGTCCATCACCCCGAGGACGCCCGGATCCTGCACCGGGAGATCGCCGCGCTGCGGGAACGCGGGCACCGGGTCGTGTACGCCGCGCCGTTCGCGTCCCGCGAGGTGACACCACGGCGGTACGTCGAGGGCGTCGACCTGCCCCGGGCCGCCGGCCGGGACCGCCGGACGGCACTGCGCGCGGCCCGTAGCCTGCTCGCCGAGCGCGGGCCTCAGGCGGACGTCGTCCTGCTGCACGACCCGGAGTTGCTGCTCGCCCTGCCCGGCACACTGCGCCGTTGGCGGCGCGGCGGGCGGGTTCCGGTCACCGTGTGGGACGTGCACGAGGACACGGCGGCCGCACTGGTGATGAAGCGCTGGCTGCCGAGGCCGCTCCGGCCGCCGCTTCGCCTTGCCGTGCGGGCGGCGGAACGGCTGGCGGAGCGGCATCTGCGGCTGCTGCTCGCCGAGGACGCCTACCAGCAGCGCTTCCGCCGCCCGCACCCCGTCGTCACGAACCTCACCACGGTGCCGCCGGACCGGCCCGAGCCGCCGGGCGACGACCGGGTCGTCTACCTCGGGCACCTCTCCCGGGCGCGGGGCGCGCTGGAACTCATCGAGACGGCACGGCTGCTGGCACCGGACATCCACGTCGAGGTGATCGGCGCGGCGGACCCCGAGGTGCGGGGCGCGCTCACCGAGGCCGACCGGGACGGCGTACTGCGCTGGCACGGCTATCTGCCCAACGACCGCGCCCTCGCCCTGCTCTCCGGCGCCCTGGCCGGCCTCTCCCTCCTCCATGACCAGCCCAACTACCGCCATTCGCGGCCGACGAAGGCCGTGGAGTACATGGCCCACGGCGTTCCCCTCGTCACCACGCCCACCCCGCTCGCGGCCGGCCTGGTCGAGCGCTACGGCTGCGGCCTCGTCGTGCCGTACGGCGACCCGGCCACGGCGGCGGAGGCCGTACGGCGTCTGCGCGCCGACCCGGAGATGCGTCTGCGCGCGGCCACGCGGGGCTGGGAAGCGGCCCTGGCCCACCTCAACTGGGCCGACCGGGCGACCGAGTTCGTGATGTGCCTGGAAACCTGGGTGAAGGAGGCGACCGGCGCATCGAACGCCGGATCCGCCGCTACGGTCGCGGATGCCGCGGCTCGTACAGGCTGACCTCGCCGCCGCCCGGCAACAGGAAGCCGGTCACCCTGCCCCAGGCGGCTTCCTGCACCGGCCGGGTGAATTCCACGCCCTTGCCGGTGAGCTCCGCGGTCGTCGTGTCGAGGTCGTCGCACATCAGCATCAGTTCGTGCCCCGGCTCACCCTCCGCCGGATGGCACGCGACCTCTGTCGGCGGTGCCCCGAAGATGAGCCAACCGTGTCCGGCGTCGACGTGCGGCCAGCCGAGGACGTCCCGGAAGAAAGCGCGGTCCGCCTGGGCGTCGCGCGTGTGGATCACCACATGTGCCCCATTGATCACGGGCGGAGGCTAGGCCCGTCTCCCGGGCGACGGCAAGCGCGGCGCGCTGCCCGTCACGCCGATGCCGCGCCCACGCAGAACTCGTTGCCTTCCGGGTCGGCCATCACGATGTGGTGACCGTCGAACTGCGCCAAGAGGCCGGCACCCGCTTTCACCAGCCGCTCGGACTCGGCGCGGATGCGGGCCCACCGCTCGTCGGGGCTGCCGTGGCCCGGCACCCGGATGTCGATGTGGAGCCGGTTCTTGGCCGTCTTCGGCTCGGGCACCTTCAGTATGGACAGACGGGGGCCGACGCCGTCAGGATCGCAGAGCCAGGCTCCGTCGTCCGCGGAGTCGTCCTCGGGCAGATCGAACTGCGCGAGCCACTCCTCGCGCGTCGCGAAGGGCGGGGGCGGCGGTTCGTCGACATACCCGAGGGCCGTCTTCCAGAATGTGGCGAGGCGCTGTGCGTCCGCGCAGTCAAGCGTGAGATCGAATACGGCTGCCATACCAGGACCGTACTGCCCACCACTGACAACCACCCCGGCTCACGGACCCGCGCAGGGCACCCACGCCCCGTTGACAGGTGACGTTTCACGCAAGAACATCGGCCGCGACGAGCACAAAAGAACAGTACTGCGGCACAGCGACCCCACGACCCCATGGTTCTCCCGTCTCTCGCAGAAGGACGTGAGTGGTGCGCATCCCTTCCCGCAAGTTCGGCTCTCTGCTGGCCGCCACACTCACGGCGGCCCTCCTGCCGGCGACCGCCCTCGGCACCCCCGCACCGGAGTCGCACACCAGGGTCTCGGAGTCGCGCGACGCGGTGACCCTCAGCTCCCGCGGCTACTCGGTCTCCGTGCGCACCGACGGCCAACTGGCCCTGACCACCCGAAGATCGGACCGCACGGTACTGACCACCGGCTCCGAAGCCCTCCGCTTCCACAGCGGCGGCACCTGGCAGCACGCCACACGGCTCACCGACTGGCGCTGGCAGAACGGTGTACTCACCCTGACCGCGGACACGACCCTCCCGGGCGCACACGTCGAGGCCCGCCTGACACCCGCCTCCGACCGCTACCTGCTCGAATGGGACGTCAAGGGCGTCAAGGCCACCGAACTCGGCCTGACCTACGACCTCTCCTCCGCCGGCCACTGGTACGGCCACGGCGAGACCGCCACCCCCGCCGGCGGCCCGTACACCGACCAGCCCTGGCCGCTGGACGCTGGGCGGGTCGACCAGGAGGACTTCAGCGCGGCGTCGTACCAGATGGTCGACCCGTTCTGGTTCACGGCGAGTTCTGCCGGCCTGTACATCGACACCGGCGACACCATGGACGTGTCCCTCAACGCGGGCGGCGACGGGCTCGGCCGCTTCACGGTCGAGTCGGGGGCGACGTACAGGGCGACGGTCTTCGTCGAGTCGACCCCGCGTGCCGTCTACCGCGACTACATCGGCGTCGTCGGCAGGCCGCGCCAGAGCGACGCGACCTACGAGCAGTACGCCAAGCCGCTGTGGAACTCCTGGGCGCAGTTCTACACGAAGGTCGACCAGGGCAAGATCCTGGACTACGCGACCGACCTGCACGACAACGGACTTGACGGCCACACCGTCCAGCTCGACGACAAGTGGGAGTCGAACTACGGCAACATGACCTTCGACCCGAAGGCCTACCCGGACCCCAGGGCCATGTCCGACCGGATCCACGACCTCGGCTACGACTTCGGCCTCTGGGTCACCCTGTGGATCAACCTGGACTCCGCCAACTACCGGTACGCGGCCGACCACGACTATCTGCTGCGGGACGCCGCCGACCCCGCCAAGCCCTGCACGGTCACCTGGTGGAACGGCACGGCGGGCATCGTCGACCTGGCCAACCCCGAGGCGAAGGCCTGGTACCGGAGCAATCTGCGGAAGCTGATGGACACCTACCGGGTCGACGGCCTGAAGTTCGACACCCGCTTCTTCGACGACCACTGCGCCGGACGCGACGGCAACACCCGCACCGACTACCAGCGCCTCGGCTCCGAACTCGCCGACGCCTACGACCTCCAGGGCGCCGGCATCCGCGTGCACTGGGGCAGGCCCGCGCACGAGTCGGGCTTCGTCATCCGGCAGATCGACAAGGGCACCGGCTGGAACTCCCTCAAGGCGTCCGTCACCCAGAACCTCGCCCTGTCCACCATCGGCTACCCGTTCATCGAGACCGACATGATCGGCGGCTCCCTCGGCCAGCCCGCGCCGACGAAGGAGGTACTGGTGCGCTGGGCGCAGTCGGCGTCGTACATGCCGCTGATGTACGCCTCCACGTCCCCCGTGGACACGATCGACCCGACGACCGGCCAGAAGGTCGACTACGACGACGAGACCGTCGCCCTGTACCGGGCGGCGACGGCCCGCCACGAACGGCTGGCGCCCTACATCTGGGACCAGGTGCGCGACACGCTCAGGACCGGGGATCCGATCGTGCGCCCGCTGTTCTTCGACTTCCCTCAGGACAGGGCGGGTTACACGATCGACGACCAGTGGATGCTCGGCCCGGCGGTGCTGGCGGCACCCAATCTCACGTCCTCGCCGTCACGGGACATCCACCTGCCGCCCGGCACGTGGTACGACGTCAACCGCGGTACGACGATCAAGGGCCCGGCGACCCTCAGGTCGTACCCGACCCCGCTGTCCGTCACGCCCGCCTTCGTGAACCTGCGCGCCGAGGGCGCCGATGAGGCGCTGCGGGCGCTGCGCTAGCCAAGGAGGGGCGCTTCGCGCGTACCGGCCGGATTCAGGGGCGGCCGGCACGCGCGAAGCGGGCGCCGACAACCTGATCGGCATCCCCGAGCCCGACGGCCCCGCCCGCCTCGAACCGCTCGCGCTGCCGGGCACGGTCTGCTCCCGCCCGTGTCTGCGCACCGTCCGCACCATCGGCAGTGGATCAACCCTGGCGGCGGGCACGGGAGGTGACGTGGATCAGCGGTTGCCGCCCTTCGGAATCCCGTACACCCGCTCCACCCGCAACCGCAGCACCAGCCTGCCGTCGCGGACCATCGCCGTCCGGAAGTCCGCCCAGTCGGGATGCTCGCCCAGGACGTCCCGGTAGAGCCGGACGAGTTCCTCGACCGTGGCGTCGTACGGGTCCTTCGCTACCGGCGAGAGGTCGGCCGTGCCCTCGGCGACGGTGTATGCCCAGCGGTCGGCGCTCGTGACGTGGTACGACGCCCTGGGGTCGCGGCGCAGGTTGCGGGTCTTGGCGCGGTCGTCGGTGATCGAGACGCGGATGATCCGCTCGTCGGGGTAGTAGGCGTGACCGACGTTCGACAGCTGCGGCCGGCCGTCGCGCTTGAGGGTGACCAGCACCCCGCCGTGGCCCTCGGAGAGCAGCGCGAGCAGTGCGTTCTGGGTGGCGTCCTCAGTCATATCTGGATCAACCCTGACGAGCGGCCCGTGCATTCCCCCGCAGTCCCCTGCCTTCCCTCCTCCCCGGCAAGCTCAGTAGACAGTGTCTACTCGATCATGGTAGACAGCGTCTATGCCTTCTGTGCAGGAATCCGAACCAGGGCTGCGGGCCCGACTGGTCGACGTCGGTGTGGATCTCGTGACCCGGGAGGGCGCCCAGGCCCTCACCCTGCGGGAGATCGCCCGTCGGGCAGGTGTCTCGCACGGCGCCCCGCGCCGCTACTTCCCCACCCACCTGGAGCTGCTGTCGGCCATCGCGCGCCGCGGCTTCGAGGATCTCGCCCGCCGGGCGACGGCCGCCGTCGGCGACGGTACGGCGACTCCACGGGCGCAACTGACCGTGCTGGGGCGCGTCTATCTGGAGTTCGCACTCGGCTACCGCGGCATGTATGAGCTGATGTTCCGTCACGATCTGCTGGAGAGCGGTCACTTGGGACTGCGGGACACCAGCCTCCCCCTCTTCGGCCGGCTCGTGGACCTCGTCGGCCGGGCTCGCCCCGACGCCGACGCCCGACTCGTCGCGGGTGCGCTGTGGGCCAACCTGCACGGAGTCGCCCAGCTGTGGGGCTGGGGCAGTCTTCAACTCGCCACGGGCGCCGACGACTTCGTACCTGTGCTGCGGTCCGTCCTGGACGCGCACCTCGGGCCGGAGGGCGAGTGAATCCTCGGCTCACCCTCGCGAGCAGTATCGCCGGGGCCGTGCTCGTCGCGCTGGACGGGACCGTGCTCACCGTCGCGCAGCCGACCCTGCAACGCGATCTCGGCGCCTCCTTCGCCCAGGTCCAGTGGACCAGCACCGGCTATCTCATCGCGGTGGCCGGCCTGTTGGTGTTCGCCGGGCGGCTCGGCGACCGGTACGGGCACCACCGGGTCTTCGGCATCGGCATGCTCGGCTTCGGGGCCGCGTCGGCGGGTGTCGCGCTGGCGCCCGGCGTCGGCTGGGTGATCGCGCTGCGGATCGTGCAGGGGGTGTTCGGGGCGCTGCTGCAACCGGCCACGCTCGGGATGCTGCGGGCCGCGTTCCCGCCCGACCGGCTGCGGGCGCCGATCGCCGTACGGACCGCCGCGATCGGGGTGGCCGCCGCTGCCGGGCCGGTCATGGGCGGTGCGCTGGTGGCGGGGCCGGGGTGGCGGGCCGTGTTTCTGCTGAACGTCGTCCCCGCCGTCGTCTTCGGCCTGCTCGCCCTCGCCGTACGACCCCCTCGCGACACCTCCCCCGCCCGCCTCGACCTGCCCGGCGCCGTCCTGCTCGCGGTGACCTTGGCCTGTCTGGTCCACGCCCTCGTCGCCCTGCCGGGGTGGGCCCTGACGGCCGCGACCGCCGCGGTCACCGGTGCCGTCCTCGTCCGGCACGAGCGCCGTACCGCGAGCCCTCTGCTGCCGCCCGACGTCATCGGCTCGGCCGTGGTCGGCTCGGCGCTCGGCATGCTGGTGGCCGCGTCGGCGGCGCTGTCCGGCGCCCTGTTCGTCGGCACGTTCCTGTTGCAGGACGCGCTCGGCATGAACCCCTTCCAGATGGCCCTCGTCAGTC
Source organism: Streptomyces sp. HD (assembly GCF_028369295.1). Taxonomy (GTDB): domain Bacteria; phylum Actinomycetota; class Actinomycetes; order Streptomycetales; family Streptomycetaceae; genus Streptomyces. Next base: position 97,323 of record NZ_JAQMYP010000037.1, read on the forward strand.
TGCCGCTGGCCCTGCTGATGGTGCTCGCGGCGGCCTCGTGCCCGGTACTGCTGCGCCGGGCCGGTGCCCGCCGTACGACCGTGGTGGCGATGGCACTTCTCGCACTGGGCATCCACGCCCTGTCCCTCGCCTCGGCCACCCCTGCCCTGTGCGCGGCGTTCGCGCTGGTGGGGGCCGGGTTCGGCACGGTGATGGTGGCGGCGACCCATGTCGTCGTACGGGAGGCCGCGGTCGAGTCGGCCGGGGTGGCGGGCGGGCTGCAGCAGACCGCGATGAACGTGGGGCCCGTGCTGGGAGTGGCCGTCGCGACCGCGCTCACGGGGACGGGCGGCGGTCCCGGACTGCCGATGACCGCCCTCGCAGCCGTGGCGCTGGCCGGTGCGGTGCCGGGCCGTGCCCTCCCGGGACCGCATACCGCCGCCACGGACGATCATGGGCAATCGAAGGACCGTACACGTGTTCCTGCGGGACGATGAGGTCAGAGGCCGTTCCGGCGGGGTAGGCCGGAGCGCATCCTCGTCGTACGCATTCGGAGGAGAGCGATGGCACTGCTGACACAAGAGGTCGAGCCGGGTGAGGTCGGGCTGGACGCGAAGGCGCTGGACCGCCTCGACCAGCACTTCGCCCACTACGTCGACGAGGGGCGACTGCCCGGCTACCTGGTGTCCGTCGCCCGCGGTGGACGCGTCGCCCACCTCACCGCGCACGGCCACCGCGACCGCGCGGCCGGGCTGCCCGTCGAGGCGGACACGCTGTGGCGGCTCTACTCCATGACCAAGCCGGTCACCTCGGTCGCCGCGCTGCTGCTGGTGGAGGAGGGCAAGCTGTCGCTCGACGACCCGGTCGGCCGCCATCTGCCCGCCTTCGCCGAGCCCCGGGTGTACGTCAGCGGATCCGGCGCCGACACGGTGACCCGCCCCGCCCACGGCCCGATAACCGTCCGGCACCTGATGACACACACCGCCGGGCTGACGTTCGCCTTCTACCACACGCATCCCGTCGACGCCCTGTACCGCGACGCCAACCTGGAGTCGGCGGTGCTGCCGGGCTCCGACCTCGCCGAGACGGTCGGCGTGTACGCGAGCCTGCCGCTGCAGTTCGAGCCAGGCACACAGTGGAACTACTCGGTCGCCAGCAACGTCCTGGGCCGGATCATCGAGGTCGTGTCCGGGCAGCCGCTGGACGAGTTCTTCGCCGAGCGGCTCTTCGGGCCGCTCGGGATGACCGACGCCGGGCTCTTCGTGCGCGACGAACTGCTGGGCAAGCTGGCCGAGATGTACGGCGAGACCGAGGACGGCGGCATCGAGCCGATCCCGGGGCTCCCGCTGCGGGGCCGGCCCCGCTTCCTGTCCGGCAGCGGCGGGTTGGCGGCATCCGCACACGACGTCCACCGCTTCATGGAGCTGCTGCGACGCCGGGGCGAGCTCGACGGCGTCCGTCTGCTGTCGCCGCGGACCGTGGACCTGATGACGTCCAACCAGCTCCCGGGCGGCGTCGACCTGCGTACCTTCGGCAGCCGCCCCGCGCATGACGAGTCCGGCAACGACGGTCTCGGCTTCGGCCTCGGAGTCTCCGTGGTGATCGACCCGACCCGTACGAAAGCTCCGGCCGGCCTCGGGACCTACGGCTGGAGCGGGGTCGCGACCACCACGTTCTGGGTCGACCCGAGCCGTGATCTGACAGTGCAGTTCATGACGCAGGTACGGCCGCGGACCTCGCACACGATGTTCCAGGACCTGAAGCGGCTCGTGCACGAGGCCGTGACCGAGGACTGACGGTGCAGGACTGAGGCCGTGCGGCGGTCTACTGGTCCACGCGCAGGCTGAACTCCACTCCCTCCAGCGCCAGTTCGCGCAGCCACTCCTCCGAGCGGGCCGCGGTCTCGGCGGCGCGGTTCAGGCCCGCCGGCAGGGAGCCGTCCAGGATGTGACGCACGCCGAGGGCGAGAGGGCGGGACACACAGCGGGCCATCGCGCTCTCCTCCTCGTCGCCCACCAGGTCGAGGAGGTAGCCGCCGGACCAGCTCCGCCCTTCCGCACCGCGCACGTCCAGCGACACGACGAGGACGACGCGGTCGCGGTCGGCGTCCGTGGTGGGGTGGGCGGCCGCCAACTTCCCCGCCAGGGCGGCGATTCGGGCGTCGTCACCGGCCTTCAGCTCCTCGAAGACGGCGTCCCAGGCGCGCAGCCAGCCCTCCAGGCGCAGGGTGCCGCGCACGAAGGTCTGCGTCTTCCAGGCAGGCGGCAGCCCGTACTGCTCGACGAACGGAACGCTGTCACGGTTGGGGTACACCTCGAAGGTCTCCCCGTCGACGACATGCCGCCGGGTCACCTCCCACGGCCGCTCGGCGACGGTCTCGGCACCGTCCTGCAGGTAACGCGCCGGTGCCCGCAGGGCGTTGAGGACCCCGGCAGGGGCCCAGCTGAAGCGGTACCTGAAGTCGTTCGGAACGGCGGGGACACCGCCGCAGTAGGACGTCAGGCTGTACGAGGCCGCTGCGTCGTCGCCCACGGCCTCCCTGGCGCGGCCGACCAGACTGTGGGCGAAGAGGTGGTCGATGCCCGGGTCCAGGCCGGCCTCGGTGAGGACGACGAGCCCGGCCGCGGCGGCCGCGGGCACCTGGTCGAGCACCGCGTCCGACACATAGCTGGAGCAGGCGAAGTGGGCCTCCCGCCGGACGCAGGCCGCCAGGATCCCGGCGTGCTCGGGCGCGGGCAGCATCGATACGACGATGTCGCCGGGCGCCAGTTCGGCCGTGAGCGCGGGAAGCGTGAACGCGCGGGGCTCGGCGCGTGCGGTGAGCCCCAGCCGTTGCAGGGCCTCGGCGGCTCGGCTCTCGGTGCGGTGCCACAGCCGTACCCGGTCGGCCGCGCCGCACAGCCGGGCCAGGCCGCTGCCGGTGGAGAGTCCGGCGCCGACCCAGTGGACGGTGCCGGACGCGGGAACCCGTGCCGGGCTGTCAGTCATGGTGGAACTCCCCTTCTGCGATGTCGAGTTCACGGGAGGCCTGGCGGAACCGGTCGATGCAGCGCCCCCACGGGCCGCCCGTCTCGAATTCCAGCAGCTGGGGCAGGAGCGCCGAGGAGAAGTCGGTGCTGGACTCGCGGGGCAGCAGTGAGGGGAGGTTGTCGATGGCGATCAGGTCGAGCGGGGGGTCTTCGCGCAGTCGGCGGACGGGGGCGGTCCAGTCGGTGGTGCGGTCGTAGATCGGGAGGACGTTCAGCGGGGAACCGACGTCGACGGTGACGTCGCACAGGGTGCGGAGCGCCCGGGCGGGGTCGTTCAGGTCCTGCTCGCGGAGGAAGGGCGGGACGGGCGTTGTGGCGAGGACGGCGTTCACGACCACGTCGTGCGCGAGGAGGACGGGGCGGTCCAGGTCGCGGGTCTCTTCGAGGTCCCAGGGTGTCGCCTCGACCCCGGCGGTCAGCAGCGCGAGGCGCGCGCCGCGACCGCTGCGGCCCAGGGCGCCGATCACCAGCGCGGTGAACTCCGGTTCCCCCGGGGCCGGTTGGAGGAGGGCGTCCAGTTCGTCCTTCGAGGTGGGGGTGAGCGGTGCGACGAGCCTGCCCCGGTGCTGGAGGACGGCCAGGGCGGCGCCCAGGTAGCCGGCCCAGAAGCCGAACGCGGCGAGGCGGCGGCCGCTGTCGTCCACCAGGTACTCCAGGTCGAGCAGCGCCCCTCCCCCGGCCGCGAACCGGTGGAGCAGGTCCTTGGCGCCGGGCTGCTGCTTGTAGGCATGCCCGAAGTAGATGTGGCGGTGCGTCAGTTCGGCCGGATCGTCGGGGAGTTCCTTCAGTCCGAGGACGACGGTGTCCGCCGGGGCCGACACCCACGAGCCGCTCAGGGCGATGCGGCAGCCGACCGCCTCGTACTCCTCGGCGGGGAAGATCCGCTGCGCGGACTCCTCGACGGTCAGTGTCACCCCGCTCTCGACCAGCCGTCGTGCGTCCAACGGCACGATCGGTGTGCGTCGCTCGGTGGAACGGACCTCGTGGCGCAGCCACAGATGGAGCTCGGTCATACGCGGTTGGCCTCCGGGCGCGGGGCGTCGGCCGCGAACCGGCCGGCGCTGAGCGGGCTGACGTCCACGAAGGGTACGCGGCCGAGGTACAGGTCGCGGACGACCTCGCCGACGGCCGGGCCCTGGAGAAAGCCGTGGCCGGAGAAGCCGGTCGCGTACAGGAACCGGGACACGGAAGTCGCCTCGCCGATCAGCGCGTTGTGGTCCGGGGTGATCTCGTACAGGCCCGCCCAGCCGCCCGTGCGGCGCAGGTCGAGCAGGGCGGGGGCGCGGTGCTCCATGGCGGCGGCCAGGCGGGGGATCCAGCGGTCGTGGGTGTCGGTGGCGAAGCCGGGCCGTTCGTCGGGGTCGGACATGCCGAGGAGGAGGCCGGGGCCCTCGCTGTGGAAGTAGAGGCTGGTGGTGAAGTCGATGGTCATGGGCAGGTGCGGCGGCAGTCCCTCGACAGGTTCGGTGACCGCGATCTGGCGGCGCAGCGGCACCACGGGCAGTTCCACGCCGGCCATCGCACCGACGGCCCGCGACCAGGCGCCGGCCGCGCAGATCACCGTGTCGGTGGTGATCCGGCCGATGGTCGTGGTCACGGCGGTGATCCGGTCGCCGTGCAGTTCGATGCCGGTGACGTCGGTGTGCCGTAAGATCCGCGCGCCGTACTCGCGGGCGGCGGACGCGTAGCCGTGGACGACGGCTTCGGGGGTGCAGTGGCCGTCGTCCGGGGAGAACGCGGCGGCCAGCAGTCCGTCGGTGGTGATCAGCGGGGACAGTCGCCGCGCCTCGGCGGGGTCGATCATCCGGCTCGGTACGCCGAGGGAGTTCTGCAGCCGGACGCTCGCCTCGAAGCCGGCGACGTCCTCGGGGGTCGAGAGCAGGAACAGATAGCCGACCCGGTGCAGGCCGATGTCGTACCCGGTCTCCTCCTCGAACCGTCCGAACGCCTCCAGACTGCGTGCCCCGAGCCGGATGTTGAGCTCGTCGGAGAACTGTGCGCGCACTCCGCCGGCCGCCTTGGAGGTGGACCCGGAGGCCAGTTCGTCGCGCTCGACGAGGAGGACGTCCCGTACGCCGGCGCGGGCGAGGTGGTAGGCGATGCTGGTGCCCATCACGCCGCCTCCGATGATGACGACGTTCGCGTGCGTGTTCACGGGCCCACCTTCCTGGCGGCCTCGACCACGGCCCATGCAGCGGCCGCGTCCTGGATGCCGAGGCCGACGCTGTTGTAGTAGACGATGTCCCCGGGTCCGGATCTCGGGAAGCTCTGCCCGGTGAGGACGGCGCCGAGCCCGACCAGGTCCTCGGGGGCCAGCAGCCCTTCGCGCAGGGCGTCCACCACGGGCCCGGCGTGCTCGGCCGCGGTCACCGGGTCGTCGACGACGACGCTCGCCGCGTGCAGCAGCACATCCGCGTCCACCTCCCGGCGCCCGGGCTCGAACGACCCGACGCTGACCACCGTGGCCCCGGGCGCCAGCCACTCCCCGCGCACCACGGGCGTCGTGCTGAGCGTGCAGGCCGCGACCAGCGACGCCCCGGTGACGGCCTCCTGCGGGGTGCCGGCCGGCCGGACGGTCAGGCCCAGTTCGGCCGTGAGCTGCTCCGCGGCCCTGGCACGTCTGCGCGCGGTCGGACTCCACAGCCGTACGGACTTCACCTCGCGCACCCGGGCGACGGCCCGGGCGTGGGCGAGGGCCTGGGTGCCTGAGCCGAGGAGGGCGAGGTCCGCGCTGTCGGGGGTGGCCAGGGCGTCGATCGCGACGGCGCTCGCGGCCGCCGTGCGCAGCGTCGTGATCGCCGTGCCGTCCATGACCGCGGCCAGGCGGCCCGTCACCGGGTCGAGCACGGTGATGACGGCGTGGATCGTGGGCAGGCCGGACGCCGCGTTGCCCGGGTTGACGCTGCCGATCTTCGCGACGGCGCCGGTGTCCGCCGACAGCCGGGACACATACGCGAAGACGACACTGTCGTCGAAGCGGCTCGGGTGCATGATCTTCCCGGGCAGGTCGGCCGCGTCGGCGCCGAGCGCCGTGAATGCCGCGCGTTGCGAGGCGATCGCCGCGTCCAGGCCCAGCAGGCCCGTCACCTGTTCTCCGGAGAGGAAGAGGACGTCGTCGGTCATTCCCTCTTCCTGTCCGGACGAGCCTCGCGGCAATCAGGACAGGTGCGCGACCGCGTCCAGATGGGGCAGGTGGTGATCGAGGCGTTCCCGCTTGGTGCGCAGGTAGGTGATGTTGTTCTCGCACGGCGGGATCAGCAGCGGAACCGTCTCGGCGACCTGGATGCCGTGCCGCAGCAGTGCCTCGCGCTTGCGCGGGTTGTTGGACATCAGGCGGACGCTCTGCACGCCCAGGTCGTGCAGCATCTCGGCGGCGACGCCGTAGTCGCGGGCGTCCACCGGCAGTCCGAGCGCGAGGTTGGCCTCGACGGTGTCCAGGCCCTCCGCCTGCAGGGCCATCGCGCGCAGCTTGGCGAGCAGGCCGATGCCGCGGCCCTCGTGGCCCCGCAGATAGACGACTATGCCGGAGCCCTCGGCGACGACCGCGCGCAGCGCGGAGGCGAGCTGGTCGCCGCACTCGCAGTGCTGGGAGCCGAAGGCGTCGCCGGTGAGGCACTCGGAGTGCAGCCGGGTGAGCACGCCCTCGGTGCCGATCTCGCCGTAGACGAGGGCCACTTGTTCGTCGCCGCGGTCGTGGTCGAGGTAACCGATCGCCCGGAATTCCCCGTACACGGTGGGCAGCGGGGCATTCACCACGCGTTCCACGCCGGAACGCTGCGTCCGCTGTGCGGACTTCTTGCCGAGTACGCCAACGTTTTCTGTCATGATTCTTCAGTTCCTATGCAGAGACGAAAGGCCGGAAAAAGATGAGTGATTCGCAGACGCGGCCGACGGCGCACTCGCTGGTGCCGGCGGACACCACCGAGGACGTACGGGCCCGAGGCGCGGGCGTCTCACGACAGGTCGCGGTCCTCCCCGTCGGGAGCTTCGAGCAGCACGGTCCGTTCCTTCCACTGGCGACCGACACGCTCGTGGCCTGCGCAATCGCGCGCGAGATCGCAGCGGTGCACCCGGTGCACCTCCTTCCACCGGTGACGATCTCCTGCTCGCACGAGCACGCGGCCTGGCCGGGGACCGTCAGCATCTCCTCGGTGACCCTTCATGCGGTGATACGGGACATAGCGGCTTCGCTCCGCCGGTCGGGCGTCGACGTCCTGGTGCTGGTCAACGGGCACGGCGGAAACTACGTACTGGGCAATGTCGTTCAGGAGTCCTCCGCGCGCGGCGAGCGAATGGCGCTGTTCCCGGCCCCGGAGGACTGGGAGGCCGCCCGGGAACGGGCGGGGGTAGAGACCTCGCTGCTCACCGACATGCACGCGGGGGAAATTGAGACCTCCATCCTTCTGCACACTCATCCCGAATTGATCCGACCCGGTTATGAGACTTCCGATTTCGTGGCGGACGACCGCCGTCATCTCCTGACCCTCGGTATGTCCGGCTATACCGATTCGGGTGTCATAGGCCGTCCGTCGCTGGGTTCCGCGGAAAAGGGGAAGCGGCTGCTGGCGAGCCTCGCGGATTCCTTCGGCGCGTATGTGTCACTGCTGACCTCCGCGGACGATTCCGTAGCGGACACGGGAGACGCACGAAAATAGTCGCCGGGTTCCGGGTCCGCCACGGTGCGGGCGGATCCGGCACCCGCGCGCAGCCCGGTGTACCAGCGGGCGACCAGGACGAGGGCGCCGGGCAGGGCGGCCACGAGGCTGAGCACGCCGTACACGACGGCGACGGCCAGCCCCATGTCGGCGCCCAGGCCCACGGCGCCGAACGCCCAGGCGGTGACGCCCTCGCGGGGGCCGAAGCCGCCGATGTTCAGGGGCAGTCCCATGGCGAGCAGGGCGAGCACGGCGAGCGGCAGCAGGACGGCCACGGAGGCGGTGGTGCCGGCGATCCTCGCGGCGAGCACGAACATCGCGATGTGACCGGCGAGGACGACGACGGAGGAGACGGCGACGCCGGGCCCGTTGCGGCGGGACAGCAGGGCTTCCCGAGCCTCGGCGAGCGTGGTGCGCAGGGCCGTCGGGTTCGACCGGTCCCGGCGGGAGGGCGCCCGGTTCATGCGCACGGCGGCCACGACGGCGAGCGCGCCCACCGCCGCGAACAGCAGGACGGGCGTGAGGTCCCGGGCCTGGTTCAGCACCGGGGACGGCATGGTCAGCAGGACTCCGGCGCCGACGGCGGTGAGGGCGACCTGGCCGGCCGTCCGCTCCAGCACGACCGCGCGGACCCCGCGGCCCAGGTCACCGGCGCTCTGCCCGTGCCGCACCGCCCGGTGCACATCGCCGAGGACGCCGCCGGGCAGGGCCGCGTTGAGGAACAGGGCACGGTAGTAGTCGGCGACGGCCGGCCGCAGCGGCAGCCGGATCCGCAGCGCGCGCGCCACCAACTGCCAGCGCCACGCGCTGAACACGGTGGTGACAAGCCCGATCCCGAGCGCCGCGCACAACGCCGTCCCGTCGATCCGCCGCAGCCCGTCGAGGAACACACCGGTACCGAGCCGCCAGAACAGCACCACCAGGATGGCGACCCCGACGGCCGTGCCCAGGTGGGTGCGGACGGCAGGGGTGTTGAGGCGGGACAGGACGTTACGCAGTCGGTTGCCGGGGGACTTGGGGGTGGCCGTTTCCGAGCGGGGCTCGGACACGACGACGCCGGCGCGGGAGGACCCGACGGCTGTGGCTTCGGGGACTGCGGCATCCGTGCGGACCGTCAAGGCCGGGGCGCCGGACGCGATCACGCACCCTGCAGGAGCGGCCTCGCCCGCATCCACACCCGTACCCACCGCGGAGGAATCGACGGCGGCCACACCCGCAAGGGCCGGGGCGCCGGCCCCGATCACGCACACCGCCGGTGCCGCCTCACCCGCATCCACACCCGTACCCACCGCCGAGGAATCGACGGCGGCCACACCCGCAAGGGCCGGGGCGCCGGCCCCGATCACGCACACCGCCGGTGCCGCCTCACCCGCATCCACACCCGCACGTGCCTTCGGAACCGCCTCGGACGCGACGGTGTCCGCGGACACGGCCGGGCTCTCGACGACCACGGCACCCGCGTGAACCGCCGGAGCCGCCACGGCGGCAGCGGCGTCCGGGTGTGTCGGCGAGGCCTCGGGGCCG
>NZ_JAQMYP010000038.1 GCF_028369295.1 Streptomyces sp. HD
GCCCCCCCCCCCCCCCCCCCCCCCCCCCCCCCCCCCCCCCCCCCCCCCCCCCCCCCCCCCCCCCCCCCCCCCCCCCCCCCCCCCCCGGGCGCCACGGACAAGGAGAGGCCCGAGCATGGTTCAGGGGGACGGCATACCGCCGGCGTACGAAGGGCCGTGCCGACGACCGCACAGACGCGATGACCGCGGAGCGACCGCCACCGAGTTCCTCGGCATGGTCGTGGTCGTCGTCGCTCTCGTCCTCGGGGTGTCCGCCACCGGTCTGGGGCAGGCGCTCTACCAGAAGCTCGCCGCGCAGATCTGTCGGGTCACGGGCGGCAGCAACTGCGCCGGGGGCGGCCCTGACCCCGGCAAGCCCCTCACCGACGCCGACTTCGAGCCTCCCCTCTGCCAGATCTCGGCCATCACCGACAAGGCCGGCGCGAAGGCCAAGGTGCTGTTCATCGAGTTCGGGGAGGAGTACGGCTTCCAGGAACAGCGGTTCAAGGCCAACACCGACATCAACAAGGACGGCAGAGTCGACGACAAGGACGAGCTGGTGCACATGACGTTCACCGACGCCGCGTCCGTCGCCGCGAAGAAGGACTGGAAACCGGGGGCCAAGGTCGGGAAGTTCGGATCGGACAAGGTCGAGCTCGGCGCGGGCATCAAGGTGACCAACGGGGACACCTGGGTGTTCGAGAGCGAGGAAGAGGCCAAGAGGTTCCGGGACGACATCGAGAAGCTGCAGATGTACGAGATGCGGCGCCAGTCGCCCGGCGGCGCCGAGGCGAGCGTCGGCGACAGCATCCTCTACCTCTTCGGGGCCGGGCCGCTCAAGGACGAGGAGGAAACCCGCGAGCGGATCGAGAAGGGCCTCGGCGGCAACCGGCAGATCTCCTACGGCAAGGTCGGGCTTGAGGCGTCGGCAGCGGGCGGTATGAAGCTGTCGGCCGGCGACGAGGAGAAACTCAGCGCCACGCTCGGCGGCAACTTCAAGTTCTCGCCGGAGGTGACGTGGACGGACAACAAGTACAAGAACAACAAGTCGTACACGTACTCCGCGTCCATCGAGTACGGCACCAAGCTGGGCTACGAGGCCGGTCCCCTCAGCGGCGAGGCCTCCGCGTCGACGACACAGACCGGCACCATCACCGTCACCCACGACAAGAAGACCGGCAAGCTGATCCGCATCGACATGACGCGCACCGTCGAGAAGGGCGCGACCAAGGACGGCGCCAAGGCCGGCGGCGACAACGGCAAGAGCGGGGACGACAAGCGGGGCGGCAGCGGCGGCGTCAAGGGCACCGACAACGAGACCGGCATCGAGGTCGTCACCAACTCCGTCAGCTTCGACCCGGGTCCCGAAGGCGACGCCGACCGCACGGTCGCCGAGAAGTGGCTCGACGGCTACGGCGACAACGCGGCCCCCTTCACCTACATGTTCGACGACCACGCCCCGACGAAGCGACCTGGCAACGACGACTCGTTCGGGCAACTGCTCTTCGACAAGGGCAAGTCCAGCAAGACGGTGTATACGGGCCGGCAGGAGGCCGCGGAGTACGGCTTCGAACTGAACCTCGGGCTCAGCCTCGGCTTCTCGGTGGGAACCGAGAAGAAGGAAGAGATGCTCAACGACGCACAATTCCTGGGAGCCCCACGAGACGGACGCCGGTCGTACGTCCCCTACAGCTACTGTGCCCAGTGATCAGGGACCGGGACCAGGGACGAGCGCAGGCCAGGGGAGCGATCACGAATGAACAGCAGGCTTGACGTACGAGGCCGGAGCAGCGTGAACCCCCGCAGAGGCAACCGGGCCGTCACCGGCCTCGTCTCCGGGGTGTGCGCCGCCCTGCTCGTCACCGGCTGCGGTGGGGACGGCCAGGAGGCGGACTCGGTGCCCGGCGGCTGGGGCACGCTGAAGACGAAGGGTGTGGACGTCTCATACCCCAAGGGCTCCGACGGATATGTGGAGCGGGGCGCCGACGAGCGCAGCGAGCACAACGCGGCCGAGGCGGTCCGTACCGAGGACGGCACGATCGTCTCCATGATCACCGTTCAACTGGACTTCACCGACGCCGACTCGGCCGAGGAGGCCGCGATCGCCGCCGAGGCCGGTGTGCAGTTGGGGGCGACGCTCAAGGGCGAGAAGGATGTCCAGCTGGCCGGGACGGACGAGGCCAAGCGGGTCGACTTCGAGTTCAGCTCGACCGGCGAGGAGGACACGCCGCCGAAGGGCACCCGTCTCCAGGGGGTGATCCTCACCGGGCTCGACTCACGGGAGAAGACCTTCGCGGTCCGGATCGACGCGAAGAAGGGCGCACTGGACGACGCCGACCTGAGCAAGATCATCGATTCGGTTCAGGTGCACTAGGACATGCGCCGGGCAGCGGTGCCGATCGCGAAGGAGGTGGGCCGACCATGGAGATTCCCGGATCCGGATACGTCGTCCTCGGGGCCCTCATGCTCTTCTTCGGCTGGCTGACGGTGAAGTACGCCCGCCGTCTGGTGACGGTCGTGCGGATGATGCGGAGCGGCACACGGACCACCGGGACGTGCGTCCGCGTCGAGACCGAGCCGTACAACCGCTCCGACGCGACGCGGCACTACTTCGCCTTCCGGGCGCCCGACGGCCGGGAGGTCGAGTTCGAGGACCTCGCCGGCTGGTCGGTGAAGGAGGGCGCCCAGGTCGCGGTCGCCTATGACCCGCGCGATCCCGAGCGGACGGCGACCATAGCGGGCCGGGGCAGTTGGTCGCCCGTCCTGCAGTGTCTTGCCCTGGTCGCCGGGTGCGGCATGGCCACGCTCGGCTTCACGGCCCTCTTCGTGCATCAGGTGCTCGGGGGCAACTGACGTCCCATCCGTGCTTCGTAGGCACGTGGATCGCCGAACCGCGGAACAGCGGAACATCGGCCCCGCGGTCGTCGGCGTCGCGAGATTCTCTTGACAGTCGAATTGGTCTGGACCAAGTTGTTCAACATGCCTATTGTCATGTCCATACGCAGCAGACTCTGGACGGGCGCCGTCACCGCCGCCCTCGCTCTCGCCTTTCTCCCCGCGGGCCAGGCGTCCGCGGCGGACGTCAACAACGCGAAGAACGCCGGATTCGAGTCCGGCCTGAGCAACTGGACGTGTTCCGCGAACAGCGGGACGACGGTCTCCTCCCCCGTGCACGGCGGCGCCACCGCGCTGAAGGCGACGCCGGCCGGGCAGGACAACGCACGGTGCACGCAGGCCGTGGCGGTGAAGCCCAACTCCACGTACACGCTGAGCGCCTGGGTGCAGGGCGGCTACACCTACCTCGGCGTGACGGGCACCGGCACCACGGACGTGTCGACCTGGACGCCGGACTCGGCGTCCTGGAAGCAGCTGTCGACCACCTTCACCACCGGCGGCTCGACGACCTCCGTGACGGTGTACACGCACGGCTGGTACGGACAGGCGGCCTACTACGCGGACGACGTGTCGGTGTACGGCCCCGACGGCGGCGGTGGCACCGACCCCTCCCCCACGATCCCCGGTACGCCGGGCGGGCTCGCGGTGTCGGGCACCTCCTCGTCGTCCGTCTCCCTGGCCTGGAACGCCGTCTCGGGCGCGACCGGCTACAACGTCTACCGCGACGGCACCAAGGTGACCGCGGTGACCGGCACTTCGGCGACCGTGACCGGGCTCGCGGCCTCGACGTCGTACTCCTTCCAGGTCACGGCGACCAACGCGGCCGGTGAGTCGGCGAAGTCGGCCGCGGTCACGGGGACGACCACGGCGGGGCCGGTGGGTCCTGCGCTGCCCAAGCACGCGGTGACCGGCTACTGGCAGAACTTCAACAACGGCGCCACGGTCCAGAAGCTCGCGGACGTGCAGTCCCAGTACGACATCATCGCCGTCGCCTTCGCGGACGCGACCTCGACGCCCGGCGCGGTGACCTTCAACCTGGACTCGGCCGGGCTGGGCGGCTACACCGTCGACCAGTTCAAGGCGGACATCAGGGCCAAGCAGGCGGCCGGGAAGAAGGTCGTCGTCTCGGTGGGCGGTGAGCGCGGCACGGTGGCCGTGAACGACGCCGCGTCGGCGACGAACTTCGCGAACTCCGTCCACACCCTCATGCAGACGTACGGCTTCGACGGCGTCGACATCGACCTGGAGAACGGTCTCAACGCGACGTACATGACGCAGGCCCTGCGCTCGCTCTCCTCGAAGGCGGGATCGTCGCTGGTCATCACGATGGCGCCGCAGACCATCGACATGCAGTCGACGGCGAACTCCTACTTCCAGACGGCGCTGAACATCAAGGACATCCTGACCGTCGTCAACATGCAGTACTACAACAGCGGTTCGATGCTCGGCTGCGACGGCAAGGTCTACAGCCAGGGCTCGGTGGACTTCCTGACCGCCCTGGCCTGCATCCAGCTGGAGGGCGGCCTCGCCCCCTCCCAGGTGGGGCTCGGCCTGCCCGCCTCCACCCGGGCCGCGGGCAGCGGGTACGTGGCTCCGTCGGTCGTGAACAACGCCCTGGACTGCCTGACCAAGGGCACCGGGTGCGGGTCCTTCAAGCCCTCGCGGACCTATCCCGATCTGCGCGGCGCGATGACCTGGTCCACGAACTGGGACGCGACGGACGGCAACGCGTGGTCCAACGCGGTGGGGCCGCATGTGCACGGGCTGCCGTAGGGCCCGTCGCCGCCCTCACCCCATGGGCCGGTAATGACCGAGGACCCAGGCCAGCTGCTGGAACCACTCCTGCAGCCGCGGCCTGGGTCTGGCCTCCACCACGCACTCGTAGAACCGGCCGTCCAGGTGGATGACGGCGACCATGAGCGCCTTGCCGTCGGGGCTCGCCTTGTAGTGGATGCTGCTGATCTCCGGCCAGTGGAACTCGATCGTGAGGCCGGACATCTCGAAGGCGACACCGGACGCGTCCACGACGACGGCGTTGCGCTTGTCGACGGCCAGGAAGTCCGGGCCGACCGGGGCGGCGGGGGCCGACTGGGCCGCGGGGTGGGGCGGCGGGACCGGGGCGGCATACGGCGGTGGCTGCGCGGGGGCGTATTGCGGTGCGCTCTGGGGTGCGTACTGGGGTGGGGGTGGACCGAAGCCCGGGACGGGTGGGGGTGAGGGTGGGAGTGGTGGCTGCTCGGTCATCCGTCGGTGCCTCGGTCCTCAAGCCGGCTGGGAACTTCTCGGTGTTGCGGTGAAACATTCTCCCTGCCCCGCCGCATCAGTGAAGTGAGGACCTCACCGACAGCCGGCGCACAGCACAACAGGGGGAACGGATGGGACAGGCCCGCGCGGACGAGTATGCGGAGTTCGCGGTGGCGAGAGCCGGGCATCTGTACCGGTCTGCCTGTCTGTTGACGGCCGGCGACACCCATCTCGCCGAGGATCTCGTCCAGGAGGCCCTCGGCCGGATCTACGTCCGCTGGGGACGGATCTCCCGGGTGGACAACCCCGCCGGGTACGCGCAGACCGTCCTCACCCGCACCTTCCTCGCCCATCAGCGGCGGCGCAGCAGCACCGAACGGGCCACGGACGCGATCCCCGACCGTGCGGCGGCCGACGGCGGACACGGTGACCTGCCGCTACGGCTGACCCTGCTCCAGGCACTGGCCCGGCTGCCCGCCAAGGACCGGGCCGTGGTCGTGCTGCGTTACTGGGAGGACCGGTCCGTGGAGGAGACCGCGGACGCGCTGAACGCCAGTTCCGCGGCGGTACGGACGAGGTGCACCCGGGCGCTGGGGCGGCTGCGCGAGCTGCTGGGCGAGGACCTCGGCGAGTACGCGGCACCCTGACCCACGGCCCCTTGCCCCACGCCCCGACCCACACCCCTCTGCCCTGCGCCCCCTGACCCAGGCCCCTCTACCCCACGACCCCCTGTCCTACGGCCCTCTGCCCTACGGCTCTTACGAGCCCAATCCTGAGAAACGGTGGATCCGCCATGCCTGTGGAACACGACGAGGACCACTTCGAGGGGCGGCTCAGTCACGCCCTGCACGACACCGGTGACCGCTTCGACGCCGACCGGACCGCGCTCGTCGCCGCCGGCCTGGCACGCGGGCGTCGGCTGCGGCTGAGGCGGCGGGCCACGGTGGTGGGCGGCGCGGCCGGGATCGCCCTCGTCGGCGTGGGCGGGGCGCTGCTGGTGCCGTGGGGCGGGACCCCGGCCCCGCGGCCGTCGAGCTCCAACGTGGCCGAGCAGCCGTCCGGCACGCCCTCCGCGCCTCCCGTGACCGCCCGCCAACTCATCGAGACGCTCGAAGGACTGCTCCCCGAGGGCAAGGTCAGTGAGCGGGACGCGAAGGGCGCGACGAACTCCCTGATGCCGCCGTACGTCCATCTCGTGCACGACGACGGCAAGGGCCCCGGCGCCATCACCGTCGGCCTGGACCGGATCGAGCCCGGCGGCGAACAGGCCCGTCAGATGACCAAGTGCCCGGACAAGACGGTCACCCCGCATGACAGGTGCGTCTCCACCCTGCTGCCCGACGGCTCCCTGCTCAAGCTGTTCCAGGGGTACGAGTATCCCGACCGGCGCGTCGACACCAAGATGTGGACGGCCGACCTGGTCACCCCGGCCGGACAGCACGTCTCCGTGAGCGAGTGGAACGCCGCCGCCGAGAAGGGCGCGCCGGTCAGCAGGAGCGAACCGCCCCTGTCCACCGCCCAGTTGAAGGAGCTCGCGATGGCGAAGGTGTGGCGGGGGTACGTCGACTCCATTCCCGGAAACGGCGGGGGCACAGGGGGCTCCGGGGAACCGACGGGGACGGACCAGCAGGGCCCCACCCAGGAGCCGTCCTTCACCGAGATCCTGGACACGCTGGTGCCGCTGCTCCCCAAGGGCGCCAAGGTGGCCGACAGGGGCACCGACTACTCGTACCTCGTCGTCGACGACGGCAAGGGCAGGAGCCTCGTCGAGATCGACGTCCAGCACGGCATGGGCGACGTCGCCGACGAGCTGTTCGGGGACGACGCCGAGACCCTGCCGGACGGCACCCTGGTCACCGACCGGCAGGACGCGGGCGACAAGGGCGTCGCGGGCTGCGTGCGCCGGACCGTCGACACGCTGCGCACCGACGGCTTCCGGGTCGCGGTCAGCGCCTACAACGCGGACGGCCCGCACGCCTCCCCGTCCCGCGCGAAGCCGGCCCTGACCGTGAAGCAGCTCCGGGAGATCGCCCTCAGCCCGGAGTGGGACCGCTTCCGCTAGGCCCCTCGGACAGCTCTCCGGCTAGAAGAACTCCGACCACGGCTGGTCCCAGACCTGCTTCAGGCACAGCACCAGGAACAACAGGCCCGCGATCACCAGCATCGCGTTGCTCACCGGCCCGTTGCGCCATTCCCCCGGCGTGCGCGAGGAGTTGAGGAGCCAGAGCAGGGTGCCGGCGAGGAAGGGCAGGAAGGCCGCGCCCAGGACGCCGTAGATGATGATCAGGCGGAAGGGCTCGCCCTGGAACAGCAGGACGATGGGCGGGAAGGTCAGCCACAGCAGGTATGCGCGGAACGGCCAGGAGCGTTCGCGCGCACCGGAGGCGACCTCCTCGCCCTTCTGCGCGCCCTCGCCCCGGAACCGGGCCATGAAGTCGGCGAACATCAGGCTCACCCCGTGCCAGACGCCGATCAGGGAGGTGTAGGAGGTGGCGAAGAAGCCGATCAGGAAGAACTTGGCGGTCGCCGTGCCGTACTCCTCCTCCAGGATGTCGCTGAGCTGGAGGAGCCCCTTGTCGCCGCCGGCGATGGCGATGTTCGCGGAGTGCAGGAGCTCCGCGCCGACGAACAGCATGGCGATGACGAAGACGCCGGTCGTGATGTACGCGACGCGGTTGTCGAGCCGCATGACCTTCATCCAGCCGGTGTTGGTCCAGCCCTTGGCGTTGACCCAGTAGCCGTACGCGGCAAGGGTGATGGTGCCGCCGACACCGCCGATCAGGCCGAGGGTGTTGAGGATCGAGTCCTTCTCGTCGGGCAGGACGGGCAGCAGACCGGCGAAGGCGTCGGGAAGGTTCGGCGTGACGCGGATCGCGAGATACACGGTCACCACGAACATGACACCCACCAGGACCGTCATGACCTTCTCGAAGACCGCGTACTTGTTGAACCAGACGAAGACGAGTCCTACGAGACCGCACGCGATGGCCCACCACTCCAGGTCCATCACGTCCGGGAACAACGCCTGCAGCGGGAGCGCGCTCGACGACATCGCGGCGGCGCCGTACACGAACCCCCAGATCACGGCGTAGACACCGAAGAACCAGATGGTCCAGCGGCCGAGGCTCGCCCAACCGTCGAACAGGGTGCGCCCGGTGGACAGATGCCAGCGCCCGGCCGCCTCGGCGAGGGAGATCTTGACCAGACAGCCGATGACCGCGGCCCAGAGCAGCGTGTACCCGAAGTTGCTGCCCGCGATGAGGGTGGCGACGAGATCGCCGGCCCCGACACCGGTCGCGGCGACGACGATGCCCGGGCCGATGTACCGCCAACGGGACTTACCGAGTGGGGGATGACTGCCGGAGGGTGCCTCAGAGAACGTGGGGTTACCTGTGGTGTCCGCCATGCAGATCAAGAAAGCGTAAGGAAACGGAACCTACAAGAGGGCCCGCACGGACTCCCTACCCGCAACCCGAGTACGACCCCAGTCGGCAGAACGAACCGCTCCCTCCCACACACCCGCACGTACCGAACTCGGCCCACACGGTCTTCCCCACCCCGTCCCGCACCTCACACCGAAGAACACCGTGCGCGGCGAACAGAGTGAGCCGGAACCCACGCGCCGCCCGCCGCAAGGCGTCCGTGGCGAACTCGCTCACAAGCCCCTCGGCCACATCCACCAGGTCGTCGAATTCCGCGAGCCCCCACCCCTCCAGCTGCCGCCGAACCTCCGCGCGGGCCTCGCCGACCGCGGAGGGGCAAGGGTCGTATTCGACGCTCAGATGGCCTGCTCCCATGGGCGGTTGGGGATTCGAGCCGTACAGCATGGGTCCAGGGTGGCGGGTACGGGGATGCGGGCACACGGGGAGAAATACCCGATTCCATACCTGTATCCCCTGCTTGCTGTCCCCTACCCGCTGTCCCTGTCGGGGCCGGGCCTCCGCTACCCGTACTGCAGCCGTACGCTCGCCCCCTCTCCCTCGCCGCGGACATCGACGTACGCGCACACCTGGCGGGCGAACCACAGCCCCTGACCGGGCTCCAGTTCCCCGCTCGGCGGCGGTACGAAGCCCGCGAGCGGGTCGTCGACGGGGCGCGCGGCACGCAGTTCGCAGACGCATGCCGGGGCGTCGCCCCACAGCAGGGCGGCGTCCAGCGGGCCGATGGCGTCGGCCGCCTCGGTGACGGCCGTGGCGAACAACTCCGCGTCCGCGGCGGCCAGTCCCCGGGTGAGCGCCCAGTCGCGTACGGCGTCGGCGGCGGGCGCCGGGCCGGGGAGCCGCTGGGCGTCGGCGGGCGCCTGGGGCAGGGGTACGGCGTCGAGTTCCGCGGCGAGCCGGACCGGGTCCTCGTAGACGCCGGTGTCGGGGTGGGCGCGGCGGGCGGCGGCGACGATGGCCGGGCCGGCGGCGCGGGCGTCGTAGGCGCACAGGGCGGTCGTGGCGAGCGGGGCGAAGAGGAGGTTGGCGAGGGCCTCGTAACGGATCCACTCGGCTGTCTCGCGCGGCGAGCGTCCGGCGCGGCCGTTCCAGACGGGTTCCATGAGGAGGTGGATACGGCCGCCGGGGCCCGCGTTGGCGGCGAGGTAACCGGCGCCCTGGGCGATCGCGTTGGCGGCGGAGCCGGTGTACCACTCGGTGTGCGGGACCAGGGCGACGCTCTTGGCGTCGGTGCCGAGGGCGTCGCGCAGGAGGTCCAGGTTGGCCGGGGCGGCGATGGCGACGGGCGGGGGTTCGTCGGGGGCGGCGAGGGCCTCGGTGACGAAGGGGAGGGCGGAGGCGAGGAACTCGTCGTCGGAGGCGAAGACGGTCATGCGATGGTCGAAGGGGGCCTGGGGGGAGGTGGTTTGGGGGGTCATCGAGGCTGGCTCTCCTTCGGAGCTGGTTGTCGGTTCGGATGCCGGTCGAACGGAGCTGGTTGTCGGTTCGGATGCCGGTCGAAGGTCGGGGATCGAAGGTCGGGGGTCGGATGCCGGGGGTCGGCCGTTCGGCTTCAGCGTTGGGCCGTCACCCAGGCGGCGATCTGGCTGCGGTTGCTGAAGCCGAGCTTGCCGAGAATGCGTTCGACGTGGCCCTCGGCGGTGCGGCGGGCGATGACCAGCCGGTCGGCGATCTGCTGGTTGGCGAGGCCTTGGGCAACGAGTTCGGCGACCTCGGTCTCGCGGCGGGTGAGATGGACGATGCTCCTTTCGGTGAATTCCGGGCTTCCTGTGGGGGCTTGGGGTCCTGTACGGGGCCGGGGCCGCTGTTTGGTGTCGGTGTCGGTGTCGGTGACCGCGTAGTCGACGGTCTCGGTGAGGCCGAGTGCGGTGCCGCGTTCGTAGGCCCGTTGGAAGGCGGGGCGGGCCAGGGCCGCGCAGGCGCGGGTCTCGCTGTCGCGGCGGGTCGCCTTGAGGGTGGCCGAGCCCCAGCGGTCGCGGTCGATGCCGGACCAGGTGTGGTCGGCGGCGCCGAGCAGGACGGCCGCGCGTTCGTGGGCGCCGGTCTCCGTGGCGATGCGGGCCAGGAGGTCGAGGGTCAGGGCGATGCCGGTGACGTCGTGAACGGCGAGTTTGAGACGCAGGGCCTTGCGGGCCTGGTGTTCGGCCCGGCACCAGTCGCGTCGCACGGTGTGGGCGAGGGCGAGCATCCGCAGGACGTAGGAGTGCACCCACTCCTCGCCGTGCCGTTCGCACATCCGTCGGGCCCGTTCGCAGACCTCCACGGCACGGTCGGCCTCGCCCAGGAAGCCCAGGGCGCAGGCGAGTTCGACCTGGTCGAGGCCGTACAGGCTGAGGTGCTGGCCGGGAACGCGGCCGCGGGCGACGCTGGCCTCGAAGTGTCTGAGCGCGGTCGGCAGGTCGTCCATGAACAGGGTGATGACGCCGATGACGTACTCGGCGTGCGCCGCCTCCGCCGCGTCGCCGAGCTCCTGGGCCAGGGCGTGGGCGTCCTGGGCGAGGGCGAGGCCCGCGGTGAGGTCGTGGGTGGCTGCGGCGAGGAGTCCCGCGATCCACAGGCCGCGGGCCCGTTCCCGGGTGGGCTCGGGGTTGGCTGCCAGGGCGCGGTCGAGCCAGTGGCGGCCCTCGCGGGGGGCTCCGCAGGCGTGCCAGTAGAACCACAGGGTGCCGGCGAGGCGCAGTCCGGGGAGCCGCTCGCCCGGGGTGGAGAGGCTGAAGTCGAGGGCGGCACGGAGGTTGTCCTGGTCGGCGCGCAGGCGGGCGACGATCTCACGCTGGCCCGGTCCGAACCAGGCGCTCTCGCAGCGGGCGGCGCGGTGCAGCATCCAGTCACGTTGACGGCGGCGGGCCGCGGGCTCCTCGCCGGGGAGCCGACGGAGGTGGGCCAGGCCGTAGTGGCGGAGGGTGTCGAGGAGGCGATAGCGGATGCCGTCGGGACCGGCCTCCCGGGACAGTACCGACTTGTCGACAAGGCCGGTGATGGCGTCGAGGACGTCGGGAGGGTGGATGGACGGGGTGGCCGCCAGGGGTTCTTCGCCCCCGCCGCCCCTACCCGTCCCGTCCTCCAGGGGCTCCGCCCCTTCGACCCCGCCAGGGGCTCCTCCCCTGCGTCCCACTGGGGGCTCCGCCCCCAGCCCCCCGTCCTCGCCCACCCACCACCCGACTCGGTCGGCCAAGAAGCCCAACTCACCTCTCCACCCGCCCGGCCAGGAAGCACCGCCGCCCGGCACCACCCCCGCCGCCTCGACCCCGCCACCTCGAACCACCCCCGCCGCCTCGACCTCGCCACCTCGAACCACCCCCGCCGCCTCGACCTCGCCACCTCGAACCACCCCCGCCGCCTCGACCCCACCTGCCCGAACCACCCCCGCCTTCCCGTACTCACCCACTCCAACTGGCCCCGCCACCCCCGCTCCACCCCCACACACCACCTCCGCCGTCTCCAGGTCGAAACTCCCCGCCAACACCGACAACCGGGCCCACACCAACCGCTCCCACCCGGTGCACAGTTCATGGCTCCAGTCGACCGCCGCCCGCAGGGTCTGGTGGCGGGGCAGGGCGGTGGGGCTGCCGCCGGTGAGGAGGCGGTAGCGGTCGGCGAGGCGGTCCAGGAGCTGGTCGACGTCGAGGACGCGCATCCGGACGGCGGCGAGTTCGATGGCGAGGGGGAGGCCGTCGAGGCGGCGGCACAGGCGGGCGACGGCGGCGCGGTTGGCGGACGTGAGGCGGAAGTCGGGGACGACCGCGGCGGCCCGGTCGGCGAACAGGGCCAGGGCCGGGTAGCCCTCGGGCGAGGAGAGGTCGCCGTCGGGGTCGGGGACCGGCAGGGGCCGTACGTCCAGGAGGTGTTCCTCGGTCAGACCGAGGCGGTGGCGGCTGGTGGCGAGGATCCGTACGCCGGTCGTGCCGTGCAGCAGGGCCGCGGCGAGTTCGGCACAGGCCGGCAGCAGGTGCTCGCAGTTGTCGATCAGCAGGAGCAGCCGGCGCTCCCGCACCCGCTCCACCAGCGCCTGCAACGGCGGCCGTGCGGAGTGATCGTGCAGGTCGAGCGCGTCGGCGGCGGCGAGCGGGACGAGCTCGGGGTCGCCCAGGCCGGAGAGGTGCACGTACCGCACGCCGTCGGGGAAGGTGCGCCGTACGGCGGCCGCGATGCGGGCGGCGAGGCGGGTCTTGCCGACGCCGCCGGGCCCGGTCAGGGTGACGAGCCGGGTTCTTGCCAACAGCTCCCGGCCCATGGCGAGTTCACGGCGCCGGTCGACGAAGCTGGTCGTCTCGACCGGCAGTTGATGGTCGCGTCGTGGTGCTGATCCACCCATGATCAGCAGTTCCTCCGTTCCCCCCAGGTGTCGTCCGACGGAGCCGGGGAGCGGAGGAGCCGGGGAGCCGGAGGGTGCGGCGTTCCCCACCACTCCCGCCGCTCCCACCGCTCCCCCCCTTGCGCGGACCCTTACGCTCCTCCGTCCCCGCACCGCCCCGCACGTCCGGATCACACCCCCGGGTGGATTTCGCCGGGGACCGCTCGGTGTGAAGTGTGCGCGCGTACACTGCGCGGCCTATTTCCGCATGGTTCACGCCATTGATCGCCGTCCCATACTTGACCCGTGCATGCCACAGGCCCACGATGAGCGCCACACCCGCACCACGTACGTCGCACTGAACCCCACCCCCCACTCCCACAAGGAGACTTCATGCGACTTCGAATACGCGGCTCAGGAGCCCGCAGCGGCAGACGTACCGCCGCGCTCGCCGCAGTACTCGCCCTCGCCCTCGCGGCGCCGCTCTCCGCGAACGTGTCCGCGAACGCCGACAGCGCCGCCAAGGCGGCCCCTTCGGCCGACGACGTCCGGCAGTACGAGGTCCACATGCACTCGACGGCCAAGGACCGCACGGCACTTCAGCGGACCGGCGTGACCGTGGACGAGGCTCACGGCCACGGTGTCGTGATCTCGGGCCGGGCGGACCAGATCAAGAAGCTGAAGGCGCTCGGCTACGAAGTCACCCCGCTCGGCGCGGTCCCCGACCGGTCCGCCGGCGAGGACGACGTCCGGCTCTACGACTTCCCGTCGGGCGACTCGCGCTATCACAACTACGCGGAGATGACGAGCGAGATCAACTCGATCGTCTCGGCCAACCCTTCGATCGCGAGCCAGCGCGTCATCGGCACGTCGTACCAGGGCCGGAACATCGTCGCCATCAAGATCAGCGACAACGTCGGCACCGACGAGGCCGAGCCGGAGGTCCTGTTCACCCACCACCAGCACGCGCGTGAGCACCTCACCGTCGAGATGGCGCTGTACCTGCTGCGCGAGCTGACCTCCGACTACGGCAGCGACTCCCGGATCACCAGCATGGTGAACAACCGGGAGATCTGGATCGTGCCCGACCTCAACCCGGACGGCGGCGAGTACGACATCGCCACCGGCTCGTACCGGTCGTGGCGCAAGAACCGGCAGCCCAACTCCGGTTCGTCGGCCGTCGGGACCGACCTCAACCGGAACTGGAACTACCGGTGGGGTTGCTGCGGCGGTTCGTCGGGGTCGGCGTCCTCGGACACGTACCGGGGCGCGTCCGCCGAGTCCGCGCCCGAGGTGAAGGTGGTCGCGAACTTCGTACGCAGCCGGGTCGTCGGCGGCAAGCAGCAGATCAAGGCCGGTGTCGACTTCCACACGTACAGCGAGCTGGTGCTGTGGCCGTTCGGGTACACGTACTCCGACACCGCGCCCGGGATGACTGCCGACGACCGCAACGCGTTCGCCGCGGTCGGGCAGAAGATGGCCGCCAGCAACGGCTATACGCCGGAGCAGTCCAGTGATCTGTACATCACCGACGGATCGATCGACGACTGGCTGTGGGGCAACCAGAAGATCTTCTCGTACACGTTCGAGATGTACCCGAGCTCCGGGGGCGGAGGGTTCTACCCGCCCGACGAGGTCATCGAGCGGGAGACCGCCCGGAACCGGGACGCGGTACTGCAGTTGCTGGAGAACTCGGACTGCATGTACCGGTCCATCGGCAAGGAGGCCCAGTACTGCAGCTAGCTACTTGGCGTCGGCTTCCTCGGCGTCCTGTTCGAAGTAGGCGTCGAGGACCGCGTCCAGTTCCTCGTCCCACGCCTTGAAGCTGCTCCTGGCCGTCGCCTCGATCTCGATCGGGTACCAGCGGCGGTCAGGAGTGTGCACCGTGATGGTGTACCGCTTCCCGAAGCGCGGGACCTCCGTCTCGACGGCGCCGATCTCGTCCCAGCGGAACTCGCACTCCTGGTCGTCCAGGGAGAGCCGGACGCCTCTGTGGTCGGCGACGATACGGGCCCGGCGGTCGGCGGCCTCGAAGACGGGACCGTCGACGGGAGCCTCCTCCTCGTCGGCCTCTTCCTCGTCGTCCTCCACCTCGGCCTCGTCGTCGGCTTCGACGTCCGTCTCCTCGGAGTCCGTCCCGTCGGAAACGGCCTCCTCGGAGTCGGCGACCTCGGAGTCGGTCTCCTCGGCCACGTCCTCATCCTTCACGCGCTCCGGCCTGGCGGATGCGGGTGAGGTGAGCCCGGGGATGAAGGCCGGGTCGAACCCGGCGCCTTCCAGGGGCTGGCTGCCTGAACCTATGCGCTGCTCCACAGCGGATGAGTATGGTCGACAACCCTGTGTCCCGCGCAACCAGCCCCCGCATCGTTACACGATCAGACTCAACGCCGCGGCCACCACAAATCCGGCAACCGACAGCACACTCTCCAGAACCGTCCACGTCTTCAACGTGTCACGTTCGCTGATCCCGAAGTACTTGGCCACGATCCAGAAGCCCCCGTCGTTGACGTGGGAGGCGAAGATCGAGCCGGCCGAGATGGCCATGATGACCAGGGCGATGAACGGCTGGGAGTGGTCGCCCTCGGTGAGGAGGGGGGCGACGATGCCGGCCGTGGTGACGATGGCGACCGTGGCCGAGCCCTGGGCCACCCGGAGCACCAGCGAGATCAGGTACGACAGGACGATGACCGGGAGGCCCACGTCGTTGAAGGTGTCGGAGAGGGCCTGGGCTACGCCGCTGGCCTTCAGGACGGCGCCGAACACACCGCCCGCGCCGACGACCAGGAGGATGTTGCCGACGGGCTTCAGCGACGAAGTGGACACCGTCTCCAGGGACTTGCGCGACCAGCCGCGGCGGATGCCGAGAAGGTAGTACGCGAGCAGCAGGGCGATCGTCAGGGCCACGAACGGGTTACCGAAGAACTCGATCACCGAGCGGGTGGTGGAGGGGTCCAGGGCGATCGAGGAGAACGTCGCCGCGAGGATCAGCACCAGCGGCGTACCGATGATGCCGAGGACCGTGCCGAGCGGCACCGGCTTCTCCTGCGGCTCCACGCCCGCGTCCCGCTGCTCGTTGATGATCGCCAGCTTGGCCTCGGCCGCCGCCTCGACCATGTCCTGCGGGACCGGGACGAAGATTCGGCGGCCGATCCAGGCCGAGAACGCCCACGCCGCCAGCACCGCCGGGATGCCGCAGACGATGCCCATGAGGATGACCCAGCCGAGCTCGACGTGCAGGAGGCCGGCCGCCGCGACCGGACCGGGGTGCGGGGGCAGGAAGGCGTGCGTCATCGACAGGCCGGCCAGCAGCGGCAGGCAGTAGAGCAGGACGGACTTGCCCGAGCGCTTTGCGGCGGCGTACACGATCGGTGCGAGGACGAAGATGCCGACGTCGAAGAAGACCGGGATGCCGAAGATCAGGCCGGTCAGGCCCATGGCGAGGGGTGCTCGCTTCTCGCCGAAGAGGTTCAGCAGACGGGACGCCAACACCTCCGCACCGCCGCTGACTTCGAGGATCGCGCCCAGCATGGTGCCCAGGCCGATGATGATCGCGACATGGCCGAGGATGCCGCCCATGCCGGACTCGATGGTCGACACGGCGTCGCTCTTCTGGACCGTGCCGAAGAGTTCGGTGACCGAGAGGCCGGCCATGAGGCCGACCGCTATGGAGACCGCGAGCAGGGCCACGAAGGGCTGCAGGCGGACCTTGATGATCAGGAAGAGCAGCAGGGCGATGCCGATGGCGGCGACGGTGAGCAGACCGGCCGTACCGTCGATGAGGAGGAGCAGGCCGCCGGTGTGGGGTGGTGTCTCGGGGGCGGTCGCCGCGGCGAGCGGATGGGACATTTGGGGGTCCTCTGGGTAAGTACATCGGGCTTTCGGGCAGGTTGGATCGCGGCATGGCGTTCCAGGGGGTGGCGGACGCCATGCCGTTTACGGCGTGCGGGGGGTGAGGGGGCGTCAGCCGAGTACGGCCAGCGCGTCGATCTCGATGAGCAGGCCCGCGGGCAGACCGACGTAGACCGTGGTCCGGGCGGCGGGCGGCTGGGTGAGCCGCTGCTCCTCGAAGTAGGTGTTGTAGATCTCGTTCATCTCGGCGAAGTGGGCGACGTCCGTCAGATAGACGCGGATCATCATCACGTCGTCCCAGGAGGCCCCGCCCTCCTCCAGGATCGCCTTGACGTTGGCGAGGGTCTGGAGGGTCTGCTCGCGCAGGGTGGGGCCGGCCGGGGTCGGGGGCTGCCCGTCGACCGCGGGGAGGAAGCCGACCTGGCCGGCGACCTGGAGGATGTTGCCCTTGCGCACACCGTGGGAGAACTTCGCGGGAGGCGTGGTGTGGGTCTTCGGGGTGAGCGCGGTCTTCTCGGTCATGCGGTGCCTTTCGCTGAGGTTCTGCCGGAGTACTCGCCGCTGATGTCGTCCGCCGTACGGCGCACCAGCGGGAGCAGGGTGAGGAGTTCGTCGGCGGTGACGACGACGTTCGGCGCGGAGACCGACATCGCGGCGACGACCCGGCCGTCGGCACCGCGGATCGGCGCGGCGACGCAGTTGATGGACTCCTCGTGGCCGCCGAGGTCGGTGGCCCAGCCCTGTTCGCGCACCTTGGCCAGTTCCCTGAGGAAGGCCTCCGGGTTGGGTGTCGAACGGGACGTGTACATGGGGTAGTCGAGCTTCTCGGTGAGGGCTCGGCGCTCGTGCTCGGGCAGGTCGGCGAGCAGCAGCTTGGCGACGGCGGCGACGGTGATGGCGACGGGCTTGCCGATCCGTGAGTACATCCGGACCGGGTAGCGGCTCTCGACCTTGTCGATGTACAGCACCTCGTCCTCCTCGTACACGGCGAGGTGGACGGTGTGTCCGCACTGCTCGTTGAGGCGTACGAGGTGGGGGTGGGCGATCTCGCGGATGTCGAGGTTCTCCATCGCCTCCTGGGCGAGGGCGATGAGGCGGGCGCCGAGGCGGTAGCGCTGGTCGGACTGGCGGTAGACCATGCCGTGTTCGTGGAGCGTGCGCAGCAGGCGCAGGGCCGTGGACTTGTGGACGCCCAGGCGGTCGGCGACCTGGCCGAGGTCGGCGGGGCCCTCCGCGAGCAGCGGCAGGATGCTCAGTGCTCGGTCGACGGTCTGGCTCATGGCGTACGTACCTCCTCGTCGGCCCTTTCTGCGGCTTGCGTCCAGCCGGGGCCGAGTCGAAGTTTCTCCCACCCGGCGTCGTCGAGGGCGGCCAGGCGGTCGGCGTGGTCACGGGAGGGGGGTGTGGCCAGGTCGCCGGGGGTGGTGAGGGCGGCCGCGGCCCAGAGGTGACCGTGGCGGAGGGCTACTCGTACGGGCAATCCGCGGAGGGTGGCGGAGAGGAACCCGGCGGCGAAGGCATCGCCGGCACCGATGGCTGATACGACGTCCACGGTCAGGGCGGGAACGAAGGTGCTCGGCGCTTGGGCCGGCGCGGGTGTTGGGTCGCTTGCCCGCGCCGGCGGGGCGCCGACTCTCTGTGGGACGGGCGCCGCCCCAGCGGCACGACTGCCCGCAGGCTGGGTCGACCGGGTGGCGGCGGGCTGGGCGCCTTGCAGCGCCTGGCCGCTTGCCGACCCAAGGGGCGCGGGGCTGATACCTGTGCGGCTCCGCCGCGTGGGCGCGGCCGGCCCACGACCACCCGCGGCCGACACGAATGCCGTAGCCCCCACCGCCCCCTGCTTGACCACCAAC
Organism: Streptomyces sp. HD; assembly: GCF_028369295.1. GTDB lineage: Bacteria > Actinomycetota > Actinomycetes > Streptomycetales > Streptomycetaceae > Streptomyces. The sequence goes on from NZ_JAQMYP010000038.1 coordinate 18,555, forward strand.
ACCCCCGGCTCCGGCAACGCCGTCCGCACCGCCTCAGGTCCCCCCGTAACCCCCCACGCCTCCTCCGCCTCGTCCTCCCCCACGAAGACCACGTCGGCCCCGCGCGCCAGCTCCAGCAGCACACCCCGCCCGTCCCGGTCTCCCCACAGCCCCGCCCGGTGGTTCACGTCGAAAGAGACCACCGGGCGCCCCTCTTCGGAAGCCGTCAACCGCCGCATCAGCCCCAGGCAGCTGTCCGACAACGCCGCCGTGATCCCCGAAAGGTGCAGCACCCGCCCCGAACGCGCCGCGCTCAGGTCCACGTTCTCCACGGACATCGCCGACGCCGCCGACCCCGCCCGGTAGTACGCCACCTCATGCGCGTCCGTGGCCCGGTCCCCGGCCGTCCGGAAGTACACCCCTGTCGGTCGCACCGGATCCCGGCGTACGGCCGAGAGGTCGACGCCGTACCCCGTGATCGCCTCGACGAGATGGTCACCGAACCCGTCGGCGCCGACTCGGCTGACCCATCCCGTGCGGTGGCCGGCGGCAGCCAGGGCGCACGCGACGTTGGACTCCGCGCCCCCGATCCCCCGCTCGAACGACGGAACGTCGGCGAGGCGTCCCGGGCGGGTGGGCAGGAAGGTGACCATGGACTCGCCGAGCGCGACGACGTCCAGGACGTCGGGGGCATTGCAGGGTCCGGTGATGGTCACGATCGTCGTAGCTCCAGACCTTGTGCGGATGGGTCGGCGGCTCCGTTGACCCGTGGTTGGCCGAGATGTTAGACAGCCGTAAGCGATATACGCAATGAGTGTTGCAGAAAATGCAACACCGCAGATCAGGGAGGTTCCATGAGCAACGAGGCGCTCGCCCGCCTGGCCGAGGAACGCGTCGACCACCGCTTCAAGGGCCTCCCCCCGGACGCCGACGGCCTCACCGTCGCCGAACTCGCCGCCCAGCGCCGCAACCTCTTCACCGACGGCTTCGCCACGCCCGTGCTCGCGCTCTCCGCCGAGCGCCTGGAGCACAACCTCGACCTGATGGAGACGTACGCCGCCCGCCACGGCCTCGCCTTCGCCCCGCACGGCAAGACCTCCATGGCGCCCCAGCTGTTCCAGCGGCAGATCGAGCACGGCGCGTGGGGCATCACGCTCGCCGTACCGCACCAGGTGCGGGTGGCGCGGGCGTACGGCATCCAGCGGGTCTTCCTCGCCAACGAACTCGTGGACTCCGCCGCCCTGCGCTGGATCGCCGGTGAGCTGGCCGCCGACGACGACTTCCGCCTCGTCTGTTACGTCGACTCCGTGCGCGGCGTGGAGCTGATGGACACGGCGCTGCGGACCGCCGGGGCCACCCGCCCGCTGGACGTCGTCGTGGAGCTCGCCGCCGGTGACGGCGCCCGTACCGGCGTCCGTACGGAGGCGGAGTGCGCGGCGGTCGCGGACGCGGTGACCTCCGTGTCGACGCTGCGGCTGGTCGGTGTCGCGGGCTACGAGGGCGAGGTCCCGCAGGCGAACCCCGAGCGGGTGCACGCCTGGCTGCGGCGGCTGGTCACTCTCGCCGTGGAGTTCGACAAGGCGGGGCGGTTCGCGGGGCTGGAGGAGATCGTCGTCAGCGCGGGCGGCAGCGCCTGGTTCGACGCGGTGGCCGACGTGTTCGCGGAGATTCCCGAACTGTCCCTTCCCGTACTGAAGCTGCTGCGCTCGGGTGCCTACGTCTCGCACGACGACGGCCACTACCGCAAGCTGACCCCCTTCAACCGGGTCCCGCAGGAGGGCGCCCTCGAACCGGCCTTCCGCCTGTGGACCCAGGTCGTCTCCCGCCCCTCCCCCGACCAGGCCTTCGTCAACGCGGGCAAGCGGGACGCGGCGTACGACCTCGATCTGCCGTTCGCCCAGGTGGTCCGGCGCGGCGGTGCCGAGCGGCCGGCCACCGGTGTCTCGGTGACCGCGCTGTCCGACCAGCACGCGTGGCTGAGCACGACCGCGGAGGCGGATCTGGAGGTCGGGGACTGGCTCGGGCTGGGGCTTTCCCATCCGTGCACGTCGTTCGACAAGTGGCAGCTGATCCCGGTCGCTCAGGCGGACGGGACGGTCGTCGAGTACATCCGCACGTTCTTCTAGGAGGGGGCGGTCGTGGAAGAACTCGTCATCCGGGACGCGGAGGTCGTGGACGGCAGCGGCGGTCCCTCGTATCGCGCCGATGTGGTCGTGGACGGCGGCCGGATCGTGTCGATCCTCCAGGAGGCGGCCGCGGCCGGCTGTCAACGGCCCGAGGCGCGCCGCGAGTTGGACGCCCAGGGCCTCGTCCTCTCCCCCGGGTTCATCGACATGCACGCCCACAGCGACCTGGCGCTGCTGCGGGACCCCGACCACAGCGCCAAGGCCGCGCAGGGGGTCACCCTTGAGGTCATCGGCCAGGACGGGCTGTCGTACGCCCCCGTCGACGAGCGCACGCTCGCCCAGGTCCGCCGCGCGATCACCGGCTGGAACGGCTCCGGTGACGACATCGACTTCGACTGGCGGACGGTCGGCGAGTACCTGGACCGGCTCGACCGCGGTTTCGAGGGCCGGGGCATCGCCGTGAACGCCGCGTACCTCATCCCCCAGGGGACGGTCCGTGCGCTCGCCGTCGGCTGGGAGGACCGGGAGGCGACGCCGGACGAGCTCGACCGGATGCGGCAGCTGGTCGCGGAGGGCATGGAGCAGGGCGCGGTCGGCATGTCATCGGGGCTGACGTACACGCCGGGCATGTACGCCGAGGACGCCGAGCTGACCGAGCTGTGCCGGGTGGTGGCGTCGTACGGCGGCTACTACTGCCCGCACCACCGCTCCTACGGGGCCGGGGCCCTTGAGGCGTACGAGGAGATGGTGGCCCTGACCAGGGAGGCGGGCTGCTCCCTCCATCTGGCCCACGCCACCATGAACTTCGGCGTGAACAGGGGCCGGGCGCCGGAGCTGCTCGCCCTGCTGGACAAGGCGCTCACCGAGGGCGCCGACATCAGCCTGGACACGTACCCCTACACGCCGGGCTGCACGACGCTCGTCGCCATGCTGCCGAGCTGGGCGAGCGAGGGCGGGCCGGAGGCGATCCTGGCCCGGCTGTCGGACGAGGAGACGGCCGAGCGCATCCGCCACCACATGGAGGTCATCGGCGCGGACGGCTGCCACGGCGTGCCCATCGAGTGGGACACCATCGAGATCTCCGGTGTCAGCGACCCGGCGCTCGGGGAGTTCGTCGGCCGTACCGTCCAGCAGTCGGCGGACGCGCGGGGCGAGGCGCCCTGGGTGACCGCACGGCGGCTGCTGCTGGCCGACCGGCTGGGCTCGACGATCCTCCAGCACGTCGGCCACGAGGAGAACGTTCGGGAGATCATGCGGCACCGCGTCCACACGGGCGGCTCCGACGGCATCCTGCAGGGCACGAAGCCCCATCCGCGCGCGTACGGCACGTTCCCGCAGTATCTCGGCCGGTACGTACGGGAGTTGGGGATCCTGTCCCTGGAGGAGTGCGTGGCCCATCTGACCTCGCGCCCGGCGGCACGGCTGGGGCTGCAGGACCGGGGGCTGGTCCGCGAGGGCCATCGGGCGGACCTGGTGCTGTTCGACCCGCGCACGGTGGCGGCGGGTTCGACCTTCGAGGAGCCGAGGAAGCTCCCCACGGGGATTCCGTACGTGCTCGTCGACGGCCGGTTCGTGATCGAGGACGGGCGCCGGACGGACGTACTGGCGGGGCGGGCGGTCCGCAGGACGACTCGGTGACCGAGGACCGCCCGCCGCGAGGCGTTACGGCTTGGGGAGCACGCAGCCGCTCGCGTTCAGGTCGAGCTTGTTGTCGACGCCGAAGCAGGCGGGGATCTGGTAGATCTCCTGCGCGTAGTTGATGCCCTGGCGAACGGTGACGTTGCCGCTCTCGTCGACCTCGCACGGGTTGTTGACCGTGCAGCGCTCGCCGTCCTCGTTGCCGGTGTTGTTGACGGCGACGACCTTGTTGGTGGCCTGGTCGATGACGGGGGAGCCCGAGGTGCCGCCGATGGTGTTGCAGGCGGAGGTGTAGCGGACCGAGTCCTTGAAGGTCCAGTCACCTTCCTTGAGGCGGTAGGCGAACCCGTCGATGTTGCAGTTGTACAGCCGCTTCCAGTAGCCGGAGGCGACGGTGATGGCGGTGCCCTTGACCGGGTGGGTGTCGGCCACCGTGAGCGGGTTGATGCTGTACGAGCTCTTGATCTGCGCGTACGTGGTGGTGAGTTGGTAGAAGGCGACGTCCGTGTCGGTCATCGTCCCGTAAGCGATCTTGCTGGCCCTCAGCGTGCCGGCCCGGCCGCCCGAGGAGTTGAGCAGAGTGAACGTACGGCTGGAGGCCCGGTCGACCACGACCTCGCCGGGGCCCGGCATGCCGGTCTCCAGACAATGACCGTTGGTCATGACCAGTGCCGGGTCGTTGTCCTCCGAGCCCGGGAACCGGACGACGGAACCGGAACAGTTGCTGAGCGCGACGGTGCCCGCGAAGTTGACGGCCTGGACCTTGGGGCGGTTCAGCACCTGGCCGAGGGTGTCCGCGGTGGAGGCGACGGTGTCATCGACCACCGACGTGACCGAGCCCGCGTCCACGCCCTTGCCGAAGGAGGCGGCGTTGTCCACGGGGGCCGCGACCGCGGGTGCGGCGCCGGCCCCGGCTATCGCCAGGGCGAGGAGGGCGGCGCCGAGAGGTTTTCTCATGTGGGGGTCCCCTCATACGAAGGGGGTGACCGAAGAATCTCCGGCCACCCGCGCTTTTGTCATGCGCATTCTCACGCAGGAGGGGGGTGTGGACAAGGACTTGATTACCCGCGAGTTCAAGCCGTGGGGCTTTCCCTATCACGCGGGCCGGGCCGGGCCGGGACAACGGCGCCGGACGTTCACGAGAGGGTGCCGGGATCACCACATCCGGCGCAGTCGGCGGATGCGGCCACTACGGGTGACCCCCGGCTCTTCAATCCGGCTTCTTGGTGTTCCCCTGCCCCCGCCCCGGCTTGGTGTCCGAGTTGCCCGGCGCGGTCGAGGTGGTGGGTGCGGAAGAGGCCGTACCGGTGGGCGTCGGGTCGGCCGAGGGCTTGCCGTCGGAGTCGGCGTCGGCGTCGTCCGACGCGGACGGGCTCGCCGAGGCGCTCGGCGACGTGGTTCCCGACGGATCGGTGTCCTCGGACCCGGACCGCAGGACACCGGCCGAGGAACCCGCGGAGGGCACCCCCGGCACCGGCGCGTCGCCGGTCGTCATGGACGTCCGGTCGTCCTTGGTCTTCGCGCCACCCGGCGAGGAGGACCCGGACAGGGAGAACCCGGCCACCAGCGCCCCCAACGACACCGCCCCCACCAGACCGGCGGCCACCGCGACACGCCGTGAACGCCACACGCCGGGCTGGTGCCGGCCTCGGTGGCTGCGGCGGCCACCGCGTCCCGCGTCGTAGTCGTCGCCGTAGTCGTCGCCGTAGTCGTAGCCGTCTTCGTAGACGTAGTCGTAGCGGTCTTCGCGGGCATGGCCGTAGCGGTCTTCGTAGACATGCTCGTAGCCACCGCCGGCGCCGGAGGCGCCGTCCGCACCACGGCCGGCATGGACACCGTCCGCCCCCTCGCCCACCGGAGGCAGCTCGGTCGTCTCGTCGTAGGCGTTCTGCCACCCGTGGGCGGCCGCCGGGTCGGCGTACGCGTCGTACACCGGGGACGGCTCGGCCTGCGGGTGGTACACGCTCGGCGACGCCTCGGGCACGGCGGCCGGCCGGAGCTCGCCATGGGCGTCGTACGCACCGGGCGTACCGTTCACGGAATTCGCCCCGTACGTACCGTTCTCTCGCTCAGGCGGCTTGGACATGACCGCGCATTGTAGAGACGGGGGAGACCTGAGGGACAGCTACCGCCGATAACAGCCCAAACCCCCGCGTCTCACGTGTCGGAAAACACGGCCCAAGGGGCGTTACCGGGCCGTAAGCTCCATGACATGCAGGTGATCCAGTCGACGAAGCTCGCCAACGTCTGTTACGAGATCCGGGGCCCGGTTCTTGAGGAGGCGATGCGGCTCGAATCGGCAGGGCATCGGATCCTCAAGCTGAACACGGGAAACCCGGCGGCGTTCGGCTTCGAGTGTCCGCCCGAGATCCTGGAGGACGTCCTCCGCAACGTGTCGACGGCCCATGGCTACGGCGACGCGAAGGGCCTGCTGGCCGCACGCCGGGCCGTCGTCATGCACAACCAGACCCTCGGCATCGAGACCGACGTCGAGCACGTCTTCATCGGCAACGGCGTCTCCGAGCTGATCGTGATGGCGATGCAGGGCCTGCTGGACGACGGGGACGAGGTGCTGGTCCCGGCCCCCGACTACCCCCTGTGGACCGCCGCCGTGTCGCTGTCCGGCGGCACCGCCGTGCACTACCGGTGCGACGAGCAGTCCGACTGGATGCCCGATCTCGCCGACATCGAGCGCAAGGTCACCGACCGCACCAAGGCCATCGTCATCATCAACCCCAACAACCCGACGGGCGCCGTCTACGACGAGGCCATGCTGCGGGGGCTGACGGACATCGCCCGGCGGCACAACCTCCTCGTCTGCTCCGACGAGATCTACGACAAGATCCTCTACGACGGCGCCACGCACACCCCGACCGCCGCCGTCGCCCCCGACCTGCTCACCCTCACCTTCAACGGCATGTCGAAGGCGTACCGGGTCGCCGGGTACCGGGTGGGCTGGATGTCGATCTCGGGCCCGCGCGCCCACGCCGACTCCTACATCGAGGGCCTCACCATCCTCGCGAACATGCGACTGTGCGCGAACATGCCCGGTCAGCACGGGGTCGTGGCCGCGCTCAGCGGGCGGCAGTCCATCAACGACCTGGTGCTGCCCGGCGGACGACTGAAGGAGCAGCTGGATGTCGCGTACGAGCTGCTGACGCAGATCCCCGGCGTGACGTGCGTACGGCCGAAGGGGGCGCTGTATCTCTTCCCGCGCCTCGACCCCAAGGTCTTCAAGATCAAGGACGACCGGCAGATGGTCCTGGACCTGCTGCGGCGCGAGAAGATCATGGTCGTGCAGGGTTCGGGCTTCAACTGGCCGGAGTCGGACCACTTCCGGGTGGTGACCCTGCCGACGGTGACGGACCTGCGGGACGCGGTGGGGCGGATCGGGCGGTTCCTCGACGGGTACAGCCAGCCGTGACACTGCGTATGCGGGCAGTCCTGTTTTGTGAAGCACGCAACTTTAGACGAAATCTAAGCTAGGATGGTTTCCTGTCAGAGCACAGGAGGCCATCCCCATGTACGAACCGATCCGCACCAAGTCGGTCCACACCACGATGGCCGGCACCACGTCCGACTTCCCGCACCGGTCGCGTGAGGAGGAGCTGGACATCCAGCTCGCCGGGCACCTCGCGGCGCTGCTCGCCGTGACGGACGAGCTCCGGGCGACGGCACCCTCAGAGGACCTGGACAGCGCGGCCGAGCGGCTCGCGGGCCAGGTGGCTCGACTGCGGGAAGGAAGCAAGCCGGCCCGCGCGGGTGCCTCCGGCGGTGAGGCGAGGGTTGCCGCGCTGCATCGTCGGGCGCATGCCCTTGCTGGGCGGGCGCTGGTTGTTGCCGCGTCGCGCGCCGACACCGCTGCGGCGATTCTCGCCGCTCAGCGGATGGATGCGCATGCTGCTGCGCAGGCTGAGCCGCAGGAACTCACCGGCGTCGGCTGACCCCCTGATCGGCCCCGGTCCGCGTGCACCCGCAGCGACGCGCGGACCGGGTGCCACAGCACTGCGTTGACTTCGGCCGACTTTCGCCTTCGCCGTTGGGGTGGCCGTCGTGGCACGGCCGCCGGTCCGTTGCGGCTTGTCGCGCAGTTCCCCGCGCCCTTGAAGAGATCTCCGCGGTGCTTGGTCAGACACCATCACGTTTGTTGGCAGGCGGCTTGCTTGAGCAGCCAGTTCTGGGCCCTGCTTTCAGGACTTCGTCCCGGTTACGTGCCACCGGGCGTGGGTCCTTCACGATCTCTTCATCCGGTGGGATCGCTGCATCATATGTACGGCCCGTTCGGTCCGCGTCCCTGACTTCCGTGAGGATCAGCATGGCACCGTCGGACAGGCGGTACGCCTTGTTTCCTGTGGGGACACCGTAGGTACGTTCGCCGAAGAAACGGGTGTCTTGCCGCCCGCGGAAGGCCACCACGACCGCTTCGCCCGCACTGGCTGTTCGCTTGCCGATCAGGACGGCGACGGGTGGGGTGCTCCTGGCGATGGGGTGAGTGTCGCCCCAGCCGGCCGACTTGCCGTCTGCATAGGGGGCACCGTTCTTGATCGACCAAATGGACTTCTTGCCATCGGCATCCACGAACATGCCGACCTTGCCATCGCCCAGGATGGGCCCGACGGCGGCCAGCATCGGCCACATGTTGCCGCCCGTATTCGAGCGCAGATCCACCACCCAGCCGCAGGCCCCAGACGCGTCTGCCTTCGCCACGGCATCGCGGCCTTGCTCTACGTACTCTTCGTACGTCTTCTGAGGTCCCTGCACTCCGGGGAGAGAAATGTACCCGAGGCCGTTCTTCAGTGAACGGCCATGCAGGCCATCAAGAGGGACCGCGGAGGATCCAAGATTCTCCTTGGCTTGCTCCGGCTCCCAGAAGGTGCTGTGCCCGTCGCCCAGGGCTTGTAATGCCGAGCCGATCGCCCCGTAGGTGTCCTCTGGCTTCTGTGCACCGCGTGCCTGCGAGAACGCCTTGCTACGCACGTCCGCCCAGTCAAGCTGGTGCCGAAGAAGAGAGTGTTCTCCCATGATGCTCAGGGCTTTCGACAGATACGTCCGCGCTTTGGGCGCCATGTCGTTGCCTGATGAATCCTGCGAATGGCTCGTGCATCCTGTCGCTGCGACGACTCCAACCAGCCCAGCGCAGGCCGACATACGCAGTGACCGTCCCCGCCCCACCCATCCCCCAGCCCCTTGGTGCAAGAAGCAACCCTAACGTTGACGATCAGCTGGTGAGCAACTCCCAGATGAGAAACAGGTGCTGAGAGCCAAAGCAGGGCGTTGCCGTTGACCGTGTTGTAACGGGACCGGTGCGACACCTCCCGTTCATCCCTTTCGCCGGGGAATGTTGGATTCCGGGAGCACTCTCCCCGGCGTGAGACGTATCGCAGGGATCGTCCTCGCGGTGTTGCTGATCGGTGGCGTGGTGGTTGCCGTCGTGGCGGGCCGTGGTGATGAGGACAAGGGCACGGCAACGAAGACCGTGCGGATGGTGATCGGGTCCGAGAAGGCGGAGTTCTTCGCGGATGCCGACGTGGTGAAGGCCCTGGCCGCCAAGGGCTACACCGTGAAGGCCGAGACCTCAGGGTCCTGGGCCATGGAGGGGCTGCACCTCAAGGGGTACGACCTCGCGCTGCCGTCGAGTCAGGCGCCGGCCCGTGAACTCGCCGCGAAGTACCAGGTGACGGGGACACTCCCCCGCCCCTTCTACTCGCCCCTCGTCGTCGTGGCGCACAAGAACGCCGCCGAGGTGCTCGCGGCCAACGGGCTCGCCACGCTGGACACCGGACACCGCGGCACGTTCGAGATGGCCGCGTATCTGGACGCCGCCCGCGCCGACCGCACCTGGCAGCAGCTCAAGGGGGCTGGCAAGTACGGGGAGTTGACGGGAACGCTCTTCCTGTCCAGCACCGACCCCGAGACCTCCAACTCCGGCGCCCTCTATCTGGCCGCCGCCTCCTACGTCGAGAACGGCGGCAAGGTCGTCGCCGGTGAGAAGGAGATGGACCGCACCGCGCCCCTGCTGCACAAACTGGTCGGTGTGCAGGGCGCGCAGCAGTCCAGCAGTGACGCCGTGTTCCGGGACTTCGTCAGCGGGGCCGGCAATCCGCTGGTCGTGGTCTACGAGTCCCAGGTCGCCTCCCTGCTGGCGGAGGGGCAGCAGCCCGACGACCTGGTCGTCCTCTACCCGGACACCACGGTGAACAGCGACCACACCGTCGTACCGCTCACCGAGAACGGCGAGGCCGTCGCCGCCCTCCTCACCGAGGACCCGCGGCTGCGTGAGCTGGAGGCGCGGCACGGGTTCCGGCCGCAGGGCCAGGACTCCGAGTTCGCCTCGGACACGACCTATCTGAAGCAGGAACTGACCGGCGTCCACCAGGCGGCCGTGCCCACCTCCAAGGTGCTGCACGAACTGGCCCGACGGGCGCGCGGATAAGGGGGGCACCAGCACATGACCAGCAACGACAACGACGACACCTTCGTCCTCACGCCGCCCGAGCCCGTGGCCGCCGTGCCGCGGGAGAAGGCCGGCGGACTCGTCCCGGTCGACGACGGCGTCCGTACGGAGATGAGTAACAAGGCCTCCGCCTATGTCGAGGTGCTCGCGGGGCTCGACGCCCGCTCCCCCGAGTTCGCCGGCAAGGTCGGTGAGATCACCGCGCTGGGCGCCGGTGAGATGCGGACCGCCGCCGCCCAGTCCAACCGGATGCTGGAGCGCACCGTCCGCAGCCTGCCCGACAAGGGCGGGGACGCCCAGTCGCAGGTCGCCGGATCGCTGGTGGAACTGCGCCGGGTGGTCGAGGACCTCGACCCGCGCGATCTGCCCGCGTCCAAGGGGCGCAAGTTCCTGTCCCGGCTGCCCGGTGGCAACAAGCTGCGCGACCACGTCGCCAAGTACGCCTCCGCGCAGGGCACCCTGAACAAGATCGTGGGGTCGCTGCGGGGCGGGCAGGACGAGCTGCGGCGGGACAACGCGGCACTGCAGACGGAGCGGGTGCGGCTCTGGGAGACCATGGGCAAGCTTCAGGAGTACGTCGTGCTGACGGCGGCCCTGGACACGGCCGTCGAGCAGCACATCACTCGGGTCACCGACCCCCAGCAGGGCGACGTTCTGCGGGCCGACATCCTCTTTCCCGTCCGGCAGAAGCACCAGGACCTGCTCACCCAGCTCGCGGTGTGCGCGCAGGGATACCTCGCCATGGATGTCGTACGGCGCAACAACGACGAGCTGATCAAGGGCGTCGACCGGGCCGCGACCACGACCGTCTCGGCGCTGCGGATCTCCGTGATGCTGGCCTCGGCGCTCGAAAACCAGAAGAAGGTCGTCGAGCAGGTCAACGCCCTGCGCGGGACCACCGAGGAGCTGATCCGGGGCAACGCCGAGATGCTCGCCACGCAGAGCGGCGAGATCCAGCGCATCGCCGCCGACCCGGCGGTGGGAGCGGAGACCCTGCGCAGCGCCTTCCAGCAGATCTACCGCACCCTCGACGCCATCGACTCCTACAAGGTCCAGGCGACCGAGGCGATGGCCGCGACGGTGGAGAACCTGACCGCCGAACTGCAGCAGGCGAGCGGCTACCTGGAGCGCAGCCGTTCGCAGGGCGCGCTGGAGGGTGGGCTCGGATGAGAGCACGGCTTCTCGCCTCCGCGCTCGCCGCGGTGGGCCTGCTGACCGCCTGCACCTCGCAGCACACGACCGACAAGCCGGAGAACGGCCCACAGCCGGGCACCCTCCGAGTCCTCGCCTCCAGCGAGCTCAGCGACATGACCCCCGTGTTCGACCGGATCGCCGACGACACCGGCATCAAGGTCCGGCCCACCTACATGGGCACCCTCGACGCCGTGGAACTGCTGGCCAAGGGCAAGGCGGACGGGCAGTACGACGCGCTGTGGCTGTCCTCCAACGACTATCTGCGGCTACGGCCGGAAGCGGCGAGGAAGGTTGTGTCGGAGACGCCGGTGATGTCGAGCCCGGTCGCCATCGGGGTAAGGACCACGGCCCTCGGCACACTGGGCTGGAAGCCGGACGCCGTCACCTGGTCGCAGATCGAGCAGGCCGTCCAGGACGGCAGGCTCGCCTACGGCATGACCGACCCGGCCCGCTCCAACTCCGGCTTCGCCACCCTCGTCTCCGTCGCCTCGGCCCTTTCCGGCGCCCAGTCCGCGCTCACCGACGCCGACGTCGCCGAGGCCACGCCCCGTCTCAAGGAGTTCTTCAAGGGGCAGAAGCTGACGTCGGGTTCGTCGGGCTGGCTGGCGACCGCCTACAGGCGACGCGGGAACGTCGACGCGCTGCTCAACTACGAGTCCGTCCTCAAGGGCATACCGGGCCTGACCGTGATCCGCCCCAAGGACGGCGTCGTCACCGCCGACTACCCGCTCTCCTCCCTCGCCTCCACCGACGCCACCACCCGCGAGGACGTCCGCCGGGTCACCGAGGCCCTGCGCACCGACGGCCTGCAGCGGCTGATCACCGAGCGCACCCGTCGCCGCCCCGTCGTCCCCTCCGTGCGGCCCGCGTCCGGCCTCGACGACAGCCGACGGCGCGAACTGCCCTTCCCGGGCAGTCGTTCCGTCGCCGACGGCCTGCTCGACTCGTACGAGAACGAGCTGCGCCGCCCGTCCAGGACCGTCTACGTCCTCGACACCTCCGGCTCGATGGAGGGCGACCGCCTGGAGCAGCTGAAGCAGTCGCTCACCGACCTCACCGGCGACTTCCGCGAGCGCGAGGAGGTCACGCTGATGCCCTTCGGGTCGGGCGTGAAGAGCGTGCGCACCCATGTCGTGGAGCCGGCCGACCCGAAGTCCGGGCCGGACGGGATCCGCAAGGACACCGAGGCACTGTCCGCCGAGGGTGACACCGCGATCTACACCTCGCTGGAGAAGGCGTACGACCATCTCGGCACCGGACGGGACACCTTCACGTCGATCGTGCTGATGACGGACGGCGAGAACACCGCCGGCGCCGATTCCGCCGACTTCCACGCCTTCTACGTCGGACTGGACCGCGACCGGCGGGCGACGCCCGTCTTCCCCATCCTCTTCGGCGACTCCAGCAGGTCCGAGCTGGAGAACATCGCCGAGCTGACCGGCGGCCGTCTCTTCGACGCCCGGGAGGGCTCGCTGGACGGTGCCTTCGAGGAGATCCGTGGCTACCAGTAGGGCAGTGGCGTACCTGGAGTCCCGCAAGAACATCGCCGGGAGCGCCTGCGGGCTGGTCGGCGTGGTGCTGACCTTCACGGGGGTGGCGGGACCGTACTGGCCCGTCGTGGTCGCCGGGCTCTACGGCGCGGGCGCGCTGATCGCCCCGCCGGAGCGGCCCGCGCCGCCCGACTTCCCGGACCCGTCGGCCCAACTGGACGAACTGCGCGGCGACTTCGAGAAGCTGAGCGGCTACCTGACGGACGTCGAGCTGTCGGTCACGGCCGCGACCCGGCTGCGTGAACTCACCGAGCTGCTGGGCGCGCTGCTCGACAGGGGCTGGGTGGCCGAACTGCTCGCACATGATCCGGAGGGCGTGCACGTCCTCTCCCGGATCGTGCGGCGCGATCTTCCCGAGGCCGTCGACAGCTTCGTACGGACCCGGTGGTGGACACGGATGTCGCCGGGCACCGAGTCACCGGAGCTGCATCTGGAGCGGCAGCTGGGCTTGCTGAAGAAGGGGGCGGAGAGCCTGGCGGCGGCGTTGCGAGAGACGGAGGCAAGGCGCCAGGAGTCGCATACGCGGTACTTGGAAGACCGCTCGCAGTAGCGCCCCGTAAGGGGCGCGGGGCTGTATCGATATGCGGCTCCGCCGCGCGGGCGCGATCAACCACAACGGCGCCGCACCCGAACATGGCGAAGGCCTGCCGCCGTCACCCCCGTCGGGGCGGACGGAGTCAACGGACGGCAGGCCACAACCACGCACGCCTTTGTACGCGGCTTCGCCGTACCGCACCGCGGCCGGCCGTGACGATCACTGGTCAGGGCATCCCAACCGGCCGCGGAGTTCACATCAGGGCATCAGCCCAGGCGCTGCACCAGCGCGTTGTACTCGTCCCACAGCTCCTTCGGCGTGTGGTCGCCGAAGGTGTTGAGGTGGTCGGGGACGAGCGCCGCCTCCTCGCGCCAGATGTCCTTGTCGACGGTGAGCAGGAAGTCGAGGTCGGACTCGGCCAGTTCGAGGCCGTTGGTGTCCAGCGCGCCCTTGGCCGGCAGGATGCCGATCGGGGTCTCGACGCCCTCGGCCTTGCCGTCGAGGCGCTCGACGATCCACTTCAGGACACGGCTGTTCTCACCGAAGCCGGGCCAGACGAACTTGCCCTCGTCGTTCTTGCGGAACCAGTTGACGTAGTAGATCTTCGGCAGCTTGGCCTGGTCCTTGCCCTGCGCGACCTCGACCCAGTGGGCCATGTAGTCGCCCATGTTGTAGCCGCAGAACGGCAGCATGGCGAACGGGTCGCGGCGCAGCTCACCGACCTTGCCCTCGGCGGCGGCGGTCTTCTCGGAGGCCACGTTGGCGCCGAGGAACACACCGTGGTTCCAGTCGAAGGACTCCGTCACCAGCGGTACGGCGGTGGCGCGGCGGCCACCGAAGAGGATCGCGGAGATCGGCACGCCCTTGGGGTCCTCCCACTCCGGCGCGATGATCGGGCACTGCGAGGCCGGGACGGTGAAGCGGGCGTTGGGGTGGGCGGCCGGGACGTCGGCGGACGGCGTCCAGTCGTTGCCCTTCCAGTCGGTGAGGTGGGCCGGGGTCTCCTCCGTCATGCCCTCCCACCAGATGTCGTTGTCGTCGGTGAGGGCGACGTTGGTGAAGACCGAGTTGCCCCACAGGGTCTTCATCGCGTTGGCGTTGGTGTGCTCACCTGTGCCGGGCGCGACGCCGAAGAAGCCGGCCTCGGGGTTGATGGCGTACAGGCGGCCGTCCTCGCCGAAGCGCATCCAGGCGATGTCGTCGCCGATCGTCTCGACCGTCCAGCCGGAGATGGTGGGCTCCAGCATGGCGAGGTTGGTCTTGCCGCACGCGGAGGGGAAGGCCGCCGCCACGTACTTGGACTCGCCCTGCGGGGGCGTGAGCTTCAGGATCAGCATGTGCTCGGCCAGCCAGCCCTCGTCGCGCGCCATCACCGACGCGATGCGCAGGGCGTAGCACTTCTTGCCGAGCAGGGCGTTGCCGCCGTAGCCGGAGCCGTAGGACCAGATCTCGCGGGACTCCGGGAAGTGGGAGATGTACTTGGTCTGGTTGCAGGGCCACGGGACGTCCGCCTCGCCGGCCTCCAGCGGGGCGCCGACGGAGTGCACGGCCTTCACGAAGAAGCCGTCGTCACCGAGTTCGTCGAGGACGGCCTGACCCATGCGGGTCATGGTGCGCATCGAGACGGCGACGTACGCCGAGTCGGTGATCTCCACGCCGATCGCGGAGAGCTTGGAGCCGAGCGGGCCCATGCAGAACGGGACGACGTACATCGTCCGGCCGCGCATCGAGCCGCGGAAGACGCCCTTGTCCCCGGAGAAGACCTCACGCATCTCGGCGGGGTCCATCCAGTGGTTCGTCGGGCCCGCGTCCTCCTCCTTCTCGGAGCAGATGAAGGTCCGGTCCTCGACGCGGGCGACGTCGGTCGGGTCGGAGGCGGCGTAGTACGAGTTGGGGCGCTTGATCGGGTCGAGTTTCCGGAAGGTGCCCTTCGCGACGAGCTCCCCGCACAGGCGCTCGTACTCGGCCTCGGATCCGTCACACCAGACCACGTTGTCCGGCTGCGTCAGTTCAGCGATCTCGTTGACCCACGAGACCAGTTCCCGGTGGTTGGTGGGGACGGGGGGAGCCGCGATGTCGCGCGCCACGGTTGCTCCTATAGAGAGGGATTTTGTCCTTATATGCCCTTGTATGCCCCGTGGGGGCCGCGACCCGGATGCTTCGTGGACTGGACCTACAGTCCGGATCTTCCGCGCTCATCCGGTGCCGACCGCACTCATTTGATCATCCGACGCGTCTGCGCATATGTCCAGAGGGCGTCACAGGTGAGCGGCGTGAGCATCGCCACTCATCCACATGTTTTCGATGCGTCACCATGGCTTCACGCCTGGTGCGCCCACTGCGGGTACCCCCATGAGATGATGGCCACTTATAGGCGCTCATCTCGCCGCGCTGATACGTAACTTACGGTTCCGTAGGTACGATGCCGAGCATGACTGCGCCCGCCCCCGACGCGCACCCGGACCCGCCGGCCGCCGGCCGCAGCTCCGACGCGCCCTCCTTGCCGCACCAGATCGCGCACCACGCCCAGCAGCTCACGGGCGAGATAAAGCCCAAGCTCCGCGGCTGGCTGCACCTCGGCATGTTCCCGGCGGTGCTCGTCGCGGGCCTGGTGCTCACCGCCCTCGCCGATTCACCCAGAGGCCGGCTCGCCTGCGGGATCTACGCCCTGACGGCCTGCCTGCTGTTCGGCGTGAGCGCCCTGTACCACCGGGGCAACTGGAGCCCGCGCATGGACGGCGTCCTGCGCAGACTCGACCACGCCAACATCTTCCTGATCATCGCGGGCACGTACACGCCGCTGACGATGCTGCTCCTGCCGGAGGCCACGGGCCAGTGGCTGCTGTGGGGCATCTGGGGCGCGGCCGCGGCCGGCATCGTCTTCCGGGTGTTCTGGGTCGGCGCCCCGCGCTGGCTCTACACCCCCTGCTACATCGCGATGGGGTGGGCGGCCGTCTTCTTCCTGCCGGACTTCATGCGCAGCGGCGGCATCGCGGTGCTGGTCCTGGTGATCGTCGGCGGCCTCCTCTACAGCGCGGGCGGCGTGGTCTACGGCATCAAGCGCCCCAACCCGTCACCGCGTTGGTTCGGCTTCCACGAGGTGTTCCACTCGTTCACGCTGGCGGCGTTCATCGCGCACTACGTGGGGATCTCGCTGGTGGCGTACCAGCACGCGTAACCCCACCGCGCAGCTTCTCTTCGCTTCCCTTCAGGGCCACGGCTTGCGAGCCGTGGCCCTTTTGCGTACCCGCCTTCGCGTGCCGGCTTCGCGTGCCCGACCGACACACTGACAGTAGACACCCATTGACAGTTACTAGATTTTGAGAGTTACTCTCATTTCATGGTTACTGTCACTCCAGATCCTCGCCGTTGGTGGGCCCTGGGCGCTCTGGTCGCCTCCATGCTCACGCTCGGCTTCGACATGACGATCCTCAACGTGGCGCTGCCGACGATGGCCGCCGACCTCGGCGCCGGTACCGGTCAGCAGCAGTGGATGGCGGACGCGTACATCGTCGTGTTCGCGGCGCTGATGCTCCCCGCGGGCCTGCTCGGCGACCGGTTCGGGCGGCGGCTGATGCTGATCAGCGGGCTCGGTGTCTTCCTCGCCGGATCGCTGGTCGGCGCGCTGGCCGGCGACGTGAACGCGGTGATCGCCGCCCGTGCGGTGATGGGCGTCGGCGCCGCCCTCGTCACCCCGCTCTCGCTCTCCGTGCTGCCCACGCTCTTCGGCCCGCAGGAGCGCGCCAAGGCCGTCGGCATCGCCTCCGCCGCCTCCGCCCTCGGCCTGCCGCTCGGCCCGATCATCGGCGGCTGGCTGCTGAACCACTTCTGGTGGGGCTCGGTCTTCCTGATCAACGTCCCGATGGCCGCGATCGGCATCGCCGCCTGCGTCTTCCTGCTCCCCGAGACGAAGGACCCCGCCTCCCCGAAGGTCGACCCCGTCTCGACGGCGCTCGCCGCGTCCGGGCTCGGCGTCCTCGTCTACGCGATCATCGAGGCACCCACCCGGGGCTGGGGCGACCCGCTGGTCCTGGCCATGCTCGGAGCCTCGGTCGTCCTGATCGCCGCCCTCGTGCTGCGGGAACGCCGGGTCGAGCGCCCCATGCTCGACATGACCCTGCTCGCCCACCGCGGCTTCCTGTTCAACACGATCGCCGCGACCCTGGTGACGTTCGTCCTGTCCGGCCTGCTGTTCGTGCTGCCGCCCTACCTCCAGGCCGTCCTCGGCCACGACGCCCTGGGCACCGGCGTGCGGCTGCTGCCGATGATGGGCGGACTGCTGGTGGCCTCCCGCCTCGCGCCGAAGGTCGTCGCCCGCTTCGGTGCGCGGGCCGCGGTGAGCGCGGGCCTGGTGGTGCTGGCCTTCGCCGCGCTTCTCGGCAGCCGTACGACCACGGACTCCGGCTACGGCTTCGTCGCGCTGTGGCTCTCCATCACCGGTCTCGGCTTCGGCCTCTCGCTCATCCCCGCGATGAACGGCGGCCTGAGCGCCCTGCCCCCGGACCGCGCCGGCAGCGGCTCCGGGCTACTGATGACCCTGCGTCAGGTCGGCGGTGCGATCGGCATCGCGCTGCTCGGCAGTCTGCTCGCCGGCATCTTCCGGGACCGGCTCGACGTCACGGGGCTGCCGGCGCGGGCCGCCGACACCGCCGGGGAGTCCGTGGTCGCGGCGCACCTCGTGGCCGAGCGGGCCGGGTCGGCCGAGCTGGCGGCGTCCGCGAACAGCGCGTACGTCCACGGCATGGGCATCGTGCTGCTGGTGTGCGGGATCGCGGCGCTGGTGTCCGCGCTGCTGGCGGCGGCGTTCCTGCCGGGTACCCCGGACGCGGCGCGGCCTGAGACCCCGGACATGGCTGCCGAGCGGGCCGATGCCCGACAATGACACCCATGACGTCCGCACACTCCTCTCCCCTGACCGACCGCCCCCAGCTGGGGCTTCGTGAGCGGAAGAAGATCAAGACCCGGACGGCGATCCGCGCCGCGACGTACGCACTGATCAAGGAGCAGGGCTACGACGCCACGACGATCGAGCAGATCGCCGAGCGCGCCGAGGTGTCGCCGTCCACGGTCTTCCGCTACTTCCCGACGAAGGAGGACATCGTCCTCACGGACGAGTACGACCCTCTGATGCTGGAGGCGTTGCGGGCCCGGCCCGACTCGGAGTCCTGGATGGACTCGGTGCGGTACGTGATGCACAGGGCCATGGACGCGCTGCTGGCCGAGGACCCCGAGGCGGTCCGGGTCCGGGCGCACCTGGCGGTCCAGATCCCCGCCGTCCGCGCCCGGATGATCGAGAGCATGTCGGCGACCGGACGCCTGCTGCGGGGCGCCATCGCCGAGCGCTTCGGTCTGGAGCCGGACGCCCTCGAAGTGCGGGTCTACGCGATGTCCCTCGTCGGCGGCCTGATGGAGGTCAACATCGCCTGGGCGGAGAACGACTGCCGCGACGACATCCGCGAGCTGGTGGACCGGGCCCTGGACGTCATCGAGCACGGCCTCCCCGCGAAAAAGACCTGAGGCACGAGCGCCCGGCCGTGACATCCTGGCCGGGTGAACGGTCCCGAGATCCGCGTCGAGTTCGCCCCCGAGCTGCGCGTTTTCCTCCCCAACGGACGGCGTCAGGACGGTGTCGCCCAGGTCACCACCGACGGCATGTCGACTCTCGGCCATGTCGTGGAGTCCCTCGGCGTCCCACTGACCGAGGTCGGCACACTGGCCGTGGACGGGCGGGAGATGGCGGTGTCGTACGTCCCGACAGCGGGCGAGTCCGTTTCGGTACGGCCCGTCGGGCGCCCCCAGCGGGTGCCCGGCGCTCCCCTGCGTTTCCTGCTCGACGTCCACCTCGGCACCCTCGCCCGGCGGCTGCGGTTGCTCGGCGTGGACACGGCGTACGAGTCGACGGACCTCGGCGACCCGGCGCTGGCCTCGCTCTCGGCCGCCGAGCGTCGGGTCATGCTGAGCCGGGACCGGGGGTTGCTGCGACGCCGTGAGCTGTGGGCCGGGGCGTATGTGTACAGCACCCGGCCCGAGGACCAACTCCGTGACGTCCTCGACCGGTTCCGGCCCGAGCTGCGGCCCTGGACCCGGTGCACCGCCTGCAACGGGCTGCTCAAGGAGGCGACGAAGGAGGAGGTCGCCGAGCAGTTGGAGGGTGGCACGCGGCGGTCGTACGACGTGTTCGCGCAGTGCGCCGAGTGCGGGCGGGCGTATTGGAAGGGGGCACACCATGAGCAGCTTGTTGCGATCGTTGAGGATGCGGTTGCGTTCCGCAGCGCCGTTGATGGTTGAGCGGCGTGGGGAACTGCGGGCCGTATAGGGCTGGTCGCGCCCGCGCGGCGGAGCCGCATATCGATACAGCCCCGCGCCCCTGAAGGGGCGCTTACCTTCTCGGCGTATCGCCCCTTCCGCAGGCGATGCCGTCCCGGTTTCTGTCCAGCCGCAGTGGGTCGTCCTTGCCGTTGACCTTCAGGCGGCCGTAGTCGTTCTTCTTCAGCCACTCGCAGCGGGACTTCGTCGTCGTGCTCACGGTGGGCGGGAAGTCCGTCGGGACGCAGACGTTGGCGGAGCCGTAGTGGCGGTCGCAGCCGGAGACTGTCGGGCTGACCTTCTGCGAGGTGCGCTTCTTGCCGGGGCCCGTGACCTTGCCCTTCAGGCCGTCGGCGAAGTCGTGGACGTGTGCTGAGGAGTCCGTCGCGCTCAGGGCCTGTGGGCCCTGGAGGTGGACCCACTTGGCGACCGAGGGCACCCCGGCCGCGTCGACCGCGAAGAGCATGTACCAACCCGGCGGGGCCAGGTTCGGGTTGCTCGTCACGTTCAGGTCGACGTTGTCGCCGTCCACCGACAGCGGCAGGTCCACGAACCGCTGGTTCGGGTCGGAGGAGTGGGTGACGGCGGCCGGGCGGATCAGCTCGGCCTTGGCGATGGGGCGGTCGACGGTGATGCGCTGGGTGTCGCCGTACGTCCACTCGCTGTCGATCACCGAAGTGATCGTCGGGCGCTCGCCCTTGAGGAGATAGGGCGGGGTGTAGATCGACACGTCGTGGTTCCAGGAGCCGTTGCCCGGGTTGTCGCCGGTCGCCATCACCCGGCCGTCGGGCAGGAGGAACGCCGAGGAGTGGTAGCCGCGCTCCTCCGGGTCCGCCGCCACCGGGTCGAAGGTGCCCGTCGCCGGGTCGTAGAGCGACGACTCGTACACCGGGTCGGCCCGGTTGTGCAGCGCGCCGCCCGTCTCCAGGACCTTGCCGTCGGGCAGGAGTACCGCGGAGACGTACATCTTGCCCTGGTCGCCGGTCTGCGGGACCTTGCCGCCGCCGAGGTCGACGGTGCCCTGCGGGAGCGGCGGTCCTGCGACGTAGGACGGGCTCGGCTGCTTGAGGTCGATGACGTCGGTGAGGCGGTTCGCGTCGGGGTTGGAGTCGATGTTGCCGCCGCCGATGGTGAGGACCTTCTGGTCCTGGGCCGGGGGCAGCAGCACGCTCGCGGACTGGTCGCGCTCGTCCTTGTTCCGCAGGCCCGGGATCTGGGTGACCGTGTTGGCGTCGTAGTCGTAGATCGCCGAGCCCGTGCCCGGGATGTTGTTGCCGAAGACATGGCTGCCGGAGTAGAAGAGGCGGCCGTCCTGCATCAGGATCATCGACGGGTACAGGCCCCAGTACGACCAGGTCTGGTTGACCTTCCAGAGCTCCAGCCACTTCTGCTCGGCGTCCGACCACCGCTCGGCGGTGACCGAACCGGTCGAGTCCTCCTTCAGGCCGCCGAAGGAGATGACGTCACCGTTGCCGAGGATCGTCGCCGACGGGTACCAGTGGCCGTCGTTCATGTCGTTGGTCCTGCTGTAGGTCTCGGTGACCGGGTCGAAGACGTACGAGTCCTTGAAGCCCTGGTAGCCCATCGTGCCGTCGGCCGACGGATAGCCCTTGTTGCCGCTCATCACGAGCACCCGGCCGTCCTGCAACTGCACATGCCCGGCGCAGAACATGTCCTTCGGCGTGGGGATCTGCCTGTACGTGCCGTTCTCGGGGTCGTAGACCGCGCTGGTGAACGTGCCCGCCTCGAACATCTCCTCGCTGTTGCCGGAGCCGGCGATCAGCAGCACCTTGCCGTTGTTGAGGACGACGGAGTGCATGGACCGCACCGGGTTCCGAGTCGGCAGGACGTCCCAGCGGCCGTTGGCGCACTCCTCGGCGGTGCCCGTGCACACCGGGTCCGGGGCGGGGTCGGCGACCTGGTCCATGGTGTAGTCGTCGGTGGTGACGGAGCCGGTGCCGTAGACGGAGACGCCCCAGGCGATGCGGTCGGTGCCGGTGGGGACCTCGGGAGTGCGGACCGTCGCCTCGGTCCAACTGCCCGCCATCTCCAGCGTCTTGAGGTCGGTCCAGTACTGCCAGCCCGCCGTCGCGTCGTGCCGGAACAGGGTGACCGAGGTGTCGGGGGTGGTCGACCTGTACCAGAGCCCCAGGTCGTACTGCTTGCCCGGCGTGACGACCGGGGCGCACTCGGCGGACTCGGTGATGAGCGCCTTGCGGTCGCCCTCGACACGCCGGGTGAGCGTCACCTTCATGGCCTTGGAGCCCGAGTGGGCGTCGGCCACCGTCTCGAAGGTGAAGTCGTTGTCGCCCCAGCCGGACTTCTTCCAGCAGTAGGGCATGTCGGCCCCCTGACCTGAGCCCGCGGTCTCGAAGCCGGGGTTCTTGACGAGGTTGGCGGCGGAGGCGGACTGGGGCGAGGTGAGGAGCAGGCCGGTGGTGAGGACCATGACGGCCAGGAGGGCCGTTCTCCGTCCGGATCTCATGCGGTACTCCTTGCTGTGCGGCTCCTGCGCGGCAGGTAGACCAGCGCTTCGGTCCCGACGAAGCGCAGGACGAACGTGATGACCAGGGCCAGCGCGGTCGCGGGCAGCACGGCCAGCCCGAACCGGCCCACCAGCAGCGCGATCAGCGGGATGCGCAGCACCAGGTCGGCGTTGGCGAGCAGCGCGAACCGGATCGTGCGGTCGGCCCAGTGGCGGTGCCCGCGCCGGTCGCGGAACAGCAGCTTCTCGATGAGCAGGAAGTTCCAGGCCACGCCGAACTGGTTGGCGACGATCTCCGCGGGGAGGTAGTGCAGCCCCGCCCGGGTCATCGCCCACAGCGCGACGAGGTTCGGCACGAAGCCCGTCAGCCCGATCAGCCCGAACACCACCATGCGGGCCAGCGGGTCGGCCGTACGCAGCCCGACGAGGTGGCGCAGGAAGCGGCGGCCCTCCGCCGCCGTGGACTTGGACTCCCCCGCGAACCGCTCCTGGAAGACGAACGGCACCTCGGTGACCGTGCGCGGGCGGCTGCGGACCGCGAGCTCCAGCAGGATCTTGTAGCCGAGCGGCTTGAGCGCCTCGGCGGTGATGTCGCTGCGGCGGATCGCGAAGAAGCCGCTCATCGGGTCGCTGATGCCGTGCAGCCGGCGCGGGAAGAGGGCCTTGGTCAGCCAGGTCGCCGCCCGCGACACGGCCACCCGGTAGCTGCCCGCGAGCCCGGCCCGGCTGCCGCCCTTGATGTACCGGGAGGCGACGACGAGCCCGGCGTTCGCGCGCTCGCCGGTGGCCACCAGCTCCGGGACCAGGGACGGCGGGTGCTGGCAGTCGCCGTCCATGACGACGATCCAGTCCGACCCGGCCGCCTTCATCCCCTCGACGACCGCGCCGCCCAGCCCGCCGACGGGTTCGTCACGGTGGATGACGGTGACCGGGAACGGGCAGTCCTGCGCGGCCTCCTCGACGACCTGCGGGGTGTCGTCGGTGGAGTCGTCCACGAAGACGACCTCGCAGGGCAGCCGGGACGGCACCGACTCGGTGATCCGACGCAGCAACTGCCGTACGTTCGCCGATTCGTTGAAGGTCGGTACGACGATGGTGACGGCGCCCGGTTCGGGCACCTCGGCGGTCTCGACGGACGGATCGCCCAGCTCGCCGGGGGCGGTGTACTCGTGGGTCATCGCACGCCTCCGGCGGCTGTCTGGATCTGTCGGATCTCGACGCGGTCCTCGCCGCTGCCGAAGACGGCGACCGGCTTGGAGTGCTCGATGGCCGCCTTGACGCCCGGCAGGTCGACCGCGTCGCGCCGCACCGTCGGGGAGGCGACGACGTAGTCGAGGTCCTTCCAGCCGCGCGGCATCGTCCTGGTCACGGCCGGGTCGAGGTCGGCCTTGTAGAACCAGATGGCGCCGAGCCCGGGCTCGTACCCGGCGTGCACCAGGTCCAGCCACAGCGCGTCGTCGACGAGGACACGGGTGTCCCCCGGGTCCGCCACCTCGGTGGACAGCCACTTCGACGCGGCCCGGTAGGGCGCGTTGGCGTCGGCGGTGACGGCGGTGCGGTCGCCCTCGTACCAGTGCGGGACGACGTACGCACCGGCGCCGATCGCAAGGACGGTCGCGAGGGCGTACCGGCCGCCGGTGACGTACCGGTGCTCGGCCTCGGACCGCCGGCGCCGCAGACAGGCATGGGCGACGGAGGCGGTGCCTCCGGCGAGGACCAGGGCGAGGAACGGCAGTGCCTGGATGACGTACATGGCGGGCAGGTATCCGCCCGGGCGCATGGCCACCACGGCGAGGACGACCACCGCGAACGACGGTCCGGCCAGGGCGCGGGCGGTGACCGACCAGCGCCAGGTGGCCAGGAGCAGCAGACCCCCCGCGAGGCCGCCGAGAATGAGGACGCGGTCGTAGTAGAGCCAGGACCGCAGGACGCCGTTCGAGCCCGAGCCGGCGTCGAGGATGAAGCCCGAACCCGGCCTGGTCATCTGGTACTTGATGCCGTCCCAGAGCGAGACATGTCCGGCGCCCGGCAGCAACTCGCCCTTCAGCAGGGCGAAGAGGGGGTACGACAGGCCGATCAGCGCGCACGCCGTGACGGCGCCGGTGAGGGCGAACTTGCGGGTGTCGCGGTGGCTGTGCCGCCACATGGTGATGAGGACCGCGGGCAGGACGAGGAGCATCGTCTCCTTGGTCAGTACGGCCGTGGCGGCCGCGATCCCGGCGCCGAAGTGGTGCCAGAGGTGACGGCTCGGCGAGGCGGCCAGGGCGAACGCGAGGAGCGTCCACATCACCGCGAGGTTGTCGAGGAAGATCTCCCGCTGGAGCACGACCGACAGGGGCGAGAGCCCGAACAGGACCATGCCGAGGCCGGCCGCCCAGCGCGGCAGCGACAGCCGCCGCCCGAGCACATAGAGCAGGACCGCGCTGACCGCGCTGATGACGAGCATCGCGGCGCGCATGGTGCCGACGGTCATCGAGTCGGGGCTGAGCGCGGCCGGTATCCAGGTCAGCAGGGCGAGCTGGATCCAGCCGAGCGGCGGGTGGTCGTACCAGTAGGTGTAGTGGGCGAGGCCCCGGCCCTCCTGGACGGCCCAGGCCTGGGCGAGATAGGTGCCCTCGTCGTCGCTGAGGGTCGGGTAGTCGGCGATGTTCCAGCCCTGGACGACGAGGATCGCGACGAGGAGTACGCCGCACAGGGCGAGGTCGGAGCGGGAGGAGCGGAGACGGCTCGGCGGTTCCGTTCGACTGGTCGAACGCGTCACAGGGACAGGTTGTCTCTGCGCGGGGACCTTCGGAGTGGTCACCGCGGGAAGGGTGGAGGTCACGCAGGGACGTCCTCTCGGAGGTCTCGGGTCACTGCGGCGTCGGCATCGGTATGGGCGAGATGCGCGCCGACGTGGCTGGTCAGCTCCCAGTCGTTCTGGCCGCGCTGCTCACGCCATACGGCGCGGACGGCGGCTCCGGCGAGGAGCACCTGGTAGAAGGGGCCGCCCACGACGAGCTTCAGGTAGTGCACGAAGCGGACGCGCAGTCCGTACTGCTTGCCGAAGTCGTGCAGTCCGACGATCTCGAAGACGAAGGTGACGAGCGCGGTGACGGCCGGCAGGAAGGTGATGAAGGCAACGCTCACGGACACGTCGAGGAACACCGCGATCGCGATGTTGAGCGGGATGACGAGCCCGGTGAAGGCCTGCATGAACGGCGTCATGAGCGTGTACCGGGCGAGCAACCGCTGCCCGAAGGTGGGCAGTTGCCGCCAGTCCTTCTTCCGGTAGACCTGAAGGAAGCCCTGGTTCCAGCGGGTGCGCTGCTTCAGCAGCGACATCAGGCTGCCGGGCGTCTCCTCCTTGGTCACCATGTCGGAGTCGTAGGCGACGACGACTTTCTTGCCGACGCTGGACAGGCGCACGCCCAGATCGCAGTCCTCGGCCAGACAGTTCGGGTCCCAGCCGTCGGCTTCCCGCAGCACGTCGGTGCGGACGAAGACGGTGTTGCCGCCGAGCGGGATGAACCCCTTCTGCGCGTGCAGATGGAGGCGCGAGCGGAACCAGAAGAAGTACTCCAGGCAGTTGCGCAGGCTGTACCAGCTGGAGTGGAAGTTGATCAGCTGGACCCCGCCCTGGACGACGTCCGCCTTCGTCGTCCGGAACGCGTGGTCGACATGGGCGAGGAGCTCCGGGTGGACCTGGTCCTCGGCGTCGAAGACCCCGACGACATCGCCGCGGCAGTGCGGCAGCGCCGTGTTCATGGCCTTCGGTTTGTTCTTCTTCTCGTGGGTGTCGACGACGACACGGACGCGCGGGTCACCTGCGGCGGCCTTCTCGGCGACCTCGGTGGTCTCCGGGTCGTCGTGCCCGACGATGACGATGATCTCGAAGTCGGTGTGGGTCGACTCCAGCAGCCGCTGGATGGTGTGGTCCAGCACGGCCTGTTCGTGCCGGGCCGGAAGCAGCAGTGAGAACGACAGATGCTCGTCCCCGTCCGGTCTGCCGAACCGGGTGGAGGCGAGCACCTCGGGCGTGCGCCACGCGTGCATCTGCCACCACAGAGTGAAGGCCGCCATCCAGAACAAGGCCAGCGAGACGGCCGATATGAAGACAGACGTCAGCAACAGATCCCCCCAGATCCCCAATGCCCCCTGCCGCGACAGTGAGTCACACCTGTCGCGGAACTGTGTAGACATTATTTGGGATCTGTGAAGTCCGCAGGCTGTTTCGATGAAGAGCGCGTTTCATCACAACGAGGCCCGAGAGTGAGCAATTCGCACACAGGTTGCGTAACCGCCCCTCTCCTGCTGCCGTTCTACCTGGTCAGCGCGGTCCGCAGCCGTTCCGGATCGGTGGTCGGGGCATCGCAGGTGAAGTTGCGGCAGACGTAGGCGGCGGGTTCGCCCTGCTGCAGGGGGCGGTCGGCGAGGAGCGGGAATTCGCCACTCTCCGGAGTTCCCATGGCCACGACCGCACCCGGCGCGGTGCCGAGAAGTGCCGTGTGGTGCAGGGCCTTTGTGGCGGGGTCGTCCATCGTCGGTCCGACGACCGCGATCTCACGCGGCCCGTCGAGGTTGGCCTCGGCGACCGCCAGACCCCAGCCGATGAAGCGGGGGACGCGCGGTCCGAGGGCCTTGACGACGCCCAATGCCCTTTCGGCGGCGGCGCGATGCGGCTCGGCGCCGGTCTGCGCGGCATAGCTCAGCAGGGCGCCGGCCGCCGCGGTCCAGCCGGAGGGAGCGGCGTTGTCGGTGGGGTCCTGGGGGCGGCGGATCAGCTGCTCGGCGTCGGCCGCGGTGTCGTAGAGGGCGCCGGACTCCTCGTCGACGAAGCGGGCCAGGACGTGGTCGAGCAGGAACCCGGCGAACTCCAGCCAGACGCCCTCGCCGGTGACGGAGGCCAGCGCGAGGAAGCCCTCGGCGACGTCGGCGTAGTCCTCCAGCACGCCCACGTTGGCGCCGGCCTGACCGTCCTTGCTGGTGCGGGCGAGCCGGGCGTGGTCGTCGAGGTGCAGCCGGACCAGGAGGTCGGCGGCGCCGAGGGCGGCGTCCACCAGGTCGGGGCGGTCGAAGTAGGCGCCGGTCTCGGCGAGGGCGGCGATCGCCAGGCCGTTCCACGCGGCGACGATCTTGTCGTCCCGGCCGGGGGCGGGGCGCTCACCGCGCTTGGCGAGCAGCCGCTGCCGTACGGAGGCGATCTTCGTGGCGTCGAACAGTTCGTCCTGCTGCGGGAGTTGGAGGACGGAGGAGCCGTGTTCGAAGGTGCCCTCCTCGGTGACGCCGAAGTGCCGGGCGGCGAGCTCGGCGTCGTCGTCGCCGAGCGCCTCGCGCAGCTGCTGCGGGGTCCAGACGTAGTAGGCGCCCTCCACGTGCTTGCCGGTGCCGTCGTCGCTGTCGGCGTCGAGGGCGGAGGCGAACCCGCCCTCGTCGGTGCGCAGTTCACGCACCATGAAGTCGGCGGTTTCGAGCGCGACGCGGCGGGCCAGCTCGGAGCCCGTGGCACGCCAGAGGTGGGCGTACACGCGGCACAGCAGGGCGTTGTCGTACAGCATCTTCTCGAAGTGCGGCACGACCCAGTCGCGGTCGACGGAGTAGCGCGCGAAGCCGCCGCCGAGCTGGTCGTAGATGCCGCCGCGGGCCATGCGCTCACAGGTGTCCCGCGCCATCTGCAGGGCGCCCTCGGCTCCGGTGCGCGCATGGTGCCGCAGCAGGAACTCGATCACCATGGACGGCGGGAACTTGGGCGCGCCCCCGAATCCGCCGCGCTGCGGGTCGTACTCCCGGGTGAGCCCGAGCAGCGCCTGGGCGAGCTCCTGCTCGCCGGGGGCCTCGGGGCCGCCGTAGGAGATCTCCCGCCCGGCGAGGTCACGGACGATCTTCCCGGCGACCTCGGCGACCTCGTCCCGCCGGTCGGTCCAGGCGCTGCGCACGCCCTCCAGGACCTGGCGGAAGGACGGCATGCCGGAGCGGGGGGCGGGCGGGAAGTAGGTGCCGAAGTAGAAGGGCTCGGCGTCGGGGGTGAGGAACACCGTCATGGGCCAGCCGCCCTGTCCGGTGGCCGCCTGGACGGCCTCCATGTAGACGGCGTCCACGTCGGGGCGTTCCTCGCGGTCGACCTTGACGCTGACGAAGTGGGCGTTCAGGTAGTCGGCGGTCTCCTGGTCCTCGAAGGACTCGTGCGCCATGACGTGACACCAGTGGCAGCTGCTGTAGCCGACGCTGAGCAGGACCGGTTTACCGCTCTTGCGGGCCTCCTCGAAGGCCTCGGCCGACCACGGCCACCAGTCGACGGGGTTGTCCGCGTGCTGGAGGAGGTAGGGGGACGTCTCGTGAGCCAGTCGGTTCGGCATGGGGTCCATCCTGCCGCAGTACCCCGCTCGTCACGCGGCAGGCGTCTCCCGGACAGTGACCTTGAACTTCGCGATGCCGCGGTCGGCAGGTGCGGAGACGACGCTCGGACAGGCCGTACGTCGAACGTGACGGGACCGTGGAGGACCTTGTCCGCCGCCACGCTCTCCTCCGGCGAGTCAGCGGGCTCTTCCGGGGCGGTGGCCTGCGTCGAAGCGGACGACTGCGTGGCGGGCTGCTTCTGCTCCGCGCCCCTGTCGTCCGACGACCCCGGCCCTCCTGGCCAATTCACACGTCTCCCCAAGCGATTCACACACCTGCCGCCAGTGATCGGAGCCCGCCCGCCCTCTCGCCCCGACGCTCCGTCCGCAGCACACTTGACCAAGAACGCCATTGCCGCCGGAGGGGGACGTGACATGCGGGACAGCCATCGGGCTGAGGCCGAGCGGCTGTTGGCTCGGGCCGTGGAGGAGGAGGTGCGGCGTTCGGGCGGCCGCATCGAGGGGCAGGTGCTGCTGTCACGGGCGCGCGGGGCGCTGGACTCCATCGCGCAGACGGCGGCCGAGGAGTACGAGGCGTACACCCGGGCCCTGGACGAGGCGGAGGCCGGCCGGCTGACGTTCGGTCAGCGGTTCGCGCGGGAGGGCGGCGGTACGCCGCTGATGGTGGCCGGCGTCGCGGCCCTCGCGGCGCTGGTGGCCGACCTCGCGCTCGGTACGGACACGACCACGGCGGTGGGGGCCGGCGTGACCGTGGGCGTCATCGGCGCGACGGCGACGGTCGTGAAGGTGGCCGGCACGCATCTGCCCGCCGCGCACCACCGCGCGGGAGCCGTCGGCCAGCCCGGCGGCCCGGAACAGCTGCGGCTGCAGTGGCTGACGGCGCTGGAGGTACGGGGCATCCGTCCGTTCCTCGACCAGCAACGGGTGCTGAGCGCGTCCACCGGCCCGAAGAAGACGGGGCCGCGGCTGAAGGGCGCGGACAAGAGCGCGGCGGCCCGCGGACGCAGCGTGCTGGAGCAGTCGTTCGGCCAACTGCCGGAGCCGGTCGATCCGTTCGGGGGCCGCAGGCAGGAGATGGCCCGCATCCGCCAGTGGGTACAGGCCGCGCGCGCGAGTACGGAGACGAAGCCGACGGTCGTCGTGCTGCACGGGGCGCCCGGCAGCGGTCGTACGGCACTCGCCGTCCACGCGGCCCACGATCTGAAGGACCAGTTCCGCGGGGCGTGCGTGGTGGATCTGCGGGGCGACACGACGGAGGAGTCGCCGCTGTCCACCCGGGATGCGCTGCTGCATCTGCTGAACCGACTGGGCGCGCCCCGTGAGCAGCTTCTGTTCCGTGAGCGTTCCTCGGCGGAGCAGCAGGTCAAGCGGCTGAGCGAGCTCTACCACCAGCACCTCACCGGCCTGCCGGTCACGGTCGTACTGGACGACGCCTCAAACCCGGAGCAGATCCGCACCCTCGTCCCCGAGCGCTCCGACAGCCTGGTCCTGGTCACCGCCCGCGAGCCCCTCGACCTGCCCGCGGACCTCGCCGCCTGGGTGCACGAGCTTCCGGTGGCGGCCCTGGACGCGGCGGGCGCGGAGGAGCTGCTGACCGCGACGGCACAGGACTCCTCCGGCCCCTACGACGCCGAATCCGCCGATCTGATACGGCAGTTGTGCGGCGGGCTGCCGCTGGCGCTGCGGATCGCGGGCTCGTCGCTGGGGCCGCGTTCACCGCGCACGCTGGCGACGGACCTGGGCGCGTACGGCCCGGTGGAGCCGATCGAGCGGGTGCTGTGGCTGCGCTACACCGACCAGCCGGAGATGGCGAGACGCCTGCTGCGCCGGCTCGCACTGGCCGGCCGGGCCTCGCTGGGCGCGGCAGCGGCGGCGTCGCTGCTGGCCACGGACGAGGCGGAGGCGACCCGCCACCTCGTGGCCCTCTCCCGGTCGGGCCTGATCGACCACGTCCGCGGCAACCGCTACCGCCTGCACGACCTGGTCCGCGACTTCGCCCAGGCCCGCCTCCTCGACGAGGAGGAACCGGCGGAGCGTACGGCCGCGCAGGAGCGGCTGATCGTGAACTACGCGGAGCTGGCGGACTCGGTGCTGCGCCTGGTCGACGGCAACATGTCGACCCGCTCCGACCGTTTCAGCCCGCACGGCTTCACCTCGCTGGACGACGCGCTGCGCTGGCTGGACGACGAGTCGAGCTTCATCACGGCGGCACTCAGACACGCGGAGGACGTGAACCAGGCGGCGGTGCTGAACCTGCTGGGCGCCCTGTGCGACTACTGCCTGCTGCGGGGCGACCTCTACCGCCTGGGCGAGATCAGCGAGTTGGCCGAAGCGGTCGACCAGGGCCTGCTGGTCCGCTCGGTGCAGTGGCGCACGGGTATCGCGGCCCGGCAGCTCGGCGAGCTGGACAAGGCCCGCACGACCCTGGCCTCGGTGGTGGACCTCTATATGGAGGCCCACCATGACGCGGGCGCGGCCCGCGCCCTGTGCTCCCTCGGCATCACCCTGCACCACCAGGGCAACCTGACCGAGGCGGCGACGAAACTCCGCGAGGCCCTGGACCTGCAGTCGGCGCCCGCGCTGGCGACGGACCGCGCCTGGACGATGCACGCGCTGGCGGCGGTGGAGCGGGACCGCGGCCGGATCTCCGAGTCCCTCGCCCTGCTGACCGAGTCGCTGTCCCTGCACCGCGCCGGCGAGTCGATCCACGGCGAGGCCTGGGCCCACTTCCAGCTCGGCCAGCTGGGCCTGCGCATGGGCGACGTACCGCGCGCGGAGACCGAACTGCGCACGGCCCTGGATCTGTACGGCCGCACCCGCGACGCCCGTGGCGAGGCCTGGGCCATGACCCAGCTGTCCCGCGCCCGGCTGGTCGCCGGCGACCCGTCCCCGGCGGTGGACGGCCTGCGCCAGGCGGCCGCCCGCCACCGCGACAACGAGGACGCGCGCGGCGAGGCCTGGTCCCTCTACTACCTGGGCCAGGCCCTGGAGGAGACGGGCAACCTGGACCTCGCGGTACGCGAGCTGGAACGTTCACGCACGATGTTCTCCCGTATGCGCGACGTGTACGGCCTCGCCTGCGCCCGGCACCACTCGGCACGGGTCACCCGCGACCAGCGCGCGGCGCAGACCGGCTCGCTGAAGAACTCCGGTTTCGCCCGCCAGCTCCTGATGGACGCCCGGGCCGACTTCCAGCGCATCGGCGTCTCCCACGGCGAGGCCTGGACCTGCCTGGAACTCGCGGTCGTGGACGCCGGCAACACCCGCACCCAGCAGGCCCTGACCCTGTGCGACGAGGCGGTGGGCCTGTTCACGTCGTACGGGGACCGCAGAGGCGAGGACTGGGCCCGCTTCCTGCGCTGCACACTGCTGCCGTACGCGGCACCCGGCGGTGTGGAGATCGGGGCGGCCGTGGCGCAGGAGGAGCTGGCCCAGCTGTCCCGCACCGGCCATCCGCTGCGGGACACGAAGCTGGACGACTACGTGGAGGCGTACCAGCTCCTGCTCGAACGCGGCGTGAACCTGGAAGCAGGCTGGCAGGCATGGCGGCTCGGCATGGTGCCGAACCGCCATGCGCGCGAGGTCATGGGGGTGGCGACGACAGCCCGGCAGTGACTCGGGCACCGAGCCCCCGCCGCGCCGTCGCCCTCAGCGCTGCTGTGACCTGGCCGCGCCCGTGGCGTCGGCGCCCTCGTCGGAAGCGCCCGCCTCGGGATCCGGGGCCTCCTTGAAGTCGACCTTGTTCATGTGGCGGCTCATGGACTTCATCAGGCCCCACACCGCCACCGCCATCACCGCGAAGACGATGAAGCCGAGGACACCGGGAGTGACCTTGTCCTCGTCGACCTCCTTGGCGAGGGTGGCGAGCTGTGTCATTGCCAGGCTTGCGCTTGCGCTCATGTCAGGCATTGTCGCGGATGCCCGCAAAGAGGTCGTCCTCGGGGAGGGAGGTATCGACGAGGGACTTCGCGAGCTCGTACTCCTCCGTCGGCCAGACCTCCCGCTGGAGCTCCAGCGGGACACGGAACCAGCCGCCGTCGGGGTCGATCTGGGTGGCGTGTGCGAGCAGCGCCTTGTCGCGGATCTCATAGAAGTCGCCGCACGGCACATGCGTGGTGAGCGTGCGCTGCTTCATCCCGAACTCGTCCCAGCGCTTGAGCCAGTCACCGTAGGGAGACTCCATGCCCCGGTCGAGCATGGCCTGGTGCAGCGCCTCGGTGCGGGGGCGGTTGAAGCCCTGGTTGTAGTAGAGCTTCCGCGGCTGGTAGACGGGGCCGTACTCCGCCTCCGGGTACTTCTCCGCGTCCGCCGCACCCTCGAAGGCCACCATCGAGATCTTGTGGGTCATGATGTGGTCGGGGTGCGGGTAGCCGCCGTTCTCGTCGTAGGTGGTGATCACCTGGGGTCGGAACGAACGGATCTGCTTCACCAGCTCACCGGCCGCCTTGTCGACGTCCTCCAGGGCGAAGCAGCCCTCCGGGAGCGGCGGCAGCGGGTCGCCCTCGGGCAGGCCCGAGTCGACGAAGCCGAGCCACTCCTGCTCGACCCCGAGAATCCCGCGGGCCTCGTCCATCTCCTTCTTGCGTACCTCGTGGATGTGCTCCTCGATGTACTTGTCACCCTGCAGCTTCGGATTGAGGATGGAGCCGCGCTCCCCGCCCGTGCAGGTCACGACCAGCACGTCCACCCCCTCGGACACGTACTTCGCCATGGTCGCCGCGCCCTTGCTCGACTCGTCGTCGGGGTGGGCGTGCACGGCCATCAGTCGCAGCTGGTCAGTCAAGACTCAATCCTCGTAGTCGGCGCCCGGTGCGAACCGGTGCAATTCAATAGGTGCCGTCCCGCAGGGACGTCGTTGAGGGGCGGCGGTCGGGTGGCGGGCGGGGGCTTCTATAGTGACCGAATCGGGGGACGGATAATTCCGGGGGACGGCCCCGAGGCCCCGTTTTGGGACATCCGTCCCGCTCCGGCCGAGAGGACGATCATGAGTACGGCGAGCACGCGGCTGCCCGAGGGCCGCTACGGCCGCTCCTCGGACGCGCGCTCCGACCGCACGCTCAAGGTCGTCGGCACCGTCCTCGGGGTGGCCCTGCTGGCACTGATCGGCTACTTCGGCTACTACTACGTCGGCCAGAACAAGATCAGCGCCGAGGTGATCAAGTTCGACGCCGGCCAGGACGCGGTGAACGTGCACCTGGAGGTCCGCAAGGACGCCGGCGCCTCCGGCTACTGCACCCTGCGCTCCCAGGCGGAGAACGGCGCCGAGGTGGGCCGGGCCGACTTCCGCTTCGACGGTGACGCGACCCGCATCGACAAGGTCGTCACGCTCCGTACGACGTCCCGGGGGACGACGGCCGAGCTGCTCGGCTGCCACGCCGACTGACCTCGCCGACCGAATCCGACCGGCACTGATCGACACCGACCGGGTTCGTCCAGAATGCGTAGGCGCTGACCTGCGTTGATGTGATTCTGATGGCTTATGTCCTCCCCCTTCGGCCATTGAATTGTTAGGCTCGTGGTTTCGCCCTTCCGTGAGGGAACATCCTTCTGGGTAGGGCGATGCTTTGTATTCCCAGTAACTACGAGGAGCACCTGTGACCCAGACCAGCGAGAACGTCACCTGGCTGACCCAGGAGGCGTACAACAAGCTCAAGGATGAGCTTGCGTTCCTTACTGGTCCTGCGCGCACGGAGATCGCCGCCAAGATCGCGGCCGCGCGCGAGGAGGGCGACCTGCGCGAGAACGGCGGGTACCACGCGGCCAAGGAGGAACAGGGCAAGCAGGAGCTCCGTGTGCGCCAGCTGACCCAGCTCCTGGAGAACGCCCAGGTCGGCGAGGCGCCCACCTCCGCGGACGGTGCGGTGGCGCCCGGCATGGTCGTGACGATCGCCTTCGACGGCGACGAGGACGACACCCTGACCTTCCTGCTCGCCTCCCGCGAGTACGCGAGCGCGGACATCGAGACCTACTCGCCCCAGTCCCCGCTGGGCACCGGCGTCATCGGCCACAAGGTCGGCGAGGACGCCGAGTACGAGCTGCCGAACGGCAAGAAGGCCTCGGTGCGGATCATGAAGGCCGAGCCCTACAGCGGCTGACCGGACCGTGCGGCGGCTGACCCCGACCGACCCGTCCTTGACCGGCCCCCGGCGCCCACGTGGCGCCGGGGGCTTTTGTCATGCGGTCGCCGAGCGGTACTTCCGCACGGCCCAGGTGCGGAATATGGCGATGATCAGGACCGAGTAGATCAACGAGGCCCAGACCGGGTGCTGCATGGGCCAGGCTTCCGAGGGCGAGACCCCGGGGTTGGCGAAGAGTTCGCGGCAGGCCTGGACCGTGGCGCTGAAGGGGTTCCAGTCGGCGACGTGCCGCAGCCACGGGGTCATATGGCTGGTGTCCACGAACGCGTTCGAGATGAAGGTGACCGGGAAGAGCCAGATCAGCCCGCTGGACGTGGCCGCCTCGGGGGTGCTGACGGACATGCCGATCAGGGCACCGATCCAGGTGAACGCGTAGCCGAGCAGGAGCAGCAGTCCGAAGGCCCCCAGCACCCGGCCGGCGTTGGTGTTCCCGTCCGACCCCACGCGCCAGCCGACCAGCAGCGCGACCACGGCCAGGACGACCAGGGTCAGCGCGGTCTGGACGAGGTCGGCGAAGGTACGACCGGTGAGCACCGCACCCCTGGCCATCGGTAGCGAGCGGAAGCGATCGATGAGCCCCTTGTGCATGTCGTCGGCGATGCCCGCACCGGAGCTGGCGGTGGCGAACGTGACGGTCTGCGCGAAGATGCCCGCCATCAGGAAGTTCTTGTAGTCGACGGCGCTGGTGCTGGCCCCGATCTGCATGGACCCGCCGAAGACGTAGGTGAACAGCACCACGAACATGATGGGCTGGATCAGCCCGTAGATGATCATCTCCGGGATCCGGGACATCCGGATCAGGTTGCGCTTCG
Organism: Streptomyces sp. HD; assembly: GCF_028369295.1. GTDB lineage: Bacteria > Actinomycetota > Actinomycetes > Streptomycetales > Streptomycetaceae > Streptomyces. The sequence goes on from NZ_JAQMYP010000038.1 coordinate 54,106, forward strand.
CCACGACCATCGAGTCCCGGACGGACTGGCCGATCGGGTTCGTGGCCGGTGCGACGCGTACGGCGTCGAGAGCGCTCATTTGACGGCCTCCTTGCCGTTCTCCTCGTCCTTCACCTCGGCCAGGTGTCCCGTCAGGGAGAGGAACACGTCGTCGAGGGTCGGGCGACGCAGGCCGATGTCGTCGATCTCGATGCCGCGGGTGTCGAGTTCGCGGATGACCTCGGCGAGCAGCTTGGCGCCGCCGGTCACGGGCACGGTGAGCTTGCGCATGTGCTCCTCGACCGTGGTCTCGCCCTTGCCGAAGCCGCTCAGCACCTCGGACGCGGGCTGTATGTCGTCACGCTCGTGCACCACGACCTCGACGCGCTCGCCGCCGGTGCGGGCCTTGAGCTGGTCGGAGGTGCCCGTGGCGATGACGCGGCCGTGGTCGACGACGGCGATGTCGTGCGCCAGGTGATCGGCCTCTTCGAGGTACTGGGTGGTCAGCAGCAGGGTCGTGCCGCCGGAGACCAGTCGCTTGATGACCTCCCACAGCAGCTGGCGGTTGCGCGGGTCGAGGCCGGTCGTCGGCTCGTCCATGAACATCACGGGCGGCGAGACCACCAGGGCGGCCGCGAGGTCGAGGCGGCGGCGCATCCCGCCGGAGTAGGTCTTGGTGGGGCGGTCGGCGGCGTCGGAGAGGTCGAACTGCTCCAGCAGCTCGGCCGCGCGGGCCTTCGCCGCCTTCGCCCTCATCTGGTAGAGCTGGCCGACCATCTGCAGGTTCTCACGGCCGGTGAGGTACTCGTCGACCGCCGCGAACTGGCCGGACAGGCCGATGGAGCGGCGTACGGCGTCGGGTTGCTTGAGGACATCGATGCCCGCGACGACCGCCGAGCCGCTGTCGGGGCGCAGCAGGGTCGTCAGACAGCGGACGGCCGTCGTCTTGCCCGCGCCGTTCGGCCCGAGCAGGCCGAGGACCGTGCCCTCGGGGACATCGAGGTCGACGCCGTCCAGAGCCCTTACGTCGCCGAAGGTCTTCACCAGGCCTTCGGCATAGATGGCGCCTGGCATATGAATCTCCACGTCGTCGGGAAGCTTCGGAAAGGCTATGAGCTCGTGCTTTTCGTTCCTTGTTCGTTCTCTGTCGTTTCGCGCAATGACTCGGCGTCACGGCGGGGATGCGCGACACACCGTAACGCGATGTATCGCGTCTCTCAACGGATTTTCCCGAACGAGTGGCTCGCGCCTCAGCCGATGACGGTGTAGCCGGCCTCACGCAGGGCCTGGCCGACCTCGACGCAGTGCGCGGGGCCCTTCGTCTCCAGGTGCAGCTCGACCTCCGCCTCCGTGAGTCCGAGCCGTGGGTCGGTCCGTACGTGACTCACATCGAGGACGTTAGCGTCCACCACTGACAACACCCCGAGAAGCGTGGCGAGCGCGCCCGGCCGGTCCGTCAGCCGCAGCCTTACGGCCAGATAGCGACCCTGCGCGGCCATGCCGTGCCGCAGGACGCGTTGCAGAAGCACCGGGTCGACATTGCCGCCGGAGAGCACCGCGACGACCGGGCCCTCGAAGGCGTCGGGCTCGCTGAGCAGCGCCGCGACGGGGCTCGCCCCGGCCGGTTCGACGACCAGCTTGGCCCGCTCCAGGCACAGCAGCAGGGCGGTGGCCAGCTCGTCCTCGCTGACCGTGCGGACCTCGTCCACCAGGTCGCCGATGATCCGGAACGGCACATCACCCGGGCGGCCGACCTTGATGCCGTCGGCCATCGTCGCCGGGTTGTCGACGGCGACGGGGTGCCCGGCCGCCAGTGAGGGCGGGTACGCCGCCGCGCCCGCCGCCTGCACGCCCACGATCCGCACGTCCGGCCGCAGCGTCTTCACCGCCATCGCGATGCCCGCCGCGAGCCCTCCCCCGCCGATGCCGACGACGATCGTCCGCACCTCCGGGCACTGTTCGAGGATCTCCAGGCCGACCGTGCCCTGACCAGCGATGATGTCGGGGTGGTCGAAGGGGTGGATGAACACCGCGCCCGTCTCGGCCGCGTACTCCTGGGCGGCGGTCAGCGTCTCGTCGACCACCTGGCCGTGCAGCCGCACCTCGGCGCCGTAGTCCCGGGTGGCGCTGATCTTCGGGAGCGGGGCGCCCTTCGGCATGAACACCGTCGAGCGCACGCCGAGCAGCGACGAGGCCAGGGCGACGCCCTGCGCGTGGTTGCCGGCGCTCGCGGCGACGACCCCCGCCGCCCGCTCCTCCGGAAGCAGCCCGGCGATCCGGACATACGCGCCGCGCAGCTTGAACGACCCCGTCCGCTGGAGGTTCTCGCACTTGAAGTGCACCGGAGCACCCACCAGCTGGGACAGGTGCCTGCTGCCCTCCATCGCGGTCACCCGCGCCACGCCCGTCAGCATCTTCTGCGCACCGCGCACGTCGTCGAGCGTGACGGGAGGCAAGGAGTCAGCCGTGCGGTAGCTCATGACACAAGTCTCGCAGTTCACAGGCGCAAGGCCCTGGTGTGACCAAGCACCGAGATGGGTTTGCGCAGCGCCGGTACACCCCGCGTCCGGGCCGCGTACCCTGTCCCCCAACCCAGCACCCCCTTCATGAAGTGAGCCCCCGGCCATGCCCACAACACCTGAAATGTCGATGGACATGACGACCGTCGCTGACAGCGGTCTCCTCGACACGCTGCAGCACGAGGTGGCGGTGTTCGCCCGCCGTGCCGAACAGACCCGGCTCGGGGGGGTCGGGCAGGTGCGCAACTCCATGGACCGCGCCGCATACCTGCTGCTCAACCGGCTCGACAAGGAAGGCCCCATGGGCGTCAAGGCGCTCGCCGCGAGCATGGGGATCGACTCGTCGACGGTCACCCGGCAGGTGGCACCCCTCGTCGACACGGGGCTCGTCAAGCGCACCTCGCACCCCGAGGACGGGCGGGCGGTCGTGCTCCAGCTGTCCCCGCGCGGGCAGTCGCGACTGGAGGAAGTGCGCTCGTCGCGACGTCAGTTGATGGCGGAACTGACGCAGGACTGGGCCCCGGAGGAGCGCGAGGCGTTCTGCACGCTCCTCACGCGCTTCAACACCGCGCTGTCCTCACGGATGGCGGCCCAGGGCATCACCGGGGCGGAGACGCCCACGGCGTCCTGAGCAGGCGGCACGGCCCGCCCACGCACGCGTGCACGCTTGATCGGGTCCTGACCCTTGACCCTGGGCCGTCCCTGGCCTCATATGAAACCGGGTCCTCCTGTCGTGCACGACCGGCGTGTCACGTACCTGGCCGGACCCGGTTCCTCAGAGCGCGTTTCAGGCGGGAGGGGCGGTGGGACGACGGCGTGCGGCCCAGGACGCCCGCCGGGCCCGGGAGTTCGAGGCGTTCGTCGCGGGCGCGGCAGGGCGGCTGTTGCATGCCGCGACGCTGCTCACCGCGGAGCCGCCGGATCACAACCCGCGCGCGAGGCGCCTGCTGACACTGTCCCTCGCGCACACGTACGCGTGCTGGGACCGACTGCGCGGTGAGGACCCGTACGACCGTGCCCGCCAGTACCTGGCCACTCGCTTCTCCCGGGCCGCCTGGCACGAGTACGGCGGTCTGGGCGTCCTCGCCCGGTTCCGCCCGCCCCCCGAGGGGCCGCTCGCCCGGCTCTCCCCGCAGGAACGCCTGATCCTGGTCCTCCGCCTGTACGAGGGGGTCGCCGAGGAACAGGTCGGGGCCCTGCTCGGCCTGCCGGCGGAGCGCGTCACCGCGATCTGCGACCGGGCGACGGCGACGCTGCTGCAGCCGCCGCGAGGAGCCGCGCCCGCCGTACTGGGAGCGAAGGCGGTGTCACCGTGAATCGCCCGCAGCGGGAAGCGGCCGCACGGCGGATCATGGAGGGCACGCCACCGCCGGTGCCGCCGGAGCTGTACACGGAGGTCGTGCGACGCGGCGGCCGCATGCTGCGCCGCAGGACGGCCGCCGTCCGGCTGATGTGGCTGCTGCTGTTCGCCGCGACGGTGGCGTTCGTGGTGTGGGCGGTGATGGCCCGCCCGTGGGTGGAGCCGCCGTCGGAGACGACCCCACCGCTGACGGGCTGGTGAGAACCGCCGGCCGGTGACGATCACCGGCCGGCTGCTGGGACCGTCCGGACTAGCCGAGCGCCTGCTGGAGGTCCTCCAGGAGATCGTCGACGTTCTCGATGCCCACGGAGAGGCGTACGAGGTCCCCGGGTACCTCCAGGGCCGAGCCGGCCGCGGACGCGTGCGTCATACGCCCCGGGTGCTCGATGAGGGACTCCACACCGCCCAGGGACTCGCCGAGCGTGAACACCTTGGCGCGGTTGCAGACCTCGACGGCCGCCTCCTCACCACCGGCGACCCGGAAGGAGACCATGCCGCCGAACGTCCGCATCTGCTTGGCGGCGACCTCGTGACCGGGGTGGTCGGGCAGCCCCGGGTAGAGAACGCTCGTCACGCGCGCGTGCCGGGTCAGCATGTCGGCGATCTTCGTGGCGTTCTCGCTGTGCCGGTCCATGCGCACCGACAGCGTCTTGGTGCCGCGCAGCACCAGCCAGGAGTCGAAGGGCCCGGCGACCGCGCCCATCGCGTTCTGGTGGAACGCCAGCTCCTCGCCGAGTGCCTCGTCACCGACGATCAGCGCGCCGCCGACGACGTCCGAGTGGCCGCCCATGTACTTGGTCAGGGAGTGCACCACCACGTCGGCACCCAGGGACAGCGGCTGCTGCAGGTACGGCGTGGCGAAGGTGTTGTCGACGACGAGCTTCGCGCCCGCGTCCCGGGTGATCTGGGCGACGGATGCGATGTCGGTGATGCCGAGCAGCGGGTTGGAGGGGGTCTCCACCCACACGGCCTTGGTCTTCGGGGTGATGGCGGCCCGTACCGCGGACGGATCGCTGGTGTCGGCGACCGACCACTCCACCCCCCACCGGGACACGACCTTCGCGAAGAGGCGGAACGTACCGCCGTACGCGTCATTGGGGATGACCACATGGTCGCCGGGGCTGAGCAGCGTACGCAACAGGCAGTCCTCGGCCGCCAGTCCGGACGCGAACGCAAGGCCGCGACGGCCGCCCTCCAGGGCGGCGAGGTTCTCCTCCAGGGCGGTCCTGGTCGGGTTGGCGCTACGGCTGTACTCGTAGCCGCCGCGCAGACCGCCGACGCCGTCCTGCTTGTAGGTCGAGACCTGATAGATGGGCGGGACGACCGCGCCGGTGAGCGGGTCCGCCGTGTTGCCCGCGTGGATGGCGAGCGTCTCGAAGTGCTGACTGATGTGCCTGTCACTCATGGGAACCGAGCGTAGTCCGCGAACGGAGCGGATGCCGCCGGGCAAATGCGCCGACCGAGCCGACCGGACTGGCTGAGATGCCAGGGCCGGCCCCGGGAAGCCCTCCCCCCACAGAACCCTTTCTCCACAGCCTCCCGACCTCGTTCGCCATTTGTCAGCGGCGTCTGGAACGCTGGAGCCATGGAGATTCTCTGGGTCCTGATCGCGCTCGTGATGCTCGGCTTTGTGGTACTGCCGTTCATGAGGCGCAGGCGGGGCATGATCGAGCAGGTCCCGCCGGGCCACCCGGACGCCGCGGACCCGGCGAACTACGGCTTCGTACGGCAGGAGGAGCTGGACATCCGCATGCCCGGCCCCGACCAGGACCTGCTGGACGTCCTGGACCTGGTCCAGCGCACCCAGGACTACCACGCGGCCTCGCAGCTGCTGGCCGGCACCGAGGCGGAGGGCGAGCTGCGCTGGCAGCGGGTGCAGGCCTTCGCCGGCGCCGCGTCGCTGGAGCTGAGGCAGCGGCCGGGCGGGGTCGCCGAGTCTCCCGGCGGGCAGTGGCTGCGGGTGTGGCGGGCCGAGCAGGCCAAGGACGCGGGCGGCGCGGCCGTACACGCGGAGTTCCTCGTCCAGCAGGCGTGGCGCACGGCGACGCCGGGCACGGACGAGTTCCGGATCATCATGGAGGAGGCGAGGTCGGCGTGCGGCGATGCCGCGCTGCTCGCCCCCGGTGACCCGATCCCGTACATCATCGAGCTGTCGGTGGCCCGTGGACTGGCCTACCCGCGGGCGGAGTTCGAGCAGCTCTGGCTGAAGATCCTGGACCGCGCCCCGGCCCACATGGGCGCACATCTGGCGGCCCTGCACTACTGGTGCGAGAAGTGGCACGGCTCCCGCCAGCTGGCCACCGAGTTCGCGGAAGCGGCGGCGGCCCGCGCGCCCCAGGGCTCCCTCCTCGCCGCCATGCCGCTCTTCGCCGTCTTCGAGCACCTGCCCGAGGTGAACCTGGTCAGCGGCTTCTACCGGAGCGAGGTCGTGACGAAGGCGATCCACGGCGCGCTGTTCGCGGTGCACGCGGCCCGCCCCGACGACCCGATGCTGGCCCATGTGCGCCATCTGCTGATCTTCTTCCTGGTGCGCGGCGAACGCTGGGCGGAGGCCATGGACCAGCTGATACACGTCGACGGCCATGTCGGCGCCCTCCCCTGGACCCTGTCCGCCGACCCGGCCGCGGAGTTCGCGGTGTACCGCGCGCTGGCGGTGGCCGGCTACGAGGCGAACGGCGGCAGCCCGGCGACGCTGCCGCACTGAGCTGCGTATCGCCCACTGCACCGCGATCGCCCCGCTCAACCGTGGTAACGCCCTGCTCGACCGCGTAACGCTCCGCTGAACCGCGTACACGCCCCCGGACCAGAATCCGCGTTGCCGCACCGACCTGCGCTGAGGCATACTCCGCTTCCCCCCACACGAGTTCGTCATGTCCATTTCTAGTGGGGGGACTTGCCCAAAATGGGGGCAACTCTGCGCGCGGTGCGCGCTCTCGTCCTGCTCGCCGGGTTCTATCTGCTCGGTTTCGTGATGCTCGGCGCGCTCGTCGCCGTCGACTGGGCCGTCGCCAAGGGCGGTGTCGGCGGTGTCACCGCCAAGGTGTGGATCGTCAGCGCGCTGCTGGCGATCCCCATCGTGCAGGGCATGTTCGCGCTGCGCACGCCCAAGGACGAGCCGCTGCCGGGCCTGTCCGTGACCGAGCGGCAGGAACCCGAACTCTGGGCGGCCGTACGGGAACTGGCCGAGCAGACGGGTACCCGCGCGCCCGACGAGATCCTGCTGACCCCGGACGTCAACGCGGCCGTGTCCGAGGACGCGACGTTCCTCGGCCTCAAGCCCGGACGGCGCCGCATGTACATCGGGCTGCCGCTGATGGCAGGGCTCAGCGAACCGCAGTTGCGGTCCGTCCTGGCCCATGAGTTCGGGCACTACACGCACCACGACACCCGCCTCGCCGCGATCACCCTGCGCGGCCGCCTCCAGGTGATGCGCACCGTCGCCAGCCTGCACGAGCGGTCCCGCAAGAAGGTCGCCAAGGAGGAGGCCAAGCAGGAGAAGAAGAACGCCAAGCGGCTCGCCAAGGGCAAGAAGGCGGGCTCGGTCGACGCCGGGTCGGCGGGCCTGAGCTACCGTCTCGCCGCCAGGCCGTTCCTCTGGTACGGCACCTTCTACCTGCGCGCCTCCCAGGGCGTGGGCCGCCGCCAGGAGCTCGCCGCCGACCTGGCCGCCGCACGCATCGCCGGCCGCGACGCCACCGCGTCCGCGCTGCGCGAGATACCCGTCCTGGACGCCGCCCAGGGCTTCTACATGCAGTCCTACGCCACCCTCGGCACCGGCGCCGGACTGCTGCCGCCACCCGGCGAGGTCTTCGGCGGACTGCGCCATCTGCTGGCCGGGCGCGCCGAGGAACTGGACGAGATGCGGCAGGCGCTGCCGGAGGAGGAGCAGTCGCCGTACGACTCCCACCCGCCCATCGCCGAGCGCATCGCCCGGATCGAGCAACTCCCCGACGACGGCCGCACACTCACCGGCGCCCGCCCCGCGCTCTCCCTGCTAGCCGACCCCGCCCAGGCGTTCACGGCGCTGGAACAGGCCGCGCTCACCCCCGAGGCACATCAGTTGCGCCGGGTCGCCGACTGGCCCCAGCTGGTGAACGAGTCGATGCTCTGGCACGCCGACCAGGACACCGAGCCGCTGCGCACGGCCGTCACCGAGGTGAACGGCGGCGACGGCTCCCTGACCGCCGTCCTGGACGCCGTCGACGCGGGCAAGCTGTGGCAGGTGGCCGACCGGCTCCCCAAGTCGCAGGAGGCGCAGTCCGCCACGGGCCGCGCCGCCCGCGAGTTCGCGCGCCCCCAGGTGCGCGCCCGCCTCTCCCGCATGGTCGTCGCCGACCTCGCCCGCCGGGGCCGGGCCCACTGGGAGCTGTCCTGGACGGACGCGGCACGGCTGCGCCTGCCGGACGGCTACGAGGAGGAGCTGAAGCAGGCGCTGGACGCGGCGGTGACGGACGTACCGGACACGCGGGAACTGCGCCGACTGCTGGCACAGGCGAGCTGACCGGCCGCCTGCTCCCACCGCCTACTACTCACCCCTGCCGCCCCCCTCCTCTCTCCCCTCCTCTCCCCCCCCCGCTACACACTTCCGCGCTACTCACCCCCTACAACTCACCGCTCAAGGACGCAGAAACCCCATGAGTCACATCCTCCCGATCGCACTGATCCTCTTCGCGATCTACTCCTGGTACCGCACACGCAAGAAGTCCGCCCCCAACAGGGCCGGCGGATCCGTACGCAACCGGGACCTGCCGAAGGCCGCCGCCGAGCTGGGCTTCCTGCCCGGCGAGCAGTTGGACACCGAACGGGCCTACGCCCCCGACCCGCGGATCACGGCCGTCAAGGAGGCCGTGCGGGGCGGGGACTGGAAGGCCGCCGCGCAGTTCCTGGCCGAGGCAGGGCGGGACTGGCAGGAGCGCGACCGGCGCTCCAGTGTGCTGGCCTCGGAGGCTGTCAAGGACGACTCCTGGCTGCTGGCGTGGCGCGCGGAGCGGTCGGAGGACGACCCCGACGTGGCGCTGGTACTCGCCGAGTCGCTGATCTATCTGGCCTGGGAGGTGCGGGGCTCGGCGACCGCGAACCACACGACGCGGGAGCAGTTCGCCGGTTTCCACCGGATCCTGGACGAGGCCCGTGAGGCGTGCGCGCACGCGCAGGCGCTGGCGGGGGACGACCCGTGCCCGTTCATCGTGGAGATACCGCTGGCCAAGGGCCTGGGCTACCCGCACGAGCGGTTCGAGGAGATCTGGGCCGAGATCGTCAGGCGCGACCCGCACCACCTGGCCGCGCACACCTCCGCGCTCCAGTACTGGTGCGAGAAGTGGCGCGGCTCGCACGAACTGGCTCAGTCCTTCGCCCGGTCCGCGGCGGAGAAGGGGGCGCCGGGCCAGTTGCTGAGCCTGCTGCCGCTGGAGGCGTACTTCGAGTACGAGATCCAGCACGACGAACTCGAACAGGACGAGTTCTACAAGCGCCCGGAGATCGTCGCCGCGGTCGACGCCGCCCTGGTCGACGTGGCGGCCGCGGCGGCCGAGAACCCGGACGACTGGCGGCTCGCGCAGATCCGCCATCTGCTGGCCAGCCTGCTGTTCTGGCAGGACAGGTACGAGGCGGCGGTCGAGCAGTTCCGGCTGGTGGACGGTTACATCGACGCCGTGCCGTGGGCGTACCGCGGTGGCCGGGACGCGAAGATCGAGGCCTATGTGCAGCAGCGGGACTACAGCGCGGCGCAGGTGGTGAAGGCGCGGGGCGGAATCTGAGGTGGTGGCCGTACGTTGAAGGGCGGGCTGCCCGGTGGGGGCGTGCCCCCACCGGCGTACCGCAGCCGTCGCCCCGGCCCGTGAGGTCCGCAAGGTTCCCGAGGCCCGCGAGGAAGGAAGCCTCATGCTCTTCGGCCGTACGCCCGTCCTGCCCACCCCCGAGCAGGCGCTGAAGGGCCGTCCGGAACCGGCCTTCACGGTCCCCGACCGCCACACGGTCCTCGGCAACCCCCTTCTCGGCCCCTACCCCGAGGGCCTGGAGGTCGCCGACTTCGGCCTGGGCTGCTTCTGGGGTGCCGAGCGCAAGTTCTGGCAGCTTCCGGCGGGCGTGTGGACGACCCTGGTCGGCTATCAGGGCGGGCACACCGAGAACCCCGCCTACGAGGAGGTCTGCTCGGGCCTGACCGGCCACACGGAGGTCGTCCGCGTGGTCTTCGACCCGAGCGTGATCTCGTACGAACGCCTTCTGAAGACCTTCTGGGAGTCCCACGACCCCACGCAGGGCTTCCGCCAGGGCAACGACGTCGGCACGCAGTACCGCTCGGCGATCTACACCCACACCCCGGACCAGGCCCGCACGGCCGAGACCTCCCGCAAGTCGTACCAGCAGGTCCTGACGGGCTCCGGCTACGGCACGATCACCACGGAGATCCTTCCGGTGGAGGGCAGGACCTTCTATCCGGCCGAGGGATATCACCAGCAGTACCTGGACAAGAACCCGGCCGGATACTGCGGCATCGGCGGGACGGGGGTCGAGCTGAGGACCCCGTTCGAGACGAACTGGGGCGCCTCGTGCCCCACGGGGGTCGCACCCGCGCCGGATACTGCAGAACAGTAGGTCTGCAAGTGCGCCCACCAAGCGGTGTCCGCAATGATCGCGGCTCCGAGTACGTGGCCACCTGAAGAGTCGGCGACGTGTTCAGCCGGTGGCTCGTGGGGTGTCCAGGGATCGGGCGAAATCGGCGAGCGGGTGGAAGTCGTCCTCACGTAGGCCCACCCGCGGGTTGACGTGGTGCAGCAGCCCCGACCCGCGATGGTGGGCGGTTACGTACGTCTGATCCAGCTCGCTCTGTTCGTCGTCCACCCAGGCGAAAGGACGGCCGTTGGCGTAGTCCACCAGTGGACCGGTCTTCCAGTGGACTCCGTCAGGACGTTCTTGGAGCAAGACGTCACCGAAGTCGACGAAGGGAAGTTCCGGAAGGCCGAGCTCCGGTGCGATCCACCGGTTGGCGTCGGCCATCCATGTGGTGGCCGTGGTGTAGCCGTCGGGACGCTACTCCGGCTTGGCTGCACAGGGGTTGAGCGGCCCGTCCACATCGAGGAACAGCAGTGGTCGGTTCATGGTTTCCCCCGGGTTTTACTCACTGTCGACTGCCCCCCGAGAAGCGTATCCGCAGAGATCGTCTCGGCATTGGGCCGCCCTGAGTGATGATCATGACGTGGGTGTGCTCACGGCATCGGAACCGCTTCTCTCGGTCAGTGGCAGTCGTAGCGGTGCGCATGCGGGAGATCGGGGCACTGACGGCAGAGGAAGACGTACAGGCCCCCTGCGTCCCCGATCTCCAGTTCCGGCCCGATGGCGTCGAAGACCGCCTGGGCCGCTGGAGCGTCCCACGTCGGTTGTGTCGTTCCGGGTTCGTGCTCATCCAGCGGGAGCCAACGTCCATAGGCCGGCTCGCCCGTAATGCTGAACAGGTGCTCCATGCGGTGGCCCCGGCCGCAGTGCGGCCAGTCGGGGCTCTGAGTCCAGGCCGGATATCCACCCACCTTGTTCTGCAGAGCACTCGCCGTCTCCGTGTACCAGAACCCGTACCGGTCCTGGAGTTCTTCGAGGCGGGGGCGCAGGGCCGTCAGCAGCTCATCGGGGAGGTCATAGCCCGGGTACTCGATCGCGGGAGTGGGACAGACCGTGCAGGGACGAGGAACGAGGTCATCGTCGTACTCACCCTCGCCGGGCGCGGGGACGTCGCGCAGCAACCCCGCCGCAACCATCTGGGCCTCGTTGCGCCAGAACAGCTTCGGCAGTACCGCTCCGGCAAGATCCTCCTCATGGATGAGGGCACACCAGAGCAACTGCACCACATCCGTTCCCTGAGGAAAATCCAACCAGGGAACGTCACGGGCGAAGAGCTGGATCACCGGCACCATGGGCACCGCACCGGGCTTTGACTGCTCCCAGAGGGCGCTGCCGGTGCCGTAGGCCCAATGCCCAGCCTGCGCACAGTACGGCCATGGTTCGTCAGCCGGCCAGAGCAAGGGACCGCCCATGGAACTGTCACGAACGCCGGGCTCCCCGCTCCTCGGATACAGCAAGATCGTCTCCTTGGCGAAGCCTGCGAACTCCGGTATCAGCTCCGCTATGTCGAACAGTGGCGGGGGAAGCTTTCGGGGCACGGTGTGAAACCTCCAAGGACGAGCATGCCGGCAGGGCGCTGGGCGACATACGCCCGAGCACTGGCAGAGCAGAGTCACATGCGACAACAGGCTCGGCGGCACCGGGGTGTCCTGCCCGATCGGTGTGGCGTCGGCCGAGGGACGGGCAGCGGACTCGACAGAGGCCGGTGAGGCTTTGACCTTGACACGGTGAGAAGGACTTCACTGCCTTCAAGGAGGTGGTCCCGATGACCGTGACGAGACAGCACACCCTTGCGATACGAGTGCTCCATGGCCTGGCGGACGGCCGTTCGTCCGTGCGGCTGCGGGCGGCTCTGGCGGTCGGCAGCGCGCCGGAGCCGCGCTTCGTCGACAAGCTCATCGAGCGATGCGCGATCGAGCCCGAGTTCTTCGTCCGCTCCATGCTGACCTGGGCGCTCACCTGCCATCCGGTGTCCATGACGCTCCCGAAGCTGCTCCGCGAAGTCCGCTCGGAGCGTGCGCAGGCACGGAGCCAGGCTCTGCACACACTGTCCAAGATCGGCGACCGGCAGGCGTGGCCGGCGATCACACGGGCGCTCCTGACCGACGTCGACGACGAGGTGGCTCGGAGCGCCTGGCGGGCCGCGGTCGTGCTCGTGCCGGAGGGCGAGGAGCCCGGGTTGGCGGCGGTGCTGGCGACGCAGCTCGGGCGCGGTGAGCGGGAGACGCAGCTGAGTCTCAGTCTGGCGCTGGCCGCGCTGGGTGAGGTCGGTCTGCCGGCTCTGCGTGCTGCGACGACGGCCCCCGACCTGCGTGTGCGCGCCCACGCACACGCCACGGAACGGCTGCTGCGCGACCCCGACGCCGGATTCGAGTTGGCGATCGAGGAGGCGAAACGCGTCGTGGTCCTCGACGGGTCCGGCCCGGAGGGACGATAGGCAGGTGCTGATCGGTGAAGTGGCGCGACGGTCCGGGGTCAGTGCCCGCATGCTCAGGCATTACGAGTCGCTCGGCCTGGTGCAGCCTTCGGGTCGTACGGGCTCCGGCTATCGGGAGTACTCCGACGACGACATACGGCGGATCTTCCATGTCGAGAGCCTGCGCTCGCTGGGGCTGTCGCTGCGTGAGATAGGGCGGGCACTCGACGATCCCGGCTTCGAGCCCTCGGCGCTCGTCGCCGACCTCATCCATCAGACGCGCGAACGCATCGCGGCCGAGACCGAGTTGCTCACGCGGCTCCGTCGGATCGACGCCGCGGAACCCGCCGACTGGGAGGACGTCCTCCAGGTCGTTGCGTTCCTGCGGGCGCTGGGGTCGAAGAGCGCTGCCGCGCGCCAGCGCGCCGCCCTTTCCCTGGTCGACGAGGTTCCGGTGCCGGTGGAGGCCCTGGTCGAGGCGGTATTGCGCGAGACGGAGCCGAACGTCGCCGGAGCCCTTCGATGGGCGCTGGCCCGATCGGGCGACGGCGGCACGGCACTGCTGGCGGAGGGGCTCGGCTCACCGGTGGCCGCGGTGCGGGAGCGTGCCGTCCGGTCCCTCGCCGAGATGCCCGGTGCTGAGGCCACCGCCCGGCTGCGCGTTGCCCTCGCGAACCCCGACTTCGTGGTCCGCGGGCATGCGGCTCTGGCCCTCGGGACACGGGGAGTGGCCGACGCAGTCCCGACGCTCGTCGACATGATCGTGGAGGGAAGGAACGACACCGACGCAGCCGATGCACTGAGCATGCTGACGAGCGACACCGCGACGGCGGACCGGATCGCCACCAGGCTCATCGACCGCCTCGCCCACGACACCACGCCGGCGCCTGCACGCGTCCGGCTGACGCAGGCGCTGGCGGACATCGCGGGGACCACGGCGTCAGCTGCCCTCGTAGAGCTGTCGTGTGACGGAGACCGTGCCGTTGCGCTGACCGCGGCGTACCTTCTTCGGCTGCGCCACGCAGGGTGACGGATCCCTTCGGCCGCCTCGCGGTCAGTCCTCGGCGCGGGTGGGCAGCCGCCATCCCGGGCGGGGGAAGTGGCAGGTGTAGCCGTCCGGGTAACGCTGCAGGTAATCCTGATGCTCGGGCTCGGCCTCCCAGAACGGGCCCACCGGCTCCACCTCGGTGACGACCTTGCCCGGCCACAGGCCGGAGGCGTCCACATCAGCGATCGTGTCCTCGGCGATCCGCTTCTGCTCGTCATCCACGTAGTAGATCGCCGAGCGGTAGCTGAGGCCGATGTCGTTGCCTTGGCGGTTCTTTGTGCTCGGGTCGTGAATCTGGAAGAAGAACTCCAGGATCGCGCGGAAGTCGGTCTTCGCAGGGTCGAAAATGATCTCAATGGCCTCCGCATGCGTGCCGTGGTTACGGTACGTCGCGTTCGGCACGTCACCCCCGGTGTATCCCACCCGGGTCGCCGTCACGCCCGGAAGTCGGCGGATCAGCTCCTCCATCCCCCAGAAGCACCCGCCCGCCAGTACGGCCCTCTGCGTCTGCGCAGCCATCGTGGCTCTCCATATCTGTCAGCTCGGTCACTCGGGCTGCTCTGCTCGCACACCGTCGGCGTCCCATGCCCGCCCTGTTTCAACGCGCGAGGGTTCCAGGCGATTCCGTGCCCGGACAAGAACCGGTGCGGGTCGTCGGGTGTCAGCGAGGGCGGGCGGTGTTGAGGCGGGCGGCCTGGCGGGTCAGGTGGGCTCGTTCGGCGAGGTTGGGGGCCTGTTGGGCCGCCTCGGCGTAGAGGCGGGCCGCTGTCGTGAGGTCGCCGTCGCGTTCGTGGAGGTAGGCCGCGACCGCGGTGTGACGGGGCAGGGACGGGTCCAGGGCGGCGAGGGCCGTCAGGCCGGCGCGTGGGCCGTCGGCCTCGCCCACGGCGACCGCGCGGTTGAGGCGGGCGACCGGGCTGTCGGTCACGCGTACCAGTTCGTCGTACCACTCGACGATCTGCACCCAGTCCGTCTCGTCGGCGGTCGGCGCGTCCGCGTGCAGGGCGGCGATGGCGGCCTGCGCCTGGTACTCGCCCAGCCGGTCGCGGGCGAGGGCCGCCTGCAGGATCTCGACGCCCTCCGCGATCAGCGCGGTGTCCCAGCGGCGGCGGTCCTGCTCGGCGAGCGGCACCAGGCTGCCGTCGGGCGCGGTCCGGGCGGCGCGTCGGGCGTGGTGGAGCAGCATGAGGGCGAGCAGCCCGGCGACCTCGGGGTGGTCGATCGCGGCCGCCAGCTGCCGGGTGAGCCGGATCGCCTCGGCGGTGAGGTCGATGTCGCCGGAGTAGCCCTCGTTGAAGACCAGGTAGAGGACGCGCAGCACGGTGGCGACGTCGCCGGGCTGGTCGAACCGTACGCCGGAGACCGTGCGCTTGGCCCGGCTGATCCGCTGCGCCATGGTCGCCTCGGGGACCAGGTAGGCCTGGGCGATCTGGCGGGTGGTGAGGCCGCCGACGGCGCGGAGCGTGAGCGCGACCGCCGACGAGGGTGTCAGCGAGGGGTGGGCGCAGAGGAAGTAGAGCTGGAGCGTGTCGTCCACCTGTGACGCGGGACCGGGTGGTGGTTCCTCGTCCACCAGGTCCTCGCGTCGGCGGCGGGCGGTGTCCGCGCGGGTCGCGTCCAGGAACTTGCGCCAGGCCACGGTGACCAGCCAGCCCTTCGCGTCCCGTGGCGGGTCGGCGGGCCAGACACGGACGGCCTCGACCAGCGCGTCCTGCACGGCGTCCTCGGCCGCCGCGAAGTCGGCTCCGCGGCGGATGACGACACCGAGCACGCCCGGTGTGAGGCTCCTGATCAGGGCCTCGTCCATCTGCGTCACTTGAAACTGCACTCCGTGATGCCGGGCTCGGCGGCCAGGAACGGGCGCAGCTCCAGCCACTCGTGGATCGGCTTCCCGCCCGCCCCGGGGGCGGCCGACAGCTCCGCGGCCAGTTCCAGGGCGCGCTCGTGGCTGTCGACGTCGATCACCATCCAGCCGGCGATGAGGTCCTTGGTCTCGGCGAACGGACCGTCGGTGACCGGCGGGCGCCCCTCACCGTCGTACCGCACGAACGTCCCCTCGGGAGCGAGTGCCTGGCTGTCGATGAACTCGCCGGTCTGCTCCAGCCGGGCCGCGAAGTCGTTCATGTACTGCACGTGGGCCGAGATCTCCTCCGGCGTCCACTGGTCCATCGGCACGTCGTTGACCGCGGCCGGAGCGCCTCGGTAGTGCTTCAGCAGCAAGTACTTGGCCATCGTGGTTCTCCTCGGTGCTGGTGCGACCCATTGTGGTCGCGTTCACCTCGGGGACGGAGCCGGACACGGGTTCTCGACATCGCTGCCCGAACCATTTCCTGCCGGTCTCTCCTCGTCGTCGGCGATGGCCGGGAGCACCGCCGGCCTACGGCGCCGAAGTCCCCGTCCCCGACCCCGCCTTGGTCGCGTCCGCCCCCCAGCTCGCCAGCAGCCGCAACGCCTCCGCGGACGGTGACCCCGGCTCCGCGTGGTAGGTGATCAGGCTCTGCTCGGTGCCGTCGGACAGACGGAACGACTCGAAGTTCAGGGTCAGTTCGCCGACGAGGGGGTGCCGGATGTGCTTGACGCCGAAGCTCTTCTCCTTGACGTCGTGCGTGGCCCACAGCCTCCGGAACTCCTCGCTCTTGACGGAGAGTTCGCCGACCAGGGCGGACAGCCGCGGGTCGTCCGGATGGCAGCCGGCGTCCATGCGCAGATAGCTGACCATGTCGGACGCCTTCTGGTCCCACTCCACGAACAGATCGCGGTACTCGGGCTTCAGGAACACCAGCCGCGCCCAGTTCCGCTCCTGCACCGGCAGCTCCGACCAGTCGCCGAAGACGGCCGCCGCCATCCGGTTCCAGGCGAGGATGTCCGCCCGCCGGCCGGAGATGTACGCGGGCACCCCTTCGATCGAGTCCAGCAGCTGCCGCAGCACCGGCCGCACCTGCTCCGTCCGGGCGGCCGGCTTCTTCTTGTGCTGCTTGGGCTTGGCGAGGTGCGTGAGGTGCGCGTGCTCGGCGTCGGTGAGCCGCAGCGCACGGGCGATCGCGTCGAGGACCTCCGCCGAGACGTTGCGCCCGTTGCCCTGCTCCAGGCGTGTGTAGTACGCCACGGACACCCCGGCCAGCTGCGCCAGCTCCTCGCGCCGCAGACCCGGCACCCTGCGGTGCCGCCCGAAGTCCGGCAGTCCGACGTCCTCGGGCTTCAGCCGGGCCCGCCGGGTGCGCAGGAACTCGCTGAGCTCGGCACGCCGGTCCAGGCCCGCCGCGGTCTCGGCGGCCGGTCCTGTCGGGGATTCGGGCTTTTCATCCATGCCTCAAGTATTCCCGGTCGTACGCCCATGATCCTGACCCCGCCAGTGGTAGGACCGGCAGACGTACGTACAACCGAGGTCTGGGTGACTCCCTCGCGCTCCGGCAGGCTGGACGCCGTGCCCGGACGGATCAGAAGGCAGCCGGGCGCGCGACCCCGCTAGGAGACCCCCGGCATGACCACCGTCGCCGCATACGCAGCACCCGCGTCCAAGGCTCCGCTGGAGCGCACCACCATCGAGCGCCGTGAGGTCGGCGAGTTCGACGTCCTGATCGACATCAAGTTCGCCGGTATCTGCCACTCCGACATCCACCAGGCCCGCGAGGGCTGGGGCGAGGCGACCTTCCCGATGGTCCCCGGTCACGAGATCGCGGGCATCGTCTCCGAGGTCGGCCCCGGCGTGACGAAGTACCAGGTCGGCGACCGGGTGGGCGTCGGCTGCCTGGTCGACTCGTGCCGTGAGTGCGAGAACTGCAAGGCCGGCCTGGAGCAGTACTGCACCGGCGGCAACGTCGGCACGTACAACTCCGTCGGCAAGGACGGCGAGGTGACCTACGGCGGCTACTCGGAGAAGATCGTCGTCGACGAGAACTTCGTCGTCCGCATCCCCGACGGTCTGTCCCTGGACGTCGCCGCGCCGCTGCTGTGCGCCGGCATCACCACCTACTCCCCCCTCCGGCACTGGAACGCCGGCCCGGGCAAGAAGGTCGCGATCCTCGGCATGGGCGGCCTCGGCCACATGGGCGTGAAGATCGCGCACGCGCTGGGCGCCGAGGTGACGGTCCTCTCGCAGTCCCTGCGCAAGCAGGAGGACGGTCTGAAGCTGGGCGCCGACCACTACTACGCGACCAGCGACGAGAACACCTTCAAGGAGCTGCAGGGCACCTTCGACCTGATCCTCTCCACGGTCTCGGCCCCGCTGAACCTGGACCGGTTCCTGTCCCTCCTCAAGACGGACGGCGCCTTCGTGAACGTCGGCGCCCCCGAGGAGCCCGTCGCCCTGAACCTCTTCTCCGTGATCGGCGGCCGCAAGACCCTCGCCGGCTCCGGCATCGGCGGCATCCAGGAGACCCAGGAGATGCTCGACTTCTGCGCGGAGCACGGCTTCGGCGCCGAGATCGAGCTGATCAGCGCGGACCAGATCAACGAGGCGTACGAGCGGGTGCTCAGCAGCGATGTGCGGTACCGGTTCGTGATCGACACGGCGACGATCTGATACGACGCCGATCCGCTACGGCAGGGCGGCTGCCGATCCGCTGCGGCGACTGCTGACGCCGATGGCCTGAGCCGCCCCTGAAGACCGAGGGCCCCGGAGCCGCACCGCTCCGGGGCTCTCAGCGTGTCGCCGTACGACGCCCCAGCAGCCACAGCAGATACGGTCCGCCGACGAGTGCGGTGAGCGCGCCGACCGGGATCTCCAGCGGGGGCAGCAGGGTACGGGCGGCGAGATCGGCGGCGGTCAGGACGGTCGCGCCGGTCAACGCGGCGTTGAGGAGCGGGAGTTGGGGCGTACGGGTGAGTCGGCGGGCCAGCTGCGGCGCGGTCAGCGCCACGAACCCGATCGGCCCCGCGGCCCCGGTCGCCGTGGCGGCGAGGACGACGCCGAGCACGGTGAGCCCGAGCCGCGCCCGGTCGACCCGTACGCCCAGCCCGGCCGCCGTGTCCGGGTCGAGCCCGAGCGGCCGCATGGCTCGGCTCGCCCACGCCAGGCCCGGCAGGCAGAGAGCCAGTACGGCGGCCAGGGGCCCGGCCTGCGCCCAGCCACGCCCGTTGAGGCTCCCGGTCAGCCACAGCTTGACCTGCTCGGCGGCCTCCAGCTCGCTGTCGGTGAGATAGAGCTGCACCACGGCGGAGAGCGCGACCCCGATGCCGACGCCGGTGAGCACGAAACGGCTCGGCTGCATGCCGTGCCGCCAGGCGAGCGCGTATACGAGCCCGGCCGCGCCGAGTCCCCCGAGGACGGAGACGACCGGTACGGCACCCGGCGAACTCACGACGCCGGTCGCGAGCGCGAGCACGGTCGCGGCGGCCGCGCCATGCCCGACGCCGATGACATCGGGACTGGCCAGCGGGTTCCGGGTGACGGTCTGCACCAGCGCCCCGGCCAGCCCGAGCGCGGCGCCCACCATGACCCCGAGGGCGATACGGGGGACGCGCAGCTCGTTGACGACGAGGTCGTGGGGGCCGGAGCCGGTGCGCAGGGTGCGCCAGAGCTCGGGGGGTGAGAGGTAGGTCTGGCCCATGCAGGCCGAGGCCACCATGACCCCGACGAGAACCGCGAGAAGGACCAGGGCTACGGCGACGGAACGGCGGTGCAGGAGGAGGGAGACGCGGGGGTGGGGCCGGAGCAGGACAAGCCCAGACGCCGGACCACCACCAACCGGGCCCGCACAGCGACGCCGAGCGCGCTCCAGCCGAGCGCCCTTCAGCCGAGCGCCGTCCAACCAAGCGCACTTCAACCGCGCACCCTTCAGCCCAGCACCCTTCAGCCGAGCGCCGTTCAGTCGCGCGCCTTTCAGCGACGCCCCCTTCACCGGACACCCCTCACCCGCACGCCGCCCAGCCGAGCGCCGTTCAGTCGCGCACCTTTCAGCGACACCCCCTTCACCGGACACCCCTAAGCCGCACGCCGCCCAGCCGAGCCGTCTCCTTCAGCCACGAGCCTTTGAGCCGCGCGCCCCTCGGCCGAGCGCCCCGCAATCGCACGCCCCTCAGCCGAGCCCTCTTCAGCCGCGCGCCCTCCAGCGACGCGCCCCTCGGCCGCCCGCCCGTCAAGAGACCGCCCCTCTCCGCCGTACCAGCAGAACCAGCACCGGCACCCCCACCAGCGCCGTCATGACACCCGCCGGCACCTCCGCCGGAGCGCGCACGACCCGACCCGCCACATCGGCTGCCGTCAACAGCGCGGCCCCCAGCAGCGCGGACAGCGGCAGCACCGCCCCGTACCCGCCCCGCCGCAGCAGCCGCCGGGCGAGATGGGGCACCGCCAGCCCCACGAAGGCGATCGGGCCCGCCGCGGCGACCGCGGCAGCGGTCAGCAGGGTCGCCCCGAGGGCCGCGCACCCCCGTACGACAGCCACCCGATGCCCCAGCGCCCACGCCGTCTCGTCGCCCAGCGCCAACGCGTCCAGCCCTCGCGCACAGGCCAGCACCAGTACCGCCCCGCCCACGAGGAACGGCAGCATCCGTACGACCGTCCCGGCATCCCGCCCGCTCAGCGCCCCCACCTGCCAGAACCGGAACTGGTCGAGCGTGGCCGAGCTGGAGGTAAGGACCACGGTCGTGCCGCCGGCCGTCATCGCCGACAGCGCGGTCCCCGCGAGCGCCAGCTTCACCGGCGACGCCCCGCCCCGCCCGCGCGCCGCGATCCCGTACACCAGGCACGCGGCGACGACGGCGCCGGCGAAGGCGTACCAGACGTACCCTCCGAAGCCGTGTCCGAGCCCGAGGGCGATGGCGAGGACGACGCCCGCCGCGGCCCCCTGGCTGAGTCCGAGGATGCCGGGGTCGGCGAGCGGGTTGCGGGTGACGGCCTGCAGTGCGGCCCCGGCCGTGCCGAGCGCGGCACCGGCCGCCAGCCCCACCTCGGTGCGCGGCAGCCGCAGGGACCGTACGACCAGCGCGTCCGGCGAACCCCCGCCGTGCAGCAGGGCGTCGAGCACGGCGGACGGCGGCACGGCCCGGGTGCCGACGGCGAGGCTGAGCAGGGCCGCGACGGCCACCGCGAGAACGGCGGCCGGAAAGGCCAGAGGGGAACTCATCGTCGTCGTACGCGACTCGGAGCGCTCTTGGCTCGGAGCGCTCACTTGCCGACGTGCTCGGCGAGCTGTCCGATGACCAGCCGGGCGGCGGTGGGACCGGCGTTGAGGTACCAGGGGTCGTCGTCCACCTTGACCGCGTGCCCGGCCTCGACCGCCTTCATCGACTGCCACAGCGGCCCGGCCACCAGCTTCGCGGCATCCGTCTTCGCCGCGTCACCCTGCACGGAGTAGAAGATCCAGTCACCGTCGGCGGTGTCGATGCTCTCGGGGCCGACGTCCTCGGAAATGGCGTTGAACCGCTGCGACTCGGGCCGCTTCAGTCCCATGTCCACGGCGATGGACCCGGTGAAGGACGAGACCCCGAACATCCGGGTCCGGTCCGGTGTGAACCGCACCATGGAGACGGCGGGGTCCCCTGCCACCCCCTGCCCCTTCTTCCGGGCCTCGGCAACGATGTCGTCGAGCAGCCCCTGTGCCCGCTGCCCCTTGCCGACGGCCTCGCCGACGAGCAGCAGGTCGCGCTTCCAGTTGACGCCGTTGCCCGCGGTGATCACGGTGGGCGCGATCTTCGACAGCTTGGGACAGAGGTCGCCGAGGGAGTCGTTGGCGAGGATCAGGTCGGGCTTGGCGGCGGCCAGCGACTCCAGGTTGGGCGCCTGTCGGGTGCCCGCGTCGGTCATCGCGGCGAGCCGTGCCTTGTCCTCGGGGAAGGCGTCGGCGAGGTAGTCCGGTACGAGTCCGGCGTTGTCGGCGCGGGTGGTGGCCGTGGGGACGATACCGAGGGAGAGCAGGTCGTCGAGCTGTCCGGTGCTGAGGACGGCTATCTTCTCCGGCTCGGCCCTGAGGGTCGTAGTGCCCTGGAAGTGCTTGACGGTGCGCGGGAAGGCGCCGTCCTTGTCGGTGTCGGCACCCATGCCGTCGGCGAGGGCGCTGGGCGCGGCGGAGGGCCCCTGGCCGTCGGCGGAACCGATCACCTGGCTGCGCGAGCCCTCCCCTTTCCCGCCGCCGCTGCCACTGCCACTGCCACTGCCGTCCGACGCGGACGCACAGCCGACGAGCAGCCCTCCGACGGCGACCGTGGCCAGGACGGCCTTCAATCCGACTGCTCGCACCACGACTCCCACACTTCACCGATCACGTGTCAATAAGGCAAGCCTTACCTTAACCCGATCGATCACATGCGGAACGCGGACCTCCGGCCGATGTGCCCCGTGACAGCCCCGCCTGGCGTGAAACCCGGAACCCGGAGCCGGTCCGAACCGTGCACACGAGGAGGCAGCCCCGATGACCGTGCAGCTCAACCACACCATCGTCGCCGCGCACGACAAGAAGGCGTCGGGCCAGTTCCTCGCCGACGTCCTGGGCCTGGCGGTGAGTCCGCAGTACGGCCCCTTCATCCCGGTCGAGATCCCCAACGGCGTGACCCTGGACTATCTGGAATCACCGGGCGCGATAACCCCGCAGCACTACGCGTTCCTGGTGTCGGAGGACGACTTCGACACGATCTTCGGCCGGATACGTCGGGCCGGACTGACGTACTGGGCCGACCCCTTCCACAACCGCCCCGGCGAGATCAACCACAACGACGGCGGCCGCGGCGCCTACTTCGACGACCCGAACGGCCACAACCTCGAAATCCTCACCAGGCCGTACGGGAGCGGAAGCTGACCGATTCACAAAAGCCGAGGGGAATCGCTGCAATCCCTACAGCCCCCCGAGACAACAAAGGGAAGATCCGGAACCGCATATTCGCCGGGAAATGGGATGCCTTTTCCCGGCGAAGCACTAGCCATCCCGCTCACCCCTCCGAGATAGTGTGATGCGGCTCTCGGCAGGGTGGTCGCGCTCGCGGTGACCAGCCACCTGCCGAACACAGGGCGGGGGGCTGTGCATCGTGATCAATTATCAAGATTTCGAAATCTACATCGAACCCACCAGGTCCGATAAATATCGCGCATCAGTGCGATCCCCCGTCGGCGAGTACGAGTCCGAGAAGGACTTCAAGCTGCCCTCCGGCCTGGAGCTGGAGAACTTCCTGCTCAGACTGGGCCGCCCCAGGATGGGGACGACACGCGGGCCGGGAAATCCGGAGCTGGCACCGCTGAAAGATTTCGGCACGCGCCTGTACGAGTCGTTGTTCCAGGGGCGATTGAAATTCGCGCTGGATACCAGCCTCAAAATGGTCGAATATACCGGGGAAGGGCTGCGCATCCTGCTGAAGCTCGGCTCGTCGGCGAAGATCTCCGAGCTTCCCTGGGAGTTCCTGTACGACGCGGAACACAGCCGTTTCTTCGCCCATTCCGTGCGCACCCCCCTCGTGCGCTACCTGAAGCTGGACCACCGTCCCCACCCGGTCACCGTGCGGGCTCCGCTGCGCGTGCTCGTCATGATCGCGAACCCGGCCGGCCTGCCGAAGCTGGACGTGGAGCGGGAGTGGGACCACGTCAACGCGGCCCTCGCGGACCTGCAGGCCGCCGGACAGGTCAGCGTGGAGCGGCTGGAGAGCGGGACACTGCCCCACCTGCAGAAGCGTCTGCGCGCCGGCGGAGTCCACGTCTTCCACTTCATCGGGCACGGCGCCTATCTGAAGGAGTGGCGGGACGGTGTGCTGTTCCTGGAGGACCGGCAGGGGCGGGAACGCAGGACCAGCGGAGGAGAGATCGGCGGCCTGCTCCACGACAACGGCGTACGACTGGCGGTACTGAACGCCTGCGAAGGGGGCAGGGGCGACGACAGCGATCTGTTCGCCGGTACGGCGCAGAGTCTCGTGCAACGGGGCTTGCCGGCGGTCGTGGCCATGCAGTTCGCCATCACCGATACCGCCGCCATCGAGTTCGCCCGGGAGTTCTATGACTCGATCGCCGGCGGACACCCGCTGGACGCGGCGGTGTACGAGGGGCGCCGCGCGATTCTCAACGAGGCGAGCAGCTTCGAGTGGGGCACTCCGGTGCTCTACTCACGCGCCCCCGACGGCCGGATCTTCGACGTGGCGAAGGAGCCGACCTCGTTCGGAGCCCCGACGGACCGGACGGAACCGGAAGCCTCTCACGGCAGGACGACGACCGCGACGACGCCCACGGCGCCGAGCCCGAGCAAGGCCCGGTCCGGGCCGGGCGGCGCCGAGGACACACGGAAGCCTCCCGTCGAGGACCGGCCGAAGCCCACCGGGGGCACCGGGGACACCGGGGACACCACACCGACGGACCCGAACAGCCCCGCCGGACTGGTCGCGCGGGCCGCCGCGCACCGTGAGCTCGGCCGGCCCGACGAGGCACTGCGCGATCTCGACCGGGCGCTCACACTGGCCCCGGACCATGTGCCGGCGCTCATCGACCGAGGGGCGCTGCGGGGACAGCTCGGCCGGTACGACGACTCCCTGCGGGATCTCGACCGGGCCCTGGGGCTGGAGCCGGACAACACGGGAGGGCTCCTCGAACGAAGCGCCACCCATTGGGAACTCACCCAGTACAGCTTGGCGTTGCGGGACCTCGACCGGCTGCTGCGACTGGAACCGCACAACCCCGACGCGCTGCACGCCAGGGGAGCCACCTACCGCGAGCTGGAGCGGAACGACGAGGCACTGCGCGATCTGGACCGGGCCCTGCAGCTGAAACCGGACGACGCGTGGACGCTGATCGACCGGGGCATGTGCCACTGGAACGCCGGGCGCGAGGACGAGGCGTTCCTCGACCTGGATCGCGCGCTGCAGCTTGAGCCCAACAACGTGATGGCGCTCGCCGTCCGGGGAGCGGCCCACCGGGACCTCCAGAACTACGACCCCGCTCTGCGCGACCTCTCCCAACTGCTGACACTGGAACCCGACAACGCCTTCGCCCTGCACGCCAGAGGAGCGATCTGGCGGGAGCTGGGGCGTTACGACGACGCTCTGCGCGATCTCGACCGGGCGCTGGAGCTGGAGCCCGACAACGCGCAGGCGCTGATCACCCGGGGCACCACGTACCAGGACATCGGCCGGAACACCGCGGCGGTGCAGGACTTCAACCGCGCCCTCGCACTGGACCCCGACCTCACCCCGACCCTGCCCGTCGAGCACGGCCCCGCCGCGATGCCGGTGTACGAGGTCGAGTACGACGACGACGTCTCGGCGCGCCCCGCGCAGGGGCCGTCCTTCTGGGAACGAGCGCGCTACGGCGAGGCGTTGCGAGACCTCAACCAGGTGGCCGAACAGGAGGCGAACGAGGCGTTCCTGCTGCGGGACCGCGCCGCCTCCTACCTGGAGCTCGGGCGGTACGCGGAGGCGCTGAACGACCTGGACCGCTCGCTGGAGCTGGACCCCGACCACGCCGTCGCATGGGCGTTTCGCGGGCTGGCGTACAAGGCGCTCGGAGAACACTCACAGGCTCTGCTGGACTTCGACCGGTCGCTGGGGCTCGACCCCACCACGGACTGGGTGCAGAAAGAGCGAACCATCCTACTGAGAATGCTCAGTTCCTGATCGCGTCTGGGGGAATGCCGCGATGCCACTGATAGGGACAGGCCGGGTATGGCCGGGGAAATCCGAGTACTACGACGTGGTGCTGCGCGCCTACGTGACGTACAGCGTCTATGTGCTGCCCGATCGGTCGAGCGTGGACTTCGACGTCCGCGTCTACGACGAGAACGGCAATCTCGTCGCATACGACGTCGCGCCCGACGCCGACGCCGCCTGCACGATCACACCGAGGTGGACCGGCGGTTTCCGGATCTTCGTCGACTCGGCACGCGGAATGGCCAACTACACCCTCTCGATTCAGCCCTGACGGCCAGGAGGGCAGGACCGGCGGTACGGATCGGAGTGAGCACTCACTCGCTCTTGACGGAGTGAGCGCTCACTCCGTACCGTCCGTCCTATGAAGGAACCCTCTGCTTCCACCCCTGCCCCCTCGCCGCCCCGCCGCCGGGCCCCCGGTATGACCCCCGACCAGCGGCGTTCGATGATCGTCGCCGCCGCGCTGCCGCTCGTCGCCGAGCACGGCGCCGCCGTGACCACCGGGCGGATCGCGCGGGCCGCCGGGATCGGGGAGGCGACGATCTTCCGGGTGTTCGCCGACAAGGACGAGCTGCTGGACGCCTGTGTGGCGGAGGCCGTCAGCCCGGACCATGTGCTGCGCGAACTCGCCTCCGTCGACCTGGAGCTGCCGCTCGCCGAGCGGCTGGCCGAGGCCGCGGACGCGATGCGGGCCCATCTGGAGCGGATGGGCACCGTGCTCGGTGCGCTGCACGCCTCGGGGCGTCGGCGTGGGCGGCCCGACGCTGAGCGGCCCGCACCGGCCGACCGCGACGCCTCCACCCGCTCGCTGCGCGATGCCGTCTCCGAGCTGATCGAACCCGACCGGGACGCGCTGCGGCTGCCCGTGGAGAAGGTCGCCGCCCTCTTCCTCGCCACCCTCTTCGCCCAGTTGCGCGGCGGCGCGCTCGGCGGGGAGGACAGCCCGACCCCGGCCGAACTCGCCGACGTACTCCTGCACGGCGCACTCAGGCAACCAGGGAGCCGACCCGCATGACCGTCACCCTCAACCACACCATCGTCCCGGCCCGCGACCACACCGCGGCCGCCCGCTTCTTCTCCACCGTCATGGGGCTGGAGCAACTCCCCCCGGACGGCAGCGGCGGCCACTTCGCGCCCGTGCGCGTCAACGGACAGCTCACGCTGGACTTCATGACGGCCGAGGCCGCCGAGGGCCACCATCTGGCCTTCGACGTCGACCCCGGCACCTTCGACGAGATCCTCGGCCGCCTGCACGCCCTCGGCGTCCCCTACGGCAGCGACCCGTCCGCCCCGGACAACGGCCGCGTCGACCATCCCCTGTGTGCCCGGGGGCTCTACTTCACCGACGACGCGGGGAACCTGTACGAGGTCATGTCCCCGCGCTGACCCGGCGGCCCCTCAACCCTGGTAAGGCGGTGCGGCGCCCCAGTTCCACCTGGGTACCGGCTGCTCGGCCGGCGGCGTGGCGTCCGGGCCGGAGAAGTACACCGCCAGGCGTGTGCCCCACTCCACGTACGCCAGGAAGGCCGAGCGGAACTCCGCGTCGGTCGGGAGGGCGGCCTCGTCGGCGGCATCCTGGATGAGGTTGACCCAGCGGCGGCGCTGGGGCTCGGTGATGCCCCGGCCGATGTGCTTGGCGACCATGTGGCCGTGGCCGCCCTGGGTCTCGGAGTAGGCGGGCGGGCCGCCGAAGACCTCGCCGAGCCACAGCGCCACGTGTTCGGCGTGGTCCGGGTCCAGGCCCGCGAACAACGGGGCCAGGAGGTCGTCCTTGAGGACCTTGTCGTAGAAGGCGGACGTAAGGCGGGAGAATGCCTCCGCGCCGCCCGCCCAGGCGTACAGCGTCGGCACCGACGCGCCCGTGCCGCGCACCGCGGTGGGCTTGTAGTGGCGCATCTCCTCGATGTGCGTGACGTACGGGCGGATCTCCGCGAAGAAGTCGGCGAACAGCTCCGACTTCCGGAAACCCTCCATGTGGTCCTGCGTCGATGTCCAGGTGATGCGCAGGACGTAGTGCTCGAAGTCCT
Source organism: Streptomyces sp. HD (assembly GCF_028369295.1). Classification (GTDB taxonomy): domain Bacteria; phylum Actinomycetota; class Actinomycetes; order Streptomycetales; family Streptomycetaceae; genus Streptomyces. The sequence continues at coordinate 81,623 of NZ_JAQMYP010000038.1, forward strand.
CCTCGCAGCGGGCGAGTTCATAGTCGACGCAGTGCGGGGACGCGGCGAGCTGGGCCGCGGCGCGGGTGTAGGCGGCCAGGAACTCCGCCGATTTCTGCTCGGGAATGCGGTACCGGATGTATTCCACCGTGTGAGCCGTCATGGCCCCACGGAAACACGAACCGCCCACCGGAGGCTGCACTTCCGGCGGGCGGTTCGCTGTCGGCTCAGCGGTACCTGTGGGTCAGCGGTACCTGTGGATCACTTGCCGTAATACGCGTTGTAGATCGAGACGGTCGCTTTGTTGCCCTTCTTGTCGGCGACCTTGGCGTGGAAGGAGATCGCCTTCCCCTTCGCCGGGTTCTTCACAGTGACCTTGCCGTCCCTGACGTCCAGCTTCTTCCAGGTCTGGCCGTAGTCGTACGACACGTACACGTGCAGCGACTTGAGGTTGCTGCCCGCGGCCGCACCCACCACGGTGACCGGGAACGTCTCCTTCTTGTCGGCCTCGACCCGGCTGTCCAGGCCGGTCCTGGCGCCGAAGCGGACCGTGGAGGCCGGGAGGGTGGCCGGCTCGGCGGACGGCTTCTTGGAGCGGAAGGTCCAGCTCGCGTCGATCCGCGTGGAGGCGGCCGCGACCTTGACGCTCCGCTTGACCGAGGTCGTCAGCCTGTACTCGGCGTCCCCGGCCGGAACCTTGAACGTCCCGCCGCCCCACACCGTGTCGTCATAGGTGCCGACCTTGGTGCCGTTGCGGTACAGGCTCGTGGTCGCCGAGGTGAAGACCGAGGAGCCCGCGTGTTTGCCGGCGTCCGCGAACACCGGCAGCTGACCGTAGATCTCGTTGCCCTCACGGACCAGGCCATAGTCCTTGTTGATGTGCGGGCCGAAGACCGCCGTGTTGAAGGTGTTCGAGTAGCTCTGACCCGGCTTGTAGGTCTGCGAGTCGCCCGCGGAGTAGGACGCGTCGATCACCGGGGTGCCGTCGGCGTTCCGGCCGGCGTACTGCTCGAAGTCGAACGACCACTTGATCTTGTCGGACGTGGACAGGTACAGCGTCCGCGAGCCCGGCAGCTTCTGCTCGATCGGGTCGCTCATCACGCCGGTCTCGGGGAAGCTGCCCACGGTGAGCAGCGCGCCGGTCTTGCCGGGGGCCGCGGCACCGAGGCCGTTCTTCACCTTGGCGAGTTCACTCGCCTTGAAGTGGCGGACCTTGTCGCCCTGGATCTTCTTGACCTTGGCCACGGTGGCCACGTTGTACTCGGTGTCGTCGCCCTTGGTCCACTGGCCGTTCCAGGTCTGGCTCAGGCCGCTCGCGACCTCCGGGCCGAGGTGCGCCATGCGCACGTTGGCGAAGGTGTCGGCACTGATGCCGAGGCCGATACCCGCCGGGTCGTAGGAGTAGTCGGCGGCTGCGGCCACCTGCTTGGCCCGCGCGTCCGGCACGGTGATGTCGGCCGGCTTGGTGGTGCGGGCGTCGATCGTCACGGTGGTGTTCCTGGTGAGGTCCAGCTTCGGCTGGATCAGCCAGTCGATCCCGGCCGTCCCCGGGTCCGGGTCCTTGCCGATGTAGGCGTTCAGCAGATACGAGCCCCTGGGCAGCCGCAGCTTGGTGGTGCCGGACTCGGTGACCGGAACCTTCTGGTTCAGGTTCGTCGCCAGGCCCGAGTACCCGAACAGGGTGGTGTCGTACTCGGGTGCCGGCTTGCCGTCCCGGCCGATGTGCTTGACGGTGACGTCGTAGGACTCCACCTCGCGCAGCACCGCGGCGGCCGTACGGACGTTCTGCCCGCCGCCCGTCGCCGTCACGTATGCGGAGTAGGCGCCGTCGAGCGTGCCGCCCAGCTTGGTGTTGACGGTGAGGTCGACGGCGGCCTTCCCGCCCGCCGGAACCGTCACCTTCGTCGCGCCCAGCTTGAAGAAGCCCGCGGGAGCCGGCCGGCCCTTGGGGTCGGTGCCCGTCGCGGAGAGGGCGAGCGTGACGTCCTGAGTGCCGAAGTTGCGGTACGTCAGCTTCTCGATGGCCGGCCTGTCGTCGGTGTGCGGCCACTGCTGCACACCGAAGCTCACCGACGCCGGGTCGGCGATCACAGTCTGCTTGATGGCCTTGTCGACCTGGATACGACCCGAACCCTGCTGGAACGGCGTGTACTTACCGCCCTTGGCGGACCCCGTCAGCGCACCCTTGAGCTCGGCGTACGTCCAGTCCGGGTGCTGCTGCTTCAGGATCGCCGCCGCGCCCGCGACATGCGGGGTCGCCATGGAGGTGCCCTCGATGGTCAGGTAGCCGGGCGGGTTCTCGCCGACCTCCTGCTCGATGACGCTGCCCTTGGCGGACGCGGCCGTGATGGCGACGCCCGGCGCGGTCACGTCCGGCTTGACGGCGCCGTCACCGAGCCGGGGACCGGTGCTGGACCAGGGCGCGAGCACGTCCTTGTCGTCGACGGCGCCGACGGTGAGCGCCTTCTCCGCGCTGCCGGGTGAACCGAGACTCTCCGGGCCGGAGTTGCCCGCCGCGATCGCGAAGAGGATGCCCTTCTCGGTGGACAGCTTGTTTACCGCCGCTTCCACCGGATCGATCTCCGGGGTGTCGGCGCCGCCCAGGCTCATGTTGACGACCTGGGCGCCCTGCTCGGCGGCCCACTCCATGCCGGCGAGGATGCCGGAGTCGTCGCCGAAGCCGTCGTCGCCGAGGACCTTGCCGCTGATGATGTCGGCGCCGGGTGCTACGCCCTTGTACTTGCCGCCAGACCCTGCGGGAGATGCAGCGCCGGTGCCCGCCGCGATGGACGCGACGTGCGTGCCGTGGCCGAACTTGTCCTGCACCGTGGCGGCGGGGGTGAAGTTCTTCGCCGCGACGACCTGGTCCTTGAGGTCGGGATGGGTCGCGTCGACGCCGGTGTCCAGGACGGCGATCTTGACGCCCTTGCCGTCGTAGCCGGCCGCCCACGCCTTGGGAGCGCCGATCTGGGCCACGGACTTGTCGAGGCTGGCCTTGCGGACGCCGTCGAGCCAGACGTGCGCGACGCCCGAGGCGGCCCTGTCCCCGTTGGTGAGCGCGTCCCACAGATCGGGCGCGTCCTGCTGCGAGGCCTGCACCGCGTCCGCGTTCAGGGACGTCAGGGTCCGGCGCAGCTTGCCCGCGTCGCGGACGTCCGCCTTGGCGCCGGTGGCAGCGCCCTTGTAGCCGACGATGACCTTCAGGCCCTTGGCCTGGGAGGTACGGATCGCGGACCTGGTCAGCTCGGTGACGTCGAACAGCCGCTGGTCGAGCTTGCCCGCCGCGACCAACCGAGCCGCGTCGGCCGGGATCACGAGGGTGTGCCCGCGGATCTCGCGGATCTGGACGGGTATGTGCCCGCGCCCCTTCGCCCGGTCCAGGCCGACGACCCGGCCCTTGGAGTCGACGGCGACCCGGTCACCCGTGATCAGGGTGACGCGGGTGGGGGACGTGAGTGGTTGAGCGGCGCCGGACGGACGCTGCTTCGGTTCGGCCGACGCCGGGCTGGTCATTCCCGAGGCGAGGGCCACGGCGGCCGCCGTGGCGACAGAGGCCGCGCATACGCTTTTGAGTTGTCTGCGCAAGATTCCCCCTTGCAGATGGTCCGGACGAATTCCCCTTCGTCCGGCCGGGGGAGGTCACGTACGCATGCGCGTCACCCCCCGGAATACGCAGTATGCCGAGGGGCGTTCAGGCGCCTCAATAGTGGCGAGAACTCCGTTACGCAGTGGTCAAGTTGGGCTCCCGAAGTCAGGCTCCCGCATTCTCCTTGACGCTGATGCGCCCCTTGCGGATGGTGACCAGCCGCGGGGCCTTTTTCGCGATCGCCGAGTCGTGGGTGACCATGATGAAGGTCAACCCCAGTTCCTTCCACATGCGTTCGAGTACGTCCATGATCTCGTCGCGCATCGACTCGTCGAGGTTGCCGGTGGGTTCGTCGGCGAGCAGCACCTTGGGTTCCTTGACCAGCGCCCGGGCGATGGCGACGCGCTGCTGCTGCCCACCGGACATCTCGGACGGCAGATGTGTGAGGCGTTCGCCGAGGCCGACCGAGTTCAGCGCGTCGGCCGCCCGTTCGCGCCGTTGCTTCGGCTTCACGCCGAGGGGGACGAGGGCGGTCTCGACGTTCTCCTGTGCGGTGAGGGTGGGGATGAGGTTGAAGGCCTGGAAGACGAAGCCGATGTTCTCGCTGCGGACCTTTGTCAGCCGGGTCTCGGAGAGCTTGGCCAGGTCGGTCCCGTCGAACACGACCTCACCCGCAGTGGGCCGGTCGAGGCCGCCCAGCATCTGGAGGAGGGTGGACTTGCCGCCGCCGGTGGGGCCCTGGATGACGAGCCGGTCCCCGTCGGCGATGGTGAGGTCGACACCGTCGAGGGCGTTGATGGATTCCTTGCCCCGGGTGTAACGCTTGGTGACGCTTCTGAGTTCGTACATGTGGGTGGCTCCTGGGAGTTGGGGGGTTCGGGGGTGGTTCACGTGGATTTCGGCTGCGGGTGGGTGGGGGCCGGTCGCGTAGTTCCCCGCGCCCTAGGGGGTGGCTGCATGGTCGGCGGGACTGCAACGCCCCAGGGGCGCGGGGAACTGCGCGACCAGCCCCACCACCACCCGCAGCCGAAGTCCCCGGCCCTCGCCCCCACGGCATCCGTTGGCTATTCGACTCGCCTCAGCGCATCCGCCGGGCGGAGCCGGGACGCCCGCCAGCCGCCGAACGCGCCCGCGATCAGGCCGCCCGTCACCGCCAGCCCCACGGCCAGCGCGACCGTCGTAAGGCTGACCGGGGCCGTCAGGGCGACGTCGAGGGTCGTGCTCGCCGTCTGCCGACCGGGACCGCCGCCCCCGAAGCCACCGCCGCCCATGCCGCCGCCACCGGAACCGCCGCCCAACTGCGCCTGCAGCGTGGGGCTGATCGCCGTCACCGCGTACGCACCCGCCAGGCCGAGCCCGATCCCCAGCGCGCCGCCGAGCAGCCCGTTGACCATGGCCTCGCCGACCACCTGCCGGGTCACCCGGCCCGACTTCCAGCCCAGCGCCTTCAGCGTGCCGAACTCCCGCACCCGGCGGGAGACGGCCGAGGAGGTGAGCAGACCGGCGACCAGGAACGCCGCCACGAGCACGGCGATCGACAGCCACTTGCCCACGCTCGTCGCCAGCGAGGACGCCGTGGACAGGGACCCGGACACCGTGTCCGCGAGATCCGCCGAGGTCGTCACCGTCGTACCGGAGATGTTCTTCTGGATGGCCGACTTGACGGAGTCGATCCGCTGGGAGTCGGTCGCCTTGACGTAGATCGTGGTGACCTTGTCCTTGGCGTCGGCGAGCGTCTGCGCCTGCTTCAGCGGGATGTAGAGGTTGGCCGCCGCGTCCCCGCTGTCGGGCGTGGCGATGCCGATCACCTTGAACTCGGTGCCCTTGACGGTGACGGTCGAGCCGACCTTGAGCTTCTTCTCCTTGGCGTAGGAGGTGTCGGCGACCACCACCTTGTCGTTCGTCTCCGTCGTCCTGAAGGTACGGCCACTGGTGATCTTCGACGACGTCAGCGGGCCGAGCGCCGGCTTGGTGACGTCGGTGCCGTAGACGGAGTAGTTGTTGACGTCGAAGTCGGCGCCCCCGCCCCGCACTTCGCCCTGCGGCTGTCCGCTGCCGCCCCCGCCCTGCCCGGGGCCGCCCTGCTGGCCCCCGCTGCTCTGGTCCTGCTGGAACTCACCCCGCGTGAACTGCCCGCTGACCTTGACGACCTGCAGGCTCAGCCCGCCCACGGCGTCCGAGACCCCGCTCTGCGAGCCGACCTCGGTGACCGTCGAGCCCGCCAGCGTCTGGAAGCCCTGGACCATGACGCGGTCGGTGGACTGCTCCTCGTCCGAGCCGTCCTCCCGCGCGTCGAACTGGAAGCGGGGCCGCTCGGAGCTGTTCGCGGCCGGTTCGGCGGCCTTGGTGACGGTCATGTCCGTGCCCAGGCCGTACAGAGACTGCAGGACCTTGTCCTGGGCCTTGCCCATGCCGGACGACACGGAGTTGACGACGATGACCAGCGCGATACCCAGCGCGAGCCCGGAGGCGACGACGAGGGCCGCCTTTCTGCGGCGGCGCAGCTCGCGCCTCAGGTAGGTGAAGAACATGCGCCGCAAGCTAGGGACGGCGCGTGATGAAGGGATAAGGCTGAAATAAGAGATGGATGAGAAGGCTGAGACCCCACCGGAAACGCCGATGCCGCCCCTGAGGGCGGCATCGGTTGTGTGTGAGTCAGTTGTAGGGCGGCTGTGCGCGCCCGACGGGTCGGACGCCTCAGACGGCCGAACCGGCCTTCCACTGCGCCCAGTCCATGTTCCAGCCGTTGAGGCCGTTCTCCGGCGCGATGGTCTTGTCGCCGGTGTTCTGGACGATCACGACGTCACCGACGATCGAGTTGTTGTAGAACCAGTAGCCCGCGCTGCCCTTGTCGTTGGCGCCCTTGGTGTCGGACAGGCCCACGCAGCCGTGGCTGGTGTTCACGCTGCCGAAGATGGACTTGGCACCCCAGTAGTTGCCGTGGATGAAGGTGCCGGAGCTGGACAGGCGGATGGCGTGCGGCACGTCCTTGATGTCGTACTCGCCCTTGCCGTCGTCGTCCGTGAAGCCCACGGTCGCGCCGTTCATGCGCGTCTCCTTGAACTTCTCGGACATCACCATGATGCCTTCGTAGGTCTTGTTGTCCGGCGACCCGGCGGAGATCGGGATGGTCTTGATGGTCTTGCCGTCCTGCGTGACCTTCATCTGCTTGGTCTTCGCGTCGACGTAGGAGACCTGGTTACGGCCGATCTTGAAGGTGACCGTCTTTTCCTGGACGCCGTAGACGCCCTGGGAGCCCTCGACGCCGTCCAGGGACATCTTCAGGGTGACGGTCGAGCCGGCCTTCCAGTACTCGTCCGGCCGGCAGTCCATGCGGGTGTCGTTGAACCAGTGGCAGACGACTTCCTGGCCGCTGGTGGTGGAGACGGAGATGCCCTTCTGGACGGCCGCCTTGTTGCTGATCGCCTTGTCGAAGTTGATCGACACGGGCATACCGACGCCGACGGTGGAGCCGTCCTCCGGCGTGAAGTAGCCGAGGAAGCTGTTGTTCGGGGAGACCGTGGTGAAGGAGCCGTTCTCGTGGGCCTCCAGGCCCTTGGCGTCCTTCGCGGTCACCGCGACCTTGTAGGTCGTGGAGCGCTCCAGCTGGGCGCTGGGCTTCCAGCTGGTCTTGTCGGCGGATATCTCGCCCTTGACGGCCGCGCCCTCGGCGGTCGTCATCGTCACCTCGGTGAGCGTGCCCTTGCTCACGGTGACGGCGGCGGAGTTGATGGAGGCGTTGTCCTTGCCGTCCTCCGGCGTGATCTTGATCTGGGCCTCGGAGGTCTTCTTGGCCGCCGCCTCGTCGACCTTGGCCTGCGAGGTGTCGCCGTCGCCGCTGCCGGAGGCGTCGTCGCCGCCGGAGCAGGCAGAGAGCACCAGGACACCACCGAGCAGTGCGGACGCGACCGAGAGGCCCCTGCGCCGCTTACTGTTCGTCATCACACGCTTCTCCATTGTTCCCGAATCCCAAAAACCCCGAGAGTCCCCGTCAAGAATCTTCAACGCTACGACCGGTTCGTCCCGTTCCACATACCTGGTATGTGTGGGGCACACCACGTCCGCCAAGAAGAAATGGCGTGACGGATGGTGCGGGTGTCGGTCAGTGCGCAGCTTGAGACGACGAAACCCCGGGCGGCGGTTGCCGCCCGGGGTCACGAATTCCCCAAGACGCCTCAGCCGACCCTGTTCACCGCTTCGTCGTCGAAGTCCTCGTCGACATCATCGTCGCCGAAGCCCCAGTCCGGCGAATCCGGGTCGCGCTCGATCCGTTCGCTGGACCAGGAGGCCTGCACGAGCTCGATCCCCGGTACCTCGCTGACCAGGTCGAACGGATCGACGAGATAGGCAACGGCCTCCGCGGTGTCTTCCGTCACACTGCCCTCGGCGTGGACCCGTTCGTCGGGCGGCATGGTGCTGTCGTCGGCGATGCGCCGCAGCGCGGCCTTGGTGAGGGCGTCCTCGTCGTCCACTTCGAGAACGACTTCCACGCGAAGACGGACAAACCGTGATGTTTCTGGAGTACTCATGCCCGGAGAGTACGGCTCTTCTCCCCCGTGACTTTCCCGTGACCCGCGACTTTCACTAACATCGCCCCACACGGCCAATTCGCCAGCGCCACAAGGGGATCGATATTCCGTGCCCGCCGCTCACCGATCGTCGTCCACCGCACGCCGATCGCTGCTGACCGCAACCGCCGCGGGGGCCCTGCTGGGCGCCCTGTGGTTCGTTCCCTCCGCGAACGCGACGGGCGAAGAGCCGGCGAGAACGGGCCCCCCGACGACCTCCACGATGCAGGCACGGGCCGCGTCGGAGAGCACGGACGGCACCACCGCGGACGGCGCGGACACCGGCAGTACGAGCGCGGACGGTACGGCCGCCGACGGCCTCGCCGGGGACGACACCCGGCTCGCCGACACCGGAGGCTTCGACACGACCCCGTACATCGTCGGCGGAACCGCGTTCCTCGCGCTGGGTGCGGGCTTCGTCGCCTACTCGGTTCGCCGGGAACGTCTCGGTTTTTGAAATCACTTGACGCTTCCTTCACCTGGGCTTCATAGTCCGCGCATGAAGAGATCATCGGGCGTGCGCGCAGCCGCCACGGTTGCCGTGAGCGTGCTGTCGCTCGCCCTTGTCACGGGTTGCGGAGGCGACTCCGGCGGTTCTGACGCGAAGGCGCTCAGCTCCGCGGAGTTGAAGAAGGCGATCATCGCCCAGGGCGATGCCGCCGGCTACAAGGTGGACGCCTCCGGCAAGCAGCTGCCGAAGTCCAAGGAACAGGTCACGAGCAGCGAGGAGAAGTGCCGGCCGCTCGCCTACGCCATGGGCGGCCAGGCACCGGGCGACTCGGCGTCGCACACGGCCGTCATGGCCACGCAGGAGAAGAAGAAGCCCACCGGCTCCCCCTCCAAGTCCCTGGAGGACCTGACGGAGGGCGAGTTCGAGGACTCGTTCACGGACGCGCTGAGCCTGAACATGACCGTCGTCGGCCTCTCCTCCTACGACGGCGACGGCGCCACGGAGACCTTCAAGTCCGTGGCGGACGCGGTGAAGAGCTGCTCCGGCGGCTTCCCCCTCACCATGCAGGGCACGGACCAGAAGCTCACCAAGATCACCGAGGAGAAGGCGTCCGGCGCAGGTGACGAGTCGGTCGCGTTCACCGTGGTGAGCGACATGGAGGACGGCGACGTGGGCACCGCGCACGCCGAGGTGGTGCGTCACGGCAGCACGATCGCCACGTACTACACGATGAACCTCGGCCTGATGATGACGGACAAGCCGTACGACGTCCCGGCCGCCGTCATCGACGCCCAGGCAGCGAAGCTGAAGTAACCCGACGACCACCGCACCGGGGCCCTGTCGGCCGTACGAGTCGTACGGCCGGCAGGGCCCCTTCGATGCCACTGAAACGGCCTCATGTCACTGCGGCGGCCGGATGCCACCGCGGCGGCCTCATGTCACTGCAGCGGCCGGATGCAACCGCGGCGGCCTCATGTCACTGCAGCGGGCCGGTGACCTTCTCCGCGGCCGCGACCAACTCCCCGCCGCGCACGAACGCGTCGGCAGCGGCGAGGTCGGGGGCCAGGAACCGGTCGGGCCCGGCGCCGTTGACTCCGGCGGCCCGTGCGGCGTCGATGACGGCCTGGGAGGCCGGTGCCGGGGTGAGCCCCTCGCGCAGCTCGATGGCGCGGGTGGCGGCGTAGAGCTCGACGGCGAGGACGCGCGTGAGGTTGCCGACGGCGGTACGCAGCTTGCGGGCGGCGGACCAGCCCATGGAGACGTGGTCCTCCTGCATGGCGGACGACGGGATCGAGTCCGCGGAGGCGGGCACGGCCAGCCGCTTCATCTCGCTCACCAGGGCGGCCTGGGTGTACTGGGCGATCATCAGCCCCGAGTCGACACCCGCGTCGTCGGCGAGGAACGGCGGCAGACCGTGGCTGCGGTTCTTGTCGAGCAGCCGGTCGGTACGGCGCTCGGCGATGGACGCGAGATCGGCGGCGGCGATGGCGAGGAAGTCGAGGACGTAGGCGACGGGCGCCCCATGGAAGTTGCCGTTGGACTCGACGCGCCCGTCCGGCAGCACCACCGGATTGTCGACGGCGGAGGCGAGCTCCCGCTCAGCGACGAGCCGGGCATGCGCCATGGTGTCCCGCCCGGCACCGGCGACCTGCGGAGCGCACCGCACCGAGTAGGCGTCCTGGACGCGGGGCGCGTCGTCCTGGTGGTGCCCGGTGAGCCCCGAACCCTCCAGCACGGCGAGCATGTTGGCGGCGGAGGCGCCCTGCCCCGGGTGCGGCCGGATGGCGTGCAACTCGGGCGCGAGCACCTTCGCCGTCCCCAGGAGGGCTTCGAGGCTCAGGGCGGCGGTGATGTCGGCGGCCTTGTACAGGCTGTCCAGGTCGGCGAGGGCCATGACCAGCATGCCGAGCATGCCGTCGGTGCCGTTGAGGAGGGCGAGGCCTTCCTTCTCTCGCAGCTCGACGGGAGCGATGCCGTGCGCGGCGAGAAGCTCACCGGCGGGCCGCACCACCCCGTCCGCCCCCTCGGCGTCGCCCTCCCCCATCAGCGTGAGGGCGCAGTGGGACAGCGGCGCGAGGTCACCGGAGCACCCGAGCGAGCCGTACTCGTGAACAACGGGCGTGATACCGGCGTTGAGAACATCGGCGATGGTCTGCGCGACCTCGGGCCGTACGCCGGTGTGCCCCGAGCAGAGCGTCTTGAGCCGCAGGAACATCAGCGCCCGTACGACCTCCCGCTCCACGCGCGGCCCCATCCCCGCGGCGTGCGACCGGACGATGTTGCGCTGCAGCTGGGCCCGCAGCTCCTGGCTGATGTGCCGGGTCGCCAGGGCACCGAAGCCGGTGGAGACGCCGTACACGGGGTCGGGCTTGGCGGCCAGCGCATCCACGATCTCGCGAGCCGCGGCCAGCGCCGCGACCGCCTCCCCCGACAACTCGACCCGGGCCCCGCCGCGCGCCACGGCGAGGACGTCGGACGCGGTGACCCCGGACGTCCCCACCACCACAGTGTGCATATCCATATTCAGGAGCGTACGCACTGAAGACGAAGATGTCACTAGCCGAGAATCGGTTCACCCCTTACCGGAAAGGGCACCGCCGCTTCCCGGCGCCGGCCGACACCGCCCAGAGGGCCAGGGTGCCCGCCACCGTCACGGCACCCGCCCCCGGAACCGCCGCCGCTCCACGGCCCCCTCCCCGAAGGGCTCCGCATCGGCGAGCCGCACCACCGGATCATCAGGCCCCTCCCGCCCCGCCACGACAGGCCGGTCCGACCGCACGGCCTTCGCCTGGTACTGCGCCGCGTCAGCGAGCCGGAACAACCGCCGAGCCGACCGAACGGCCCCGATCTCATCCTCGGTGGACGCCACTCCACAGGCGACCCCCTCCCCCAGCTCCAACTCCCCGGCCCGACGGCACAGTTCATCGGCGGCCTTCACCACGTCATCGGCAGGCGACCCCACGACCAGCAGACAGAACTCGTCCCCGCCGAGCCGCGCCGCCAGAGCCCCGGGCAACATGGCCCCGCACAACGACAACACCGACCCGAACCGCTCCAGCAACCGATCCCCCACGGCATGCCCCCGGGTGTCGTTGACCCGCTTGAGCCCGTTGAGATCACACACCACCAGGCTGACCACGGCACCCTGATCCCGATGCCGCTCGATCGCCTCCTCCAGTCGCACATCGACCGCCCGCCGATTCGCCAGCCCGGTCAGCGCATCGGTGAACGCCAGCCGCCGAGCCTCCTCCAGCCGCTCACTCTGCGCGATCCCGGCGGCCACCACCGAGGCCAGAACGGTCGCGAAGTCGGCGTCCCCCCGGTCGAAGACCGGATCACCGACGGACCGGGCGACATACAGCTCCCCCCACGCCCGTCCGTTCAGCACGATCGGCGCGACGACACAGCACCCCCGCCCACGCCTCCGCAGAGCGGCCACCCGCTGATGGCAGTACCCCGGGTGACCGGCGGAGAGACCGTCGGCCGTCTCCACCCACGCGTTGGGTTCCCCACCGGAGGCCCACCGCTCGTGCAGGAACTCGGTGATCTCCGGGAACTGATGCACCGGATAGGCCTCGTCCCCCGGAAACTCCTCCTCCCCCTGCTTCCGGTCCCCGACGTTCACGAGCACCCGCAACCGCCCGAGTTCCCGCTCCCACACCGACAGCGCGGCAAAGCTCCCGGCCAGCGCCCGACACGCGCCGAGCGCCGCCGCCCGCCAGGACTCACGCGGGGTGTGCGCCGCCGCCATCCCCTGCGCCAACGCCACCACGGCCGCGAGCCGTCTGTCCTCACCCATCACTCCAGGCTAGGGAGTTTTGCGACGATTTGGGATATTGGCGTAGCAAACGGGGAGGTCACCGCAGCCCCGAAGGCCAAATCGCCCCCTGCTCCCGACTCCTCACTCCTACTCCCCCGGCCACTCCGGCTTCCGCTTCTCGTTGAAGGCAGCCACCCCCTCCGCCCGGTCCCCCGAGAACGCCGTGGCCCGCCAAGCGGCGTCCTCGACCTCCAGCCCGGCCCGCAGATCCATCCCGTACCCCACCCGCAACGCCCGCTTGGCGTTCCGCAACCCCACCGGCGAGTTCCCGGCGATCCGAGCCGCGAGGGCCAGCGCCGCCTCCCGGTCCCGCCCCTCTTCCACCAGCTCGTCCACCAACCCCAGCTCCCGAGCCTCGACGGCCTCGACCCGCCGCGCGCTGAAGATCAGCTCCGCCGCCCGTGCGGCCCCCACCCGGCGCGGCAGCAACTGCGTACCCCCACCCCCCGGAATGACCCCGACCGACACCTCGGGCAGCCCCACCACGGCCGTACGGTCGGCCACGATCAGATCGCACGACAACGCCAGCTCGAAGCCACCGCCCAGCGCGAACCCGTGCACGGCCGCGATCGTCGGCACGGGCAGCTCCAGCACCCCGGTGTACGCCCCGCGCGCCACGGGCCGCTGCCGCACCAGATCGGCGTCGGTGAACGAGTTCCGCTCCTTCAGATCCGCCCCGACACAGAACGCCCGCTCATGCGTGGAGGTCAGCACCACCACCCGTACGTCCCGGTCGGCAGCCAGCGCCGCACACGCCCCCGCGATCGAACGGGCCATCTCCGTCGACACGGCGTTCATGGCCTTGGGCCGGTCGAGGGCGAGTTCCGCGACATGCCCCACACCCCCGTCACCATGCCGCCGCACCAGCACGAACTCCCCGTACCGCTCCTCGCTCATGACACCCTCCGGTTAACGTGGGTTAACAACACTCGCCCCGATCATCGCAGCCGGACCCCTCCGGGAAAAGGCCCATCACGAGCAGGTCCCGGCTCCGGGCCCGACACCCCGTTCGAGTGACATCCCGCCCGACTCCCGACCCACCGCCCACGCCGGCGCATAACGTGCGCGAGGCCACGGCGCATCGGGGGCGCGGGCGTGTTGGGAGGGGGATCGTGATGGGACTTGCGGCGGACAGGCCGAAGGCGCGGCAAACGGCACAGGGGACGACGCCGAACGCGGAAGGGGCGGAAACAGCGACGTACGCCACCTCCGCCGGCCTCTTCGGCCCCCGAGGCCGTCACCGCCGCCCCCGTCCCCGCAAGGTCCTCCTCGCGGCCGGCGGCCTGGCCCTGGCGGCCGGCGCCCTGAGCCTCGTACGCCTGACCCCGGACCCCGTCGTCACCGACCTGGGCGCAACGGAATCCGGCGACACCCCGCCCCTGGACCTCGGCACCGACTCGGTCCCGACCCCCCACCCGAAACCCAGCCCGTCAACGACCTCCGCGATGGGCGGCCCGGGCGCGACACCGACAACGGGCACGATCGTCGTACGGACCACGAACACCCCGGTCATACGACAGCGCGAGGTCCTCGCAACGCCCGACGCACCGCGCCCCACACCACACCCACCGGCGACCAGTGAAGCCCCCCGACCGACTGCGACCCCACCACCGACGCCGGACGAGCCCTCCACGAGCCCCCCGTCCCCCCAGCCGACACAGCCCGACGAGAACACGGTCTGCATCCCGGTGATCGCCCTGTGCGTGGACCCCCTGAACGACTGAGCCGCCCGCACAACGCCCCTCAAAGGGCGCGGGGAACTGCGCGACCAGCCACAACGCAACCCGCACCCGACAAACAACAACCACCCAGACGGCGCTCAGTCCCCCGCAGACGCCCTCCGCGTCAGAAGCCACGGCTCCACAACACCCAGCCCCCGCACCGGCCGCTGCCACATCGGCTGCAACGCAAACCGATACACCGGCGGCTCCTCCCCCTCCTTCTCGGCGGCAACCGCCGCCTCCGCCGCCTCCGCCTCGGAGGCCGGCGCCTCACCCGTTCGGATGAGTTCCTCCGCGAACGCGCTGTCGACGAGGACGGCGTCCCGCGGGGCTATGGACGTCAGCCGGGAGGCAAGGTTCACGGTCGTACCGAAGACATCGCCCATTCGAGTGGTCACCGTGCCGAAGGCGATGCCGACCCGCAGCTCGGGCATGGTCTCGTCGTTGGCCATCGTCTCGATGAGGCGAAGGGCGATCTCCGCCGCGACACCCGCGTCATCGGCGGCGTACAGAACCTCGTCACCGAGCGTCTTGATCAGCCGTCCCCCGCGCGCGGCCACCAGATCGGCGGCCGTGGTCTCGAAGGCCTCGACGAGTTCGCCGAGTTCCTCCTCCTCCATCCGGCGGGTCAGCCGTGTGAAGCCGACGAGGTCGGCGAATCCGACCGCCAGCCTCCGGTCGACCATCTCCTCGTCGTCGGCGGTCTGGATGACCCGGCCGGCCGAGGCGGCGAGCTGGCGGCGCCAGACGTAGACGAGGAACTCCTCCAGCTCGGGCAGGAGCAGCTCGATGATCGGATAGGTCACCTCGGTCCGGGTCATGCCCGGCTCCGGGGGCTCGGTCAGGCCCTCCAGGAAGGAGTCGATCTGCCACTCGGCGAGCCGCGCGGTGGTCTGCCCGGTCGACCGGGCCACCTGCACCGCCATGGCCTCGCTGAGCAGCCCCGCCTCGACGAGACCGGCGAGGCGCCTGAGCGCCAGTACGTCGGCCTCGGTCAGCGCCTTGGCCTGTCCGATGTCGGCGAAGCCCATGGCCCGCCAGAACCTGGACGCCAGCTCCATGGAGACACCGGCGCTACGGGCCGCCTGAAACGGGGTGTAGCGCCGCTCGGCGCCGAGGATGAGCTGTTCCAGACGCAGGGCGAGCGGATCCTCGCCGGGTTCGGCGGCGTGGGGGTCCACCCGGCCGTCCGCGCCCGTGCCGGAGCCCGAATCGTCGACGGTCACGCCTGCTGCCCTTCCGATCTGCCGCGGTCAAGTAATCGACCGGCCTTCACTGTACGGCAGGTGTGGGCCACCTCACTCCCGAGAGCCCGCAGGTGATCCCACACCCCTGGCGGCGCGCCGCGAGCGCCCCCACCTCGGCGTAAGCCCCGCCGGCCCACGCCCGAATGTCACGCCAACCGCAGGTGCACGATGTCCCCCGCACCCACCGGCTCCTGCACCCCGTTCTCCGTGGCGATCACCAGTCGCCCGTCCCCGTCGAGCGCGACCGCCTCCCCGGTGATCGACCGGTCTCCCGGCAGCTCGGCCCGCACCACCTTCCCCAAGGTCGCGCACCCGGCCGCGTACGCCTCCTGCAACCCGCTCACCACCGGGTCCCCCGCCGCGGCCCGCCACCGCCCGTACCAGTCCTCCAGCGACCGCAGCATGCCCCGCAGCAGCGGATCCCGGTCGGTGCTGACCGCCCCGGCGAGCGCCAGTGAGCCCGCCTGGGGCACCGGCAGCTCGTCCTCACGCAGCGTGACGTTGATGCCGACGCCGACGACCACGCCGTCGCTCCCGGCCCGCTCGGCCAGGATCCCGCCGGCCTTGCGTTCCTCGCCCCCGACGGTCACCAGGAGGTCGTTCGGCCACTTGAGTGCCGTGTCGACGCCGGCGGTCCGCGCCAGGCCCGTCGCCACGGCGACGCCGGTGAGCAGCGGGAGCCAGCCCCAGCGCGAGATCCCCACGTCGGACGGCTTGAGCAGCACGGAGAAGAACAGCCCGGAGCGGGCCGGAGCCGTCCACTGCCGTTCAAGCCGTCCCCGGCCGGCCGTCTGCTCCTCGGCGACCAGGACGGCGCCCTCCTCGGCCTTGCCCTCGGTCGCCAGGGCCACCAGGTCGGTGTTGGTGGAGCCGGTGCGCTGCACCACCTCCACGTCCCGCCACAGTCCGCCCTCCCGCACGAGCCCGCGCCGCAGCGCGGCGGCGTTGAGCGGCGGACGGTCCAGATCGGACCAACGGCTGTCGTCTGATGCATCTCGCGGCGTCATGCAAGCCACCCTAGGTGTGGTAAACGCCGCACTGCCGATTGGTAGGCACCCCACTACTCTACGGATGAGTAACCGTCCCCCCTTTTGAGCAGGCAGGGAGCCACGATCCCGATGTCCGAGCCGGAAGAGATCGACATCCACACCACCGCGGGCAAGCTCGCGGATCTCCAGCGCCGTATCGAGGAAGCGACGCACGCCGGCTCCGCACGCGCCGTCGAAAAGCAGCACGCCAAGGGCAAGTTGACGGCCCGTGAGCGCATCGAGCTCCTCCTGGACGAGGGCTCCTTCGTCGAGCTCGACGAGTTCGCCCGGCATCGGTCGACGAACTTCGGTCTCGACAAGAACCGCCCGTACGGGGACGGGGTGGTGACCGGATACGGCACCGTCGACGGCCGTCCCGTCGCCGTCTTCTCCCAGGACTTCACCGTGTTCGGCGGTGCGCTGGGCGAGGTCTACGGCCAGAAGATCGTCAAGGTCATGGACTTCGCGCTGAAGACCGGCTGCCCGGTCATCGGCATCAACGACTCCGGCGGCGCCCGCATCCAGGAAGGTGTGGCCTCGCTCGGCGCGTACGGCGAGATCTTCCGCCGCAACACGCACGCCAGCGGTGTCATCCCGCAGATCAGCCTGGTCGTCGGCCCGTGTGCGGGCGGTGCGGTGTACTCGCCCGCCATCACCGACTTCACGATCATGGTCGACCAGACCTCGCACATGTTCATCACCGGCCCGGACGTCATCAAGACGGTCACCGGCGAGGACGTCGGCTTCGAGGAGCTGGGCGGCGCCCGCACCCACAACTCGGCCTCCGGCGTGGCGCACCACATGGCCGGGGACGAGAAGGACGCCATCGAGTACGTCAAGCAGCTGCTGTCGTACCTGCCGTCCAACAACCTCTCCGAGCCCCCGGCGTTCCCGGAGGAGGCGGACCTCTCGATCACCGACGAGGACCGTGAGCTGGACACGATCGTGCCGGACAGCGCGAACCAGCCGTACGACATGCACACGGTGATCGAGCACATCCTGGACGACGCCGAGTTCTTCGAGACGCAGCCGCTGTTCGCGCCGAACATCCTCACCGGCTTCGGCCGGGTCGAGGGCCGCCCCGTCGGCATCGTCGCCAACCAGCCGATGCAGTTCGCCGGCTGCCTGGACATCCAGGCCAGCGAGAAGGCGGCCCGCTTCGTGCGGACCTGCGACGCCTTCAACGTCCCGGTCATCACCTTCGTCGACGTCCCCGGCTTCCTCCCGGGCGTCGACCAGGAGCACGACGGCATCATCCGCCGCGGCGCCAAGCTGATCTACGCCTACGCCGAGGCCACGGTCCCGCTGATCACGGTCATCACCCGCAAGGCCTTCGGCGGCGCCTATGACGTCATGGGCTCCAAGCACCTCGGCGCCGACCTCAACCTCGCCTGGCCCACCGCCCAGATCGCCGTCATGGGCGCCCAGGGCGCGGTCAACATCCTGCACCGGCGCACCCTCGCCGAGGCGGAGGCGAACGGCGAGGATCTGGAGGCGGTGCGGGCCCGGCTGATCCAGGAGTACGAGGACACCCTCCTCAACCCCTACGTCGCGGCCGAGCGCGGCTACATCGACTCCGTCATCATGCCGTCCGACACCCGCAGCCACGTGGTCCGCGGCCTGCGTCAGCTGCGCACCAAGCGGGAATCCCTGCCCCCGAAGAAGCACGGCAACATCCCCCTCTAGGCCTGCTGGGAGCAGCCATGAACATCAAGGTCCTGCGGGGCAACCCGACACCGGAGGAGCTGGCCGCCGCACTGGCGGTGGTCCGCGCCCGCGCCGCGGCGGCAGCAGCCACGCCGCCCGGCGCGCCCAAGCCGCGGGACGGGTGGTCGGACCCGTCCCGCATCGCAGCACACCGCCTGCCTCAGCCGGGCCCGGCGACCTGGGCCCGTACCTACTGGCCTGGCTAAAGGTGCGCTGACACGGCTTCGGCGATCACCTCGTACCCGACGTCGTTCGGGTGCAGGTGATCGCCGAAGTCGTACGACGAGTGCAGGCGGTCGGGGTCCGCGGGGTCGGCCAGCGCCCGGTTCAGGTCCGCCGGCGCGTCGTACTCCCCCGAGCACCGGATCCACTCGTTCAGCTCGTGGCTCACCTTGGCCGCGTGTTCGCCCCAGTGGTCCGAGCCCCCGAACGGCAGCAGGGTGCAGCCGATCACCCGCAGGCCCGCCGCCCTGCCCTGCCGTATCAACTCCCGGTGCCCGGCGATGAGTTCCTCGGCCTCCACCACCGGCGCCGGTTTGTACGTCGGCTGCTCGTCCGTCTCGCTGAAGCCGATGTCGTTGAGGCCCAGCAGGACGACGAGGGCGTCCACGCCGGGCCGGTCGAGGACGTCCCGGCGCAACCGGTGGACACCCTTCTCCCCGTACCAGGCCGAGTCGTTCAGCAGCAGGTTCCCGCCGATCCCGGCATTGAGCACGGGCCGCCCCGTGCGCCCTGCGAGCACGTCCGACCAGCGCCGGTCCGCTCCCACCGTCGACCCGAACCCGTCCGTGATCGAATCGCCGAAGAGGGCGACGGCGTCCGCGCGCCCCGCGTCGACCTCCACCCCCGTCAGGAAGTACCAGGACTCGGTCACCGCGTCGAAGCCCTCGCCGCCCGCGTCCGCCGTCAGGTCGCCCTCGCCCCGGTAGGCGGTCGTGAAGGCCTGGGCGTGAAAGGTCGCGGGCCCGGTGGCGGCGTCGAAGTACAGCGTGACGGTGACCGACTCCCCGGCGACGGCGTCGAGCCGGACGTCGTCGCTGACGGCCTCCCCGTGCGCGGGTATCCCGACCTGCCCGGCGCCCCCGAAGGTGAGCCGCGTCAGCGACCCGGGCAGCACGCCGGCCCGGTCCGCCGTACGCCCCACACTCGCGCCCGCGACCCGGACCGGTGAGGTGCCGTACGCGTTGGAGAGCCGCACCCGCACCCGGCCGCCGCCCGCGGAGAGCCGGACGACCTGCCGCAGCGACTGCCGCCAGAAGCCCTCCTGGGACCAGTTGGGCGTGAATCCCTCGCTGGGGCGCTGAGGTGACGCGGTCCAGGCAGCGGTGAACATGAGACCCCTTCCAAACAGAACTACAGTCCCTTTAGCTAATGGGACAGTAGCACCGTTTAAGGAAAGTTGAGTACGCGTACTCAGGCGGCGCCCCGGATCGCCGACCGACGATGGAAGGCATGCTGTGGTCCGACCCCGAGAACGAGCCGCCCAAGGAACTGCGCGACATGCAGGAGATGTTGCGGCGGCTGGGCGTTCTCATGGCGCTGGCCATGGTGCTCGTGATGATCGTGCTCGGACTGAGGTGAGCCCGGTCGGGCACGCCGATACGCTGACGGCATGACTGATCAGCCCCGCCGCCGACTCATCCTCGCCTCCCAGTCCCCTGCCCGGCTCAACCTCCTGCGCCAGGCCGGCCTGGCCCCCGAGGTCATCGTGAGCGGCGTCGACGAGGACGCCGTCACCGCGCCCACCCCCGCCGACCTGGCGCTGGCCCTGGCCGAGGCGAAGGCCTCCGTCGTGGCGGCGAAGCCCGAGGTCAAGGGCGCGATCGTGATCGGCTGCGACTCGGTCCTCGACCTGGACGGCGAGGCTCTGGGCAAACCGGCCGACGCCGAGGAGGCCACGGCCCGCTGGAAGTCGATGCGCGGACGCGCGGGCACCCTCCAGACCGGCCACTGTGTCTACGACACCCTCACCGGCCGGTACACCTCGGCGACCGCCTCCACGGTCGTCCGCTTCGGCGAGCCGACCGATGAGGAGATCGCCGCGTACGTCGCCTCCGGCGAACCCCTCTACGTCGCCGGGGCGTTCACTCTGGACGGCCGCTCGGCCCCGTTCATCGACGGCATCGACGGCGACCACGGCAACGTGATCGGCATCAGCCTGCCGCTGGTACGACGACTGCTGGCCCAACTGGGCATCGGCATCACGGAGTTGTGGGCGCCGCCGGAGGGGTGACCGGAGAGCCGCCGGCCGGGGAGCCGTCGCCGCCGGCACCCCCGTCGGGGGCGGAGTCGGCGGGCGCCTCGGAGCCGGGCGCGCCCTGGGCGTCGTACGTCATCAGCACCAGCACTATCAGGCCCAGCACGACGACCATGAACAGGAACGCCGTCCAGCCCACCAGCCCCCAGGCGAACGCGCCCAGCAGCCCGTGCACCACCGCCGCGCTGATCAGCAGGATGCGCCCGAAGCCGGCCGGGGCGCGGTCGCGCAGCGCCACGAGCAGGGCGACCAGGCCGCACAGCGCGAAGTAGGCACCGAAGACCAGGCCGCCGATCTTCGAGGACATCGACATCACGTCAGGGTCCAGCCCGGCCAGGGACATGTCCTGCCGGTCGACGACGATCCCGAGGAACCACTGCAGCGCAGCGACGCCGAGCCCCTCGACGAACAGCACGACCGCCACCACCCACGCCACCGGTCTGCGCACCACCGGTCCCCACCCACTTCCGAGCTTCCGCGCTGTTACCCCAAGTACGTACGAGACATCGCGAACGCTACTAACGGGTAAACCCCGGGACAAGGGTTCGGTCGGAGGCAAAGAATCATTGGGCCATTCGTAGGGATTCCACAAAGAAACCGAGTGGCCCGCAGCACGTGATGACAGAGACCTTGGCCACAGCGGAGGGCTAGGGTTTCCCGGAAGAGACCTGCGTGCCGAGGCGCGACATGGGATTTCGCAGGTCGAGCGAGCCTGGAATCACGCTCCGTGTGGGCAAGCTCACCACTGGGGACGGGTCGATGTGGCGTGTCGGCAGTCCCTAAACTCGGCTTGTTTCAAGGAGGGAGCCTCAA
>NZ_JAQMYP010000039.1 GCF_028369295.1 Streptomyces sp. HD
TGCAGGCCGGCACGTTCGCGGCCCGGTCGGCGGTCGGTGAGGGCGCCGACGACGCCTCGACGGCCGCGCCGGACGCCAAGGCCGTAGGGGAATCCGCGGCCGTACGGGAAACCAGGGCCGGACGGGAAACCCCGGCCGTGCAGGAATCCGTCCGAACAGTGCCGCAGCGGGCCGAGGCCGCGGCGGACGACACCGATCAGACCGACGTTGAAGGGGGAACGGCTCGATGACCGGCCGCGATGCGGGAGAGAACGCGTGGGTGCTGGACCCGATCCTGCAGGTGCCGCATGTGGTGGCCGCCGTGCTGCTCACGCGGGACGGACTGGTGACCGGCTACACGGACGCGCTCACCCGGCCCTCTGCCGAGCGGGTGGCAGCGATCACCAGCACCGTGCAGGGCGCGTGCCGTACCGCGGCGGCCGCGTTCGCCGACCGGGACCGGGCCGAGGTGCGGCAGGTGGTGATCGAGTCGGACCACGGCTATGTACTGATCGTGCCGACGGACCACGGCACCTGCGTGGCCGCCTACGGGGCCGCGGAGGTGCGTCTGGATCTGCTGGCGCACCGGGTGCACTCGCAGGTGGCCAAGCTGGGCGAGAAGGCGATGGCCGCCGCGCCCCGAGGTGCCGACGGCGGCGCGCCGGCATGACCGGCCGCCGTGGTGGCCGCCCCCTGGTCCCCGCGTATCTGTCGACCGGCGGTGTGGCCCGCCCCAGCCGGGCCCATCTGGAGCGGCTGTCGGTGCTCACCGGCACCCGCGAGCCCGCCCCGGCCGGACTGCCCGCCGCCCAACTCGCCCTGCTGGACGCCCTGCACGAAGGTTCGCTGACGGTCGTGGAGGCCGCGGCTCTGCTGCGGTTGCCGGTGTCCGCGGTGCGCGTCCTGGCGGCGGAACTCATCGACCGGGACCTGGTGCTGGCCCGGGCGCCGATCCCGCCCGCCGCACGCTTCGACCCCGACCTGCTGAAGAGAGTGGCCGATGGCCTTCGCGCCCTCAAGCACACCTAGCGACACCCGCGACGGCGCGAGCGCGCCCGTGGACGTCCATCTGCCCGACACCGCCCGCGACCTGGTCAAGATCCTGGTCGCCGGCCCGTTCGGCGTGGGCAAGACGACCCTGATCGACTCGGTCTCCGAGATCCGGCCGCTGCACACCGAGGAGCCGCTCAGCGAGGCGTCCGCGCAGGTGGACGATCTCGCCGGGGTGCGGGACAAGTCGACGACCACCGTCGCGGTCGACTTCGGCCGGATCAGCCTGCCGGGCGGGGTCGTGCTGTATCTGTTCGGCACGCCCGGGCAGGAGCGGTTCCGTGCGTTGTGGGACGACATCGCGTACGGCGCGCTGGGCGCCCTGGTCCTGGTCGACAGCCGCCGGATCGACGCGTCGTTCGACGTGCTGGGGCTGGTGGAGGAGTCGGAGCTGCCGTACGCCGTGGCGTTCAACGCGTTCCCGGACGCGCCCCGGCACCACACCGCGCAGCAGTTGCGCGCCGCCCTGGACCTGGAGGCGGGCACGCCGATGGTGACGTGCGACGCGCGGGACGCGGACTCGTCCGTCGACGCGCTGCTCGCGCTGGTCCAGCATCTGATCGACCGTCACGCTCCGGAGGACCGGTGACCACGCACTCCCCCGACCGGCAGGCCTTCTCCCGCTCGGCGCCCGTGCGCCTGTGGGAGGACGGGTTCGCACTGGATCCGTACCGCTACTACGACGCCCTGCGCGCCCAGGGGCCGGTCGGCTGGGCGGAGTTGGCGCCCGGCGTGCCGGCGTATGTCGTCACCGGCCGGCGGGCGGCGCTGGATCTGCTGCACGACACCGACACGTTCTCGCACGACCCGCGGCCGTGGGAGTCCACGGTCGCCGACGACTCACCGATCCTGGGCATGATGCGCTGGCGGCCCAACACGCTGTTCGCCGACGGTGCGGCCCATGCCCGCTACCGCGGCTCGCTGATCGACATGTTCGACCGGATCGAGCCGCACGACCTGCGGGCCCGGGTGCACCGGGCGGTGCGCGTGCTGGTGGGCCGGTTCGGGCCGCGTGGCGAGGCCGATCTGGTGGGCGAGTTCGCCCGGCCCCTGATGGCGCTGGTGTTCAACAGCCTCTTCGGGCTGCCGGACAGCCACAGCGACCGGCTCGACGTGGCGCTGGGCAAGATGATGGAGGGCGGTGCCGAGGCGGCCGAGGGCGAGGCGGAGTACGGCGGCTATGTGCTGGAGCTGATCGCCGCCAAGTCCGAGCGGCGGGGCGACGACCTGCCCAGCTGGCTGCTGGACCACCCGGCCGGGCTGACGCCCGAGGAGGTCACCTGGCAGGTGTTCCTCACCCTCGGCGCCGGACACGAACCGACGGCCAACCTGGTGTCGAACGCGCTGTCCCGGATCCTCGGCAACCCGCAGTACTACTCGACGCTGACCAGCGGTGCCCGGCCCGTGATGGACGCGGTGGTGGAGGTGCTGCACCACGAGACGCCGCTGGCCAACTACGGCATCCACTACGCCCGTCGGCCGGTGTCCTTCCACGGCGCGTGGATCAGGGCGGCGGTGCCGGTGGTCATCTCCTACGGGGCACTGGCGCTCGGGCACGACGCGAACGGCCCGCAAGCCACCCCGGCGGGCGAGCGGGAGCCCGCCGGCGGCCGCCATCCCAAGGACGCCTCGCATCTGTCCTGGTCGGCGGGCCCGCACGCCTGCCCGGTCCGGCAGCACACGCTGCTCATCGCGACCGAGGCGATCGAGCGGCTCACCCAGTGGCTGCCCGATCTGGAGCCGGTGCTGCCCCGCGACCGCCTGACCTGGCGGCCCGGCCCCTTCCACCGCTCCCTGACCGCCCTGCCCGTCCGGTTCAGCCCGCGTACCCCCGACCAGCCAGGAGCCCCGTCATGACCGTGACCGACCGCACCGAGCGCTTCGCCATCGACCCGTTCGGCGCCGACATCCCCGCCGAGAGCGCCCGGTTGCGCGCCCTCGGCCCGATCGTGCCCGTGGAGCTGCCCGGCGGCATTCCCGCCTGGGCGCCCACCCGCTACGACACCCTCAAGGAGCTCATCCTCGACCCGCAGGTCAGCAAGGATCCCCGGCTGCACTGGAAGCTGTTCCCGGAGATCGCCGAACACCCCTCCTGGGCCTGGATCCTGGGCTGGGTCGGCGTGATCAACATGCTCTCGACGTACGGCCCCGACCACACACGGCTGCGCAAGCTGGTCGCGCCGAGCTTCACACAGCGGCGTACGGAGAAGATGCGTGCGCGGGTGGAGGCGATCACCGCGGAGTTGCTCGACGACCTCGACAGGGGCGACGACGAGGTCGATCTGAAGGCCGGGTTCGCCCACCCCCTGCCGATGCGGATGATCTGCGAACTGTTCGGTGTGCCCGAGGAGTTGCGGGAGGCCACCAGGACCCTCATCGCGGCCATCATGGACACCTCCGACCCGAGCCCGGAGCACGCGGTGTTCGTGCAGCAGCAGATCGGCACGGTGCTGGGCGCGCTGATCGCCCATCGCCGCGAGCACCCCGGGGACGATCTGACGACCGAGCTGATCCGGGTGCGCGACGAGGACGGTGACCGGCTCAGCGACGAGGAGTTGCTGTACACACTCCTGCTGGTGATCGGCGCCGGATTCGAGACGACCGTCAACCTCATCGGCAACGCGGTCGTCGCCCTCCTCAACCGCCCCGAGCAGCTGGCGGCCGTGCGGTCCGGGGAGATCGGCTGGGACGCCGTGATCGACGAGACGCTGCGGGTGCACCCGTCGATCGCGTCACTGCCACTGCGGTTCGCCGTCAGCGACCTCAAGGTCGGGGACGTGACCATCCCGGCCGGGGACGCCATCATCACGACGTACGCGGCCGCAGGACTGGATCCCGCGCACTACGGGCCGGATGCGGACACCTTCGACGCCGCGCGCGGGGCCGACGACCATCTGGCGTTCGGGATCGGCGTGCACCGCTGCATCGGCGCCCCGCTGGCCCGCGTCGAGGCCCTGACGGCACTGCCCGCCGTCTTCGACCGCTTCCCCGACATACAGCTGGCCGTCACGGCGGACGAGCTGCGTCAGGTGCCGTCGTTCATAGCGTTCGGCTGGCAGGAGATTCCGGTGCGGCTGCGGGGCTGAGGGCCGGGCGTCGCAGGGCAGGCGGGGGTTCGCGGGGGTTTGTTCACCGGCTCTGACGGCCTGTAGGCGGCTGTCGGCGCGAGGACGCGACCGGTCCCCCGTTCCGGTCGTGTCCCCGCGGCAGGTTGAACCTACGTCCAGGGCGGCGTGATTGGTATCGCATTTATGCCCGCTGTGCAGTCCTCGGGGCTCACCCGTGCACAAGCGAGTCCAAAAGGCCCGACTTGCCCCCGGGCAGCGCGGGCTGATCCAGGTCACCCACGGCAAGATGGGCCAGGACGACCTCGTACAGGTCGCTGCCGCCGGCGAGGAGCTGCCGTTCGAGCACGGGTTCCGCACTGCGGACGTGCTCGCGGACGGTCTGGGCGTGGACGCCGAGGGTCTGCGCGGCGCGCTCGGCGTTGCCGCCCTCGCCGATCCAGGCGCGCACGGTGCGGCGCAGATCCCGGGTGTCCTGGCCGAGGCGGGCGAGGAGGTCCTGCGCCCAGGTGCGCATGCCGGGCCCGGAGAGCAGGTCGCGCAGCGAGACGGGGGGCGCCTGCGGGGTGCCGGGGGCGGCCGGGGTGCCGGGGGCGGCCGGGGTGTCGGCCAGGCCCACCTGGATGTTGAGCGCCAGGTGGACCACGGCGCGTGCGGTGAGGTCGGTGAAGTCCGCCTTCAACAGCGCCTCCACGCGTTCCATGCGGGCGCGGACGGTGTTGCGGCTGACGCCGAGCACCTTTGCCGCGCTGACCGCGGTGAACTCCAGGCCCAGCCGGGTGGTGGCGAGCAGTTCGGCGCGGGTGTGGTGCGGCAGCGTGTCGAGCGGGCTCAGCAGCCGGGCCGTCCAGCCCTGCAGTGCCACCGGGTCGATGAGCCGCTCGGGGTGGGTGCGTTCGGCGTAGACGGCGGCCTTGTCGGGACGGAAGTGCGCGACGGCGAGGGCGCTGACGGCCTGCCCGTACGCGGTGGCGGTGCGGGCGAGGCTCTGCCGGGCGCTGCCGCCGATGAACGTGCGCGGACGCGGGCCGATGAGCGCGCGCAGTTCCCGGGCCTCGGCCTCGCCGGGTGTCACGACGATCACGTGCTCGTCCACGGCCGGGCAGAGCACGACCAGTGCCCGCTCGCCGGTCGTCTCGATGCACTCGTCGGCGAGCCGGTCGCGGTCCTCGGCGGTGCCCTCGACGACGTGGACGCAGGCGGTGTCCGTGTCGAGCAGGCCGGGCCACAGTCCGGCGGCGACGCGGCGCGCGGAGACGGTGTCCTCCACCATCAGCAACTGCAGGATGGCCAGCCGCAGATCGGACGTCGCCTGTTCGAGCCGGCGTCCGGCGGCGGTCGTCTCGCCGGCCCTGAGCAGGAGCTCGATCACCTGGACGGTGTGCATGACGATGTCGGAGGCACGCCGGTCGAACGGCGTCTCACGGGCCACCGCGAGGACGCCCGCCGACGAGGAGTCCGGGTACTCCACCCCGACCAGCCGCAGATGACGGCCCTGCCCCTCCCAGGCGGCGGAGGCGATACGGCCGGCGGCGACGGCCGCGACCAGGTGAACGTCCATGGGCGGACGCGTGCCGGCGAGGAGCGCACCGCCGTCGTCCTGCAGCGCGACCGTGCCCTGCACGGTCTCCGCGAGCCAGGCGACGACCCGGCGGACGTCCCGCCCGGTCGGCCGCAGATGATCCAGCAGTTCCCGCGTCCACACCGAGTCCTCGGCACCGTCCGCCCCCGCCCGACGAACCCCGTCCTCTCCGCCAGCCATGTCGGCCTTCACCTCGTCCTGCATTTATCCACGACGTACCGGTCGGGGACGTTACCTCACCCCCGCACGACGGCACGCCGACGTGCCCATCGGGTTCGGGTTCCCAGCCTCGCGGCGCTCATCCCCACGGTTCGGGGGGCGCGGTACGTCCGCCACCGCGCGGTCGCACGCCCGGGCGTGCGCGGCTCCCGGCCGTTCAGGGCATAGGCTCGGCGAATGGCGAAGTACTTCGACGTGCACCCCGACAACCCTCAGGCGCGCACCATCGCGCAGGTCGCCGAGAGCATCCGGTCCGGTGCGCTCATCGCGTATCCGACGGACTCCTGTTATGCGCTGGGCTGTCGGCTGGGCAGCCGCGACGGCATCGAGCGGATCCGGACCATTCGCCGCCTGGACGACCGGCATCACTTCACTCTCGTGTGTCAGGACTTCGCACAGCTGGGCCAGTTCGTGCGGGTCGACAACGACGTGTTCCGGGCGATCAAGGCGTCGACGCCGGGCAGTTACACCTTCATCCTGCCGGCGACGCGGGAGGTGCCGCGCATGCTGCAGCACCCGAAGAAGAAGACGGTGGGCGTGCGCATCCCCGACCATGTCGTGACGCAGTCGCTGCTGGCCGAGCTCGGAGAGCCCTTGCTGTCGAGCACGCTGCTTCTGCCCGACGAGGACGAGCCGATGACGCAGGGCTGGGAGATCAAGGACCGGCTCGACCATGTGCTGGACGCGGTGGTCGACTCCGGGGACTGCGGCACCGAGCCGACGACGGTGATCGACTTCTCGTCCGGCGAGGCGGAGATCGTACGGAAGGGAGCGGGCGACACGTCCCGGTTCGAGTAAAGCCGCCTCCAAGCGGGAGGGGGTGCCGCGAAGCCGTTTGGATGGTGCGTGAAACCATGCCTGCGGCCCGGTTCCGCCGGGGCCGGCGACCCGTTCGCCGTGGACCGCGCAGAGAGGCACCCCCATGACCTCCGTACAGACGACAGACGTGGACGTCCCCACCGAGGACGGCGTGGCGGACGCCTACTTGGCCCATCCGGGCGACGGACTTCCCCGGCCGGGCGTCCTCCTCTACCAGGACGCCTTCGGGCTGCGTCCCCACCTGCGGTCGATGGCCGACCGGCTCGCCGGGGCCGGTTACACGGTGCTCGTGCCGAACGTCTTCTACCGGCACGGCCGCAGCCCGGTCTTCGAGCTCCCCGAGTTCATCGATCCGGCCGCGCGGCCGCAGCTGTGGGAGCAGATCGGCCCGGTGATGCAGTCCCTGACGCCCGAGCTCGCGATGCGGGACGCCGGCGCCTATCTGCGCTGGATGGCCGAGCGGCCCGAGGTCGCCGACGGTCCGGTCGCCCTCACCGGCTACTGCATGGGCGCGGCGCTCGCCCTGCGCACCGCCGGTACCTACCCGGACCGGGTGGCCGCCGCGGCCGGTTTCCACGGTGGGCGGCTGGCGACCGACGCGCCGGACAGCCCGCACCTGGTTGCCGAACACATCACCGCGGAGCTGTACTTCGCGCACGCCGACGCGGACCAGTCGATGCCTCCCGAGCAGATGGAACGCCTCGAAGCCGCGCTGACCGCGGCCGCAGTCCGCCACCGGTGCGAGGTCTACGAGGGTGCCCACCACGGCTACACCCAGGCCGACACCGCCGTGTACGACGAGGCCGCGGCCGAACGGCACTGGGCGGCGCTGTTCGATCTGCTGAAGCGGACGTTCTGAGAGCCTCCGGGCCGGTGGCGCGGCGGCCCGGAGCCGGGACGGGTGCGGGGTTATCGTCGGCGGCGTGGACGGTGATCGGCGAGGGTGGCGGGCGTGTCTGCTCAGTGGGGCGGTGTTCGCCGTGTGCATGGTCGGCACCACTCTGCCGACCCCTCTCTACCCGCTCTACCAGGAGAAGTTCGGGTTCTCCGAGCTGACGGTGACCGTCGTGTACGCCGTCTACGCCTTCGGGGTCATCGGCGTGCTGCTGCTGATGGGCAACGCCTCGGACGCCGTGGGCAGGCGGGCGGTGCTGCTGTGCGGTCTGGGGTTCGCGGCGGCCGGCGCCGTGTGCTTCCTCGGCGCCACCGGACTGGGGTGGCTGTATGTGGGGCGGCTGCTGTCGGGCCTGTCCGCCGGGCTGTTCACCGGGGCCGCCACCGCGTATGTGATGGAGCTGGCGCCGTCCGGCGGCGCCTCGCGGGCCACGTTCGTGGCGACGGCCGCCAACATGGGCGGGCTCGGCTGCGGTCCGCTGCTCGCCGGGGTGCTCGCGCAGTACGCCCCCTGGCCGCTGTACCTGCCGTTCGCCGTGCACCTGGTCCTGGTGGCCGCTTCGGCCGCCGTCCTGCTACGGCTCCCCGAGACCGTGCAGGAGCGGGTGCCGTTGAGCACCGTACGGCCGCAGCGGCCCGGTCTGCCCGCGCCCGTACGGGCGGTGTTCGGGCCCGCGGCGATCGCCTCGTTCGTGGGGTTCGCGCTGTTCGGGGTGTTCACATCGGTCAGCCCCGAATTCCTCGCCGAGTCCCTGGACGTGACCAACCATGCCGTGAGCGGACTGGTCGTCGCGCTGGCCTTCTTCGCCTCGACCGCCGGGCAACTGGCGGTCGGCCGGGTCGGGGTGGGGCGCTCACTGCCGCTGGGCTGCGCCGGGCTCCTCGCCGGGCTGGCGCTGCTCGCGGGGGCGCTGCGGTGGGACCTGATGGCGCTGGTGGTGCTGAGTGCCGTCGTCGGAGGGGGCGGGCAGGGGCTGTCGTTTCGCGGGGCGCTGGCCGCGGTGGCCGGGGCGTCTCCGGCGGACCGGCGTGCGGCGGTGATCTCGACACTGTTCGTGGTGGCCTACGCGGGTATTTCGGTACCGGTGATCGGTGTGGGGGTGCTGTCGGGCCCGATCGGCCTGGAGAACGCGGGGCTGGTGTTCATCGCGTGCATGGCCGTCCTGGTCTCGACCGCGGCGGCCTATCTGCTCCGAAGGCCGGTGCCGGCGAAGGCGTGAGCAGGTGAGCGAGTGAGCGGGTGAGCGCGCGGGGGGACGGCGGGCCGGTCGTCCCGAGCCCCGCCCCTCTCGCTTTCGTCCAAGCGTCGTCGATCTTTGTCCATCGACTGGTCCGCCACCGGGGATGAGGGTGGTCCCATGAGGGAAGGTGGGCTCTTCGCACTGGCCCTCGGCGGTTTCGGTATCGGACTGACCGAGTTCCTGATCGCCGGGCTGCTGCCGCAGGTGGCGTCGAGTTTCGCGGTGTCCGAGGCAGCCGCGGGCAGGCTGATCTCGGGGTACGCGCTGAGTGTGGCGGTAGGGGCGATCGTGCTGACGGCGGCCACGGCGCGGCTGCCCCGCAAGGGCGTCCTGGTCGGTCTGGTGGCGTTGTTCGTCATCGGCAACCTGTTGTCGGCGGTCGCGCCGAGCTATGCCGTGATGCTGCTGGGGCGGGTCGTCGCAGCGTTGTGCCACGGCTCGTTCTTCGGCATCGGCTCCCTGGTCGCCCGCAGCCTGGTCGCGCCGGAGCGCAAGTCCCGTGCGGTGGCCGTCATGTTCGCCGGTCTGACGGTCGCGAACGTGCTGGGCGTGCCGTTCGGCGCACTGGTCGGCGAGCGCTGGGGCTGGCGGGCCGCGTTCTGGGCGGTCACCGCGATCGGTGTGCTGGCGCTGGCGGGCATCGTCGCCCTGATCCCCGGCCGGGCGGGGAGGCAGGGCTCGGCTCCCCTGACGGGCCCGTCGGACCCGGTACCGCCCAGCGGCCTGCGGGAGCAGATCCGTGCCTTCCGGTCCGGGCAGGTCTGGCTGACCCTGGCGGCCACGGCGCTCGGCTACGGCGGGATGTTCGGCGCGTTCAGCTACTTGGCGTACACGTTCACCGAGGTCGGCGGCTTCTCCTCCGGGGATGTCGCCTGGCTGCTCATGGTGTACGGCGTCGGCCTGGTCGTCGGGAACCTGATCGGTGGGCGCGCGGCCGACCGTGACCGTGACCGCGCGCTGGTCCTCTCCCTGCTGGGCCTCACCGTCACCCTGGTGGTGTTCGGTCTGCTGGCCGGCAGCGCCTTCGCCTCGGTGGTTCTCGTGTTTCTGACAGGGCTGTTCGGGTTCGCCGGTGTGCCCGGTCTGATCACTCGCGTCACCGACTTCGCCCAGGGAGCGGCACTGGCCGCGAGCGCCAATGTGTCCGCGTCCAACGTCGGCAACGCCCTCGGCGCCTGGCTCGGCGGCCTGGCCATCACGGCGGGCCTCGGCTACACGGCGCCGCTCTACGTCGGCGCCGGGACCGTCCTGGCCGCCGTCGTCATCATGGTCATCGCCGCGAACCAGGTCAGGTCATCGGGTCGGCGGTCCGGCCGGCCTTGCTGACACCCGCTCGCGGTCGGCGGCCGCGAGGTCCGGGATGCGGGGCCACCGGCTGCGGGTGAGGCTGGTGCCATGTCCGCGCGCAAGAGCACTCGGGGCGGGCAGGACCCCGATGTGGAGGCGGTGCTCGACGAGCTCTATGTCACCCCTCCGGCCCAATTCGTCTCCCGCCGTGCGGAGATGGCGCTCGCGGCCAAGACGGCCGGCCGGAGCGAGGACGCCCGCCGCATCCGTGCCGCCCGCCGCCCCACCCTGGCGGCCTGGGCGGCGAACCTGCTGCTGCGTTCCCAGCCGGCGGAGAGCAGCCGGCTCCTGGAACTGGGACCGGTGCTGCGGGAGGCGTACCGCACCCTGGACGCCTCCGGCATCAGTGAGCTGTCGGAGCAGCGCCGACGCATGGTCTCCGCGCTGTCCCGGCAGGCCGCTCAGCTGGCCCTTGGGGCCGGGCACCGGCTGTCGGCATCCGTACTGCAGGACGTCGAGTCCACCCTGCGCGCCGTGCTGGCCGACCCGGAGGCCGCCGACCTGTGGGCCGGTGGCCGTCTGGAGGGCGCGCTCACCCCGCCGTCGGAGTTTCCCACCGGCACCGAACGGCCCGCGGGCACTGCGCCGAAGCCGACCCGGACCGCGGCGCCCACGCCCTCGGCTCACACCCCGACGAAGGACGAACTCGCCGAACGGCGCCGTCGGCGCCAGGAGCGGCTCGATCAGGCCCGGAGTGCGGCCGAAGAAGCGGCGCAGCGGCTGCACGACAGACGCGCCCAACAAGACGATGCCGACGTCGAGTTGCGGCGGGCCCGAGACCGGCACGACAAGGCCCGCCAACAGGTGTCGGCTGCCGAGCAGCACCTGCAGCAGGCCCGGGAAGAGCTCCGGCAGTCCGACCACGAGAAGCGAGAGGCCGAGAAACGAAGCCGGGCGACCACTGCCGCACTGACCCGGGCGGAGCGGGAGGCACGCGAGGCCGAACAGGCGGTGAAACGCCTGACCACACGACGGCGTTAGCCGGCCCCTCTGACATCCGGACGGCAATGCCGGCCAGACAAGACCTGCGGGCGGGACGAGAGCTGCGGGAGAACCGGGATGCGGTTCGGCGGGCCCGGGATCCGGCTGCCCGAGGAGTACGACGGTTGACGCTCTTCCCCGGTGGGATGGTGACGCTCGGCCTCAGTGGTGGTGCGGGGGCGGTGGCGGCATGCTGCCCAGGCCGGGGGTGGCCTCCGGCCACACCAGGAGGACCGGGCAGGGGGCGTGGTCCACGACGAACCGGCTGGCCGGGCCCAGGCTCTTGGGCCCCAGATGGGTGCGATCGCCGTCCCTGGCCAGGATGAGCAGGTCGGCGCCCTCGGCGGCTGCGACGACCTCGCGTTCGACCCGGCCGGAGTGTTCCTCGCGTGTGCAGGGCCTGCCGAGCCGATCGGCCGCCTCCCGCAGCAGTCGGCGGGCGGAGTCGGCCGCCAGTTCCTCCATCCGGGTGCCGGGATCCCGCTCGGGGTGTCCCCGGCCGAGCAGACCGGCGAAGGCACCGTGCGCGGCTCCAGGGCTCTCGTGCCCGGTGATGTGGAGCAGGACGATCTCCGAGCCTTCGGGCACCCGGGTGCGGGCCGCGTCCACGCAGGCCGGCCAGGTGCCCTCGACGATCCACACGATGACGGCCATACGGGTCAGCCTCCGGCTTTCTCGGTCCGGCCCGGCGGGCCGTTGCGATCAGGCTCCGATCACTTGCAGTGCGCCCCACAGTGCCACCACGGAGCAGGTGAGCGCGGCGGGCACCGTGTACAGGCCGAGCCGGGTGAACTCCCCCAGCTCGACGTCAGTGTCGTGCTGGTGCACGATTTTCCGCCACAGCAGGGTCGCCAGGGAACCGGCGTAGGTGAGATTGGGGCCGATGTTGACCCCGAGCAGTACCGCCAGCACCGCCCCGGGCCCGGCCTGTGCGGTGAGCGGCAGCAGCACGAGCACCGCCGGCAGATTGTTGATCACGTTGGCCAGTACGGCGGCCAGCGCCGCGATGCCCAGCAGCGTGGGCAGTCCCGTGCCGTCGGGGACGAGATGGCCGAGTGCCTCGTCCAGCCCGTTGTCGACGACCGCCCTAACGACGATGCCCAGGGCCAGGACGAACGCCAGGAACGGGAGGCCGGCGGCCCGCACCAGGGCCCGAGGACTGGTACGGCGCCGGACCAGGGCGCGCACGGCCAGCACCAGCGCGCCCGCGAAGGCGGCCCACGCCGGGTCGATCCCCACCGCCGAGGTCGCCACGAACCCGGCCAGCGTGCACGCCACCGTGACCAGGGCGAACAACGGCAGCTCGGGGGAACCGGAGGCGGCCGGGGCCTGGGCGCCGGCGTCCAGATCCACCGCGAAGAACCGCCGGAACACGACGTACTCGATCCCGATGGCGACCAGCCACGGCAGCGCCATCAGCGCGGCGAACCGGGTGAAGCTCAGCCCGCTCGCGGCGAAGGCCAGCAGGTTGGTGAGGTTGGAGACGGGCAACAGCAGCGAGGCCGTGTTCGACAGGTGGGTGCAGGCGTAGACATGCGGCTTGGCACGGGCGCCGAGCCGGGCGGCGGTGGCGAAGACCACGGGGGTCAGCAGCACGACCGTGGCGTCCAGGCTCAGCACCGCGGTGATCAGCGAGGCGACCAGGAACACCTGCCCCAGCAGACGGCGCGGTCGACCTGCGGCGGTGCGCGCCATCCAGGCTCCGCACGCGTGGAACAGGCCCTCGTCGTCACACAGTTGGGCCAGTACCAGTACGGCCGCGAGGAAGCCGATCACCGGCCCGAGCCGGGCGGCCTCGTCCCACGCATGGGCCGGCGAGATCGCCCCGGTGGCGATGACCAGCCCCGCGGCCGGGACGGCGACGACCGCCTCCGGCAGCCCCCACGGTCGCACGACAGCGCAGACCAGCACCACCACGAGTAGGACGACAGAGAGCGCTTCCGCCAGCGGGCCGTTCAGGGTCGGAACCTTTCGAAGTGGGAGGTCACAGCTGACGTCGAGCATGCCACGCCACGTGCGAAGGTCCCCAAACGGGGAGCACGAGGGTCGCCGCCGCAGCGGCCATCACGTGCGGGCGGCCCGCGCCGACAGCCCGCGGCGCAGGCACTCGGCGAGGCGGACGGCGATGCCGCCGTCCGGGTCGAGGCGAGGGTTGAAGATGGTGACGTCGAGCCCCACGGCCCGCGCGTCGCCCAGCGCCGTCCGCAGCACGCTCTCCAGTTCGCCCCAGGTCAGCCCGCCGGGCTGGCGGTAGTCGACGGCGGGCATGATCGCGTCGTCCAGGACGTCGACGTCGAGATGGACCCAGAAGCCGTCACCCGAACCGCCGCCGGTACCACTACCGGCACCGCCACCCGCACCACGCCCCGCACCGCCGCCCCCACCACCGGCCAGCCGGCCGACCGCTTCCCGGGCAACCACGTCGACGCCGGCCGCACGGACGCCGTCGAGGTCAACGGCATGCAGTGCCGCCGGGAGCGGCTGCATACCGGCCCGGGCGGACTCGGCGCCGTCGCGGAAGCCGAGGGCCACGACGTCCTCGTCCCGTACCAGGGGGCCGCGGCCCTCCAGGTCGGCGAGCAGCCGGGGGCCGCGGCCGGTGGCCAGGGCGAGTTCCATCGAGGCGGCTTCGCCGTTCGGCTCCGCGGAGGGCTGGTAGAAGTCGGTGTGACCGTCGAGGAAGAGCAGTCCGTGGCGGCCGCGACGGCGCAGGGCGAGGAGGTTGCCGAGCAGGATGCTGCAGTCCCCGCCGAGGACGACGGGGAAACGGCCGGTGTCGAGGACAGCGCCGACCGTGTCGGCCACCCGGGCGGAGTAGCGCGCGATGGCGTGCGCGTTGAGCACCCCGGTGTCGGCGTCCCTCGTCGGGTCGTACGCCGACGGATCGACCCGGCCGGCCCGCACCGCACCGCACCGAGACCGTCCGACAGACCGGCGTCGAGCAACGCCGTCGGCAGTTCCTCCACCCCTGAGGGCCGCAGACCGAGCACGGACGGCGCCTCGATGATCGCGAGTTCCCGCACCCTCTGCCCCTTCCGCCGCCGGCCTCCCTCCATCTGTGCCACACCCCGAGGTCCGACACCACATGTGGCCCGGTACCAGGCATGGGCAGGCACTGGCAGGCATTCCTGAATCCGGCTTCGAATTGGCCGAAATTCAATCCTGTGTGACCGGAGTCGACCCATGGTGATGCAGAGTTCAACGGCTACCGGCGGTAAAGGCTTGCTTTCACACATCTCTGCCCCGTACACCTTGCTCCACAACTAGCCATGGCTCTGGGGGGAGTTGGCTTATGGAAGGCACGGTTGACGGGTTCCGCTACGGTGCGGTGACCCCGGTGGCGGCCTATCTGATGGCTTGCCTGGGTGGGGCGTTGGGGCTGCGGTGCATCGTCCGGTCCCTGCCGAACGACCAGTCGTGGAAGCCGGGCTGGCTGGCGCTCGGCGCCGCCTCGATCGGCTGCGGCATCTGGACGATGCACTTCATCGCCATGATCGGCTTCCAGGTCGAGGAGGCCCGGATCCGCTACGACACGGGCCTGACCGTCCTCAGCCTCGCCGTGGCCGTCGTAGTGGTGGGCATAGGCGTGTTCATCGTCGGCTATCGGGGCGCGGGCAGGGGCGCACTGAGCTGCGCAGGCGTCATCACCGGGCTCGGTGTGGCCGCCATGCACTACCTGGGCATGGCGGCACTGCGCCTCGACGGCACCATCCAGTACGACACGCCGGCCGTCGGACTCTCCGTCCTGATCGCGATCGTCGCCGCGACAGCCGCGCTCTGGGCGGCCGTCACCGTCCGCGGTTTTCTGACCAGTCTCGGCGCGAGCCTGGTCATGGGCGTGGCCGTCTCGGGGATGCACTACACGGGCATGGCGGCGGTCAGCGTGCATCTGCACGGCACGTCCAGCTCCTCGTGGGCCGGTGACTCGCCCACCTCTCTGCTGCTGCCCATGCTGCTGGGGCCGGCCAGCTTCCTGCTGCTGGCCGGGGTGGTCGTGATGTTCGACCCGCTGCTCGTCCTCGGCGAGCCCGAGCGAAGCCGGTCCGGGGCGAACGGCTCACCGGGCCCCGCCGGTACCGGCCACGGCACCCGACCGGGCACCGCCTCGCGGCAACGCCCCGGCGGTGACCCGGAGTTCAGCACGCGAGCGGCCGGATCGGCACAGCAGCGTCGGAAACCGTACGCCCGCAAGTGGTGAGTCGGGGGAGGCAGGGCGGAGGCGACGTGCCGGAGCCCGCCTCCCCTCTCGGCCTTCTCTAGATCATTGTTACGGTGCATCGGTGTCTGACTCCTCACGCGATACCGCCGCGGGCGCCGGTTGGGGCGCCACCGAACTCGGCGAGTACAAGCGACTGCTGCCACCCAAGGTCGAGAAGATCTCCTGGCTCAACCCGAAGACGCTGTGGGCCGCCCGCAACGGCGTGCTCGCGTCCTGGTTCGGGGACCCCACGGGGCGCACCCGCAGCCGCTGGGTGGCGCAGCGGGCGGACGCCGGGGCGCCCGCCGACAAGGTGATCCGGCGCGACGACCCGGACCGCTTCTCGTTCCTCGTCATCGGTGACACCGGCGAGGGCGACGAGCCCCAGTACTCCGTCGTGCCGGGCTTTCTGAAGACAGGTCAGGACACCCGGTTCGCAGTCCTCGCCAGTGACGTGATCTACCCGGTGGGCAGCGCCGACGACTACGGCACCAAGTTCTTCCGGCCGTACCAGGACTACCGGGCGCCCATCTACGCGATACCGGGCAACCACGACTGGTACGAGGACCTCGGCGCGTTCATGCGCGTCTTCTGCGACGACGCCCCGCCCCTGTCCCCCGAGGCCGCCCCGCGCCCCCTCGGCAAGGCGTGGCTGCGCTCCCTGCTGTGGCACAGGCCGCGCAAGGGGGACGGCCAACGCCTGTCGGAGGACCGGAAGTTGCGGTCGGCTCCGGCCCAGCGGGCGGTGCAGCCGGGGCCGTACTGGGCGATCGACGCCGGGCCGGTGCGGATCATAGGCATCGACACCGGGTTGCTCGGGGGCATCGACGCCGAACAGGGCGCCTGGCTGCGCGAGGTGTCGAAGGATCCCCGGCCGAAGATCCTCATCACCGGCCAGCCCCTGTACGTGGACGGTGAACACCACCCCTGCGCGATCGAAGGGGGCGGCACCGTCGACGAGATCGTCCGCGATCCGGCCCACCGCTATGTGGCGGCGATAGGCGGCGACATCCACAACTACCAGCGCTACCCGGTGCCGGTGGACGGCCGCACCATCCAGTACGTCGTCTCGGGCGGCGGCGGTGCGTTCATGCACGCCACGCACACGATTCCGCGGGTCGACATCGCGAACGTCACCGAGAAGGATTTCCGCTGCTATCCGCTGCGCGGGGACTCCCTGGCCTTCTACAGCGCGCTCTACGGCCGCAGGCTGCGCATGCGGCGCTTCTTCGGGCTCACGGAGGCGCAGGCCACGGCCGTCATCGCCGAACGGCTGGAGATCCAGCCGGGTCGCGCAGCGGCCCCGGACGTCCGCATCACGTGGCGCACCCGCCTGGTCGCGGGCCTGTTGGGCACCGGACGCCGCCCCGACCGGGCCAAGCGGTTCCGCCTCCCCGTGCGCAAGATCCACACCCAGCTGTTCTCCCCGAGCTCGGCGACGTACAGCCCGCCGTTCTTCAAGCAGTTCCTCCGTCTGGACGTCACCCCCGAGACCGTCCGCCTGCGCTGCTACGCCGCCACCGGCAGCCTCGCCCATGAGATCGACCCGCCGGTCGAGGACGAGGTGACGATCCCGTTGAACTGATCGGCGACGATCCCGTCGAACCGGTCGGTGACGACCCCGTCGAAGTGGTCGCGTGCGACGGGAACAGCGCGGGCGCCGATCGGGTTGGCACGGGAACACGTCCATTGAAAGTTCAACGATGGAGGAGTCCATGCCGTCGACCTCACGCCCGCTGCGCAAGCTCGGCTTCCTCACGATCGGACTCTTCGACGAGGCGGATCCACGCCGCGGCCACGAGTCCACCCTGGAGATCATCGAGCTGGGCGAGCGGCTCGGGTTCGACAGTGCGTGGCTGCGCCACCGTCATCTGCAGTACGGCATCTCCTCCCCCGTCGCCGTCCTCGCCGCGGCCTCCCAGCGGACCCGCCGTATCGACCTCGGCACGGCGGTCATCCCGCTCGGCTGGGAGAACCCGCTGCGGCTGGCCGAGGATCTCGCGACGGTCGACATCCTGTCCGGCGGCCGCCTCAACCCGGGCGTCAGTGTGGGCCCGCCGATGCACTACGACCGCGTCAAGGAGGCCCTGTACCCGGACACGGCCGACGCCGAGGACTTCGGCTACGAGCGGGTGCGGCGGCTGCTGGACTTCGTGCGGGGCAAGCCGGCCACGGACTTCAGCGGGACCGAGGGATTCGAGGTGTTCGCGGACCGGGTGCAGCCGCAGTCACCGGGGCTGGGCGGTCGTATGTGGTACGGCGGTGGCAGCCTGCGTTCGGCGCGGTGGGCCGGCGAGCAGGGGATGAACCTGCTGACCAGCAGCGTCGTCAAGGCTGAGGGCCCCGAGGACGCGGAGCGGGCGCCGGACTTCGCGGAGATCCAGCTCGCGCACATCCGCGCCTTCCGCGCCCATCACCCCGACGGCGAGCACGCCCGTGTCTCCCAGGGCCTCGTCGTCATCCCCACCGACTCCGCCACGCCCGAACAGCGCGCGAAGTACGAGGAGTACGCCGCCAAGCGCACCCCTCGGACGACCGCACCGCAGGGCCCGGCCCGACTGCTGTTCGCCCCGGACCTCGTCGGCACCGCGGAGGAGATCGCCGAACGCCTCCATGCGCATGCCGCGTTCCGCGAGGTGGACGAGGTCGCGTTCGCGCTGCCCTTCACCTTCGAGTACGAGGACTACGTGCAGATCCTCACCGACATCGCCATCCGCCTCGGTCCGGCGCTGGGTTGGCGTTCGGAGGCCTGAGGGGCAGCCCGTCGCCTTCGAGGACACGGTCGAGCAGGTGCAGCGGGGCGGTCCGCACTCCGGCGGCCTCGGCCGCGTCCCAGTGGGCGAGGGCCCGGGGCAGGTCTACGAGGCCGTGGATCAGGGGGAGTTCGTTCCGGGGTCGGCCGTCGTCCATCAGATGGGCGTGGAGCAGGGACTCCAGTCGGCACGAGGCCAGGGTGCCCAAAATCCCGGACCGGGTGGCGAACCCCGTGCTCGCCACGCTCGGCAGGTCCTCACTCAGCCGCGGCCGCGTGGAGTCGACGGCCAGCAGACCGCCTCCGACGACCAGAACGTCCTGGTCGCGGCTCATCCGCTCCAGCGCCCTCGCGGTGTCGAAGCAGTGCGGGAAGGAGTCGTCCACGACGATCGTGCCGGGGCGGAGCCGGCCGACGTCCAAAAGGGCCGTCGCGCCGCTCACGGCGGTGACGATCACATCGGCCTCGTACACCTCCGGGGGCAGTGTCCGCCCCGACTCGGCGGCCTCGACCGGCAGCACGGGATGCCCGGCCGACAGGTCCGCCGCCAACTGCCGGAGTCGTGCCCTGCTGCCCGGCAGGTCGCAGAGCAGCAGTCGGGCCGGTGGGCAGGGCGCGGTCGCCAGCAGCAGGCGTAGGGACGAAGTGCCGATCGAGCCGCATCCGACGACGGCGAGGGAGAGCTCGTCGAGTCGGCGGCCGGTCGCCGCGAGCGCGGAGCGGACGGTCCTGACCACGGCGACGGTCGTCGTGGCGTGTCCGGTGGTGAGGGCCGCGTCGGTCCTGGTCTCCCGCAGGACGTCGTAGCCGTAGCCGGTGAGGGAAGGGATCATCCCCGCCAGTGAGACACAGCGGGCACCGAGGGAGGCGGCGTGCTCGACGGCTCGGGCGGTGCGGGCCGCGAGATCGCCGCCCGAGGCCAGTTCGTCGGCAAAGACGGGGAGAGCTACGAAACCGGAGTTCCCGAGCGGGGTCCCGGTCTCCTCCAGCAGTCGGGCGCGGCCGTCCGGGAAGAGGAGCGCGCGGATCTCCTCGCGGCCGAGGCCGGGACTCGCTGCCGGCAGTCCGGCGAGGGCGGCGAGGTGGTGCGGGGCGGGCAAGTATCCGACGAGCGCGGCGTCGAGGTGCGGACGGCGCCCGCGGGCGGGGGCCGGGACTGGGGCGGGGGCCGGGACTGGGGCGGGGGCCGGTTCGGCTTCGCTCAGCGCGTCCCTCACCTGCGCCTGTATCCCTTCGGCGAACCCGGCGACTTCGCGAGGCGTGAGGGCCGCCGCACGGGCCCGTACGGTGACGCGCAGACCCCCCTCGCCATCCGCCAACGGCCGCACGGCCAGGAACACATCGGTGCCCACCGGAGGCGGGGCCAGGGCGGTGTCGGACTCGTCCGTGCGCAGCGTCAGGCCACCGTCTCCGGCACCGCCAGCGCCTGCGCCTGCGCCTGCGCCTGCGCCTGCGCCTGCGCCTGCGACACCGGTCTCGGATCCGAGGGACGTGAAGTCGAGGAAGGTGAAGAAGAACTGGGCGTGGATCGGCAGTCCCGCCGCCGTGCGCACATCGCTGGGGCCTTCGGCCCGGGCCAGGTCCGTCTCGGTGCCGAGACGCCTCAAGTCGTCGTCGAATGGCGCGAGTTGATCCGTGCTGCTCCCTCCGTCGGCGGACGGGGTCGGACGCAGGGCCACCGCTTCCGCGAACGGGCCGAACACCCGATGCGCGTCCGCCGTGGACTCCTCGCGGCCGGTGACGGCGAGTCCGAGCACGAGGTCGCGTCGGCCGGTGAGCTCGGTGAGGGCGCGGTAGTACGCGGTGAGCAGCGGTGCGTACAGGGTGTGTTGTGCGTCTCGGGCGAGTCGCCGCAACCCCTCGGTCGTCGCGGCGTCGAGGGTGAATCCCGTGGTGTGGAACGCCGGTTGCTCGCCGGCCTCCTCGGCTGCCGGCCGGCGCAGCACGGGGCGTGTGTAGGGCGCGCGGAGGCGGGCGCGGTAGTCCTCGGCCTCGGGTCCACTCGGGTGCGGGTGTACGGCGGACAGGGCGACGTGGTCGCGGAAGGAACTGTCGAGCGGTGGCAGGCCGTGTGGGAGGCCGCGGTCGAGGCGGTCGTACACGGTGAGCAGTTCGCGGGCCAGGAGGGCGGCGCTGTAGCCGTCGCCGATGAGGTGGTGCGCGTGGACCAGGAGCACATGCTCGGTGGGGGCCAGGGTGAACAGCCGCAGCCTCAGCAACGGCCAGGCCCAGGGCTCCAGTCGGCGCTGTGCCTCCTCGGCGGTGCGCTGCTGAAGCAGGTCGGGGTGTGCGAGGGGCTCCGCCTCCACGGGCAGGCGCAGCGAGTCCGGCAGTTCCTGCTGCATGGGCGGGCGGGCCCCCGCGGGGAAGACGGTGCGCAGCATCGGGTGACGGGCCACCAGGACGTCGACGGCGCCCTGGAAGACGTCATGGCGCAGCCGCCCGCTCAGCCGGAACCGGGCGAGCCAGCCGGAACCCGCCCCGGGGTCGATGGTGTCGGCGAGCAGGAATCCGCGCTGGGAGGGGGTGAGGGGGTAGGGGGCCATGGGCTGCGCCGAGCGTGAGGACGCGTCCGGGTCCAGGGCCACATCCGCGTCCACATCCGCGTCCACGTCCGCGCCCACGTCCGAAAGGGAGGTCGGCTCGGTGGCGGCGGCGTCGAGGGCCGCTGCCAGTGCGCTCAGCGTGCGGTGGGTGTAGAGGGCGGTCGGGCGCGGGACCGCCGGGAGTTCCTTGCGCAGGCGCGCGAAGAGTTCCAGCACCATGATGGAGTCGCCGCCGAGCGCGAAGAAGTCGTCCTCGCGGGTGACGTCCGGTATGCCCAGCAGGGTCGACCAGATGCGCGCCAGGGTGTGCTCGGTCGGGGTGGCGGGAGGAGTTCCGGCAGGCGTTCCCGCAGGGGCAGCCGCGCCGGTCGTTCCCTCCGCTTCGCGCGCCAGCAGGTTGCGGTCGATCTTGCCGGTGCCGGTGAGCGGGATCGCCGGGATCGAGTGGACGCGTCCGGGCAGCATGTACGGCGGCAGCGTTCGCGACAGGAAGCCGCGCACCTCGCGTGGGTCGGGCTCGTCCGCGCCGGGTCGGGGTTCGACGTACGCCACGAGACGTCCGTCGACGAGCAGTACGGCGGCTCGGGCGATGTCCGGGTGGGCGAGCAGCGCGGCCTCGACCTCGCCGGGTTCCACTCGGTGGCCGCGGACCTTGACCTGGCTGTCGAGGCGGCCGAGGAACTCCAACGCGCCGTCCTCGCGGTCCTCGGTTCGGCGGACCCGGTCACCGCTGCGGTACCAGCGGCGGCCGTCGCGCTCGACGAAGGCCTCCGCGGTGAGCTGCGGCTCGCCGAGGTAACCGGGTGTCAGTCCCGTTCCGGCGATGAGCAGTTCACCCGGCTCGCCTGGCGCGCAGGGACGTCCGTCCTCGGTGACGACGGCCAGTTCGGTGCCGGTCACCGGCCGGCCGATGGGCAGCCGGCGTACCTCGTCGGCCGGCCGGGTGTCGATGACGTGGCAGGTGGCGTTGATGGTGGCCTCGGTGGGGCCGTACAGGTTGGCGACCCGGTGCTCCTGTCCCCCGCAGCTGTCGAGCAGGTCGAACCAGCGGCGGACATGGGCGGCGGGCAGTGCCTCGCCGCCGACGTGGACCCAGCGCAGTGCGGACAGGTCCGGGGGTGTCCCGTCCTGACGTACCCGGGTCTCGGCGGCGGTCAGCAGCCGCTCCCAGAGCGTCGGTACCGAACTCCACACCGTGACACGGTCGTTGACGATGCGGTCCAGCAGTGCCTCGGGGTCGCGCAGGAGGTCTCGGGTGAGTGTGTGGATGGTGGCTCCGGCCAGCAGCGGTGCCAGCAACTGGCGTACGGAGGCGTCGAAACAGACGGATGCCGTCTGCGCGAGGTGGTCGCCGGGGGCGTAGCCGAACGTGGTCAAGGACCAGTCGAGGTAGTTGAGCATG
Source organism: Streptomyces sp. HD (assembly GCF_028369295.1). GTDB lineage: Bacteria > Actinomycetota > Actinomycetes > Streptomycetales > Streptomycetaceae > Streptomyces. The sequence goes on from NZ_JAQMYP010000039.1 coordinate 22,076, forward strand.
GACCGGTGCGTGATCGGGACGGCCTTGGGTCGGCCGGTGGAGCCCGAGGTGAAGATCACGTAGGCGATGGCGTCCGGGGCGGCGGGTGTCGGCGGGCGGACCGGCCACTGTGCGGGCGGAGACGCGGATGAAGGCGGCGACGCAGGCGGGGACGGGTCGTCGGTGGCTATGGGGGTGATGCCGGTGAGTCGGCAGGTGGTGGTGTGCGTTGCCGTGTGGCACACCACGACGCCGAGGCCGGTTCGTTTCACCTGGTCCTGGAGGCGGGCCATGGGGTGACCGGCGTCCAGGGGCACCCAACCCGCACCCGTGCGGAGGACGCCGACGACGCCGATGACGGTGTCCGCGCCGGGTTCGGTGAGCAGACCGACCAGGTCGCCGGGGTGTACGCCGGTCGCCCGTAGCCGGGCGGCGAGAGTGGCGGAGGCGTGATCGAGTTCGGCGTAAGTGAGGGTCGTACTGCCGGTGTTGATGGCCACGGCGGTCGGCGTCGCGCGGAATCGGGCGTGGAGGCGCTCGATGATTCCGTCGTCGCCGGGCGTCAGCGGAAGCGGCGAAGGGGGTTGAAGGGGCAGAAGGGGCGCTGCGACGGCGGGCGCCGGGGCGGGCGGCCTCAGGGGTCGTGCGACAGGCGATGTGCCGGATCCCGAGGGCCGCTGTCCGGTCGCGGCGCGGAGTTCGCCCACGTATTCCTCGGCGAGACGCTCGACTGTCGCGCTTCGGAAGAGGTGGGCGGGGTGGTTCCAGGAGAGGCGCAGGGCCGTGTCGGACTCCCAGCACAGCAGTCCCAGCCGGGTCGCGGCGGAGGCGGTGGCCGCAGCGGTCGGGGAGACGGTGACCGGCCAGTCGCGGCCCTGGCTCACGGGGAAGCGGGCGAAGCTGAAGCCGGCCGGGGCGACCGTGCGCGGGGCCGGGCCGCTGGCGGGCAGCAGCGCGGCGATGTCGGGGCTGGCGAGGGTCGCGTGGGACTCCGCCTCGTGCCAGATCCGCCGCAGTCGCCGGGCCAGCGTGGTCACGGGCTCGTCCGGGTCGACGGTGGCGAACACCGGCAGTGTGTCGGCGAGCGGTCCCACGAGCCGGTCGATTCCGGGCAGGGGCGCCTCGCGGCGGGCGCGCGCCACGTTCACGGCGACGTCCCGTTGTCCGCTCCAGCGGGCCAGACAGCGGCCGTACACCGCGAGCAGCAGGTGGAAGAGGGAGACCTCGTGCCGGGCGGCCAGTTCCCGCAGCGCCGCCGTGAGCGTCGCGTCGACCGTCGTCTGGTGGTGGGTGAGCGGGGGCTCCGGGAGGGCTTCCGGATCACCGTCGTACGGGAATGCCGGGGCCGTCGCCGACGTGGTGTGCTCGGCGATGCGGTCACGCCAGTACTGCTGGTCGCGGGTGAAGGCAGGCGACTGACGGTCGGTGGTGAGGAGGTTCGCGTAGTCGTCGAACTCGGCGTGCGGGGTGGCGAGTTGGAGAGGCTTCCCTTCGGTGAGCGAGGTGTACAGCGACCAGAGCTCCTCGCACAGGATCTTGAGGCTGTAGCCGTCCGCCGCGCTGTGGTGGACGACCAGCAGCAGGTGGGCCAGGTGGGCGTCCAGGCGGTCGCGGACCAGTACGGCCCGCACCGGGCCCTCGGTCGTCAGGTCGAACGGGCGGTTGTACAGGCGCTGTTCGAGGTCGGGCAGCGGCGGTGCCACAGCGTCCGGCTCGTGCACCTCGTACCAGTGGGGAGCCGAGTGGGTGGGGTCGGCAGGGGCGACGTACTGGCGCGGCGGGGTGCCGTCCGTGGTGACGCGCAGACGCAGCATGGGGTGGCGGGCCGCGAGGTGGGCGAGTGCCCGGCCGAGGAGTTCGGGATCGAGGGGGCCGCGGACGGTCTGCCGTAGGTAGCCGTAGGCGGTGACACCTTCGTACAGGGCCTCCGTGGTGAGAAAGGCACGTTGGAGCGGCGTGAGGGGGCGCGGGGTGTCCACCTGGCCGCGGTGCGCGGCGCGGGCGGCGTGCGGTGCGGTTGGCGTCTGCCGGCTGAGGTGGGTGGTCAGCTCGCCGATCGTCCGGTACTCGAAGAGCAGCGTGGCGGGCAGGGGCAGCCCGAGTTCCGTCTCCAGGCGACGTGCGAGGTCGACGGCGGTCAGGGAGTCGAGCCCCAGGCCGAGGAACTGTTCGTCGTCGCCGATGTCCTCGGGGGTGCGGTGCAGTGCCTCGGCGAGCATGCGGCGTACCAGGTCCATGACGTGCACGTCGCCGGGAGGGTTCGCTTTGACGGCGATGGCGGGCGCCGGCGTCTCCGAGCGCGTCACCGGTGTCGAGGGTGGCGCGGGGGGCAAGGAGGGCGAGGGGGTCATCGGCGTCGAGGGTGCTGGGGAGGTCACCAGCAGGTGCGCGGCATCGGAGGCGACAGCCACCCGCAGCGCGGCGATCGCGGCCCGCGTGGTCATGGGGCTGAGCCCGCGGTCGCGCAGTCGGGCCAGGGCCGGTGCCCCGGCGGCCAGTCCCGCGTCGGATACGGGACCGAACCCGATCGCCTGCCAGGGTCGGCCGGCGGCTCGCTCGGCGGCTGCGTAGGCGTCGAGGAAGGCGTTGGCCGCCGCGTAGTCGCCGAGCGCGCCCGCCAGGTCGGGCAGTACGGAGGAGAGGGAGGAGAAGACGACGCACACGGCAGGTGCCTGACCGTGCCGCCGCAACGCCTCGGCGAGCACCACCGTGCCTCGCACCTTCGCGGCGAGCACCCGCTCGATCTCACCGCCGTTCCCACCGGCCTCCTCACCGCCGGTCCCACCGCCGGTCCCACCGGCCTCCTCGCCGCCGTTCTCCCGGCCGTTCTCGCCGCCCTTCGCGGCTGCTGTCTTGGCGCGGAGCGTGCCCGGCCGGACGGTACCGGCGGCGTGGAACACCCCGTCCAGCGGGGGCAGTGTGGCGAACAGGGCCTCGACGGCGGCTTCGTCGGACACGTCGGCCGCGTGGTAGCGGGCCCGGGCGCCCTGAGCCCGGAGCTCGACGAGCAGATCGTCGGGGGCGGTGTCGGAACGCCCGGTGAGGATCAGTTCGCATGCGCCCCGCCCCGCCAGGTCACGGGCGAGCGCCGAGCCGAGCCCGCCCGCTCCCCCGGTGATCAGATAGGTGCCGTCCGGCGGCAGGGCTTCGAGCACCGCGGGCACGTCCGGAACGTCCAGGACGTCCGACACATCGGCCGGCGTACGGCTGAGCCTGACCCCGGAGCGCCACGCGAACGCGCCCTCCGCACCCGGCTCGTGGACCGACCACAGTTCCCGTTCCAAGGCGTCGGCCCGGGCGTCGAGCGTGTCGCGGGAGGACAGGTCGACGCTGCGGGCGGCGAGTCCTGGGTGCTCCTGCGCGAGCGCCGGCGTGAAGCCGTGCAGCAGTGCCTGCGCCGGACGGGCCTGTTCGGTCGAAGTGCTGCCGGTGACATACGCGTCCTCGGTGACCGCCAACAGACGCGTGCAGTCGGCGGCGAGGACGTCGAGTACGGGGCGCAGTGACGTGACGGCGGCGTCGGTGGCGGCATCCACGCGCTCCCGGCTTCCGTCGCCGGCGCCCTCCTCGCCTCCCAGCCACACCACGGTGTCCGCCGACGCGGCAACCGGACCGTCCGCACCGCCCTCCCCCAGCACCGTCACCCCACGGCCGACGAGCCGCTCCGCCAGGGCCCGGCCAAGCGGCCGGGCCGCACCGATCAGCCGCACCACGCGAGGCCCGGCCGCCGAAGTGAGCGGCGCGTCCCTCCAGTCGAGTCGCCGTACGACAGCCACCGCGCCGGTCCTGCGCGGCCAGTGACGCCTGCGCCGGAAGGGATACGTCGGCAAAGGCACCCTCGGCCGCCCGACAACCCCGGCCCACCGATCAAGCACGGCCGACCGATCAAGCACGGCCCGATCAGGCACTGCCCCATCCACCCTTGTCCGACCAAGCACGGCCCGATCCAGAACCGCACCGCGAGCCCACAATCGTCCCGCCGTCTCAAGCAGCACCCGCGCCCCGGCGGGCTCCCCCTCTGGCCCCGACTCCGAGGAAAGCCCCGTCGTCAGAACCGCCACGTCAAGAGCACCCCGTGCACCGGCAACAGCACGGACGGCCCCGCCCAGCGTGCTCCCCGGCCCGAGTTCGAGGAAGGTGTCGTAGCCCTCGTCCAGAAGCCGTCCCACGGCCGCCCCGAACCGCACCGGCCGCACGGCATGCGCCTGCCAGTAGTCGGGTGTGAGTCCGGGCCGCCACTCCCCGGTGACCGTGCTCAGCATGGGTACGGCCCCCGGTTTGACGGTCAGCGCCTTCGCGGCGTCGTGCAGCGGGTCGAGGACCGGCTCCAGAAGCGGCGAGTGGAAGGCATGGGAGACACGGAGCCTGCGCGCGGCCACGCCACGTACCGCCAGCTCCGCGAGGGCCCGCTCCACAGCGTCCTCGGTGCCCGAGATCACCACCTGCTCGGGCCCGTTGACGGCAGCCACGCTCAGCGAGCCGCCGGCTGCCGAGACGAACTCGGCGACGGTGTCCTCGTCACCCCTGACCGCGGCCATGGCGCCGGGCAGCGCAAGGTCCCCCACCAGACGCCCCCGCTCCGCCGCGAACCCCACCGCCTCGGCGAGGCTCAGCGCACCGGAGACACACGCGGCGGCGATCTCGCCCACGCTGTGTCCGGCGACGGCGTCCGCGGCCAGCCCCCACTCCCCCAACTGCCGGGCCAGGCCCACCCCGAACGCGACGAGCAGCGGCTGGGCCACCTCCGTCCTGGCCAACTCACCGGGATCCGTCCGGGGATCGAGGCACCAGTCGGCGAGCGAGCGCCCCAGCACGGGCCCCGTCAGCGAGGATGCCTCGTCCAGGACCTCCCGGAACACCGGGGCCGCCCGGTACAGGGCGCGCCCCTGACCGGGTCTCTGGGCTCCCTGCCCCGGCAGCAGGAACACCGTCCGTGGACGCGACCGGGCCACCGAGAAGTCCGCCGTGCGGACGGCGGCGAGACGGTCCGCGAGGTCACCGTCGGCGACCACGGCGAGGCGGTGAGGACCGCTGTCGCGCGCGGTGTCGGCGGTGGCGCAGATGTCCGCCTCATGCAGCTCAGGGTGCGTCCGTACGTACGTGGCCAGGTCGTTGACGGCCGACCGCAGGGCCTCGGCGCTGTGGGCCGAAAGCGTGAGCAGGTGCGGGCCGTCGGCGGATGGCGATGCGGAAGGCGTCCGTACGGGCGGAGCCTCCTCCAGGACGGCGTGTGCGTTGGTGCCGCCGAAGCCGAAGGCGTTGACGCCCGCGATCAGCGGCCCTGCCGTACGCCATTCCCGCTGCTCGGTGACGAGTTCGAAGCCGGGGGCGACGCGTTCCAGGTAGGGGGCGGGCGGGGCGGAGTTCGGGGAGGGCGGGATCCGGCGGTGCTGCAGTGCCAGGACCGTCTTGACCAGACCCGGCATACCGGCGGCGTTGAGCAGGTGTCCGATGTTGGCCTTGACCGAGCCGAGCAGGCGCGGGAGGCCGTCGGTGCGGGGCGGGAAGGCGTGCCCGAGCGACTGCGCCTCGATCGGGTCGCCGACCGGAGTGCCGGTGCCGTGTGCCTCGACGTACGACACCGAGTCGGGGTCGATGCCGCACTCGTCGTAGGCCCGGGTGATGACCTCGCGCTGGGTGCGCGGGTTGGGGGCGAGCAGGCTGAGGGAGCGGCCGTCGTTGTTGACGGCTGTGCCGCGGACCAGGGCGAGAACCGGATCGCCGTCCCGCAGCGCGTCGTCCAGGCGGCCGAGGACGAGGGCCGCTCCGCCTTCCCCGGGCACGATTCCGTCGGCGGAGGCGCCGAAGGGGCGGCTGCTGCCCGTCGGGGAGAGCGCGCCGGCGCGGGCCAGGAGCCGGTGGCCGGTCGGGGTGAGGGCGAGCTGGACGCCGCCGACCACGGCGATGTCGCACTCGCCGCTCTGGAGGCTGCGCCGTGCCAGGTGGAGCGCCACGAGCGCGGAGGAGCAGGCGGTGTCGACCGCCAGGGCGGGGCCGTCGAGGTCGAGTGTCTGGGAGAGGCGGGCGGCGATCAGGTTGGGCAGGTTGCCGGTGAGCGCTCCGCGGTGGGCGGCGAGGTCGCCGTCCGTGGCGGCGGCCAGGATCTCGCGGTAACCGCTGTCACCGACGGCGGCGAACACTCCGATCCTGCGGCCGGTCCGGCGTGGCCCCGCGTACCCGGCGCGCTCCAGCGCTTCGTGGGCCAGCTCCAGGAAGATCCGCGCCTGGGGGTCGGTCGCTCGGGCCTCGTCGTCGTCCAGGCCGAAGAAGGCGGCGTCGAAGTGGGCGGGCTCGGGGAGGAAGGAGCCGAAGAGGCCGGGGGTGCCCGGCGCGCTCTCCCAACGGCCGTCGGGTACGGCCGTCACCGTGTCGCGGCCGGACCCGAGCAACTCCCAGAAGTCCTCGGGGTTCTGCGCACCGGGAAATCGGCAGGCCATTCCGAGAACCGCCACCGGCCGCTTCTCGGTGGTCTCGCCGGACGCCACGCGCCCGGCGTCCGTCCTCTCCTCCCGCCGCAGACCTGCTGACGCTCCGTCAAGATCCGTGCGCAACCCCAGCACATGCCCGGCCAGTGCCGCGACGGTGTCGTGGTCCCGCAGCACCCGAGGCTCCACCTTGACGGAGAAGGCGTCCTCGATCCCGGCGAGCACCGCCATCGCCTTCAGCGAGGAGCCCCCGAGGGCGAAGAACCGGTCGTTGCGGTCGATGTCCGCCGGCGGGAGCTCCAGTGTCCGGGCCCAGATCCCCCGCACCGCCTCCTCGACGTCACGCCGAGAGCGCGGCACGGCGGCGCCCTGCGCACCGCCCTCCTCCCCGCGGGCGGGCTCGGCTCCGGCCCGCCCCGCAGACAGCCGCTCCTCGACCGCCGCATAGGCGCCCGCCTCGAACCGGGCGCGCATCAGAGCGCGTCGCAGCTTGCCGCTGGTCGTCCGGGGGAACGCGCCCGGGGGCAGCGGCAACACCCGTACGTCGTCGTGTCCCAGCGCTTCCCGGACCCGTGCCGCCACCGTGTCGAGCACCGGAAGGGCCGTGGCCAGGGCGGGCCGCGCCCACTGCACGAACACGACCACCCGATCGCCACCGGTGTCCGGATCGGTGGACCCGATCGCCGCCACCGTCCCTTCGGGCAGCCCCGGTGTGGTGGCGGCGGTCTCTTCGAGGTCGGGTGCGTGGAAGGTACGTCCGCCTGCGAAGACGACGTCCTTGTGACGGCCGGTGACACACAGGCGGCCCTCGTCCAGGAAACCGAGGTCGCCGGTGCGCAGCCAGCCGCGGGCGGAGAACGCGTCGGCGTCGGCGTTGGATTCGGCGCCGGGGGCACGGTGGTAGCCGCGGGCCACTTGGGGACCGCGTACCTCGATGTGACCGACGCGCCGGTCGCCGAGCGGCGCGCCGGAGTCGTCGGTGACCCGGATCTCGCAGTCGGGCACGGCGCGGCCCACGTCCATGAGTTCGACGGCCTCCGCTCCGGGCTCCGATGCAACGGCCCGACCCCGGCTGAGTGCCGCCCGGTCCAGTGCCCGGGGTTCGGCGATCTCCCCGAGCGGGGGCACGGTCACCGCGAGCGTGGCCTCGGCCAGCCCGTACACGGGCAGCATGGCCCGGGCGTCCAGCCCCGCCGCCCCCGCCTTGGCGCCGAACTCCCGCCACACGCGCGGCGCGATCGGCTCGGCGCCCACGAGCATCAGCCGTACGCAGCTCAGGTCCAGCCCGGCCCAGGTGCTCCCCGGCACCCGCCGCACGGCCAGCGCCAGTGCGAAGTTCGCCGCCGACAACAGGGTGGCCCGGTGCCGCGCCACCGCTTCGAGCCAGCGGGCGGGGCGCTTGGCGAAGGTCAGCGGTTCCAGCCGTACCTGCTTCAGGCGCGCAGCCATGGGCACGAGGTGGGTGCCTATCAGGCCCATGTCGTGGAAGTACGGCATCCAGGTCGCGACGACGTCGTCCGAGGTGACCGCCGTTGCCGCGTGGATCTGCCGGAGGTTGGCGAGCACGGCCTCGTGGGTGAGTTCCACACCCTTGGGGGCGCCGGTGCTGCCGGAGGAGAACTGCAGGAAGGCGAGGTCCTGTGGGTGCCGCGCGGGCAGCGAGCGCAACGGGCGGGCGTCGCGCAGCGCCCCCAGCCGCAGGGCACGCACCGGCGCCGGGAACTCGCCGAGCAGGGTTTCGGTGGAGTCGTCCACCAGGACGGCGGGCCTGCCGAGGAACTCCCACACCGGTCCCGCCCGACCCGCCTCCGGAGCGAGCGGCACGGGCACGAGCCCCGCCGCCAGGGCGCCCCAGAACATCGGCTGAAAGTCCTCACCGAGCCCGGCGAGCAGCGGGACGGGCGTACCGGGCTCGACGCCCGCCGCACGCAGGCCCCCCGCCACGCGCAGGGCGTCGTCGTGGAGTTCGGCGAAGGTGACGGTGTGTTCGCTGCCGTCTCCTCGGACATGGACGACGACCTGCTCCGGGGTCTCCTCGGCGGCGTGCAGCAGGATGTCGAGGAGCGTGGAGGCGGTGCGGCGCCCGGGAGTCGGCATGCGCTTCCTTTCAGGTGGCGGCGGACGGGGCCCGCGGCTGCGCCCTGCCGAAGTCCGGTGCCGGGCACGAGCGATTTCGATCATTCAGGGGTACGACCCCGAGTTTCGTCAAACAGTTCACGCGTGCTTCCCAAGGGCGTCGGCCAGGTCGGCAAGGTGTGCCGAGACCGGGCCCAGCGTGAGCAAACCGCTGCCGGCACCGGCCAGTTGGTTCGCCGCCGGGGTGAGCGCGGTGTGGGCGCGGGCCATGGACGGCCGGTCACCGAGGGCCAGTGCGGCTCGGGCGGTGAGGCACCACAGGGCCTCTTGGAGGAGGTCGCGGGGTGGGTCGGGCGTCGTATGGAGGGCTTCGGTGGCCTCGGCGTGGTGGCCTTGTTCGAGGAGGAGCAGAGGGTGTGCCCAGGGGGCGTACGGGCCCCAGTCCGTGTCGGCATCGGCGTGGGTGTCGGCATCGGCATCGGCGTGCAGAGGCTGTGCGTGGCGCAGGCGCAGGCAGAGGAGGGCGAGCGGGAGGAGGCCTTCGGTGAGGCCGGGCATGCCCGCGTCGTGGAGGAGGGTGGCCGCGCTGCGGTAGGCCGCCTCGACCTCCGTTGCCGGTGCCTGGCCGGTGACGTCCAGCCGCAGTGCGGCATACCACCCGGTGAACACGCCCACCAGCGGCCGTTCGTGACGTACGGCGAGTGCGTCCGCCGCGGCCGCATGGCGGTCCGCCGTGGTGAAGTCGCCGAGTGCGCTGCGAGCCTGGAGCCGGACGAGGTGGCCGAGGATCTCGAAGTTGGCCAGACCGTTGCGGGCCGAGAGCGCGACCAGCTCCGCACCGATCTCGTCACGGCGCGGCGCCAGCCCGGTGCGGTCGAAGCACTGCATGAAGGTTGCGTTGAGGGCGAACGCCAGCAGCACCGGATCGTCCAACCGACGGGCGATCTCTTCGGCTTGGCGGGCGGCTTGGGAGGCACGGGCGTGGGCGGTGGCGTCGGCAGGTGGGGTGCTGGGGGTGTGCGGGGTGCCGCCGGCACGAGGGGTGTCGCGGGTGAGCGCGGCGCCGCGGGTGAGCGCGGTGCCATGGATGAGCGCGGTGCCGTGGGTATGCGGGGTGCGGCGAGTGTGCGGAGTGCCGCGCGACTCCAAGGCGATCGTGGCCAGCAGCCGGGCCCTGGCCGCCTCATGCCCGTGGCCCTGGCCCTCGCCTTGGCCTTGGCCTTGGCCTTGGCCTAGCGCATGCAGGGCGGTGAGGGTGCGCTCGGCCGCCGCGACCACGCGTGCCGCCTGTTCCGGGTCGTCCACGCGGGTCCAGATGGCCGGGACGTCGTAGGCGCCGATCACCCGGGCCGTCAGTTCCGCGTCGCCCAGCTCCTCCGCGGCCGCGATCGCCGCGACCCGGTGCTCGCGGGCGGCCAGCAGTCCGCTGCCTCCGGTCACGGCGAGGCTGCGCAACAGGCCGGTCGTCGACTCCAGGCGTGCCCGGGCGTCGGGCGCGACGGTGCGGTCATAGGCGGCGGCGACCTGCTCCCAGACCCGGCCCGCGGGGTTGTCCGGCTCATGGGCAGGGTGGTCCGACTCATGAGCGGGGTGGTCCAAGCCACGGCCGAGGGGGTCCTGCTCCTGGCCAAGGGGGTCCCGCTGGTCCTCCTCTTGGCCGAGGCGGTCCGACGGCTGACCGAGTCGATCCCGCGCCCGACCGACGCGGTCCGGCCGCTGGCCGAAGCGGTCCGGCTCCCGGCCAAGTCGATCCCGCGCCTGGTCCAGGTGGTCGGCCTGCCGCAGGATGTCCGTCTCCAGGGTGCGCAGTCGCGGGCCCGGGTCCACGCCCAGTTGCTCGGCCAGCAGCGCACGGGCGCGGCGCAGCACGTCCAGCGCGTCTGCCTGCTGGCCCGTGCGATACAGAGCCAGGGCCAGCAGCCGCCAGGCGTTCTCGCGCCAGGGATGCTCGGCCGCGTGCGCGTGAAGGTCCGCTGCCGCCCGGTCGGCCAGGCCGAGGGACATCAGCGCCTCTGCACGCAGCTCCACGGCGTGCAGGCGCAGCTCGGCCAGTCGGCGGCTCTCGGCCCGGGCCCACGGCTGCTCCGCGAACTCCGCGTAGGCGGGGCCGCGCCACCGGCCGAGCGCCTCCTCCAGCCGTACGGCCACCTCCTTGGGCGGCAGCGCCGCGGCGTCCGCGACCGTCTGCTCGAACCGCCAGGCGTCGACCGCGTCCGTCGCGGCGCGCAGGGCGTAGCCCGGGCCCTCGGTGACCAGCAGCCGGGCCGGAGTGCGGGGCGGGCGGTCGGGCTCCAGGGCACGGCGCAGGGCGGCGACGAAGGTGCGCACCGCGCCCACGGCGTCGGCGGGCGGGTCGGTCCAGAGATCGTCGACGAGGCGGAGGACGGGCACGACGCGGCCCCGGGCAACGATCAGCCGCGCCAGCACCGACCGGTGTCGCGGCCCCTTCAGGGCGATCGCGTGCCCGTCCGCGTCCCAGGCCGTCACCGGTCCGAGCACACCGAAGTCAGGGCGCACGTCTGCCACCGCCCTCCCCCGTCGCGGGTCACCGGCCACCGACGGAATGTGCGGTCCGTGGCGATTCCACCATAGTCCGCGGCACCTCCGGCCGATCATGTCGGGCCGAGGTGCACCTCCGGTCACGGACCGCGTCCACCCCGGTGATCACCACACGCACAGGAGAGCAGACCATGTCCGACAAGGACGTCGAGCACAGCGACCGTCGCGATCACCCGCAAGTGCCCTGGGGGGTGCCGTCCGAAGGACTTCGCGTCGGAGGTGTTCGAGCCGCTTGCGCGGCCTGATCAGCGCCGATGGCAGGGCGAGTATCTGCGAGGGGTGCTGCTGGCCGGGCGGCGCAAGTCGGTGCAACCGATCGCCGCTCGCCCGGGTGAGGATGCAACCGGCCCGTGCGCCGGCTGTTGCCCGTATTGCCCGCCACGGAACCGGAACCCGTCCACTCTCCAGGCCCTAGACCTGGGCCACGAGCTTCTGTTCCCTCAGGAACTCGTGTACGGCCGGCGTGCGGCGGTGCTCGTTGAGTTTGGACAGAACGCGCTGGAAATAGACTTTCACCGGGTAGGACCGGGATTTTTTCAGCGCAGGGGGAATTCTTCTCGCCCATTGTATTGCCATGTCCATTTCTCCGGAGGTGGCATACGCCAAGGCGATGTGCGCATCACCGAACTCGACGTCACGCTGTGTGATCGCGGTTTCGGTGGGGTGGTCGTCGGGAGTGACATCGAAGAGTGGGAGCAGGTACTCCAGTGCTTTGGCCCGGTCGCCGAGATAGACATAGGCATTGCCGGCCTGGATGAGTATTGATTCGGGGGTCACCCAGTCGACGCAGCTCGGATCGTCGTCGTGCGGGGATGCCGAGTGGAGGGTACGGGCTGCCTCGATATGACGCTCGACGGCTTCCCTGTCGCCCTGCAGTGCGCTGGCGAGGGCCCGTGTGATCGCGAAATGTGCCGACAGGCGGGGACTGGGGCGCGAATGAACGCAGAGCCGCTCGGCGGCGTCGACGAGGGCATGCGTACCGGCCACATCGCGCAGATCGATCTTCTGCCTGGCCAGCAGGGTCAGCGCATACGCACCGAGTTGGGAGTCCCCTGCGGCGGCCGCTGCCCGCAGGCTGGCGATGTAGGACGACTGAGCGCGCATGTTGTCTCCCAGTTCGAACGCGCGCAGTCCGGAAAAGCTCGTGGCGTCTGCCGCCAGAGCCAGGAGGCGGGCACCGGTGACCTCGTCACAGGAGGCGCTACGGGCGAGATCGGAGATCGCCCGCTGTTCCGCGTCCGCCAGCGGCCATACGGCGCGGGCTCCGAGCGTCACCAGGAGATCATGCAGCTGAAGCTGGCGCTGCTCCAGCAGGTCCACGATCGAACCGTCGATGCGCTGGTGACCGTCGGCGGGCTGCCATCGCGGGCCGGTTGCCGCCGCCAGCCAGGACGCGGCCAGGTCGGCGATGCCCTCTTCGCAGGACAGCGCCTGGTACCCCCTTTCCACCGGCCTGGACGTCGCCTTACCGGTACGGTCCAGGGCCTGGAGCGCCGTGTCGCAGGTCCAGGGTGCGGTGAGCAGCTCGGAATGGCCGGTGGCGGCAAAGAGCCAATCGGGCCAGCCGAGGCGCAGCACCTCCGCACGCGGTATCCCGTGCACATGGGCCATGGCGAGCTGCGCCTTGGCTTCCGGTATCACTTTGCCGGATTCCCAGCGGGCGACTTTCTCCCGACGGGCTGCCATGTTTCCGAATCCGAGTGCGGCATGGGTTTCCGCGACGAGTTGCGCGTATGCGCCATGCGTCAGGCCGGCTCCTTCGCGGAGCAGTGCAAGGGGGTGGCGGACGGCTCGGTGGGAGTCCATGGTGCCTCGTGCTGTACGGGCACGCCCTGCCGTTCACCCGCTTTCTGCCTGCGGGAGGGGCCGGCGTGCGAAATGGACGAAGTAGCAGGTCGCTCGTGGGACGGGGCCTCGTGGTGGCGGGCTACCACAATGGAAGAAATACCGCGAAGCGGTGTCAATGGCGTGAGAATTCTTCTCGTGGGCCGAGAGCGGCGCGCTGTTGGGTTGCCCGTCCCCCCGCACGCACATCGGCACTGTCGCCGACCAGGGAGTGTTCGGTGGGTGTGAAATTCACGCAATCGGTGTCGCGGACTCGGAGTGACCTTGCGGTCCGGTGACCTGGTGGCTCGGTGACCCGAGGCGGTCACAGCATCAGCACGGGGCGGTAGATGTCGAGCCAGGTGCGCAGGTCGAGGAATTTCTCCAGCGCCGCTCGGTGCCCGTGCGGGTTCGGGTGGTCTGCGGGGTCCGCCGATGCCGCTTTCATCGCTGCGGTCTTGTCGAACAAGGCGAAGACGTCGTGGCCGGGGTGGTGGGTCAGGACTTGGCGGATCTGGTCTTGGAGCGAGCGGACATAGCCCAGGTCCCGGGTCATCGGATAGGGGTTCTTGAGCCGTCCGAAAACGGTGTCGGGAATGACCGGGCGCGCGGCGGCCCGCAGGACGCTCTTCTCCCGGCCGTCAGCGACATGGAAGGACCAGGGGATGTTGAACGCGTACTCGGCGATGCGGTGATCGCAGAACGGCACGCGCACCTCCAGCCCGACCGCCATGCTGAGCCGGTCCTTGCGTTCCAGCATGCCCGCGAGGCTGCGCGTCATATGGAGGTGGAGAAGTTCGCGTGAGCGGCGTTGTGCCGCGTCTTCGCCGTCGAGCGACGGGGTCTCGGCGACCGCTTCGCGGTAGCGCCCGGTGGCGTGTCCGGGCAGGTCAAGTGCCGTCGACAAATCCTGGGGAAGGAAGGCGCGTTCTTGGCGTACACGGCCGAGCGCCGCGATCAGCCAGGGGAATCCGGGGGCTTCGCGCAGCGCGGCATCGTGGAACCACCAGTAGCCGCCGAACATCTCGTCGGCGCCTTCTCCCGACAGGGCGACGGTGCCGTGGTCGCGGATCGCGGTGAACAGCCGGAGCAGGGAATGGTCCATGTCGCCGCGCCCGACGGGCAGATCGCGCGCCCTGACGGCGGCGTGGCGCAGGCCGGGGTCGGCAAGGCCGGCGCCGTCCAGCACCAGATCGGTGTGATCGGTGCCGAGGAATGCGGCGACCGCACGGACGTAGGGTGCGTCGGGGCTGACATTGTGGGCGTCGGGAGTGAACCGGTCGGCGTGTCCGAGGAAGTCCACGGAGAAGGTGCGCAGGCGCTGTCCGTGCGCGTCGAGTTCGCCGGCGCCGAATCCGGCGATCGCGCTGGAGTCGAGTCCGCCGGACAGCAGCAGGCATCGCGGGACGTCCGCGACGAGCTGTTCGCGAACCGTGCCGCTGAGGAGTTGACGTGTGTGTGCGTGGGTGGTGGCGAGATCGTCCGTGTGCGGGCGGGCGGTGAGCCGCCAGTAAGGGGCTTCCCGCACCCCGCCACGCTCGACGGTGACCAGGGATCCCGGGTGAACCTCCCGCATCCCCCGCCAGATCGCGACGCCAGGTGTCTTGACGCCCAGCATGATCTCCCGCAGTCCGTCGTGGTCGACCGCTGCCTCGACCCGGGGATGGGCGAGGATGGCCTTGGGCTCCGAGCCGAACAGAACGCCGTCGGCGGTGGGGTGGTAGTAGAGCGGTTTGACTCCCAGCCTGTCGCGCACCATCAGCAGCCGGTCGCGACGGCCGTCCCAGATGGCGAAGGCGTACATCCCCACCAGGTGGTCGACGAGCCGGTCGCCCCACTCAAGATAGGCGCGGAGCACAACCTCGGTGTCACTGGACGTACGGAAGCGGTGGCCGCGCCCGCGCAGGTGACGGCGCAGGGCGACGAAGTTGTACGCCTCGCCGCTGTACGTCATGACAACGGGGCCGTCCGCCGTCTCCTCGGTCATGGGCTGGGCGCCGCCGTCGAGGTCGATGACGGCCAGGCGCCGGTGTCCGAGGGCGGCGTGCCGGCTGATCCAAACTCCCGATGCGTCCGGGCCCCGGGCGGCCATGGACCGGGTCATGGCGTCGACGGCTTCCTGGTGATGTGTGAGGTCGGTGTCGAAGGCGATCCAGCCTGTGATGCCACACATGCCTACTCCGTAAGGTGCTGGGGCGGCTCGGCTGGTCCGGATTGGCCGGCGCCAGCCGTTGGCCGGGCCGGATTCAGTCGACGTGGATGTGGTCGCCGCGCTCGGTGGTGCCGTCGGGCGTGCTCTCGGCCGGGTCTGATCCCAGAGAGACGATCTTGTTGCTGCCGTCCACATGAACGACCTTGGGGACGAGCCCGGATGCGTCGGAGTCCCAGATGTGTGCGTAGGAGATGACGATGACGGTGTCGCCGGGATTGATCAGCCGGGCCGCGGCACCGTTGATGCCGACCACGCCGGTGCCTCGGGGTCCTTCGATGAGGTAGGTGGACAGGCGGTTGCCGTTGTTGATGTCGACGATGTCGACCTTCTCCCCCGGCAGCAGCCCTGCTGCGTCCATCAGGTCGGCGTCCAGGGTCAGTGATCCGACGTAGTGCAGATCGGCCTGGGTCACGGTGGCGCGGTGGATCTTGGACTTGAACATGGTGCGGTAGTACATGGTTCGCCCTCCATGGGTGCTTGTGCGGATTCGGGGATACGGGAAGGTGAGGCCGGCGGTCGGGCACGGGGTGCGGGAGGGTCAGGTCTGGATGGCCTTGGTCTCCAGGAACTCCTCCAGACCCGTCCGGCCTCCTTCGCGGCCGTTGCCCGACTGCTTGTAGCCGCCGAACGGCGCGTTGGGGTCGAAGCGCGCGCCATTGATCTGAACCTGTCCGGCCCGGAGCTTGCGGGCCACGTCCAGCGCGCGGTCCTCGTCGGCCGACCACACCGCGGCGGCCAGGCCGTAGACGGTGTCGTTGGCGATGCGGACGGCTTCGTCCTCGCTGTCGTAGCTCTCGATGACGAGGACCGGGCCGAACACCTCATCGTGGTGAATGGCCATGTCGCGGGTGACCTGGGAGAGCACGGTGGGGCGGACGAAGTACCCCCGGCCGGGTTCCGGCGGCGGCGCCGCACCACCGGTGACGAGCTTCGCTCCGCTCACCAGGGCGTTGCCGATGTGGTGTCGTACCCGGTCTCGTTGGGCGGCGGAGACCAGCGGCCCCAGTCGGGTGTGTTCGCAGGCGGGGTTCGCGGGCGTCCAGGACGGGGCGGCGGCGCGAGCCAGTTCCTCGGTTTCGCGGAGCTTGGCCCGCGGCACGATCAGGCGGGTGAGGGCGGAGCAGGTCTGCCCGTTGTTGAGGTACGCCGCCGCCATCACCGCGGGGACGACCAGGGCGGGGTCGGCGTCCGGCAGCATCACCGCAGGGCTCTTGCCGCCCAGTTCCAACATCACCTTCTTCACGCTGTCGGCGGCGAGGGAGCCGACCCTGCGGCCGGCCGCCGTGGAGCCGGTGAAGGAGACCACGTCGACTCCCGGGTGCGTGACGAGAGCTTCCCCGAGGGTGGGGCCGGTGCCGCTGACGAGGTTGAAGACTCCCGGCGGCAGCCCGACGGAATCGATGATGTCGGTCAGTTCCCAGACGCTGAGCGGCGCGAGTTCGCTGGGCTTGAGGACAACGGTGTTCCCGGCGGCCAGCGCGTAGGCAACCTTGGCGGCCACCTGGTGCACGGGGTAGTTCCACGGTGTGATCGCCGCGACCACTCCGTAGGGCTCCCGCACGACCAGCGACGGGCCTCGGCGTTGTTCGAAGCCGTATGCACCGGCCGTCCGCGCTGCCTGCAGAAAGCTGTTGATGGGCAGCGGGACCTGTACGGCCCGGGAGAACGCCAGTGGGCTTCCGACCTCGCGGGTGATCAGCTGGGCCAAGTCGCCTGCACGGCGCCCCAGTTCCGCGGCGATGGCGTCCAGGTAGCCGGTGCGCTCGGCCACCGGGGTACGTGACCATGCGGGGAAGGCGGCGCGTGCCGCGCCGACGGCGTCGTCGGCGTCCTGCGCCGTACCGTCCGGTACCAGCGCCAGCGGCTGCTCCGTCGTGGGGTCCAGGACGGTGAGCGTCGAGGTGCTGTGCGACGGCTTCCATGAGCCGTCGATGTAGATGTGGTCGTATGCAGGCACATGAGCTCCTTAGCGTGCACGGGGTCGCGGTGGCCGCGGTGTGCCGAAGTGGCCGCGCAGCGTGTGGGCGATGTGGTCTCTCGCGTGACGCGCGGCGGTCAGTCCCGGGAGCAGGAAGAAGACGTGCAGCGCGCCGTCATGGCGTCGGACGGCGGCGGGTACGCCGTCGGCCTGCAGACGTCGGCCGTACTCCTCGGCTTCGTCTCTGAGCGGATCGCACTCGGCGGTGAGAATCAGCGCGGGCGGCAGACCTTTGTGGTCCGTGGCGAGCAGCGGGGAGGCGTACGGGTGGGCCGCCTTTCCCGGCGAGGGGAGGTAGAGGTCCCAGAAGTGGAGCATGGCGGTCCGGGTGTTGAGGTAGCCCGAGGCGTACTGCCGGTAGGAGTCGAACGGGGAGTTCTCGGCGGGCGCGAGGACGGGGCAGATGAGTATCTGCAGGTCGATCTGCGGCCCACCGCGGTCCTTGGCCATCAGGCAGGCGGCAGCGGCCAGATTGCCGCCCGCGCTCTCCCCGGCGACCACCAGCCTCCCGGCATCGGCGCCGAACTCCTCCGCCCGCGCGGCCAGGGCGCCGACGGCCGCATGGGCGTCTTCGGTGGGCCCGGGGAACCGGGTCTCCGGGGCCCGCCGGTACTCGACGCTCGCCACGACGGCGCCGCTGGCGTTGGCCAGGCTCCGCAGCGGCTTGTCGACCAGTTCGACGTCCCCGGCGATCCAGCCTCCGCCGTGGAAGAACACCAGCAGCGGGCGCGGACCGGGGCGTCGGGCAGGCCGGTAGACGCGGACGGGCAGCAGGCCGGCCGGGCCGGGAACGCAGGTCTCGGTGATCGCTTCCACCGGTTCGGCGGGGCCCTGGGCCTGCCGTAGACCGTTCATCAGCTCGCGAGCTGTGGGGACGCCCACCTGGTCGAGGGGCGGCATGCGCTGCTCTTCCAGGCGGTCGAGGAAGGCGGCGGCTTCCGGGTGCAACGACACGGCAACTCCTTTGGGACAGCTGGGATTTCGGGGCCGGCGGAATGCTGGGACAGCGGAATCCGGGTGCGGCGGACGGCCGCGTCACGGTGGGGTGCCGGGGGTGTGTCCTTGGCTGTCGGGCCGGTAATGGGCCAGGTTCAGCCGCCGGGTCCGGCGGCGGTACTCGGCGGTCTGGCCCGGCCAGTTGGTGGTGACGTAGCGGTTGGCTCCCCGGTACCAGTTGCGGCACGTCGACCAGACGGTGCCCTGGACCCGTCGGCGCATCTCCGCGGTGAAGGCCTCCTCGGCCGGAGGCCGTACGTCGAGGATCCGCCGGCTTCCGCTGGTGAGGATCCGCACGGCGTCGAGGACGTAGCGGATCTGGCTCTCGACCATGTAGATGACCGATCCGGCGCCGACGTTGGTGTGCGGTCCGTAGAGCAGGAACATGTTGGGGAAGCCGGGGACGGTCATCCCGAGGTAGGCGCGTGCGCCCTCGCGCCAGGTGTCGGCCAGCTTCCGGCCGCCGCTTCCGGTGATGTGGAGGGAGGTGAGGAAGTCGGTGGCGGTGAAGCCGGTCGCGTAGATGATGGTGTCGACGCGGTGCTCGGCGCCGTCTTCGGTGCGGATGCCGTCTTCGGTGATGTCGCGGATGGGATCGGTGACGAGCTCCACGTGGGGTTCGTTGAAGACCGGGTAGTAGTCGCTGGAGATGCCGATCCGCTTGCACCCCACTTCGTCCCGGGGTGTGAGGCGTGCCCGGACGGCGGGGTCGTCGACCTGTCGCTCCAGTTGCGCGGTGCAGCCGTAGGACGACAGGCGCATGATCGGCCGGCGGCGGGTCAGGCCGGGCACGGTCAGCTCGTTGAAGAGCCACCACCCCAGGCGTGCCGCCTTGTGGGCGAGCCGTCGGCGGATGCCCTTGCGCGGGGGGTAGATCCGGTCCCAGCGGGGCACTATCCAGGGTGCCGATCGTTGAAAGACCGTCAGATGTGCGGCCTTCTTTGCAGCTTGGGGCACGATCTGGATGGCGCTTGCGCCCGTTCCGACAACCGCGACTCTGCGGTTGCTCAGGTCATGGGTGTGGTGCCAGCGCGAGGAGTGAAAGGCGTGCCCCTTGAAGCGGTCGGCGCCGGGTATCTCGGGGTAGGAGGGGCGGCTGAGCTGGCCACAGGCCGGTACCAGGACGTCCGCCTCCAGAGTTTCACCCGACTGTGTGTGCAACCGCCAGCGTCCGGCGAGCTCGTCGAAGTGCGCGGCGCGGATTTCGGTACGCAGCCGCAGATGCCCGTGCAGCTGGTGCCGGTCCGTGCAGCGGCGCAGGTAGTCGAGGATCTCCTGCTGCCCGGCGTAGCGCTGTGACCAGTCATGCGGTGCGAACGAGTAGGAGTACAAGGGGGCGGGGATGTCGCAGGCCGCGCCGGGATAGGTGTTGTCCCGCCACACCCCGCCGATGTCGTCGCCCTTTTCGACGATGGTGAATTCGTGGTGCCCGGCACGCTTGAGGGACATGGCCAGGCCCAGGCCGCTCACCCCGGCGCCGATGATCACCACATGGGGGACCCGCCGGGACCGCTGTGCGGACGCCGAGTGATTCATGACCCGGACTCGCGGGCCGCCGGGGGGATGTTGTGGTTGAACCGCAGCACGTTGTCCGGGTCGTATTCGGCCTTCACCTCGGCGAGGCGCGCCAGACGGTGCTCGTTCCAGAACGCTCGGACGCGGTCGGTCTCGTCGTCTTCGGAGGTGGTGTTCAGGTAGGTGTTTCCACAACCGAATCGCTTGAGCAGTCTGCCGGTCTGCTTCACCCAGGCGCGGCACCGGTCGGAATCGGCTTCGTCCTTCCACTGGCAGATCACATGGATCAGCCAGCTGTCCTCGCGGTGTGCGAAAGCGGTGGCGTCGGGCGGGACTTCGGTGGCCGCCGTGTCGAAGGGGTGGACATTGATGGTGGTGAGCGACGAGGGGAGGTCGCTGCCCATGGCGGCGAGGGCGGCGATCTGCTCGGACCCGAGGCTGGGTACGAATTCGCTGGTCCAGTAATGGAGATTGCCGGCCGGCGTGAACGTATCGAGCATCGACTGCACCGCTACCAGCGGCATCGGGCCCACGCTGTCGTACAGCGGGTTCCCGAAGTCACGCAGCGGCTGTACGGCCTCCCACGCGTCTTCCATCGGTCCGAAATAGCGGACGAAGAGCGTCACCAGCGGCATTCCCCAGAATTCCGCCGGGACGAAACCCGCCTCCGGGGCGTGGATGAACAGGGCGTCGGCACTCAGGTGTGCCGGACTGGTGGCGCTGAAGTCCCGCAGGAACTCCAGAACCTGCGGGGCCTCTTCGACCGGGTGTGCCAGGAATCCGGCGAGCATCATCGGCCCGACGGGGTGTGCACGGAACTCGAAGGAGGTGACCACGCCGAAATTGCCGCCGCCCCCACGCAGCGCCCAGAAGAGCTCCGGACGGCGGTCGGCGCTCGCCGTGACCAGTTCGCCGTCCACCGTGACCATGTCGGCGGAGAGGAGATTGTCGCAGGTCAGACCGTACTTGTGGAGCATCATGCCCACGCCGCCGTTCAGGGTGAGCCCAGCGATGCCGGTCTC
Source organism: Streptomyces sp. HD (assembly GCF_028369295.1). Taxonomy (GTDB): domain Bacteria; phylum Actinomycetota; class Actinomycetes; order Streptomycetales; family Streptomycetaceae; genus Streptomyces. The sequence goes on from NZ_JAQMYP010000039.1 coordinate 42,662, forward strand.
GGACATCTGGCCGGTGGGAATCGCGAGACCATGCAGCTGCGTCTCGCGGTCGACGTCCCCCAGCAGGGCACCGCCCTGCACCCGGACCGTGCGGTTCACCGGGTCGACGTGAACGCCCCGCATCGGGGACAGGTCGATGACGATGCCGTCGTCGCAGGTGCCGTGGCCGGCGACGCTGTGGCCGCCGCCACGGACGGCGATCGGCAGTCCTTCTTCTCGGGCGAAGCGGACCGCGTTGACCACGTCCGCGGTTCCCAGGCATCTGGCGATGACCGCGGGCCGCTTGTCGATCATGGCGTTGTAGACGCGGCGGGCGGTGTCGTATCCGGCGTCCTGCGGCCCCAGCACCTCGCCGAGAAGCAGCCCGCGCAAGCGGTCCAACACATCATCCTTCATGAAATGTCTCCAGATTTTCGAGTCGTCCTGGAAATTTCTCCGGACTGTTCCCCACGGGCCTTCACGCGCTTTTCCGGCGATCTTCTAGGAATTTCACGAAGGCCTGGTGCATGTCGTCCGGAATTTTGGTCAGCACGCCACGCTCGGCATCGACGAACGCATGGACCGTACGGGCCTCGGCGATGAGCCGACCGCCGTTCTTCCGGTAGATCTCGTAGTAATACGTGAGCGTCCCGGGAGTGGCTGCCCAGGTCCTGATCACCAGGTCGTCCAGGTACTTGGCGGCGCCGTGGTAGCGGACCTGAAGATCGGTGGTGGCGATCTGATACTTCCGATAGTCGGCACCGATATCGAGCGCGAATTTCTCTCGCCCGAGATCGAACCAGGGAATGTAGCTGGCGTAGTAGGCGTGCCCCTGCACATCGCACTCCCCCCAGCGGACACGGGCCGTGGCCTCTACGCTGACGTCGCGCATGATATTCGTCGCGGACTGCACGAGACGTGGCATGATGCGTCGATCCTCTCGCGATGACATAGTGCCTGCGTTCCGGGAACACTAGGAATGGACCTGAAGCGAGTCAATCCGAATCGTTCGAATATTTCCCGGCCCTTGCAGATCTTTCTCGCCGACCCCGGAATATTTCAGTGGCGCCACAAGGACTGACATGAATCTTTCCCATGTGTTGACGCAGCAAGGATGCGCCTTTACGTTCATGCCATCCGAGGGGATTCCCGAAGGATTCCACCCATTCACCATTCCCTTTCACTGGTCTTATCGGTGAAGACGCGGAGAGCAAGCCATGCAGATTCCCCATTCCGTCGGGCAGATTCCGACGCACATTCATTCGGCCGGTGTGGACCTGGTGGACCTGTGCCGCTGGGAACGTGCCGTGGAGCGCTGCGGAGACGCCCTGGCCCAGCGGTACTTCACCGCTCGCGAGCGCCGCACCGCGCGGGAGTGGGCGACGGACGACCACTCGTTCGCCGAGGTGCTCGGCCATCTGTTCGGCGTGAAGGAGAGCGTGGTCAAAGCGGTGGGTGGGCTTCCCCCCACGGGCAGGCTCGCGGACATCTGCGTCGGGATCCCGTACGACGACAGGGACCCGGATGTGTGGACGGTGCGGCTGAACGGCCCCTTGGCGCGCTGGGCCGATGCCGAGCAAGTGGAGGTCGTCGGCTCCTCCGTCCCGATCGCGGGCGGCCTGGTGCTCTCCTGGGCGGCGGCCCGCACCCCGGGTGCGCCGTCATGATCACGACGGCCGCTTTCGTCTTCCCCGGGCAGGGCAGCCAGTTTCCCGGGATGGGTCACGAGCTGCACCGGTTGGGCACGCAGTCCCGCACCCTCGCCCGCCGGGCCGAGGAGATCACGGGGCTGCCGGTGACCGAGCTGATGACGCATGCCGACGCCGCGACGCTCGCCGACCCGGAGATCGCCCAAGTGCTCGTCCTGGTCTGGTCGCTGGCCGCGCTGGACCGGCTCCGAAAGGCGGGCTGGCGGCCGGGCGCGGTGGCCGGCCACAGCCTGGGCGAGTACACCGCACTGGTGGCCTGCGGCAGTCTCGACGAGGACACCGCGCTGTCCCTGGTCTCCTGCCGGGGCAAGGCGATGGCGCAGGCGGCCCGGGACAGGCGCGGCACGATGGCGGCCGTCGTCGGCCTCCCCGCGCGGACGGTGCAGGCACTGTGTCGGCGGGCCTCCTTCGGAACCGACGTCGCGGTCGTCGCCAACTGGAACTCTCCGCGCCAGCTGGTAGTGGCCGGCACCGTGAACGCGATCGAGCACGTCATCGACGCCGCGGCCGACGCCGGGGCGCTGCGCGCCCGGAAGCTGACCGTCGGTGGTGCCTATCACTCGCCGCTGATGAACGAGGCCCGCGACAGCCTGCGCGAGCCGCTGGCCGCCGCCCCGCTCAGTGCCCCGCGCATCCCGTTCGTCTCCAGCACGACCGGCCGCCGCATCACCGACATCGAGGCCTACCGCGCGGACCTGCTGACACAGGTGATCTCGCCGGTGCGGTGGAGCGACACCGTGCCCACCCTGGCCGCGCTGGGCGCCGACGTCTACGTCGAGGCGGGACCCGGCCGGGTACTGGGCGGTCTCGGCAGGGAGATGGCGCGTACGGCCCGCCATCTGACGACCTGGGACGCACTGCGTCAGTCCCCGCCACCCGCCCGCACCGGCGCGGGCGACCTCGGCCATCCGGTCCCCGTGCCCCACCTCAACCAAGGGAAGATGACGTGAGCGATCTTCAAGGGCGCATCGCCCTGGTCACCGGCGCCACCAAGGGCATCGGCCTGGCAGTGGCACAGGAGCTGGCTCGCGGCGGTGCCACCGTGCTGATGAATCACCGCGGCAAGCCGGAACAGGCCGGCACTGCCCTGGACCAGGTGCGGGAGATACGTCCCGATGCCCAGCTGATCCAGGCGGACATCTCCGATGCGGCCGATGTGGAGGGCATGTTCCGGAAGGTCAGACAGGACCACGGGCGGCTCGATGCCTTCGTCAACAATGCGGGCATCACCCACGACGGCTATGCGCTCATGATGGGCGAGGCCAACTGGCGCAAGGTCATCGACACCAACCTCACCGGCGCGTTCCTGTGCACGCGCGCCGCCGCCCGGCTGATGGCCAAGCGGCGCACCGGCTCCATCGTCACCGTGAGCTCGACGAGTGCGCTCAGTCCGCCGGCCGGCCAGGCCAACTACGCGGCCGCGAAGGCGGGCGGGGTGGCGCTGACGAAGGTGCTCGCCAAGGAACTGGGCTCCTACGGGGTCCGCGTGAACTGCGTGGTCCCCGGCTTCGTCGACACCTCGATGACCCGTCAGATGCCCGCCGGCCGCCTGACGGAGAACCTGCGGCATGTGCCGCTCGGCCGCATCGGGCAGCCCCAGGAGGTCGCCTCCGTCGTGCGGTTCCTGCTCAGCGACGCGGCGGCGTACGTCACCGGTACGTCGGTCGTCGTCGACGGCGGCCTCCTCTGCTGACCCCGAAAGCCCCCGCAGCATCCCGACACCGACAGGAGACCCCACCATGGTGATGACACTCGAACAGGCGACCCGACGAGCGACGGCACGACAGGAGCTCTGCTCGCAGGTCAAGAACCTGCTGATCGACCGCCTCTCGCTGGACGTCGATCCCGGCTCCATCGCAGACGACCAGCCGCTGTTCGGCCGCGGCCTGGAGCTCGACTCCATCGACACCCTGGAGCTGGCGATGGCGGTGGAGGACACCTTCGGTGTCACGGTCACCGACGACGACACCCACAGCCTGCTGTCGCTCAACCGGCTGGTCGACCACATCGAAGGCGCCGCAGCATGACGGGAACACCCTCTTCGACGGCGCGGGCGGCGGTACTGAGCGCCGACGACATCGCCCGGCTGCTGCCGCACCGCTACCCGTTCTTCCTGCTCGACCGGGTCACCGCACTCGAACCGGGCACCAGCGCCGAGGCCATCAAGAACGTCACCGCTTCCGACGGCGTCCTGGCCGGTCACTTCCCCGGCCGCATGCTCTACCCCGGCGTCCTGCTCGTCGAATGCGTCGCACAGCTCGCCGCGGTCGTCTACGGCAGTGCTGCGGCGCAGTCGGCCACCGGTGACCTGGTGGCGGATGTCGCCGACCGGGTCGGCTATCTGGCCGAGATCCGACAGGCCAAGTTCCTCAAACCCGTCCTCCCCGGGGACCAGGTCGTCTTCCGCGTTGAGAGCGGCCCACGGCTGGGCGGACTGATCTCGGTCACCGGTCAGGCATCGGTCGGCAGCGAACCGGTGATGACGGCCCGCCTGGCCGTCACCGAACTTCACGGGTCGTAGAACCGGCGGGCGCCACACCCGCGGCGCCCCCACACGTCCGTACCCACTGCACCCCGCTGAACCCCTACGGAGAAACGATGAAGACCAGCTACACCACGACGGACGAGGAGTACTCGGCCCTGCGCCATGGCGTCGGCCTCGTCCACTACGACGGCGCGGGCCTGCTCAAGGTGACCGGTCCCGGCGCCACCGCCTACCTCGGCCGGGTCGGTACACGCAGTGTCGACTTTCTGCTCGAAGGGCAGAGCACGTCCTCCTTGCTGCTGCGCGAGGACGGCACCATCGTCGCCGAGACGCTCATCCACTGCCGCGGCGCCGACTACCTGGTGGAGATCTGGCCGGCCCAGGCCTCCGAAGCCGTACCGCACCTGCTGTCGGCCGCGGCGGGATTCCCGGACGTCACGGTGGACGACATCAGCGCCCGGCACACGGTGCTCGCGGTGGAAGGCCCGTCCTCCTTCAAGATCGCTCAAAAGTATCTCGACTTCCCCATCGCCGCCCTCGCCTACCGCAGTTGTGTCGCCGTCGAGTGGGGCGATGGCACGGTGACGCTTTCGCGCACCGGCCTCACCGGCGAGTACGGCTACAAGTTCATCGCCCCGTCCGGCGACGCGGACCGGCTGCGCGCAGAGCTCCTGGCGGCGGGCGCCGTCGCATGCGGCAAGGACGCGCTCGACATCTGCCGGATGGAGGTCCGGTTCGCCGGCCTGGAGCACGAACACTGCGGCGGACCGGTCACCCCGTTCGACGTGGGCCTGCAGTGGATGCTCGACACGGGCCAGGACTTCATCGGCCGGGACGCCCTCGAACAGCGCCGGCAGCAGGAGCACCGCGTCCCGGTGTGCTGGGTCGCCGATGCCTCCTTGGAGGCCGCACCGTCCCACGGGGCCGTCATCGCGGTCAGCGACGCCGAGGTGGGATGCGTGACGCACTGCGTGTGGTCGCCCTCACTGGCCCGGTTCATCGGCACCGCCGTCGTCGACCACGGCGTGGCGGCTTCCGGCCAGGACTTCCGTCTGGCCGGCACGGGCACGGCGGTGCGCACGGTCTCCGCCCCCTTCCTGACGGCCACCAGCCTCGACGTACCCCTCCACTGAGCTACCCCCGTACGACTCTTCCCCGGCGTCCATGGCCGCCAAGGCAGCGAACAGGAGAACACCATGAGTCCCAGCAAGCGGCGGGAAGAGAGCGTCGCCGTCACCGGAATCGGCATCAGCTGCGCTCTGGGCCACGGCGTGGAGCAGGTATGGCGTGCCGTGTGCGAGGGCGCGAGCGGAATCGACAGGACCAAGCGGCTCGACGTCTCCACACTCAGCTGCAAGTACTCCGGCGAAGTGGACTCGCTGCCCGCCGTCGTACGGCGGACGGGAACTCATCCGGACCGAGCCACCCGGCTGGCCCTGGCAGCCGTGGAGGAAGCCTTCGACAGCGCGCATCTGGCGTCGGCCGACTACGACCCGTACCGCATGGGGGTGGCCGTCGGCACCTCGGTCGGGGGCCTGGACCAGGGGGAACGCTTCCACTGGGACGTCCTGGCCGGGGGGCCGGGGGCCGGCCGGCGTGGTCTGCTGACGAGCTATCCGCTCTACACCTCGGCGGATGCGATCAGTGTCGCCTTCCAGCTCCGCGGCCCCAAAGTGGTGATCTCCAACGCCTGCGCGGCCGGGTCCAACTCCATCGGATACGCGGTGGACGCCATCCGCGAGGGACGGGCCGACGTCATGATCGCCGGCGGTGTGGATGTGCTCGACATCCTCTCGCTGGCCGGCTTCGACAGCCTCAACGCGCTCGACCCCGAGCCCTGTGCCCCCTACTCGCGCAGCACCGGTCTCAACCTCGGTGAAGGGGCGGCATTCCTGGTTCTCGAAGCGGAGTCGGTGGCCCGGGCCCGTCGCGCTCCAGTCCTCAGCTACGTCCTCGGGTACGCGCTGACCAGCGACGCCTACCACGCCACCGCTCCCGACCCGGCGGGCAGCGGCGCCTCCAGGGCGATGCGCCGCGGGCTCGCGCAGGCCTCGCTCACCCCGGACCGGGTCGACTACGTCAACGGCCACGGGACTGGTACGCCCACCAATGACAAGGCCGAGACCAAGGCAGTGGCCGACCTCTTCGCCGACTCGCCCTCAACCCCGATGAGCAGCACGAAGTCCCAGGTCGGACACATGCTGGGGGCTGCCGGGGCCATGGAGGCGGCGGCCTGTGTCCTGGCGCTGCGGGACGGCATGCTCCCGCCGACGATCAACGTCGGTGAGTCGTCCGGTACGCCGCGGGACATCGTGCCCAACCGGGCTCGGCCGCAGGCCCTCGACGTCGTCGTCTCCAACTCCTTCGCCTTCGGCGGCAACAACTGCTCGCTGGTACTGGGCCGCCACCCGGTCCCGCCGGCCGCCGCACCCGACCACCGCGTGGTCATCACGGGTGCCGGCCCGGTCACGGCGATCGGGAGCGGGCGGCGGGAGCTGGTGGACGCGCTGAGAGCGCGGACGAGCGCCATCGGCCCGGCCCGTCTGGCCGATCTCTCCCTCTCACGGACCCGGCGGGCGGCCGAGATCGACAGCGCCGACTGCCGCCGCCACGTCGACCCGGCCTATGCACGCCGCCTCGACCAGATCGGCCTGCTCACCCTCGCCGCCAGCCGTATCGCGCTGCGCGACGCCGGTCTGCGCATCACCCGGGCCAATTCGGAACGCGTGGGCATGATTTTCGGCACCTTCAGCGGACCGATGCATACCGTGGCACAGCTCAGCGAGACCATCGGAACCCATGGCCCCCATCGGGTCAACCCACGGCTGTTTCCCAACTCGGTGATGAACGCCGCGGCCGGCCACGCCTGCCTCGCGCTGCAGATCCGCGGCCCGCTGTCCACACTGGCCACCGGAGGCGCTTCCGGACTCACCGGCCTGGCGTACGCCGCTGACCTGGTGCGGCGTGGTGAGGCCGAGGTCATGCTCGCGGTCAGCGCGGATGAGCTGACGCCCCTGCTGCACTGCGGCTTCGACCGGCTGGGCTTGCTCTCCGACGACACCATCCGCCCCTACGACGCGACTTCGGACGGCACGGTCCTGGGCGCGGGCAGCACAGCGCTGGTGGTGGAGTCGCTTGATCACGCCCTGCGCCGGGGAGCCCCGATCCTGGCCGAGATCAAGGGCCATGCGGTCACTTCGGACGCCTACCGGGTCGCGGGCAACGACCCCTCCGGCCGGGCCTGGGCCGAAAGCTTCCGCCGTGCCCTGGATGACGCGGGCCTGACGGCGGGTGAGATCGGCACCGTCTACGGCGATGCGCGGGGCACCGCGGCCATCGATCTCGCCGAGGTCCGCGCGGTCGCCGAGGTCTGGGAGCCGGGCAGGGTCCGGCTGAGCAATCTCAGCCCGTACGTCGGGCATGTGCACAGCACCACCGCGCTGATGTCCGCGGTCTGCGCCACCGAAACCGTGCGCAGCGGGTGGAGCCCCGAGACGCCCGCGCCCGCCGATCCCCGCGGCACGGTCACCGACTACCTGGGTCCAGTGCCGGAGACGGGGGCCTCGTGCCTGATCACGGCGGCCAACTGGGGCGGAACCTACGCCTCCCTCGTCCTCGCGCCCTGTCACGACACCGGGCCCTCGACAGCCGCGAAGGAGGCCGCGTGATGGACACACCGCTTCCCGTCCCGGTGACGGTCGCGGCGGCGATCGCCCCGGAACACCGGTGGACCGATTGGCCCACCGTCACCGAAATCATCGCCGCTGTCCTGGCGCCGTTCCCGCTGCGACCACGTCGGACCGGTGCACCGGAGGACGTGCGATGAACACTCCGACCCGGGCCCTGGCGCTCACCTCACCCGCGTTTGTCCCGCCACCCGACGATGCCCGCTGGGGCGACTGGCTCACCCGCGAAGAGCTGGCCTTCAGCTACGGCTACCGGCGTGCTCACGAGCACCTGTCCGCGCGCAAGGCGGCCAAGGAGGCAGTCGCCCAGCTCCTCGGATGGCCGCTGTGCCCCGCCACCTGGCATGCGATGGAAGTACGCCGCAGGCCCGGATCCGCCCCCACCATGGAGTTTCACGGGGTGGCGGCGGATCACCTGCGCACCCTTCACCTCCCGCGCCCCGCAGTGTCCTTGGCCCATGCCAAGGGCTGTGCGGCGGCTCTTGCGTGGCTCCCGGTCCGGAGAGTCGCGCCATGACGGCAACGGGCAATCAGGTGGCCGTCGTCACGGGCGCGCTCGGCGGCATCGGCCGGGCAATCGCGGGTCACTTCCTCGACCGGGGCATGGGGGTCCTGCTGACAGACCTGGACGGCGATGCCTGCCGCCGGGCAGCCGACGCGTTCAATCGCGGCGGACGGCGCGGCCGGGCGGTGGGCTGCGCGCTCGATGTGACCAGCCCGGAGGCGTGGGAGCGCGTGACACGGCTGGCCCGCCGCCGCTTCGGACGCCTGACGGTGCTGGTCAACAACGCCGGGGTACTGGGGTACAACCCGTTGGAGAACGTCGGCGAGCAGGAGTGGGCGCGTGTCATAGCGGTCTGCCAGAGCGGCACGTTCCTCGGCATGAGAGCGGCCGCCCCGTGCCTGCGCTCCGCCGGCGGCGGCGTCATCGTCAACGTGGCCTCGATATACGGGATCGTCGGCTCGGGCACCTCCTTCGCCTACCACGCGGCCAAGGGGGCCGTGCGCACGATGACGACCGCGGCGGCCGTCGAGCTGGCTCCCCACGGCATCCGCGTGAACGCCGTCTACCCGGGCATGGTCGACACCGCCATGACCACTCAGGCTCCGGCGCCTTTCGTCGAACGGGTCATCGAGGCCACTCCCCTGCGCCGGTGCGCCCAGCCCGACGAGATCGCCGCGGCGGTGGGCTTCCTGGCGTCGAAGGCGGCCTCCTACATCACCGGCGCCGAACTCGTCGTGGACGGCGGCTACACGGCCCGCTGAGCCGAGGCCGCCAACTGTCGTGGGAGGGAAGTGAATTGGATGTCCGGCACCGATCAACTGCGCGACCGCCCGTGGCTGGTCCTGACCGTGCTCTGTACGGGATTCTTCATGATCATCCTGGATACGACGATGGTCAACGCGGCCATCCCGGTCATGAGCCACGACCTCGGCAGCGGGCTGCGGGAGGCGCTGTGGGTGGTGAACTCCTACGTCCTGGCCTATGCCGCCTTCCTGATCACGGCCGGTCGGCTCGGCGACCGCTTCGGCCCCAAGCGCCTGTACCTGACGGGACTGGTCATCTTCACCGCCGCCTCCGGCCTGTGCGGCACAGCCGGCTCGGCGGACGAGTTGATCGCCCTGCGCGTGGTCCAGGGCCTGGGGGCCGCCCTGCTGACGCCGCAGACCAGTTCCTTCATCGTCGTCCTCTTCCCCGCTGACCGGCGCGGCACGGCTTTCGGGGTCTGGAGCGGGGTGATCGGACTGGCCGCCGTGGCCGGCCCCCTCGTCGGCGGTGTACTGGTCGCCACGGCGGGCTGGGAATGGATCTTCCTGCTGAACGTGCCGGTCGGGGTCGTCGCGCTCGTCTGGGCGGCCCTCGTCGTGCCCGATCACCGCCCCCGGGTCCGCCACCGCTGGGATTTCACCGGCACCCTGCTGGCAACCTCCGGCCTGGCCGCTCTCTCCTACGGCCTGCTGGAGTTCCGCAGGATGTCGACCGGAGGGCCCGCCGGGACCACCGCTCCCTTGGCCGCACTCGTCGCCGGAGTGGTCCTGCTGATCGCCTTCGTGGCGCAGCAGCGGACCAATCACCGCGAGCCACTGGTGCCCCACGCGCTATACGGACAGCGGGACTTCGTACGGGCGACGGTCGTGGGCGCCGGCGTCCACTTCGCGGTGGTCGGCACCGCCCTGCCGCTCCTGTTCTTCCTCCAGTCCGTGCTGGGCAACGCACCGCTCGCCGCGGCGCAGGTCACCGCGCCGTCCGCGCTGGCCGTCGGACTCGTCGCACTGGTCGTGGGCCGGCTCAGCAACGGGGTTCGTACCAAATCGCTGCTGGTCACCGGCCTGGTCGCCTACGCGGCCGGGCTCGCGGCGACCGTGGCCTGCGCAGAGCCCGGCATGAACGCCTGGCGGCTGCTGCCCGCCATGCTCCTCGCCGACGCGGGCATCGGATGCACCCTGGCCCCGGTCGCCAAGATCGCACTGGGCGACATAACCCCCTCCGTCACCGCGGGCGCCTCCGGAGTGCTCAACACGGCCCGCCAGGTAGGCGGCCTCCTCGGCGGTGTCGCCGTCGGATCCCTGCTGCACATACGGCTGGTCGCCGACCTGCGCTCTCACGCCGACGCCGCCGCAGCCGGCCTTCCCCGCTCACTGCGCAGCACGTTCACTGACGCCTTCTCAGGCGCCGCCGCAGACGGCATCACCCGCCCGCCGGTTCCCACCGGCCTGAGCCCCGCCGAGGCCGTCCACTTCCGCGCCCTCGCAGACAACGCTTTCCAGCACGCCTTCGTCGACGCATGGCGCACCTCGATGGTCCTGCCCGTCGCCGTCATCGTGTTGTGCTGCCTGGTCAGCCGAGGTCTGTCCACCGGCAACGGCACCGCGGCGATGTCCCGCCGCCGGCGCGGACGCCACGCCCGCCGCCGAGTACGGCACGCGGCCGGCCATCGACCCGGCTCCTTCGCCACCAACCCGGGAGGACCCTCCTCCCCCTGAAACACACAAGACCGCCCGTCCCCCAGGAGGCAGCCATGTACTGCTCCGAACCGCCCCACCACCCCCACGTCGTCCACGCCACCCCGGCCTGGTACCTGCCTGCACACCAGGCCTCGGCCGGCATGGCGCGCCGGCATGTGCGCTCCTTCGTGGTGGAGACACGGTGCACGGCGCTGGCGGAGGACTGTGTGCTCATCGCCTCGGAGCTGGTGGCCAACGCGGTCCAGCACGGCGCGGGGCCCGTCTGGCTCGCCATGAGCCACGTCCTGCTGGGCGACGGCGGCGAAGCCCTCCACCTCCTGGTCGGCGACCACGGCCCCGGCTGCAGAGCCGCCCTGCCACCGCTGTGGCCGCGCCCCGATCACGGCGTGGGCACCTCGGGACGCGGTCTGAACATCGTGGACGCACTGGCCACCGCCTGGGGATCCGCCCGTGTCGCAGCCGGCCACGTCGTGTGGGCCGACCTGCACAACGCACCGTGCTCACAAGCCGTCCGCGGGCCTCAAGGGCACCGTCACCAGGGCCCGCGCCACCGGATCACCTGACCTGCGCCCCTCGCTCACACCACAACGACACCCGACCCACACCACCTCTCGGGCGTACGTGTTCGGTCCGCCCCGGGACCCGCGGAGGCCCTGAATGCTACGACGACTCGGATTTCTCCTCTCCCGCCGCGCACGCACCGTCCTCGTGCTCGCCGGCCTGCTGACCCTCGTGGCCGGGGGCATCGGCTCGGGCGTCTTCGGTCACCTCAAAGCCGGTGGACTCCAGGACCCCGCGGCGCCCTCCGCCAAGGCGGCCGAACTCATCGACAAGGAGTTCGGCGGCACCACGGGGCTGGTGCTTCTCGTACACCCACGGCACGGCACCGTCGACTCCCCGGCGGTGCGGAACACGGGCCGCAATTTCACCGACCGGCTCGCCCGACGCCCAGGGGTCGACAGCATCGTCTCCTACTGGCGCACACCGAACGACACACTCAAGGCGCACGACGGCCGCTCCGCACTCGTCCTCGTACGGTTCGCGGAGAACGAGGAAGCGGCAGCTCGGCATGCCGGCGCGCTCATCGACGAGTACGTCACCAACGCGGCCGCCGGCCCCGGACTCCGGGTGCGCGCGGGAGGTCCACTGGGCACCAACCACGACATCACCGCGCAGGTGGCCAAGGACCTGGCGCTGGCCGAGGGCATAGCCGTCCCGACAACCCTGCTGCTGCTCATCATCGTCTTCCGCGGTCTCGTCCCCGCACTGATCCCGCTCGCGATAGGCGGGGCGGCCATCCTGGGAACCCTCGCGGAACTCCGCCTGCTCGCCGGCGTCACGGACGTGTCCGTCTTCGCGCTGAACCTCACCACCGCTCTGGGGCTCGGCCTGGCGATCGACTACGGGCTGCTGATGGTCAGTCGCTTCCGCGAGCAGATGAACTCCGCCCGTAGCATCCGGGAAGCCGTGGTGCACACCATGGCCACGGCCGGACGGACCATTGTGTTCTCCGCAGCCACGGTCATCGCCGCATTGAGCGCGCTCCTGGTCTTCCCGCTCTACTTCCTCAGATCCTTCGCCTACGCCGGCATCGCAGTCGTGGCGACCGCGGCACTGGCGGCGCTGGTCATCGCGCCCGCGCTGCTGACGGTCAGCGGACACCGGGTCGGCCCGGCCGACGCCGGGACGCGGGCCCGCAAGGCCCGTCCGCGGAACGGAAGCAGCATCTGGTACAAGACCGCCCGCACGGTGATGCGCCGCCCCCTGACCACCGCCCTTCCCACCGCCGCCCTGCTGGCGCTCGCCGCCGCACCACTGCTCGGCGTTCACTTCGGAATGCCCGACGAACGTGTGCTGCCCGAGAATTCCAGGAGCCGGACCGCGGCCGCCGCTCTGCGCACCGACTTCCCCGGATTCAGCGGCGACGGCACCACCGAGATCGTGCTGACCGGCCTGGCCGACCGCAGGCGCGTTGCCGACTACCGACGGACTCTGTCAGCTCTCCCCGGAGTCATCGCCGTTGACACCGCCCCCGCACGCCGCGCCGGCGGCGCAACGCCCCAGTGCCCCCTTCACCCGCAGCAGGCGGGTGAAGTACGCCGTCTCACCGTACGCAGCGGCCATGCGTCCGCCTCGGCCGAAGCGCGTCAGCTGGTCGCCCGGATCCGCGCCGTGGCCCCTCCCGGTCACACCACCGCTCTCGTTGGCGGGGCGACCGCCCAGGTCATGGACGCCGAGTTCGCCATCGCACAACGGCTCCCGTTCGTGATCGCGATGATCGCCGTCAGCACCTTCGTCCTGCTCTTCCTGTTCACCGGCAGCGTGATACAGCCGCTGCGCGCGCTGGCGCTCAACGCCCTCGGGCTGGGCGCGATTCTCGGAATCCTCGTGTGGATCTTCCAGGACGGGCACTTCTCCTCCCTGCTGGGATTCACGCCGACGCCGATGGACACGGCGATGACGGTGCTGATGTCCTGCATCGTCTTCGGCCTCTCCACCGACTACGAGGTCTTCGTGCTGAGCCGCATCAAGGAACTGCACGATCAGGGGCTGCCGCCGGCCCAGGCCGTACCGAAGGGACTCGCCCGCTCCGGCGCCCTCGTGTCCGCCGCGGCGGCGCTGCTCGCCGTGAGCCTGCTTGCCTTCACCACCAGCTCGGTCAGCTTTATGCAGATGTTCGGACTGGGCAGCGGCCTGGCCATCCTTCTGGACGCCACGGTCGTCCGAGGCGTTCTCCTGCCGGCCCTCCTGCGGCTGCTCGGCGAGCTCGCCTGGTATTGCCCGCATTGGCTGCGACGGCTGCATGCGAAGTGCGGCCCGGCCGACGGTTGACGCCCAAGGAAGAAGGGCGCCGACGCAATCGCTGCGTCGGCGCCCTCGTTCTGGCCTGCGGCATCACGTCTCACTCGTAGAGCGCTTCGAGACGCTCGCGGAAGTGGTCGTACACGACGGGGCGTGCCACCTTCATCGAAATGGTCAATTCCCCCTCCTCCATGGACAGATCGCGCTCCAGCACCACAAACTTCCGGGCACGGTAGTACTCCTGCAGCCGTGCGTTGGCGTTCGCCATCACCGCAGCGAGCTCACCGATCAGTGCCGGCTCCTGCACCAGGCCGGACAGGTCGGTGGGCAGCCCTCTTTCGACCGCCCACTTACGGACCTGGGGTGCGTCCAGCGTCAGCAGCACGACGAGGTACGGCTTGCCCTCACCGTAAGCCACGGCGTTGGAGATCAGGGGGCTGGTCCGCAGCTCCCGCTCCAGGGGATGGGGCGTCACCGCGACGCCGTGCGAGAGCTGGATCAGCTCCTTCTTGCGTCCCGTGAGGCGGAGGTAGCCGTCGCCGTCGATGGAACCCAGGTCTCCGGTGTGCAGCCAGCCGTCGCGAACCGCGCCGAACCCGTCCTCGCAGTAACCCCAGTAGCCGGGAAAGACGTTGGCGCCGCGGATCAGCACCTCACCATCGGGGGCGATGTCCACCTCGATACCGGGCAAGGGCTTGCCAACGGTCCCCAGGCGGTAGTCGTCCGGGGAGTTGGACGTGGCAGCCGCAGCGGTCTCCGTCATCCCGTAACACTCGACGATGGGAACTCCGCAGCCGAGGAAGAACCCGAGGATGTCCTGTGACACGGGGGCGCCGGACACCGTCACCCGGCGCACCGCACCGCCGAAGTGTTCTCGTACGTCCGCGAAGAGCGTCCGGTCCGATGCCTCGAACCAGCTCGCCAGCTGGGGAGGGATCCGTTCGCCCCGCAGGCGCCGCTCACGCACCTCCAGGCCGGCGCGTGCCGCTTCGATGAGCAGTGAAGTGTCCTCCTGCGGCCACGACGCGAGCACCGCGCTGTAGATCTGCTCCAGTGCGAGCGGAACCAGCGGCAGGATCTGCGGCCGCGCCTCGCGCACTTCGTCGGCGAGGCGATCGGTGCTGCTGCCACGGCGATAGGCGAGTGTGTAGCGAGACCACCACGCCAGTACTTGCATGAGCATCGCTATGGTGTGCGGTCCCGTGACGACGAAGACCGTGCCGTTGCTCTGGTCCGCCGCGGCGTCAGCCTTGGCGGGGGGCTGAGGGTGGGCGCGCAGGACGCTCACGTAGTTTCCGTGGGTGAGCGCACAGCCCTTCTTGGGCCCGGTGGTACCCGACGTGTAGATGATCGCCAGCAGGTCCTCGGCCCGCACCGCATCGGAACGGCTGCGCAACTCCTCCGGCGAGATGTGACGTCGGCCCAGCGCACGCAGCCCGGCGAGGGTCATCGTCCTTGGGGTGCGGGTGGTTCTCGCGGTGCGAGCGCCGCCGTCATCCTGCGACGGGGTCGGGGCGAGGTCGGGGGGATCGATCAGCACGGCCTGCCGCAGGTGCGGCAGACGGTTCCAGGCCGCTTCCACCTTGGCGAGCTGAGCCGTGTTCTCGCACAGCACCACCTTCCCGGCGCAGTCACCGAGTACGTGCTCGATCTCGTCCGGCACTGTGGTCGGCAGGAGCGAGACCACCACCAGTCCGGCAGCGGCAGCTCCCATGAGCGTGAAGGTCCATTCGGGCCGCAGGGAGCTCAGCACCGCCACGCGGTCGCCCGGCTCAAGCCCGAGCGCCATCAGTCCGCGGGCCGTTTCCTCGCCGGCCTGCCATGCCTCGGCGTATGTCCGCCGACACCACACGCCGTCGGCATCGCGCCATCGCACGGCGGTGGTCGTCGGCCACTGCTCGGCGTTACGGCGGGCCAAGTGGGCCAATGTCGCCGGGTGGGCCGAGGTGTCCACGGTGGGCGATGCATCGACGTGCACAGCGTCGCGTCCCTTCATGCCACATCACTCCCAGAGTCCGAATCGAGCAGATAGCCCCTGCGCCACACGGTCCTGATGACCAGACCCAGCGGCGCCAGTCGGCGCCGGGTCCGCAGGATGCGTACGTCAAGGGCGTTGCGCCGAGCGCTCGTGCCGTCCGGCCACATCTTCGCCGCCAGTTCCTCCCGGCCCACCACTGACCGGTACGAATCGAGCAGCAGACGCACGAGGTGGGCCTCACCGGCAGCCAGTGGCAGACGCCGACCGCCGTAGTGCAGGACGCCCTCAGAGTCGATCACCGGGTCACGCGGCGCCGCTCTGGCCCTCAGCGTCTCCCACCGAGCCTGGAGGTCCTTCTCGTCCACGGGAGCCCGGACCCAGTCTTCGAGCGGGTCGATCGACGCCGGCGGTCGGGCGCCCGGCGCCACGACCAGCAAGCGAGGCATCCTGCGGCGGCGACAGGCCTCGACCTCGACCGCCTGCTCGGGCCAGCGCAATATGTGAATGCGATCGGTGCGGGGGCTTCGTTGCTGGTCCTTCTGGCCGGCCGGATTACCGCGCGCGACGGGTCCGCGCGGGCCTGCCGACAGGCCGGGCACGATGGGGTGGGTGTGCATATGACTTCCTGAGGTGCCAGGGGCGGGAGTCCCCGCAGAATTCGACAGGAGCAGGCACTGGCACCGACTCTGGTGAGTGCCCGGTCGAGCCGCCTCAGCGGGCGGCAAACCAACTGCGCTGAAGAATCGAACCCCACAGCCCCCGCGACATTCCAGAGTCTCCGATGTGCCTTCGGTGTGCCTCTGGTGTGCCACCGGCGTGCTTCGGTGAAGGCTTCATGTTCTTAGAAAAGTTAACGACCGCGGTCCGGCAGGCGATCCGGCAATTGAATTCCTGCCGAGCGTGCGGCGGACTGGAGAGGCGACGACCGTGGAAGGTCTATGGGGGCCCAGCACGGGCGGCCCGCGCTTCGGCGCATCCTTCCACCCGAAAAGAGTGACCTCGTGAACGTCTCTCCGACGGGGAGCGGCGACCGGCCCCCCAACACTTTCGCGGCCGCGCAACGGTCCGACGAGAAGCGCGAACGCAGGCAGCAGATCCAGCAGCGCGTGCTGGACGAAGGATTCGTGCGTACCGCTGCTCTGGCCGAACAGTTCGAGGTCAGCCTGATGACTGTGCACCGGGACCTGGACGTGCTCCAGTCGCAGGGCTGGCTCCGTAAAGTGCGTGGCGGTGCGACATCGCTGACCTCATCGGCATTTCACGGTGGCGTCAGCGAGCGCATGACCACGATGGCCGACACAAAGCGGCGCCTGGCCAATGCAGCACTGGAGCTCGTGGTCTCCGGACAGACGGTGGCCCTCGATGACAGCACTACGTGTCTGCCACTCGCCGAACGACTCACCGAACGCACGCCACTCACCGTCATCACCAATTTCTTCCCCGTGATGAAGCGTCTGGCCGGTGAATCCGGCATCAATTTGGTCTCCCTGGGCGGCACATACTTTCCTGCGTACGACGCTTTCCTGGGCCTGGAGACGGCGAGAGCAGCGGCCGCGTACCACGCCGACGCGCTCTTCATGTCGACGACCGCGATCATTCGCGCACGTTGCTATCACCAGTCGCAGGAGACCGTGCACGTCAAACAGGCTCTGATGGAGTCCGCGACACGCCGTGTCCTGATCGTCGACCACACCAAATTCACTCACGAAGGGTTGCATGCCCTCGCCCCGCTCACCGCGTTCAACATCGTGCTGGTGGACAGCGCCCTCCCCGCAGAGGAGCAGGTGCGCATCCGCGGCCTCGGCGTGGACCTCAGAGTCATCGGCCGCAGCTGAGCGGCGGGGCGCAGGAGGCGACGACGCCCAAAGCATTCCTCCCGTCGGCAGATTACCGACGGGAGGAACACGCTTGACGCCTGTCTGGCTAATTTGGCATGACTGCGGCGATACGCTCGGCGACGTATTCACCATTGTCTACATGGGCGACGACTTTCGCTACGGCGCCCACTATCATGGCACCACAGTAGTAAGTGCCCTTTATCAGGCTGAACCTCATCACCTCACCGCCGGTGTCGAGCTCAAGGTAATCATCCTTGAAGGCGGAGATCTTTCCATCGAACTCCTCACTCTGGCCCGAGTCCTGCGCCACCCTGGCACTTACGGCGTTGACCTTCGCATTCTGCTCCGTCGACGCCGCCTGTACCGGCACGGAAACGGCCACTCCCACGAAACCAACCAGCCCGGCAGCGACAACTGCCAGCTTCGTGATGCGATTCCGCTTACCCATGATGCTCTCCTAGCCCGTTGGGTGTGTGATCCGACTGCGGAGAAAGTAGCAATGAATCTCCTGTGGAGGGGATTTCCTTTCGCGCTTGTTTCAACTTTTCGGGATTCTTGCGTCCATCCACAGAAAGAAAGCTGTCCCGCCGGGTCAGAACCCAGCAGGACAGCGGCAAGCGGGTAGTTAACCGGAAGCACTCCGATTCACCAGGAAACAACAACCTTTGCGATGTATACGCCATCCTCTTCGGATGCCGTGACGTCAGCCCAGGCGCCCACACGCAGCGGGCTCACCCAGTACGCTTTGGAGTGGTCGACTTTAACGACCTTGCCGTTCGTTGCCACGTCTATGTTCCCGCCGTCGTTGACGGCAGTGATCTTGCCCTGGAAGTGCACGATCGAATTGCCATCCGCGTTGATCCTCGCGGGGCGCTCTGGAGAACTCGCCTGGGCGGGCGCGGACGCCGCAATACCGAGGGCTCCGACCAGCGCGGTGATGGCCACCATCGGAGTGACGAGGTTCTTGATCTTGGACATGATTCTCCCTTGATTCCATCGAGCAGGACATCCCTGGAATTGCACACCGTAGAACTCCAGGACATGTGGCCCCGGATTCGGCTGCGAGAATAGAGTAAGGACAATTCCAGTTGCGCGGAGACGCCCTTACGCAGTCCTTTCAGCGAATCTGGACGCCGCTGCTCATCCACTGCTCATCCGCTCCCCGGAGGATCGAGGAGTCCCCACCCCTCGATGAGCATCGGAAGGAGCGGAGCCATGTCCCCTGTCATCCCCGGCTTCGATCATCACCGCGTCCCCGTCGCCGACGGTGTGTCGCTGCACACGGCCGTCGGCGGCTCCGGCACGCCCGTCGTGCTGCTGCACGGCTTTCCGCAGACCCATCTGATGTGGCGCCATGTGGCCGTCGATCTCGCGGCCGACCACACGGTGATCTGCCCGGACCTGCGCGGCTACGGCGCCAGTGACAAGCCGGCGGAGACCGACGGCAGCGTGTACGCCAAGCGGACCATGGCCGCGGACATAGTGGCCCTGGGCCGCGCGCTCGGTCATGAGCGCTTCGCCCTGGCCGGGCACGACCGCGGGGCGCTGGTGGCCTTCCGTGCCGCGCTCGACCGTCCCGACACGGTGACCCATCTGGCGTGTCTCGACATCCTGCCGACCCTGGACATGTGGGACGTGATGCACGGCGTCACGGCTGCCGTCGGCTTCCATCTCTATCTGATGGCGCAGCCGCCCGGCCTCCCCGAACGCATGATCGGCGCCGCACCGGATGCCTTCTTCGGCCACTTCCTCGACGTCTGGACCGCCGACCGGCGGGCCGTCCCGGACGAGGTCCGCGCCGCCTACCTGGCAGCCTGCCGGGAGGCGGTGCCCTCGATCGTCGCCGACTACCGGGCCTCCGCCGGCATCGACATCGAGCACGACCGGGCCGACCGGGCGGCGGGAAACACACTGCGGATGCCGGTCGGCGTGCTCCAGCAGGACTGGGGCGCGGCCCTGGGCTTCGACGCCGCCGCGCTGTGGCGCGCCTGGGCACCCGGCGTACGGCACACCACGGTCGGCTGCGGCCACTTCATGGCCGAGGAGGCGCCCGCCGATATCGCCAAGGCACTGCGGGAGCTGCTCGCCCGCTGAACCAAGCCGCAGCCCTCCCGCCGTGCACCGCACGTCACGCACCGTCGTCGGCTACCAACGCCCCGGCTCGGTCCCGACGATCGGCTCCGACGGCTTCCCGTCCACCCCGACCGGCGCCTCACCGGCGAGCATCACGCGGTGCATGATCCGGGGGAAGTCGAGGTGGGCGTTGTCGCTGGGGGCGAGGTGGATGGTGGACCGGTTGTCCCAGAAGGCGACGCTGCCGGGCTCCCAGCGGAATCGGACCGTGTACTCCGGCCGCACCGCCTGCTCCAGCAGCATGTCGAGGATCGCCCGGCTCTCGGTCCGCGAGAGGTCGGCGATCTGCTCGACGTAGTAGCCGTTGACGTAGAGCACCCGCTCCCCCGTCTCCGGATGGACCCGCACCAGCGGATGCAGCGAGGCGACCTGATGGTCCAGCAGATGACGGACGTACGTGTCGTCACCGGGCCGTGGCTGGTAGCCGACGCCGAGACGGTGCTCGGCGCGCAGGCCGGCCACGAACTCCCGCAGCGGGGCGGAGAGTCCGGCGTACGCCGCCGCCAGGTTCGACCAGGTGGTGTCGCCGCCGTACGGCGGTACGGTCTCGGCGCGCAGGATCGTCGCGGCGGGCGGGTCGATCCGGGCGCCGTGGTCGCAGTGCCAGCCGCGCAGCAGGGTGTGGCGGCGGCGCCGTAGCCACTCGTCGTGCTCCATGCCGAACTTCCCGCCCAGCTCCAGCCGGTCGGCGGTCGTCTCGATCTCGGGGTGGTCCGGCGGGGAGGCGCTCCCCCGCTTGCGCAGGACGACCGGCTGGCCGAACCGGCGCGCGAACGCCACATGCCCGGCGTGGTCCAGCCGCTGCCCACGGAAGAACACGACCTTCCAGCGAAGCACCGCCGCCCGGACGGCGGCGACCACGGCGTCGTCCAGCCGGCCGGCCAGGTCGACGCCCGTGATCTCCGCCCCGATGTGCCCGGAGACCGGTTTCACCTCGATCCCCGCGACCTGCTCCGTCCCGCCCGCGGTGGCCCTGTCCGTCGTCATGCGCACTCCGTCGATCGTCCGCACCGGCTCCGGTCGAACCGGCTCCAGGAAGATCGTGACAGCGTTCGAAGAGCGTGGCGACAGCGCCTCGGCGCACGCGCACCCGGGCGCACGCGCGGCGCCGGCCCCCGGGCACCCGCGGCCCTCGACTCAGGCACACCCCACGGCCACCGACTCACACGCACCCAACCGCCACCGACTCACGCGCGCCCCACGGCCGCCACCTCGCCCTCGCCCTCACCCTCACCCTCACCCGGCGCGGCGTGACCGCGTCACCGCCATAAACCCCCCGCCCCGCCCACCACAGTCAGCGCACCGCCACGCCCGCAGCCGTCATCACCCCGTCCGTCAACTCCCTCACCGAGCGACCATCCGTACCGACCCGAGCCAGGCCGTATGCGTCCACCGCCTCCACCATCAGCGACTGGAAGCGCCCGGCACGGGCCAGGAACTTGTCCACCAAGTACCGCTCCGGATCCGGCAGTTCGTCGTATCCGGCCGACGCGCGCATGCGCTCACGCAGCACCGCCTCGTCCGCCGTGAGCCATACGGCCCGGGTGCACGGGTCGGCCGTCAGCCCGGCCACGCGGGCGGGCCACAGTGCGGAGCCCTCCAGGACCAGGCCGGGTGCGTCTCCGGTCGCCCGGTCGGCGACCAGTTCCTCGATGCGCGGCCACAGGCGGGCGTAGTGGTCGAGCACGGACCGGATCAGTTCGTCGACGTCGAACGTCGCGTAGTGCTCGGCGACATGCGGGGGCGGCTCCCACTCCGCCGTCCGCCAGGGCCGCCCCGGATGCCGGGCCAGTTTGTCGGTCGAGCGGCAGTCGAACCCGAGCCGCTCGGCGACGGCCCGGGCCACGGTCGACTTGCCGGTGTGGGACGTTCCCCCGATGAGCACCACGCGCACGCCCTGCATGCCGTCGACCCTACTCACCGGTCGCCCACGCGGCGCCGCTCACGTCACGTCGAACTCCCGGATCACCGTGTTCCGGAACACCGCGGTCCCGCCGATCGTGAACAGCGCGAGCCCGCTGTCGGCCGGATCCGGGAAGGCCTCGGTCGAGTGCACGTACCGGCCGTCGTCCACGAACATCTCGACGGACGTACGGTCGATCAGGATGCGCAGCCGCACCGTGCCCGCCGACGCGTCGAAGGGGCTGCGGCTCTCCTGCCACCGGCCGGTGCTGTCGGGGCTGACGGTGTATCCGCGGTTGACGAAGGCGTAGTCGCCGTAGATCCCTGCGTCGATGTGACGTCCGCCGTCGGAGGAGCGTCGCAACTGGAGCCCCGCGCCGGTCAGTTGGTCCCAGGTGAGGTCGGTGGACACCTCGTAGGCGGTCCCCGTGTAGTCGAGCAGGAGGGTCCCGTCGACCTCCAGGTCACCGAGGTCGACCGTGCGGGAGACATGGGCGTCGAGGCCGGCGACCGGCCGGGAGGCGAGATGGTACGTGCCGTCCGCCGCCCGCTTCAGCGTGACCTCGCGGACGATCGAGTCGGTGCCGTTGAAGCCGTCGCATTCGATGGTGGGCGTGGTGTTGGCGTAGTCCCAGTGGTTCAACCAGCCGATCGCGTACCGTGCCGCCGGGTCGAGCGTGCCGTCCGCGTCCCGCTTGTCGAAGGTGACGGCCGCGTACCAGTCCCAGCCGTGGTCGAGCCACTGCGGGTCGCTCAGGTCGGGCGTGAACGTGGTGCCGTCGAAGGAGCCCGTCCAGTAGGCGTAGGTGCTCGGCAGCCCGGATCCCTTCCCGTTGGCGCTCACGCCCAGCACCCACTTCCAGGTGCCGTCCGCCGCCCGGATGCGGAACAGGTCCGGGCATTCGAGGACGCCGATGCCGCCCTTGATGAAGCCGCCGACGTACGTCCAGGACTTCAGGTCGGCGGAGTGGTAGAAGCCCACCTTGTCGTTCTCCGCGAGCGCCATCACCCATCTCCCCCGCTCCTCGTCGCGGATGACCTTGGGGTCGCGGAAGTCCCGCACGCCGGGGTTCGGCAGGACGGGGTCGGTGCCGTGGTGGGTGAACGTACGGCCCCCGTCGGTCGAGTAGTACAGGTACTGCGCCTGTGTGACCTCGTCCGGCGCCATCGTCGCGATGACGATCACCGCGCCCGCGCCGAAGCCCGCCGTGTCGTCGGTGTCGATCACCGCCGAGCCGGACCAGACGTCGCCGTTGGGGGTGGTGTCCTTCGGTACGGCGATCCCGCGGTCGGTGAAGGAGACCAGGTCGGTGCTGGTGGCCAGGCGCCAGGTCGTGCCGGCGGTGGTGCCGCCCGTCGAGTAGTCGGGGTTGTACAGGTAGTAGTAGTGGTATTCGCCGTCGATCCACACCGGCCGCTGCGGGTCGTTCATCCACTGGTCGGGGACGGTGAAGTGGTATGCGGCGCGGTAGCTGCCCGTGCAGGCGGCGGCCGTCTCCGAGGCTGCCATCGCGGGCCTCGGACCGGGCGGGAGTAATGCACCGGCCGCCCCCACGGCCGAGGCGATGAACAGCGACCTCCTGGATATTCCGGGCATGCCCGATGCGCCACGCATGGTTCGGCTCCCTTCCCCGACGCCGTCGTCGGGACTGCGGCTCATGTGGACCAGGACTCTGCGACCTAACTCGTTAAAGGTCAAGTGGTTCACGACTATTGACAGGGGGGTGACCGGCTTCTCATCATCTGGGGCATCACTACTCGACTAACACGAGTTAGGCCCGCTGAATGACCGACTCGCACCTCACCCGCCGCACCTTGATGCGGTACGGCGCCTACGGCGCGGGAGCCGCCGCGCTGGCCGGTACCGCCGCGAGCTGGGACCGGCTCACCGGAGCCGACATCCCCGGCCGGGACGACGGCTCCCTCGTCGTCGCCACGCTCGGCCCCGCGTACGGACCGGAGGCCATCCGCACGCTCACCGAGGGCTTCAAGAAAGTCCACCCCGACATCAAGCTCCGGATCAACGCCGTGCAGGCCGTCGACTGGTCGGACTTCTTCGCGAAGATCCTCACCCAGATCGCGGCGGGCACGGCGCCCGATCTGGTGTACGTCGCCACCGAAGGCGTCCAGCTGTTCGCGCAGCGCCTCGGGGTCCCGCTGGACGACTGGGTGAAGCGGGACGCCGAGGAGCTGCGCGAGTACTTCGCCGACGTCCATCCCTCGCTGGTGGAGTCGATGATGTACGAGGGGTCCCTCTACCAGCTGCCGGTCGAGTTCAACGCGGCCGACATCTATCTCAACAACCAGGTGCTGAAGCGGGCGGGAGCCGGTTTCCCGGCGGCCGACTGGACCCGCGACGACTTCACCGCGCTGCTGCGCGACATGAAGAAGTCCAGCGGCTCCCAGTTCACCCCGTACTTCTGGACCAACCGGCTCTGGGGCGGCGTCGTGCCGTGGCTGTTCGCCAACGACGCCAATCTGCTCACCGAGTCGAAGGCGCCGGGCGGTTCCTGGCTGTGGGACTCGTTCTATCCGGCCGCCGTGCGGGAGGGGCGCGGGGGCGGCTTCCGCTGGACCACCCCGCAGGCCACGCACGAGCGCGTGGAGGAGGCGTACGACTATCTCGCCTCCCTCGTCCAGGAGGGCCTGTGCAGCCGGCCCGAGGGCGGCAACGGCCAGAACCTCATCGGCGTGTTCTCCACCGGCCGGGTCGGCGTCACTCCCGCGGGCGGCTTCTGGGCGGGCGGTCTGCATCTGGCAGGGATGAAGGCGGACTCCTTCGACGTGCAGTACTTCCCGCGCTGGCGCACCCAGCGCATGCAGTACGGCGCCGCCGGCTACGCGCTGCTGCGCACCTCGAAGCGGCAGGAGGAGGCCTGGGAGTTCATCAAGTACGCCGCCCGCCGCGACACCCTGATGCGGCTCTTCGAGACCAACCAGACCACCCCGGCGCGCCGCTCGATGCTGACCGCCGACCGCTATCGGGAGACCGGCCCGGACCACTGGCAGGTCTTCTACGACACCCTCGACAAGTTCCCCGACACCGGGCCGATCCCCGCGCCGCCGCAGGTCGCCGAGGTCGAGCAGGTGCTGCTCAAGCACACCGGTACGGCCCTGGCCTCGCGGCGCTCGGTGGGGCCCGCGCTGCGCCGGATGCAGAGCGACCTGGAGAAGGCCATGGAGCGTGACGTATGACGGACACGACGAACACCCGGATACCGGCCGTACGGCCGAAGCAGCCCCCCGCTCCGGCGGCTCCCGCGGCCCGGCCCCCCGCCCGTGACCGTGGCGCCCGGCTGTTGGCCACGCTGTTCCTCGCGCCGACCATCGTCGGCATCGTCGTCTTCACGGTCGTCCCGATCATCGGCTCGGTGGTGCTCAGCCTGTTCCACTGGAACGTCATCGACGACCCGACGTTCGCCGGGGGCGCCAACTACCGTGAGGTCTTCACCGATTCGACCGTGCTGGTCTCCTTCCGCAACACGCTGGTGTTCATGGTGTTCGCGGTGGCGCTGCAACTGCTGATCGCGCTCACCCTCGCCCTGGCGGTGAACGGGCGGATGCCGGTGTGGCTGCGCTCGGTGTTCCGGTCGGCGTTCTTCTTCCCGCTGGTGCTGTCCGCCGCGTCGATCTCGGTGGTGATGAAGTACCTGTTCAACCAGGACTTCGGGGTCGTGAACTGGGGGCTCGGTCTGGTCGGTGTCGCTCCGGTGCCGTGGCTGACATCCGAGAACGCCGCGATGGCCACGGTGATCCTGGTGTACGTCTGGCAGCAGTTCGGCTTCTCGTTCCTGCTGTTCGTCGGAGGCCTGAACAACATCCCCAAGGAGGTCCACGAGGCCGCCTCCCTCGACGGCGCGACCGGTCTGCGCAAGCACCTCAGCATCACCCTGCCGCTGCTGTCGCCCACGCTGCTGGTGGCGTCGGTGGTCGGCATCATCAACGCGCTCCAGGTCTTCGAGCAGCCGTACGTCCTCACCAACGGCGGACCCGGTGACGCCACCCGGACCGTGGTGATGGTGATCTACGAGAGCGCGTTCGAGCAGCTCCGCTTCGGCGAGGCCTCGGCGGTGGGCGTGCTGCTGTTCGTGCTGATCATGGCGGTCACCGCCCTCCAGTTCCGGCTCAGCCGGCGTTTCGTCCACTACCAGTGAGCCGGTGAGCCTCCCATGAGCCAAGCAACCCTGTCCCTGAGCCGTACCAGGCGCTCGCTCGCGCCGTGGGCCCGGATCGCCACGCTGGCCGTGTGCGCGCTGCTGACGCTGGGCCCGGTCATCTGGACCGTCTCCACCTCGCTGCGCACCCCGGCCGAGGCCTTCGACCTGCCGCCGAGCATCATCCCGACGCACCCGTCCGCGGAGGCGTACCGCGGGGTCTTCGACCAGCTCGACGTCTGGCTGCTCGCCCTCAACTCGACGCTGGTGACGGCGCTGATCGCGGTGGGCCAGATGATCACGGCCGGTCTGGCCGGATACGCCTTCGCGCGCCTCGAATTCCGGTTCAAGAAGCCCCTGTTCGGGCTGGTCCTGGCGACCATGATGGTGCCGTTGCAGGTCACCATCGTGCCGGTGTTCCTGGTGCTGAAGTCGATGGGCCTGACCGACACCCTGCTCGGTCTGATCATCCCGGCCTTCCCGACCGCCTTCGGGACCTTCCTGATGCGGCAGTACTTCCTGGGCATGCCCAAGGACCTGGGCGAGGCGGCGATGCTGGACGGCTGCGGGCCCTGGCGGACCTTCCGGTCGGTGTACGCGCCGCTCGCCGCGCCCGGCCTGGCGATCGTCGGCGTGCTGGCCTTCAACTACCACTGGAACGAGTTCTTCCGGCCCCTGATCCTGGAGACCTCCGGGCAGAACTACACCCTCCCCCTGGGCCTGGTGTCCCTCCAGGGCAACCTCGGCACCGGCTCCATCTCGGTGGTACTCGCCGGTGTCGTCCTCTCCATGATCCCCGCCGTCGCCGTGTTCGTCGTCGGTCAGCGCCCTCTGCGTGAGGGCATCACGTCCGCAGGAGTCAACCGTTGAGCCTTGCCGCTCAGTCCACGGACCCGAACGCCCCGCGCTTCCGGGTCCGTCCGCCCGCCAACTGGATCAACGACCCGAACGGCCCGTTCCGTTGGCGGGGCCGCCATCATCTCTTCTACCAGCACAATCCCGACGCGCCGGTGCACACCAACGTCCACTGGGGGCATGTCTCCAGCGCCGATCTCGTCGTGTGGGAGCACCATCCGCTCGCGCTCACCCCGACACCCGGCGGCCCCGACGAGGCGGGCTGCTGGTCGGGGTGTGTGGTCGACGACGACGGCGTGCCGACGGCCGTCTACACGGGCGTCGACCGGGAGCACACCGGTCTCGGCTCGATCTGCCTGGCCCGGGCGCTGATGCCGGAGGACGAGACGCTCACCGACTGGCGGCCACTGCCCACGCCGGTGGTGAGCGGCCCGCCCGCCGAACTGGACGTCGTGATGTTCCGCGACCCGTTCGTGTTCAGGGACGGGGGGCGGCGCTGGGCGCTGGTCGGTGCGGGGCACGCCGACGGGACCGCGTCGGTGCTGCTGTACGACTGCGACGACCTGGCCGACTGGCGGTTCGCCGGAGTGCTGCTCGACGGCGACGACCCGGTCGCGGTGGACGTGTTCGGCGACAAGGCCGTCGGCTGGGAGTGCCCGCAGCTGTACGCGACGCCGGGCGGGGAGTGGGTGCTGGTGGTGTCGCTGTGGGACGGGGACCCTTGCTCCACCGGCTATCTGACGGGTCGTCTGCGGCCGTACGGCGATGACGGGTTGCGTTTCGAGGCCCGCACCGGCGGGCGGCTGGACCATGGGCGGGACTTCTACGCGCCGGCCGTGCTCCAGGAACCGGACCGGGCGCTGATGTGGGGGTGGTCCTGGGAGGCACGGGAGCAGGGCGAGGTCGATCGCGCCGGGTGGGCCGGGGTGCTGACCGCGCCGCGGGTGGTGGACGTCCATGCCGACGGCGCCCTGCGGGTCGTACCGGCTCCGGAGCTGGAACTGCTGCGGGCGGCCGAGCCGTTCGTCACGGATGCGGGCCGGCGGGCCGTGCTGCCGGAGGCGTACGACCTGACGGTCACCGCGTCCGGCCGTACGACCGTGAGTCTGCTGCGGTCCGCCTCGGGTGCGGAGCTGACGGTGGTGCTGGACCCGGACGAGGGCACGGTCACGTTCGACCGGGGTGACTGGCCCCGGACAGGGCCCGAGGGGGCGGCGCCGATCGTCGTGCGGGCGTCGGCCGATGAGGTGCGGATCCTCGTCGACGGCTCACTGGTCGAGCTGTTCGTCGGCGACCGGGCGACGGTCACCGAGCGGGTCTACCGGCGGCCGGACGATGTGCCCGAGCTGGCGGTCAGCGGCTGCGCGGCCGGGGTCACGGGCTGGGAGCTGGTCCCACCGACGCACGACTGATCACGGGGCAGGCCAGGCGCCGTACCGTCGCGGGCGGCGTCCGGCCGGTTCCGATGGCGTCGAGGAGCAGCCGGGCCGCGGCGTCGCCCATCGCCCGGTGCGGCAGCGCGACGCTGGTCAGGGGCGGGGTGAGGAACTCGGCCATGTGCTCCTGGTCGTCGTAGCCGACCACCGAGAGGTCGCCGGGGACGGTGATGCCGAGCCGGGTCGAGGCGTGCAGGACGCCCGCCGCGACCCGGTCGTTGTAGCAGAAGACCCCGGTGGGGCGCTCGGCGGCGGGGACGCCGTCGAGGACGCGCAGTGCGCCCTGGTACCCGCCGTTGATCTCGCCCCCGCTCCTGACGACCCACTCCTTGGGGACGGTGATCCCCTCGGCGCGCAGCGCGTCCCGGAAGCCGCGCAGCCGGTCGACGGAGGCGATGTCGTCCTGTCCGCCGACCATGGCGACCCTGCGGTGCCCCTCGTCCAGCAGCAGCCGGGCCGCCGTCCGGCCGCCCGCGCGCTCGGCGGGGATGACGGCGGGCAGGGAGTCGTCCTCGGGCAGACAGTTGGCCAGGACCGAGTGGGTGCGGTGCAGGCCCTCGGGGACACGGACGCGGCGCAGCGACATGGCCGCGTAGATGATGCCGTCCACGCGCCGGTCGAGGAGCTCGGCCACGGCCGCGTCCTCCTTGGCCGGGTCGCCGCCGGAGTCGATGGTCAGGACGAGGTGCTCGCTGTCCCAGGCGGTCTCCATGGCGCCGCGCAGCAGCCGCCCGGCGAAGGGCGAGGAGGCGATCTCGTCGGTGACCAGGCCGATCACGGCCGTACGGCGGCGGCGCAGGCCGCGGGCGACGGGGTCGGGGCGGTAGCCGAGCTCGGCGGCGGCGCGGCGGATGCGTTCCTGGGTGGCGGGCGAGAGGTTGCCCTCGGCGCGGCCGTTGAAGACGAAGGAGACCGCGGTGTGCGACACGCCTGCGAGCCGGGCGACATCCCGTGACGTGGGACGTCCCGATCCCGTGGCCTGCTTCTCCGCGCTGCCGCCCATGCCGTCCGCGCCCCTCATCCCCCACCCGTCCGGTTGATCAATCCTCACCCTATCCGTGACGCTGGATGCACGGCACAGTCGAAGAAAGGGTGCGACAGTGATCAGCATTCCGGCGCACACGCTCAACGACGGTAGGACGATCCCCGCCATCGGTCTGGGCACCTGGCCGCTGCCCGACGACCAGGCGGAACAGGCGGTTCGCGACGGCCTGGAGCTGGGCTACCGGCTCGTCGACTCGGCCACCAACTACTGCAACGAGACGGGGGTCGGCCGGGGCATCGCCGGCAGCGGGGTGCCGCGCGCGGAGGTGGTGGTGACGACGAAGCTCCCGGGCCGGCACCACGGCTACGAGGAGACCCTCGCCTCCTTCGAGGAGTCCCGGCGCCGCCTGGGCGTCGAGTACGTCGACCTGTATCTGATCCACTGGCCGAACCCCCGGGTCGACAAGTACGTCGACGCCTGGCGGGCCATGATCAAGCTCCGCGAGGACGGTCTCGTACGGTCGATCGGCGTCTCCAATTTCACGCCCGCGCACATCGAGCGGCTGGAGCGGGAGACCGGGGTCCTGCCCGCCGTGAACCAGATCGAGCTGCACCCGCTGTTCCCGCAGGACGAGCTGCGTGCCTTCGACGCCGGCAAGGGCATCGTCACCGAGAGCTGGAGCCCGCTGGGCCGCGGCAGCGACCTCCTGGACGACGCGGTCCTGAAGGGCATCGCCGACGCCGTCGGGGCGACGCCCGGACAGGTCGTCCTGCGCTGGCACACCCAGCTGGGCGTCCTGCCCATCCCGAAGTCCTCGAACCGGCGGCGGCAGCTCGACAACCTCGACGTCTTCCGCTTCACCCTGGACGACACCCAGATGGCCGCTGTCGCCGACCGGGTGCATCGGCGGCTCGGCGGGGATCCCGAGCTGCACGAGGAGTTCTGAGCGGGGGCCGTCGTCGGGCGGCCCCCGTGGGCCCACGGGGGCCGGAGAAATCAGCGGATGTTGTGGTTCCGGCCTCAACCACCTTTCCCTGCCTCTATGTTCACGGCGACAGTCGCTCTCGCCTCAGGAGGCTCCTCGTATGCGTCCCGCGCTCCGCATCGCCGTGACCGGCGCCGTGGCAGCCGCCACGGTCCTCGTCGCCGGGCCCGCCCAGGCAACTCCGCCCGGGCCCGGTGTCACCGCCAGGACGATCAGTCAGAAGACCGTCGGCGACACCGACTACATCCTTCGGGAGGTCACGATCCCGCCGGGTCAGGCCACCGGCTGGCACTACCACGACGGCCCGCTGTACGCCTTCACGCAGCAGGGCACGCTCAGTCACTACAACTCCGCCTGCGCCTCCGACGGCGTCTACCCGAAGGGCAGCTTCATCAACGAACCGGCCGGGCCCGGCAACGTCCACATAGGCCGCAACGAGGGCGACACGCCGGTCGTCCTCGACGTGCTCTACGTGCTGCCGCACGGCGCGCCGTTCTCGGAGGACGCACCGAACCCGGGCTGCCCGTTCCAGTGATCACGGCGTGCGGGTGATCACGTCGGCGGCAGCGGCTGTTCGGCCCAGATCGTCTTGCCGCCGCCGGTCTGCCTGCTGCCCCAGCGCTGGGTGAGCTGGGCGACGAGGAGCAGCCCGCGGCCGCCCTCGTCGTAGGCGTGGGCCCTGCGCAGATGCGGCGAGGTGGAACTGCCGTCGGAGACCTCGCAGATGAGGGTGCGGTCGCGGATCAGGCGGAGCTGGATGGGCGGTGCGCCGTACCGGATGGCGTTGGTGACGAGTTCGCTGACGACGAGTTCGGTGACGAACGCGGCTTCGTCCAGTCCCCAGGAGGTCAGCTGGTCCGTGGCGGCCTGCCGGGTGGCCGCCACGTGCTCGGGGTCGGGCTGTACGTCCCAGGTCGCGATGCGGTCCACGCCGAGTGCCCGGGTGCGGGCCAGCAGCAGGGCCACGTCGTCGCTGGGGTCCTCCGGCAGGACGGCCTTGAGCACGGTGTCGCACAGGGCGTCGAGGGATTCGGCGGGCGCGGTCAGCGCGCGGCACAGTTCGGCGGTGGCGTGGTCGATGTCGCGGTCGCGGTCCTCGATCAGACCGTCCGTGTACAGGGCGACCAGGGATCCCTCCGGCAACCCCACCTCCATCGCCTCGAAGGGCAGCCCGCCGACGCCGAGCGGGGGTCCCGCGTTCATCTCCAGGACCTGCGTGGTGCCGTCGGGCAGGACGAGGGCGGGCGGCGGATGGCCTGCGGAGGCCAGGGTGAGGTGGCGGGACACGGGGTCGTAGACGGAGTAGAGACAGGTGGCGCCCAGCTCGGCGACCTCGTCGGAGTCGTCCCCGGCGAGGTGGATGACCAGGTCGTCCAGGTGGGTGAGGAGTTCGTCGGGCGGCAGATCCACGTCGGCGAGGGTGCGAACGGCCGTGCAGAGGCGGCCCATGGTGGCCGACGACGGGATGCCGTGTCCGACGACGTCGCCGACGACCAGGGCGACCCGGCTTCCGGACAGCGGGATCACGTCGAACCAGTCGCCGCCGATGCCGGCCTGCGAACCGGAGGGCCGGTAGCGGTGGGCCACGTCGACGGCCGCCTGTCCGGACAGGCCGCGGGGCAGCAGGTTGTGCTGCAGGGACAGTGCGGTGGTGCGTTCCCGGGCGAAGCGGCGGGCGTTGTCCACGCAGACGGCGGCCCGGCTGGCGAGTTCCTCGGCGAACACGGCGTCGTCGGCGCCGTAGTCGTCCGACTGCCGGATGCGTACGGCCACCGCGACACCGAGCGTGGTGCCGCGGGCGCGCAGCGGCGCCGCCATCATCGAGTGCGCGCCCACGCGGTGGCGCCGGCCGGCCGGGCTGCGGGAGTTGCGTTCCGCGATCCACCGCATGAACGCCGGCTCGCCCGCCTGGTTCTGGATCACCCGGCCTTCCATGATCGCCCGGGCCGGCGGCGAGAACGGCGGGTAGTAGTCCACCTCACCCAGGTGTACGGCGGCTTCCGGAGTGCCCTCGGTGCCGGAGCCGTGGGCGACCCGGCGCAGGGCGATGTCCGTGCCGGACAGCGCGGGTGGTTCCTCCGCGCCCAGGACCCAGTCGAACAGGTCCACACTGGCGAAGTCGGCGAACCGGGGCACCATGACGCTGATCAGTTCTTCGGCGGTGCGTACGACGTCCAGCGTCGTGCCTATGGTGGCGGCGGCCTCGTTCAGCAGGGCCAGCCGCTGCCGCGCCCAGTACTGGTCGGAGCTGTCGAACGCGGCGAGAGCGGTCCCGATCAGCCGGCCGGAGGCATCCCGCACCGGCCACATGTCGGTGGTCCAGGCGTGCTCCCGGTTCAGGGCCGGGGCGCCGGTGTAGCTCTCGTAGCGCAGCGGCATGCCGGTCTCGGCGACCCGTCGCATGTGCCACAGGAAGCCCCGGCTGTGCACCTCGTCCTGCACGGTCTCCGGGAAGTGGCGGCCGAGCAGCACCTCCTCCTCCACGCCCATGACCTTGCAGGCCGCCTCGTTGAGCCGCAGGTAGCGCTGCTCGGTGTCGAACACGGACATGGACATGGACGCCTGCTGGAAGGCCCGCTCCGCCAGGGTGGGCTCGTGGACGTCGGCCGTGGGCTCGTGCGCGTCGGACGGTACGGCGGTGATCACGTATCCGCCGGGACCGCCGTCCTCGCCCAGCACGGCGCAGGCCGTCACGTTCAGGGCGACGGGCGAGCCGTCCCGGTGGCGCAGCACGGCGGTGCCGGTCAGCGCCGCCACGGCGGCGGGCGACGGCTGCTCGGCGAGCAGGTCCCGCACCGGCCGTCCCACGGCCTCCTCGGCCGTCAGGCCGGTCAGCCTGCCGGCACCCTCGCTCCACCCCGTGACGACACCCTGGACATCGATGATCGCCGCAGCGGAGACGCGCTCCATGTCGTCCAGCATGAGTCCTGTGGCGCACCGCATCAACCGCGACGTCCGGCTTGTCGACGCACCCCAGGTCCGACCCGCACCACCGAAGCTCACGAACGGGACGCTGCCCGTGCTCCGCGCGGTACGGCCCGGCGGCGGGATGCCGCCGGGCCCTCTCCTGGCGCGCTGGATCCGCCCGCCGTAGCCGTGCTCTCGGGCCCACCACGGATCGTCGAGTACACAGCCGGGGGGCGTGGAGCTCATCGCCGGTCGGCTGCTCCGCCACCCCGGATAGTCGGCGGTGAGGACCGGCGACTCCCAGCGCAGTATGGGCGCGAAGGTGCGCAGCATCTCCTCGGTGCCGAGCCGGCACTGGGTTCCGGTCCGGTGCCGCCGGTCGCTCTCGACCCGGGCGGCGATGTCCGGCCGGCCGGGTGCGAGGACGGAGGCGTGGTAGACGCGCAGGGCCCGGCCCAGGCGATGCACCGTGCTCACTTCGCCTTCGGCCAGGCGCCGGGTCCAGCCGGGCAGCGCAGTGCTGATCGACAACAGCCCCAGTTCGGTGCGCAGTTGGCGACGCGGGGTGGCCAGCACGGCGTCGACCCCGCACTCAAGGCCGCCCGACGCCGCGGCGGGTGTGAGGAAGTCCGGGAAGTAGCCGCGCGGCGGCATCAGCGGCGACAGCATCCGCAGCGCGCCGGGCGTCGCACGTGCGCCTGCGCCGTCGCCAGGCGTCGAGGAGTGGTTCGCGTCGTTTCTCGTGGAGTTGATGCAGGCTCAGGACGGTTTCCCATAAGGGGTCCGGTTCCTCGGCGACCCTGGTGCGAGCCAGGTCACCGCCACTGAAATGAATACGCAGCACGGCTTCCCCCGATAGTCCGCTACGGCGTTGGTGTGATGTGTGTACGCATGTTCCGGGCAGCTTGACGGGCCGGCAATATGACTGTTCCATGCTGGGACTGCAGTGGTGAGAATGGCGATTCTCAAGGCGACACGGGGGCGCGCAGATGCCTGATCCGCTTGCGGACTCGGAGGTTGGGCAGGCCGACGAGCCGTCCGCGCCTGACGAGCTGCGCGCCGATGTGGTGGCGGTCGCGGACGAGTTGTTCTACGCCCATGGTGTCCACGCGGTGACGATGCAGCGCATCCGGGACGAGGCGGGGCTGCCGCTGAGGCGGCTCTACCGGATGTTCCCGTCCAAGGACATGCTGCTGGCGGCCTGCCTCGAACGGCGTGATCAGGTGGCGCGCACGGCGATCGAACAGCGCGTCGGCACGATCGAGGATCCCCTGGCGAAGGTCCTCGGCCCCTTCGACTTCCTTGACGACTGGTTTCGCCAGCCGGGCTTCCACGGCTGTGTGTTCGCCGGTGCGTTCGGGGAGATGGGGGCCGCGGCGCCGATCGTCGTCACCGCAGTGCACAGACACAAACGCGCCCTGCGCGAGCTGCTGACCGAGCTCGCGGCGAAGGCGGATGTGGCGGACCCGGCCGCGGTGGGCGCGCAGTTGGCGGTGTTGTTCGACGGCGCCATGGCCATCGCCACGCTCGCCGGGGACACCGACGCCGCACTGCACGCCCGCCGGGCGGCCCGAGCCCTGCTCGATTCAGCGGGCTGACCTCGGTCCACTCACTTGCGCAGCGCGGCGAGGGCTCGGTCGGCGTGGGTGTTCATCCGCAGTTCGCTGCGGACGACCTCCAGGACGGTGCGGTCCTGCCCTATGACGAAGGTGACCCGTTTGGTGGGGGCCAGTGAGAAGCCACGGGTCACGCCGAACCGCTCCCGGACCGTGCCGTCGGCGTCGGAGAGCAGCGGCATGCCGAGGGTGTGGCGGTCGGCGAACTCCTGCTGGCGTTCGACCGCGTCGCCGCTGATGCCCACGGGCCGGGCACCGACCGCCGCGAACTCGGCGGCGAGGTCCCGGAAGTGGCAGGCCTCCGCGGTGCAGCCCGGGGTGAGGGCGGCGGGGTAGAAGAAGAGCACCACCGGTCCCTCGGTGAGCAGTTCGGTGAGGCTGCGGACGGTGCCGGACGCGTCCGGCAGCGCGAAGTCCTCGACCTTGTCGCCGACCTCCACTCGCGCGCTCACGCCCGGCCCTCCGCGTCCTTCGCGACACCACGGGCCCACAGCACGAGCGGGACCTGCAGCGGGAGCCGGCCGAACGCGACGGCCTTCTGCCGGGCGGGACGGTGCCGCCAGTCGACGGCCATCTTCACGTTCGCGGGGAACACTCCGACGAAGAAGGCCGCTGCCGCCAGCGCGGCGGGCTTACGGGTGCGCGGCACCGCCAGACCGGCCGCCAGCGCGAGTTCGGCGACGCCACTGGCGTAGGTCCAGGTCCGGGGTGTCCCCGGGAGGGAACGGGGCACGGTCGCGTCGAACTGGCGCGGGACGGCGAAGTGGGCGATCCCCGCGGTGGCCAGCAGGCCGGCGAGCAGCAGGGGTGAGCGTTCGGACCGGGGCACGGATCCTCCTTGGATGGCCTGCTCCTTCTTGGACGGCCTGCCGCCGGATGCTACCGGAGGGTAGATCACGACCCGTCACCCACCCCGGCCCCATCGGTCCCCCTGTGCGCCGCGGCCATGTGTTCCCGGCGTATGGCCGAACGAGCGGCGAAAGACGTCGATGAAGGCGCTGGCGGAGGCCCAGCCGCAGCGATGGGCGACGGTCGTGACGGGTGTGTCCTCGGCGAGCAGGCGCAGCGCGTGGTACAGGCGGGACTGGGTGCGCCACTGCGGGAAGGTCATCCCGAACTCGCGGCGGAACAGCCTGCTGAGGGTCCGCTCCCCCACCCCGGTCGCGGCGCCGAGGGCGGCGAGGGAGCGTGAGTCCGCGGGGTCGGTGTGGACGAGCGCGCAGACCGCGGCCAGGCG
Organism: Streptomyces sp. HD; assembly: GCF_028369295.1. Taxonomy (GTDB): domain Bacteria; phylum Actinomycetota; class Actinomycetes; order Streptomycetales; family Streptomycetaceae; genus Streptomyces. The sequence goes on from NZ_JAQMYP010000039.1 coordinate 78,316, forward strand.
TGGATCCGTGGGCGTGGGCAGCCGCAACGGCTGCTGGGGCGAGGCGCGCAACTGGTCGCGCAGGACGGCGAGCAGACGGTGGCGCTCGGGACTGTCGTCGGCGGGATCCCGGGTGTAGGCGAGGATCAGCTCGCGCAGCAGTGGGCTGACGGCGAGGACGGTGGGAGCGTCAAGGCCGAGCGGGTTGTCGTCGGCGGGCAGGCCGACCAGGTGCAGGTCGAGGTGGCCGTGGGCGCGATGGGCGTGCACGGTGCCGGCGGGGACCCAGATGGCGCGGTTGCCGGGCGCGAACCAGGTGCCGGCGTCGGTGGTGACGGCGAGGACGCCGGAGCCGGCATAGACGATCTGGTGATCGTCGTGCCGGTGCGCGTCGATACGCTCCCCGGCGGCCAGGGCCTTGGCACGGGTCGGCGCGGTCGGGGTGTGGCGGATGTTCGACACACTTCGGCAGATTATCGGAAGCGGGCCAGATGCGGTGGCCGTGACGATCGCAGGGTGTCCGAGAAACGCAATCGAGCCATCACGCTGTTGTCCCTGGGCCATGCCTGTGTCGACGTGTACCAGGGCGCCGTCGCCGCGCTTGTCCCCTACTTCGTCGCCGAGCGCGCGTACAGCTACGCCGCCGCCTCGGGTGTCGTACTCGCCGCATCCCTGTTGTCGTCGGTGGTCCAGCCGCTGTTCGGGGCGCTCACCGACCGCTGGGCGATGCCGTGGCTGCTGCCGCTCAGCGCGCTGACGGGTGGTGTCGGGGTGGCGCTGAGCGGGGTGACGGATTCCTACGCGCTCACGCTGGCGGTGGTGGCCGTGTCCGGGATCGGTGTCGCCGCGTACCACCCGGAGGCCGCCCGCGCGGCCCGCGACGCCGCGTACGGCAGTCATACGGCGATGGGCTGGTTCTCCCTCGGCGGCAACGTCGGTTTCGCACTCGCGCCGCTGCTGGTGGCGGCGGTGATCGCGACCGGAGGTCTGGGCGCCTCTCCGCTGCTGGTCGTGCCCGCGGTGGTGGGGGCGGCCCTGTGCGCGGCAGCGGTGCGCTCGGCCGGCCGCCGCGACGGGGGCGGCGGCCTGGGAGCGAGCACCGGCTCCGACGACTGGCCGTCGTTCCTGCGGCTGTCCGGTGCCATCGTCTGCCGGTCGATCGTGTTCGTCGGTCTGAGCGCGTTCGTCTCGCTGTACGTCCGGCAGCGGACCGGCGAGGGGGACGTGGCGGGCACGGTCGCGCTGTGCGTGCTCTACGCGGGCGGCGCGGTGGGCACCGTGGCCGGGGGACGGCTCGCCGACCGGTACGGACGGCTGGCCGTCGTACGCCATGCGTATGTGCTGACGGTGTTCGCGGTGGCCGGTGTGGTCCTCGTGCCCGGGCAGGCGGTGTATCTGTTCGTCGCCCTGACGTCGGCCGGTCTGTACGTGCCGTTCTCGCTGCACGTCACCCTCGGCCAGGACTATCTGCCCCGGCGGGTGGGGACCGCGAGCGGTGTGACGCTGGGGCTGACCGTGAGCGCGGGAGGGCCGGCCGCCCCGGCCATCGGTGCGCTGGCGGACGCCACCTCGCTTCGGACGGCGCTCGCCACTCTGATCGTGCTGCCGGCGCTGGGCCGGCTGCTGCTGTGCGGACTGCGGGAGCCGGCCGTACCCGGGCGGGCGGCCCCGGCGTCCGGGCCGTCCGGGCGTCGCCCTCGCGCGACATCGGCGTGAGTCGCGCGAGGGGATCCGTCAGGCGGTTGCGGCCGGTGCCGTCGGCTGCGGCTCGCTGTCCTCGTCGATGGCGTGGGCGAGGAAGTCGTCGACCATGCGGTGGAAGAGGGCGGCCAGCCGGCCCAGTTCCTCGGGCGTCCAGTCGGCCAGGGCGAGCTGCATCCCGCGGGCGCCGGCGTCGCGAACCCGGGCGATGGCCTGCCGGCCGGCCTCGGTGAGTTCGATGCGCTGGGCGCGGCGGTCCCGCGGGTCGGGGACGCGCGTGACGTACCCCGACTTCTGCAGCTGCTGCACCGTGCGCGTGACGTGCGAGGCCTCCACACCGAGCCGGTTGGCCAGCTCCCCGGGCCGCAGCGACTCCGAGTCTGCGACCTGGCGCAGCAGCGCCACGGCGGCCCGGTCCAGCGGCACCCCGGCCAGGGCCATCAGCCGCTCGTGCTGCCTGGCCCGCGTACTCAGGTACGTGATCCGGGTGAGCGCACGCTCTATCTCGACCACTTCCGGGGACGCGGGTGTGTCGGGCAGTTCGGGAAGCGGTGGTGTGGACATGCTGGCCACTTTACCGTCTCGTTGCGTAACTCAACTAATTTGCCGGGGCGCCGATTCCCACCGCTTCCCGCCATCCCGCCCGGATCGCGATGGCCTGTCGCCACTGCCGGATCGCCTTGGGCGGCATGCCCACCGCCAGGGCACCGGTCAGCCGGTCGCCGGTGCGGTAGGCGGCCACGAACTTCCGCTCGGCCAGGTCGCCCTCGACCACGGCGACCTCGTCGTGGCCGCGCAGATACCCGTATGCCTGGACCTTCATGTCGTACTGGTCGGACCAGAAGTACGGCACCGGCGCGAACGGCTTGCGCGCCTCGGGATTGAGCAGGTTACGGGCGGCCGCCATGCCCTGCTCGGCGGCGTTGGTGCGGTGCTCGATCCGCATCGACTGCCCGAACAGCGGGTTGTACCAGCGGGCGACGTCACCGGCCGCGTACACGTTCCGCGCGGCCTGGCAGTACTCGTCGCACACCACGCCGTCGCCCACGGCCGGCCCGCTGCCGGCCAGCCATTCGGTGTTGGGCACCGAGCCGACCGCGACCAACACCTCGTCGGCCTCGACCAGTTCACCGTCGGCCAGGCGTACGCCGCGGGAGGTCACCTCGGCCACGGTCACCCCGCAGCGCAGGTTCACGCCCCGCTCCAGATGGGCGCCGGTGAGCACCTCGCCGACCTCCGTGCCGACGGCGTGGGCCAGCGGTACGGGGGCGGGTTCGAGGAGCGTCACCTCGCAGCCGAGGCGCCAGGCGACGGCGGCTGCCTCGGCCCCGAGGAACCCGGCGCCGACCACTACCAGTCGTCGGCCCGGTGTCAGCCGGTCCCGCAGCCGCACCGCGTCATCCAGGGTGCGCAGCACATGCCCGCCCTCCCCGGGCAGCCGTCGCGGCCGGACGCCGGTGGCCACGATCAGCGCGTCGTACGGCACCGCCGCCCCGTCGGCCAACCGCACCGTGCGCTCGGTGAGTTCGAGGCCGGTGGCGGCCACGCCGAGGCGCAGGTCGAGGTCGAGTCCGGCCAGGTCGTCCGGGGTGCGCAGGGCCAGCCGCTCGGGCTCCCACTCGGCGGCCAGCAGCTGCTTGGACAGGGGCGGGCGGTCGTAGGGGGCGAGGGGTTCGTCGCCCACGAGGGTGAGGGTGCCGTCGTAGCCCTCGCGGCGGAGCGTCTCGGCCGCCGCGAGTCCGGCGGCCGAGGCACCCACGACGACGATGCGCCTCACTGACCGACCAGCCGGATCGCGGCGGCCGGGCAGACCGCGACGGCTTCCCTGACGTCGTCGAGTCGGTCCTCGCCGACCTGCTCGTCCAGCAGGATCGCGATGCCGTCGTCGTCCTGGTCGAACACGTCCGTCGCGGCGAGCACGCACTGTCCGGACGCGACGCACTTGTCGGCTTCCAGCTCCACCTTCACGGTCGGTTTCCCTTCTTCGGACACGGGTGTTGTCGGGGTGGGGGTGTCACCAGGACACGGGCAGTTCGTGGACGCCGTAGATGAACGCGTCGGTCTTGAAGCGGACGTCTTCCAGCGCGCCCGCGAGCTTCAGCGTGGGAATGCGCTTGTAGAGGGTGCCGTAGACGACCTGGAGCTCCATGCGGGCCAGCGGCTGGCCCAGGCACTGGTGGACGCCGAAGCCGAAGGCGACGTGGCGGCGGGCGTCGCGGGTGAGGTCGAGGCGGTCGGGGTCGGCGAACACCTCGGGGTCGCGGTTGCCGATCTCGTTGACCATGATGACGCCTTCGCCGGCCTTGATGACCTGGCCGCCGATCTCGATGTCCCCGGTCACCGCCCGGCGCCGGCCCAGGTGGGTGATGTGCAGGTAGCGCAGCAGTTCCTCGACGGCGCCGGCGACGAACTTCGGGTCGTCGGTCTCGCGCAGCAGCTTGAGCTGGTCGGGGTGCTGCAGCAGGGCCAGGGTGCCGAGCGCGATCATGTTGGCGGTGGTCTCGTGGCCCGCGATCAGCAGGAGCAGGGCCATCTCGGTGGCCTGCTGGTGGGTGAGTTCGCCGGCCGTGATGCGGGCGGCGATGGCGGAGAGCAGGTCGTCCTTCGGCTCGGTGAGCCGCTTGCCGAGGAGTCCGGCGAGGTAGCCCGCGACCTCCCGGCTCGCCGCGCCCCGCTCCTCGGGCGTGGCGGTCGTTCGGACCATGGTCTTGGTGTTCTCCTGGAAGAACTCGTGCTCCTCGTAGGGCACGCCGAGCAGTTCGCAGATGACCAGCGAGGGGATCGGCAGGGCGAACACGTCCACCAGGTCCACCGGGCCGGAACCGGCCAGCATGTCGTCGATCAGGCCGTCCACGATGCGCTGCACGGCGGGCCGCAGCGCTCCGATCTTCTTGACGGCGAACGGCGCCGTCACCATCCGGCGCAGCCGGGCGTGTTCGGGGTCGTCCATCATGATGAAGCTGAGCTTGCCCTCGCCCGCCTCGGGGCCGGCCTTGGTCGGGTAGCCGGGCCGGTCGGTGTCGGCGCTGACGCGCGGGTCGCCCAGCAGGGCGCGCTGCTCGGCGTAGCGGGTCACCAGCCAGGGCTCGCTGCCGTCCCACAGGCGGACCCTGGTGAGCGGTCCCTTTTCCTGCAGTTGCTTGAGCGCGGGCGGCGGGTCGAACGGGCAGCGGGACTGCCGGGGCATCGGGAACTCGGGGGCGGCGTCCGGCGCTTCGGGCGCGGTGCCGGCCGGCATGTCGGCCATGGCTCTCCTCGGAGGTGGGGGGATCGACCTCGATGAGCACATGCAAACAGAGGGGCCTGACGCCTTCCGGTCAGCTTCCTGACAGGAGGCTGACATGACCCAGATCACATCGCTGCACTTAACTTGCCTTTACGGAGGGCGGGTTGGGAGATCGGTCGGCGGCCGGCGAGAAGGCGTCCCCATGGCGAAGGGCGCCGCCGGGGAGTCCCCGGTGGCGCCCTTGTTTGCTGTGCTGTGGGTCAGGGGTCGGCGTCGGCGCGGCCCAGCCAGTAGCCGAAGCCCCGGCGCGTGTGGATCAGCGTCGGGGTGTCGCGGTCGACCTTGCGGCGCAGCCGGGAGACGAGTTGCTCGATCGCGTTGCCGTCGCGGTGGCCGCCCCAGACGTAGCTGCCGATCTGTTCCTTGGACAGCACCCGGTGCGCGTTGACCAGGAGATGGCGCAGCAGCCGGTACTCCGCGGGCGTGAGGCTCAGCACCCGCGCCCCGCGCGTCGCCCGGCACGCGGTGTCGTCCAGCGCGAGGTCGCCGTACTGGAGGGGATTGCCCCGGGGCGGGCCGGGGCGATTGCCGCGGAGCAGCACCTGGATCCTGGCGAGGACCTCGGCCACCCGGAACGGCTTGGTGACGTAGTCCCGCTCCCCCAGGCCGAGTTCGGGCACGAGCCGGTGCAGCGCGTCGTACTCGGTGAGCAGGAGGACGGGCGGGCGGTGCGGGAGCACGGGGCGGCGCTCGGGGCCGAAGTCGGCCATGTCCGGCAGGGTGGTGTCGAAGACGACCAGGTCGAAGTGCTGGTCCACGACCCGCTCCAGCGCGTCGGCGCCGGTGCCGCTGAGGCTGGTCCGGTAGCCCGCCAACTCCAGGGTGGTCGAGAGGAGTTCGGCGAGATCGGGTTCACCGGCGACGATCAGGAGATGCTGGCCGGCGCCGCGGGCGAGGGCACCGCGTTCGGGGGCAGGGCTTTCACGGGTGGCGCGGTCCGGGGGCGGGACCGGGTGCCGGGTGCTCATGACGCGCCCCGTCCGGCGCCGCCGCGGGCCTTGACCGGGGGTCGATGTCACGGTCGTACTCCTTGCACGGGGCATCAGTGGCCCGCGGTGACGGGTGCCAGCCACATGCCCACGACGGCGTCGGCGAGGCCCGTGGCGGCGTCGCCCCAGGTGGACCGTGGGGTGGGGGTGTGCTCGGCGAGGGCGCGTTCGCGCTCGGCGGCCACATGGACGATGAGATGGCGGACCATCTCGCCGCGTTCGGCGCGGACCTCGGCCGGAAGGTCGGGCAGGCACCGGTTCAGGCCCTCGATGATCTTCTGCAGGGACGGGGAGGTGAGGGCCTCCTCGACCATGATCCGGTGCAGGGCCGGGTCGGAGACGACCTGGGCACAGAACCGCGCGTACCAGGTGGGGCTGCCGAGTGCGGCGAGGTGCTCCAGAGCCGGGCGGACCAGGCAGTCCACCCAGCCGCGCACGTCGTCGGGGTCCGCCAGGCCGGCGACCAGACGGACGCGGATCTCCTCGATGCGCGTGGCGTGCCTGCGAACGATGGCGCGGACCAGGTCGGTCTTGGTGCCGAAGTGGTAGCCGACCGCGGTGTTGTTGCCCTGTCCCGCGGCCTCGCTGACCTGACGGTTGGACACCGCGTACACGCCATGCTCGGCGAAGAGCCGCTCGGCCGCGGTCAGGAGCAGTTCCCGGGTCGCGTTGACCTGCTCCGCCCGCAGAGTCCTGCCTGCCATGATCACCACCGCACCGGGACTTCACCGATCACCGCGACGGCCAGTCCCTTCGAACCGTCGCGGCTCCTCACCCCTACAATCTAAGTCACCTGATTGAAAGAAAGGGTGAGCATGGTGGAGCGGGCTGCACCTGCGCCACGGGTGTCCGCACCCCCGCGCGCGGCCCCCGGTCGCCTGGCGTGACAGGCATGCGGGCGACGGTGCGGCAGGCCGGGCGTGCGACGGGCCATCTGCTCGTGGCCGCCGCGATGGCCTTCGCAATGTATCTCTTCATCACCGTGCTGCTGATCACCGCCGTCGGGACGGTCGTGGTGATCGGCGCCTGGCTGCTGCCCGAGACGGTGCTGCTCCTGCGGCGGATCGCCGGGGCCAAGCGCCGGCTGACCACCGCCTGGACGGGGCGGGAGATCCCCGAGGCGTACCGGACCATCGAGGGGCCGCTGACCGGGCGGCTGCGCACGGCGGTGCGCGATCCCGGCACGCTCACCGATCTGCGCTGGATGGCCGCCTACTACGTGTACGGCGCACTGCTGATCGTCGCCCTGCCGCTGTGGCCGGTCGGGCTCGTCGTCGACGGCGTGGGGTGCGGGCTGCTGCGTCGGCGGGCCGTGGTCCTGCCGTGGATCGTGCGCCTGGCGGACCTGGAGGCCGGCTGGTCGACCGCGCTGCTCAGGCCGTCCCCGAAGGCACAGCTCGCCGCACGGGTCGAGCAGCTCAGCGCGACACGGGCCGACGCGATCGCCGCGCACGGCGCCGAACTGCGCCGTATCGAACGCGACCTGCACGACGGCGCGCAGGCCCGGCTGGTGTCGCTGTCCATGCGGATCGGGCTCGCCAAGCGCGCCTACGACCGTGATCCGGACGCCGCGCGGGGGCTGCTGGACGACGCCCAGGAGCAGGCCGAGCAGGCGCTGTCGGAGCTGCGGCAGGTGGTGCGCGGCATCCATCCGCCGATCCTGACCGACCGCGGCCTGGTGGGTGCCGTGCGCGCGCTGGCCGCCGGCAGCGGGCTGCGGGTGGCCGTGGAGGTGGCGGGGCTGGAGGACGACGGGCCGAGGGCTCCCGCGGCCGTGGAGACGGCCGCCTACTTCGTGGTGGCGGAGGCGCTCACCAACGTCGCCAAGCACAGCGGCGTCTCCGAGGCCGCCGTCCGCATCGCCCGTGTGCGGCGCGGACTGCGGGTCGAGGTGGCCGACGCAGGGCACGGCGGGGCGGACGAGTCGGAGGGTTCGGGGCTGCTCGGGATGCGGCGGCGGGTCGCGGCGCTCGACGGGACGGTGCGGATGTCGAGCCCGGTGGGCGGGCCGACGGCGGTCGAGGTGGAGCTGCCGTGCGTGTGGTGAGGACGAGCCCCGCTCCCCCTCGGGGATGACCTGGCCCGCGGCACGTACTGCGAACCGAGTAGCGGTGAATGTCGGCGGACGCACGACGACATACCTGGCTGTTCCCTGGAAGCTGTACCCGACCGCTCCGGAACCGGAAGAACCCCGCACATGACCATCCGCGTACTGCTCGCCGACGACCAGGCCCTGCTGCGGGCCACGTTCCGGATCCTGATCGACTCCTGCCCGGACATGGAGGTGGTCGGCGAGGCCACCGACGGTGCCGAGGCCGTCGACCTCGCCCGGGCGCACCGCCCCGACCTGGTCCTGATGGACATCCGCATGCCCGGCGCCGACGGGCTGGCCGCCACCTCCGCGATCTGCGCCGACCCGGACCTCACGGCGGTGCGGGTGCTGATCCTCACCACGTTCGAGATCGACGAGTACGTCGCCCGGGCGCTGCGGGCCGGGGCGAGCGGCTTTCTCGGCAAGGACGTCACCGCGGACGTGCTGCTCGACGGCATCCGGACCGTGGCCGCCGGCGAGTCCCTGCTCTCCCCCACCGCGACCCGCACGCTGATCACCCGGTTCCTGGCCTCTCCCGCCGAGAGCTCGCAGTCGGCCTCGCCCGAGGACCTCGCCGCGCTCACCGCCCGCGAACGCGAGGTCATGGCCCGGGTCGCCGAGGGCCACTCCAACGAGGAGATCGCGGAGAAGCTCTTCGTCAGCCCGCTGACCGTGCGCACCCACGTGCACCGCGCCATGACGAAGCTGGGCGCCCGGGACCGCGCCCAACTCGTGGTGATGGCCTATCAGTCGGGTCTGGTGCGGGCCGTACCGCCGAACGGGGACGGCTGACGGCGCTGCCGTCGTCCGGGGGACGTGCGCCACGGCCGCCGTTCAGGGGAAAACGGCGGCGAGGGTGCGTGGCGGCGGGCGGGGCCGTCGAAGACTGACCCGTGAGCCTGCCGCTGATCCCTCCCATGCTCGCCAGGTCCGGCGCCCTGCCGCCCGCCGCTCAGGACGCCCGCTGGGCGTACGAGACCAAGCAGGACGGCCAGCGCGCGGTCGTCTACCTGGAGGGGGACGGCGGCCTGCTGCTGCGCGCCCGTTCCGGCGAGGACATCACGGCCGCCTACCCCGAACTGCGGCCGCTGGGCGGCGCGCTGGGCGCCACCTCCGCGGTTCTGGACGGGGAGATCCTGGCGCTGGACGAACAGGGGCACGCCGACTTCCAGTTGCTGCAGTCCCGGATGGGGCTGGCACACGCGCCCGAGCGGGCCGCCCGGCTGGCGGCCCGTACGCCCGTCCATCTGGTGCTGTTCGACGTGATGCATCTGGCGGGCCAGTCCCTCGTCACGCTGCCCTACACCCGGCGCCGCGGGCGCCTTGAGGAGCTGGGCCTCGACGGGCCGTTCTGGTCGACGCCGGCCGCGCTGGTCGGACACGGCGCCGAAGCCCTGCGGGCCACCCGTGAGCACGGGCTGGAGGGGCTGGTGTGCAAGCGGCTGGACTCGGTGTACGAGCCCGGGGTGCGCTCCCGCGCCTGGATCAAGATCCGCAACATGCGGACCGAGGACGTCGTCGTCGGGGGCTGGCTGCCCGGCAAGGGACGGCTCACCGGCCTCCCGGGCTCGGTGCTGGTCGGACAGCGCGCGGGCGGTCGGCTGCGGTACGTCGGCAATGTGGGCACCGGCTGGAGCGAGGCGGAGCGGACGCAACTGGCGGAACTACTCCGGGCGTCGGAAACCGACGCCTGCCCCTTCGATCCCGCCCCGCGGGTGACGGGCGCGCACTGGGTGCTGCCCCGGCTGGTCGGCGAGGTCCGCTACAGCGTGCGCACCCGTTCCGGGCTGTTGCGCCAGCCGTCCTGGCTGCGGCTGCGGCCCGACCTCACACCGCAGGAGTCGGCGGCCCACCTCCCGGACGAGAGCGCCTGACACACAGCTTTCCTCCCTGCTTTCCGCTCACTGTTGCGCTGATCGTTACCGCCGGTACCCCCGTGGCTCTTGGCACGGAAGTGAAAAGCCAGGATCCTGAACTGCCTTTCCCCCCACAACCGTTGGGCTGCGCCCGATTTCCCCCGAGGAGACGCAGTGTCTTCAGAGACGTCCCGTACGCACCGCAAGCGCTGGATCACCGGTGCGGCCGGTGCCGCCGCGCTCGTCATAGCCTTCCCCAGCACCGCCTTCGCCGCTCCGCCCAAGGCGCTGCCCGCCAACGCCGAGGCGGCCGAGCAGACGTACCAGCCCGCCTTCGACTACGACACGGACGGCTGCTACTCCACGCCCGCCATCGGCCCCGACGGCACCGTCAACGGCGGCCTGAACCCCACCGGTTCACTCAGCGGCGACTGCCGTGACGCCTCGGATCTGGACAACACCAACGGCTACTCGCGCTACAAGTGCAACAACGGCTGGTGCGCCTACATGTACGGCCTGTACTTCGAGAAGGACCAGGCGGTGGCGGGCAGCAGCATCGGCGGGCACCGGCACGACTGGGAGCACGTCGTGGTGTGGGTGCAGAACAACGCGGTGCAGTACGTGTCGACGTCCAACCACGGCTCGTTCACGATCAGCCCGGCGTCCTCGGTGCGCTTCGACGGCACCCACGCGAAGATCGTCTACCACAAGGACGGCATCAGCACGCACTGCTTCCGGCCGGCCAACTCGAACGACGAGCCGCCGGAGAACCACAAGGGGACCTGGCAGTACCCGCCGCTGGTCGGCTGGAACGGCTACCCGTCGGGCGTGCGCGACAAGCTGGTCGCGTACAACTTCGGCAGCGCCAACTTCGGCCTGAAGGACGGCAACTTCACGAACCACCTGGCGTCGGCGAAGCCGTCCGGTATCGCGTTCGACCCGAACGCCTGATCCCGCGGGCGGTCGCCACCGAGAACGGTCAGACGGCCTCCGGGCCGACGCCCCGGTCCAGGAGGGCGTCGCCCAGGGCCGTTCGTCCGTACAGCACGTAGTGGCCCTGCCGCCGGGACACCAGCAGGCCCGCCTCCCGCAGGACGGAGAGGTGGGCCGACACGGTGGAGGGGGCCAGAGCGTGACGGCGGGCGAGGTCCGTCGTCGAGGACGGGGTCGCAAGGCCCGCGAGGACGGTCGCGCGCTGGTGGCCGAGCAGCCGGGCGAGCGCCTCCGGCGGGCGTGGCACCGGCTCGGTGTGCAGACGGCCCATGCCCCGGGCGGGATAGATGACCGTCGGCTGCCAGGGCCGGGCGAAGCCGCTGACCACGTCCGGCCACACGAAAACGCTCGGCATGAGCAACACGCCCCTGCCGTCGGGGCGCTGGGCGTCCGGCACATCGACGTACCGGCGCAGGGTGAGGGTGTGGTCGGCCCAGTCGACGGCCGGGTGCAGGCCGGTCAGCAGCGCGTCGAGACCGCCGTCCGCCGCCTGCCGCGACCGGTGCGCGATGTCCGCCTCCAGCACGGCGCGGTGGCGCGGCCAGTCCGGGGCGAGCAGCGCGTGCCAGGCCAGTTCGGTGAGATCGGCGAGGCGCCGGACCGTGGCGGCCGGGTCGTCCAGCGCGCCACGCCCTCGGGGTGACTCGGCGAGGCCCGGCGTGCAGGCCAACGAGCGGGTCATCTCCGCGTGCGCCAGAGCGGGGTCGGTGGCGCGCATCCGGGCCAGCTCGTCCTCGAAGCAGGGGTACGGCTCCTCCGGGGGCGCGCCGAGGAAGTCCGGGGTGTAGCCGCCGGGCGGCGGCATGAACAGCCACAGCGATGCCAGGTCGAGGCCGGTGACCGTACTGCGCATTCGGCGCAGCCAGCTTCGGTGGTAGCCGTGCCGGGACGGACGGCGCAGCATGCGCAGCGCCTCGTGGGTCTGGCACAGCGGCGAGATCGCGAACCGGCAGCGCGTGAGGTCGTCGGTGCCGAGCGGCAGGGCCAGAGGCATGCGTCCCCCGTCGTGAGCGTCGATTCGTCCAGGACCGAATGAGTGGAGGCCTCGGCTGCCGACCAGCACGCTTGCTCCGACTCCCCCGGTCGGAAAGGCGGTTGGATGAGCAGCGTACGTCCACAACCCTGGCGGCGGGCCGCCGTCGTCGCGGCGCTGATGCTGGCGGCGTTCACCTTCAACACCACCGAGAACCTGCCGGTCGGCCTGCTCGCCCTCATGGCACAGGATCTGCGGGTCCCGCTCGCGGCCGTGGGCGCGCTGGTCACCGGGTACGGCCTGACCGTGGCCGTCGTGTCGCTGCCGCTCGCCCATGTCAGCCGTTCCGTGCCCCGCCGGTATCTGCTCGCGGGGCTGCTGGGACTGCTCGTCGTGGCCAGCTGGGTGTCGGCGCTGGGCGGGGTGACGTACGGGCTGCTGCTGGCGGCGCGGGTGGTGACGGCAGCGGCGCAGGCGTTGTTCTGGGCGGTGATGGGGCCGGTCGCGGTAGGTCTGTTCCCGCCCGAGCGCCGGGGGCGGATCATCGGGCTGCTGTCCGTCGGCGGTTCCCTGGCGACGGTGGCCGGGGTTCCGGCCGGGACCTGGCTGGGTGCGCACACCGACTGGCGGACACCCTTCGCCCTGCTCGGCGCCCTCGCGCTCGTCTGCCTCGTGGCCGTCGGCGCCCTGCTGCCCACGTCCCGCCCGCAGGACGGCCACTCCGCCTACGGTGCCGCGCCCGACCGGCGCCGGTTCCGCGTCGTGCTGGGCGTGACCGCCCTGTCGGTGACGGGTGTCTTCGCCGGGTTCACCTATGTCGTCGCCTTCCTCGACGAGGTGAGCGGGCTCGGCGGGGACGCGGTGAGCGCCGTGCTGTTCGCGTTCGGCGGGGCGGCACTGGCCGGGGTCACCGTGACCGGGCCTCTGCTCGACCGGTTCCCGCAGGCCACCCTGGCCGTGCCGGTGGCGACCCAGGCGGTGGCCCTGCTCGGCCTCTGGGCGGCGGGCCACGTCCCGGCGGCAAGCGTCGCGCTGATGATGCTGTTGGGCGCCTCGGTCGCGCCCGTCTTCATGGCGACGCAGAGCCAGGTGCTCCGGGTGGCGCCGGGCCGCACCGAGACCGCCCTCGCGGCCAACTCGGCCGCCTTCAACGTGGGCGTCGCCGCCGGCGCGCTGCTCGGGGGCCTGCTGCTGCCCTCGGTCGGGGTGCGCGGCACGTTCCTGGTCGGGGGGCTGCTGACGGTGGGGGCGCTCGCGGTGCTGGGCCTGCCGGGGCAGGTGGGCGTCGGGGACGGTGGCGGGGCGGCCGCCGAGGGCCATGGGGCGGCAGCGGGCCGCGGGGTGAAGGGGCGGGCCGCAAAAGGGCGGTACCGTACGGACGCGGGGTCGTGACGGTCTATCGTGTCCGCATGTCCGTCCCTGAACTGATCCGCATCGTCTCCCGCGACTCGCCGATGGCCCTCGCCCAAGTGGAGCGTGTGCGCGCCGAGTTGGCGGTCCTGCATCCCGGTGTGCGCACCGAGGTCGTGCCGGTGAAGACGACCGGCGACAAGTGGATGGGCGACCTGTCCAAGGTCGAGGGCAAGGGGGCGTTCACCAAGGAGGTCGACGCCGCTCTGCTGGCGGGCGAGGCCGATCTCGCCGTGCACTGCCTCAAGGACATCCCCGCCGACCGGCCACTGCCCGCGGGGACGACGTTCGCCGCGTTCCTGAAGCGGGACGACATCCGCGACGCCCTCATCCACCCGGGCGGGCTCACGCTGGACGAGCTGCCCGCCGGGACCCGGATCGGCACCTCCTCGGTGCGCCGGGTCGCCCAACTGGCCGCCACCCACCCGCAGCTGGAGTGCGTACCGTTCCGCGGAAACGCCAACCGGCGGCTGCAGAAGCTGGCGGACGGCGAGGCGGACGCGCTACTGCTGGCGGTGTCCGGCCTGGAGCGCATCGGCCGCGGTGATGTGATCAGCGAGGTCCTCTCCGCCGACGTGATGATGCCACCGATCGGCGCGGGCATCCTCGCGCTGCAGTGCCGGGAGGGCGACTCCCGGCTCATCGACGCGGTGAGCGGCCTCGGCGACCCGGACACCTATCGGGAGGCCACTGCCGAGCGCATGTTCCTGCATGTCCTGCAGGGGCACTGCAACAGCCCGATCGCCGGGTACGCGCGTGTGGACCGGGGCGGCGAGCTGTCGCTGCGGGCCTGTGTGTTCACGCCGGACGGCAAGACGCGGCTGAACGCGCACGAGTGGGCGGGCCGACTGGACCCGGCGACGCTCGGCACGTCGGTCGCCGTCGCGCTGCTGCGTCAGGGCGCCCGCGAGATCATCGACGGCATCCCGCACTGACCCACCCGGCCGTGCGGGCGCTGCCGCGTCGGGCGGCGCCGCCGGCCGGGACGCTCACCCGTCAGGCGGTGCCCTCTTCGGCCTGCTCGCGCAGGAAGTTGCTGACCTGGAGCGCGATGCCGTCGCGCAGGGTGGCGGCGTGGACGCCGGCCGGCTCCTGGAGGCCGAGTCCGCCGGTCCACAGCCGGCGGTCCGCCCACTCCTCCTCGACACGCAGCTGGATCTGCACGTCGACCTGGGTCAGGCTCGCCTCCGGGCCCGCGGCGTAGAGCACGGCGGTGGCCCGGCGCAGCGGGTAGACGTCGAAGCCCTCGATGAACTGCGAGTTGCGCCAGTCGATGAACGCGGCCTCGCCGTCGCGGCCGATCCGCACGTCGATCTGGCCGTCCTCCAGGTGGATGCCGAGATGCCGCTCGCCGCGGTTCTCGACGGTGACGCGGACCCTGAAGTACGTCAGCCCCTCGGCGGCCTCGTCCCGTCCGCGGGGCGGCTCGGCGGCTTCCAGGCAGTGGACGCGCAGACGCAGACCGGCATGCTCGTCGTACTCGTGCCAGTCCCCGACCACGTTCGGCTCGTACACAATCCACCTCTCGACCCAGAGAGCTGCTTCCTATCTTTGCGCTCAGGGCACTGTCAAATGAGCAGAATGCGCTGTGGCCAGCCCATTCGCCCTCTTGATCACCGATCAAGCCGTGGGCAGGAGGAATCCGCTTTCCGGTCCGGCGGGCGCATTCACCCACGTGCCGCACATCACGTTCCGGGCCAAGATCGACGAGCCGCCACCCCCGCGGCGAGGAGGCCGTGGCGATGCCGAGATCACCGGCAAACCCACAGTCACCCGGCAGCGACACGTAGTGGCATTCACGAATTGCGTTTCAGATGCCATTTAGGGGGGAATTCCCCACTATGTGCTTCGGACAGGAGGCACGTCCGTGGGAGCCGGCGCTTTCGGGCCCCTGGATGTCCTCCATGTGGTCCGAGTCCGCGCCTCCCATGGTGTCCGTCCAGCCGGCACCTGCCGAGGAGGTGCGCACGGATGAGTGCCACCACCAGAACGAAGCAGCACCCGCACGACGACGCCCCCGACACGATCGAGGCCTTCGAACGGCTCGTGGGACTGCCCGACGGTCCGGAGCGCAAGACCCTCAGAGACGAACTGGTTCAGGCGTGGCTGCCCATGGCCGAGCGGATCGCCGTCCGGTTCAAGGGCCGCGGCGAGTCCCTTGAGGACCTGTACCAGGTGGCCGCCCTGGGGCTCGTGAAGGCCGTCGACCACTACGACCCGGCCCGCGGCCACGCCTTCGAGGCGTACGCGGTGCCCACCATCACCGGCGAGATCAAGCGGCACTTCCGCGACCACATGTGGACGCTGCACGTGCCGCGCCGGGTCCAGGACCTGCGCAACCGGGTGCGGAGCTCCGCGAAGGAGCTGTCGCAGCTGACTCCGGGGCGGGCGCCCACCGTGTCCGAGATCGCCGATCACGCGCATCTGAGCGAGGGAGAGGTGCGCACCGGCATGGAGGCCCTGGAGTGCTTCTCCGCGCTGTCGCTGGAGGCGGAGATGCCCGGCACCGACGGCTACGCGCTGGGAGACGCGATAGGCGGCCCGGATCCGGCGTACGAGGTGATCGTCGACCGCGTGTCCGTCCAGCCGTGTCTGCAGCGGCTGCCGGAGCGCGAACGGACCATTCTCTACCTGCGCTTCTTCGGCGGTATGACCCAGAGTCGCATCGCCACGCAGCTCGGCATCTCACAGATGCATGTGTCCCGGCTGCTGAGCGGCTGCTTCGCCCATCTGCGAGAGGAACTGCTCGCCGAGGCCCGCTGAAAACCCAGGCTGGTGCGTCTACTCCTGCGGTGATCCCGGAATCTGCGTCGGACCGTACCGTTCGAGGGCCTCTTCGAGTTCGACGCGGATCTCGGCGGGCATTTCACCGTCCCGGCCCCAGATGAGAATCAGCTCCGCGACCTGGCGGAGCTTGATGTTCGTGTGCTGGGAGACGTCCTTCAGCACGGCCCACCCCTGGTGCGGCGCCACGCGGCCGAGAGCGACCACCATTCCGATGGCCTGGTCCACGACGGCGTGCGAGACGACCGCCGCCTTGAGCTGGTCGACCTCCTCCTCAAGTTCGAGGATCCGGTCGGTCTCGTTCCCGTCGGCGGGCTCGTTCGGTGTCGGTGCCACGTCTCCATAATCGTCTTTTTGCCAGTCGCAGGCCAGAGAAGCGGAGGCCGTTCCTCAGCTGTTTCGCCGCCCCGGCAGGGGTACTCGACAGGCCTACTCGACAGGCCCCGGAGGGCATCTCGCCGGACACTGGGAGAGCACCGGTGGCCGCCGGTCGGGCGAGACCAGGACGCGACTGACATGAACGATGTGAAGACCCCCAGGGGCACGGCCGAGGTCGTGTCCACCCACTCCGTGTTCGGCGCACCCTGCTGGGTGAGCCTGACCAGCCGCGACCTGGAGGCCACGCAGGCGTTCTACTCGGCCGTACTCGGCTGGCGCTGGCGGCCGGCCAAGCTGGGCGACCGGTTCCGGGTCGCGCTGGCGCAGAGCGTGCCGGTGGCCGGGATCGCCGCGGTCGCCTCGATGTGGCAGATGGCCGTGGCCTGGACGCCGTACTTCGCCGTGCCCAGCGCGGACGAGGCCGTGGCCCGGGTGCAGGAGCGCGGCGGCACCAGTGCCGTCGGGCCGCTGTCCCTGCCGCCGGGGCGGGCGGCGCTGCTCGCCGACCGGGACGGGGCGACGTTCGGCGTCTGGGAGGGGGAGCTCATCTCCAACTGGGAGACCTGGCGCCGTGCCGCACCGACGTTCATCCGGCTCCACACCCGCGACGCCTTCGACGCCGCCATGTTCTACGGCGAGGTCCTGGACTGGGCGACGGAGCGGCCGGGCTGCTGCGAGGTCCGCTACGAGGGCGGCGAGGTCGTGCTGCGCAGCGGCGGGGACGTGGTGGCGCGGATCGAGTCGGGGGCGCTGGAGGCCGCGCCCGATCCGACGATCCGGCCGCACTGGCAGGTGCACTTCGCGGTGCCCGACGTGGAAGGGTGCGCGCGGGCGGCGGAGCTGCACGGGGGGAGCGTGCTGTCGAAGGTCATTGACGAGGCCGTGCTGCGGGATCCGGACGGGGCACAGTTCACGGTGACCTTGCGACGTGATCGGTAGAAGCCGCGACTTCGGTGGAGGCCGCGGCTACGAGGTCGTGCGGGACGGTCTCGACAGGAGCACCAGGCTTCGGCGCTCGACCAGCACCCGGGTCGCCGCCTTGTGCTCCTGCTCGTCGGGCGGCCCCTGTGTCTCGGCCGTGTCGATCAGAGTCGTCCAGCGTTCGCCGTACGCGACGTCCGGCAGCAGGAACTCCACCGGCTCCCAGTAGGCGTTGAGAAGCAGAAGGAACGAGTCGTCCACGACCGGCCGCCCGCACCAGTCCGGCTCGGCGATGGCGTCGCCGTTGAGGAAGACCGCGAGGGAGTGGGCGTCGGGGCGGTGCCAGTCGTCGTCGGTCATTTCGTCGCCGTCCGGCTGCAGCCACACCAGGTCGGGCAGGGGTTGGTCGGGGTGGGTGGGGGTTTCGCCGCGGAAGAAGCGGCGGCGGCGCAGGACGGGGTGGGCGGCGCGCAGGGCGATGACGTAGCGGGTGAACTCCGCGAGGGCGCGCTGATCCTCGGTGAGGCGCCAGTCGATCCAGGAGAGGTCGTTGTCCTGGCAGTAGGCGTTGTTGTTGCCTCGCTGGGTGCGGCCGAGTTCGTCGCCGTGGCAGAGCATGGGGATGCCCTGGGACAGCAGCAGCGTCACCAGGAAGTTGCGCTGCTGTCGGGCGCGCAGTCGCAGGACCGCCGGGTCGCGGCTCTCGCCCTCGGCGCCGCAGTTCCAGGACCGGTTGTGGTTCTCGCCGTCGCGGTTGCCCTCGCCGTTGGCCTCGTTGCGCTTGTCGTTGTAGGCGACGAGGTCGCGCAGGGTGAACCCGTCGTGCGCGGTGACGAAGTTGACGCTGGCGCGCGGACGGCGCCGGCTGTGGGCGTACAGGTCGGCGGAGCCGGTCAGCCGGGAGGCGAACTCACCGAGCGAACCGGGTTCGGCGCGCCAGAAATCCCGTACGGCGTCCCGGTACTTGCCGTTCCACTCCGACCACAGCGGCGGGAAGTTGCCCACCTGGTACCCGCCCTCCCCCACGTCCCAGGGCTCGGCGATCAGCTTGACGCGGCTGATCACCGGGTCCTGCTGGATCAGGTCGAAGAACGCCGAGAGGCGGTCCACCTCGTGGAACTGGCGGGCGAGGGTGGCCGCGAGGTCGAAGCGGAAGCCGTCGACGTGCATCTCGGTCACCCAGTACCGCAGCGAGTCCATGATCAGCTGGAGCACGTAGGGGTGGCGCATCAGCAGGCTGTTGCCGGTGCCGGTGGTGTCGTAGTAGTGCGCCCAGTCGCCGTCCACGAGGCGGTAGTACGAGGCGTTGTCGATACCGCGGAAGGACAGGGTGGGGCCCCGCTCGTTGCCCTCGGCGGTGTGGTTGTAGACGACGTCGAGGATCACTTCGAGGCCGGCCGCGTGCAGCGCCTTCACCATGGCCTTGAACTCATCGACCTGTTCGCCGCGGGTGCCGTGGGCGGCGTAGGCGTTGTGCGGTGCGAAGAAACCGATCGTGTTGTAGCCCCAGTAGTTGGACAGACCTCGGTCGAGCAGTACGCCGTCCTGGACGTACTGGTGGACCGGCATCAGCTCGACGGCGGTCACCCCGAGGGACGTCAGATGCTCGACGACCGCGGGGTGCGCGAGCCCGGCATAGGTGCCACGCAGGTCCGGCGGGACGTCGGGGTGGGTGCGGGTGAGGCCGCGTACGTGCGCCTCGTAGATGACGGTGTCGGCGTACGGCAGCCTGGGGGGACGGTCCTCGCCCCAGTCGAAGTGCGGGTCGGTCACCACGCCGAGCATGGTGTGCCCGGCGCTGTCCGCCGGGGACGGGGCGCCCGGGGTGCGCTCGAACAGGGAGGCGTGGTTGTCGACCTGGCCGTCCACGGCCCGGCTGTACGGGTCGAGCAGCAACTTGGCCGGGTTGCACCGGTGGCCGAGGTCCGGGTCCCAGGGGCCGTGGACCCGGTAGCCGTAGCGCTGGCCCGGACCGATGCCGGGCAGATAGCCGTGCCAGACGAAGCCGTCGACCTCGGTGAGCGGCACCGGGGTGTGCCGGCCCTTGTCGTCGACGAGGACGAGTTCGACGCGGTCGGCGACCTCGCTGAACAGGGCGAAGTTCGTGCCCTGACCGTCGAAGGCCGCACCCAGCGGATAGGGGTGCCCGCTCCACGCGGGCACCCCTTTGCTCACTTCCTTGCGGCGCCGTCTCGCGGTCACCGGGCCTCCTCCAGGACTTCGTCCCGGGTGCCCACCGCGTCGGCCAGGGCCGTGACGGGCACCTCGCGGGGCACTCCGCGCGCCTCGCGCAGGCTGGGTGCGGGAGCCGCCGGCATGAGCGGGGCGCGCTCGCCGGCGCGGGCGCGCTGGGAGAACCAGATCACCTTGCTGCCGGTCCCGGTGGCACAGCAGCCCCAGCCGTCGCTCATCGCCGCGAGGTGTTGCAGGCAGGCGCGCAGTTCGTGGTCCGGGCGCAGGGCGCGGTCGTTGTCGCCGATGGCGGTGATGAGGTGCTGGCCGTTCCACCACATCTCGATCGAGGTGCTCTTGTCCGTCGCATGCTCGTCGATGGCCCGCAGCAGCATCTCCGTGCCGCGGCGGACGGGCTCGACAAGGGTCTCCAGGTCCCAGTACCGGAGGTGGGCGGCCAGAATTCGGCTGACCTGACCCACCCGTTCGGGGCTGACTTCCACATCGAGGTGGTAGTAGCAGGGCACTGCGGTCTTCACCGTCGTTACCTCCTCACCGCGAAAGCTCCCGCTCTCCTCGCCCCTGCGGGACGGGCCCCGAACACGGAGCGTGAGCACTGATCGCTTCTGAGTCACTCCAGGGTGAGTGCCGTACGCC
This sequence comes from Streptomyces sp. HD, assembly GCF_028369295.1. Taxonomy (GTDB): domain Bacteria; phylum Actinomycetota; class Actinomycetes; order Streptomycetales; family Streptomycetaceae; genus Streptomyces. Next base: position 98,507 of record NZ_JAQMYP010000039.1, read on the forward strand.
ATTCGTGCAACAGGAACGCGCGCCCGGGGTAGTTGAAGCTCCAACAGGACGCTGCGTCATCGACCATGCACCATGTGTGAAGACCTCGATGCCCGTAACGGAACCCGTGCGTGTGCGCGCACGGGTTCCGCCCGACGGTCGGGAGACGCGTCATCGAGCAGCCCGGAAGGTGAACGGCGCCATGCTGCTACCGGCCAAAGCCGAAGTCGCCCGGCAACTGCGGCGATACCGGGCCTGGGAACGCGCCATGCTCGCGGCCCCGGCCGACCACGCGGTGCGCGCCACGTTCGAGGACGCCGGCTACACGCTGTGCGTCCTGATGGGGAAGCGCTGCGCGCGCGAGGCCGTGGACGCGGCGGAGCGCTATCTGCGCATCACCCTGGCGGCCTACCTCCGGGAGCAGGACGAGCGGACCCGTACCCGCCCGGCGGCGCGGCGGGGTCCGCCGAGATCACGGCGGTGGCGTTTCCTCGCGGGGAGATAGCACGCGGACCGGCGCCTTCCGGCGCAGTTGGATCCCCGGCCGGGCCTGGTGCCCGGCCTTGAGCACGGTGGAGGTGAACCATGGGCAGGACCAAGAGCAGGGCCGGTGCAGGCACCGGGACCATCGGCCGCATCCCGGTACGCGATGTGCGGCCGGCCGTGGAGTGCGGCCGGCATCCGGCGAAGGCGGTTGCGGGAGAGACCTTCGAGGTCTCCGCCACCGTGTTCCGCGAGGGCCATGACGCCGTGGCCGCCAATGTCGTGCTGACCGATCCGGACGGCCGTCCCGGCCCCTGGACGCCCATGCACGAACTGGCTCCGGGCACCGACCGCTGGGGCGCCAAGGTGACACCGCCCTCGGTGGGCCGCTGGACGTTCCATGTGGAGGCCTGGAGCGATCCGGTCACGACCTGGCGGCATCACGCCCGGATCAAGATCCCGGCCGGGATCGACGTCGGGCTGGTCCTGGAGGAGGGCGGCGACCTGTACGAGCGTGCGGCCGCCGGAGTGCCCGACGACGCGGGGCGGGCGACGGTGATGGCCGCCGCGAACGCGTTGCGGGACGACTCGCTGCCGCCCGAGTCGCGGCTGGCGGCGGCCTTCGCGGCGAACGTGGACGCGGTGTTGGGGCGGTATCCGCTGCGGGACCTGGTCACCGCCTCCGAGCCGCTGCCCCTGCTGGTGGAGCGCGAACGCGCCCTGTACGGCTCCTGGTACGAGTTCTTCCCCCGCTCCGAGGGCACCCCCGAACACCCCCACGGCACCTTCACCACCGCCGCCCGCCGGCTGCCCGA